>CBDDJL010000001.1:0-219149 GCA_965229715.1 Rhodospirillales bacterium
GGCGTCCGGACGTCATGTTCGTGATCCAGCGCGTACTGGAAATCGAAGGCAAGCTGACGCTCCTCGATCAGAACCGCGTTATGCGGCCACACCCTTATTTCCGGCTGTTTTCGACGACCAACACGGTCGGCCTCGGCGACACCACGGGCCTCTATCACGGCACCCAGCAGATCAACCAGGGCCAGATGGACCGCTGGAACGTCGTGACCACGCTGAATTATTTGCCGAGCGAGGACGAGCAACGCATTGTCGTCGCCAAGGTGCCGAGTTTCGATACCGACGAAGGCCGGGCGGAAATCGCCAACATGGTCGAACTCGCCAATCTGACGCGTACCGGTTTCATGAACGGCGACATCTCGACCGTCATGTCGCCGAGAACGGTCCTGACCTGGGCCGAGAACAGCCAAATCTTCGGTGACCGCGGTTTTGCCTTCCGTCTGACGTTCCTCAACAAGTGCGACGAACACGAGCGGCCGCTGATCGCCGAATATTATCAGCGCTGTTTCGACGAGGATCTGCCAGAATCGATCGGCACCGCAACCTTGAGCTGATCCGGCGGACTGCATCGGTCGGGAGCGTTACGTGAGCGAAGCCGAAAGCAACAACGACAAACTGAAACGGGTCACCATCGCCGCGATGAAGGCGATTGCCGACCGCTCTGAGCTCGATGTCACCTTCCAGCAAGGCGGTGGCGTGGCTTCTGGCGACACGGTCAAGCTCTCGATGCCGCCGCCGCAACTCACGGCGGACGCGTTGACCCGTTATCGCGGCACCGCCGATGCGCTGGCGCTCAGAATGCGCCATCATGACGAAGCGGTACACCGCCGCCTGCAACCCGCGTCGGCCGATGCGCGGCAGATCTTCGAAGCACTTGAGCAGGCCCGCTGTGAGAGTATCGGCAGTCGCGAAATGAACGGTGTCGCCGCCAATCTGCGCCACCTGAACGAAGAGCGTTGCCGCACGCGCGGCTACGCCGAGGTCAGCGAGCGCAACGACGAAAATCTGGCCGATGTGCTCGGCCTGCTCGTCCGCGAAAAACTCACCGGCACGCCGGTCCCCGATTCGGCCCAAGACATGTGCGCGGCCTGGGAAAGCTGGCTCAAGGAGCGCATCGGCCGTAGCCTCGACAAGCTCCCCGATGCAATGAGCAGCCAGGAAGCGTTCGCCCGGGAACTCGCCCAACTGTTTCGCGCGCTCGACATGGCCGAGGCGCCCGAACCGATCGACGAAAACGACGACACTGAGGACCAGAACGAGGACGACGCCGAAGGCGCCGACGATATGCAGGGCGACTCCGGCGAGATCGAGGCCGAAAGCATGTCGTCCTCGGAGATGTCGCTCGACGACAGCGACGAGAATGCCGAGGGCGCGACCGAGGCAAGCGAAGAGGACATGACGCCCGGCGAAGGCGAGGACGAGCCCGCCGGTCCGAACCAGTGGGAACGCAACTTCACCGACGACACGGGCGCCTACGCGATCTATCACCCGTACGTCACGCAATTCGATGAGGTCGTCGAGGCGGAAACGCTGTGCGATGCCGAGGAACTGACGCGGCTACGCCATCAGTTGGACCAGCAGCTTTCGCACCTTCAGGGAGTCGTCTCGAAGCTCGCCAACCGGCTACAGCGGCGATTGCTCGCCAAGCAACAACGATCGTGGCAGTTCGATCTCGAGGAAGGCATTCTCGATGCCGGCAGGCTGTCACGGGTGGTGACCGATCCGGTACACCCGCTTTCGTTCAAACAGGAGAGCGATGTCGACTTCCGCGACACGGTGGTTTCGTTGCTGATCGACAACTCGGGCTCGATGCGCGGTCGTCCCATCACGGTCGCCGCCATGAGTGCCGACATCCTTGCCCGGACCCTCGAACGCTGTGGGGTCAAGGTCGAGATTCTCGGCTTCACGACGCGATCCTGGAAGGGTGGGTCGTCGCGCGAAAAATGGGTCGCCGACGGCAAACCCGGCAACCCGGGGCGCCTGAACGACCTCCGGCATATTGTCTACAAGGCCGCCGACGCGCCGTGGCGCCGTGCGCGCAAGAACCTCGGGCTGATGCTGCGTGAGGGGCTGCTGAAGGAGAACATCGACGGCGAGGCGCTTCTCTGGGCGCACAATCGTCTGCTCGGACGTGCAGAACAGCGCCGCATCCTCATGGTCATTTCCGACGGCGCGCCGGTCGACGATGCGACGCTGTCGGCCAATCCCGGCAATTATCTCGAAAAGCACCTGCGGGAGGTCATCGACTGGATCGAGACCCGCTCGCCGGTTCAGCTCACCGCCATCGGCATTGGCCACGACGTCACGCGGTACTATCGCCGCGCGGTTACGCTTATCGATGCGGAAGAACTCGGCGGCACCATGATGCAGAACCTCATGGACCTGTTCGAAGAAGACGAAGCCAGAGCCTTGCGGGCGGTCGCCGGACAGCGACTTCACTAGATCGAATCTTAAGACTTAGAGCAGATTCACATGTTTTGTGGATCGCAAAAGCGATTCCGACAAAACATGACCTGCTCTAGGGCAAGAGCTCGACCCTCAACACCATAAATTCAAGTCTGCGGTCCGCTGTCTCCACCGCTTGCGGGGGAAGCATCCGGCTGTTTGTCGCCTGCCTCGCCCTCATCCGGATCGCGGTTCGCGTGGGCGTTGAGATAGGCTTCAAGGTCGCGTTGGGCGATGCGCCAGTCGCGGCCGAACTTGATCGCTCTGAGTTGTCCGTCGTTGATCCACGCGCGCACGGTGCTCTCGCGCATCTTCAACAGATCGGCGACTTCGTGGACCGTTAACAGCGGTTTTGACAGCATCCTGCCCTCAATTCAGCCCTGACAGGACTCCCTTAATAGCACGACAGATATTTTTATGTCCATATATTGACGTATTTATATTTTTATATATTTTAACGTCGGTTTATATCTGTTTTAGGCTCTTTTTACCCCACGGAATCATGTCCAAACTTCGCACCCTCTTCCAGCACGACGCCGCGCCAGGCATGCTCTTGATCATTGCTGCCATAACCGCGCTTGTTCTCGATAACTCGCCGCTTCACTGGCTCTACGACAGTCTTCTGGATCTGCCGGTCGTCGTCAGTATCGGATCGCTGGCCATCGACAAGCCATTGCTGCTCTGGATCAACGACGGTCTGATGGCCGTGTTCTTCTTTCTTGTCGGTCTCGAGATCAAACGCGAAGTCCTGACCGGCGGTCTGTCGACACGCGAGCAGGCAATGCTGCCGGCCCTTGCTGCGGTGGGCGGCATGGCCATGCCAGCCCTCGTCTATCTGGCGATCACGGCGGGCGATGCCTCGGCCATGCGGGGGTGGGCCATTCCGGCCGCCACCGATATTGCGTTCGCACTGGGCATCCTGTCGTTGCTCGGCAATCGGGTCCCCGTTTCTCTCAAGGTCTTTCTTCTCGCGATCGCCATCATCGACGACCTCGGCGCCATTCTGATCATCGCCTTCTTCTACACTGAGGACCTGTCTCTCTACGCCCTGAGCGTCTCGGCCATCGCCGCGGTCATTCTCTTCGGCTTGAACAGGGCCGGCGTGCGACGATTGTCGCCATATCTGCTCGTCGGTCTCGTGCTGTGGGTCATGGTTCTGAAATCGGGCGTTCACGCCACGCTGGCCGGCGTTCTCATCGCCTTCAGCCTGCCGCTGAGAACGAAAGACGGTGACGGCACGGACCCGATGTATCACGAAGTCGAGCACGGCCTGCATCCGTGGGTCGCCTTTCTCGTCATGCCCGTCTTCGCTTTTGCCAACTCCGGGATACCGCTGTCCGGCGTTCAGCTGTCCGATGTCTTCGCCCCGTTGCCGCTCGGTATTGCGGCAGGTCTGTTCATCGGCAAGCAGGCCGGTGTGATGCTGTGTTGTTATGCCGCGGTCCGCAGCGGCCTCTGCCGCCTGCCCGAACAGGCAGGTTGGCTGCACGTTTACGGCGTCGCCCTTCTGACCGGCGTCGGATTCACCATGTCGCTGTTTATCGGCGGATTGGCATTCAGCGACGTTGCACAGGCGGCCAGCGTCAGGATCGGCGTGCTTGGCGGCTCGCTTGTATCGGCGACCGTCGGTTTCGCCGTCCTGTATCTGGCGTCACGCCGCCACCCGCGAACGCACATAACCAACACCGCTGCGCAGGCCGGCTAGTCGGGTATCCGGACGTGGGTCAGCCGATGAACATGAGCGGGGAAACGACCAGCACGAAGACCGGCCGCCTCGCCCGGTTCATCGAGGACCGGCGAACACAGCATGTGATTACGGCGCTTATCGTCGTGAATGCCGTCATCATCGGCTGCGAGACATCGCCGGCGATCATGAACGCCGCCGGCACCGTTCTGGTAGCCATAGACAGGGCTATTCTCGGCGTCTTTGTCGTCGAGCTTGCCCTCAAATTGGCAGTCTATCGCGGCCGGTTCTTCACCAATGGGTGGAATCTGTTCGACGCCTTCGTGATTGGCATCTCGCTTGTGCCGGCAAGCAGCGGAACGAGCATCCTGCGCGCGCTTCGGATCATTCGCGCCATGCGTTTGATCTCCGTGGTGCCCAGCATGCGCGCCGTCACGCAGGCCTTGCTGCGTGCCGTCCCAGGGATGGGCGCCGTCGTGGCCCTGCTGCTGCTTGTGTTCTACGTGGCATCGGTGATGGCAACGAAATTGTTCGGAGGCAGTTTTCCGGCGTGGTTCGGCGACATCGGTCTCTCGGCCTTTACCCTGTTCCAGATCATGACGCTTGAATCGTGGTCGATGGGAATCGTCCGACCGGTCATGGCGGAATACCCATATGCATGGGCGTTTTTCGTGCCGTTCATCCTCATTGTCACGTTTGCGGTCCTGAACCTGTTCATCGCCATCATCGTCAACGCCATGCACGAAGAAGCCCAAACGGCTACGTCAGAGGCTCCGGCGAACACACCGTCGGCCGCGAACGAGGCGGCACTGGCCGCCGTCGAACGGCTTGAGCATGAAATTCGACATCTGAAAGCGGAGCTTTCCGCCGTCCGCCTGCCGGCTGACGCAAAACCAGGGCAGCATTAGGAGCCACAGTATGGATCTCGTCCAGTCGACCCTATTATCGCCGCCGGTCCTGTTCTTCGCTCTGGGACTTCTCGGTGCCCTTGCGACGGTGGAGGTTCGAGTGTCGGAGAACTTCTCCAAGGGTATCGCGCTCTATCTGCTGGCGGCGATCGGCTTGAAGGGTGGCGTCGCCATTTCGGTTCAGGGTCTCGACGGGATCGTCGCCGCTGCGGGCGGCGGCGTTCTTTTGAGCTTCCTGATGCCAATCCTTGCCTTCTTCCTGCTACGGACGATGACCCGTTTCGACCGGCGCGAGGCCGGTGCAATTTCGGCGCACTACGGTTCGATCAGCATCGTGACCTTTATCGCCGCCAGCGCCGTACTGGACGATGCCGGCATCGCTTTCGCGGCTGGGATGGTCGCCGTGGCCGCCCTGATGGAAGCGCCGGCCATCGCCACCGGCTTGTTCCTGACCGGAAGAGACAACACCGATGTACCGACGAAAGACCTTCTGAAGACCGTCGTTTGGAACGAGAGCATCTATCTGATTCTCGGGGCCATGGTTATTGGCTGGGCCGTCGGCAAGGAGGGCGGCGATCTTGTCGCGCCGTTCTTCTTCGACCCGCTGCAGGGCGTCCTCTGCCTGTTCCTGCTCGATATGGGTCTCAAGACCGGTGACGGCCTGCGGCGGGACCGGCGCGTCTTGTCGCTGGGTTCATTGACGTTCGGCTGCCTGATGCCGTTGCTTGGCGCCGGTCTGGGTCTTGCCACCGCCCTTCTGGTGGGATTGAGCGCGGGAAACACCGTGCTGCTGATGACGCTTGCCGCCTCGGCATCCTATATCGCCGTGCCGGCGGCAATGCGGGTCGCCATGCCCGACGTTAATCCGGCACTCTACACGGCGCTCTCGCTCGGCGTGACCTTTCCGTTCAACCTGATTGTCGGCATTCCGCTCTACACGACGGTCGCCATCGCTCTTATCTAACCGCCGAGGTTTCAAGCACCTGTGATTTCGGCCGCTGCCTTGAAATGCCTATACTCCGTTCCCACATCGACGCGACATCGATCGCTGGAAGGAAATCGACCATGACACGCATGTTTCGGACCCTTGCCGCCGCACTTCTGCTGGCCGTCACTGCGGCGCCGGCTATGGCGGCTGGCAACGACGAAACCGTCTTCGTAAGAACGCCACTGATGTTCATCGCCGCGCTCGGCGATCCGACCGCCACCAATGGTGATGGCGCCGAGGACTGGGGCATCTGGCGCAAGGATCCGGGGCCGCGCGGCGTCAAGCTCGAGAACTATCCGAAACTCGTCAATGCCGGCGGCGTCGCTCCGGCGCGCTGGACGTTCGATCCGTCGGCCTGGTGGTTGGAGGAAAACGGCCTGATCATGGAAGCGCCGTCGTTCCCCCTGCAGGCCGGCAAATACATCGTAACCGGCAACCGCGAGGTTTCGACCGTGCTCACCGTACACCCGAAGAACGAAGACGGCGTGGCGCGCTGGGAACTGGACGATGGCGCCACGTTGCACGACGTGACCCACCTCGGGTGCCGCTCGGCGCTCTACACGCCGGCCGACGGCGAGGGATCGTGCACCCCCGCCAATGCACCGAAAAGCGCGTTCCGCGTCGCGCCCGGCGCCGTCATGCCGGCCGTCGCGGGCTGCAACAAACAGGATTACCACGTGCTGTTTATCGTTGGTGTCGGCATCGCCAAGAATTCCGCTCTGCTCCAGTAACGCCTACGCATAGCGCTTACCGGCTTCCAATAGTTCGAAGCCGACGATCTCGAACTCATAAAGCTCGCTGTTGTCGGGCCGCATGGTCCGCGCGATCAGCTTGCCGGCGTCGTTGACGTATACGGCGTGGGTCGTGTGCAGCGCGCGAAAGCAATAGCTGCCGTCGGGGTAGTAATACTTGATCATTCCGGCGTTCTCTTGTTCTTCGCATCAATCCAGCTGATCGGGCAGGCCGCGGCCGTTGTTCCACCAGCGGTGCGGGTTGTCGCTGTTCGGGTTGTAGGCGGCCCGGCTAACCCAGTCCTCGCGAACGAAGATCACTGGCTCCTCGTAGTGGTGGACCTCAATCACCGCATCCATGACCCGCTCTAGAACAGCCAGTTCCCGCTCCACCGTGATTTTGAGCTCAACCATCGGATAGGTCTCCGTCGCGCCGGCCCGATACCCGTCCTTATGGGTGGTCGTGGTCGAGCCGGCCTCGGGTTGTGCGGTTTCCTTCCCCACGGCGGAGATCGAGGCATTTCGCCGGTAGCGGCCGTAGCCAAGCGGGTAGACCCGCATCACGGCGTCAAGAATGCGATCGACATCTTCCGGTAATGTCTGGATCTCGAGTGTCCAGACCGCCGTCAAGCCGCCTGACGCTGCCATGTAGTTTTCAAGCATCGCGATCTTCCTTTTCCGTTCCCTTGATCATCATGGACGATCACTACTGACATCATTGTGTCAGCAACTGTGTTAATCTGCGCCATGGCCCGATCGACGCGACTGTTCGAGATCATTCAACTGCTGCGCCAGGCCAGCAAGCCGGTTACGGCATCGGCCATCGCCGAAGCGCTGGAAGTCACGCAGCGCACGGTTTATCGCGACATGGCGGCGCTTCAGGCCATGCGCGTGCCGATCGTCGGCGAAGCCGGCGTCGGCTATGTCATGCGGTCCGGTTACGATCTGCCGCCGCTGATGTTCAACGCGGACGAGGTCGAGGCCGTCGTCGTCGGGCTTGCGCTGCTGGGGCGCACCGGCGACCGCGATCTCGAGCGCGCCGCGTCGAGCGCCGCCGCCAAGATCTTCGAGGTACTGCCCGATCACGCGCAACACAGCTTGCCCCTGCAGGTCTCGCGCTGGACCCGAATCCCCGACCTGGGCGACCGGGTCGCCGATCTCCGCCATGCCATCCGGGACTGCGATGAGCTCGAGATCGCCTACCTCGACCTCAAGGACGTGCGCACGAGCCGTAACGTCCGCCCGCTCGCGCTGATCTATTATGTCGATGCCGTCGTACTCGCGGCGTGGTGTGAATGGCGTCAGGCATTCCGGCATTTCCGCGTCGACCGGATCGAGGCGTGCCGACGCACCGGCCGGCAGTTCGCCGATGAAGCGGGCGTGCTTCGCCGAAACTGGGAGCAGGAACGCGCCGACGAAGGTCAGCAGGGGTCGGCGCGTTGACGCCAGCGGTCTTCCGTCGCCATGCCGCCGCCCATCTTATCGCCAGACACAAGCTGCGTTATTTGACATCTCCGGGTCGATAACGGAAAACCGGGCATCGAAACGAAGCCGAAGAATGGAGAACGTTCATGGCCAAGGCGCTTTTGCTTGAGGAAAACGAGGACGGCAAGGTATCCGCCGCCGTCACCGACATCACCGACGACCAGTTGCCGGCGGGCGACGTAACGGTCGATATCGCGTATTCGACCCTGAACTACAAGGACGGCATGGTCGTCAAGGGTGTCGGCAGGCTTGTCCGAAGCTATCCGCACGTCCCCGGTATCGATTTCGCCGGCACCGTGAGCGCCAGCGACAACCCGGATTTCAAGCCCGGTGACGAGGTCGTGCTGACCGGTTGGCGCGTCGGCGAAGCGCATTGGGGCGGTTTTTCGCAGAGGGCCCGGGTCAAGGGCGACTGGCTGGTAAAACGGCCGGACGGTCTGACGGCGAAACGCGCCATGGGCGTCGGCACCGCCGGCTTCACGGCGATGCTGGCGATTCTCGCGCTCGAAGAGCACGGCTTGACCCCGGACAAGGGCGAGGTCCTGGTGACCGGCGCCGCCGGCGGCGTCGGCTCGGTCGCCACGTCGCTTCTCGCCAAGGCCGGCTACACCGTCGCCGCATCGACGGGCCGTGCCGAAACCCATGACTATCTCAAGGACCTCGGCGCCAGCGTCATCGTCGACCGTGCCGAACTGGCCGATCCGCCGTCGCGCCCGCTCGACAAGGAGCGCTGGGCCGGCTGCGTCGACAGCGTCGGCGGCACGACCCTCGCATCCGTTCTGACGCAGATGGCCTACGGCTCTTCGGTCGCCGCCGTCGGCCTGGCGGGCGGCAACGTCCTGGAAAGCACCGTGCTGCCGTTCCTGCTCCGTGGCGTCAACCTGCTCGGCATCGATTCCGTGATGTGCCCGAAGGACCGCCGCGAGGCCGCCTGGGCGCGGATTGCAAGCGACCTGGACATGGCGAAACTCGATGGCATGATGACAGAGGCGACCCTGGCGGACCTCCCCGAACTCGCCAATGCGATTCTCAAGGGCCAGACCCGCGGCCGCACGGTGATCGACGTCAACGCGTAAAAACGCGGCCACCCACGTTTATGTGCGGGCCCAGGCATGACAGGTGGCGGCGAGCTCATTTCTGTCCCAAATCTGATGCCTCGAATATGACGTTGGGCTTGGCAACGGGCTGAGCCATCATGTGTCGTCAAATCGGGAGGATGACGCCATGACCAGCGACGCCGTGCCGCCGAAGAATCGGGACATCTATAGCGCCACCATGAAACACTTCGGCTCGCAGCCGGAGCCCTCTTTCACCGCGCCGGAACGCATGGAAGCCATCTGGGGACGTCAGTGGGGCTGCGACAACGACGTCGGCAAGCTGCGGACGGTGATGGTTCATCGCCCCGGCGACGAGTTCAACGTCATCGACCCGACCAAGTATATCGAGGAAACCGGCGGCTTCGGCGACATCGAGACCGGCTGGTACTGGCAGTCGGACACCATCCCGCCGCTTGAGGAAATGCAGACTCAGCACGATGGCATGGTCGCGGCCCTCGAAGCCGAGGGCGTCGAGGTCATCCGTGTCGAGGGTAATGTCAACGGCCGCTTCAAGACGTGCTACACGCGAGACTCGTCGTTCGCGGTGAAGGGCGGCAACATCGTCACGCGCCTCGCGCCGCGCCTGCGCCACGGCGAGGAGCGCGACATCACCCGCACACTGGCCAATGCCGGCGTGCCGATTCTGGCGACCGTGACCGGGACCGGCATGATCGAGGGCGGCTCGTTCGCCTGGCTCAATGCCAAAACCGCCGTCGTCGGCCGCAGCATCCGCGTCAACGACGAAGCCATCGAACAGGTCCGCGACGTCCTCAAGCATCAGGGCGTGGAGCTGATCGTCGTCGACCTGACCGGTTACATGATCCACATCGACGGCGTGTTCAACATGATCGATGTCGATCTCGCCATCGTCGACCCGACCGGATTGCCCTACACGTTCCTGATGAAGCTCAAGGAGCTCGGCATCCGCACGGTGGAGGTCACACCCGACGACAACAGCTGGATCATCAACGGTCTCGCCGTGGCGCCGGGCCGTTACATCATGCCGCACGGCATTTCCGAGCGGACCCGCGAGGAACTGGACCGGCAGGGCCTGACCCTGATCGAGATCCCCTACGACAAGATGCAGCTCAACGGCGGCGGCATTCACTGCTCGACGTGTCCGCTGGTTCGCGATCCGGTGTAGAGCGCCACACTTTCGACATGCGCGATGTGGTAAACCGGGTCATGCGCTGGTTGCTCGCCGGTTTGATCGTTTTTACGCTTGATGGACCGGCGCCGTCCGCGGCATCGGAACTCGAAATCGAAGCAACACGCATCGCGCTTAACCCCGAGAGCGCGGCCGACGTACGCGCAGGCGCCATGATATGGCGGGGCGGCCTTGAATTGCGGGCGGATCACCCTCGTTTCGGCGGGTTTTCGGGCCTTGAGACGGCCGACAACGGCAATCTTGTCGCGGTCAGCGATCTCGGCTGGCGACTCGATCTGCATCCGATGATCGGCGACACAGGCAATCTCGCCGGCGTCGAACTCCTCGGCTTCGGTTCGTTCGTCGACTCCGCCGGCAATGAAATGCTGGAGAAGGTGAACATCGATGCCGAAGCGCTGGCGCGCACCCCGGACGGGCGCATGCTGATCGCCTTCGAGCGGCGACACCGCATTGCCTCGATCGGCGGCCGCCGAATCACGAAATCGCTGGTCGTCCCGGACTCCCTGCCCGACGCCCCGTTCAACGGCGGCATTGAAGCCATGACCGTTCTCGCAGACGGCCGCATCTTGGCGCTCGCGGAACGTATGCGTGCCGCCAAAGACGACGGCGGCAGCGTTGCCGGGTGGATCGGCCGTTCCGGCGATTGGCGACGGATCGCCTATCCGGTCTCTTTCGGTTACATGCCGACCGGGGCAGCAACCTTGCCGAACGGCGACATCCTTGTGCTCGAACGTCACTATACGCCATTGACCGGCGTCGCAGCCCGCATCCGCAAAATACCCGCTGCGGCGTTGCAAGACAGCTCGATCTCCGGCCCGATCATTATGGAATTGCAACCGCCGCGCAGCGTCGACAACATGGAAGGTATCGCGATCGGCGAGCGCAACGGCGCCACGATTGTCTATCTCGTCTCGGATGATAACCTGAACCGTGGCAAACAACGCACCCTTCTGATGATGTTCGAACTGGACGAGTGACCGCAGTGAAAACCGTTTTAAGCGCCCTGTCGCTCATGCTCGGCGTTATGTCTCCGGTCCTGGCCGCCGATTGGGACGCGCCCGAACGGCTGCGCGCCGGCGAGGCGCTCTACGGCAACCCGCATGACGCCCACATTACGGCGGACGGCCTCTATCTGCTGGTATCGGATGTCGACAACGATGCGATTGCGGTTCTTGTCCCGGGAACTCTCGATCTGATCGGCCGCTTCGGCGCCGGCGAACTCAGCCGCCCTCACGACGTCACATCCGGGCCGGACGGACGGCTCTATGTCGCCGACACGGCGAACGGTCGCATCGCGATCTATACGTTCAACGGAACCGAGAATTACGGCAACAAGGTGTTTGCCGATCTCGACGAGGTCTGGTCGGACGGCATTGTCTGGCCCGAGGGCATTGCCGTCGATACCTCGAACCTCGCCTACGTCGCCGATGTGCGGCCGAATGCCGTGCTCAAAATCGAGGACGGGGCTGTCACGAAACGCGTGACCGAGGCAGACGGCATCGGTCTCGCACGACCTCATGACGTCCAGATCGCGCCGGACGGCTCGATTTACGCGACCGATCCGGGCAACGACCGGGTCATCCGGTTCGACGCCGACCTCAACGTGACGGCGGTCCTCGACAAGGAAACCTACGGTTTCGACGAACCGAAGTATCTCGCCATCGATGACGACGGCATGGTGTTCGTCGCCGACGAATACAACGACCGGATTGTCATGGTTCGCGACGACGGCGCGCTTCAGGGCATTATCGAGGGCGATATCAACCAGCCTGAGGGCATCGAGGTCGCGGGCCGTTATATCTGGATCATGGATACCAGCAACCATCGCGCCCTGCTGTATCGCCGGGTGCCGAGGTGACGGGGGAGGCATAGACAATGGGCGAGGCACAACGAGCCATCGATCGCGCGACAGCGCTGCACAAGACCATGAAGGAGAACGTGCAGGCGTTCGGCACACTGCTGGTCGATGGCTTTCATCTGCTTGCCCTGTTCGCCATCGGCGCGACGACCGTCTGGGCGGCGGTGGCCGAGTTCCTTCGCCTGGTCATCCAGGGCCATGCCGGCATTGCCGATATCCTGCTGCTCTTCATCTACATGGAAATCGGCGCCATGGTCGGCATTTACTTCAAGACCACGCGGCTGCCGGTTCGCTATCTGATCTATATCGCGATTACGGCGCTTGCACGCATCCTTGTCGAGATTGTCGGCGCCGAGCACCAGACCGGGATGGACCTTCTGTACGTTACCGGCTCGATTCTTCTGCTCGCACTCGCCGTGCTGATCCTGCGCTACGGGTCCTACAAGTTGCCGTCCGACATCCGCGAGGCCGATATCGCCCGAGGGGTGGCCAAGGCGGATCCCGAAACGGACATCTGAACGTTTGTTCACATGAAAAGACCCGCCAGAGGCGGGTCCATCCGAAATCACGTCTTCAGGGGCTGGTCAGGCCGCGGCGGTCGCCTTCCTGATCTGCTTTTTGAGACGAACCATTTCCGCCGATAGCACATCGTTGCGGGCGTCGAGCAGATAGGCGTCAAGACCACCCTTGTGCTCCACGGTGCGGATCGCGCTGGCGGTGAGCTTGACGCGGACCGGACGGCCGAGCGCGTCGCTCATCAGCGAGGTTTCCTGAAGATTCGGCAGAAAACGGCGACGGGTCTTGTTGTGAGCATGGCTCACGTTGTTGCCGGTCAGCACACCTTTGCCGGTCAGGGCGCAACGCTTCGACATGGTTCTATCCTCTAGTTCGTCCGGTCGGCGGAAGCCCGGTTTTTAGAGAACGTGCCCGCCCGCGTCAAGGTCTTTCCCGTGCCCGCGTTACATGCCTAGAATGCGGTAAGCAAAGGATTTCCGCCATGCCAGAAGACCGTCATACCCGCCCACTGCCGACCTTCGCCCGGCGCGAGACGTTCTTCGGCACGGAAAACATCACACCGGCGGGCCATGCCGTCACGATTGCCGGCATTCCGTTCGATATCGCGACCACCAACCGCGCCGGCACACGCGACGGCCCGGCCGCCATTCGCCGCGCCAGCCGCATGACCGGCGGTCCGTTCCCCGATCTGTGGTCGGACGCCTTCGACGTCGATATCTGCGATGTCGGTAACTTCGGCCTGCTGATGGGCAATCTGGAGCCGTCCCTGAAGATGATCGAAGAACAGGCCATGGAGCACGAACACCTGATCGCGCTCGGCGGCGATCATCTGATCTCGCTCCCCCTGCTCCGCGCCGCAGCGGCGAAGCACGGACCGCTCGGCATGGTGCATTTCGACGCCCACGTCGATACCTGGCCCGAGACGTTCACCGCACCCGTATCCCACGGCACCAATTTCTACATCGCCATCAACGAGGGCCTGATCGACCCGAAGCGCACCGTGCAGATCGGCATCCGTTGCCATATGGGCCGGGACGTCTGGGACTGGACCGTCGGTCAGGGCGTCACGATTGTCACCGCCGAAGACGTCCACATGTCGACGCCCGAGGCCGTTGCCCACCGGGTCCGGGACGTCGTCGGCGACGGCAAGACGTACCTGACGTTCGACATCGACGGGCTGGACCCGAGCTGCGCGCCCGGCACCGGTACACCCGTGGTCGGCGGGCTGCAAACGTGGCAGGCGCGCGGCATCCTGACGCGGCTGACCGGCGTCGACTTCATCGGCATGGATATCGTCGAGGTTGCGCCCGCCTGTGATGTCGGCGAGATCACATCCCTCGCCGGCGCATCGGTCGTGGCGTTCTATCTGGGGCTGTTGGCGGGACGCAAGTAGCAGCGGCAACATACGCGCGCCGAGGGAATGGCTCGGCGAGGCTCAGCGCGCGGCCCAACAAGCGACCGCTCAATGACCGCCAGCAGGAGGCTATTTTCCAGGCTCGGGTCGTCAGAAAATGACCCTGGCTGTGTAAAAACGATTTGCTTTCGTGATGTCTGCTAGAATCTCGCTGACGAACTCAGTGAGGTTTTGATGAAGCGGTTTGTTGAAGGTGTGTCGCGTGATCAGGCGAGCTTTCTGCCGGAATGCCTGGACGACTTCGTCGGCGAGGACAATCCGGTCCGGGTTGTCGATATCTTTGTCGATGAGCTTGATCTTCGGAGTCTGGGGTTCGAGCGGGTCGATCCGCGCTCGACGGGGCGGCCTGGCTATCATCCGTCGGGACTGTTGAAGCTCTACATCTACGGTTACCTGAACCGGGTGCAGTCGAGCCGCCGGCTGGAGCGCGAGGCGGGCCGCAACGTGGAGGTCATGTGGCTGACGGGCCGGCTGGCTCCCGATCACAAGACGATCGCCGACTTCCGCCGGGACAACGGTCCGGCGATCCGCAAGGTCTGCGCCCGGTTCGTGGAACTGTGCCGCACGGTCGGGCTGCTGGCCTCGGCGAGCGTCGCCATCGACGGCTCGAAGTTCAAGGCGGTCAACAACCGCGACCGCAACTACACGCGGGCCAAGATGCAGCGGCGCATGGCGCAGATAGAAGAAAGCGTAGCCAGGTATCTGCACCAGTTGGACAGCGCCGACCGCCAGGAACCGTCGGAGGCGATGGAGGGTAAGGTTGCCCGCCTGACGGAAAAGATCGCCAGGCTGAAGAGCGAGATGCAGCGCCTGCGGGGCCTTGAGGAACGCATGTTTGCCGCGCCGGACAAGCAGATCTCGCTGACCGATCCGGATGCGCGCTCCATGGCGACCAGTGGCCGGGGCTCAGGTGTGGTCGGCTACAACGTCCAAGCCTCGGTCGATACCGAGCATCACCTGATCGTCGATCATGATGTGACGACTGCGGGCTCCGACCGGGCACAACTGGCGCGTATGGCGGCGCGGACGAAAGCCGCCCTTGGGGCCGACACATTAGATGTGGTTGCCGACCGGGGTTACTTCTCCAGCGAGGAGATATTGGCCTGCCACGAGGCGGGTATCACCGTGACTCTGCCCAAGCCGATGACATCGGGCAGCCGTTCCAAGGGACGCTTCGTGAAACAGGACTTCCGCTACGTCTCTGATGACGATGTCTATGTCTGTCCCGCCGGCGAGCGCCTCACCTATCGCTACACCAACGAGGAGAAGGGGCTCACGCTGAGGCGTTACTGGTCGAACGCCTGCTTGAGTTGCGCCATCAAGCAGCGTTGCACCACGGGCCGCGAGCGCCGCATCACGCGCTGGCAGCACGAACACCTGGTCGATGCCGTTCAGCACCGGCTCGACCGAGACCCGGACGCGATGCGAAGACGGCGCGAGACCGTCGAGCATCCCTTCGGCACCATCAAGGCCCGCATGGGCGCAACCCACTTCCTGATGAAACGGCTCAAGAACGTGCGCACCGAAATGGCGCTCCACGTGCTCGCCTACAATCTGACCCGGGTCATCAACATCCTCGGCACCGGCCCACTGATCCGGGCCATGAGGGCCTGATAGGCCCCACTGCGCCTGCCCAAGGCCGAAAAACCACCGCTCAGACCGTTAACGGACCAAATATTCAGCCCGCTCGCGCCGATATCGCATTATCCCAATCAATCAGCCGTCGATCACGGTCCGCCAGACAACTCACCGCCCAGCCAAAACGTTTTCACACGACCAAGACCCTTTTCTGTCACTCGTTACGGTCGATATTCGCGCCTCAAGAATCCGTGGCTTCTTCGATCAGCCAATCCCGAAACAGCATGATCTCCTTCTTGGCGAAACGTTCATCCTTCGTGAGAAGATAGAACGCGCAGTTCGGTACCTGAGCGTCAAACGGACAAACCAGATCGCCAACGTCCAACTCATGCTGTAGCAGCAGATCCCCCAACAGGACGCCATGACCATCGACTGCGGTCTGAACGCGGAATAGTGGGTCGGCGATGTAGCGACTGTTCGAGAGATCGGGATTCTCAATGCCCGCGCATTCGAACCACCGCCGCCATGCGTGCAACTTGTCCGAGAGAAGAACGACGTCTTTCAGATCATCGTATGCGGGAGGCCGTCCAAGATCTTCGAAAAGGTGTGGAGAGCAGTATGCGGACATAGGCGCATCGAACAGGCGAGTGACGTTGTAGGGGCCGGTCCAATCGCCAAAGCCCCACCTGATGGCGAGATCATACGAGTCCGGATCAATGTCATCGGAGTCGGAGTCGTGGTGAAACCTTAACTGAACTTCGGGGTTAAACTCCCAGAACTTGCCAAGCCGCGGTGACAACCAACGGGCCGAAAAATAGGTGCTGACCGAAACGTCGATCAAAGGCTTTCTTTGTTTTCCGATTATCTGCTCGGTCGTTCGCCCTATGTCGTCGAAGCTGCGGCGGGCGCTCACGTACAGTTGCTCACCCGCGTCGGTAAGACTGATCCGGCGCGTTGTTCGATGCATTAGCTTGACGCCCAGGCGCTCCTCCAAGGCGGCCAACTGCTGACTGACGGCTCCCCGCGAAACGTTCAGTTCCTCGGCTGCTCCGGAGATACTCAGATGCCGGGCTGCCGCCTCGAACGCCCGTAATCCATTGAGCGGGGGAAGTTGTCTGTTCATTGTATGATTTATCTAATCAATTGGATATGAAATCTGGCTTGTACGGGGTCTAGAACACAAACATTCTAACTAATCTACAAGGAATAATTCGGAGATCCGTTGAACATTCGCCAAGCGACAGATTTCCTCGTCGACCAATAAATCTAATCAATATGAGGCAGGAGCATCAGACGATGAGCCAACCGCAACCGATCAAGTCCGAAGTCCGTGACCGCAACGGCGTCTTTGACGGTTCATGCCCGACACTCGAGAACGGGGAACCCGCCATCGATCTTGCGCGCTACCCGATCGACTGGCCCGACGATCCGGCCTTTCGATCGCTCGTCGGGCAGTGCCGCGAACAGCTGTCCGGTCCACCGCACGCAGCCGTCGTGCCAGGCTTCGTGGCGCCATGCGCCGTCAAACAAATGGTCGCGGAAGCTATGGAGTTGAAGGCTGGCGCATCGCACTTCAACAATCAACGAACCCCGTGGTCACCCTTCAAGGATCCGGCTTTTCCCGATGATCATGTCAGAAATCGGCTGCAGCAAGACGATTGCCATCTCCTCGCCGGCGATCTGATCGGCGAGGACACGTTGAACAAGCGTTTGTATCGCTGGCCGGCGCTGGCGCACTTCCTCGCCGAATGTCTGGAATTGGAAACCCTCTACAATCATGCCGATCCGTTTCAATGCCTGAACATCTCCTACACCGATATTGGCGGAGAACATATCTGGCACTTCGACCCAGCTGACTTCGTGGTTTCAATCCTCCTGCAGACGGCGAGTTCCGGCGGCGCATTTCAATATGCTGCCGGACACCGCAACGATCCGGAGCATGACTACGATGCGATCAGTGCCGTGATCGACGGCGTCCATCCATCGATCAACTCGTTATCGGTCGATCCGGGGGATCTTGTGCTGTTCAAGGGGCACAATACCCTGCATCGGGTGAGTCCGGTCCTCTCGGGTGGTCCCCGCATCATCGCGTTGCTTGGATTCACCCGGGAGGAGACCTTGATTTCGAGCCGCGAGCGAAACGCCTTCAACTATGGCGATAGGATCAATGACGTCTGGGATACCTACGGTCTGCCGGACTGACGGCTCGTCGTTATGGCCGTGCCGACATCGTGCGACGTTGTCCGGCGATCGGTTGGTTGATGCTGCAATCATAAGAACTGAGGATCGTTGGGATCGCAAATGAAACCGAACATGAAACTGAGTGAATTACTGGACGCCGTGCGCAAAAATGCGGAACTTCCCGATGCCCTCTCCGAAGCGACGCCGCCGCAGGTCTACAGCTCACCGGCTTTCCTCGAGTTGGAACGTGACGAGATATTTAACCGCGAATGGATCTGCGTCGGGCGCAGCGACGAGTTCGCCGATCCCGGGCGCTACCGGGTTACGAACATTGGGCGCGATTCCGTAATCGTGCTGCGCGACCGCGACGGCGTGCTTCGCGCGATGTCTAACATTTGTCGGCACCGGATGATGAGTCTGCTCGAGGGCGAAGGCACGGCAGAGGGACGGATCGTCTGCCCGTATCATGCCTGGACGTACGGGCTGGACGGCCGACTGGTCGGTGCGGCGGAAATGCCGGCCGACTTCGACAAGCGGGCCTGTCGCCTGCCGCAGTTCGCGCTCGAAGAATGGCTGGGCTGGGTTTTCGTCAATCTGGACGCCGACGCTGAACCTCTGGCCCCACGTCTGGAGCCTTTGAGCCGTCGGTTGACGAACTACGACCTTGGGACGTTCGTTACGCAGACCCGCGTCGACGAGGTCTGGAACACGAACTGGAAAATCCTCTTTCAGAACTGGATGGAGACCTATCACCTGTTCGCGACCCATCCCAAAACCGTCGAACCGATCATGCCGATGAAACTCACCGAGGCGCTGAGCGGCGGCGTGGGATATTGCGCGGCCAAATTGGCGCGGGTGCCGGGAGTCAGGTACGAATACGGCGAAGCGATGCGCAATCCTAATCCGAAGCTGACAAAGGACGAGGTGAACAGCATCCTTCTGTTCGGGGTTTTCCCGACATTTTTGGTGTCCGTCTCGCCCGAACGCACATTTTGGATGTCCTTGATGCCGCTCGGCGTGGACAGGGTTCGCGCGTTCTGGGGGTTGGATGCGCATCCTGAGACCGAGCCCGAGGACCAGGAACGCGTCGAAGCGATCCGGCAGAACTTCGACGTCATCAACAGCGAGGATAAACCCATCGTCGAGGCGATCGCGGCCAATGCGAAGGCGCTGGCGGCCGAACCGGGCCGGCTGTCCCACAAGGAATACGCGATCTGGGATTTTCAACGCTATCTGGCGCGGATGCTGACCGGCCCCCTGGAGGGTGACGAGCGCCGACGCGAGTCCGCCTAGGGAGGGAGCGCGACATGGCGGAGTTTGTCGATTGCAACGGTATCCGTATGGCCTATCGGCTCGACGGTCCCGACGACGCGCCGGTCGTCGTTTTCAGCAACAGTCTGATGTGCAACTTCGATATGTGGCAGTCGCAAGTCGACGCCCTGGCCACCAGGTTCCGCGTTTTGCGGTATGACCTTCGCGGTCAAGGTCGCACAGAGGCCACACCGGGTCCCTATGCAATCGATCAGTTTGCGGACGATATCTATGTACTGGCCAAATACCTGGGCATCCTCCAGGTTCAATTTGTCGGTCTGTCGTTCGGTGGGCTCATTGGCCAGCAGCTTGCGTTGGCGTATCCCGATTTCGTCAAAAGCCTGACTCTCTGCGATACTGGCAGCCGGTTTCCGCCGAGAGAGATCTGGAACGAGCGTATCGATATTGCGTCGTCGCAAGGGATGAGTGGCTTGGTGGAACCGACGCTTGCGCGATGGTTCCCAAATCCGCCGCCGGGCAATTCCGACGCGATACTCGGCGCGGTGCGTCGCATGATCGCGGATACACCCGCAGACGGTTTCATCGATTGCTGTCGCACGCTTCGCGATACGGATCTGTCGGACAGGCTAGAGGACGTCGATGTTCCGACCCTTGTCATCTATGGGAGCGAGGACCCCGTCGCCGACTTGACGCGGGACGTTCATCGCAAACTACCGATTTCCCGCTGTATCGAGATTGACGGCGCCGGACACTTGTCGAACATCGACCGTGACGCGGCGTTCAACGCCGCTCTGGCCGACCATCTGGAAATGCATGCCTGAGGGGCAGGATGCCCAATGGTGCCGCAAAATACCGCAAGAACGAGAGGTAAGGATTTTGAAGGACCGAGATCTAGAGAATGAACGGGCGCTCGCCGTGGACGAGACCGTCGGGAGAATCCGAGACATTGAAAACCGCCTCGGCGTGACACGAGAGGCGTTGGCCGAAATGATGGATGAGCTTTACGGTCTGGCGTCGCGCGTGGAGATGTTTCCCCGGTCGAGATTTCCGCCACCCGACGCTCTCGGTGAGAGCGTTCTCTATCGGTTGTCCGAAGACGATGATCGACGCTTTGCCTTGTATCTGAACTCGATATCTCCCGGAAAAACGACGAAGCCGCACAATCACACCACCTGGGCTATCGTCGTTGCCATCGAAGGCGCAGAGAGCAACACGCTCTATGCGCGAACCGACGATGGCGCCGTTCCCGGCAAGGCAACCGTCATCGTGGATCGCGAACTCACGGTTGAGCCAGGGTCAGGTATCGCGTTGATGCCCGATGACATACACAGCATCGCCGTCGAGGGCGATCAGTCGACGCTCCATCTTCATATGTATGGTCGGGCGCTCGAGACCCTGACGGAGCGCATCGGGTTCGACCTTGAAAATGGAACGTACCAGTTCCTCAAGGTTCCGGGACACATTCAGGGCTAGTCGGTCGCGCGATTTCAAGATCGGACCCAAGAATGAAAAACATGCTATCGGCTCTCGAGCTCAAGAAGATGATCCGAGACGGCCACGAACTCGCCATTTTCGACGTGCGGGAACAAGGTGATTTCGGAAAACGTCATCTCTTGTTTTCGACGTGCTTGCCATTGAGCCGGCTGGAATTACACATCCGCGAGTTGGCGCCACGGACTGGCGTACCCATTGTTCTTGTGGACGATGACGGACGTTTGGCCGAACGCGCTCGAGAAAAGCTGGTATTGTTCGGTTACACAGACGTTTCGATCCTCGATGGCGGCGTTCAATCTTGGGCCGAGGCGGGCTACGAAATCTTCAGCGGCATCTCGGTTCCGAGCAAAGCGTTCGGCGAGTTCGTCGAGCGCGATTGCAAAACGCCGAGTATTACGCCGCAGGAATTGCACAACAAGCTGTCTGCCGGAGAGAATGTCGTCATCTTGGACTCGCGTCCGCATGACGAGTTCGTTCGAATGGCCATCCCAGGCGGTGTCAATGTACCGGGCGCCGAGCTCGCCTATCGCGCCCACGTCGCCGCACCCGATCCGAACACGGAAATCGTCGTCAATTGCGCCGGCCGTACCCGGAGCATTATCGGCGCGCAATCGTTGATCAACGCCGGCATCCCAAACCCGGTTTACGCGTTGCGCAATGGAACAATGGGTTGGCACCTGGCAGGTCTGGCGTTGGAGACCGGGGCGACCCGGCGGCCGCCTGAGCTCTCACCGGGGGACATCGAGCGGGCGCGCGACGTTGCGGACGCTGTCGCTACGCGCTTCGGTGTCAAGTCAATCGATCGCGCGCAACTTGAACTATGGCGCAGAGAGAGCGACGAACGCAGTCTCTATCTCTTGGACGTCCGGTCAGCGGAGGAGTATCGCGCTGGCCACCTCCCCGGGTCGATTCACACGCCGGGCGGTCAATTGGTCCAGAATACGAACTCGTACATCGGGGTCCTAAATGCCCGTGTTGTCTTGATCGACGACACGAGGCTGCGGGCGACCATGACCGCCTCGTGGCTGCTTCAGATGGGTTGGCGCGATGTCGCCGTGTTGGTCGATGGCCTCAACCCGGACGACCTGGTGTCCGGCTCGTACATTGCGGAAGTGCCGAACCTTGCGGCATGCGATGCGGAGCGGGTTTCTCCCGATGAGCTCAGGCAGTTGAGTGCATCGCACGATGTGACATTGGTCGACGTCTCTCTCAGTCCTGCATACAGGTCCGGCCACATCCCCGGTGCTTGGTTCTGTACCCGGGCCAAACTAGCCACCTGGTTAGAGACCGCCCCTCTCGGTGACATGCTCGTCATTGTGTCGGAAGACGGGCGCTTGGCCGGTCTGGCGGCCGCCGAGATCAATCCCGATTGTCGAGTGTGCTTCCTTGAAGGCGGTATGGCGGCGTGGCGCGAACGCGGATTCGCAGAGTCCACAGGCTTCGAGAACATGGCGCATTCGCCGAACGACTACTATGAGCGGGCATTTGAACGCGAAGACGACCTGGAACTATCCATGCGAAACTATCTCACCTGGGAAGTCGGACTTATTGACCAGATCGAACGCGACGGCGATGCGCGTTTCGATATAGTCCGGGTCGATAATTCGTAACGTTCATCGTCTCTGCGTATGACGCGTATGAATCGTCCCACGGGTTGCGACTGCCCAAATGCTGTAACGTCAAACGCAGTGTCCCCTCCTGGCTGAGACTGTTGAAAAACTCTGATTTCGATGCCTCGCCAAAAATTTCTTGCTCACTGAGCGCCGTCGTGCACGCTCAACACGAAGGGGACCGGTCGGGATCAGCGAAACGTCCTCCTGACGCGGCCTAGAAGGCTATAGATGACCTCCGGTTCGACTTGTCTCTCGCAAAATCAAAACAGCCAATTTTCGGTGAGTAGCACCGAGCGAGTTTTCAACAGTCTCGGCTATACCGCGGCATCTTTCGAGCGAGGACAAGCCGTCCGTCGCCCCCCCGCAGAGGCGGGGCCCAGTGCAAACGAATGGCCGGATTCCCGCTTTCCCGGGAATGACCGAACGGGGCGTTATCCCATTCTGGCTTGCAGATTGGCGTCCAGCTTGTCGAGGAACTGGTTCGTGGTCATCCACGCCTGATCGGGGCCGATCAGCAGCGCCAGATCCTTGGTCATCGATCCGCTTTCGACCGTCTCGACACAAACGTCTTCAAGTGTCTGGGCGAAGTCCGCCACATCGGGCGTTTCGTCGAACTTGCCGCGTGCCTTGAGACCGCCGGTCCAGGCGAAAATCGAGGCGATCGGATTGGTCGACGTTTCCTTGCCCTGCTGATGCTGGCGATAATGCCGCGTCACCGTGCCGTGCGCAGCCTCGGCCTCGACGCACTTGCCGTCCGGCGTCATCAGGATCGACGTCATCAGGCCGAGCGAGCCGAAGCCCTGCGCCACGGTATCGGACTGCACGTCGCCGTCGTAGTTCTTGCAGGCCCAGACGAAGCCGCCGTCCCACTTGAGGGCGGCCGCGACCATGTCGTCGATCAGGCGATGTTCGTATATGATGCCGGCGTCCTTGAACGTGTCGGCGAACTCGGCATCGAAGACTTCCTGAAACAGGTCCTTAAAGCGGCCGTCGTAAGCCTTGAGGATCGTGTTCTTGGTCGAGAGGTAGACCGGCCAGCCAAGATCGAGCCCGTAGTTAAAGCAGGCCCGCGCGAATCCCCGGATCGAATCGTCGAGATTGTACATACCCATGGCAACGCCGCCCGACGGCGCCTGGAAGACCTCGCGTTCGATCGGCTCGCCGCCGTCATCCGGCACGAACGTCAACGTCAGCTTGCCGGCGCCCGGAAAAACGAAATCGGTCGCCCGATACTGATCGCCGAAGGCGTGACGGCCGATGACGATGGGTTTGGTCCAGCCCGGCACCAGCCGCGGCACGTTCTTGCAGATGATCGGTTTCCTGAACACCGTTCCGCCGAGGATGTTACGAATCGTGCCATTCGGCGAGCGCCACATCTGCTTGAGATCGAATTCCTCGACCCGCGCCTCATCCGGCGTGATCGTCGCGCACTTGACCCCGACGCCGTGTTTCTTGATGGCATTGGCGGCGTCAATGGTGATCTGGTCGTCGGTCTCGTCACGCTTGGTGACGGACAGGTCATAATACTCGAGGTCAATGTCGAGATACGGCAGAATCAGTTTTTGCTTGATGAAATCCCAGATGATCCGGGTCATTTCGTCGCCGTCGAGTTCGACGACCGTATTTTCGACCTTGATTTTCGACATCGGCTGTTCCCTCGGCTGAATGGCAGTCGCCGGACAATAGAGGCCCGCCGCCGGTTCGACAAGATTGGCCGTTTGCGCGGCGCTTTCGCGATCAGCCTGCGGCGGCCCCTTCCTCGCCCGCCATTTGACGGGCTTGTACGAGACGCTTCATCATGACCGCGATGGTGTTCCGCCAGACCAGTCCGACACCGCGATAGTCTTCGATCCGCATGCACCGGATCGTATCCTCGATCTGACGTTCGAAATCATCGACCTCCTCGCCCCAATCGAGTTTCGGCAGCCACATGTACCAATGCCGCTGCGTCATCAGATAGAGCCGGTCGATGCTTTTCCTCAGTTGGCGGTTGCCGATGCATTTGGAAACCTCGGCATGTACGCGCCTGTTGAGCTGGCGGTGCGCTTCGGGGGTCAGCGTCGCTTTTACGTGCCGAAGGTCGGCGAGAATCTGCTCGAGCGCCTCGATGGTGCCGGGTGGCGGCGTCTCGGGATCGAGGTCGCCGATAAGCTCGGCAAGACTCATCCGAAGCGAATATGCCTGTAGCAGTTCGCCCCAATCGATCGTCGTGATGTACGTTCCCGCGCCCTGGCGAATCTCGACGAATTCCTCATATTCGAGCCGGCCCAACACGCGCCGGATCGGGGTGCGGCTGACACCGAATTCCGCCGCCAGTTCCTCCTCGCCGATGCGCGAGCCCGGCGGATACTCAAGAAAAATGATGCGCTCGCGGATGGTATCGAGCAATCGCTCGAAACGGCTACGCGCATTCCACTCCGGGCTGGTCCTGTTCATGTTTCTCCAAAACTCATCGCCAACCGCACGACCAAAATTAACCTCGGAATTCTTTCAAAAAAAAGCGGCCGAAGACAACGCTCCGGCCGCAAGTCATCACAGGTTCATTTGCTATCAGCCTTCGAACCACCAGCGGCTGCAACCGCGGGCGCCGTCCATTTGCCAGCTTGCCGCCAACGTTCCGGTATGCCGGACGTTCTTGCGGCGCGCATAAACGAAGTTCGGGAAGAACGGAATGACCGTTCCGCCGTCGTCCTTGGCGATCACGCACATCTCGCGATACATCGCGGCGCGCTTGTCCTGGTCGGTCTCGGATTTCGCCATGCGCAGCAATTCGTTGAAGCGCGCGTTTTGCCAGTGCGATTCGTTCCACGCTGCATCGTCCTTGTAAGCGAGGCTGAACATCACGTCCGGGGTCGGCCGCGCACCCCATTGAACGGCGCACCAGGGCTTCACCAGCCAGACGTCGGAGTAGTACCCGTCGTTCGGTTCGCGAACGACATTGATGTCGATGCCGGCCTTCTTAGCCTGTTCGGAGTACAGCACGCACATATCGACGGCGCCGGAATACACGCTGTCGGCAACGCTGAGGTTGACCGAAAGGCCATCCATGCCGGCTTTCTTGAGCAGCGACTTGGCCTGATCCGGATCGTACGGCCGCTGAGGAATATCGTCGGGCCAGTACGGCATCGCCGGCGAGACATGGAAATCGTTGCCGACCGTCGCCGCGCCGAAGGCGATCTTCTGCACCAACTCGTCACGGTCGACAGCGAATTTCAGCGCGTTGCGCACGTTGACGTCGGTAAACGGGTCGACGTCCGTGAGCATCGGCATGGTAATCGCCGCGGCGCTGGGCACGTTGTCGATCTCGATATTCG
Source organism: Rhodospirillales bacterium (assembly GCA_965229715.1). Lineage (GTDB taxonomy): Bacteria > Pseudomonadota > Alphaproteobacteria > Rhodospirillales > Casp-alpha2 > JAVJST01. The sequence continues at coordinate 25,744 of CBDDJL010000001.1, forward strand.
GATCGCGTTTCAGCAGCGAGAGCGTCTTCAGTTCGAGCTGGGTGACGGCATCGACCTGTCCGGTCACAAGCGCCGTCTGACGGGCGTTCGGATCGTTCAGCACGATGAAGTCAATGTCGTCGAAATAGGCGCCCTCAAGGTGCCAGCCATCGTGACGCACCAATTTTGTAGACACGCCGAACTCGTGCTCGACGATCTTGTACGGGCCCGAGCCGTCGCCGGATTGCCAGTCGATCGTACCGTCCGAATTGGCAGGGCAAATCGGCAGGTGATAGTCGGTCATCAGCCACGGCAGATCCGCGTTGCCGGACGCCATCTTGAACGTCACCGAATAATCGCCGTTCTTGACGATGTCCGTCACGTCCGCCAGCAGCGCCTTCGCTGCGGAGGTCGTGTCCTCGCCGCGGTGATGGTTCATCGAGGCGATGACGTCGTCTGCGGTCAGTTTCTTTCCGCTGTGGAAGGATGCGTCCTTGGTGATCTGGAACGTCCACTCGGTAGCGCCGTCGTTGGCTTCCCATGACGTTGCGACATCGGGACCCAGGGCGCCGCCTGGCTCGATCAGCGTCAGATAACTGCGATACGTATGCGCCAGCTGAATCATCGCGAAGCTGAGATAGGTGCCCGGATCGTGGGTGTCCGAAGTGTTGCCGTCATGGGCGCCGAGACGGAACGTGCCGCCTCTCTGAGGTGCGGCCTGGGCCACCTTCGTTGTCCAGAAGCTGCCGGCCGTCGTTGTCGCGACGCCGGCGGCAGTAGCGTAGCCCACGAATTCGCGGCGCGACAGGCGGCCGCGGCGCGCTTCTACCGCCATCCTCTCCATGAGATCTGTTTTCTCGTCGTAAGACATGTTCACTCCCTGTGTTTCTTCGTCATTAATTTGTCCGAGACAGCGGTTCCGGTCACGCCGGTGCGCCGAAACGCTGCCGCCACTCGCCACCATGATAATCGCCCAGCCTGTGGAATCAACGGATATGTATACATATTCGAATTTCAGAACCGCAATAAGCCTCCCATATTTCCCAAAAATTCGCTTTATGGCGACGAAATCTGAGCGTTATGTATACAAGTGACGCCGACACGCGTTCTCCACCGATGAAGGGACGATCATGAACGAACATGCGTTTCCGCCCGAAGAGCTGGAATATCGACTGGCCAACGTTCGCCGCGCGATGACCGAGACCGGCCTCGACGGCCTCGTCGTCAGCGTGCCCGAAAACATCTACTACCTGACCGGGCTCGATCACTGGGGCTATTTTGCCTGTCACCTTCTCCTCGTACCGCGTGACGGCACCCCCGTTCTGATATGCCGCGCCATGGAAGCCATCACTGTCGGCAATCAGGTCGTCAACGCGACATTCATGGGCCATGCGGACAATGAGGATATCGCCGACTACGTGGCGCGGGCTCTGCGCGACCTCGGTCTCGCCAACGGTCGGGTCGGCATGGAAATGCGGAGTCTGTTTCTGACGCCCCGCATCGCCGATGCCGTCCGCGAAAAATCGTCCAGCGTGCGCTGGTCGGATGCGCATGGCCTGGTAGATCGCCTGCGGCTGGTCAAGTCAGCGCTCGAAATGGCGTACACGCGAAAAGCGGCGAAGGCCGCAGATGCCGGCACGCTCGCCTCGATCGAGGCCATTCGCGACGGGGCGAGCGATTACGAGATTTCGGCGGAATGCCATCGGGCCATGATCCTCGCGGGCAGCGAGTACCCCGGTTTCGGCCCATTCATTCGCCCGACGCGCCGGCTTGGCGAGGAACATACGACCTGGCGCGGCGATACGGTCTATCGCGGCGACGCCGTCTTCCTTGAGATCGCCGCCGCCTATCGCAAGTATCAAGCACCGATGGGAAGGCTTGTTTATGTCGGCGAAGCGCCGCCGGGCGCCGAGCACTCGGCGGATCTCGCGATCCGCGCAATGCAGGCCGTCCTCGAAGCCCTCAAACCCGGCGCACGGGCCGGTGAGGTTTACGCGGCTTGGCAAGCGGTCGCCCGCGACGCCGGCCTCGCCGACTACGACAGACACCACTGCGGCTATCTCGTATCGATCGGGTTCCCGCCGAGTTGGACCGGCGGCAGCATGGTCACGGCGCTGGCGCCCAACTCGGATCTCGTGCTCGAAACCGGTATGACGTTTCACACCCACTCCTGGTTCACCAACACGGACTGCGTGGATTACTTTATCTCGAACACCGTGATGCTGGGCGAGGACGGCACCGAAGTCCTGACATCGGCAACCCCCGAAACGCTGATCATTCGATAACGCCGGGCGGGCTTTTACGGCGCCGCGGCGCATCGGATTCGCCCGCGAATCCAACACTGCTGCGAGCCGGTCGAAGCTCCGCCATTGGGCTCCCCCGATCAGACAGTTTGCACCTGAACCAATTTTGAACCTACGATTCCGAGTGATTCGCTGCAATGACCTCAATCGTGGAGGGCAAAAGCAGCGGCAAGGGTTGGGGCAATCACTGCCCCAAGGGGATTTAGGAGGGCTCTATGGAGTTTTTTGAAACATTATTTGGCGTCATTGGCGACCTGACATGGGGGTGGGCTCTGATCCCGTTCCTCGTCGTGCTGGGTCTGTTTTTCACCGTCGCCAGCGGATTCGTTCAGTTCAAATATTTCACTCGCATGTTCCGGGTCTTGTCCGGCAAAAATCAAACCGGCGACCCCAACGCCATCACGGCCCGCGAGGCCTTGTTACTGTCGGTCGGCGGTCGTGTCGGCGGCGGCAACATTGCCGGCGTTGCCGTGGCCATCACGCTCGGCGGACCGGGGGCCGTGTTCTGGATGTGGGCCATCGCCATCGTCGGCATGGCGACCAGTCTGGTCGAGTGCTCACTGGCGCAGCTGTTCAAGGAACCGGCGGAGGACGGCACGTTTCGCGGCGGTCCGGCGCGGACGATCCTGCACGGTCTCGGCCAAGACTACCGCTGGCTGGCAATACTCTACGCGATCTGCCTGATCGCGGCCTTCGGTATCGGCTTCCCGGCATTCCAGGGCAACACGGTCGCCGGCGCGGCCGCCGACAGTCTCGGTATCGATCGCATCATTACCGGCGTCGTATTGGCCCTCGGTACCGGCTTTATCGTCTACGGCGGCATCCATCGTATCGCCAAGACATGCGACGTCATCGTGCCGATCATGGCGATCGGCTACATCCTGATGGCGCTGCTGGTCATCGTCATCAACATCGGCGAGATCCCGGCAGTCATCGCCATGATCGTCAAAAACGCCCTGGGCTTCGAAGAAGCCGTGAGCGGCGGCATGGGCGCAGCCATTGCGCAGGGTCTGCGGCGCGGTCTGTTCTCGAACGAAGCCGGCCTCGGTTCGGCGCCGAACGTGGCGGCAACCGCCGACGTCCGTCACCCGATCAGCCAGGGCATCACCCAGTCGTTCTCGGTGTTCATCGATACCATCGTGATCTGTTCGTGCACCGCATTCGTGATCCTGCTGGGCGACGTATACGTTCCCGGCAACGAAAGCATCAACGGCGTCGCGCTGACGCAGCAGTCGCTGGTCTCTCACCTCGGCGACTGGACCCAGTACTTCCTGACCGGCGCGGTACTGCTGTTTGCGTTCAGTTCGATCATCTACAACTACTATCTCGGCGAGAACGCCTTGACGGTCATGACCAAGAGCGGCGCGGCGCTCCATGCGTTCAAACTCGCCCTTGTCGGCATCGTCTTCCTCGGCGCCGTCGCTCCGGCGGCAACGTCGGTGTTCTTCTTCTCCGATCCGATGATGGGCATCCTGGCCGTCGTGAACCTGCTGGCGCTGACCATGCTGTTCCCGGTAGCCAAGCGCCTGATCATCGATTTCGGCGAACAGTTGAAGTCGGGTGTCGACCGGCCCGTGCTCAATCCGGACAAGTTCGCGGATCTCGACATCAACCGGTCGGTCTGGACGGGTAAGGCCCCGGACTGATCGCCATCAACGCCTGATCGCCGATAGCGATCGGACAGGGTTGAGGCCGCCTTCGGGCGGCCTCAATTTTTGCCCGTCGCGTCAGGTCTCTTTTTCCGCAACCAGTTTCCGGATTGTCGGGAAAACCTCGTCCACCTGATCAACGATCGTAAACAGCTGACGATGCTTTTCGGCGACGAACCCCTCCGCCACCATACCGTCGACCAGGGTGACGAAGCGGTCCCAATAGCCGGCGACGTTGAGGATGACGATCGGCTTGTCGTGCAGACGAAGCTGTTTCCAGGTCACGATCTCGAAGGTCTCGTCGAGTGTGCCCAGACCGCCGGGCAGAACGATGAATGCATCGGCGCGCTCCGACATCAGTTGTTTCCGTTGGTGCATCGAATCGGTGACCACGAATTCGTCCGAGTGACGGCGGCCGACCTCCCATTCATCGAGAAACTGCGGAATAATGCCCGCAACCCGGCCGCCGGCGTCGCTCACGGAATCGGCGATGATTCCCATCAATCCGATACTTCCGGCGCCGTAGACGAGTTCGCACCCTTCGGCCGCAATCCGTTGGCCCAGTTGACGCGCGGCGCCGGTATGGCGGGAGTCGCGTCCTGTTTTCGAGCCGCAAAACACACAGACGGATGACAGTTCGCTCATGCTTGATCCTTCGTGACGCCGGCTCGACGGGCAGGCATTGTTGCGGGAGATATCGCTCTGTACTATGTCTTGAGCGATCCTGAATCGCCATACCGAATGGGCGAGACAGGACCGTATCAACCGATTTTCCGGGTCCCGGGCATGCCAATTTTCAGAAGCCCCATGATGGTCGCGATCATAGGCGGTATTGCCGTCGGCATTGCCATTGCGCTCAATCTCATCAACTGGGGCGACGATACCGGCGATGCCGGGTTGCCCGCCCCACCGGCTCAGGAAGAAGTCGTCGGCACGGCCGGCTCAACAAGCCTGGACACGGCGGCCCCCGCGACGACAGACGACGTCGAAGCGACCGATGCGGAATCCGGCGGGGCCGTCATCAAACCGACGTTCGATGTGGTTCGCGTCAATCCGGGGGGCAGCGCCGTCATTGCCGGACGCGCGGAACCGGGCGCAGAAGTCGAAATCTACGACGGCAAGACATTCCTCGGCAGCGTCATCGCCGATCAGCGCGGCGAATGGGTCTTCGTGCCGGCCGAACCGCTCAGCACCGGCAATCGGCAATTGTCGCTTCGTTCACGGCTCGGCGACGGCGAATCCGTCTCGTCCGACAGGGTCGTCATGATTGTCGTTCCGGAAGCGGAGAGCGCCGGAGACGAGACCCTCGTGCTCAGCGTCCCGAGTGACGGCGGCAGCGGCACCGAAGTTCTGCAAAAACCCGGCAGTCAGTTGCCGACGATGCTCGGTCTCGACTCGCTGGATTACGATGCAAAGGGCGAAATCAACGTTGCCGGCTCGGCAACGCCGAATGCGATTCTGAACGTCTATATCGACGACACGTACATCGGCACGGCCCAGGCCGACGAGCGCGGCCGCTGGCGTCTGGTGCCGGAAACCCGAATCAAGCCGGGACAATACGAAATCCGCGTCGACGAGGTGGACGAGAAAGGTGCCGTACAGAACCGCGTCGCCATGCCGTTCGTGCGAGAAACGCCCGAGCGTGCAATACAGCCGGGTACGTTCTATGTCGTGCAACCGGGCAATTCTCTCTGGCGCATCGCGCGACGCACCTATGGCCAAGGCGAACAGTATACACTCATCTTCGCGGCCAATACGGAACAGATCCGCGATCCGGACCTGATATACCCGGGCCAAATCTTCAGTCTCCCCGAATAACCGCCGTATTGACCGCGGTATGCGCCATGCCTTGCCTGTGGCTTGGCGATGGTTATGATTCGAAGACTTGAAACGTACCTGTGGGCAGATTTCGGACGACACCATGCTCGATAGAATACTTGTGCCGATCAACCGGGCTGGCTGGCCGTTTATCGGCGGCTTCGCCGTCATTGCGCTGGTTCTCTGGTCGGCGAGCGACTTCCTCGGCCTCGTCGGACTGGTTCTGACGCTCTGGTGCGTCTATTTCTTCCGCGATCCCGAACGCATGACACCGACCCGTGCGGGGCTGATCGTCTCGCCTGCCGACGGTTTCGTGCAAAAAGTCGACAGCGCCGCGCCGCCGGCCGAACTCGACATGGGTGACGATCCGCGCCACCGGGTCTGCGTGTTCATGAACGTGTTCGACGTACACGTAAACCGGTCGCCGGCGGACGGCACCCTGAAACGGATTGCCTATCGTCCCGGCAAGTTCCTCAACGCATCTCTCGACAAGGCGAGCGACGACAACGAGCGCAACAGTTTCCGTCTCGAACTCGACGGCAAGAAGGACCTCGCCTTCGTCCAGATCGCCGGTCTCGTGGCGCGCCGCATCGTTTGCCAGGTCAACGAGGGCCAGCCGCTCGCCGCCGGTCAACGAGTCGGTTTGATCCGGTTCGGCAGCCGTGTCGATGTCTATCTTCCGAAGGGGGTCGAACCGCTGGTCGCCGAAGGCCAGACGGCCATCGCCGGCGAGACCGTTATCGCCGATCTGTCGTCGAAGGAATCCGCGCGTAGCGGCCAGATCCGATAGGAACCCCGATATCATGGGCATGAGCGATCAAAATCAGGAAGTGCATCGCGAGAAACGCCGCCGGCAGCGGCGCCTCAGGGTCATGTCGCTCAACGCCATGATTCCCAACATGCTGACGCTCGGTGCATTGTGCGCCGGGCTGACATCGATCCGGTTCGCCCTGAACGACCGCTGGGAGGCTGCCGCGTTGGCGATTGCCGTTGCGGCGTTGCTCGACACCCTCGACGGCCGCGTTGCGCGATTACTCAAAAGTGCCAGCAAGTTCGGCGCCGAGCTCGACAGCCTGTCCGATTTCGTCTGTTTCGGCGTTGCGCCCGCCATCGTGCTCTACCTGTGGGGACTCGATGATACCAGCCGGTTTAGCTGGATTCTGGTGCTTCTGTTCAGCGCGTGCTGCGGCATGCGGTTGGCCCGCTTCAACATCATGCTCGACGATCCCGACGCGCCGCCGTTCCAGGCCAACTACTTCACGGGCGTCCCCGCGCCCGCCGGCGCCGGCCTCGTCTTGCTGCCGCTTATTCTTTCGTTCCAGGTCGGCGACTCGATGCGCCATCCGGCGCTCATTTCGCTGGTCATGATCGCGGTGGCCACACTGCTGGTCAGCCGCGTCCCGACGTTTTCATTCAAACGGGCGAAAATCGCCGGCAACTGGTTTCTGCCGGCCATGTTCGTCGTGGCCCTGCTGGTTGCCGGCGTCATTAGCGCGCCGTGGACGACATTGACGGTTATTCTCGTGGCCTACATCGCCAGCATGCCCTTGGCCGTCGTGCGCCATGGCCGCCAAACCCGGGCCTGGAAGCTGCAACATCCGGACGACGACACGCCATCCAGTTCGAACGACGACTAGATCGGATCACGTTTGACGGAAGCACGGGGTGTTTCGTCAAAACCTGTGAATCCGATCGATTCCAAAGACGTAGAGCAGGTCATGTTTTTCAGGCCGCAGCGTCGGCCGCCTTGCCGAAGCGGCGCGCCAGCCTGTTCTTGACGTTCGCCCGCAGCATCAATGCCGACGGCGTTACAACCAGCGTCAGAATCGTTGCGAACACGAGCCCGAAAACGATCGCGGTGGAGAGCTGCTGCCACCACTGCGTCGACGGCGCCCCAACGGCGATCTCCCGGCTGACGAAATCGATGTTTACGCCGAGGACCATGGGCATCAAACCCAGCACGGTCGTGACCGTTGTCAGCAACACCGGCCGCAAACGCTGCGCCCCGGTTCGCAGCAGCGCCGTGCGGACATCCGGCGCCGTCTTGACCAGACGGTCGAAGGTGTCGATCAGCACGATATTGTTGTTCACGACAATGCCCGCCAGGGCAATGACACCGATCCCGCCCATAACGATGCCGAACGGCTGATGGGTCACGAGCAGCCCGATGAACACGCCGACCGTCGACATGATGACCGCGGACAGGATCAGGAACGCAGAATAAAAACTGTTGAATTGCGTGACCAGAATGATCGCCATGATGAACAGCGCCACGACGAAGGCCTTGCCGAGGAAGGCTTCCGCCTTGCGTTGCTCTTCGTCTTCGCCCTTGAACGTGACGTCGATCGCATCCGGCAGCGGATTCTCGGCGAGCCAGGCTTGCAGCGCCCTGACGCGGCCGTCGACCAGCAGGCCCTCGGCGACATCCGCCTTGACGTTCATCACCCGGCGCGCGTCCGACCGCTTGATCGTGCCGATGCTCTGCCGCGGTTCGCGCTCGACGAAGTTGGAGATCGGCACCGCCCCCATATCGGTGGTGACGCGAATATCGCCGAGTTCGTCGATTGTCCGGTATTCGACCGGATAGCGCGCGCGAATGTCGATTTCCTCATCGCTGTCGTCCGGCCGGTATTCGCCCAGCTTGATTCCGGTAGTGACCATTTGTACGGCCCGGCCGACCCTGTCGATGTTGGCGTTGAACTTGGCGGCCTGTGACCGGTCAACCGTCAGCACCCAGTCGATCCCGGGCAGCGGCCGCTCATCCTCGACGTTGATAAATCCGCCAACGGCCTCAATACCCTGCAATACATGCTCAACCGCGTTGGTCAGCAGCGCGGGCTGGCGCGAAGCCAATTGAACCTGCAAGGCCTTGCCGACGGGCGGGCCTGACTCCTGTTTGCGCTGGTCGATGTGAATACCGGCCAGATCGGCGGTCCGTTCGCGGATGTCGGCCAGCACCGCGCTCGCCTTGCGCCGCTCGTCCCAATCGATGAACTCGAGCGTGATGATGCCGATGATATCCTCGGCTTCCTCGCTCTGTTCGCTCTGGCCGGTTCGCGTGTAGACCGATTCAAGCTCCGCCATGCCGAGTAACCTCTGCTCGACATCGACCATCAGGGCGCGCTGTTCATAGACCGACAGATTACCACGCGCGCGAACCTGCAACTGCGCAATCTCGGGTTCGACGTCCGGGAAGAACTCGACGCCGCGACCGAACGTGCCGTAGACCACCTGAACCCCGACCAGCATGGTCACGGCCGCCAGCAGCACCTTGCCGGGATGGTCTAGCGAACGGCGCAGGACGCCGAGGTACGCCCCGGTAAAACCGCCGACCCCGTCGAGATCGCCGCCGCCCTCGCTCGACCCGGCAAGCCCCTTGGCGAGCGAGGCCTTGGCCAGGGCCCCGACCTTGCCGATCTGTGCGCCGAGGGTCGGCACGAAGACCAGCGCCATCGCCAGCGACGCCGATAGCGTAATCAGCAGCGTCATCGGCAGGAACTTCATGAACTCGCCGACCACACCCGGCCAGAAAACCAGCGGCAGGAACGCGGCAAGCGTGGTCGCCGTCGAGGCGATGATCGGCCATGCCATACGTTTGGCGGCGAGCGCGTAGGCATCCCGCCGATGCTCCCCCTCGAGCATCTTGCGGTCGGCATATTCGGTCACCACGATGGCGCCATCGACCAGCATGCCAACGGCGAGAATCAGGCTGAACAGCACGACGATGTTGACCGTGACGCCGAACCCGTAAAGCACGAGAATGGCCGTGAGGAACGAGCCCGGAATGGCGATACCGACGAGAAACGCGGTGCGGAATCCGAGCGCCGCGATGATCACGATCATGACCAGCAGCACCGCGCTGATCACGTTGTTCTGCAGGTCGGCCAGCATGTTGCGAATATCGCGCGAGCGGTCCTGCAGAAAACTCACCTCGACGGCGGTCGCCAGGCCCACCGGCCAATGCGTACGTTCGCGCTCAACGACGTCCCGAACCCGTTCGATGGTGTCGATGATATTCTCGCCGGTTCGCTTGGTCACTTCCAGCGCCAGCGCCGGCTTGCCGTTGACCTGGGCGAAACTCTCGGCGTCCTTGAAACCGCGTCTCACCTCGCCGATATCGCCGAGCACGACGACGTTGTCGCCGTCGGTCGCCACCGGCATGCCCGTGATGTCGCGTATGGTCTCGAACAGGCCCGGCACCTTGATCGAGAATCGCCCGTTCCCGGTGTCCTGCTGACCGGCGGCAACCAGCAAATTGGAGGCGCGGACGGCGTCCACCGTCTCGATGACCGACAATCCGTAGCTCTCGATGCGGATCGGATCGATCAACACCTCGACCAACTCTTCGCGATCGCCGGCGATCTCGACCTTCAGAACGGACGCGATGCTCTCAAGCTCGTCGCGCAGGTCGCGCGCAACATCGAGCAGCGCGCGTTCGGGAATGTTGCCGGCCAGCGCCACGACAATGACCGGGAAAAGCGAGAAATTGACCTCGCTCACCGTCGGCTCCTCGGTCTCATCGGGCAGCTCGGGCTTCGCCGTGTCGACCTGTTCGCGCACGTCGATCAGGGCCTGATCGGCATCGAAACCGGCCTCGAACTCGAGGATCATGTTGGCGCCGCCCTCGTAGCCGATGGCACGCAATTCCTTCATGCCTTCGATCGTCCGTAGTTCCTGCTCCATCGGCCGGATCAACAGACGCTCGGCGTCTTCGGGCGATATGCCCTCGTGCACCAACGAAACGTAGATAATCGGGATGTTGATGTCGGGCTCGGACTCCTTGGGAATCTCGTGATAGGCCACGGTGCCGCTGATCAGGATCAGCACCAGCGACGAGAGGATCGTCCGCGAGCGGCTGATGGCGGCATCGATGAGGGTCATCCCGCCAGCCTCTAGTCCGTTGCGACGACCGGGTCGACCGGTTGACCGCCAACGACGAACTCCTGACCGGTCACGATGATCCGTGCGGCACGATCGAGACCGGCGACCCAGATGCCTTCGACCTCATCGCGTATGATGGAGACCGGCTGAAACAGGGCTTCGTCGGCCGCCGTCACCGTCATGACGCCGAGCCTGCCGTCGTCATCGAGGGTCAGCGCGGCGGGCGATATGCGATGCGCCGGACGACTGTCGATTTCGAGCAGCACTTCCGCCGTCAGTCCCTCGGCAATGGCGTAATCCGGATTTTCGACGGCGATCTCGACCTTGAAGGTGCGGGTTTCAGAATTGCCCGACCGCGACACGAAGCGAACCAGGCCGACGGCGTCCTCGCGCCCGACGATCCTGACTCGCGCCCGGTGCCCCGTCCGCACGGCGGAGATGTCGCGTTCGGAAATGCCGACGGTGACGACGATGGGATCGAGATCGGCGACATAGGCGACGGGGTCGCTGTGGTCGAGCACATCGCCGACTTCCGCGGAGATCTCGTCGACAACGCCATCGAAGGGCATTTCGATGCGGGTATGGCGAATGTTCAGTTCCGCCGCCTCGACAGCAGCTCGCGCCCGCGCCAGGGCCGCAGCGGCCTCGGCCAGGCCGATTTCCGTACTGAACTGCTTCTTCGAAAGCTGCTCGGCGGCGCTGAAGTTGATCTCGCGGAACTTGAGCTCCTTCTGCGCTTCCTCGAGCGCGCTTTGCCGGTCTTCCATGGCGAGCCGAACGATCGTTTCGCCCTTGCCGACGCGGGATCCTTCCTCCGCTTCGATGGCGCTGACCGGCGCCGCCGTCTCCGCCTTCAGCGTGACCGCGCGATCGGCCTCGGTGCGACCGAACACACGGACCACGCGGGGCGTCAACTGCGCCTGGCTCTCGACGATGCGAACCGCAGCGGGCGCACCGGCGTTTTCCGGTGCGGCCGGCGCGGTTGCCTCGGCCGTTTCGTCATCACCCAGGATCAGGCCGCTGGCGATCCATAGAATGACCGCGGCAGCGATGGCCATGGCGCTGAGAACGGATCGGTTCATGAGACGCTTCCTCGGCGAGGTCCGATAACGGATGGTCCAGTGATGGAGGCGGTATACAGACTGGTCCGGTATTGGTCTACCGCTCTATCCGGGACTCTGCCATGCGTTACACGAATGAAACGAAAGGCTCGATCAGGACCCTATAGCGGGTAGACCGGCTGATCCTTCGGCCGCAGGAAGTAACGCCGCGCCACGTCGCCATAACTTCGGAACACGTACCCGCCGTTCCGCGCGGCAATGGCGTCGCGATTCAGCGCGTATACGCGGGCAAGATCGTACCACGGCATGCCCGGGCGTTCGTGGTGAACGAAGTGGAAATTGTTGCCGAGATAGAGCAGCGTCCAGAACCATCCGCCTTCGACAATCGCCGTCCGCTCGTCGGCCGTCTTGGCGGGACGGTGCTCCAGGAAGGACCGCATCATCAATAGTCCCATGCCGGGATACGCGACGCCGACTAGATAGATCCAGGGGGCAATTCCGCCGACCGTCTCGACGACATAGAGTACCCCTGCGACAAGCACGCCGTGGCTGCCCCATTCGAGCCACGCGACCGCATCGCCCGCGACCAGTCGCCGCAGTTCCGACCGCGCGAGAGCGAGCGTTGCGAACGCCGGTCCCATGAGGAAGCGCCCCAGCATCGAGTTGTAGGCCGCCAGTATTTTTCTTTTTATCGGCCCGGTCGCGGCCCAGCGTTCGGGCGAGACATAGAACGTCTCCGGGTCATGATCCGGCTCGGTGAGGATCTCGACGGCATGGTGGACGAGGTGCGTGCGGCGGAAAATGCTGTACGGATAGACCAACCCCAAGGGCGGCAATCCCAGGAGGCCGTTGATCCATTTGTTACGGGTCGGATGACCATGGATCAGTTCGTGCTGCAGATGGCCATGCCACGTCACCCAGACGGCGAGAACGGGCAACACCAGCCACAGCGGCAGCCATGCCGTCGCCGCGAGCAAGGTCAGCCAGCCACCGTAAACGGCGGCAATGACGACCCACGTCGGGCCCTCGATCCGACGCCACATGTTCGTCGATGAGTCGTCGAACCCCGTCGTGTCCGTCAGCGTCGCGTCGGTTGACGGCGCGTATGGCAACGACGTACGGCAGGCCGAAATATCAGCGGACAGCTCCATGAATCCTCTAAGCGCATTGGCGCGGGATAATCCCCGCTTGTTCACGGAAATGTTATTGGAATGGCCTTTTGTCGCAACGCGGGAATTGTAACGAAATCAAAAATTATGTAGTATTTTATTAATTATGTTGATTATATGCATCAATTCTTCGACTTGAGATGGATCGGCGCGAGCTCACACGGCTGTTTCGAACGCGATTGATCGCCGCGATGGAGCGCGCCGGGATCAATCAATCGCGGCTGGCGAAACGCACCGGTATCGACCGCTCAACCCTGTCGCAGCTGTTATCGCCGCAACTCGTGCGGCTGCCCCGCGCCGATACCGTTGCGGTCCTCGCCAGCAGTCTGCAGGTCAGCGCGGACTGGCTGCTCGGCCTGACCGAGAGCGAGGATCTGGCGGCGGACATCATGCTCGAGTCGCTCGAGGTCACGCCGGCGACCGGATCGCCGATCGAGGAGAGCGTCGCCGCCTGGTATGACGAAGCCGCCGGCCAGAAGATCCGCTACGTCCCCTCGAGCCTGCCGGACCTTCTCAATACGGAAGCGACCACGGACTACATTTACAACGCATTCCAGGCGCGCAGTCCCGCCAGTGCAAAGCGCGAGATCCGCGGCCGCCTCGAATACACCCGGCTACCGGAGTCGGATATCGAGATCTGCATGCCCCTTGAAGCCCTCGAAACCTTCGTCCGCGGCGAGGGACACTGGCGCGGCATGTCGGACAGCGACCGGCGCGATCAACTCGACCTCATGATCCGGCTGACCGAAGAGCTTTACCCCGGCTTGCGCCTGTTTTTGTTCTCCAGCCGCACCCATTTTTCCATCCCATATACGGTGTTTGGCGTGCGTCGAGCAGCGGTGTACATGGGGCAGATGTTTTTTGTCTTCAATACGCGCACGCATATCCAGATGCTGAGCCGCCACTTTGACCAGTTGATCCGAGCCGCCGTGGTGCAGGCGCCCGACGTCAGCGCCCACATGTCCGGCCTACTCGGCGACATCGGCAAGGCGTAACCCGGTGTTCGTCTCGTTCCCGATGTATGGTGCCAGCGACCATGCCGATGCGTTGGCGGTGTGGTGGCGCGCCATTGCCGGCCGGCTGCCCGCGAATTTGTTCGCCGATATTCCGGACGCACCGTCCGCACCGGGCGCAACGTCGGAACGGTGGCGCGATCCCGCGTTGCTGCTCAGCCAGACCTGCGGCGCGCCGTTGGTAACGGAACTGGACGACGCGGTGCGTGTGATCGGCACGCCGGTCTACGATGCCCCGAACTGTGACGGCCACCGCTACCGAAGCGCCGTCACGGTCCGCGAGGAGTCCGGATACGAGACGCTCGCCGATCTTGCCGGTGCGCGTGCCGCGATCAACGAACCCGGCTCGTATTCCGGCGCCTACGCCTTGCGGCATGCCTTGCTCGGCATCGCCGAACCGGGCGTTTCCTTTTTCTCGGACGTGATCGAGACCGGCGCCCACATAGAGAGCCTCGCCGCGGTCCGCGATGGTGCGGCCGACTGCGCCGCCATCGACTGCGTGACGTTGACGCTGGCGCGCCGCGACCGCCCGGCGCTGCTCGACGGTCTGACGACGCTTTCCCGAACGCAGCCCGTGCCGGGCCTGCCCTACATCACGAATGGCGGAGCTTCCGACGATCAGGTCGCGGCGCTCCGTGCCGCCGTCGCAGGCGCCGTCGAAGACCCGACGCTCGCAAGCGTTCGCCGGGACCTGCTGCTCGCCGGTTTCGTGCCGACGACCCGTGACGACTACGAACCGGTTGCCGCGGCAATCCGGTCAGTCGAGGAGGTCGTCCTCTAGCTTGTCGCGGATCGGCATGTCCGGTGGGTCCCGGCGGCCGAGCCAGACGATCCGGAGGGTCATCATCACGCACGCCGAGATCGACGCGAACAGGACGGCGCGATAGAGACCCTCGATCCCGCCGCCGAGGGGAAACGCAAGGATCCACGCCAACGGCACCATGATGACGAGAAACGCGACGGTGTTGCAGGCGATCATCGACCAGGTTTCGCCGCGGCCACGCAGCGTACTGTTGAGGACCAGACGGTTGCCGTCGAACAGAACGATGACGCCGAGCAGCACGATCAGCGGCACGACGACTGCCTTCAACGCGCCGTCGGTCGTATAGGCCGCGGCGATCAGCTCCGGCATGGCGATCAACACAAGGGCGCAGCCCGCCATGATCAACGTGCAGAGACCGACCCCGGTCCACCCCGCGAGACGGGCGCCGGAATGCATCCCGGCGCCTTTGGCGAACCCGACGCGAACGGCTGTGGCCGAGCCGACGCCGATGGCGATCATCGCGGTAAAGACCAGCAGGTTGAAAATCACCGCGTGGGCGCCGAGCGCGAGCGCGCCCAGCCGCCCCGCCATGATGCCGAGCATGGCGAAGCCAAAGGACTCGCCGCCGATGGCGAGACCGGAAGCGAGACCGATCCGGCGCTGCCGGGCCCAGGACGCCCAGCCGCCATCTGGACGCCTGCGAATGCCGAGGGTCTCGCGGTCGCGCAGGTTCCAGATGTAGGCGGCAATGACGATCGCGAGAGAGATCCGGATGATGGTCGTCGCCCAGGCCGAACCCACGCCGCCAAGGGCGGGCATGCCGAGATTGCCGCCGATCAGCATCCAGTTGAGCAGCAGGTTGACGACGTTGGCGACGGCCATCAGGACCATGCCGACGAGCGGCCGCTTGATGCCTTCGAGAAAAAAGTTCGAGGCGATGAAAAACAGCACGAACGGCAGGCCGAGGCCGAGCACCACCAGCACCTCGCCGCCCTTGCGCGCGAGGTCCGGATCCTGCCCCGTGAACAGCAGGATCTGTTGTCCGAACAGGCAGACCGCCGTTCCCGCGAGGCCGACGGCGAAGCCGAACGGCGCACCGCGCCGCCACACCGCGCCGACATCGCCGAGACGGCCTTCGCCGAACGTCATGGCGGTCATGACCTGGGTGCCCATGACGATACCGACGCCGAACACCAGCATCGGCCCGAACGGAGCCAGGCCGATGGAGAGATAGGCGAGCTCGATGCTGGCGTAGCGGCCGACCATGATGGTGTCGACCAACGCCATGAGCATGACGCCGGAACGCGCCAGGATCGCCGGCCACGCCAGCCGGATCAGCTCTGCGGCATCGGTGCGAACGCGTTTGCCCGGCGGCACATCGCCGCCGCTCATGGCCACTGGTTCATGCATGGAGGCTATTAGGCGTACAATGGAACAAGTTTCAAGGTCGCCGACGGGACAGAAAATATCCGGCGGGGTTTGCGCACCGAATTCCTTGCAGCCCGGAAACCAGTTTTTTTCATGCCGCAAGAAACCCGAACTCTGCTAATGAACGCCTGAAGACGATTGCCTGAATACAGTCAAACGTGTGGAGAAGGCATCGCATGACAACATCGACTGATCAGGCCGCGGCCTCGCCGACCGACGATCTTTTCATCGGCTCCGAAGCCGGCGAGAGCCGGGACTGGAATTGGCACCCCGATATTCCGGCGAAGATCTCGCCCCTGTTCGAATGGCCGCTCAGGCCGCTGGCCATCGTGAACTGGTTCGTGGCGACATGGAAGCCGCTATCCGAGCACTTTTTCTACGCCCTGCTCGCGGTCGCCGTCTGGCATTGGTTGCAGCCGCCACTGGCGGAAACCGCGACCCTGCAGGCCGGTTGGGTGTTCGAGATCTGGCTTCGCAACATCGTCATGATGATCGTGTTCACGACCGTCATTCACCTGTGGCTCTACACCTACGCCAAACAGGGAAACGAGCGGAAGTTCGACCGCCGCGGTCTGGCCAACAACAACCGGACATTCGCCTTCAACAGTCAATTGCTCGATAACCTAAGCTTCACCCTGATCAGCGGCGTGACGGTCTGGACGATCTACGAGTGCCTGATGTGGCTGGCCTACGGTAACGGGACGGCGCCGATCATCACCTTCAGCCAATCCCCGGTCTGGTTCTTCCTCGCCTTCGTCTTCATACAGATTTTCCAGTCGCTGCATTTCTACTGGGTGCATCGTTTCCTGCACTGGCCGCCGCTCTATCGTGTCGCCCATGCGGTCCATCACCGCAATGTCAGCGTCGGCCCGTGGTCGGGGTTTTCCATGCACCCGATCGAGCATGTGCTCTATCTCAGCAGCCTGCTCATCCACCTGATCGTGCCGACCCATCCGATCCACATGCTGTTCCATGCCTATTGGCTGACCCTGGCGACGGCGACATCGCATTCGGGTTACGAGAGCATCGTCGTCAACGGCAAGCCCCGCGTCCGGGTCGGCTCGTTCTTTCACCAGCTGCATCACCGGTATTTCGAGTGCAACTACGGCAACGTCGAAATGCCGTGGGATCGCTGGTTCGGCTCGTACCATGACGGCACCAGCGCCGGCAGCCGCCGGGTGCGGGAATACAAGAAAGCGAAAATGGGCGCCTGAGACGGCCGAGTTGTCCGGCCAGCGGGCACGAACGCGTTGGTATGTCAGATGCCGCGCCCGGATTCGGATATCGCGCCCCGAACGGACGCGATAGTCGTGATCGACACCGATAACGGGAGATCGATCATGGGACTGGACGGCCAATCAATCATCATCACAGGTGCCAGCAGCGGCATCGGCGCCGCGGCGGCGCGCCTGTTTGCGAAAGCCGGCGCCAAACTGGTTCTGGGCGCCCGGCGCGCGGACCGAATTCGGCAACTCGCGGACGAGATCGTCAAGCAGGGCGGCACTGCCGTCTGGCTCGACGGCGATGTCGGCGACGAGGGTTATGCGGCCTGTCTGGTCGACCTGGCGGTAACGTCCCACGGCGGACTCGACGGCGCGTTCAACAATGCCGGCACGACCGGCAACCTGTCACCGGTTCACGAAATGGAGACGCGTAACTGGGACACTGTCATCGCCACCAACCTGACCGGCGCCTACTATGCGGCGAAGTACCAGATTCCGGCGATCGAACGGCGCGGCGGCGGCGCCATGGTCTTCACGTCGTCGTTCGTCGGGCCCGCGAGCGCGGGGCTGCCCGGCATGGCCGCCTATGCGGCGTCGAAGGCCGGACTGGTCGGGCTGGTCCGTTCGCTGGCCGTCGACCACGGCCCCGGCGGCATCCGGATCAACGCACTGTTGCCGGGCGGGACGATCACCGCCATGGCCGGCGACGATCCCGATGTTCATGAATACATTGCCGGGCTTCATCCGTTGCAACGCATGGCCACGCCCGATGAGATTGCCGAGGCGGCGATGTTCCTGCTGTCAGACCAGTCGTCGTTCATTACCGGCAGCGCGCTCTTCGCCGACGGCGGGGTTTCGGTGCGGCTTTAACGATACGGGCGGCGTCTAGACGGCCAGCGGCGCGTCGGGGACCCAAACGTAGCCCTCGTCGTCCATGATCACCGCCTCGCGGGTGCCGTGCGGCTTGTCCATGGCGCCGGCGAGCACCGTATGGCCGGCGTCTCGCGCCCTGGCCTCGACGGCGTCCGGGTCGACGTTGTGAAGCCGCAACTCGACGCCCTGCCCGCGCGCCGCCGCATCCTCGATGCCGGCCAAGACATTGTCCCGGTAGGTGTGATCGGCGTGCAGCATCCATTCATGGCCGTCGTGGCGGATCACCGCGAAATCGCTGTCAGCGTAGACCACTTCGCAGCCAAGCACGTCGCGCTGGAACGCCACCGCACGCATGACGTCGGCATACAGCAGATTGACGCCGAAGCCCTTGAGGCTGCGGCCGTAGTCCTCGGCGGACATCCACGGCGTCTGATCGCTTTTTTTCATGGTCTCATCGTTGAACGAAAAACGACCCCATTGGAAGGGCCGCTTTGTGACGGTTTGAAGTGCCGGATCGCAAACAGCGTCCCACGTTGTCCAATGACAAATTGTCAACTCAAGATTGATCCGCAATACTTCGAATGCCGTCTACTGAGAATCAGAACACACCGCATACACTTATTAGACTAGTATCGTATCTTCATTTCCCCAAAACCTTGGATAATCGATGTACCGATTTACTAAATTGATCTTATTTGTTGTCACCTTGGTATCGGCACTCACGCCATTCGATGCATACTCTCAGGATGTCAATTCGCCGGAAGAGGTGATGGCGGGCTTTTGTGGAAATATTGCTTCCGATCCCGAGATGGCCGCAGCTTATATCGCAAACTCCATCAAATTTGGATCGACGAAGACAGGCACTGAAGTGATGGAAGCCAAGCTGGCGCTGCAAAGTAGCTTTGAAAAGTTTACTAACACGTTCGGAGAGGTTCTCTCGTGTTCATACGCGCACACGGCTTCGATCGGTTCGGAGATAAAGAAGTTGGTCTACGTTGTCGTTTATCCGCTGCGCCCGATTGTTGTTCAAGGCCACTTCATGCGAATTGATGAAGGCTGGCGGATGTATTCATTCCAATTCATAGAAGAGGCGGAGAAATTTCCCTATCTAGTCGACCACTGATCTCCAGTCGTGCCATATGTTCGTCAATCTATCGACAGCAGACCAATGAAACCCACGATCCACGCGCGACTGGCCAACCCTTCCACCCCCAGTCGCGCGCTGCCGCTCGATAGATTACGGCCTAGTAACTCGCGTCCGGCATCGCGTTCTTGCGTTCGGCGATGAAGGCCTGGAGCGCCTCGTCGACGCCCGGGTCGATCTCCGGGGCCTGGTACTCGTTCAGCAGCTTTTTCACGCGCGTATTGGCGTGCATGACGGTATCCGGCGCACCCTCGGAGTCCCACTGTTCGAACGGCCGGTAGTCGGCGATTTTCGACTGATAAAACGCGGTTTCGAAGTTGCGGTTGGTGTGCGCGCAGCCGAGGTAATGCTTGCCGGGACCGACCTCGCGGATCGCGTCCATGGCCTGGCCCTCTTCGGAAAAATCGACGCCCTGGGCGAGGCGTTGCATCATGCCGAGCTGATCGGCGTCCATGACCAGCTTTTCGAAGCTCGACACCAGGCCGCCCTCGAGCCAGCCCGCCGCGTGCAGCATGAAGTTGACGCCCGCCAACACCGCCGGCAGCAGCGTGTGCGCGCTCTCGTACGCCGCCTGGGCGTCGGGTAGCTTCGATGTGCAGAGCGAACCGCCGGAACGGAACGGCAGGCCGGCCCGGCGCACCAGCTGGGCGCCGGTGGTCAGGATCAGGTTGGGCTCCGGCGTGCCGAAGGTCGGCGCGCCCGACTGCATCGACATCGAGCTCGAGAACATGCCGAACACCACCGGCGCACCCGGCCGGACAAGCTGGGTCAGCGCACAGCCGGCGAGGCCCTCGGCCAACGCCTGGGTCAGGGTGCCGGCGACGCTCGCCGGCGCCATGGCGCCGGAAATGATGAACGGCGACACGATACAGGCCTGATTGGCCGCCGCGTAGACCTTGAGTGCGCCCATCATGGTCTCGTCGAAGACCATCGGCGAATTGGCGTTAATCAGGTTGATGACGACGCAGTTCTGATCGACGAACTCCTCGCCGAACAGGATGCGGCACATGGCGACGGTGTCTTCCGCGCGTTCCGGCGCCGTCACCGAGCCCATGAACGGCTTGTCGGAATACCGCATATGGGAATAGACCATGTCGAGATGGCGCTTGTTGACCGGCACGTCGACCGGTTCGCACACCGTGCCGCCGGAATGATGCAGATAGGTCGACGAGTAGATCAGCTTCACGAAGTTCTGGAAGTCCTCGAGCGTGCCGTAGCGGCGGCCCTGATCGAGATCGCGCACGAAAGGCGGTCCGTAGACCGGTGCGAATACGGTCGAGCCGTCGCCGATCTTGACGCTCTTTTCCGCGTTGCGGGCGTGCTGGATGAACTGCGCCGGCGCGGTCTTGATGATCTCGCGCAGCATGCCGGGTTCGAAGCGGACACGCTCGCCGTCGACCTTGGCGCCGGCATTCTTCCAGAGATCGAGCACCTCCGGGTCGTCGCGGAAGTCGAGACCGATCTCGGCGAGCACCGTGTCGGCGTTGCGTTCGATGATCTCGCACTGCTCTTCGGTGCAGTACTCGTTGAACGGGATGTTGCGCTGGATGTACTTGGCCGTGGTGACCGCACCCGATTGCCGCGACGCGCGCCGGGCATCGCGCCCGCCGCCCCTGGAACGTCCCTGGGCCCGCCTGCCGCCTTCTTCCGCCATGTTCGACTCCTGAGTCTTCGTGTGATCTTCGGTGATGTCTGCCATTATACGCCGCTACATGATGCCACTAATCCGGCTTCGCCACATAGTTTTCCGTATCCGCCACACCGGCGGCGGCGTACCGTTTCATGGCGTGAAAAATCGGAAAAACGTCGCAAATTGACCGTCCCGCACCCGCGGGCAGATGGTTCTTTCCCCTATCGTGGCAAGAGGCGCGGAGTCTCCTTGACAACAGGGGCTTCGAAACCCTACTTATCCGCGGTTTTATTGCGCCTGCGAAGAGCAGGCATCGCCGACACTCAGGCAGAGGATTTCCCCACTCCATGAAGGTATTAGTCCCGATCAAGCGCGTTATCGACGCCAACATCAAGGTCCGCGTCAAAGGCGACCAAAGCGGCGTCGAAACACAGAACGTCAAAATGGCCATGAACCCGTTTTGCGAAATTGCCGTCGAGGCGGCCGTTCGCATGAAGGAAGCAGGCAACGCGGACGAGATCATCGTCGTCAGCGTCGGTCCGTCGACGTCGCAGGAGACGCTGCGCACCGGCCTCGCCATGGGCGCCGACCGCGCGATCCTGGTCGAGACCGACGACCCGCTCGAACCGCTCTCCGTCGCCAAGGTCCTGAAGGCCGTGGTCGAAAAGGAAGAGCCGGGCATGGTCATCGTCGGCAAGCAGGCGATCGACGGCGACAACAACCAGACCGGACAGATGCTGGCGGCAATGCTAGGTTGGGCACAGGGTACGTTCGTTTCGAAAATCGACGGCTCGGGCGACGCCATCAAGGTGACCCGGGAAGTCGACAGCGGTCTTGCCACCGTCGAAATCAAGACGCCTGCCGTCGTCACCGTCGATCTGCGCCTCAACGAGCCGCGCTACGCCAGCCTGCCGAACATCATGAAGGCCAAGAAAAAGCAGCTCGACACCATGACGCCGGCCGATCTCGGCTGTGACATGACGCCGCGCGTCAAGGTTCTCAAGGTAACCGAACCGCCGGCGCGCGAAGCCGGCGTCAAGGTCGCGAACGTCGCCGAACTGGTCGACAAACTCCGGAACGAAGCGAAGGTGATCTCATGAGCACGCTAGTCATCGCCGAACACGATAACGCCGAGCTCGCCTCGGGAACCTTTTCCGCCGTCGCCGCGGCCGGCCAGATTTCCGGCGATATCGACATCCTCGTCGCCGGTTCGGGCTGCGGGGCCGTCGCCGAAGCCGCCACCAAGATCCCTGGCGTCGCCAAGGTTCTGGTCGCCGATGCGCCGGAGTACGAGCACGACATCGCAGAGAACGTGGCGCCGCTGCTGGTCAAGCTGGCCGAGAACTACAGCCACGTCGTTGCCGCCGCATCGACCTTCGGCAAGAACGTGATGCCGCGCGCCGCCGCGCTGCTCGACGTGCAGCAGGTCTCCGACATCATCGGTATCGAGAGCGACGACACCTTCGTGCGCCCGATCTATGCCGGTAATGCCATTGCCACCGTGCAGTCGACCGACAAGGTCAAGTTCGTCACCGTGCGTACGACATCGTTCGAGCCCGTCGAGGCCGAGGGCGGATCCGCTTCCACCGAGACCGTCGACGGCACCGGCGATGCCGGCCTTGCCACGTTCGTCGGCGCCGAGGTCAGCGAAAGCGACCGGCCGGAACTGACCACCGCCAAGGTCGTCATTTCGGGCGGACGCGGCATGAAGTCGGGCGACAATTTCGAAATGCTGGAAAAGGTCGCCGACAAGCTCGGCGCCGCGGTCGGCGCATCGCGCGCCGCGGTCGACGCGGGTTACGTGACCAACGACTTCCAGGTCGGCCAGACCGGCAAGGTCGTCGCCCCGGATCTCTACATCGCCGTCGGCATTTCGGGGGCCATTCAGCACCTCGCCGGCATGAAGGACTCCAAGGTCATCGCCTGCATCAACAACGACGAGGAAGCGCCGATCTTCCAGGTCGCGGACTACGGCCTCGTCGCCGACCTATTCGATGCGGTGCCGGAACTGGACAAGGAACTGGGGTAGCCAGCCGAGCCCCATCGCGCCGCACCGCGCGACGGGAGATGGTTGGGTTGGCCCGTCGCGCATCTGACGTGGTCAACACCCGGTCCGAGAATACGAAACGCCCCGGTCTTCGGATCGGGGCGTTTTTCTATTGATCGCGGCGGTGGCGGGCGACCTTCTCGCGATTGCCACAGGTCTCCATACGGCACCACTTGCGCCCGACACCGCGGCCGAAGTCAAGAAATAGTCCAGTGCAGCGTCCGCATTCCTTCAACCGTTTCAGATCGCCCCGAATCAAGAGATCTAGCGCCTCGCCGACGATCCGCGCGCGAATAACGGAGACGCCGAAATCGGCAACGGACGAATGCCATGACAGGCCGCGGCCCGCACGGCCCAAAGCGGCGCCGGCAACCATCCATCGAATGTCCGCTTCCATGTCGCGCACGTCATGGTTTCCGATGTCTTCATCCCGGCCGATGGCGCCAAAGATACGCCAAAGTCGTTCGCGTATTTCGTGAAGTTCGGTCAACTCTTTCTCAGCCGGCTCTCGCATCTCTGCCGATGCAAGCTCGGCAATTTCCGAGCGCGTCAAGAGTTCCGACGCGGCGCACCAGGCAAGTGCGGATGGCCAGTCCGGGATTGCGTCTACGTCGCGGGTTTTCTCGATGTCGTCGACCGTGTTGACAAAATCGAGAACCACGTGGCCGCCGAAAAAGCCGTGAGTTTTCCAGTTCGGTGAATTTGATGTAACCATTAAAGTCATTTTATTGGTTGAAAAATGATAAAACACGCTGTAACCATTAAATTAAATTTAATGGAAAACCGGAGAGTAAACAATGCTGACACTCGACAAGACCTATGCGTTTCGCGGTCAGAAAGTTGCTTGGGGCGCGATCGGCGACGGCCCGCCCATCGTCCTCGTGCACGGCTTCCCCTGGTCTGCTCAAGCTTGGCGCAATATCGCTCCGTGGCTCGCCATGAATCGCCGGGTTTATTACTTCGACATGGTCGGCACCGGTCAATCGGAAAAGTTCGACGGCCAGGATGTCCGCGAGTGCGTTCAGAGCGATTTGCTCGCGGAACTGATCTCACACTGGTCGCTCGATCGGCCAATGATCGTAGGTCACGACTTCGGCGGACTCGCTGTCCTGCGCGCACATTTCGTCAACGGTGTCCAGTACGGCCATCTCGTGCTGTTCAATGCCGTCGCCATCATGCCGTCCGGATCCCCGTTCTATTTGCATGTCCACAAACACGAGGCGGCGTTCGCCGGACTGCCGCCCTACGCGCATGAAGCACTGTTCGCCGCCTATACGCAAAATGCCGCGTCAACACCGATGACTGCGGAAGCGAGACAGATCTATGCCAAGCCGTACATTGGCGAGACCGGCCAGTCTGCGTTCTACCGTCAGATTGCCCAAGCGGATACGCAATTTATCGTGGAAGCGGAGGAACGATATGCGCCGCCAGCCTTCGATGTAAACATCGCCTGGGGCGAAGAGGACACGTTCATCCCCATTGAACGGGGCCGTAAACTTGCCGAATTGCTGGGCGCCCAATCATTCACGCCAATTCCGAAGGCCGCCCACATCGTTCAGGAAGACGCGCCGGAAGCCCTCGTCGCCGTCATGATGTCAGTCTAGGCGAACCGAATCGTTGCCACGAACGCCCTCCCCCAAAAGTATGAGATGACGAATTCGTGCTGGGATTGGTCCACGAACGGTATCAGTATTATGGTGTGTACCATACGTGGACCATTGCCCGGCGGTAATCATGGCCGATCTGACACAGCTGAAAACCATACTGATTGCGGACGACCATAATCTGTTTCGCCAGGGCCTGAAGCTCGTCTTTCAGGGCCTGATTCCCGACGTCGACATCGTCGAGGCGGGCAATATGGACGAAGCCGCCGATATCCTCGACGGCGAACACGTGGTCGATCTGGCGCTGCTCGATCTGGCCATGCCGGGCATGGATCTGCACGACCGCCTGCCCGACGTCTGCCGCAACGCGGCGCCCGTCCCGGTGGTCATCCTGTCGGCGTTCCAGGACCAGGACGGCGTGCGTGCTGCACTCGAAGCGGGCGCCCGGGGATATCTGCTCAAGGCGTTCTCCGAGGAAAGCCTGCGTCATGCGCTTGGTCTGATCCTGTCGGGCGAGGTCTATGTGCCCTCGAGCATCCTCGCGCAGCCGTCGGAGGGCGGCGCCTATTCGGCTGAGATGTCGGTCGAGGCCCGTCAGCGCCCGCATCGCCGCGTGCTGTCAGAGGGAAGCCCGCTGAGCGCCCTTACGCCCCGCCAGTACGATGTCCTGATGCTGATCATGCAGGGGCAATCGAACAAGGAAATCGGCCGCACGCTGGGCGTCTACGAGAGCACCGTGAAGGCCCACATCCAGGTCATTCTTCAGAAACTGAAAGCCGACAACCGGACGCACGCGGCCATGATCGCCCGCGAGTGGGCGCCGCAGTCCCGTTCCGAGCAACGCCCGCCGGGTTAACGCCGCGTGTCACAAAAATAGCGCCCAGGATTCCGGCCCTAGCCCGACCGGCCGTCGATCACGTCGTGGATCGTCTGCTTGAGAATGGTCGGCGAAACCGGTTTGTGCAGTAACGCATGCCCGCTCGCCGCGGCCTCGACAATCCGCGCCGGTTCCGTGTCGCCGGTCAGAATGATTGCCGGGATCGTGACCCCCGTCGTCCGAATGACCTCACGCACGGCCGCCGCGCCGGTCTGGCCTTCCCGCAGGCGAAAATCGGCGAGGATCACGTCGGGCACCAGTTGCCGACGGTCGACAAGCGCCACGGCGTCCTCGATCGACGCGGCACCCTCGACATCCAACCCCCATTGACGGAGCACCGTACCGACCGCCTGGAGCTGTGTCTCGTCGTCATCGATATAGAGCAGCGAGCGGCCGGCGAGGTCGATATCGTCATGGGCCAGCGGAACAGCCGCATCGCGGGCTTCCGGCCCCGCAGAGGCAAGCGGTACCGCCACGGAAAATATCGACCCGCGACCGAATGTCGAACGAACGTCGATATCGAGCCCAAGCAACTGCGCCTTTCGCCGAACAATGGCGAGACCGAGACCGAGACCCTTCTTCCGGTCGCGCTCCGGATTGGCGAGCTGGCGGAAATCGTCGAAAATCTTGTCAATGTCGTCCTCGCGGATCCCGATCCCGGTATCCCATACTTCAATTCGTGCGCTCTCGGAGCCCCGTCGAACACCGACCAGCACCCGGCCCTGTTCGGTGTATCTAAGGGCATTCGAAACGAGGTTACGGACGATCCTGAGCAGCATGATGGCGTCCGTGCGTACGGTCTGGCTCGACATGACAACGCTCAGCAACAGGTCCCGCTCCGTCGCTTGCGGCGCAAACTCCGTATCGATCTGCTCCAGTATGTCGGCAAGATGGACCGTTTCCGATGTCGGTTCGGTGACTCCGGCGTCGAGCCGTGAGACATCGAGCAAGGCGTCCAGAAGCTCGCTTGTCGCCGAGAGCGAGTCGCGAACGGACGCGACGATCTGGTCGCGCTCGCGCGCATTGCCGACATTCTGCAAGGCGGCGATAAACATGTTCGCCGCCTGAATCGGCTGCCGAAGGTCGTGGCTCGCCGAAGCAAGGAAGCGCGATTTATCGGCGCTCGCCTTCTCCGCGGATTGCTGCGCCCGACGCAGGGCCTGTTCCGTGTGCTTGCGAGCCGTGATGTCGCGGACGCTGGTCCGGTAACCGAGCGGCGCACCGTCATCGTCACTGATCGTTTGCCACGATACAGCGCCCCACCGCTCGGAGCCGTCCTTGTGCAGGATCTTGAACTCGACATCGTTGCCGGACTCGCCCTCCCGCGCACGCCGCAGACAATCGGCGATCGTCGCTCTGTCGTCCGGATGGACGATCGGCAGCGGATAATCGGCCATCCCCAGGCATTCGTCGGCCACGTAGCCTGTCATGCGTTCGACTGCGGGATTGACCCATCGCGCGCGATTATCGATATCCGTCCAGGTTTCCCAGTCGTAGGTATAGTTCGCGATCGCCCGGAACAGGGCATCGTGCGGCTGCGGCGGGCGAGGTTTCGTCCGATGACCGACACCCGCGTGCGCTTCGGCATGTTGCGCGTTCCGGTTCATCGATTGCCCAATCTTGTCCGTATTCGCCGTCATCCGAGCAGTTTGCCTCCTCCCGAGGGCGACGTCACCCCGGAACCGTCTTACGACTAAAGACCTACGCCGTTTGCTGCGTTGTAGCTGAAAGTGGAATTGCGCCAATCTTTTAGGCGGAGTGTCCGTGCGCGTACAAGGCGTCATCGTGCGCCATAAGGGATTTTATTGTTGTGAAAATAATTTTCCCTATAATAAAATTGGACACTGAGGACTCGCGTTCAAGTCGGAAGGTCGAAGCGACATCAAGCTTCAGTCTGTGTTGCCATGGCATCATCTAACGTCACATCCGTCCGCAGCCCGATTGAACGTCAAACGGGACATCGTGTTTCGGCAATCCTGCCGGCACCCGAACGACACGCCGGACCGTCCCAACCGGCGAACAACCAAACGAAGATCGAAAACATTTAGGGGCTTTTCTGTGTGTGAAACACAAAAAGGAGGGAGTCTATGGGTGATCAATTAGCTGCCCTGACGACAATTTTCACCGAGGTCTACTACTGGATCACGGTGGTTTTCATGTTCCTGATTCACGTCGGCTTCTGCATGTACGAAGTCGGCGCGTCGCGCAGGAAGAACATGATGCACACGCTGATGAAGAACACGATGGTGATCCCGCTGGTGACCGTCACGTTCTTCTATTTCGGCTGGTACATCTATTTTTCATGGCACAACGGCATTCCGGGCATCATCGGCGCCGATCCGGCTCCGTACGGTCTGACCGACATCAACTGGGCCGCGCCGTGGAGCCCATTCATGGGCGCTACGCTGAACAGTGAAGGCGACGGCTATTGGTCGCACATCAACGGTGTGTTCTGGGCCGCGTTTCTGTTGTTCTCGTGGACGGCCGCCTCGATCGTATCGGGCGCAGTTATCGAGCGTATCCGGTCCGGTGCATTTTGGATCCTGGCCGTGGTGATCGGTTCGTTCGCGTGGATCATCGACGCCTCCTGGGGCTGGCATCCGGACGGTTGGATGGTGCGTGAACTCGGCTACCACGACGCCTACGCATCCGGCGTCATTCATGCCATCGCCGGCGGCTTTGCGCTCGGTGTGCTGTGCCACCTCGGCCCGCGTATCGGCAAGTTCCGCGCCGATGGCAGCCCGCGCAACATCGTGCCGCACAACCCATGGCTGGTGACGATCGGTCTGTTCCTGATCTATACCGGCTTCTGGGGTTTCTACGTCGCGTGTAACATTCCCATCATCGACGTTGGCGAGATGGCGGGCATGGGTGAGTCGTTCTTCACGACGACGAACATCTATCTCACCCCGACGACAACATCCGCGATTACCTTCAACTTCCTGATGTCGCTCTCCGGCGGTCTGATGATGGGTTACATCATCTCCAAGGGCGATGCCTTCTGGACCTATTCTTCGGGTCTGGCCGGCATTATTGCCGCTTCGTCGGGCAACGACCTCTATCACCCGATCCAGGCCATGTTCATCGCCGCCGCCGGCGTCGTGTTCATGTACAAGCTGCACTTCTGGGTCGAGCGGAAGTTCAAGATCGACGATGCCGTCGGCGCCGTCGCCGTCCATGGCTACGCCGGCTTCTTCGGCGTCGTCATCGCCGGCTTCATGCTGTGGGGCTATCCGGCGTCCATGTATCTGGAGTCCACGATTACCCCGTGGGGCCAGTTCATCGGCGCCCTGATCATGTTCGGTCTGCTTGGCTTCATGCCGGCGTGGATCGTCGCTGGGATCCTCAAGAAGATGAACCTGCTGCGTATTCCGCACGAAGTCGAACTCGCGGGTCTCGATCTGGCCGAGTACCACGGCCGGTATCTGGATGAAGCGCAGGTCGTCGAGGCCGAACAGGAAGAAGCCCGCTCACGCGGTCTGATCAGCTAGGAAACGGAGGCAAATATGTCTACTGGTTTGGAAACCTGGAATCAGAATCTGAACGAGGTGACCGAACTGTATCCGTTCGTCGGAACGGAGATGGTTCTGGCCATCGCCGCGATCGCCTCCTGGGTGATCTGGCACCTCATTCAGATCGGAATGGAGAACAAGCAACTGGCCGAAGAGCAGGCCAAGTTCTCCGACAAGGACAAGCTGGCGAAAGCCATGCAGGTCTCGAATGCGGACAGTCTGAACGAGACCCTGAAAGGTCACGCATCGGACTTCTGATCGATCCCCGCTGCCGCAAGGCCCCTTTCGGCGGCGGTTCGATACGATAAACTGAGGTGCGGTCTTGACGGGCCGCACCTCATCCTTTTTCTGACGGGGAACAACTCTCCTCAGTTCAGGCCGACGTGGACACCGATATGCTCGATCTCGACCTCGATCCGCTTCTCATCCTTCCCCTGGCGTTCGTCCTGCTGCTCATGGCGATGCCGGTCCTGTCGCGCAGGATATGGGGCCCCGTCGACCGGGTGCCGGCACACATCGTCAAGCAACGCATCGACGAAGGATCGGCGCAGGCGATCGATATTCGACCGCCCTCGGACTACCGGCGGGGTCATATTCCGGGCGCCATCAACGTGAGCGTCGGCGACCTCGACGCCTTCGTCAAAGATCGCTCCGACGGCAAGGATATCGTGCTGATCTGTCAAAGCGACCTGACATCGATCCGCCAAGCCGCCCGGCTGACGAAGGCGGGGCACGCCGATGTCGCGGCCATGCACGGCGGCATGTTCGCCTGGAAGCGCGCCAAGTATCCAGTTTCTACAGACTAGAGCGCGATCATTTTAGGTGAATCACAATGTGACTCACCGCTCAGATTGGTTCAATCTAAGCGGGTCAGACATTAACACCATCCAAGACGGCCAAAAGAAAGAGCCGGAGGCGATCGCCTCCGGCCCGTCGGTATTTTCAATCCGCGAACAGCGACGCGGATGGCGGGATGTGGCGGCCGATCAGACCTTCCACCAACGCTCCATCCAACGCTCGCCGTCCATATCCCAATTGGAGCCCAACTGGTCGGGCGTGCCGAGGCTGTCGGATGTCGCAAAGACGTATGAAGCGAACATCGGGATGACGACCCCGCCTCGGTCGTTAAGGATGGCCTGCATCTCGTAATACATCTCCCGGCGCTTCGCCTGATCGAGTTCGGCACGGGCCTCGACGAGCAGTTTATCGAACCGCTCGTTGCACCAGAACGAGTCGTTCCAGGCAACGCCACAGGCGTAAGCAGTCGAAAACATCAGGTCTTCGACCGGACGGCCCGACCAATACACTGCACTCCAAGCCTTGTTCATCCAGACGTCCGACCAATATCCATCGTTAGGTTCCCGAACGACGTTGATATCGATGCCCGCCCCCTTCGCAGAATTCTGATACAGGACGGCGGCATCGACGGCACCCTGGAACGCTGCATCGGCCGCAGAGAGGTCAACCTTAAGGCTGCTCAGTCCGGCTTCCTTGAGATAGAACTTTGCCTTGTCCGGATCGTAAGGCGTCTGCGGCATCTCGGAGTTAAAGAACCGCTGACCGGAACCGATCGGCACGTCGTTGCCGACGGCGCCGAAACCGAACAGGATCTTCTCGACCATTTCCTCACGGTTGACCGCGTGTTTCAACGCCCGACGAACATTCACGTCGTCGAACGGCGCGATGTCGGTTCGCATCGCAAAGGTGTAGTGCTGGGTGCCAGCTACGGAGTGGATGTTGACATTCGGTTTGCGGCCCAACAAACCTGCCGTCTTCAAATCCACGCGGTCGATGGCGTTAACATCGCCGGAGACAAGCGCCGCCGTACGGGCGTTCGGGTCAACCAGCGATAACATTTGGACCTGGTCGAAATGACCGACATCGTCCGTCCAGTGGTTTGCGTGGCGCGACAGTTCGGCTCCGACGCCCGGGTTAAACACATCGAGCTTGTAGGCGCCGCAACCGATCCCCGATTGCCAATCCATCTTGCCGTCTTTCGCCGGCTGAATCGGAATGTGATAATCGGTCACGATGAACGGGAAGTCGGCGTTGCCGGCTTCGAGATCGAAAACCACGGTATCCGAACCGTCGGCGCGAACGTCGGTGATGGGCGCAACCAGAGGGCCGGCGGCCGACGTCGATTCTTCACCGCGGTGATGATTGATCGACGCGACAACATCCTCGGCTGTGACGGATTTACCGTTATGGAACTCGGCGCCCTGGCGGAGCTTGAACGTCCAGGACGACGCATCGGAGGACCCCTCCCACGATGTCGCAATCGACGGCGCAAGGGAGCCGTCGGCGGCAACTTCGGTCAGGAAGCCGTTAAAGCCGAAGCCCATGCCGATGGTGAAGCCGTTTTCGAACAGTCCCGGATCGAGCGTATCCGTCGTCGAACCGTGCGCTTTGCCGACCCGGACCGTGCCGCCCTTCTTGGGGGTTGCCGCCTCGACCGAATCGGCGAACGTCGTCGCCGCGGCAACCGTCATACCGGCAGCCAGCGAATTGGTCATGAACTGCCGGCGATCGATCGCACCGGTCTTCAGCTTGCTCTTGAGATCGTCGAGAAATGTTTCTGAACTCATGATGATCTACCTTTCCCTGTATAGAAGCCCCGTCGGGGGATCGTTGATCTTTTTTGCACTTATCGTCTTAAACCCGGCGGAAGATGGTGGCAACTTATCTATTTTATGCTTTTTTATGCTAGTTTAAGCTCTGACAAACTCCGCAACCCGTGAGCGTTCCCGATGACCACCGCAAGCGATTTATCGGAAAATCTCAAACATTTGTGTGCCGAGGCGAAATCGGTTTCCGAGGTTTGCCGCGCACTCGACATCAACCGTCAGCAATTCGCCAAGTACCTGAACGGCAGCGCGCACCCGTCACCGAACAATCTTCGCAAAATCAGCCGTTACTTCAACGTCCCGGAATCAGACCTGAATCTGCCGCACGCCCAATTTTCCCGCCGCGTTTACTCGCCCGGGGCCGCGAAACCGGAAGAGCTTCTGCTATCGGCATTTCGCGAGACCGCCTCTCAGGCGCGCGTGCTGGTCGGCCGTTTTCACAGCCACTACATGTCGCCGTCCTTTCCCGGCCATGTCGTCCGGGGGCTGGTCCGGATCAGGGAGCGCAACGGTATCGTCACATCAACAACAATTGAACGCGTGCGACACTCGGAAATCGGACAGTTCAGCCGGATGCGCTTCGACGGCATAGTCTCCATGCAGGATGACACTTTCTTCGTCGTTGAGCGCGATATCCAGTTCCTGACCGGGTTCTCGCAAACCATCATCCGGCCGTCGCAGCGCGGGGCGTTTCGTTGGCTCTTCGGCCAACTGATCGGTTATCCATGGAAAGACCGGAAGCCCTACACCTCGCCGTGCATCTGGAAGCAGCTCCGCGAGGTCGATTCATCGCGCGATGCGATCGCCGCATGCGGCGCATTTCCGAGCAACAGCAAGGAGCTCGACCCGACGGTCGTGCGATTCTTCGACGGCAAGGTGCCCAACGTTACCTGACAGACTTTACCTGAAGGCGTCACTGAACAGGCCGTTCAGCCGGTCTCCGCCAATACCGCGTCGATGTCCTGCGCCGCGTGACGCTCGGGAAGCTGTTCGTTCGGCTCGCCGAATGTACGGTTGACGATCCTGCCGCGGATCACCGCAGGCCGTTCGGCAAGTTCCGTCGCCCAGCGCTGCAGATGCTTGTAGGACTGCACGTCGAGAAACTCGCCCGCATCGTAGACCCGGCCCAGCGCCAGCGCGCCGTACCACGGCCAGACCGCGATATCGGCGATCGTGTAGGTATCGCCGGCGAGGTATGCGGTCTCGGCCAGCCGCTTGTCGAGCACGTCGAGTTGCCGCTTGGCCTCCATGGCGAAACGGTCGATCGGGTAGCGCATCTTGTACGGCGCGTAACGGTAGAAGTGGCCGAAGCCGCCGCCGAGGTAAGGCGCGCTACCCATCTGCCAGAACAGCCACGAGAGGCATTCCGTGCGGCTGGCATGGTCTTCGGGAATCAGCGCGCCGAATTTATCGGCCAGATAAAGCAGGATGGCGCCCGATTCGAACACCCGAACGGGCGCACTGCCGCTACGGTCGATCATCGCCGGGATTTTCGAATTGGGATTGGCGGCGACGAAGCCGCTGCCGAACTGGTCGCCCTCGCCGATGTCGATCAACCAGGCATCGTACTCGGCCCCGTCATGGCCAAGCGCCAGCAATTCCTCCAGCATCACCGTCACCTTGACGCCGTTGGGCGTCGCCAGCGAATAGAGCTGCAACGGATGCTCGCCGACCGGCAGATCCTTCTCGAATTGCGCGCCCGCCGTCGGCTTGTTGATCGACGAAAACTCGCCGCCGTTCTCCGCGTCCGGCATCCAGACCCGGGGCGGCGTGTATTCGTCTCTCGGATCGCCCTTGTCATCACTCATGATCGTCTTTTCTCCACGTGCACGATTGTGCGTTCAGACCGATAATGTCGGGGTACCGCACGCCGAGCACAACCCCGCCGCCGGATAACACCTGCGTGAGAACGTCGTCAGGTCTTGCCGGAAAACACCGACCACCCCGTCGCCC
Organism: Rhodospirillales bacterium; assembly: GCA_965229715.1. Taxonomy (GTDB): domain Bacteria; phylum Pseudomonadota; class Alphaproteobacteria; order Rhodospirillales; family Casp-alpha2; genus JAVJST01. The sequence goes on from CBDDJL010000001.1 coordinate 59,295, forward strand.
CCGCCAATCGCTCTAGCGCGCTGGTTCCGATCTTCGAATTGCCGGCCTCGTTCAGGCCCGGCGACCAGCAGCCGATCGAGGCCTGGCCCGGAACCACGGCGAGGATGCCGCCGCCGACGCCGCTCTTGCCCGGGAACCCGACGCGGTAGGCGAACTCGCCCGACCCGTCATAGTGCCCGCAGGTCAGCATCAGGGCGTTGATACGCCGGGCGTTTTCGGTTCTGGTGACAACCTCTCCGTCCGGTCCGATACGCCCGTCCCAGGCGAGAAACCGGCCCGCCCGGGCCAGTTGCCGGCACGACATGGCGATCGCGCAAACCCGGAAATAGACGTCGAGCACGTCGTCGACCTCATTGTGCAGATTGCCGTACGCTTTCATAAAATTGGCGAGCGCCCGGTTGCGGGCGCCGTGTGCGCGCTCCGACGCGGCGACAACCGGATCGCTGTCGATCGTATCGTCGCCGCTGAGACGCCGAATAAAGCCGAGCACCTGACCGACGGCCGCATCGGGATCGCACCCTTCGAGCAGATGGTCGATGACGACGATGGCGCCGGCATTGATCAGCGGGTTGCGGGGCACGCCCATCTCGTGTTCCAGCTGTACAATGGAATTGAACGGATCGCCGGACGGTTCGCGACCGACACGATCCCAGAGCGCCCTGCCGGTCTGTTCGAGAACCAGCGTCAGCGAAAACACCTTGGAAACGCTCTGGATCGAGAACCGCTCGTCGGCATCGCCGGTGGCGCATTCCTCGCCGTCCGGTGCAAGCGCGACCAGCCCGAACCGGCTCGGGTCGACGCAGGCAAGCTCGGGAATGTAGGCCGCCACGGCGCCACGGTCCGTCTCCGAAGCGCAATCTTTGGCAATCGAATCGACGATATCGCAAAGCGCCGTCATAACGTCATTCCCATCATCGCGAACCAACCGAAAAGGTTCATCGCATGCGCGAAACGGAGAACGCCGCCGGATTTCCCGGAGACGCCCCTCCGTTCCATGACGGCCGGATCAGTCCGGCGCTTTACCTGTCCACGCTGTACGGTCGAGATCCAGATCCGGGAAATCGTCCGGATTGAGGACCGGCCGCTCGACGCCTTCCTTAAGCTGCCGGCGGAAGTCCTGCAGGATACGCAGGCAGGTCGGCAACAGCATCATGATGACGACGAGGTTGACGACCGCGAGAACGCCCATCGCCGGGTCGGAGAAGAAGAACACCGCCGTCGCGCCCGGCGCCGTGGCGCCAAGGAAAACGATGCCCATGACCGCAACCCTGAGCACGTTGATGGCCATCGGGTTCTTGGTGATCACGCTCATCGCGTTCTCGCCGAGATAGTAGTTGTAGATAATCGAGCTGAACGCGAAGAGCAGGATGATGAACGTCAAGAAGTACTGCGTCCAGTCGCCGAGATGATAGACCAGGGATTGCTGGGTCAGGACGATACCGTCGATCGCCTCTCCCGGTACGTAGACGCCGCCGAGCAGAATAACGAACGCCGTGCACGAGCAGATAATGATCGTGTCGATGAACACGGAAAACGACTGCGTGATACCTTGACTGATCGGATGGCGCACGTCGGCGGTCGCCGCCACGTTCGGCGCCGAGCCGAGGCCCGCCTCGTTGGAGAACAGGCCGCGACGGAGACCGTTGGCAATCGCCGCGCCCATACCGCCGCCGACCGCTTCCTCGATGCCGAAGGCGTTCTTGACGATCGTCGCAAACACGCCCGGCACTTCGGTGATGTTCAGTACGATGACCAGGATAGCCATGATGATGTAGGCCAGCGCCATGACCGGAATGACCACGTCCGCGACCTTGGCGATCCGGTGAATGCCGCCGAACACAACGAAGCCGGCGATGACGGTCAGCACGCCGCCCGTGATGTAGCGGCTGAGGCCGAGGCTTTCCTCGGCGGCACCGGCAACCGTGTTGCCCTGAAAGGCGTTGAAGCCGATGGCGAACGAGGCAATCAGGCAAACCGCATAGATAATCGCCAGCCAACGGAAGTTCTGGCCCAAACCGTGAAGGATCGAACGCGCCGGACCGCCGCGAAAATCGCCGTCCGCCTGGCGCCGCTTGTAGAGCTGCGCCAGCGAGCATTCGACAAGACTGGTCGCCATGCCGACGAGGGCGATGGCCCACATCCAGAACACCGCGCCCGGTCCGCCGAGCGTAATCGCCACTGCGACACCGGCGATGTTGCCGCCGCCGACGCGGCCGCCGACCGAAACCAGAAGCGCCTGTCGTGCGGAGATCGCATTCGGATCGCCGCTCTGGTTCTTCGATGACAGCACGCGGAACATGCGGCGAAAGAACCGGAACTGCACGAATCCGGTCAGCAGCGTAATGAACACGCCGAATACGACCAGCAGCGGCACGAGGGACCAGCCCCACGTAAGATCGCCGATCAGGCCAAAGATACTTTCTAGAAATTCCATCGTCTCAGTCCCCGTTGTTGTTACTCCACCCCCGCTGATACCCGAATGAGCGCAGCGTTCTGGCCGGACAACGCGACGACCGCACACACCGTGCGGCCTGGTGCATCGGCACCCTGCATTATCCTACCGCCCCCTAGCCGGCCCTGCCGCACGTCGTCGATATGCGCGAGCCCAGTTTCTCATCATACCAGTCTGTCGAGACGCGATACAATTGTGCGTTGTTTACGGCGCGCGGGGTAAAGAAGCTGGGCGCGTGCACGCCGACGTCACGATAGCGTAAGATAGCAACGCGGATCCGCCGCCCGATGGCCCCGGGCCTGCACGTGATCCGTCGTCAAAAGGGGGGAACCCGTTCCAATGGTCGTCGTTAACGCCCTGGGCCCGGTCTTTCTTCTTGTCCTGCTCGGGATTGCGCTCAAACGCCTCGATTTTCCGGGCGGCGACTTCTGGCCGCTGGCCGAGCGTCTGACCTACTACGTGTTCTTTCCGGCGCTGCTGATCCATACCCTGGCGGTCGCCCCGTTCACCGCGGCCGAGCTGGGCCGGGTGTTCGCCGCCGTCGCCGTCATGTTGATCGGCGTGTCGCTTCTGCTGATCGTCGCCTCCCACTGGATGCCCTTTACCCCCGAAGCCTTTACCTCCGTCTATCAGGGGGCAATTCGCTTCAACACCTACGTCGGCCTTGCCGGCGCCGCCGGGCTCTGGGGCGCGGACGGTCTTGCCGCCGCCGCCGTTGCCGTGGCCTGCATGATTCCGCTCGTGAACCTCATGTGCATCGGCGTGTTCGCCCTCAAGGTCGGGCGCGGCGGTTCGCTGGTCAGACAGATCGCCGTCAATCCGCTGATCGTCGGCTGCGTCGCGGGCATTGCCCTGAACCTTACGGGGGTCGGTTTGCCGGGGTGGAGCGACCCCCTGCTCGATCTGCTCGGCCGGCCGGCGCTGCCTGTCGGCCTGCTGGCCGTCGGCGTCGGTCTGAGCTGGCAGGGCATGAAATCCGGCGTCTTGCCCCTGGCGTTATCCGGCGTCGTCAAACTGGCGGCATTCCCGGTTCTGGCGCTTCTGGTCTGTCGTCTGTTCGGCATCGATGCCCTGTTCACGCAGGTCCTGGTGCTGTTCTTCGCCCTGCCGACGGCATCGAGCGCCTATATCCTGGCCCGCCAACTGGGTGGCGATGCGCCGCTGATGGCGGCCCTGATCACCGGCCACACGCTGCTCGCCATGGTCACGATGCCGCTGGTGCTGGCGCTGCTGCCGCTCCCCTGAACTCACACCGCCTTGCGCATGAACAGGCCCGCCGCACGCGGTGGCCGCGGCTTGACCAGCATGGCGCCCAGCAACACCAGCAGAAGCGCCGCCCAGACGTAGCCGGAGTGGGTCTCGCCGAACAGCAGCATGCCCCAGCCGACGCCGCAGAGGGTAATGAGATACGATGCCTGCGTCGCGAACACCGGCCCCGAGGTGCGGATGACGATCAGCAGGATCGTGAAGCACGTGCCGCTGAGCACGCCGGTCGCGGTCGCCGCCCATTGCACCGCGCCCCACTCCGCCGCGACGGGAATGCCGAACCCGCCGATCAGCACAATGGGCGTCAGCCAGAAGATCGCGCCGAATTGGCGGCCGCAGCTCAGCTGCACGGACGAGATGTCCGCCGGCCGCATGCCGCCCGCGTAGACGTTCTCGACCGACATGCTGACGCTCGCGGCCAGGCACAGGAAGACCCACGGCGTCTGTTCGGGATCGGGCAAGGCCTGGTTCGGCACGATAATCAGCGCCATCGCCACGAGGCCGACGGCGACCCCGCCGAGGCGGCGCCACTCGACGTCCTCGACCCGGAACAGGGCGGAAATGATGTAGGTGAACAGCGGCATGCTGGCGAACGCGATGGCGACGACGCCCGCCGGCAGATGAACCGCCGCCGAAAACAGCGCGAACGCCGGAAAGGCGACGCCCACGGCGCCGCAAAACAGGCTGAACCCGATAACGTTCGGCCGGGGCCGCGACATGCCGAACCGCACGAGCGTCAACAGCCCGAGCAGGCCGCCGCTGGTGCAGACCTGCCAGAGCGCCAGGCCCAGGGGATGTCCGCCCGCGGTGCCGGCGATCTTGCTGGTCGAAACCGCCAGCCCCCAGCCGACGCCCATGGCGACCAGCAGCACATAGGGCAGCACGCCCTGCCCGCTATCGTCCGGCCTGTCGTCAGGCTTGTTCTCAGGCCTGTCTTCCGGCCTGCCCGCCGCCAGCTGACCGACGCCCTTCGTCATGATTGATCGGACTCGCCCGGGTAGCGCGCGGCGATGGCAGCCATGCGCGCCGCATCGTCGGCGGACAGTGCGTCGGCCCATTCCGGCTCGCCGCCGGCTTGCGGCAGGACGTGGCCGAACTCGACCATCGCGGCGGGCGGCAGTTCGAGCAGATAGACCCAAACCGAGAATCGCTCGACACCGGCGGCCCCGGCGACGGCCGCCGTCAGGCGCTCGATCAGGTCGGCCCGCATCGCCGTGCTGCGCCCGCCGCGAATGCGGCCATGGACGAAAACATGATCGTGTTCGAGCGGGACAGCGCCGATGAAATGGTTGCCGGGCTCGACGTCGTCGAAGATGACCTGGGCGAAATAGGGCGGCGCGCCGGTGACCTCGGCGTGCGCCCGCGTAACGGCGAGCGCGACGGCGGCCTTGCGGTCGTCATCCAGCAATCCCCGTGCGGCGCTGCAGGTGTATGTCGGCATGGCCGTCTCCCCGTTCTGGATGCCCATTGTTAGGGCATTGCCGCAAGGCGGTCCATGCGCGACCGGCTTTGCGGTGGGAAACGGACGACGACCCCGCGCCTATCCCAGGGAACCGACGACGAACAGCAGGACGAGGGCGATCGCCATGCCCATCGAAATCGACGCGAGCCAGAAATCGAAATGATCGTTCATCGCGGATACTCTTTCATAACGTCATGCCGTTCCGGTTGCCGGTCCGGGTCCGGCATCGGGTTGCGCCGGACCCGGCAACCGAAAAAACGGTCAGGCCGCCCTCCGATCGAGCGTATCCCGGCCAGCCGAGCGCCGCGCCTTGCGGACAGGCGTGACATTGTCGTTCGCCGCGACGCGAACCGGCTCCGCGATGAACGACGACGTGCCGCCGTAGATACGGGAATGCACGAAGGCCTCGACCCGCGCGCGATCGATACCGATATCGTACAGCATGCGGTCGTTCAGCGAATGCAGTTCGGCAACCGTCCGGCGATAGCGGTTCCATCGGTCCAGCGGTTCGACGATGCGTTCACGGACGGCGTCCGCGACAATTTTCCACAAATCGACGGCGGCGTCGGCAACCGACCGCCACCATTCGGCCATTTGTGTCCAGGTTCCGGTTTTCATGGTCATCCTCCTTTTCGAAGCAATGATTGATGTCGGGAAAGCGGCGTTCGCCGCCTCTCCCCAGGCCCGGTTTCGGCGCCTGTCGGAAAATAATTTATTCGCCGAATTTCCGGTTTCAAGTGGTGCTGGTCCCGGTAGCGCGAGGCCGCGGCGGTCCCGGAATTCCGCACGTGGGCCAATGTGACGAGGCCCTTCCGTCCGGGATGTCCCGCCGCGACACCCATGATAAAGTGCCGGCCATGGCCGATACCGACTCAATGCCCGCCCCCGATATCGCCCTCCCGCCCGAGGTCGTTGCCGCCTGCAAGGACGTAACGGTCGCAACCCTGACAACGGTGCTGCTGAAACGCGGCCTCCGGAACATCTGGATCCGGGGATCGTTCCGGATCGCCGGCGCGCACGAGAAGATCGCCGGCCCCGCCTTCACGCTGCGCTACGTACCGGCGCGCGAGGACCTGGCGACGCCGGCATCCTGGACCTCGCCGGTCTCGACCCGCGCCGCCATCGAGGCCATGCCCGCGGGCTGCATCTGCGTCGCCGGCGTGGGCCAGCAGGACGCCGCCGTGTCCGGCGACATTCTGTGCACGCGCATGAGAGTCCGGGGCGTCGCCGGCCTGGTCGCCGACGGACCGATGCGCGACATCGAGGGCGTCCGCGCCACGGGCTTCGACGTCTGGGCGACGGGCATCGCCGCGCCGCCCTCCATCGTCGGCAATACGTTCGCCGGCTGGCAACAGCCGGTCGGCTGCGGCGGCGTCGCCGTGATACCAGGCGATCTGATCGTCGCCGACGCGGACGGCGCGGTCGTCGTGCCGCGCGCGATGATCGCCGAGGTTCTGGAACAGGCAAAGGAGCAGGAGAAACTCGAAGCCTGGATCCTTGAGCAGATCGAGAACGGCGCGGCCCTGCCGGGCCTCTACCCGCTCAGCGACGAGAACCGCAAAAAGTACGAGGCGGAGAGAAAGAATAATCTCGCCGCATCTTGATGTTATATGATATTATTCCTATGTTACACCATTGCTCTTTGCCATGGTGAATAAGAGGTTAGTGTGACGCCTCGCCGAGCTGTTCCCTGAGCGCATTCAAAAATGCGTCAGGGGCGCATGGCCAACCCATGTCTTGTTACGCCACAGCGAAGCGGAGCTTCGCTGTGGCGGGCATCCCCATGCGCCCGCTCACGTCGTTTGCGTGGCGAGGAAGTTTACAAAAGCGAAGCACCCGGGGGCGCCTAAACAATTCTAAGCGAAACTAAACAAAATCCGGAATTCGCCAATGAATTCAACCGGCCGAAATGTTGATCGAAGCGCCGAAAGCTCGCGATTCCAAACCATTTCGAACGGAATCCGTTCTCGCCGGGTGGGACGTGCCCCCTCCCCCTCATGCGAGCCTGACGACGTATGAGGGTGCTTCCCACGATGGATGCGCGCGTCGCCTCAGCGGGCCATCCCGCCGCGCGGTGCCGGTGGATAGGCCGCAGACTTACGACCGCGGCTTCGTATTCTCCGGATCGTACAACGGTTCGTAACCGACGCCGGCGACCTCGACCGGGAAGCTCTCGGAGAAGTACTCGACCGTGAACTGCTTGCCCTTCAGCGCCATGTCGTGCGGCAGGTAGCCGAGGATGATGTTCTTGCCGACGGTCGGGCCGTAGGCCACGGACGTGGTGTAGGACCGGCGGCCCTCGGCGTCGACGATGCAGTCGCCGGTCGCCGGGTCGACGATCGGCATGGTGTCGACCGGGTAGCGGGCGACGCCTTGTGAATCGACATTGTCGGTCATCACCAGGGTGCACAGCATCGCCGTCTGGTGGTCCTTGGCGCGCTGTTCGAGGTACGCCGCCTTGCCGACGAAGTCCGCGTCCTTGACCTTGGGCCGCGCGAGGTCGGCCTCGAGCAGGTTGTACTCGGTGTTCAGGTCGGCGTTCTGCAGCCTGAGGCTCTTCTCGAGACGCCGCGAGTTGGCATAGGTCTCGACGCCGAACGGCATGACGTCGTGTTCGCGGATCGCATCCCACACGGCAAGCCCGTCGTCGTAAGCCATGTGAAGTTCCCAGCCCTGCTCGCCGACGTAGGAGATGCGGAACGCGGCGACCTGTTTGCCGGCGATCTCGATGGTCTTGATCGCGGCGAACGGGAAGTTCTCGTGGCTGACGCTGTCGGCGTCGCCGACCACCTTGCCGAGGACTTCGCGGGCGTTCGGGCCCCACAGGCCGATGGTGGTGAAATCCTCGGTGACGTCGGTGATGGTGACGTCGAAGCCGTGGTCCTCGGCCATCCGCTTCATGTAGACGAAGTCGCGGTTGCCCGCGTCGGCGCCGTCGACGAAGCGGAAACGATCTTCCATGCGGAACACGGTAAAGTCGGCCTTCACCATGCCGTTGTCGTCGAGGAAGTGGGTGTAGATGCCCTTGCCGACCTGGGTTTCCGCCCCGACCCTGGCGACGCAGAGGTATTCCATGAAGGCGACATGGTCCGGACCGGTGACGTCGTACATCGCGAAGTGCGAGAGGTTGATCATGCCGACGTTCTCGGACATCTCCAGGTGCTCGGCGTTGGCGACCCGCCAGAAGTGCCGGTTGTCCCACTCGTTCTCGCGCACCGGCACTTGGGAAGCGTACTTGTCGAGCAGGTGCTCGTTCGAGGCATAGCCGTGGGCCCGCTCCCAGCCGCCGAGCTCCATGAAGTAGCCGCCGAGTTCGACCTCGCGCTCATGGAACGGGCTGCGGCGTACGCTGCGGCCCTTGGAATACGGCTCGCGCGGATGGACCGCCGGGTTGTAGATCTTGAACGCCGATTCGAAGCAGCGGTCGTGGATGAACTGCTCCTCGGTCTGGAACGGATAGAACCGGGCGTAGTCGATGGCGTGGTGATCGATTTCCGTGCGGCCGTCCGTCATCCAGTCGACCAGCAGCTTGGCCATGCCGGGACCGTCCTTGACCCAGATGGCGACGGCGTACCACAGGCCGCGCACCTTCTGGCTTTCGCCGATCGAGGGACCGCCGTCGGTGGTGACCTGCAGAAGCCCGTTGAACGAGCGCTTCTCGTCGTAGCCGAGTTCGGCGAGGATCGGCGTCAGCTCCATGGCGCGCTCGAGCGGCTCCATGACCTGCTCGAGTTCGAGATCGCGCATCGAAGGCGACATCCGGGCTTCGGATTTTTCCAGCAGATCGCGCGGGTGGCAGAGCCGCGGCTCGGACTCCTCGTAGTAGCCCCACTCGATCATGCCGCCTTCCGGCGTCGTCGGATCGCCGGTATCTCGCATGTAGGCGGAGTTGCCCTGGTCGCGCAGCAGCGGGAAACCGATGTCCTTGCCGGTGCCGGCGAACTCCTCGTAGGGACCGAAGAAGGTCAGCGGGTGGTCGACCGGCATCACCGGCAGGTCTTCGCCGACCATGTCGGCGATCAGGCGGCCCCACAGGCCGGCGCAGACGATGACGTGGTCGGCCATGACGGTGCCGCGCCGGGTTTTCACGCCCCTGATGCGGCCGTCCTCGACGATCAGCGCGTCGGCCGCGGTGTTGGCAAACGACTTGAGTTTGCCGGTGGCGACGCTGGCCTCAACCAACTCGCCCGCGACGATCTGCGAGCGCGGCGCGACGAGACCCGCGTCCGGGTCGAACATGCCGCCCTGCAGCATGTCCTCCTCGATCAGCGGAAACTTCGCCTTGATTTCGGCCGGCGTCACGAGATGCGCGCGGGTGCCGAAAGCGCGGCCCGAGGTGACCTTGCGCTTCAGTTCGTCCATGCGGCCGTCGTCGTCGGCGCGGGCAACCTCGAAACCGCCGACCTTCTCGTAACGGCCGAGCTTTTCGTAGAAATCGATGGAATAGAGCGTCGTCCAGCAGGTCAGGAAGTCGTGCGCCGTGGCATAGCAGAAATCGGACGCGTGCGAGGTCGAGCCGATATCGGTGGGGATGGCCGACTTGTCGATGCCGACGATATCGTCCCAGCCGCGCTCGATCAGATGATGTGCGACGGAAGCGCCGACGATACCGCCAAGACCGACGATGACCACCCGGGCCTTTTCAGGAAACTCTGCCATTCTCTCTCCTCTGCCCGTCTCCGCGGACACAACGCTGATTGCCGTATCAGAACCTTGGGCCAGAATCTAATGGGAAATTGTAACGCGATTTGTCCTCGAATCGACATCGGCTTTGGGATGGCGACACGGAACGGCAAAACCGCGCCCGATTGCGCGACCGGAAACGCCGGCCATCGGTCCGATACGGGTCTAAGGCGCTTTCGTCATTAGAAAATGTTCACCGATGGGTGAAAATTTTGACAGCCCCGATGTCGTACGATTGACAAAGCATGTCTTCCATTGGATAGCACTTTTGAGCTATTTCTAGGCCTATTGCAGTTACGAATTACGCTTTCGCATTTCAACCGCAGTGGCTGGCCCGTCACTTTTTAGGAGTACGCAGGATGTCCGACGAAGAGGATATCGTCCTTTCAGAGCTCGACGACGAAGAGCTCACCCAACAGATGCATGACGATCTGTATGACGGCCTTGCCGACGAGGTCGTCGAGGGCGTCAACATTCTGCTCGAACGCGGGTGGGAGCCCTACAAGGTTCTGACCGAGGCACTGGTCGAAGGCATGCGCATCGTCGGCATCGATTTCCGCGACGGCATCCTGTTCGTGCCGGAAGTGCTGATGGCGGCCAATTCGATGAAGGCCGGCATGGCGATCCTCAAGCCGCTGCTTGCCGAAACCGGTGCGCCGAAGGTCGGCAAGATGGTGATCGGCACGGTTAAGGGCGATATTCACGATATCGGCAAGAACCTGGTTTCGATGATGATGGAAGGCGCCGGTTTCGAGGTCGTCGACATCGGCATCAACAATCCGGTCGAGAATTATCTCGAGGCGATCGACGAACATTCGCCCGACATCCTCGGCATGTCGGCGTTGCTGACGACGACGATGCCGTACATGAAAGTGGTGATCGACACCATGGTCGAGAAAGGCATCCGCAGCGACTACGTCGTTCTCGTCGGTGGTGCGCCGCTCAACGAGGCCTTTGCCGACAATGTCGGCGCCGACGCCTACTGCCGCGATGCGGCCGTGGCGGTCGAGACGGCCAAGACATTCATGGCGAAACGCCAGGGCTCCGCTGCGGCGGGCTGATCTGGCGCCGGGAGTGAGCATGCCGGGCGACCGGCCCCAACAAGCGAAGATGACGGCTCCGAAGACGATGATGATCGCATGCGGAGCGCTTGCGCGTGAAACGCTGTTGCTGATCGAGCGCAACAAGTGGGACTTCATGGACGTAACCTGCCTGCCGGCGAGCTATCACAATTATCCAGACCGTATCCCCGAGGCCATGCGAACCAAGATCCGCGAAGCTCGCAACAGGGGGTACGAACGGGTCGTGGCGCTATTCGCGGATTGCGGCACGGGCGGCGCCCTCGATGCAGTGCTCGAAGAGGAGGACGTACAGCGCATTCCGGGCGCGCACTGCTACGAGTTCTATCACGGCCGAGACGCCTTTGCGGCGCTCGCCGAAGAGGACCTGGGCACCTTTTATCTGACCGATTTTCTGGCGCGGCATTTTGACCGTCTGATCATGGAAGGCCTTGGTATCGACCGTCATCCGCAGCTCAAGGATATGTACTTCGGCAACTATACCCGCCTCGTCTATCTCGAACAGGTCGAGGACCCCGAGATAGAGGCCCTGGCACAAAAGGCCGCCGACACGCTCGGTCTTGAATATAAAAAAGTCGTAACCGGGCTCGGGCCCTACTCGGCCTTTATGGAACAATTCGCCGAACCGACGGCACAGTAAGCATCCTTTGAGAGACTCAGATATGGCCCAACTTACCATTCTCTACTGGCGCGATATCCCATCGCAGGTCGTCGTCAAGGCCGGCAGGCAGAACGCCAAGCGCATCCTCGCCGACCGTTTTCAGGAAGCGATCGACATCGCAGCGATGCAGTCGAAATCGCATGAGACCGATGATTACCTGGCCGAATGGCGAAAAGGCGTGCCGACGGATTGCGGCGACGATCTCGAGGCCGAAGCCGAAGCCGCCGCTGCGCGCATCGAGGCGGAATACGATGACACCAAGGTGAAGGCGCTGATCGCCAACGCCGGCCGCGAGGAGAGCTGAGCCATGGCCGAAATTAAGGTCTACCAGCCGGAGGGACACAGCCTGACCTACCGCGTGCGATCGCGTTACACGATCCGGCTGTGGTCGGTGCGGCATTCCCGTTTCCTGGAGAAACTGTACGACATCTTTGCCGACACGTTGCTGCTGCTTCATCCCGTCATCAAGAAACTGGGGTACGCTCGTATGGAGCGGCCGACCGTTATCGTCGAGGACGCGATCAAGTCGGTGCTGTTCGACTGCCGCATGTGCGGCCAGTGCGCCCTGTCGTCGACCGGCATGTCGTGTCCGATGAACTGCCCGAAGGAACTGCGCAACGGACCGTGCGGTGGCGTCCGCGTCAACGGGCATTGCGAGGTCGAGCCCGACATGCCGTGCGTCTGGGTTCAGGCCTGGCAGGGCAGCCGGTCCATGCGAGACGGCGATGATATCCTTGATGTGCAACCGGCCATCGATCAGAGCCTGCGCGGCTCGTCGTCATGGCTACGCGTGACATCCGAAGCGGCTGCAAAGCGCGACGCCGCTCGCGAACAGACCTCTTGACCCCGGGAAGACACGGAAATGTACGAAGAACCCGACGAAGACCCGACCGACCCGGGGCGCGACCTACCGATCCTCGACGGCCATTCGTCGCGCGGCCGTCTTGAGCGCGTCCTGCGCCGCGGCGAGTTTGCCGTCACGGCGGAACTCAACCCGCCCGATTCGGCCAATCCCGAAGACGTCTACGAACGTGCCGCCGTTTTCGATGGCTGGGCCGACGCGATCAACGCGACCGATGGATCGGGCGCGAACTGTCACATGTCGAGCGTGGCGATCTGTGCCCTGTTGACGCGTATCGGCTATTCGCCGGTCATGCAGATATCGTGCCGTGATCACAACCGCATCGCGATTCAGGGCAATGTGCTGGGCGCTGCCGCCATGGGGGTCAACAACATCCTTTGCCTGACAGGCGATGGCGTACAGGCGGGCGATCAGCCGGGCGCCAAGCCGGTCTTCGACTTCGATTGCATGTCGCTGCTGACAACTATCCGCACCATGCGTGAGGAGCAGAAATTCCTTTCGGGTCGCAAGATTACGACACCGCCTAACGTCTTTGTCGGCGGCGCCATCAATCCGTTTGCACCGCCTTACGACTTTCGCCCGCATCGTCTGGCCAAGAAGATCGCCGCCGGCGCGCAGTTCGTCCAAAGCCAGTACTGTTTCGACCTTGCGATCCTCGAGGCATACATGAAGCGTGTGCGCGATATGGGCCTGCATGAGAAATGCTACATCCTGATCGGTGTCGGGCCGTTGGCCTCGGCAAAGACCGCGCGCTGGATTCGCACCAATGTGCCCGGCATCCACATTCCCGATTCGATCATCCAGCGCCTCGAGGGCGCCGAGGATCAGAAGAAGGAAGGCAAGAAGATCTGTATTGAGATGATGCAGGCAATCCGCGAGATCGAGGGCGTAGCGGGCGTTCACGTGATGGCCTATCGGCAGGAGGAGGCGGTCGCAGAGATCGTTCAAGAATCGGGCGTTCTAAAGGATCGAAAACCCTGGAAACGGGAACCGAATCCCGGCGATGCGACGGTCGCTGCGGCACAAAAGGCGCGCGCCAGTGCCGAAACCATGTCACCACAAAAGGCTGTAAAATCGGCAGCAAAGACAAAGAAATGAACCGTTTCGATACGCGCGGCGATTATAAGATGGCCGGTGTCGCAAACACGCATGCGGCGCTGTCTGTTCCATTTTAGAAGGCGCGCACTATAGTGTTCACGCCCCATGAGCGCATGTCGGGCGACGAGGAGAGAAGCCAATGACCGATACAGTCGTCAGTTCCGCATCAAAGGAGATCGTCATTGGTTTCGATCGCCCTTTTTGCGTCATCGGCGAGCGCATCAATCCCACGGGCCGCAAGCTTCTGGCCGCGGAAATGGCGGTGGGCGACTATAGCCGGGTCGAGGCTGATACCATTGCCCAGGTCGAGGCCGGCGCCACCATGCTCGACGTCAACGCGGGCATCCCGCTTGCCGACGAACCGCGGATCCTTGCGGAGAGCATCCGACTCGTGCAGAGCCTGACCAACCTACCGCTGTCGATCGACTCATCGATCGTCGCCGCACTCGAAGCTGGCCTGGCGGTCTATCAGGGCAAGGCGCTCGTCAACTCGGTAACCGGCGAAGAGGACCGGCTTGAGACCGTGTTGCCGCTCGTCGCCAAGCATGACGCCGCGGTTGTCGCGATCTCGAACGATGAAACCGGTATCTCGGAAGACCCGGACGTGCGCTACGCCGTAGCCAAGAAAATTGTCGAACGCGCGCAGGATTATGGCATCAAGCCGGCCGACGTCGTCGTCGATCCGCTGGTCATGCCGGTTGGCGCACTCAACGATGCCGGCCTTCAGGTCATGAAATTAATCCGTCGGCTCCGCGATGAACTCAAGGTCAACACGACCTGCGGCGCGTCGAACTTCAGCTTCGGTCTGCCCAACCGGCACGGCATGAACGCTGCATTTCTCTCGATCGCAATTAGCTCGGGCATGACATCGGCGATCATGAATCCGCTCCATGATCCCGAAATGGCCGCCGTTAAGGGCGCCGACGTGATCATGGGCAAGGATCCGAACTGCAGTAACTGGATCAAGAAATTTCGCGAACCTGCCGCGCCGGGTGCCGAGGAAGCCGGCGCCGGTCGCCGCGGCCGTGAGGGCCGCCGGCGGCGCCGGGCGTGACGGGACCGGGGCGTTAGCAGGGTGTCGGAAGAAGCGCTCGTCGTCTTTACGCCTTCGGGAAAGCGCGGCAAATTTCCTGTCGGCACTCCGCTCCTGAAATGCGCACGCAGCCTCGGCGTCGACATCGATTCGGTCTGCGGCGGCCGTGGAATTTGCGGCCGGTGCCAGGTCGTTCAGGGCGTTGGCGAGTTCGCAAAGTTCAATATTCATTCCAAAGCGAGCCATATCAGCGACCCCAATGACGTCGAGAAGCGGTACAACGACAAGCGGGGGTTGAAACCAGGCCGTCGGCTAAGCTGCAACACCTTGTTGCTCGGCGATACGGTTATCGACGTGCCGGCCGACAGTCAGGTGCACAAGCAGATCGTCCGCAAGCGCGCGGAAGCTCGCGATATCGAACTCGACCCTGCAATTCGGCTGCACTACGTCGAAGTCGAAGAGCCGGATATGCACAAACCCACTGGCGACCTCGAACGATTGCTCGAGGCCTTGCGCGACCAGTGGGACCTGTCGGATCTCGAAGAATGCGACCTGCATGTGCTGCATGGCCTTCAGGGGGCCCTACGCAAGGGACAATGGAAGGTCACCGTCGCCGTGCACCGAGGACTCCGTGTGGCCGCGGTTTGGCCCGGTTTCCACGACAAGGTTTACGGCGTCGCCTTCGATGTCGGATCGACCACCATCGCCGGCCATTTGTGCGAACTGTCGAGCGGTGAAGTCGCCGCCTCGTCCGGCGTGATGAACCCGCAGATCAGATTCGGCGAAGACCTGATGAGCCGCGTTTCATACGTGATGATGAATCCCGGTGGCGACAAGGAAATGACCGATGCGGTTCGCGATTCGATCAACACCCTGATCGACGAACTCTGCAACAATGCCGGGATCACCCCCGATGACGTGCTGAACGCCACGTTCGTCGGCAACCCCGTGATGCATCATCTGCTGCTCGGCATCGATCCGATCGAACTGGGCGGCGCGCCGTTCGCACTCGCGACCAATTCCGGGATCACTCTTTGGGGCAGCGAGCTTGAGCTTCGCATGCACCGCAATGCCCGCGTTTATGTTCTGCCGTGCATCGCCGGCCATGTCGGCGCCGATACGGCGGCCGTCGTGCTTTCGGAAAGCCCGCACATGTCAGACGAGATCATGCTCGTCGTCGATGTCGGCACCAACGCGGAAATCGTCTGCGGCAACAAGGACCGGCTGCTTGCCGCTTCATCACCCACTGGCCCGGCATTCGAAGGGGCGCAGATCTCCGGCGGTCAACGGGCCGCCCCTGGCGCTATCGAACGGATGCGGATCGACCCCGAAACGCTGGAGCCGAAATTCAAGGTCATCGGCAGCGACTTGTGGTCGGACGATCCCGCCTTTTCCGAGGAAGTCGGCGAGACCGGGGTCACGGGCATTTGCGGCTCCGGTATTATCGAAGCGCTCGCCGAAATGTTTCTCTCCGGAATCATTACCCAAGATGGCGTCGTCGATGGCGCAATGGCGGCCAAATCGAACCGCGTTCAGGCGGACGGCCGAACGTTCAGTTATCACATCTATTCCGGTGAAGTCGAAATCCGCATTACCCAGAACGATATTCGTGCCATCCAGCTTGCCAAAGCAGCGCTTTACGCCGGAGCACGGCTGTTAATGGACAAGCTCGAAATCGAGAGCGTCGACCGGATTGTGCTTGCCGGCGCCTTCGGCAGCCATATCGACACCAAGTACGCCATGGTTCTCGGTATGATTCCGGACTGCGTACTCGACAAGGTCTCGTCCGCCGGCAATGCGGCCGGCACCGGTGCGCGCATCGCGCTGCTCAATCAACGGGCGCGCGATGAGATTGAAGATGTCGTGCGCCGGATCGAGAAGATCGAGACGGCTGTCGAGCCGCGCTTCCAGGAACATTTCGTGGAGGCGATGGCATTCCCGCACAAGACAGCCGCCTATCCGCATCTTGCTGCCGCAGTGACATTGCCGGAGCCGAAAGAAGCTGCGGATTCGGGCGGCGATGGCAAGGATGGCCGCCGCCGTCGGCGACGCCGCGGCTAGCCCCCGCGGCACCCATGAGGAAAATCTAGCCGTCGATTAGGTATTGTCGCACGCAAGCCGTCTTGCACGCTGGCCTTCGGCCGCGATTTCTGAGAGCGTCGTTTCGCGACAATCCGGCTTAGGATTTGAACCGTGACGGACACCACTCTGCGGCCAGCATCCAAGAATTGGGACCGGTCGGTCTGGCGGATCGCCGGGCCGCTGATGCTCGCCAACATATCGACCCCGCTGCTCGGCATCGTCGACACGGCCGTTATCGGCCAGTTGTCGGGAGCCCATTACATCGGCGCCGTGGCCATATCGGCGCAGATATTCAGTGTCGTTTACTGGGGATTCGGATTCATTCGCCAGGGCACGTCAGGGTTCACCGCACAGTCTTATGGCGCAGAAAACCACGACCAGATGCGAGCATACTTTCTGCGCGGCCTGGTCATCGCCGGAGTCGCGGGTGCAACCCTGATCATTTGCCAAATCCCGTTGCTATGGGCCGCACTTGCCGTTCTCAATCCCTCCGCTGAAGTCGCGGCATTGGCATCGGAGTACTATCTGATTCGTATCTGGGGCGCGCCAGCGGCATTGGCCGGTTACGCTGTCCTCGGCTGGTTCGTCGGGACCCAGAATACCCGTCTTGCGTTGGTCATTCAGCTCTTCATGAACGGACTCAACATCGTACTCGATTTTGTGTTCGTTCTTGGATTCGACATGGGGGTCGCTGGGGTCGCCTATGCGACGTTGATCGCCGAGGTCTCTGGAGTCGTCCTCGGTATCTATCTGGTTCACCGGCGTGCCGGCACCATGGGCGGACAATGGCGCAAAGACCTTGTTCGCGACTGGTCGGCCATGCGTCACATGCTCAGCGTCAACCGCGACATCCTGATCAGAACCCTTACCATGGAAGTCGTTTTCATCTCGGTAACGGCAATCGGCGCGCGGATGGGAGACGAGGTGCTCGCAGCCAATGCGGTCTTGCTGCTGTTCCAAACCTTCATGGCTTATGGCCTAGACGGTTTTGCCGATGCCGCCGAAGCGCTTTCCGGTCAGGCTTACGGTGCGCGCAGGCCTGACCACTTCCGCGCTGCAACCCGCGCATGCGCCCGCTGGGCTGTTCTTCTCTCGCTTCCGGTTTGCCTGATCTATCTGCTCGAGGGCGAAGCCATCATCGATCTGATTACCGTAACCGAGTCAGTACGGTCCTTGTCGCGCGATTACCTGATCTGGACGGTCGTTCTGCCGATCATATCGGTCTGGGCATTTTTGCTCGACGGCATTTACTTTGGTTTGACGCAAGCACGCCGGATGCGAAATGCCATGCTGACTTCGCTGATGATTTTCGGCGCCAGCCTGCTGGTCACCATCGACAATTTCGACAACCACGGGCTATGGCTCTCGTTCACCATCTTCATGGCCGCTCGCGGGATCACGCTGGGTGTGGGCTACCCGAGGCTCGTTCGGCTCATCGAGACCGGCCCGGGCCACTTGCGAACAGAGGCGTCCTGAATCATGCCACGTGACGTCGCTCTTCGCTCGGCGTCCGGTTAAAGCACTCGCGATAGCATTTCGAGAAATGCGACGCAGAAACAAACCCACAGGCGAGCGCGATATCGAGAATCGGCATGCTGGTCTGCATCAACAGATAGCGCGCCCGATCCAACCGCAGTCGTAGATAATATCGGGTCGGCGCCTGATTGAGGTACTTGCGGAACAGACGCTCCAACTGACGAGTAGAAAGACCGACCTTGGCCGCCAGCTCGCCGCAATTTGCCGGCTGTTCGATGTTTTCTTCCATGTCGGCGATGACGGACAACAGTTTCGGGTGGGAGACGCCGAGCCGGGTGCGTAGAGCCATACGCTGCCCCTCGCCCCCCTCACGAATGCGATGATGAATCAACTGATCGGCGGCGGCGGCTGCGACGGCCCCGCCGGCGTGATCCGCGATGATGTGCAACATCAAGTCCATCGCCGCAGTGCCTCCCGCACAGGTGAAGCGATTTCGGTCGACGGTGTAGAGGTCCGGAATCAGATCAAGCTCGGGAAAGGCCTCGGTCATGCCATTGAAGTTTTCCCAATGAATGGTGCAACGGTAGTCATCGAGCAAACCGGCGCGGGCCAGGATATACGTTGCCGTGCAGAACGCACCAATGGCAGCGCCATGGCTGGCGAGGCGGCGCAATTCCTTAATGACGCTGTGATCCGTGTGGCGCACCACATTAATGCCCGCGCAAACAAAGATCGCATCAAGCTTGCTGGCATCCGATAGCTGATGATCCGCAGTGACCAGCACGCCACCACTGCCGCGGATCGGTTCACCGTCTGTCGATAGCGTTGTCGTTTCGTATAGCGTCTTGTTGCTGACGTAGTTTGCCTGACGCAGGGCTTCGACTGCCGAAGCGTAGGCAATCAGAGAGAATTCCGGAACCAAGAGAAAACCGACACGTTTCGCACGCACGGAATCGTCAACCGCGACCATATCCCGGATGGTCGACTGTTCCATTGCCGATTCTTCGATGTTCGGGCCTTCATTCATAGCGTGATGATTTCGTCCCCAGACGTGCGCATAAAATTGCGCTGTCTTCGCGCCCGATTGCTTTTCTGTCAACACGTATGACGCAACTGTTGCACCAGATGTCGCTTCTGGTGTTATCTAATGAACTTTAGCGACTTCGATTTTAATCTACGCGACACACAGAATGCTCGATACCACCGCAACGGACAAACCACGCCGGGTCGGTTTCTTCCTGGTACCGGACTTCCCGCTTCTGTCCTTCACATCGGCTGTGGAGCCCTTGCGTTCGGCCAACCGGATGAGCGGCAAGACACTCTACGAATGGCAGATTTTTTCGGCGGACGGGGAACCCGTGAGATCATCAACCGGGATCTCGCTGATGCCGGACAAGGCAATCACAGAGGTCGAGACCTGCCCTACAATTATTGTCTGTGCAGGTATCGATCCGCAGAACTTCCGTGACAAGGCGACCTTCGGCTGGTTACGCGGGCTGGCCCGGCACGGCACCTATATCGGCGGCATCTCAGCGGGCGCCTACGTCATTGCCCGCGCCGGACTGCTCAACGGATACCGGTGCACCATCCACTGGGAATATCTCGCATCTTTCGCTGAAGAGTTTCCCGAACTGGAGGTTACGCCCAGTCTGTTCGAAATCGACCGCGACCGGTTCACGGCGGCTGGCGCGGAGGCGACAATGGATTTGATGCTTCACCTGATCGCCCGTCAGCACGGGCACGATCTCAGCGTCATGGTCGCCGAACAGTTCTCTCACGTTGCGATTCACGGCGAAAACGAGCCGCAACGCATGCCTTTACGCCAACGCCTCCGTATCAGCCATCCGAAATTAATTGCCATCATCGAGCAGATGGAAGCCAACCTGGAAGAACCGATCGGGCGCGATGCGCTGGCGCGTAGCGTCGGTCTGTCGACCCGACAGATGGAGCGCCTGTTTCACAAGTATCTCAACAAGAGTCCGTCGCGACACTATCTCGAATTACGCCTAAAACGGGCGCAGCTTCTGCTGATGCAGACATCGATGTCGATCCTCGATGTATCCGTCGCGTGCGGTTTCGTTTCCGCGTCGCACTTCTCGAAAAGCTACCGTGAGATGTTCAAACACCCGCCACGACAGGAGCGTGCGCCTTCGTCCGGATTCGACACGATTTAGGCTCGCGGTATCGCTACCTCTGAGATAACGTCTTTCCGCCCATTTCCACGCCGACAGAGGTTCTCTTCATGACCGACTACAGCCAGCACAAGGATCTTCCGTTCGAGGTCTCAGAGTATCGCGAACGTATTCGCCGAACCAAGGAGAGCATGTCCGAGCGAGGCATCGACGTGCTGCTGGCTGCCGATCCCGCCAATATGAACTATCTGACCGGCTACGATGGTTGGTCGTTCTACACCCCACAGGTCGTCGCAGTCGCAATTGAGGCCGAAAACCCGGTCTGTATCGTCCGCGGCATCGACGCCAATGGCGGCAAGGTTACCGCGTTCATGGATGACGACGACATCGTCGGATACCCCGATCACTATGTGCAGTCGACCGAACGTCACCCGATGGACTTCATGGCCGAAGAACTGAAACGGCGCGGTATGGCCGAGGGTCGGATCGGTGTCGAAATGGATGCATACTACTACACGGCAGCATCCCACGCAGCGTTCCAACGCAACCTTCCCGATGCCGAACTTGTCGACGCAACATCGCTGGTAAACTGGGTTCGCGTGGTGAAATCCGATCAAGAGATTGCCTACATCCGGCGCGCCGCCGACATCGTTCAACGCGCCATGCAACGCGCCTACGACGTCATTGAACCGGGGGTTCGCCAATGCGATGCCGTTGCCGAGATTTACCACACCCAGATGCGCGGCGACGGCGAAACCTTCGGCGGCGACTATACGTCGCTGGTTCCCATGCTGCCGACGGGGATCGGAACGTCGACGCCGCACTTGACCTGGAATGACAAACCGTTCGTCGAGGGCGAGGCAACCATCCTGGAGCTGGCCGGCGCGCACCGGCATTACCATTGTCCCATGGCCCGCACGCTCTATCTCGGCACGCCGTCGCAGCAATTTCAGGAAGCGAATGACGTCGTTCTAGAGGGCGTCGCTACGACCCTCGATTTCATCAAGCCGGGCGTCACCTGCGAAGACGTCGAACAGGTTTGGCGCGAAACCATCGCGAAACACGGGTACGTCAAGGAATCGCGCATGGGATATTCGATCGGCGTCAACTACCCGCCCGACTGGGGCGAGCATACGCTCAGTCTGCGCCCCGGAGACAAGACCGTACTGCAGCCGAACATGACGATCCACCTAATGCCCGGCCTGTGGAAGGACGACTGGGGGATCGAAATCAGCGAGTGCTTCCGCGTAACGGAAACGGGCGCCGAAACCTTTTGCCAGTTCCCGCGCCCGCTTTTCGTCAAAGCCTGATACTCCCGATTAGCCCGGCGACAGCCCGCGGATCCGCTCGGAGCGACGACGCAACAACTCAAGTGTCGTCAGAAGGATGATCGAAATCGTCACAAGCACGGTCGCGACCGCCAGGATTGTCGGTGAAATCTGTTCGCGAAGGCCGGTGAACATTTGCCATGGCAGAGTTTTCTGCGAGGCCGAGCCGACAAACAGGACGACAACGACTTCGTCGAACGACGTGATGAAGGCGAACAGGCCGCCTGAAATTACGCCCGGCAGGATCAACGGCATCTGAACCTTGACGAATGTCGTTACTGGATTGGCACCCATATTCGCCGCCGCACGCACAAGGCTCTTGTCGAATCCGACCAGCGTCGCCGTCACGGTGATGATCACGAACGGCGTTCCAAGAGCGGCATGCGCCAGAACAACACCCCAGTAGGTGCCCTGCAGCCCAATCCGCGAATAGAAAAAATACATGCCGGCGGCCGAAATGATCAGCGGCACGATCATCGGCGAGATAAGAATCGCCATGATGGTTCCGCGGAACGGCACGTGGCTTTGCGACAGGCCAATCGCTGCGAGCGTGCCGAGACCGGTCGACAGCAGCGTCGCCATCGGCGCGATCCGGACCGAATTGGTTAGCGCAGTCTGCCAGTCCGAGTTGGTGAAGAAGTCTTCGTAGTGCTTCAACGAGTAACCTTCAGGATCAAGCGCCAGCATCTCTCGCGTAAACGTGAAAAAGTCCTGGGCGTTGAAACTCAACGGCAGGATGACCAGAATCGGCAGGATCAGAAACAGGAAGATCAACGCGCAGATCAGGCGGAACCCGTAGTACCAGGCGATCTGCAACGGCGACGCATATGGCGGTAAACCTGAC
Organism: Rhodospirillales bacterium; assembly: GCA_965229715.1. GTDB lineage: Bacteria > Pseudomonadota > Alphaproteobacteria > Rhodospirillales > Casp-alpha2 > JAVJST01. Next base: position 81,753 of record CBDDJL010000001.1, read on the forward strand.
ATTGCTCTACCCCAGTTTCACGTTGTCGATGCCGACGATCTTGTCGTACAGCCAGTAGAACACAAGGATCACGGCGAGCATGAAGACGCCGAGTGCGGCTGCCAGTCCCCAATTCAAAGACGAAGAGATGTGGTAGGCAATCCGGTTCGAAATAAAGATGCCCGACGTGCCGCCGACCAACTCAGGCGTGATGTAATAGCCGATCGCCAGAATGAACACGAGCACCGCACCGGCGCCGATCCCAGGGACCGTATTCGGGAAATAAACCTTCCAGAATGCAGTCCAATCGTTTGCCCCCAGTGACTTGGCCGCGCGAACGTAAGACGGAGAAATCGTCTTCATCACCGAATACAACGGCAGGATCATGAACGGCAGCAGAATGTGCGTCATGGCGATGATCGTGCCGGTTTGATTGTGCATCAATTCGGGCCGGGAAAGATTGTCGATGATTCCCAGTGCGACCAGCGTGTCGTTGATGACACCTTGCTGCTGCAAAAGCACGATCCATGACGAAGTCCGCACCAGCAGCGACGTCCAGAATGGCAAGAGGACAAGGATCATCAGCATGTTCGATGTCCTGAGCGGCAGGTTCGACAGCAGAAATGCGATCGGATAGCCAAGCAGGATGCAACAAAGCGTGATCACGAATGACATGACGAGCGTTCGCCACATCAGGAACAGATAGATGCGTTCATCCTCGGGCAACATCTCGATGCCGTCCGCCGTCAGCTTTGCGTCGACGGATGCCAGGAAGTAGCCGGACGTGTACTCGCCGGAGAATGTCTGAATCGTTTTCCAGACCTCGATATCGCCCCAGTCCTCATCCATTTCGAGGAACTGTTCCTTGTAGTTCCCCTCTTCCATTCGTTTGACCTTGCGGCCCGACTTGCGGAACAGACTGGCGATGCCAGGCGTTTCGTAGTTTAGACGCGATGCAACCCTGGTGTGGTTCTTCTCGGCTGCAGCCTCGACGAGGTCGGCATGCATCGCAGCGAAAACTTCTTCGCCCGGCAATTCACCCGTCGTCCGATCCCAATCCTCGAGAGCCACGACAGTACGCGGCAGAGTCTCCGGCACGATCGAGTTCTCGACCGAACGGAACAGCATGTCGGCGATCGGTGCCAGGAAGGAAATAACGATGAACAGCAGCAAGGGGGCGATGAGCAGTAGGGCGCGCATTTTCTGACGGCGTAATGCGCGCGCCAGAGAAACCTTGAGCGGCGTCCCGTCGGCCGCAAGCATCGGGCCAGAATTTGCCGTTGCCTCGCTCATCAGATCATGCCCCCGGTACTTGTCGAAAACGTCAATTGAAAATCGATAAAACCCGGGAGCGGCACATCGCCGCTCCCGGAATGGTCTTTAGCTCTTATTGAGCTAGCCAAGCCTGCCACTTGGCGTCGATGTCGTCGCGATTGTCCGCCCAGAACTCGTAGTTATAGAGCAGGGTGGTCTTCGCGTTGTTCGGATCGGTCGGCATATGCGGGGCCATATCGATACCGAGATCGGCGTGCTTGCCAACCAGCGGCGCCGAGGAGGCACGGGCCGGACCGTAGGAGATGTACTTCGCCTGGTCAGCAAGACGCTGGGTATCGGTGGCGAAGTAGATGTAATCGAGCGCCTGCTGCTTGCGCTCATCGCTCAGGTTGGCCGGAATGATCCATCCGTCGAGGTCGAACACCTGCCAATCCCACAACATCTTCACCGGCTGATTCTGCTCTTCGATAACTGCGAACAGACGGCCGTTGTAGGTCGAACCCATCACGATTTCGCCGTCGGCAAGCCGCTGAGGCGTTTCGGCGCCGGCCGACCACCAGATGATGTCGTCCTTGATGGTGTCGAGCTTGTCAAGGGCGCGCTCAACACCTTCGTCGGTGCCGAGAACGTCATAGACATCTTCAGGCGCAACGCCGTCGCAGAGCAGGGCCCATTCGACGTTGTTGATCGGGCGCTTCTCGAAGCTGCGCTTACCCGGGAAGGTTTCTGTATCGAACACATCGCAGATCGAGGTCGGCTCTTTGCCGCCCCACTCTGCAACGTCGGTGCGATAACCCCACGTCGTCGAGTAAACGATCTGCGGAATGAAGCATTCGGAAACCAGCAGATCGCCGAAATCCTCGGATGCCGGTGTGCCGTCAGGCGCCGGAGCGAGGTGCTTGTCCGGGTCGATTTCCATGGCGAGGCCTTCGTCGCAAAGACGAATGGCGTCCGCCGCGACCACGTCGACCACGTCCCAAGTGGTGTTGCCGGCCTCGGCCATGGCGCGAAGCTTGGCGACCGCCTCGGCAGCGCTCTCATCGTTGATGATTTTCACGCCCGGGTTCTTGGCCATGTACGGATCATGATACGCGTTCTGCTGCGATGCCGAGTAGGCGCCGCCCCAGGACACGATCGTCATTTCCTGCGCCTGGGCAGCACCGGCGATCATCACCGCCGCGGCAGCCGAAGCGAGAATATGCATCGTTTTCATAGATATTGCTCCCTTGGTTCTCTTCTTCAAAGCGTCGCCCGAAGGTTTCGTTTAACGGCGCGATCTCGGGCTCGACCGCGCCGAAAATGCTTGGCGCCCGTCAGATAATGTCGAGCGCCCGGCAATCCTCGGTCACCCAGCCGATCGGCGTTTCCTCGCCGACCTTGAGCGCGGCGTGCGCGTGGCTGTTGGGCACCTTGACGACGAACTCCTCGCTCGCCGCGACTTCCATGCGGCAGCGGATGTGATCGCCGAGGTAAATCAGCTCGACCACCTTGCCTGTCATGCGGTTCGGCATATCGTCCTCGGCGATAATCACGCGTTCGGGACGAACCGACAGCATCGTCTCCTCACCGACATCGCCGCAGTTGACGGCAAGCGCCTTAACCTTTTCGCCCTTGTCGAGCTGCACTTCGGCGACTTCGCCATCAATGGCCGTAACCTTGCCCTTCAACTGATTGTTCTCGCCGATGAACTGCGCGACGAAGGCATTATCCGGCTGCTCATAGAGCACGTCGGGCGCGGCAAGTTGTTGCACGATGCCGTCATCGAACACGGCAATACGGTTCGACATGGTCAACGCCTCGGACTGGTCGTGGGTCACATAGACGACCGACACACCGAGACTCTCGTGAATGTGTTTGATTTCGTACTGCATTTCTTCGCGCAGATTCTTGTCGAGTGCGCCGAGCGGCTCGTCCATCAAAACCAGATCCGGTTCGAAAACCAGCGCACGGGCGACCGCAACACGTTGCTGCTGGCCACCGGAGAGCTGTGCCGGACGACGACCACCGAATTGCGGCAAACGAACCATATCGAGCGCGCGCTTTACCTTGGCATCGACATCGGCCTTCGACATACCGCGGACCTTGAGCGGAAATGCGAGGTTTTCCGCAACCGACATGTGCGGAAACAATGCGTAATTCTGGAACACCATGCCGATACCACGCTTGTGCGGCGGCACGTTGTTGATCGGCTTTCCGTTGAGATAAATTTCACCGTGCGTCGCCGGCTCGAAACCGGCCAGCATCATCAGACACGTGGTCTTGCCGGAACCGGACGGTCCAAGCATGGTAAGAAATTCGCCGCGCTCGATATCGATGTTGAAATTTTTGACGACGAGGACTTCACCGTCGTAGCTCTTTTGCACGTTCTCGAAGCGAACGATGTAGTCACCCGAGGCGCTATCACTCATGGAGCCCCCACCCTGTCTTGTTCAAGCACAGCAACCACGCGGCCGTCATAAAACGGACCGATGTTCCCCCAAAATCGGGAAACGACATGATCAGCTGAGCTTCTCCCTGCTCTTTCCGCCGGCTGCCTTAAGGCCTTGTTTTCAGCCTATTTAGGACGAGTCCACCGAACTTGATCGGCACCCTAGCGTGTCGACTCGGGTAATGTGAAGCACAATCTGCAAAAAATGTGTCACAAATTGGATGGTCGTTCCGAATAATCTTCGCCCGCCGACGAAACTGACTGTTCAGGCGACTTTCCGCAACTCGAGTCGGTCCCAAACCGTGCCCAACGCCTTCACCAACTCATCCATGACGCGGTCGTCGTGAACCGGCGATGGCGTGATCCGGAGCCTCTCCGTGCCCTTCGGCACCGTCGGGTAATTGATCGGCTGAATATAGATGGCGAACTCGTCCAGCAATACATCCGTCGCTCTCTTGCATCGAACGGGATCACCGACGAGCACCGGCACAATGTGCGTTTCCGACGGCATCACCGGGAGGCCTTCGCCTGTCAGCCGCGCCTTGAGGGACGCCGCCCGTTCCTGGTGGCGGATACGCAGGTCATTGTGTTCACGGACATACCGCACGCTCGCCAGTGCACCGGCGGCAACGGCCGGGGGCAACGAGGTCGTGAAAATGAATCCACTTGCAAAGCTGCGCACGGCATCGACCATAACAGTCGAGCCGGCGATATAGCCGCCCATCAAGCCAAAAGCCTTCGCCAGCGTTCCCTGGATGACCGTGATCCGGTCGCGAACCCGGTCGCGTTCGGCAATGCCGCCGCCACGTTCGCCATAAAGCCCGACGGCGTGGACTTCGTCCAAATAGGTGATGGCGCCGTACTTGTCGGCAAGATCGCAAATCGCTTCGATCGGCCCGACATCCCCATCCATCGAATAGACCGACTCGAAGGCGATGATCTTGCTCCGCTCGGCGGGTTGGTCTTTCAACAAATCTTCGAGATGGTCGAGATCGTTGTGGCGAAACACATGGCGTTCCGCACCGCCATTGCGAATACCCGCGATCATCGATGCATGGTTGAGCGAATCGGAAAAAATCACGCAATCGGGCAACAACACGGAGAGCGCTGTCAATGTCGCTTCGTTGGCGACGTAACCCGACGTGAACAGGAGTGCCCGTTCCTTGGCGTGCAGATCCGCGAGTTCTTGCTCAAGCTCAACATGAGCGTGGGTCGTGCCTGCGATGTTCCGCGTGCCACCCGATCCTGCGCCGTAGGTATCGATTGCGTCATGCATGGCGCGCAAAACATGGTCATTTTGCCCCATACCCAGATAGTCGTTGGAGCACCAGACAGTCACCGGTCGCGCGTTACCGCCGTCCGTGCGGTTGAGCGCACGGGGAAAATTTCCGGCTTCGCGCTGCAGGTCGGCAAAGACCCGATAGCGCCCCTCTTTCTGGACTCGCTCGATCGCGGCTGCGAATTGTTTATCGTAATCCATGTTTTCTTGCTCTGCCGGGCGGCGGTCTACGCACCATCAATGCGCGCGTAACCTAATCCCGCGCCCGCGGGCAGACAAGAAATACCGCCCTCCGCCATCCGACCGAATGCCATCCCCGGCGATAGCTATTGCCAGCCTGCCCCGGTCCGTGAAATGACTGGCATCGAATCCTTCCGAACGATCTATCGAGAGCGTGCAAACGTCATGAACCTGGACAAGACCCGCGACATTCTGACGACCCTGATCGGATTCGATACCACGAGCCGAAATTCGAATCTCGAATTGATCGAATGGGTCAGTGCCTATCTTGGCGATCTCGGCGTCGACACGACGCTGGTCCATAATGATGAAGGGACCAAGGCCAATCTCTATGCGATGCTTGGCCCGCAGGACAAGCCCGGTGTCATGCTGTCCGGCCACACGGACGTCGTGCCCGTCGACGGTCAGGAATGGAAGACGGATCCCTGGGCTCTGACAGAGCGGGACGGCCTGCTTTTCGGCCGCGGGACCTGCGACATGAAGGGGTTCATCGCGACATGCCTCGCCTTCGCCCCGGCGTTTGTCGAGCGCGCCCGCAGCATGCCCGTGCATTTCGCATTTTCGTACGATGAGGAAGTCGGCTGCATTGGCGTTCATACGCTGCTCGAAAAAATGCAGCAGATGCCGATCAAGCCGGCCATGTGTATCGTTGGCGAACCCACAAGCATGCAGGTGGTCACCGGCCACAAGGGCAAACGCAGCTATCGCGCCACGATCAACGGCTTCGAGGCGCATTCCAGTCTCGCACCGCATGGCGTCAATGCCATCGAGTATGGCGCCAGACTCGTCACGTTCCTGCGATCGATGGCGGAACGCTTCAGCCTCAAGGGTCCGTTCGACGAAATGTACGACGTTGCCTATACCACCGTGCACACCGGGACCATGCGTGGCGGCACGGCACTCAACATCGTGCCGAAACATTGCGAAATCGAGTTCGAGTTCCGCAACATCGGCAGCCATGATTCAGACGAAATTATCGCCGAGATCGAGGCCCACGTCGCCGATGTGTTGAATCCGGCTATGCAGGCCGTGCAACCGGAAACCGGCATTCTCATCGAAGAAGTGACCAGTGCACCCGGTCTCGATACCGGTGCAGACGAGGATATCGTCGCCTTCGTCAAGGCTCTCGCCGGGCGCAACGATCATACCCGTGTCGCATTTGCAACCGAGGCGGGACTGTTCCGCGAACGGGTCGGGATCCCGACCGTGATCTGCGGCCCGGGCTCGATCGGCGAAGCGCACAAGCCGGATGAATTCGTAGCGATCGATCAGCTGGCGCTCTGTGAGCGGTTTATGAATCGTCTGCTCGATGAAATCGCGAATTGACCGATGACGGCGAACGCGGCCGCCGCGATTGATATTCTTGGCCGACTCGTCAAATTCGACACGACAAGTCGGAACTCAAATCTGGCTCTCGTCGACTGGGTGCGGAACTACCTCGCGCATCACGGCATCGAAGCGCAGATATTTCCCAATGCGGCTGGCGACAAAGCAAATCTGCTGGCGACCATTGGCCCTGCCGACCGCCCTGGTATCGTGCTCGCCGGACATACGGATGTCGTTCCCGTCGACGGCCAGGCGTGGTCGAGCGACCCCTTTACGGTCACCGAACGGGACGGCCTGCTTTACGGCCGCGGCACTGCAGATATGAAAAGTTGGGCGGCATTGGCGCTGACGTTCGTTCCGGCGTTTCTCGAGCAACCGCTGAGGTTGCCCGTTCATCTTGCACTAACCTACGACGAGGAAACGACATGCGACGGCGCCGTGGCGCTTTCCGACATTCTGGCTTCGCTGCCTGTGCGCCCGCAAGCTTGTGTCGTCGGAGAGCCCTCTGGCATGCGTGTCGTCACCGGTCAGAAAGGCACGTACTGCTACACGGCGACCATCAAGGGCCTCGGCGCCCATTCCAGCCTTGCGCCGCACGGCGTGAATGCCGTCGAGTATGCCTGCCGCCTGATTGTCTTTCTTGAAGACCTCAACGCACTTTTCGCCGACCAGGGGCCGCGGGACGAAGGCTATGACGTGCCGTTCTCTACCGTGACGGTCGGCACCATTGCCGGCGGCACCGCCCTCAATATCGTGCCGGAGGGCTGTACGTTCGATTTTTCGACCCGCATGCTGCCAGGACACGACCATCGGGATATCGAAAACCGCGTCCGACAATTCGTCGACACCGATCTTTTGCCACAGATGACCGCGATCTCACCCGCCGCATCCGTCGAAATCGACCCGTGGCCAGGATTCGCCGGATACGAACTCGACCCGGACGCCGAGATCGTTCAGTTCGTACGCGCACTCAGCGGCCACAATCAGGATCTGAAGGTCAGTTATTTTACCGAGGCCGGTATCTACACCGATGCCGGTCGCGTGCCGTCCCTGATCTGCGGCCCGGGCTATATCGAACAGGCGCATAAACCGGACGAGTTCGTCAGCATCGCCCAGATCGAGGAAGGTGTCCGCTTCATGGAGCGTCTTACCCGGCATCTCCACGGCTGCGCCTAAATCTTGTACGCACCTGTTTTCGCTCCCGGACACCTGCGGTAACATACCGGTAATGAAGCGAATGCTCAGCGGTTAGCGAGGGACGAAACGCAGCGATGGACGACGATGATGCCGTTCAAATTCCCGAGGAAGTCGCCTTCAATAATCACTTCTTCCACGCCGTGGAGGGAACCTTTTTCCGCATGGTCGAGGAGTCGGACACCCCGGTCATGGTTACGCCTCTTGAGACCGGACCGGTCGATCTAAAATTCGTAAGCGTCAAGAAGGAGCTCGGCCTCGCCGACGACGACCCCGATTGGCAGATGCTGCAATTTATCGAAGAAGCCTTGAAGTACGTTCAGGGCCTCCGGATCGGCGATCCTTTCCCATCCGAGATGACATCCGGCAAGCCGTCCTGGGATGTAACCGATCAACACCGTAAAATCGCCCAGTCGAGAATTTCGATCCAACTGGTCACGTGGATGTCGGGCGATGAGGAAGTTCTCACCGACACGGACCGGCTCGCCGGCATCATCGACAAGCCGGGCATGAAGGAAAAGATCAACGAGGCATTCGGCGCTGCTGCCGAGGCGCTCGGTATGGACCGGGACAATCGGGAGGAGGTCATCAGTCTCGTCAGTGGACTTGCCGAGGAACTCGCCGCAATCGAAGCGGTTCGCGAGCGTTTCGAGCGCATTACGCTGATCGAGGACCGCTTGCAGGAAATTTCAAAAAATTACTCGACCGAGGACGGCGCCATGGAATCCATCATCCGCGTCTCGAAGCTGCTTGCGATCGCCATGCAAGGCTTTCGCGACTCCTTTGAGAAGATCGATGCGCAGACCAGCGAGATCATGACGGTGCTTGGCAACATGGCGCGACAGGTCAAGATGATCCGTGCAAGGCGAGACGATCTGCATCGCCGCCTTTGGGCCTGGGACGCACTCGTCGCCCGATGGGAACAGACGCCGGCGAACAGCGGGCCGGATATCGAACGGGTTGTTCAGGAAACCTATCAGTTTCTCGCCCAACGGTTCCTTCCGCAAAAGGAATGGGAACTGTTCACCAAGGCGCTGGATAATAAACAGAGCACTGAATCCGTCTGGTAAACCGCAGGCGTGATTGCCTGGCCCGAAGTACCGTCACAACAGAAACTATGCTAATCTTGTCCGAGAATTTTTCTCGTTTGCCTATGCTTGGCGAAGTCGGAGACATTGAGCCAGCAACGCGTTTCTTACCGGAGGACACCATGGCCGTAACTGCTTTGCACACAACCCGAGGCGACGACGAAGACGAGGTTGTCCGCCAGGGCCGCGTCGACCTTGCCGCCGTATTCCGCTGGACTGCGCGGCTCGGTCTACATGAAGGTGTCGCCAATCATTTCAGCCTTGCCGTCAGCCCGGACGGCAGCAAATTTCTGATGAATCCGTGCCAGAAACACTTTTCACGCATCAAAGCCAGCGAACTGTTGCTTCTCGACGCCAGCGACCCCGAAACAATGAAGCAGCCCAACGCACCGGATCCGACCGCCTGGTGCATTCACAGTGCGATGCACCGGAACGTACCGCACGCGAGATGCCTGATTCACTTGCATCCGAAGTATGCGACGGCGCTGGCCTCGCTCAAGGATCCGTCGATGCCGGCAATCGATCAGAATACAGCCCGGTTCCATGGCAGGATCGCCTATGACGACGGCTTCGACGGCATGGGCCTCGGCGACGAGGCGGAGCGCCTGCCGGGCGTTCTCGGCAACAAGGCGATCATGTTGATGGGCAATCACGGTGTTATGGTCACAGCGCCGACCGTGGCCCAGGCATTCGACGAGCTCTATTATTTCGAGCGTGCCGCCGAGACGCTGATCACGGCGCTCTCATCGGGTCGCGAGCTCAAGGTGCTGTCGGACGAGGTTGCCCAGAAAACGTGCCAGCAGTGGCTCGAGTATCCGGGACTCTGCGATAGCCATCTTGCTGCGATCAAGGAAATCCTCGACGAGGAAGAACCGGATTACCGGGACTGACCCGCCGTTACCGCTTCTTCGGGGCCCCGGCCGATGACGATTGCCGCAACCAACGCCAAATCGTCCGACGTCGCGATCGACCCCAGCCGCCTTCGCGAACTCATGGCAAAGTCGGACGGACCGGGTCTCGCCTATCTCGCGCTTTGGCTCACGCTGCTGACCGCCAGCGGATGGCTTGTTCACGTATCGTCCGGCAGCCTTTGGATGTGGCCGGCAATGTTTGTCTATGGAACTGTGATGACGGTTCCTGCCTACGCCCTCAGTCACGAATGCGCGCACGGTACGTTTGTGAAGACGCCGTGGCTGAACACACTCGTCAACTGGATCACGGCGCTGATCTACTTCGAGGAGCCGAACCATCGTTTCGTGGCGCATATGCGCCATCACAACTACACGTGGATCAACGGCATGGATGCACAGATGCCCTACGCCACGCCGATGACGTTCCGCGGGTGGCTCTTGGAAATCTCCGGCCTCGAACTGTTCCGCTACGAAGCGAAGCTCTTCGCCCTGAATGCGCTGGGGATTCACGGCGACGAGGTGCGCCGTTACACGCCGGAACGGGATCTCGCTAGGCTGAAGTGGGGTGCGCGATTGTGTCTGGCCATTTACGCCAGCCTTGCTGCAGCGGCGAGCGTCCTCGATTTCTGGCCGGAATTACTGGCCTACCTCATCATACCGCGCCTGTTGGGTGGCATCTCCATGCAAGTGTTCACCATCATCCAGCACGCGGAGATGGAAGAAGACCAGCACGATTTAAGGCTTTCGACCCGTTCGTTCTCGACAAACCTGATCGCCAGGTTCCTCTATGCGGAGATGAACAACCACGTGGAGCACCATCTTTACCCGAAGGTCCCGTTTCACGCCTTGCCCACACTCCGCGAATCGCTTGCGGGCCAACTGCCAGCGCCGGATCGCGGCCTGTTCCGAACCAACTGGAAAGTACTCAAGGCAGTGTTGGCGCGGTCCTTCGCCACGTACGCTGCGCGACCGAAATCAACCTAGAGCCCGTCACGGTTTGGTGAAATCGCGCGCGCGGTTCAACGAAGCATGTGAGTCTGATCCAGAAACCTGGCAGCGATCACGGTCCAACAAGCGTGCAGTCTTGCTTCAGCGCAAACGCGAATGGAGACTGGAGTCACTATTTTTTGCGCCTGTCGCTGGCGTTGTCTCTTCGATAACGTAGGCTGCGAGCAACGATAAGAGGCGGCCATGTCATCAGAACACTTCCCGAATCTGTTTTCGCCGCTGTCGATCCGCAATCTCGCGCTCAAGAACCGGATCGTCTCGACCGGTCACGAAACGCATCTGAATGACCACGGTAAGATCGGCGACGCGATGGTCGCGTATCACGAGGCTCGCGCACGCGGGGGCGCCGGCCTGATCATGACGGAGGTTGCTCTCGTGCATCCGAGCGCCGTCTTCGTCGCCGATCCGATCCGGGTCGACACGGACGATTGCATTCCCGGCTACGCGAGGCTTGCCAAGACACTTCACGAATACGATTGCGGTTTGATCGCACAGTTGTTTCATCCCGGGCGCGAAATCGTTGCCTCCGAGGACGGCACGGCGCCCGTGTCGTTCAGCGCATCGGCGACCCCCAACGAACGCTTTCACGTCCTGCCGCGGCCCATGCCCCTCGAATTGGTCGAGGAAGTTATCGCCTATCACGGCGACGCCGCGCTTCGCATGCAGGGAGCCGGCGTCGACGGCGTCGAGATCGTCGGCTCGCACGGCTATCTACCCGCCCAGTTTCTCAACCCGTTCGTCAATGTGCGCGAGGACCGTTACGGCGGCACACTGGAGAACCGCGTTCGATTCATCGTCGATATTGCCGACGACATCCGTGCCAAGACTGGCGAGGGTTTCGTCATTGGACTCAGGATTTCCGGCAACGAGATGGGGCATGAAGGCCTGGAGGCTGCCGACTTTGTCGATATCTGCGCGGCGATCACCGAACGGACGACGCTCGATTATCTCAGCGTCGTTGCCGGTTCGTCGGCGACGCTCGGCGGATCGATCCACATCGTGCCGCCGATGTTCGAACAACCCGGTTACACGGCGCCCTTTGCGTCAGCGATCAAGGAACGCACCGGCGCGACGGTGATCGCAACCGGCCGCATCAACCAGCCGCAGGAAGCCGAGGGCGTGATTGCCAACGGACATGCGGATCTCTGCGGCATGACGCGCGCGATGATCTGCGATCCGGCGATGGCCGGCAAGGCCAAGGCCGGCCGTAGCGAAGACATCCGCGCCTGCATCGGCTGCAACCAGGCCTGCATCGGACATTTCCATGCCGGGTATCCGATTTCGTGCATTCAGCATCCTGAAACCGGGCGCGAGCTTCGTTTTGGCGACCGCGATAAGACGGATGCGCCCAAGCGCGTACTCGTCGTTGGCGGCGGTCCGGGCGGGATGAAAGCCGCTGCCGTTGCCGCCGAGCGCGGTCACACGGTCATGTTGCACGAGCGCGGCCCCCAACTCGGCGGCCAGGCCCTACTCGCTCAGCTTCTGCCCCACCGGGCGGAGTTCGGCGGCATCGCCACCAATCTTGCCCGCGAGATGGAACTCGCCGGCGTCGAAGTCTCTCTGAACGCCGAGATCGATCGGAACGCGATCCTGGATATCGCACCGGATACGGTAATCGTCGCGACGGGCGCCACGCCGCGCTGGCCGGAGTTCGAAGGACATGACGCCGCACACGTGGTTGACGCCTGGCAGGTGCTTAGGAACGAAGCCAATGTCGGCGCATCGGTCGTGGTCGCCGATTGGCGCGCCGACTGGGTCGGTATCGGCATTGCCGAAAAACTGGCTGAGGAAGGCTGCCGTGTACGCCTCGCTGTGAACGGCTACATGCCGGGTCAAACCATCCAGATGTATGTCCGCGATGCCAGCGTCGGCCGGCTCCACAAACTGGGAGTCGAAATGATTCCCTATGTCCGCCTGTTCGGCGCCGACGAGGACTCGGTCTACCTGCAGCACACCATGAGCAACGAGCCCGTGATTTGTGAGGAAACCGACACGCTGGTCCTGTGCCAGGGGCATACACCGGACAACACCGTCGAGGAAATCGTTCTCGACCTAGGTCTCGAACACCATCTTGTCGGCGATTGCATATCGCCGCGCACGGCGGAGGAAGCCGTCTGGGAAGGTCTGAAGGTCGGCGGCGCCGTATAGTCGGCCTGACTTAGTCGTCGTCGCCGGATGAAGCGCCCTTCGTATTTTTTTTCTCTGCCGCAGCGCCGATCACGCGGCCGATGACAAAGCCGATCACCGCGCCGGCGCCGCCGAGAATGAACCGCATGTCGAGTGTCATGTCACCCGCACCGGCGACGACCATGCCGCCGACGGCAAAACCGGCGACGCCGCCGAGTACGGCACCGATAAGTTGAGCTAGAAAAGCCACGTTAATCCCCCGGACTTTCTGGCGCCAAAAATGCGCAGCGCCATCTGTTACGCAATGCCACGTGAGTATAAATACGAATATTCCGAAATCCAACACCTCAAAAGCAGCATCGTAATCAGGGTTTCCGGCAACGCAAAAACGTGGAATTCTCCTCGCCCATGAGCATCGAAGGGAGAACTATCATGGCGACACCCGTTTCCGTTTCCGCCGATACGGAGTCCGTGCGCTCGCGCGTCAGTGACGCCGAGTGGAAAGTCAGGGTCGATCTGGCGGCGTGTTACAGGCTGGTTGCTCTCGAAGGATGGACCGATCTGACAGCGACACATATTTCGGCGCGCGTTCCGGGAGAGGATGCATTTCTCCTGAATCCCTACGATCTCATGTTCGAGGAAATCACCGCGTCGAGCCTCATCAAGATGGATTTCAACCGAAACAAGCTGGTCGAGAACGGCTATCAGTTCAATCCGGCCGGTTATACCATCCACAGTGCGGTGTTACGCGGGCGCACCGACGTCAATGCCGCGCTGCACACTCACACGCCGGCCGGCATGGCGATTTCCGCGCTTAAGAAAGGCCTGTTGCCAATTACGCAGCATGCGCTCCGCTTCTACGACAACATCAGTTACCACGACTACGAGGGTATCGCTCTCGACCTCGCAGAATGCGAACGGCTGATCGACGACCTCGGCACCAACGAAGCCATGATTCTGAGAAATCACGGTCTGTTGACGGTCGGCAAGTCCGTCGCGTTTGCCTTCGGCTCCATGTACTACCTTGAAAAATCCTGCCAGTCGCAGCTCATGGCCATGCAATCGGGCGGAGAAATCGTGCTGCCGTCGGAATCGGTGTGTCAGCACACGCGCGAGCAGTACGCGTTATATGACGATGAGACCGATGACGACTGGCCTGCCATCCTCCGGCATCTCGACCGAAAAAATCCGGGTTACGACGCCTGAACGATGCCGCGCATCGTCTATCCGGACGCCGACACGGAGTTCGCCACTCTTTTGGCCGGTCCCTTTGCGGATCGGATGAGTGCGCTGGGCAACCACGAGGTGCACCTTGGGCAGCCGGAGACGGATATCGCGTGGTTGCAGCGGATCGGCGATGCAGAAGCCATCATCCTCGGCTGGGGATTGCCCGATGCCGTGATCGAACGCGCGCCCAATCTCCGGATGATTTCGTTCACCGGGATCGGCGTCGCCAATTTCGTCAATCTTGCTCTATGCACATCACGTGACATTACGGTCAGCAATACACCGGGTTACGCCGATCAGACTGTGGCCGAACACACCCTTGCGTTGATGTTTGCCTGTGCGCGCCACATCGTCAGCCTCGACCGCGCCGTCCGGTCCGGTCACTGGCGCGGCGACCAACAGGGATTCGATCTTCGCGGCAAAACGCTCGGCCTGATCGGGTTCGGCGGCATCGGACGACGAACCGCGGATCTGGCGACGGCTCTTGGCATGCACGTCGTGGCGTGGGCTCGCGACCGAGCCGTTGTCGACGCAAGCCCCTCGGCCGTCTTTGCCGATATGCCCGAGCTCCTCCGCGAGAGCGACATCGTCTCTCTGCATCTTGCGCTCAACACGGAGACAATCGGGTTTCTTGATGCGGATCGGATCGGCACGATGAAAGAGGGCGCTGTCCTGATCAACACGGCGCGGGGCGAACTCATTGATGAAACGGCTATGATCGAAGCGCTCCAGGATGGCCGTCTTTCCAGTGCCGGGGTAGATGTTTTCGCCGAGGAACCGTTGCCCGACGATCATCCGTTCAGATCGATCGAGAATGTCGTTCTGACGCCGCATACCGGATTCAACACACCAGAGGCCGGCGTTGCCATCCTTGAACTCGCCATTGCCAACCTCGAGGCTTGGAATCGCGGAGTGCCGATCAACGTCGTTATTCCCTGAGTCGTCACTGAACTCTGTGAGCCGGGCATGGTGAACCAGTCATTGGACGAAAATCGTTATACGCCGTTTCACTGGCGAGAATGCGACGCACGATCGATTTTATCGCCGCAGCTCCGTGCGGCACACGACGCTTGGCAGGATGAGGCGGCATCGGGGGATCTGCCTGTCTGGAGCATCGGCGTACTGGAGAGCCTCCCGAACGAGATCCTTCCCTATGCCAACGTCATCAATACCGATACCGGAAAACCGCCGTTTTCCTATCGATTTTTTGGCTCCGGACTCGCCAACCTGCACACATTTGAGCTAAGCGCAAAAACCACGGATGCAATCGAGCCGGCTGGCTTCAGGAATCTCTGTATCGATCAGCACATACGCGTCATCACCGAGCAGCAGCCGCTGGTTTTCATCAACCAGATACCGACGCGAACCGAATCGGTTTTTCTTAACCATTCAATGCTGCGCATGCCCTATTCAACCGACGGAGAGACGGTTTCTCAGATTCTTACGCTAGAAGAGATGGATCAGTCCTCGAACGAAACCTGGGACCGCTTTCTCGAATAATCTGCGGCGATCAGTCCCCTGCCGGGGCGAGTAGCGCAGCGACGGCCGAGATCACGAGCGAAACGTCACGCGGTTCCGGGTTGACGACCAGCGATAGTCCGCCGTCTGTCTCAATCCAGTCGATTTCGGGAAAGACGGGTTGCAATCGTCCCAGCTCGATGTAGGCATCGGCGAGTCCGCGCCAGGCGAGCGCGACACCGGCGCCGGCGCAGGCCGCTTCCAGCAGGTAAACATAATTCCCGAACCGCCGGGCGCTGCTCAGGTCAGGCGCGTCAACGCTCTGACGCTCGAACCAGTCACCCCATGTCAGCCAGCCATAGTTCGGTTGGCCGAGATTGAGGAGCGGTAATCGGGTCAGTGCGGGAACGCCGTCGTGCTTCACGCGATCGCGCACATCATCGGCAAAACCCGGTGAACAGACGGGAATCACGGCCTCGGCAAAGATTTTGTGCTTATGGCCGCCCTTCGCTTTTTCGCCGGCGAACGTCAGGCAGATATCGATCCCCTCCTCGCGCAGACGGTCATGATATTCGTACTCCGAACTTTGCACGACGATCTCCACGTCCTCGCCCAATGCCCGTTGCAGCGCCTCGTGCCGCGGCATGAGCCAGAGATGCGCGATCGCGTAAGTACATGCGATCGAGACAGTGCGTCGTTGCTGCCGGATGTGTCGAACGGCGCCGGCAATCGTCTCAAGACCGTCCAGTGTCGCCTGATAGAGATGCCGGCCTTCCGGCGTCAGCGTCGTGCGACCGCGCCCGCGGACCAGCAGTCGAACGCCGAGAAACGCTTCGAGTGATGCAATGTGACGGCTGACAGCCGGCTGCGAGGTTCCCAGCTCCTGTGCCGCCCGGCTAAAATTTCCATATCGCCCAACGCATTCGAAGGCATAAAGCGCACTAGCTGATGGAAGGGCATAGCGATAATTACTCATATCAAAAATGATATATTATTCGGCAACCGATTGCATTGTCATTTTACCGCCGGATATAGGAGCATTGGGTCGCCGGCTCATCCCGCCGACACGAACCGAGAGGATGCGTGATGCCCATTGCCGATTTCGGAAAACCCATCGCCCGCTGGAGCCATATCGCCGGGTTCGTCACGACGCCCGCCTGTTTCGATCCGGGACCTCAGATGTTTCAACGCGTCGTGCCGCCGACTGTTGGCGTTCAGGAACGGGTGCTCCACGTCGATGGCTACGAGTACCAGCTTGAGCAACGAACCCGGAATTTCGGGTTGTTGGAGGAAGCCGCAATTGCCCTCGCGCGCTGTAACTGCCAAGTCGTCGGCCAGGTCGGATCGAACTGGTCGCACTGCGACGGCAAGTCGCCGGACGACACACGGCGTATCTGCGATGATATCAGCGAGAAGTCCGGGGCGCCGTTCGTCATGGCGGGGCTCTCCATCGTCGATGCCTTGAACGCCATCGGCGCGAAGACCGTCACCATCGCCAACGGCTACTATCGTGACGACTGGATGAAGGGCATCAACCGATTCCTGGGCGAGGCGGGATTTGAGATCCTCGCATCCGGTAATCTCATCGATCAGGGCTTGAGAAAAAATCTCGATGAAATGCTGGCCGTCGAAGATGCGACCTATTGGGACTATCCCGCACGCGACCTCGTGCAGTCATGCCACAAAGCGCATCTCGCCGCTCCCGAGGCCGATGTCGTCGTGCAGACAGGCGCCGGGTTCAGCATGCTGCCTTATCTCGAAGCCATCGAGGGGCTGGTCGAAAAACCGGTCATCCCCTCGGATGCCGCACTCTACTGGAACATGATGCGCCATCTCGGCGTCCCGGGTCCCCGCCGCGAGTACGGCTACCTTCTCAGCACGCTTAAGTGAACGAAACCGACATGGGTAAGATTCTGGCCCTCTGGGCGACGCCGCGCTCGACCTCAACCGCCTTCGAATGGGCGATGGCCAACCGCGGCGACATGACATGTCACCATGAACCATACAACGAGGCCTACTACTACGGCGAAGACCGTCGGCACGACCGCTACTTCGTTGCCGATCCGAGTCTGAAGCCGACGCCCGGTCTTACGATTCGCGGGGTCCATGAGCGACTGGTCGCCGAGGCTGCCGCCGGTCCGGTTTTCGTCAAGGATTTCGGATATTCGGTCATGCATATGGCGGACGACAACTTCCTCGATCACTTCACCCACTCTTTTCTGATCCGCAACCCCGAAAAAGTCATTACGTCGATGCATACGAGATGGCCGGATATCATCCTGCCCGAAATCGGCTTCGAGGAACTGTCCGTGTTGTTCAACCGGGTTGCCGAACGCACAGGCAAAGCGCCGGTCGTGATCGATTCCGATGAATTGTTGACCGATGCGGCGGCGGGCATGGCGGCCTATTGCGAAGCGGTCGGCATTCCGTTCGTTCCCGAAGCGCTCAACTGGGAGGCGAAGACCCGGGAGCGCAAAACGAAGAATGCGACGTGGAATACCGACGAGCACGGCTTTCACGACAGCCTGAAGGCCAGCAAGGGTCTTGAACCTCAGAAACGGGATTACCCGCCGCTATCGTCGAGCGAGGACATGATGCGTCTTTACCGCGCATCCCTGCCGCATTACGAGGCACTTTACGAACATCGACTGAAATTGTCCGCGAACACGGCAAGAGCATCGTGACGATGATGCCCATTCTCGCTCTTTGGGCGACGCCGCGATCGACCTCGACGGCGTTCGAATGGATGATGCGCCAGCGCGGCGATCTCAATTGCCGGCACGAGCCGTTCGGAGAGGCCTGGTATTTCGGCGAAGATGCGAAATGGCCGCGTCGTCCTGCGGAACAGATACCGAAGGCGGGGTTGTCGTTTGCCGCGGTATGGCAAGCACTTCAGGCGGATGCGGAATCCGACGCCGTTTTCATCAAGGATTTCCCCCACTACGTCGACCACATGTGGGACGAAGCGTTTCTCGCCGCGTTTCGCCACAGCTTCCTGATTCGCGACCCGGCCAAAGTCTTGACGTCCATGTACAAGCATTGGCCGTCGTTCGAGCTCGAAGAGGCTGGTTTCACGGGTCAGTTCGCACTCTTCGAACGCCTAACGAATGAAACGGGCAAAGCGCCACCGATCATCGATTCAGACGATCTTCTCGAAAACCCCGCCGGCGTCGTCGAAGCCTACTGCGGTGCTGTCGGCATTGCCTACATTGCCGAAGCGCTGTCGTGGGAGCCGGGCGCACGCGATGAGGTCAGCTGGTACGACGGTGGATCATGGCATGCAAATCTTCGGGACTCGGACGGACTGAAGCCGCAGCCGCGCGCTTACGTCGACATCACGGAGGCGCCGGACCGTATTCGCGCCATGTACGACCGGGTCCTGCCGCTGTACGAGAAAATGCATCGCCACCGTATAACCGTCTAATTAACGAGAAAAATAAGTGAAAAAATATAATTTACATTATTTTTAGTAATTATTCTGCGAAGCGCCCGAAACGCATTGATATCCGGGGCTGTCGACCATATTGTCCGCCCAATTCCAAAGCCTCCTGCTGAGTTCTCATGACCGATACTGACCACCTCACCCATCTTCGCCAGCTCGAAGCCGAGAGCATTCACATCATGCGCGAGGTCGTCTCCGGCTTCCGCAACCCGGTCATGCTGTATTCAATCGGCAAGGACTCGGCGGTGATGCTGCATCTGGCGAAAAAGGCATTCTATCCGTCGATCCCGCCGTTCCCGCTGCTCCACGTCGACACGACGTGGAAGTTCCGCGAGATGTACGCTTTCCGCGACCGGGTCGCCGCCGAATCGGGCATGGACCTGATCGTCCACACCAATGCAGAAGGTCTCGAACAGGGTATCGGTCCTTTTACCCACGGCTCCGCGCTACATACCGATGTCATGAAAACCCAGGCCCTCAAGCAGGCGCTCAACACGTACAAGTTCGACGCGGCATTCGGTGGCGCGCGCCGCGATGAAGAGAAATCCCGCGCCAAGGAACGTGTGTTCTCGTTCCGCACGTCGTCGCATCGCTGGGACCCGAAAAACCAGCGCCCGGAACTGTGGCGGCTCTACAACGCACGCATACAGAAAAGCGAGAGCATTCGCGCCTTTCCGATGTCCAACTGGACGGAACTCGATATCTGGCAATACATCCATCTCGAGGACATTCCCATCGTGCCGCTCTACTTCGCGGCCGAACGACCGGTGGTCGAGCGTGACGGTGCCCTGATCATGGTCGACGACGACCGCATGCCGCTCGAAGACGGCGAGACGCCGATGATGAAATCGGTACGCTTCCGTACGTTGGGTTGCTACCCGCTGACAGGAGCGGTCGAATCGACCGCGGATACGCTGACCGCCATCATTCAGGAAATGCTGCTGACCCGAACGTCCGAGCGCCAGGGCCGCGTCATCGATCACGATCAGGCCGGATCGATGGAGAAAAAGAAGCAGGAGGGGTACTTCTGATGGCCCATGCCTCCGACCTCATCGCCACCGATATCGACGCATACCTGAAGGCTCAGGAAGAGAAGGACCTGCTGCGGTTCATCACATGCGGCAGCGTAGACGACGGAAAATCGACCCTGATCGGCCGATTGCTGTTCGATTCCAAACTGATTTTCGAGGATCAGCTCGCAGCTATCGAAGCCGACAGCAAGAAAGTCGGCACCCAGGGCGGCGAGATCGATCTCGCGCTGCTGGTCGACGGCCTGCAGGCCGAGCGCGAACAGGGCATCACCATCGATGTCGCTTATCGCTTCTTCTCGACGGACAAGCGCAAATTCATCGTCGCCGACACGCCGGGCCACGAACAATACACCCGCAACATGGCGACCGGCGCCTCGACCGCGGATCTCGCGGTCATTCTGATCGACGCACGCAAAGGCGTATTGACCCAGACTCGCCGGCACAGCTTTATCGTCAGCCTCGTCGGCATTCGCCATGTCGTGCTCGCTGTCAATAAGATGGATGCCGTCGATTACGATCAGGAAACCTTCGACAAGATTGCCTACGAATACAATGTCTTCGCCACAAGTCTCGGGCTGGAGAACATCCAGTGCGTTCCGGTTTCAGCCCTGAAGGGCGAAAACGTGTTCGAAGGATCCAAGGCGATGCCATGGTACGACGGGCCCTGCCTGATGGAGGTTCTGGAGAATACCGATGTCAAAACCGATCGGGCAGCCGGTCCGTTCCGCATGCCTGTGCAATGGGTCAACCGACCAAACCAGGATTTTCGCGGGTTCAGCGGCATGATCGCCAGCGGCACCGTCCGGCCGGGCGATCCGATCATCATCGGTCCGTCCGATGTGACGTCGACGGTGGCGCGAATCGTTACTTTCGACGGCGATCTAGAACGCGCCGTTGCCGGCCAGTCGGTGACCCTGACGCTGACCGACGAGGTCGATGTCAGCCGCGGCGATGTGATATCGGACGCCGACACGCCGGCCGATCACTCGGATCAATTTGCCGCGCATCTGCTGTGGATGCACGAGGACGCGCTGCTGCCCGAACGCCAGTATCTCATGCAGATCGGCACGACGACCGTCGGCGCGGCGGTCACCAACCTGCGCTACACCATCAACATCAACAATCTCGATCACATCGCCTCGGATACCGTCGGTCTCAACGAGATCGCCTACTGCAATCTCGCGCTCGATCGGGCGATCGCCTTCGACCCCTACAAGGATGTGCCGGATACCGGGGGCTTCATCCTGATCGACCGTTTCACCAACGCGACGGTCGGCGCCGGAATGATCGACTTCGCCCTGCGCCGGGCAAGCAACATCAAGTGGCACGAGATGGATGTCGACAAGGACATCCGCGCAAAGCAGAAGAGCCAGAAACCCTGCGTGTTGTGGTTCACGGGCCTTTCCGGGTCGGGCAAGTCGACGACGGCCGACCGGATCGAACAGAAGCTGCAGGCCATGGGCCGTCATACCTATCTGCTCGACGGCGACAACGTTCGCCATGGACTGAACAAGGATCTGGGCTTCACCGAACAGGACCGAGTCGAAAACATTCGCCGCGTCGGCGAGGTATCGAGATTGATGGTCGATGCCGGGCTTATCGTGCTGGTTTCGTTCATTTCGCCTTATCGCAGCGAGCGCGAAATGGCGCGAGGTCTGGTTGCCGAGGACGAGTTCATCGAGGTCTTCGTCGATACGCCGCTTGAGGTCTGCGAACAACGCGACCCGAAAGGCCTCTACAAGAAAGCGCGCGCGGGCGAGATCAAGAACTTCACCGGCATCGACTCCGATTACGAAGCACCGGAAAACCCTGAGATCGTTCTCAAGACCGACGAGCACACCGTCAATCAACTGGCCGATCAGGTTATCGATACCCTGAAAAAACTCGACCGAATCTGACGCAATTCAATCGATCTCGGCGACGGGATTGCCGGCATCGGCAATCGCCCAGGCAAGATCGGCATGGCAGTGCTCTCGCAGCAATGCCTCAAGATCGTCGAGCGCCGGTTCCAGCGGCGACGCCCCCAGCGACTGCGCGGTAATCACCGCTCGCGTGGTCGTTGTCGTCACCGGACTACGGTCGTCCTGGTACCAGTTCCAGCGCCGGCACAGCACTTTTGCGGAATCGGCGTAGACGACCTCGCCGTCCTTCGGCGGATCTTCGGCACGGTGCTCGTCGCCTAACGCAATGAAGCTGTC
The DNA here is from genome assembly GCA_965229715.1 of Rhodospirillales bacterium. Taxonomy (GTDB): domain Bacteria; phylum Pseudomonadota; class Alphaproteobacteria; order Rhodospirillales; family Casp-alpha2; genus JAVJST01. Next base: position 103,964 of record CBDDJL010000001.1, read on the forward strand.
GCCGGGCCGCGCATAGCGAAACGCCAGATCGCTGGCGACTTTGTCGAGATCGTCCGCACCGAGCGGCATAATGTGGCGAACAGACACCAGATTGTAAGCGTCGACGAAACCGTTGATCGCCGGCAATCCCCGTCCTTTTATGCAGGATCGCACCAGTCGCTCGACGGAACAACGATAGCTCGTCTTCTTGATTCCAAACGCACGATAGGCCGCCCGCCAGTCGGCGATCCCGGCAATGTCGCCCATACCGGTATCCGCATACGTCTCGGCGACCTCGGCTTCGCGAGTCCGAATCGCATCGTCCAAAGCGGCTGGGCGGGACGCGGGAATATTCAGGCCGGTTGCAACGACGGCACCGACCCGATAGGCGGGGAAATCGGTTATGATGTCTTCAATACTCAAACGAATAGTCATGGCGCGAGATCCTATGGCCGCACTCGCATTCGGACAAGACGCACCTCTTGAAAACGGCCTGAATACAGCGTCACATGAGTGAAGATATGCACGCAGAGCTTTCGGAGAACGCCATGCCGACCCTTTATCAGTTCCAACGCTCGGGCAACTGTTACAAGATCCGGCTGATGGCCGCGTTGCTCGGCGTCGAGCATAAAACCGTGTCTTTCGACCCGCCGTCAGGCGACCACAAGAAGCCGGAGTATCTCGCGATCAATCCCCTGGCCCAAGTACCAGCCTGGGTGGAGGACGACGATGGACCGATCTGCGATTCTCAGGCAATCCTCGTTTACCTTTCGCGGCGCTACGACGACAGTGGCCGTTGGTTTCCGAGCGATGCCCGTGCCGCGGCCGAAGTGACCCGATGGCTTTCGTTCACGGCCTACGAAATCCTCTACGGCCTGGCGTTCACCCGGGCCATGGTCGCGCTCGGCCGCCCGGGCGACCCGGAAGTCAACCGGCCGGTCGGCGAAACGGCGCTGGCGACACTCAACAGGGAACTATCGGATCGCGACTGGCTTGCGGCGTCTGCGCCGACGATTGCCGATATCGCTGCGTATCCCTACGTTTCCGTCGCATCCGACGGTGGATTTTCGCTCGACGGTTATCCATCGGTCGTCGCGTGGTGCCAACGGATCGAGGCGCTCGACCGCTTTGAGCCGTTCAATCCGACCGGCGACGTCTAGGGCGTCATCTCGTAGACGTTCCAGATCGTCTTCCTGGCCAGTTTGTCGTAAACCGCACGCGCCCGGTAGTTGTCGTCCGCCGTAATCCAGCGAACGATATCCCATTCGCGCTCGCGAGCGACGGCTCCCAGGTGATCGAACAGCGCCTCCGCCACACCCTGCCCCCGTGCCGCCGGGTCGATAAACATGTCGTCGAGAAAGCCGATGTCGGCGCCCCGCAACGGCGACGGCATTCGGCGATAGTGAGCAAGTCCGACGGGCGAACCGTCAACAATCGCAATCGCGCCATCGAGTTCATGCGCGGGATCGTTAATCCAATCCCAGACAGTTTCGGCGATAGCGTCCGTCATCTCACGTTTGTAGAACGTTGCATATCCATCATAGAGCGCTCGCCACCCAGCCTTCAGCGAGGCGTCTGGCGCCTTGATCTCGATGGCTGTGCCCGACATGGCATACCTCCAATGTTAACCCGCATCTTCTAGGCCACAGAACCATTGACCGAAAGAGCCGCCTCCGGGACGGTACCGGTGCCGCTATGCCGTGGCTGCGATATTCTGCTCGCTTGCGATACCACTGATATGACGGGAAAAATCATCGTCCTCACCATCCAGCAGGTCCGGCAGCAGATCCCGAAAATCCTGCCGCGCGCACCAGTGCCGCATGTCATCTTCCCATGAGAGCCAGCGCCGGCTCGCATCGCGGTTCATGGTGTCTTCATAGAGCAGAATATAGGCCTTCTCGAACAAGCTCACGAGCATCTCGAAGATGATATCGCGGCGTTCGAGTTGCTCATCATCGAGCTTCGGCGGGCTTCCCGAACTGCGCAACAAGAGAAGGTCGGCGTTATCGAGGACAAGTCTGAGAAAGTTGTCGTATTCCTCGGACAAATTGCGGTGCAACTCGTTCTCCTCGTTGGCGCGCTCCTTTCGCTGTTCGAAAATGAACGTCAGGATTGCCGCCGGGAAACCCAATATTGTTACAACGTAGCTCCAAGCCTCAAGTGTTGTCAGATCCATGATTTGCTCCTCGCTCGGCTGTTCGCTGGATTGCATTAGCTGAACAGAGGCCGATTTGAGGCGCAACCCGCATCACAATCGCCGTGAACGTGCCTCCGGCGCCAGTAATGTGTCGGAACCGGCGGCCAGATGCCCCGTTTTCACGTAGATCAAACACCCCTCTTCAGAAAACGGTGTATGCCGGCTTCCGTCCGGGTTTCGAAGCCAACTGCCGGCGGGATACGTGCCGTACTCGTCGGCGAACGTGCCCTCGATGACATAAATTTCCTCGCCACCGATGTGCATGTGGTTTTCGAATACGGTACCCGGCCGCCAGCGAACCAGCGCGACATTTTCGGTCCCGAAACTGTGCAGCGGAAGAACCGACAATCCGTCGACCAGTCCTCGTTGAAACGAAGCCGCATTCCAATCGATGCACAACTGGCGGTCGTCGCCTTCCGCAAATTGCCAAAGCTTGACGAAGATTGTTGCGCCCTCCCGGGTCGACGGCGCGTGGCCGGTGCCTCTCGGGTTTCGCACGTAGCAACCGACGCCGAAATCGCCGGTTTCATCGGAAAACACGCCGTCGAGTACGAAATATTCTTCGCCGCCGCCATGGGTATGGCGCGGAAAGGAACTCCCCGGCGCGTATCGAACGATGGATGTCGCCCGCGCGACCTCATCGCCGAGCCGGTCGAGCATGATGCGGTCCACGCCCGGACTGGGCGATGACACCCATTTCATATCGTCCGGCCGAATGACGGCCCGGCTCGAAAAATCGTCGTTCAAATTCATCACTCACCCATCTGCGTAGCTAATCCTTCCTTCGAGATAATGGTCTTCGCGTCCCGGGACAATCGCGTTCACACAGCTTACCGATTCAGGTTCCGTTAAGGCCGTTATGAGAGTGTGCGTTTGGTCACTGCTCTACTCGGAAATGAGAACTAACCTCATTCCATCGTGCCCGCTTTTGAGGGGAAATACGTAGTTGCAGTCGAGCGGTCACGGTTTTGTTGGGGTATATCAACGAAATGTTTCTGATCGGATGCGATTATTGACTTAAGCCTGCGGGTTTGCGACCCTTTCTACTGGTCGAATGTGTTTGCAAGAACGTCTGGTCTCGGGCACGTGTCCGACCGGCGAAACAGTCAAAGGAGAACTCGGTGATGTTCACGCTTGCTTCGAAGCTCTTGACGAGATTCGGTAAAGACCGTTCGGGTGCGACGGCCATCGAATACGGCCTTATCGCGGCCCTTATTGCGGTCGCCATTATCGCGGCGCTGACATTGGTTGGCGACGATATGGAAGCCACCTTCAACGCGGTCGGCAACAACCTGGATAACGTCAACTAAGTCCAGTTTGCGACGCGTTTAAAAGTTTAGCCGGCCGTAGAACGACCCTTCGCTCGCGGCCGGCTATTCTTTTGCCCTGACTACTTTGCCCGATCACGACCCGCGCGGGGTGCAAACCCAGCCATGCAGGACAGTTCGACCGCCCTCCAGACCGCGATCGTGTGTCTCTATATCGGCGCCCTCCTTTACGCCGCCTACAGTGACGCACGCCGTTTGGAAATCGCCAACGGTGTATCGATTTTCATCGCTCTGCTTTTTCTGCCGGCAGCGTGGAATTCATCGTTGTCGACGACCGACATGGCAATCCACGCCAGTGTCGGTCTCGGCATGCTGATCGCCGGGATAGCGCTGTTCGCATGCGGACTCATGGGCGGCGGAGACGCCAAGCTGATGGCGGCCGTCGCCGTCTGGACGGGGATCGAGACGTTGTCGGTATTCCTTGTCGTCACCGCGTTGGCCGGCGCCGTGGTCGCCGTTGTTGCATTGACGCTCAACCGGATTCCCGCAAACGGCACCATATCCCGAATCTTTCCCTGGGTGGGTGTCGGCGGCGGCAGACAAGCCCCAATCCCCTATGGCGTGGCGATTTCCGTTGCCGCGCTTGTTGCGCTTTGGATATCGCCGATACTGCCGGACGTTCTCCGCATCGATTGGGTATCCTGACCATGCACGGCGGACACAAGGAACTTGAAGCCATCGCCGCCCGCGTCGAGCGATACGAGGACGATCCGGAGAAAACCCTCTACATTCCGGCATCCGACACACCGGACCCGGAACTCTCCATTGTCATTCCCGCAATGAACGAGGAAGCGGTTGTCGAGGAGTTCATCGCCTGGTGCCACGAAGGCATCGAAAAAGCCGGCGTCACAGCGGAAATTCTGATCATCGACAGCTCTGGCGACCGAACGCCGGAGATTGCACTCTCTTCCGGTGCACGCGTGCTGAAGGTGCCCCGGCGGGGCCTGGGTCAAGCCTATCGCGATGCGTTACCCGTTATTCGTGGCAGATACACCATCCTCGGCGATGCTGATTGCACCTATGATTTTCGGGAGATCGCGCCGTTCATGGAGCGTTTCCACGAAGGCTACGAGTTCATCATCGGATCGCGCTTCAAGGGCTCGATCGAGGCCGGCGCCATGCCAGCCCTGCATCGCTACTTCGGAACGCCGCTGACCACGGCAATTCTAAACATCATCTACGGATCGTCGTTTTCCGATATTCATTGCGGCATGCGCGGTATCACAATGGACGCGCTCAAACGCATCCGATTGCGGTCGCGATCATGGGAATACGCGTCGGAAATGGTCATCAAGTCGGTCCGTGCACAGCTCAAGACCGTTGAGGTACCGGTTCACTTCTACAAGGACCGAGCCGGCCGCGAAAGCCATCACCGGCGACTCGGATGGTTTTCGCCATGGCATGCGGGCTGGATCAATCTCCGCGCCATGCTGATCTACGGCGCAGACTTCTTCGTCATCAAACCGGGGAGCGCCGTCCTTGCAATAGGACTGCTGATCGTCACGGCGCTTGCCTTCGGACCGCTCACCGTCGGAGGCATCACTTATTCCCTCAACACCATGTTTCTTGGCGCAATGATGTCGGTCGTCGGATTGCAGTTGCTGATGTCCGGCGGCATTGCCCGCATCCTTTACGATCCAGGCGGCGAGGCACGGCGGACGTGGCTCGGTCGGTTCCCGTACACGCCGACCATGATCGCCGCCGGCGTCGCTTTCCTGTCCGGCATTGCGCTTTGCGTCCGCTTTGCCCTCGCCTTCATCGATGCCGGTTACACCGTCGCCGAGAACATGGTCCGAGATAATCACCTGGCCCTCGCTGGCGTCGTCATCATGATTATGGCGTTCACGGTCTTCGTCGGCACTCTGTTGATGCACGCTGTTGCTGCACGCCTCGACCATCCCGAAAGCCGGGAAGGAGGCGCCTGACCATGGAGGCCCCGGCCGATCGGACGCACGACTGGGAGGCACACTGGCAGCGTTATGCTGCCGCGACGCGGCTCAATCCCGGTCAGCACTACCGCCGACGCCTGATTCTCGATCTCCTCACGCGAACGGGCATCGAGCCCGGCATGGCGGTCCTTGACGCCGGTTGCGGTTCAGGCGATTTGCTGGAAAGTATCGCGAAACGCTTTCCCGGCTGCTCCGTTGGCGGCATTGACGGCAGTGCAAAGGGTATAGAGATGGCGCAACGGGCGTTACCGGCGGCGCGCTTCGCGTGCGGTAATCTTGGTGCGGGTTCGGAACCAGTTGCAACGTTCACAGCCTGGGCAGACCGTGCCATATGCTCGGAAGTGCTCGAACATGTAGATGACCCGGTCGCCGTTCTCGCTGCTGTACGCATTTGCATGAAGCACGGTGGCTATCTCATCGTCACCGTGCCGGGTGGCCCGCGGACCGCATTCGACCGTGCGATTGGTCATCTCCGACACTATACGCGGCACGACGCCGCTGACATGGTGCGTGACTCAGGTTTTATCGACATTCACACCCGTGCCGCGGGGTTTCCGTTCTTCAATGCCTACCGGACCGTCGTTCTGATGCGCGGCGAGAGACTTGCGGCCGATATTGCCGGTGAACCGGGTATGGCCGCACGAAGCGCCATGGCAATGTTCCGCGGGCTCATGCCGTTCAATCTAAACGATTGCCCTTGGGGCTGGCAGATCGCCGTCGTAGCGCGGGCTCCCTGATTGCCGACATTTCAGCCTCCGGCTGAACGGCACGGCCGAAACGTCGTCAGGTCGAATCCGGCCTCCGCCGCGTGGACAACGTCAAGTACGACGATGCGGTTGGCCTCGTGGCGGCCGCGCCATGACGGAGCGTAATTGTAATTAACCTCATGCGACGAGAAGACATGAGTAACATAACCGGGACGATTGGCCGGCCATGCCGACCATGGGCGCTCCCGGTAGAAAGCGGCAGCCTGATCTCCGTCGAGTGCGCCGACGCCCACTTGCCCACATGACACGGCTGGCCCAGGTTGTTCAGCGAGCGCTATATCGAGGTCAGGACTGATCCAGACGGGCCTGTCGTCCTGCTCGGCGACGTAATCCCGTAACGCCGAAACGAAGGCGGAGCCGTCTTCCGTCCGGATAGACATCGCGGTGCTATAGAGCCAATAGGCGTTGGCGAGACCGATCCCAAGCGCAATCAGCGCAACGGGCCAGAACAGTGCCGCCTTCGCCATGGCGATATTGCCAACAAACCGGCACCCAGCGGCGAACATCAACGCGAGCATTGGAACCAGAATCAAACCGTTGCGCACGTAAACGCCGGGATGGCGGGCAACGAACCAGAGATAGATGGCAGCAAATGCGAGGATCGCCAGCAACAGCATGCGATCGTTGCGAATGAGCCAAAGCCCGCCGAGACAGACTACAACCGTCAGCGCGAGCGCGGGGATCGTCCAGGGCGACGGGACCGCCGACGTCAACCAGACGATATAGATCCAGATCCGTTCAGCCATGTCTACGACATGATACGGATGGGCATCCGGCAATCTGGTGTAGTTCAGGATCTCGAAGTAGATATGACCGATGAACCGCAACGGGTCCCAAAGCGCACCCGGCGTCGTCACAAGAAACACCGCCAACAAAAGAACACCCGTTGCCGAAACCAGCGCGAGGCGCTGACGCCAGTTAAATCGCTTCATGCTGCCCTGCGGAAAAGCCAGCATGAAGGCAACCGGCAGCCAGAGAAAAACGCCGGTCAGCTTGACGCCCATACCCAGGCCGCCAATAGCGGCAGCCAGAAGAGCCCAGGCGACCGCAGCTGCGCCGCTATCCGCACGGGACAAACGTGCCAACAAGAAGAGCTGGAGCGCCGCAAACTGCATCAACATGGCATCGGGCGCAACGAAGCGGGCGTGGTAACCGACCTCCCATGACAGTGCGACAAACGCAGCGCCGAGTACCGGCGCAACCCGCCCATCCGGCATGAGCGCCCGTCCCGCGAGATATATCCAGACGATGGCGAGCGACGACAGTGCGGCAAATGTCATGCGTAAATCGACCAGAAAGCCGGTCTCATTCAGTGCTGCCCGCATCGCCTCCTGCAACGCCAGAACTTCGTCATGCGCCATCAGGTTGACAGGCCGCTCGGGATATCCGGCCAAGGCATCAAGTGCCGGCCCAACCAGTGACCACGCATCGACCACAAGCAAGACAAACCCGGGAAGAAAATAAAGCCCGCTGTACGTGTAGTGTTGATGAAATCCGTCGAGTTGCTCGATGGATTGCTTCAGACCGCCGATGACATACCATTCATCGTAGTGCTCTCCGAAGTCGATACCGAGCCATGCGACAACCAGAAAGAAGGCGACGAAACCCGCGATGAATCCGCTTGCGACCAGCGAACCCGTAAACTGTCTGATCAGGTTCATCATCCCGTGTCGCCTTCGCCGGCCATGACGCCGCAATTTGCATCGTAGAGATCACGCCTCTCTCGATCGATTTCGACCAGGCCGGTTGGATCATTCCATGGCGCGAAGTAACTACGATCATCGAGCAACGGTAACTCCGCGTCAAAAATCCCATTGAACAGAATACGATAAACGTTCACGAGATTGACCTCGTCCGACATACCGTCGAGCCATACCGGGTCACTTGCATAAACCGCAAGCAACGGTGAAAAACGTTCCTTAGCGCACGTGCCGTCGAAATCGTCATGCCGCAGATGAATACCGCCACCATGATCGCCGTGAATGACGATCACGGTTGGTCCGTCCGCCTGCGCAATAATTCGCCGTACCTGTGCCAACACGGCATTGTTGGTGTACATCAGCTTTTCGACATATCCGGCACGGTAGGCTTCGGCACGACCGGGTCGACCGGGCGACCACTGATCGCCATCGGCAAATCCCGTCGCCGTGGTGTATCGTCCGTTGCCGTTGCGATCGATATCGAACGGCGGATGCGGCGACAGTACGTGCCGATAGATGAACGCCGGCCGGGGTAGGCTTTCGGCAATGTCCGTTTCGAAGGCGAAGCGAACGCTGTCGCTGGTGTCGCTGCGGCCGTCAAATAGTCCGTGAATGATCGCTCCGCCAAACGGCGTCATGCCGTAAACGGTGCGCCCCAGAAGCGTGGACGACGACCACGGAATGTCCGGCGAGATTAAGCTGTCGACCGGGCGCATCGACAATGGCGGATACGCGCCCTCAACGGCGGCAATGTGATATCCAGCCGTCTCAAGAATCCGCCTTGCGGGCGAACGCACAAACCAGTTGTGCAACGTTTGACGGACCGCCTTGGGTCGTATGCCGGGACGCGCAGCCGTAAACGTTGCGAGGTCGCGATCCAGATAACGCATGGAAAAGATCGCGTTCATGGTCAATAGGGTTTGACCGTAGGGTGTGACGGACCCTGACGGAACGGCAAACCCCATGGATTTCAGGGCATCAACGAATGGGCTGTTGTCATGAGCGTAAAGCTCGCGCAGCACATCGCCACGCCCGTACCCGTCAAGGGCGATGTGGTGAATTGTCGGCAACCCGGGATCGCCGGCCCTGTTTTCAGCACCTGACAAGGCACGCAAGAGTTCGGGCGGCTCGGCGCGATTGTCTTCAACTGACTCGTCGCGGTTCCCCAGCGCTGTCACAAGCGGAAATGAAATCAAAACGGCCATCGCGAGATTGAACGCCGGCGCGGCGCGGCGAGCAGGCGCCGGGAACCGGTGGATAAGAACGCCAAGCACCAGCGCGACGACGACCACGGACCCGGTTGCCAGTCCACGGGCGATGGTCGGTGCGTAATCGTTGAACAGCCAGAGCCGAACGGGCGCATAGCACAGCAGCAACCCCATCGTGAGGCTCGCCGATAGCGTCGCGCGGCGAACATCGCGATAGAGCGGATAGAGTACGACGCTCAAAGCAAGAATAAGCACCAGCAGCAGAAGCGCCGGCCGGACGATATGCTCGAGCCGGAACAAATCCGGGTTCCCGGACACGAACCAAAGCGGCACGTAGAAGGCAACCGCGGCTGTATGCCACGGCCATCCAGCGAGACCGAGAAACACGGAAGATCGGTGCGGAGGGGTATCGCTCAAAGGGCTGGCTCCACAATCCGATAAACACGAAACGCGCCCTGATCTTCATCAGGCAGAGGAGCCTCGACAATACCGGGCGGCGGATCGCCGTCCACCAGGCGTGCATAGAGCGAACCCGGCGTTGCATCTTCGCGCAGATAGCTCTCCGCGCCGGAACCGGGGCAAATGACCAAGACGCCGATATCGCGAGCCGCGACACGGCGCCGGATATCCCCGGCATCCTCGCTCAACATCAGTCGATAGCTGTCAAGAATGCCGTCTGTATTTCGGTGGGACAACGCGGCAACCACCGGGGTGCCGGCGCGGTAGCGGATTTCGGGGCCGAAATTCGGCGCTGAAACCACGATGTCGGATCGGTCGATTACCGGCGCTTCGCGCAACGCTGCAGCCAGTCCGTCGACCGGACATTCGACGCGTGTCGCCTCACCGGACGGTGTATCCTTTAAGATAAATCCGAGCGCCGCCGGTGCAAAAATCAAGACCAGCGCCGCGCCCGCCTTTGCCATTGCACGGATTGGCGGCCCGATCCGGTCGAACATTCGGCGGTCGGTAACGACCAGCAGATCGGCGAGCGGGATGATGGCAAACATCGCCGCATAAAGCATCCATCGCGACCATGTCACCGCAATCGTCATGTAAAGCAGCAACCCAGCGGCGATAAAGAGCCAGGCTGTGCGATCGGGGCCACGCCAGATCCGGTAAACGAGCCACGGTGCGGCGAACACGACCGCGCCCAAGTAACGCAAGAAGCGATCGACATCGTTCAGCCCTTGATAATCGCTGATGTTGGCCTGAATACGCAGGAAGTCGGGATCGACATCCGCAAACGGATAGCCAAGGGTTCCCGGAAAGAAGCGAACGACAACGGCGGCAAAGACGGAAACACCGGCGCCGGCCCAGATGAGGCGGAGCCATACCGATGTCCGCATTCGGGTCTCAGCCAATTCGATTATGCGCCAGAAGACGTAGATGACGGCAATCGCAACGGCATGAAAGATCGACAATCTGTCGTACTCGACGGTCAACAGATCGCCACCGCGCTCGATCAACAGCGCGGCGACCAGTCCGGCAATCAACGCCCCGCTATACGTTGCGGCCTGGCGGGCTGAATTGGAAACGCCGACGAGCCAGCGCATGCCGAGAAACCCGAGGACAAAACCTGCGAAGACCGAAAACTCCGGCCCGACCCAGAGCCCGGCAGCCGTGGCGAAGCCGGCAGCGGCCGGTGCACCGGCCGCACGGCCATCGAACGATCGAAGCATGAAGCCGATAACGACAATGCCTATGAGTGCGAACAACATGTGATGATCGGCCCGGCCAACGACGGCAAAGCTGAGCCAAGCGATCTGTGTCGCCGTTAACGCCGCCGCCACGGCGCCACCAATCCGGCCGAGCAACGGACGCAATGCCCACAACATCGCGATCGCCGACCCGGCATGTAAGATCGGGCTGACCCATACGCCAGCCGCATAGATCGCGTCGCGAACCTCCATAAAAGGCATCAGCGGCGCTGCGATCACCAGAAGCACGACGTCGAGCGGGCGGGTCCAGTGCAGGTCGACCCCGAAAGGCGCATTCACCCCCGCGAGAGTGCTGTCGAACCATGCACGCGTTGTGAGGAGTTGCTCGATGCGCAACATCCGCAAGTAGCTATCGCCATCGGCAAAGGTGACTTGCTCCAGACTCAACCACCATGCGCCTTGTACGAGCACGATGAACGCCAGCACGACCGGCATTATTGCCCAGCTATCTGCGTCGCGGTTTTCGCTTTTCATGATGATCTATCCGGGACGCCCGGGACTGCCGTCATCGCGGCGTCATTCGCCAAATTGCAGCGCTGCGGGGCCAATGACGACGATAAACAGAACCGGCAGGAAAAACAGGATCATCGGCACGGTCAACTTGGCCGGCAGCGCTGCCGCCTTGCGCTCCGCTGCCGCCATACGCTCGTCGCGTTTCTCCTGCGCCAGAACACCGAGCGCCTTGCCGACCGGGGTGCCGTACTGTTCCGATTGAATCAGCGTGGTCGCCAAAGCCTTGGCGGCGCCGAGGCCTGTTCGTTTGGCAAAGTTCTCATAGGCCTTCCGCCGGTCTCCGAGATATGCCAGCTCGGCAGATGTCAGGCCAAGTTCCTGGGCCAGAACGGGACAACTTTCGGAAATTTCCTCTGTCACGCGGGAGAATGCCAGCTCGATGCTGAGTCCGGATTCCACGCAGATCAGTAGAAGATCGAGGGTATCCGGAAAGCCCTCGACCATCTTCTCCTGACGTTTCTGTATGTTATTGGTCAGCATCATCTTCGGCAGAAAGAAGCCAATCACGCCTCCGACGCCGGCAATCAGGAATTTGGCGAACTCGGGGTACGGAAACTTCGGCCACAGGCCGACGACGACCGTTGCCAGGACGAAACCGCCGACGGCGCCAACGATCCGGGACGCCAGATAAACGGTCACTGCGTTGCGGCCGCGGAAACCCGCTTGGGCCAGCGTTAGCTTCAGATTGTCGGAGATCGCAGTATTCTGGATTTTGAGTGTCTCAAGCAGTTTCTGCGCCATGTTGACATACGTCGTGCCGCGGCGCTGGCGGATCGTCGAACCACGTTGTGCATTCATGCCGTCGAGTTGCTGCCGGCTCAGCTCACCCCGGCGCTGGTGCACGACATTCTTGATCCGCTCTTTGCGCTTGCCGCCGAAAACGACCTTGTAAACGAATACCGCAATCGCAATGAGTGCGCCGGCTGCGGCGAGCCAGACGATAATCGACGTCGTATCCATACGGAACAGGAATGCCATTGCCTACCGTCCGACCTACATCTTGAAATTGATCATCTTGCGCATGACCATGGAGCCGAGAAACATCCAGAAAAGTCCGAAACCGACGAGGTAGTTGCCTGTCTTTTCATAGTACAGGACCATCAGGTATTCAGGATTGACGAGTGACAGCAGCAGCGCGACAGCGAATGGCAACGAGCCGATGATGGCCGCTGATGCGGTCGCCTCGCTGGCCATGGCCCGCGCCTTGTCCCGCATCTTCTTTCGCTCGCGCAGAACATTGGACAAACCCGCCAGCGTATCGGCGAGGTTGCCGCCGGTCTGGCGTTGAATCTGGATGACGATGGCGAAGAACTTGTACTCGGCAGTCGGGATTCGCTCGATCCCCTTGTCCATCAGATCATCGATGCTGATACCGAGGTTTTGTCCCTCGACCAGCATGCGGAATTCTTCACCGAGGGGCGCCGGAAACTCGCGGGCGCAAACCTTGAAGCACTCGTTGACCGGCAAGCCCGAACGAACGCCACGCACCACGAGATCGATGGCGTTGGCGAAGTCCTCGGTAAATTTCGCCTGACGCTTGCTGGCGATCACCTTCAGCACGAGCATCGGGACGGCAGCCGTGCCGAAGCCGAACACGGCGATCGCACCCAGCGGCGGCATTTTCGCCGCCAGATAAATCGCCGTCAGAACCGTCCCGGTTGCGACACAGATGATGATGAACGTGGTCATTGTGATCTGCAGGCCAGCCTGCAGGATTGCCGCATCGATGGTTTCGCGGGCCGAGCGCTTTTCGTTTTTCTGCTCCAGCTGTTTGATTTTTTGCTGAATTCGGCGCTGACGCCGGGACTCAAGCTTTTCCGAGGGCGCGCCGTCGCCGATCACACCAATCTGGTTCATCCGCTTTCGCAGCAGCCAGCGCGGCCGCAGCACGTAAGTCATTCCGATGATGCCGCCGCCGATTGCGATCATCGCGACGACCGCACCGATGATGATGAGGATGATGTCCTGCTGAGACATCGGTTACCCGCCAAACATACTGAGGGCCCGGGCGAGCTTGTCCTCTAGCCCGTAATAGCGAGCCTTTTCCCAGAAATTGGGACGGACGCCTGTGAACATGTGATTGCCGATGAGTTTGCCGTTGTCGTCTTCGCCGTCGACCTTGAACAGGCAGATGTCCTGCAACGTAATGATGTCGCCTTCCATGCCGATCACTTCCGTGACGTGGGTGATCTTGCGCGAACCGTCGCGCAGGCGCTGGGCCTGAATTATGACGTTGACCGCCGCCGAGATCTGTTCGCGAACGGCCTTGGCTGGAAGGCTGTATCCGCCCATGGCAATCATGTTTTCGACACGGCTGATGGCCTCGCGAGGATTGTTAGCATGGATCGTGCCCATCGATCCGTCATGACCCGTGTTCATAGCCTGCAGCAAATCGAAGGCCTCGGGTCCGCGAACCTCACCGACGATAATCCGTTCAGGCCGCATACGCAGGCAGTTCTTCACAAGATCCCGCATCGTAATTTCGCCTGCGCCTTCCAGGTTGGGCGGCCGCGTCTCAAGGCGAACCACATGCGGTTGCTGTAGTTGCAGTTCCGCCGAGTCCTCGCAGGTAATGATGCGCTCACCGGGATCGATATGGCCGGTCATGATGTTCAGCAATGTCGTCTTACCGGAACCGGTACCGCCGGATATCAGTACGTTCGCGCGGATCGCGGAGATAACCTCCAACACCTTGGCGAGTTCCGGTGTGACACTCTTGAACTCGACCAAGTTGTCGAGCTTCAGCTTTTCCTTGGTAAACTTGCGAATGGTCAATGCCGCGCCGTCGATGGCGAGCGGCGGCGCAATCACGTTGACGCGAGACCCGTCGACAAGACGGGCATCGCAGATCGGGCTGGCTTCGTCGACACGGCGGCCGACAGCCGTCACAATCCTTTGGCAGATGTTCATCAACTGCGCATTGTCACGGAACTTGATATCGGTCAGTTCGATCTTACCCTTGGTCTCGATAAAGACCTGTCCCGCGCCGTTGACCATGATGTCGGCGATGTCGTCGCGCTCAATCAAAGGTTCGAGCGGTCCAAGGCCGAGAATGTCGTTGCAGATATCCTTGACGATGGCCTGCTGCTCGGTGACCGTCAGCACGAGACCGCGCATGCTGATGATCTCGGCCGTCATGTCGGTAATCTCTTCACGCACCTCATCAGGTTCTAGCTTGCTGATCTCTGCCAAGTCGACCGCATCGAGCAGATCGTTAAAGACGGTGACCTTGATTTCCGACAGCCGGTCCTTGAGCTTGGCCTTGCTATCGTCATCCGCCGTCGACATACCGAGGTCGGGCTGCGAGACAGCCGGCTTGTCCTTCTTCCCGAGCCCGGGCGCAGGTTTGACGTCGTCTTCAGGCTGCTCACCCGGCGACGGCGCAGGTTCGGCCGCCGCTTCGGGGATCTGTTCCGCATCCGGCGCCGGTTCATCGTGGCTTGGCGATCCGTTATCGGCAGTCGGTTCAGCAGGCTGCTGTGCACCAGCATCATCGGCTTCAACGGACGCCGGTTCCGGTTCGGGCGTCGCTTCGGGCTCAGGAACAGGCTCTGGTTTCGGCGCAGGCGGCGGGTCCGCCGCCACAGGCTCTGGCGCCGGAGGCGGTGTCGGTTGCTCCGATGACCCGCGTCGGCCGAACATCGACTACTTACCTTTCTTCTTTTTCGCCGGTTTGTCCGGCTTGTCCTTCTTGAACAGCGAGAAGCCCTTGGCTTTCCCGCTTTCCTGGCCCGCCTCGCGACCACCGACGACCTTTGCCAGATCGACGATCCCGTCATTGGCCTTGCTCTTGCCGGCGGCCTTGGCGAGCATCTCACCATTGTTCAGCGCTCGACCGAAGGCCTCAGGATCGTATGGAATTGAGGCGCTTGGCGTCATCGCCAAAGCATCCTTGAATTCCTTCTCCGACAGATCGGAACGTTTTGCACCGCCGACCTGGTTGATAACCAGCCGGGTCGGTGCGTCGGAGCCGCGTTTCGGACCCAAATACTCTACGAGACTTTTGGCGTTTCGCAAACTGGTGAGGTCGGGCTTCACGACAAGAACCAGATCGTCGACCGCGGCGATCGCGTCGCTGATCCACTGGTTCCACGCCGTCGGCAAGTCCAAAATGACGAACTCGCCAACCGGTTTCACGCGGCGGATCAACGCATCGAATGTGTCCGGATTGAAACCGATACCGGATGTCAGCGATGCCGGAGACGGCATCACAATGATGTTGTCCTCAAACGGAATGAAGTAGGGATCAAGCATCTCGTTCGGAGAACTGGTGATCTGCGTCATCGCATCGACAATGGTCTGGCGCGGCTGCATGTTGAAGTTCAGCGCCGCGGTCCCGTAATAGAGATCCATGTCGATAACGGCAGTGCGTTCTTCATAGAGGGTCGCCAGCGCATGGGCTGTGTTGTGGGCCAGCACGCTGCTGCCTGCGCCGCCCGTCAAACCATAAAAAGCGATAATCCGGCCATCGACTTCGGCCTCGATGTTACCGAACAGATTGCCGATCGAATCGCGGATCACCTCGGCATTCACCGGTGCGACGAGGTAATCGCCGACGCCATACTGAATCAGCGTACGGTACAGTTCGATATCGTTTTGCGTGCCGATCAGTATCAGCCGCGTCTCCGGATCACAGACCTCGGCCAACGACTCGAGCTCGGAAAACAGCTGCTCGCCCTGAGCCGACGTCTCGACGATCAGCAAACCAGGGGTACGCCGCTCGGCCAACACGCCGCGCGCGCCCTTGATGTCCGTCTGATGAACATCGATGGTGCAGCGAAACAGCAACCGGTCCTCGCGCAACGACTCGATCGCTTCGACCGTCGCCTGGTTGTTACTGAATACGCCGATGGTGGTTCTTAAGATCACCGTCCTGTCCCACTCACGATTGTCTAGTTTGTCCTATTTGTCAGCACGGCCATCAGCGCGCCTATTCGGCTGTCGCCCCCTCTGCGCCGCCGCCTGAACCGCCGGCCTGATACGTCAGGATGTTGACGACGCCGCGAACGCCATCGTAGGTGCTCATCGGTTGGTTCTTCAGAAGATCCCCCGGATTTGCAATCGACGAGGCGAGATTGCGTTGGTAGGCGCAGCCATAGTTGGCATGCGTGTCGTTGGTCCAATTATAGCTGTGGCCCTCCGACCAATCGCCGCACTCTGGCGCGATCGCCTGATACGCATCGAAGGTTAGCATGACCGGTGCAGCGCCCTCGTGACCGAGATCGCCCGGCATCACGCGGACGTGGCGGGATGCGATGCCGGCGCCTTTCAGGCCACGGGCTATCCTTTTGATGAGCTCGTCGCGCGATACGCCACCGGATTTCGTCTCGTCGACGTAGATCGTGACGGTGTCTTTGCCGCGCGTGTGAAAAATACGGGTGAAATGAGAGAAGCCGTTGCGTTCGGATGAGACGATTCGGCCATTCTCTTGCGGCACCGAGAGTCCCAGTGTCACGACTTCCTCGATCACCTGTATCTGGTGCGATTCCCGGTAATCCGGTGAATGGGCAGGTTTGTCGCACGCGGTCAACAACAATGCCATTGCGGCAACAGTGAGGCCGTATAAACGGCCGTTATGGCGTTTTGCTTTCGTCATTTCATGATGTACCCGAACGGACCGCTGACCGGACTCTCCCAAAATGTCTTGTCGCCCGGTCCATAGGTTCTGTGAAGTCGGCCGAGCAAATAGATATCGATGTCGCTGGCGTTCTCGAAGCCGTCGGTCGGCAGCGCAAGCGCTCCTTGGCCGCCCGCCGGATCGGCCAGATAGGCCGTGATCGTTACGATCAGCTCGGTCTGGTCCAACTGGAATTGCGTCGAGCGAAACAAAGCGCCCAGGACCGGGACGTCCTTGAGAAACGGCAATCCGCGGATGGTATCGCTCATGTTGTCTTCGAGAAGGCCGGAGAGCATGATCGTGCCACCGCTCGGCAGGTCGACGGTCGACTCTGTGCGTTTCGTCGAAAACCCGGCAAACGTCGAGTTCTGGATCGTCACGTCATTGTTGCTATCGGTCGCGCTGACTTCGGTCGCGAGTTGCAGACTGATGCGTCCCTTGTCGAGCACGATCGGCGTGAACTCGAGCCTGATGCCGAACTCGCGATATTCGACAATGACGTTGCCCTGGTCGTCGAAGCCCGTCGGCACCGCGATCTCGCCGCCCGAGAGAAACGTTGCAGGCTCGCCGGACATCGACGTCAATGTCGGCTCGGCGAGCGTCTTGACGAGACTCTGTTGCTCAAGCGCATCCAGCGTTACCGGGCCGAGATTCTGGCTGATCTTGTCGAGGACAAGCGTGCCCGTGCCGAACGAATCCAGATTTGGCGCTGTTGTCACGATATTCAGGTCAAAAGCATCCGATGCCGTGTCCAGCACAAGCCCGGTCGTCTCCGCGGACAGGTTCTTTCGCGTGGCGCGGTCGATCTCGGCCACCTTGACCTGAAGGATGACCTGCTGGCTGCCCGTCACCCGCAGCATGTTGGTTACGTTCGTCGGATCGGCAACAAACCGCTCGGCAATCCGGACCGCATCGGATACGTGTCCGGCTGAGTTAACCGTTCCGGTCAGGAACACGCTATCGCCATAAACGGATACGTCGACCTGATTGTCCGGCAGCAGTGTACTGATCGCTTCGACAAGTCCGTCGGAATCGACCATGACCTGGATTTCCGCCTGATCGAGAATGCGATTGCCCTCATCCATAAAGAACACGTTTGTCGAACCGATCGCCCGAGAAATCAGGAACACCCGGTAAGGGTTGGACGGCTCGACATAGACATCGGCAATGGCCTCGTTGCCGACGACGATATTGCTGATCGGTGTCGTGAACTCGACAGAATGGGCTTTATTGAGTGCAAGCTTGAACAACCGGCCGGTGCCATTCGCCCCTGCGGGCTGCAGGGGCTCATCGGAAATCGGCGTCAGCACCATCTTTTGCGGGACTTCCTGTGCCGAAACGTTGGCCGACCAGCCGGCCGTTAACGCGACCGCAACGAAAAGCCACAGGACAAAACGGCGGCACATCACTCGACCTCCGCAGCCTCGGATGCACCGGCCTTCAGTTCTTCGGTCAGGTTTGCGCCGCCGCGGTAAATGGTAACGGTCGCATCCTTCTTTACGGGTTTCGGTTTGCTTGCAGTCTCGGGGACGGCCTGGCCAGTTTGCTGGATCGTGCTGGACAACATACGGATCTCATCCGCCTGCTCGCGCGCAATGTCTTCCTGGATGGCTTTTTGCTGACGCAAAGCCTCGATCTCCGCGTAAAGTTCGTCTGCCCGCTCGCCAGCCAGCACGGATTCCAGATTGCTCAGGAATGGGCTGACCTCGACGTCCGTAGTGAACGTCCTCGGCGCACCCGCGACTTCTTCCGACCCCATGCTGCGAAGCACCAGCGACAACTGCCCCATGGTTCCGGCCGTGGTGATCAGTTCGGCCTGTTTCGGCGTCAGTTCCAACGTCACATTTCGCGCAGGCACCGCCGTCCCCTCAACCTCGCCGATGGTACTGTCCACCGCGAGCACGGAAACGTCGCGCAAGATGGTTTCAGTGGTCATTGCGAGAACGACCATCCCGTCACTGCCGCCACCGGCTGCCGCTTCGCCGCCTTGTTGGGCCGCGCGCATACGAAGTGCCTCTTGCGCCTTGTTATGCGCCAGCAAGACATCGACACGGTCCCCCGGCAGGATGAAACCGCCGGACGCGGTTTCAGGTTGAACCGGAACCGCAACGGCGCGCATGCCGGGCGACAGGATACCGGCCATCACACCGGCCTTACCGTCCTTAAAAACCTTTGATGCAAGAATGGGTTCGCCGATCTCGATCGTCTGGCGGACAACGGCGTTAGTATACTCCTTGATCGGACCCGGTTCCTGATCGTCTTTTTCAACGACGATATAGAGCTTGTTGATGCCGTCTTCCGGCCAGAGCTGCCAGCGCATGGCGTCGGGAATGAGAATATCGCCACGGTTGAGTTTCCGCGTCGCGACTAGCACGCGAGGACGCACGGGTTCCGTCAACGCCTCCATCTCGTCGATGGCTTCCGGCGTTGAAAACGTCTGAATCAGATATGTGCTGACGGCCGCAACGGCCAAGGCCAGCACAATGATGCCGACGATCAGTACGCGCATCGATCAAACATTTCTCGCAATAGTGAGAACCCCAAGCCCAGTTTCGTCCCGATACCGCCCCGCGAATACAGTTATGGCTAACAAGTGGTTATTTTACCATTAAGATTCGGCATTTCACAAACTTTGGTACGTATTATCAACGATCAGGATTCCTGCCGATGTAACGTCCGTCACAGAAGCATACCCGCCTAATTTTGGTAGACTACGTCATCGCTTCGTATTGAAGCTCAAATCGGCCCGGTCTACTGTCATCGGGATCACACCTTGCGGGACTCGGTTTCATGGCGGATGGCATCGACAAAAGAGCGCATGGCCGGCGGCGAACGATCTTCGGCGGCACGATCTATGCGCAGAATGGCGGCGTCTGGGATTGCTCAATCGTCGACATATCGGAATCCGGCGTGAAATTGCGCGCCACGACCGAACTGGCCATGGGTGACAAGGTTGACTTGAAGATCAACAAATACAATGAGTTACGATCCTGCGAAGTGATCTGGCTCCGCGAAGGCGAAGTTGGGTTGCAGTTCATCATGAACATCGACCCGCAACGCGCGGGCATGAACAATCTGCTTGGTATTCTCCGCAAATAATCGCGTACGAGAGGTAAAGCCGTTTTAGGCCGTTTCGCTGGCGATTCGACTGCGCGTCGAGAGGCGCGTACGTAAAAAGCGCAACGAGCGTTGAGCCGAATCCGGCTCGATCCGTGCATAGAGTCCGCTCAGACGCTCGAACTGTTCCGGATCGCCCCGCGCCATGCCGAGCGTCTCCGAAAGCTCCGCGAACATCTCGTCCGACATGTTGAGCGCGCGGCAGATGACGACGAGCTTTTCGCCTTTCGGATCGCCGAGGCATTGCCGGACGACGCTCATGTCGACCATCGCCAATGCCGCCATGCCGACGATGAGTTCCGGCAACTTGCGTTTGCGCAAGAGGTCCAGCAACAGTTCATTGTTCAATTGGCCGAGCTTTTGTTTGCGCCGAATGAAGCGCTCGGCACTGCTTTCGCCTGGATTTTCGTTTTCCTCGGAAAGCCAGACCCGGGTTTCGGCGATGATTTGATCGACCTGCGCTTCGTCAATATCGTCGCCACTGGCCATCAGTTGAGATTTGAGCGCGCTGGACACATGATGAACGAGCTGGTCGACAAGCGCTGCCGGTACGTCCTGACGGGCTCGCATCGCATCGTTCAGCGCCTCATTGTTCTCCGACCGGCTAACCATGGTTTGCATTGCCGTTTCCGAGAGCTGCGCACCCTCGTTGCCGGCCAGCGATTCGAGAACAACGTCGTCGCCCTTTTCGACGATGGCATCGGCGACGATCTCGCTAACGGTTTCTCGTTGAGTAATGGCGAGCATATGTTCCTGGCCGTGCTTTCGGATGATCGCCAGCAACGCATCGTCCTTGAGCACATTGCTCTGGGCCAGCACCGGCTCTGCGACATCGATATCGTCATTCGCCAGCATGTTGATGACATCCGGTGGCGCCGCATCGACCGCTGCCAACTGCTCGGAAAGGCGTTGGCGCGCCTTCATCTCGACCTCGACGGCGAGGATGTTCATGATCCCGCCGAAGCCGTCGACTTCGCCTTCGGACAGGTCATCCGGTTCTTCCAGGAACAGGTCGGTAACTTCGCGCAGCAACTCCAGCCGGCCTTCCGAAGACGACTCCTTGGCCATTCGCGCCAGATTTTCCAAGTGCTCGAGATTCTTCGACATCGAGGTCTCGCAGAACTAGTGGACGGTACGATTCCCGTCGTGGTTGTTCATTCGCCGGATCATCTAAACAGAAGTCCCGACGGCGGTCACCCTCATATGCCGCGCAGCAGGAACACGATACCGCGTCCGATCTGGCGGGTCCATTGCGCGATGGAAAACTATTCAACGAGGGTTACTGGCCCCGGAATATCGATCGGATCGACACCCGCCGCGGAACACCCCGTATTGTCGGCACTCATGCTCGAATTGCCGCTGAACGACACCTGATAGGCAACGATTTGCAGGCAAGGTGACGTCGAAGAATTACCCCCGTTCACATTGATTTCCTGGTTCGGAAAATAGATCGCCCCCTCGAACTCAGACGTTGAGTTTCCGTTCAACGTATTGCAATTGTTGCCCGTACAGGTCGACGCATCATTGCGGTCCTGATAGAATAAAACGCCTTCCCAGTCACCCGCGCCGTCCGCAGGATCCGGAGCACTCAGGGTAACGGTGGACGAACCGTTGAAATTGTTAATCTGTCCGCCGTCGACAAGGATAATCGTAACACCATCTCCTGTAATGGTTCCTTGTGCGTTCGACTTTATATCACCCTCGATAATGTAGAGGCCGGGCTCCATGACAAGGGTACCTTTCTTGACCCAAAGGTCGCCACAGATTACGTAGGCTGTCTCGAAATCATCGTCATGATCAAACGTAAAAGTACCTGTTGAGTTCTGCGTATACCCTCCTGACTCGTCACAGGCGCCATATGCCGGAGTAGCCAGATCGGCGTATGGATCGTCGATTGCAAACCCGCCGGTGACGCCTTGGCAACCGGCGTCAGTCACCAGTCCCGGCGATGCGGAAACGCCGCCGACGACCGAATAGCAGTCGACCTCCAGATCTCCCGATCCGGATACATCGAGCGCGGATGCACTTGATGAATTCGATGCCACCTGACAACCGTCGAAGGTGATGTCGCCATTACCCGAAACCTGGACGCCGGTCCCCGTGGTGTTGAGCGACAACACGCAGGCTTCGCCGATGGTGCCGGACGTCGCCACGGCCCGCGCCGCGACCGTAACCGTTGCCTGATTATAAACTAGGCTGGCAAACAATGTGGTGAACGACTCCGACAAGACGACCTCGACCGCATCGTTGTCGGCAGTATAAGAGCCCGACGATGGCGGATTGTTGATCGTCGGCGGGTTAGCCGCAGTATCGAAGCCATTGGCTGCAGCCGCCGCGGTCGCCGCAGTTGACACGGTTTCACCCTCAACCGCGGCATAACCGCCAGCAACGGCCGCTGCGTCCGCCGCCGACTGGATTGCTCGTTTTTCCTTGTACCAAAGCGTCACTTCGAGGCCGAGACCCGCTGCCCCTGCAAGAACCGGTAGAAGCAGAGCGAACATGACGATGATCGCGCCGCGCCGGTCCTTCGCGAAACGCAATGCGAGCCCGTCTAGTTCCTCGTCGGTTGTCTCCTTCGAAATCGTCGAGGGACTCATCATGCAGTCACTCCAGAATCGATCCCCAAGAGTATAACGAGTCATTTCGCGATCCCATGTGACCAGTGTCACTCATTCTGCCGTCCGGTGATCAATTCTGCTCCAGCGGCACCCGCGTCATGGCGAGAAGTTGAAGATCGTCAAATGGAATCAGGCCGGACACCAGATTGAAATCGTAGGTTGCCGAGATCGTCATGAAGTCAACTCCGCCCGTCGTATCCGGCGTGGCCGTAAAGACCACATTGGCATCATTAAAACCGGCGGACGCCATTTCCGCCGCGGCGTAGGTTTCCAGTGCCGTGGTCGTGGCACTCGTATTCACCAACGCGAACCGTGCCGTCTCCTCGACAGCGAACTGCATGGTTGCCTTGATCCAGAGCGCGCGGCCGACTTCGATAGCGCCGAGCACAACCAACAGAAAGATCGGTGCAACGAAGGCGAACTCGACCGCCGCTGCGGCGCGGCGGCATCCGGGCAGTTGCCGTAGCCGTCGGCGTAACGTCGCAATTGATGACCGCGGCTTCATCGTCACTGTATCCTGACCGTCGTCTGCCCGGTCAGCGAAATCGTATTGCCGATCAGCAAGACGGTATGGTCAAACGAGGCGGTAATCGTCATGAACGTGCGATTGTCGCTGCCATCGGCGCACGTTAACCCGCAAGTGATCGTTGTGCCGTCGAGACACTCGCAAAACGAGTTCGTCGTGACATCCGCTGTCGTGATGTTGAGGCCCGTCGCAGCAACAACGGCATTCTCGATCGCATTCGTATCTGAACTGTCGATCAGGGCTAGTTGCGCACCGGCCCTGGTCGCTGCAACGAGATCAAGCTTATCAAACATCGCAAGGCCGTAGCCCGCAATTCCGCTGATGACGACGACAAGCACAGGCGCCAGCAAAGCGAATTCGACCGCGGCCGCGCCCCCGGCGTCCGCGTGTGCTCGCCTCGTTAAACTGGCAATAGAAACGTCACCGCAGCGCCAATTTCGGATAACCATCGCCCCCTTCCAATAAACGCTCAAATGCCGAACAGCCAACGATCAGGATCGAAGGCGCACGCCGCGATCCGTAATTATCCCTACCATGCAATCATGAATCAATCTGTGACGTGGGTCATGATCCGCGCCTGTGCGGAATGTTATCACGGCACCGGTAGAGATGCTGCATCGCTTGTCGAACGTGCTACAATCACTTACAAATTTTATCCGGTCGTCGACCGGTCCCGGCGGTGGTCCTTATCGGGGATGAGTTTTGCCCAACACGGATTCACTCATGCGATATCTGATTCTGCTTTTGCTTTGTATTGTCGTTGCCGCCTGTCAGACGGACGGGGCGGAGCAATTGGACGTTGCCGAAACGTCGCCGGTTCCCGGCGTTGCCGAGAACGCCGAGCGCGAAGGCAACCACGAGGCCGCGGCGCGGCAATATTTGGCCGCATTCGAGAGAAACACCGCCGATGCGGCAAACCTGATCGCCGGTGCGCGAAATCTGCGCTATGCGGGGCGGGCTGGCGACGGCCTGAAAATCATGACCCGGTTCTATCCGGATTTTGTCGAGAACGCCGACTTCAGATTCGAGCTCGGCAAGACGCGGATTGCAGCCGGTAAAAGCGAAGGCGCTGTCGAAGACCTCGAGTTCGTGACGGCGGCGTCCCCCGACAACTGGGAGGCTTTCTCCGCGCTGGGCATCGCCCATGACATGACCGAGAGCTTCGGAGATGCGCAGGCGGCGTATCGGACTGCGATGACGCTTTCGGACTCGGATCCGACTGTGCTTAACAATTATGCGATTTCGCTCGCACTTTCCGGCGATGTCGAGGGCGCGATCGTTCTGTTGAAAGATCAACCGCGCGCCATCAGGCGCAGCGCTCATATCCGCCAGAATCTTGCTATGTTTCTGGCCATTCAGGGCGACATGGAAACCGCCGGCGAATTAGCGCGCATGGATCTCGATCAGGATCAGGTCGATCGCAATTTGCAATTCTTCCAGGAATTCAACGACGATTAGCCGGGGAATCCAGTGCGATGTCATCGCCGAAATCACCGCCGGAAGGCGAACGCGACCTCTCCGATATCGAATTGCTGACGGAAGCGCCGCTTGCAATGACGGAACGCCTCGTCAGCGAATGCAATTGGTCTGAGTACGAGCCGGGCGATATCGTTGTCGATCAGAACGAATCGTCGACGGACGTCTACTTCATCGTCAGCGGCGCCGTTCGTATCGTCGATTATCTTGAGGACGACCGGGAAATCGCCCTCGCCGAACTGAGCAAGGGGGACTGCTTCGGTGAGCTGTCCGCCCTCGATCTCAAGGTCCGTTCGGCGCGCGTAACAGCGACCGAACCGACAATCCTGGCATCCATGACCAGCAAGAACTTCCGCACGCTTCTACTCGAATGTCCGGGGATCGCAATCACGCTGCTAAAACGGCTCGCGGGTTATGTCAGGACGCTGACGACACGGGTATCCGCAATGAGCTCGATGACACCGCAGCAGCGCGTATATGCCGAGCTCGTCAGGATGTCGGAACCCGATGTCGAACGCGATGGTCGCTGGGTCATCTCGAATTTCCCCGGGCACGGCGAGATTGCCTCTTGGGTCGGCACCGAGCGCGACGTTGTCGCCGAAGCGATCGGTCAGCTCGCACGCAGCGGGATCGTCGAGCGCAAGCACAAGGTGCTGCGGATCAACGATCATGCCCGGCTTCAGCGTCTGGCCGTGCAGCATTGAATAACGGTATGTTGAATTTGTGATTCGCGCCATGACGATGCCGGTCTCGGCAGGTCGGCACGGATAAGGGGTAATGCGCTCCCTGGTCGCTGGGCAGCGAGCAGGTGCGTGGTTGAGTCTGGCGGACGATCGGCGATGTTTCAGGACCATTTCGGGATCGAAGAAAATCCCTTCGCCAACACGCCGGACCCGCAATACCTGTTCATGAGTCCCAACCATAAGGAGGCATTGGCGCACCTCGTCTATGGCGTCAACGGCCAGAGCGGATTCGTATTGTTAACCGGCGAAATCGGCATTGGGAAAACGACGTTGTGCCGGTATCTCGCTGACAATATGCCGCAAGGCGTCGAGTTCGCGCTCTGCGTCAATCCGCGTCAGTCCGAGGCGGAGTTGCTGGAAACCATCTGCGACGAGATGAACATCACCGTCCACGGCTCGCGGTCACGGGTCAAGGATCTGACGGATTCGCTCAACGCTTATCTGCTGGACGTCAACGCGCGCGGAGGCCGTGCCGTCGTCATCATCGACGAAGCGCAAAATCTGGGTTTCGATCAGCTCGAACAGGTTCGCCTGCTAACCAATTTGGAAACCGCGCAGCGCAAGTTGTTGCAGATCATTCTCGTCGGCCAGCCGGAGTTGAAGGACCGGATCGATGAGCCGGATCTCGTCCAGCTCTCGCAACGAATCACGGCGCGTTACCACCTGCCGCCAATGAGTATCGACGATGTCGAAAACTATATCCGGCACCGTCTGAACGTCGCCGGTCTGGCCGATGAAATCTTTTCGCCGGAAGCCCTCAATGTCATTCGCCAACACGCGCGCGGCGTGCCGCGGTTGATCAACAGTATTTGCGAGCGTTGCATGCTCGGCGCCTATGCCGGGGGCCGTTATCGGATCGACGGTAACCTTGCCGAACGGTCGGCTCAGGAAGTTCTCGGTCATTGGCAGCCCGCCTCGCGCGCGCCGTCGGTGATCGCCGTTCTCGTCGCGGCTATCGTATTTGTCGCCGGCATCGCTTACGTAGCCCTCGATCCCAATCGTCTCGAATTGATCCCCCAGATCAGCAACTCGGAAACCGTTCGGGGATGGCGGGATACGGTGCGGCAATGGCCGGGGATCGGCGGACTGTTTACGGACCCCACCGGCAGCCGGGATTTGCCGAGCACGTCCGACATTCCGTCGCCGGAATCATGAGAGGCAACCGGCAATGTCTCTGATCCTCGAAGCGTTGAAAAAATCCGAACGGGATCGCCAGGAACGTCTCGCATCAAGCGACGATGCATCGTCGACCGGCACGCAACTACGCGACGAAGGCACCGAAATGCGGGCCGACCGGCGCTGGCCAATTATCGTCGGATTGGCCGTTTGCATCGTCATTGTCGGCAGTGCGGCGGGCTATCGTTTTCTTTATCAACCGAAGCCTGTGGTAGTTGCATCTTCCCCGATACCGTCAGCATCCCGAGAGATGCAGGATGATGTAGCCGCCAGCACCATCGAACCCGCAATGGCCGCCGGCAGTGAAACGCCTGAGGCGGCGCAAGACGGGCCACCGCTGGCCACCGCTGACCTCGCGGCCGACGCGCCGGCCGTGGTACCTGATAATGACTTTGAACCGGCACCCGAAACGCCCCTCGTTGAAGCGGGCGACGATGTTGTCACCGCAACACCGGCACCGGCCGAGGCTTCGCTCGACGGGACGTCACTCGCCCAAACCGACGATCCCGTGCCTGCGGCGATCAAGAACGAAGCAGCCGATGCCGCGCCGATTCCTGAGCCTGTGCCTAAAGCGGAGACGGACACGACAGCAACCGCAGACTCTTCGCTGGCCTCAGTGCCGACTGTTGAGACGGTCCCGCCGTCTGGAACCGAGGCCGACACGGCGTCAACGCAAGGCCTTCAAATCCCGCCGGCCGATGTCGCCCCCGTCGCGGAGCCGAACATCCCGTCCATGCCGCGCAAACCCGTACCGCCGCCACGCCTCGCATCGAACGAACCGTTACCCGATGTCGCACAAACCGGCCTGTCCGCCGCCGGGCATTACCAGCGCGCATCCGCACTCGAGCAGGAAGGCCTCTACGACAGGGCGTTAGCCCACTACACGGAAGCCCTCCTGCTGCGCCCGGACTACGCCGAGGCCCTATACGGCCGCGCGTGGATCCATATCCGCCGCCAGGCATTCGGTGAGGCGGTCCGCAACTTCGACGATCTGATCGCACTCAACCCGGCGATGGCGCCGGCGTACTTCGGCCGGGGGTGGGCGCATGAACTGGCGGGCAATGAACAGGGCGCCATCGACGATTACAGCCGTGCGATCGAGCTTGCGCCGAACGAACCCGGCATGCGCTTCAACCGCGCCATCCTCAATCTTTATGCCGGCAACTACATTGCTACCGAAACCGACCTCCAGGCGATCAGGGCGAATGCCGGCGAGCGTGAAGAAACGTTCGCCGAAATCTGGCTGTTCGTCGCCCGCGGTCGCTCAGGCGTCCCCGTGGAGGACGTCTTGCCGGCGCTGCGCCAAACCCCGGCGCGGGGCGGCTGGCCGGGCATTGTCCTCGACCACCTGTTGGACAAGGCGCCGTTCGAGGACGTACTCACCGAGACGGCAGCGGATCATTACCGCGAAACCGAGGCGCGCCAGTGCATCGCCTACTACTTCGCTGGTCAGCTTGCTCTGATGCGAGGAAAGCGCGGCGACGCCGCCAATTTCTTCCGGCTCGCCGTGGCAACGGACGCAACGGCATATCGTCAATACTGGGCGGCAAAACTCGAACTCGAGCGGATGGGAATTGCAGAATAGACGAAGGAACGGCGTATCTTACTGATCGTCTTTCTTGCGCTCGGCGACCTTCTTGCCGATCAGGCGCAATTCCATGCGGGCTTTTTCATGGTCCTGCTCAGCGGCCTTGGACAGCCACTCCGTTGCACTCTCGACGCTTCGCGGTAGCGCATTGCCGCGCAGATACAACGTCCCGAGCATGAACTGCGCGTCCGCATTCCCGGCTTCCGCCGCACGCCGGTACCACATAGCGGCCATCGAGAAGCTCTGGCTCGGCCCGATCCCCGAATGCAGCAGATCGGCATAGAACAACTGGGCCTCGGCGTTGCCACGCTCGGCGAGCTGTTCCAGTTCGGCGATGGCTGCATCGGTCGCTGACAAACGTTCGCGAATGCTCTCAAGCTGTTCGGCCTCGGCAAGCAGACGTTTCTCCGCCGCCGTCAGCTCAGGCGGCGCCAGTTCCCGGACTTCCTCAAGCTTTGCACCGGCGTCCCGATAACCGCGAGAGACCGCCAGTTCAAGCCACCGCTTGGCCTTCTCGTAATCGGTCTCGACAACCGTCCCGTCGGCAAACATCTCGCCCAGTTTGTAAGCGGCTTCGGAACTGTTCAGTTCGGAAGCCGCCTGATAGTGCGCCGCGGCCGCCTCGCCGTCGCCGGCAGCAAGCGACGCATCGCCTTCGGCCAGAGCCTTCCTGATCAACTGCTTGGGCAACCTCACCTCGACCGGCTGGCCTCGGCCGACAACATCGATTGCGATCGAGGTCAATTCCCAGCGCCCACCGTCGCGTTCGGCCCGGGCCCGGACCATTCCCTTGCCTTTTGGGCCGGCAATCGGGAACTCGAGAAACCTGTCGGGCCGCGGATTCAACGGCACATGATCGCTGATCACGTACCAGCCGGGCCTGAATGCACCGCCGATCGGCTCCAGCGCCTTCGGATCCTCGGCGATTTGATTGAGCGTCGTCTTGTAGATATCGGAACTGGAGACATGCTTCTGATACCAGAAGCCCGTGCCGGTGATGCCGAACACGAACAGAAGGAACACGACGAAACCGGCAATCGACCAGCGCTTCTGGACTGCAAGGAAATGATCGACGTCATCCCATTCCTTGTTGCGCCAGGCCCACTTGTTGCCCATGAAGCCGAGAATGAACGGCATGAGCGGAAAGACGAGCGTCACCAACGCGATGTAGGTGCGATTGCCGAGTCCCCAGATCCAGCTCAGGAAGAAGGCGCCCCAGTTCCAGGACGGAATCTCCTCCGGCAGTTCGTCCACGGCCGTATCATCGTCTCGCGGTGTAAACTCGTCCTCGTCGTCGACTTCGCTCATGCCCCGTGCCCAATTCGCTCCGCCATGTCCCCTGAGTGCGGCGAGGAAAATTCTAGCCGCACGCTCCCTTCATGATAGTTAAAATTACGGCATTGCGAAACGTGCACCTGTGACCGTCGACACGGCCTGCCTGGATTGTTCGCGTCTAAGGTGGCATTCGGATATCATTCGTCTTGCGTTCTATCCGTTACGACGTTCGGTGATCGGCATGCCAAAACCGCTTTCGACGACCGCCCTTCTGACGCTGGGCATTGCGCTGTTCCCCTTGCCGGCGCATGCGTACATCGACCCGGGCACCGGCAGCATCGTCCTGCAGATGATCCTCGCGGCCATTGCCGGCGGCGTGTTCTTCTTTCGAAATGCCGTGGCGCGGTTTTTCTCCCTGTTTCGGAAATCCGATACCGCCGACAAGGCGGCGAACGGCGAATCGCCTCCCGAATCCGAAAACCGGCGCTCGTCCTGACCGGCGCCGTGACGAGCGACGCTGCCACACCGCTCTCGTTCAGAGACCCCGCCGGTCGTTTCATGATCGTCGGCGGCCGCGCCCTTCGGCTGATCGGCAAGGATACCGAAGGCGCCCTCACCGCGATCGAAACCTCGCCGGCGGTCCGGGACTGGCAAGCCGACGGGCGCCTGGTTTCCGGCCGCCGGCTCTCGCCCGGCGACGACCCGCCGGACCCGGTACTTGCGCAACATGACGGCCCGATCGTCGAGCACGACCGTATCCCCTTCCCGACCTACCCCGACGAATGGACGCCGGCGATGCTGTGGTGCGCCGGCCAACTGACGCTGGATCTGGCCGAAGCCCTGGCCGGCGAGACCAAGGGTCTCAAGGACGCGACGCCGTTCAATGTCCTGTGGCGCGGCGGGCGGGCGGTGTTCGTCGACCTGCTGTCGATCGAACGGCGCGACCCGCTCGATGCCC
This sequence comes from Rhodospirillales bacterium, assembly GCA_965229715.1. Lineage (GTDB taxonomy): Bacteria > Pseudomonadota > Alphaproteobacteria > Rhodospirillales > Casp-alpha2 > JAVJST01. The sequence continues at coordinate 134,417 of CBDDJL010000001.1, forward strand.
TGTGGCTCGCCGAAGCGCAGTTCGCGCGGACGTTTCTGCTGCCGCTCGCCGCCTACCGGGTCGCCGGACTGACGCCGCGTCAGGTGTTCGCGACCGACCGCGAAGGCCTGACGCCCGAGGCCTTTGTCAGGATGTGCCCGTGGCCGCAGCGGTGGCTGCCGACCTACGCCGCCATCGCCACGCTGCCCGCCAAACTCGCGGCCAGCAACGGCAAGACGCCGCCGGCCAGAACACCCGAACTGAAGGCCGCAACGCCGGCCAAGGCCGCCTTTATTTTCAGTGCGACCCTGAAGCGCCAGCGGCGCCGGCTGGAAGCGCTGAAGCCGCCGACGGGCATGGCCTCGGCATGGCGCGACTACGGACCGCGCCAACACTACCCGGCCGACGCCTGGGTCCGGAAACAGGCCTTCGTCGAGTCCGTGCTCGCGGCGGAACGGCCGAACCGGGTCATCGACCTCGGCTGCAACGACGGGACGTTCAGCCTGATGGCGGCATCGCACGGCGCCGATGTCATCGCCGCCGATTCAGATATCGCCTCGCTCGACACGGTCATGGCCCGCGCCGGCGAAACGGCGCTCACCGTCACGCCGTTGCACATGGACCTCGCCCAGCCGACGCCGGCGGCGGGCTGGGCCGGGCGCGAGCGGCTCTCATTCGACGCACGGGCCAACGGTCATTTCGACATCGTCCTGGCGCTGGCCGTGATCCATCACCTTCAGGTCTCGGCGCGCATCCCGCTGCCCGAAATCGCCCGCTGGATCGCCGCGATGACCCGCAAGATCGCGGTCGTCGAACACGCCGGACCGGACGACCCGATGGTGCAACGCTTGAAGGCGGCGCGTGGCGCTCCGGTCGGTCACCTCGACGACGAGGTCTTCGACGCGGTCTTCGCCGAGCATTTCGACATCGCCCGGACGGAGCGGCTCGACGGCATGGACCGCCGCGTCCTCATGCTCGCGAAACGGACCTGACCGTCAATTCCTGGCGGTCAGCCCTTCGGCCGTTGCAGCGGCCGGGTCGGAATGTTGCCCATGTCGAACTGCAGGAACGCCAGCAGCAACTGCATGCCGATGATGATCGGCAGCGCCGCCAGCATCACCGTGCCGGCCGGGGTTTCGACGCCGGCGGCGGCGTTCTCCGCCCAGGTCACGAGACCGAAGACGATGCCAAAGGCGAGCAACGGCAGCGCGAGCAAGAGTTCGACCGAGGCCATGGTGAAGTCGCGCAGCAGATAGCCGTAGAACAGCCGCCGGCCGAGATTGCGGCAATGCTTGGCGGCGAACTCGAAAAACGCCTGCCCGGCACGCAGATGACTCTCGCGCGAGCCGGGGTAATGCGCATCCATGGGCACGTCGGCGACGACGGCGCGCTGCAGATAGAGCTGATGCAGCATGTCGGACTCGAAAAAATAGGACGCGCTGATCTTGTCGGTCGGCAACGCGCGCGCCGCATCGGCATGAATGGCGATGAAGCCGTTGGTCGGATCGAACAGGTTCCAATACCCGCTCGACGCCTTGGAAACGAACGACAGCGCGATGTTGCCGATCAGCCGGTGAACCGGCATCGCGCCAAGCGCCGTCAGGTGATGAAAGCGGTTGCCCTTGGCGTAGTCGGCCTCGCCGCGCAACACGGGCCCGGCAATCGTCGTGATCAGGGCCGGGTCCATCTGGCCGTCGCCGTCGATCTTGACGACGACGTCGGCCCCGGCCTCGAGCGCCGCCGCGATCCCGGTCAGCGTCGCCGCCCCGACGCCACGGTTCGCCGCGTGGGTCAGCACCGCGACCCGGTCGTCGGTGCAGGTCTCGGCGACATAGGCGCCGGTCCCGTCCGGGCAGGCGTCGTCGACGACGAAAATGTGCGAGACCTCGGGTCCGATGGCCTCGAGCACGCCGAGGACCGACGCGCGTTCGCGATAGCACGGCACGACGACGGCAATCGCGGATGCCGCCGTCTTCTCCCTGTTCTTGCCGGTCTTCGCGGCATCGCGGGTCGTCGTCATGTTCATGGTGCGGGCATCCTAGCACGTTTTCCCGAATTCGGCGGTGCGAAGCGTCACAACGCGGAGGCACCGTTTCCACCCCCTTTTTTGCCGTCACGGCCGGGGCAAGTCCGGCGTGGTGCATGCGGAGGCTATCGGCGGCCAATTTTCTGCAAAATTCGGGCCGTTGAATTCATTGACGAATTCGTCGTTTTGTAGAGTTTTGTAGAGAAATGATGATGCACCCTCGGGTGCTTCGCATTTTTAATCCATTTCTCCGCACAAACGACGGTAACGGGCGCAATGGGAATGGCCCCATGTCGATCCTCGGGAGGCATTGCCCCCCGACGCGCCCCACTTGACGTCATGCCCGGACTCGTTCCGGGCATCCACGCCTTTTCGAACGACTGTTTCTTGGATGGCCGGGATGTCTGAGAGCGATTACCCGGATAAATTTCGGGCCTCGCCGAGCCATTCCCCCGGCGCGAGTCGAATGACGGTAGCGTCGACAATTATTCACAATGGCAAAACAGCATCGGATAATATAGGATATTTTTCGTATATATCAAGGATTATTTTCCAGAACCCTGAACCTCCCCCATTGAATTGGTCCACCTTTGAGTTAAGGAATCCAAGGGAGGACCGATATGGCGAAGAGAAGCTACAAGCCCGAAGAGATTGTCGCGAAGCTGCGGCAGGTTGACGTTCTGCACAGCCAGGGCATGACCATTGCGGACGCGATCCGAGAGATCGGCGTCAGCGAGGTGACATTCTACCGCTGGCGCAAGGACTACGGCGGGATGAAGGCCGATCAGCTGAAGCGACTGAAGGAACTGGAGAAGGAGAACGAACGTCTCAGGCGTGCGGTCTCCGATCTGACGCTCGACAAGCTGATCCTGAAGGAGGCCGTCCGGGGAAACTTCTGAGCCCCTCGCGCCGCCGCCGCTGCATCGATCATGTTCGTGACAGTCTGGGCGTATCCGAACGCAGGGCCTGTCTTGTACTGGAACAACACCGCTCTACCCAGCGCCATGTTCCTCTGGGTCGGGCAGATGAAGACCGCCTGGTCGAGGACATGATCGCGCTGGCACGTCAGTATGGTCGGTACGGCTATCGACGGATTGCCGCGTTACTCCGTCAGGCCGGCTGGTTCGTGAATGACAAGCGGATTGAGCGGTTATGGCGCCGCGAGGGGCTCAAGGTTCCCTGCAAGCAACCGAAGCGGGGCAGGCTCTGGTTCAACGACGGCTCGTGCCTGCGATTGAGGCCGGAATACCCGAACCACGTCTGGTCCTATGACTTCGTGCATGAGCGGACGCACGATGGCAGAGCGTACAGGACGCTCAACATCATCGACGAGTTCAGCCGCGAATGCCTGATGATCCGGGTAAGGCGGAAGCTGAACTCGGTGGATGTAATCGATGCTCTGACAGATCTGTTTATCCTGCGCGGACCACCCGCATACATTCGCTCGGACAATGGGCCTGAGTTCGTCGCAGAGGCGGTCAGGCAGTGGATCGGGGCCGTCGGATCAAAGACGGCCTACATCGAACCCGGCAGCCCATGGGAGAACGGCTATTGCGAAAGCTTCAACGCCCGGTTCCGGGACGAGCTGCTGAACGGAGAAATCTTCTACACCCTCAAGGAGGCGCAGACCGTGATCGAACAATGGAGGAGGCATTACAACACGATCAGGCCGCATAGCGCGCTTGGATACAGACCACCGGCACCTGAAACCCTGGTGCCCGTGGACGCCAAACCGTCAATGCACTAACAATGAAAGCGGACCAATCAATCGGGGCAGGTCAGTCACGTCACCAGGAACTACTTGGAACTGATCGTAGAGTGTGATCGGTGGCTCAATCAGTGACGCGACGAGCAAAAGAGATGCATAGCGAAGATGTTGAGGCGACAAAGGCTCGCTATTAGATGGTCGCGCACCTCACGTGAGCTGTATGCGCTGAGGATGCACCGAGAGCGGCTTTGAGCAAAATCTTGATGTTCACCACGTTCGAGTACTAGCGCTCACCAGCGATGATCTCTGGGCGGGTTTTCCGTATGTTACTGTTTTGAATGAAAAATATGACATGTCGTGTCTGTCATATGCGACATAACATACTCCAACGACTGCTTGGGAGTCCTAGGTGAACAGCAATAGTATCTGGGGCTTAAAGCCAGAATTACGACTGTCGGGGACAGCCCTTATAGAGGCCGAAGTTTGTCGCGAGAGTTTTTGGAGTCTGTTCAACGACTTGGCTCAAAGTTTGTCCCCCTAGTGTCCCCCTAATGTCTCCCTGAAACAGGCAAAATAGTGACACTTGGGTTCTTACTTGGGACGGCGAAGCACAGTTGCGGTCCACACGCATACTCGCAACGAAAACAATCCTTATACGTAGCGGTCGTCGGGAGAACATGAGACGACGCCAGAGCCAATAGGGCTCCCTTCATTCTCCGCGAGCGATGGTGTGTTTCATGCTTCCAAACGGTGGGAGCTTTCATATGGGCGGGTGCTACGACCTGATGGACTTTGAATGGTCGGTGATAGAACCTCTTCTTCCCAACAAGCCGCGTGGCGTTCCGCGTATTGACGACCGGCGGGTGTTGAACGGTATTTTCTGGGTCTTGCGCTCGGGCGCCCCATGGCGCGATCTGCCGGAGAGCTATGGCCCTTACACGACCTGTTACAATCGCTTCAACCGCTGGCGCAAGGCAGGCGTCTGGGGCCGCATCATGGGCGCGGTTTCCGAAGCTTACGACGGTGACATCCAGATGATCGACAGTTCCGTGGTGCGCGTTCATCAGCATGCCGCCAACGTAAAAAAACGACTAAGTTCACTGTATGGGCCGTAGCCGAGGAGGACTGATCACCAAAGTCCGTGCCCTCACCGATGCCCGTGGCCAGCCCATCAAACTGGCCCTCACCCCCGGCCAGGCTCACGACGCCGACGGCGCAGCAATGCTGTTGACCGATCTCGCCGACGGCGGTGTCGTTCTCTGCGACAAAGCCTACGACGCGGACTGGATCAGGGAGCGGATCGAGTCCCAGGGTACGGCACCGAATGTTCCCGACAAGGCCAATCGCAAGCAGCGCCACTGTTTCTCCAGGGTTCATTATAAAGAGCGCAATCAAATCGAGCGCTTTTTTGACCGGATTAAACATTTTCGCCATGTCGCCATGCGGTTTGAAAAACTCGCCGCTAATTACCTTGCGATTATAAAGCTGGCATCAATCCGAGTTTGGCTTCGTATCCCAAAAACCCGGCATGGTTTGCTTCGACCATGGTCTGCTTTCAGGGCAAGAGCAGCCAGGATAGGCTCTGACGCTGAACAGCCGGGTTTAGCCATTCTCCGAATATCGATAGAAAGCCTGTTTACTGCTACTAGCCAACCGATGCCGATATAGGCAAAGTGCCGAATCCTCTCCCTCTTCGCATCAACATCAACATAAGCATGAGCTTCTTTCGACACCTCATAAACGCAATCGCGTTTCAACACCTGGAACGGACGCGCCGTCGGGTCATATTCTACTCCGAGGGCGGGCACGACTGGCCGCACTTGGAAGGCCTGCTCCGTGCCTGCCTTGCAGAAATCACCGGCGCGATTGTCTATTTGTCATCGAGCGACGACGATCCCGGACTAACCATGACGGCGCCGAATCTGCATTGTTACGGTATTGGCGGTGGCCGGATTCGCGACTGGCTCTTCGAGCATATCGATGTCGACGTAATGGTGCTGACAATACCCGATATTGACAACTTTCAGGTTAAGCGCTCGCGTCACGATGTCCACTATGTCTATGTACAACACTCACTGGTCAGTCTTCACATGGTGTACAGGCTCGGGGCCTTCGATCACTACGACACGGTGTTTTGTGCCGGGCCGCACCATCGAGAAGAGCTCCGTACCATGGAACGCGTATACGCCACTGGCGCAAAAATCCTGGTCGATCATGGTTACGCGCGGCTGGATCAAATCGTCGCCGATCGTTTGACCCGGCCGAGACTGGTCAATTCCGACCGGCCACTACACGTTCTGATCGCGCCATCGTGGGGGCAGAATTGCATCATCGAATCAATGGGCGAGGACATTATCGACATTCTTCTAGCGGCGGGGATGCAGGCCACCCTGCGGCCCCATCCGCAAACGCTCAGGACCTCTCCGGCAACGATCCAAAACATTCGTGATCTTTTTCTTGGCCATCCGCTGTTCAAAATGGATTTCGACGTGGTCGGCGAGGAGTCGCTGCACCGGTCCGACGTCATGATCAGCGATTGGTCCGGTGTCGCGATCGAGTACGCATTGGGTCTCGAAAAACCGGTTGTCTTCATCGATCTGCCTCGCAAGGTGAACAACAAAACGTACCACCGTGTCGGCCTAGAGCCGCTTGAGGTATCGATCCGCGAAAAGGTCGGCATTGTCATACCATCCGACGATCTCGCAGGATTGCCGGGCACGATTCAGCGGCTTGTGGCGGAAAGTCCGCAATGCAACGACATTGGAAGCCTGCGTAACGAGCTGGTGTTCAATCTTGGGTGCCAAGACGACGTCGGTGCCCGATACATCGCTGCCCTGTTGGGAGAATAATGGATGCCGTTGCGGACATCCGGATGTCAGCGGCGCTCTTTGCGATTTCACTTCTCGAATTTCAAGCGGGATCGACCGTGCAAAATGAGGAAAGGTTACCGGATTCTACCATTGCGTGGTAACATTCGAGGTCCTCGACCGTGTCGACCTCGAGCCAGCCATTGGAAACGCCAACGGCCTCGACCGGCCAGCCGGCATCGATCAGCAACTGCAGAAAACTGGTCATGTACATACCGTCGAAGGGCTTGCCGTCAACTTCCAAAGATCGATCAAGGCCGTCGAAAAATGCCGTCATATCTCGAATCCTATCGCCACGAATCTTGATTAGCCCCGTGTACTGGCCCTGGATCTGATCGTATCTCTCTGGCTTCTTGCCGAGCTCGGTTACATATCCCTCGCGATCGATCAACAGTGTCTCAGCATCCGAAAGCGGGTCGTCCATCCGGCTTTCCCAGTAGCGGCGCCAGTCGAGATCGATCATCAAGGCAATGTCGGACCCGCAGTTCAAGACCGCCTGAAGATTTTCCGGTTGGTAGATAATATCACCGTAGGAGATGACAAGATCGGTTTCGCCAACAAAAAACTGACGCGCGCAGAATAATGTTGCGACCATGTTGGTTGACGCAAACCTCGGATTGACGGTGACGTCGACGCCAAGCGCCTCAATCTGTTCGGCTCGGTATCCGGCGGCGACGTGAATCGGTTCAACGCCGCATGCGCGAAGCACATCCATCTGTCTTTCCAAGAGTGACCGACCCAATAGCTCGACGAGACATTTTGGCCGATTATCCGTGAGGGGTCTCAATCTCTCGCCTTGACCGGCTGCCAAGATCAACGCTCGGGTCATTTCAGGTACCGCTTCAAAAATGCAAGGTCTCTCTCACGTGGAGGATCTTCACGTTCCGGGTGCCACATGATTCCGGAAATCGCCAGCGAGTCGTGAACAAAGGCTTCGACATTTCCGACACCGTCGAACGCGACCGGCACAAACCCGTCGGCGACACCGTCTCCGGCAATCGTCCAGTCGTGAAAGCTGTTCACATGCACGTCGATCAAGGGCTCGAAGCCACGTGCGACAGAGAGATCGTGTCGGCAACCGGCATGATTCGCAACGGCGACCAATGTGCCACCAAAATATACATTGACGACCTGCATGCCGCGGCAAACGCCGATTGCCGGTATCGAACGCCTCACCACCTCGTCGAGCAGGGCAAATTCGAAAGCGTCGCGTTCGGGCGCGGCATCCGGCGATTTTGCATCGACGGCACTCAAGGAGTTGCCCCCACTGAGGATGACACCCGCAAGATCCATGGAGTCGAGATAATCGCCAACGGCGGATGGGTCGATATTGGGAAGCGGCATCAGCGCGAACCCTAGGACTTGGCACATCGTTGACCATCTCTGGTCGAGACTGTCCCGCCGTTCGCCGCGGTCCGAGACGCTTACGACGCGCTGCGTAACGCCAAGCCTCTTCATTCGACTTCCCTCAAAACCTGCCCCGCGCAGTCCAGATCGAGACGCCGCATCCGACAGATCCTCTCGTACAGCACGGTACCGACACCGATGGCTGCCGGCAGTCCGGTCTCAGCGGCGCGAATGGCCATATGCGAGTTCGCGCCGCCATACTTCGTGACCAATCCGGAGATGTTCCGGCTCATAAGCCAATCGTAACCGGGATCGGCCTGCTCGATCACCACGATATGCCCGTCAATGTTTGACTTCGGCGACGAACCGTAGACGTGAACAGGTGCGACAGTTCGAATTTTCGAAACGAAATTTGGTTGCGCCAAGTGACGTTCGAAGCAGTAGAAGTCACCGGTTTCCCGGAGCAGCGGCGGCAGTTCCGCCAAGGCGCAAATCAGATGCTGCTGCTTACGGTCTTCCATTCGCTCACGCATGCCTTCGAGCGAGAGAGCGTTGAGCCGATATTGCTCCAAGTCGGCGAACTCGACAAAGGAGAAGTCGTCGCGCGTGATACCCAGCAACTGGGCCAGTTCGACGAACGAATCCAAGGCATTGCTCAAGCTCCGTGTGAACTCAAGCTTGACCCACTCCCTCGCCTCAATCGCCTCCCGAATGAACGAGATAAGGCGGTCCGGCGACCAATCCGACTCCAACTCTGTCAAGGCGCCCGCGATGGCTGACAGCTCGTCGTGTCGGAATTCAAACGGCGTCACATCCTCTTCTACCGCTTCGCCGCCGCCCGAAAAGTAGAAGTCAGGCGCCTCCCAGTATGCCGGGATGCAGATCTCGTAGGTTCCCGGGCGAAGATGGCCAAATCTCTCCAGGATGTCGTTGGGCGGTGTGGCGCCATCCCATCCCGTCGACCGGACAGCGCTAAACTCTTTGGATACAGTTCGGATGCCATGGAGGAACTGCTCGGTACGCTCCGAGCGCAATACACCGCAATTTTCAAATCCTCGAAGCATTTGGGTGGCGACGAACGCCGCCCTGGCGGCATGGCAGAAGGCCGGCGTTCCCAATGTCTTACAATCCTTTAGTAAGACGAGCGCGCGATCTAAGGGGGAAAGGTCGGATGACAATGTTTGTTTTCGCCGTCGATCTAGGTGCTGCAATGGCGCCGTGTCACCATATAGACGGCTCAATCCGTTTCGGGTTAGAACTTTGAGAGTCCCCTCAAGCACGTCGATGTCCTCGCTCGTCATACCACGCGGCAAAAGGCGCTTCTCAGCCACGTCTCGGAAATCGGGGGTCCATGCTGACAAGACGACAGCGAACTCGACCTTGTCGTGAAGTTCAGGATTTTCTGCGAGTATATTAAGATAAGCGTTGACCAGCCGACGGGCCGTGTTTTCGGGTAGGTCGGCCGGTACGAACGAGTTAAAACTCGCGCGCACGTCGACGTAGGGTTGCCCAAGAAATGAACGGATCAATGGGTGCGATCGGACGTCCCGATAACCGTAGTCCGCCCGCTGCGCCGCCCAGATGTCATCCGTGATAAGGTGACGATACAGACTGTATGCCAACGGTCGTGGTTGGACACCGATAATTTCGGCCGGATTCCAGTCTGGCATGTTGCCAAAGATCGCACGTTCCCCGACCACGGACGGTACTTCATTTTGACACCCCTCGAACTCGTCGGCGCTGGATTCCAACTGGTGACGGAAACAATCGTCCTCAATTTCGAACGCGCTATGGTCAACGGTTATTGGCCGGACCTGAAAGACGAACACCTCGCCTGTCTTAGAGAGGGCGAACTCCACGTCCAGTTTGTCGTACCCTAACAGCTGTTCGAGTTCGCGCACGGCGCAAAGCACCGGCATCAAGTGTGGCGAAACCTGTTCAAGCCGTTCCGATTGGAATCGACTGATCACCACCGCTGGAAGACCAACGCCAAGACCGCTGGTGACCGAGTCAACGACAGTATTGGCGCAGTCATAGTTGATGCAATAGTACGGCGCCCCGGTTGCCAGGCTCCGCGTCAAAACGACACCCGCGTAGGCGGCATTCTCTAGGAATTGCTGAATCAGAATTTGATCTGTGTCTGAGGCCGCGCCCCTATAGGAAGATCGGACCGCTTCGATCGCCTCCACCACATCGCCGCGGCTGAGTCCGTCGACGTTGACGACGCTTTCAAACCGGCCGGCGTTGGAGTTCTTCCAACCGTCTTCAGCAGCAGCGCTGCTTCGAACGACGAGTCTCGCTCCGTCGAATACCCGCTGAATCTCAGTAAGAACGCTTTCCGAATCGGAGTCCCACTTCCCGAGCGTGAACGCAACCTGACGACCGATCGTCGATTTCTGAACGATCGATTCCAGACGAGAGAGAGTCTCCGCTTTGGTGCCAAGGATGAAACGGGCAAGGTCGGGCGGCTCGTTGAATTCGGCCCAATGACCCTCGACATCAACGATCCGCGGTACGAAACCCTGATCAACTAGGTGGTGAACGAGATCAACCAGGGTCGTGCCGATCTTGTCAGCGGCAATGCTGGCGAGGTGTTCGACCACGTCAGGTCGAAAGCATGCGAGTCCGGCGAACTCGACCGTCCCGGTCATATGGTCGGAAAGCTGCGAAAGGTCGACGGTCTCGGCAATGTCCCGGTCGCTTTGCGGCCTGCCATCGAAACGGCGCTCCCACAGTGAATCGATGGCGATCGAGAAATCACCCCCGTCCCGGGCGAGTTCGCGGATCACATGGGGACGGAAAACTGTGTCCGAGTAACAAACAACCACCGTATCGCCAGAGAACGGTGCCGATAGAAACGTCTTGAGCACCGACCCGGTTTCCCAATCGGGAACCACTAGAACACTGAGATCGGGGTATCGGTCGATAACTTCCTCGACGTGATAGCCTCCGAGGAAGCGAATATGCGTCACCTCCTCCAGGTTCTCGAAACCGTGAAGTTGCCAGTCGATCGCGCGCGTCGTGGCATTGATTAACTTGAGCGCTGCTGGTTTGATGCCGCGCGACGGCCGGCCCGCACCTAGAAGATAAACATCCACGACAGAACAGGTTCCGAATATCGTGCCTCAGCGACCGTCAGTTTCTTCTTTATTGGACCCGCGCGAGAACAATGATTTGATTTTGTACCAGAAGGTCTTGAAGAAAAGCCCGACGGCAACGATCGTGCCGATGAGGGCTGACATGATGGCGCTGCCGGAGCCGGGATCAATATAGGCAGCCGCTTCGTCGGGCCCGATCACCCAACAGAACACGGCACCGAGCATTAAGATTGCGAGCCTTGTCATGGTCGTGTATTCGTCCCTCGTTGCGTCATGTGATTGATAAGGTGGTACATCACCAAACAAACCGTATCAAACAATCCTGAACCCCAATGCGGCCAAAACCTCGCTTTTTAACGCGTCGTGCATGAAATGGTAGGTTGCGCCTTCCTCGGCGTTTTGCGGCTGTCCCTCAAGGTTGCGAAGGCCTAGATTTGCTCGAATCGTTCGACGAAGCATGTCCGCGCGTAGCCACGGATCGACAAAACTGTACAGCGTTCTGTACAGCGTTGGGATGTCGAACGGTTGTTCAATGTTACCGAAATCAAGCGTTGGCATCCAACGTCTGGCCAACACCACGCCCGTATCGATTCCGGCGCTCATGATGAACGCGCTAGCGGAGGGACGTCCATGGATCAACACTGACCACAACAACCCATCAGCACCGCGTACGTCGGGAAGGTGACCGGGGTGTATGTGCACCATCGGCTTTTCCGGATGGTCCAAAAGTGAAGAGGGAACGATCCCACCGCCCGTGTAGAGGAGCGTCGTACTTGGAAGCATTGACAAATAGTCGCGCAACGTCGGATCGGAAAGGCCGTCAATGAAGAGTTTGTCGACACGATCGGTGTATGTTCCGACATCATCCAACCGGCCGGATCCGATGATGAGATTGGCGGGCAACGCGAAACGGGCCGACAAGAGCTCGACAACATCTTCGACCAATTTCGGGTGCTTGCCAGCGAGACGCTGTGGCCAGTAGTGGATGCGGTTGCGTTGAACGCTGGCCGCGTAGTTCCGACGAAGCGAATTCGGCAGCCACCGACCCAATATTTTCCCATCCGTCACGTCCCGTTTCGCGGTGAGGATGGCAACTCGCTCCGGTCGGACTCCCATGAACCGCAGGACATCGAGATAGGCCCGCGCGATCGGGCCCTCATGAAACAACACCGTGATCGGGAGTACGCTGCCCTGGTCGCCCGGTCCAGTCGCCTCAAGATCACTGACGTCGTCCTTTGCGGGCTCGTCGGACGGTAGCCGAGCGGACATGGTAGACAAACTCTGCCGCAGACTTTCGGTCAATCGGTGCACCGACTTGGCGGCACATCCATTTGCCAGATCGGCGGCCTTGAGCGCGGTATTGAGGCGGCTCATGGTGACAGGCGTCGCGCCGTTCACCGAAGCGGTGGCGTAGAATTTGACGAGGACAGCGAACGCAAGCGCCGACAATCGCAAATCAATCGTCCCAAGTTCGCGCAACGGCTTGCCGTCCTCACCATAGGCCACAAACAGTTCGCCATCGATATTGATTTGTTTTGAGAGGTGAGCCAACCGGCGAGTTTCCGTCGGACCCCAGTCCTGGTGCTCAGCCAGTCCGAGCAGAACGTCGGCCGTGTCGATTGGTACGTTGGTTTCCACTGGCCTAGATACGTCACCAGCCAATCCGTTAATCGCGGCGTCGATTTCCGCCTGATCCATCAAGTCTCGACAATCCATTTAACAACCACGACGCCTACCCGCGCCAATAGACACTAGACCCGCACAAGCTGCTGCTGAATCGTCTGCAGGATGTTGGCTATCATCCAGTAATAAACCATCGCGGCGGGGAACGGATAGAATAAGATCAAAAACCCTAGAGCCATCAGATATAGGTTTCGCTTCTGGCGACGAACTTCGATCTCAGGCGCATGAACATCCCGATAGGTGACGGTCGACGCTACGGTAACGAGAAACATGACCAGCGGCAAAAGGTTCAATGTCTCTCCTAAACCGGGGATACCGAAAGGCAACGCCGCAATGGCATCCGGGCGGGAAAAAGCCTCAATCCAAAGAAATCCGTCTTCGGCTAACCTTGGCATTTCGCCCAATGCCGCAAACACGGCAACGAGCACGGGAACCTGAACAAGGGACCCGAGCATCGGTCGCAACGTGTGGAACGGCGATATACCGAGCTCTTTGTGCGTGGCCATGACGCATTCATGGGCCTTCTGCCCGTCCAATGTTGCTTTGATTTCCTCTATTCTCGGCGCCAGGCGCGCCAGGTTCATACTGACCCGCCGTTGGGCGCGGGCGGTGAACAGACAGGCGGGCAACAACAAGAGCTTGAGCAATATGGCGAAGGTGAGGATCGACCAACCCCAACCAAGACCCAGCGCCGACTCGATCCGCTCAAGAGACCACTCGACCATTTTCGCGAGTGCCGCCATCCAACTCCAGAGATTTGCGTACCGAAGGTCGGCAAGGTCGGCGTCCAATAGGGCCGCTTCTCGTTTACCCACCAGCCGCACGTCTATGCCGGGAGCATCGGAATGTCCCGCTTGGAGCACGATGCGCCCGTCCTCGAAGCGCGCGGTATCACCGGCTTGGAGTGCGAGGACAACGTAACGACCGACAATGACGAACCATGTTCGCTGGCCCAGTTCGACGGGATCGCCGGCTTCCCACTGGTGGATGTTCCCGTCTTGCGCAATTACCGCTGTGGGTTGGTTGTAGAAGGATGCCAACCCTTTGAACTCGGTGGAGCCGAGTTTCGGCAGTTTCCCAGGGTCGACAACCAGCTCCACGTCGCGTAATGGATTTCGAGGCCCGGCAAACACGGCCTTTTGTCGGCATAATTCTCCGACGTCCGGCGCCTTGAGTGGCGCCAGCACGGCGTTCGCGACTTCGCCAATGTCAGAGACGCAAACTTCCGGGCTTACCTCAGCGGTAGCACCCCTGCCAATGGAGACAATCAACAGCGTTGCGACCAGGGTTACGACACCAAAGTCGATACGCCCAATCACCGCTTCATGACCCGAACTTGGCGGAATGGAACCCAAACGAGTCCGCATTCTGCTCCTCACTCGCATCGACCACAATTCGGATCATGTGTGATTGGGAAACGATGCTCCGGGGGACGTCGATCTCAATCACACCTTCGCGAACTGGCACGGTCATCGCCCACGCGGGCTCGTCGCTCTCCACGACGTGAGCGTTGGCGCTAACATAGACGCGGGCCTCCACTTCGAACCTCGGATCGCTGTCCGAGGTAATCGCGACCTGTAGTCGCCCGTCGCAACCCACGCTGGCTAGTTGGACATGAAAGCCGCTTTCCGTAAACCACGAAGCCCACCGGTTGTAGTCGGAAAACCCATTGTTGAAACCGCTCGGATTGTCTGCCTCGTAAGACGCCCGACACTCTTCCACCACCGACAGCGCCTCCGCGGTGAGCGCTGCGTGAAGATTGTTCAAGAAATCGGGGCGTCGAAGCAGCACCAAGGGTTCGTGGGATCCGAACGAAAAATTTGATTTCTCGCTCTCGACCACGAAGTAGAAGGCTTCTGACTCGGGCGGTACTTCCAGATCGGGCGCCAAGAGATCGAACCCCGGGTAAACCGAACAGTCGCCACCAACGCCGGAGTGCAAACAGAGGGTTCTTGCCAGATCGTCCGTCATCACAGGTTGGTCGTTGAAACCGATCGCTTCCTGAGTCTGCCGCGCACCCTTGACCATCAACAACGGCGTGTAACGACCGTAACCCCAGTCTTTGTGCCCCCGGATACGGAAGGATACAAGCCTGGCGGGATCGTAATACCTTGCGGGACGACCGTGGTCACTTTTTAATATGATAATGGACTGGTCGTAGATCCCGAGTGACTTCAGTTTCTCTACGAACAGACTCATTTGGGTTAGCATGCAGAAAGATTCTTTCTGCATGCCAACGTCATTCTGGTGATTGCTAAACCAGTCCGTTCCGACATCGTACAGATTGCAGTCTTCGTCGATGTTGATCGGATAGTGCGTTTGGTAGAAATGCAGGAAGTGCGCCACCTTCCGATCGCTGCCGACCTCTAGACCACTGACATACTGGTTGTAATCCGACACCGAGGAATATTTCAACTGCGCGTTCCAAAGGCGGTTCTCGAAGTTCCAACCTGCGAGCGCAAACATCTCGTTCGGCAGCTCGAACTGATCGAGGACCAAACGAACCAAAGTATCGAAATCGATAATCATCCCGACCTTGCGTAGTGCTCGGACAGTGTAATTGGTACCGATTCTCAAGGTGACGTATCGGTATGTATTGATGACGGCAAAAGTCTTTTGGTGAAGTCCTTCCGCGCTCAGATCGCCGATCGCGAACCGACGTTCGGGGTGACGAAATCCCCTCCCGTAGTCGAAGTAGGTGGAAACGCGATAACCGTTATCGTTCAGATAGTTCGTCATCAAGCGGTCGGGTGCGATGTCTCGCATCTCGAAATCGGTCTCGGCCTTGAGCTTGAAGTTCTGGTTACCGTAGAGTTCGCCGGAGAGCGACGCGACGGTGGCCGGTGAACTGGTCGAAACGTCGTCGAACACGACGAAGTCCTTTAGGGATGGGAACTGGCCCCCATGCTTGCGAAGCGTGTTCACGTATACGTCGCGTGACAACCCGTCGAAGCTTATCGTGAAGATGTTCATTTCGTCGGAGACGCGTAACAATTCCGAAACCGCGTCATCATTCGAGATGGTCTTGGGCTTCCACGCTGCGTAGAGTTCGTGGAATGCAAGCGCCGAAACCGCGGCATTGACCAACAGGACAGTCGCGATCCCTGCAAGTATAATACGCCGGACTCGGCTCTGCAGTAGTAACGTCCCAATGCCGGCCACCGCCAAAGCCGTCGCCAGTCCGGTCCGGTCAACCGGATCGGATATAGGATCGATTAACATGCCACCGCCCTGCGTCACCGGCGAAAACAAACCCGCGATGAGAATGAACACGAAACCGGCATCGATCAGGATCGACCAAGCGGTCAGCATGCCGACGCGGCGCGCAACGTGATCGGCGAGCAGTAGAATCAAGAATACGGCGCTGACTGCGACGACCATGCACACGAACGCCACACCGACGTCGAGATGCTGATAGTCGGACGGGTTCCGACTGACCAGAAAACCCGGGACGACGAAAAATAGCAGAAATGGGATGCTGGCCAGCTGAAGGTGACGCTCAATAGAATTACTGTTTCTCATGTCTTGGCACGAAACATACTCAAATTCGAAATTTTTCGCTTTCAGCTACCGTGACAAGAGTAATCTTCGGGAGTCAAAACGCACATAAATGGCACCAGCATGTCACTAACATTATGTCTCTTGAAATTGCAATGTATTCAAGAACAGACAATCCCTAGAGGAGCCGCAATTTCAGCTAAGGGTTATACCCGGACTTAACCAGCCTCGGTAAATTCCGTCTGCTTCTGGAGCATCAGCGGATTGCCTTCGTGCATTGCCCGTTTATGAATCCATGACCTAGTTGACCCTCGCTGGGTTTTCGACCGGTCAGATTGTCTTGATGATGCTGGCTGCCATCAGGAGACATACTCTCTTTTAGCACATTTTGCATGTTACACATAATGAACAACAACATATTGTGTTAAAAAACGGGGGATCGAACGTTAAGCTCTATGATAACTCTACACAGAACGTCACACGTCTTGTCACACAAAACGTCACACGAACATTTTGCAATTCTTTTAAATTCATATAGTTAGTGTGTATCAGGAAGACTGGCTGTGCACGCAGTCTCGAGCTAACGCGTCTCTAGCGGCCACTTTCCCTGTTAAGCAGGGAAAGAACAGGGAAAAACCGAGAATTGGCCGAATTGTGTCACAAATGGGTCACCTACAATCCGCATCAATTGTGGAGTTCACGTTGTATTTCCCTATTAACCAGAACAGGGAAATTTCGAGGCGTTACAGGGAAACAAAGCAATACATCTGGGAACACAGATCAAATTGCAGCTCGTGAAAATGGGCAGGACGCTAACGCCCTGCCCTCGCTCGCTAGATGTCGACCCGCTCCGCAATCTCGATCGCATCGTCAACTTCAATGCCGAGATACTTCACTGTGCTCTCGATCTTAGTGTGGCCAAGGAGAAGTTGAACCGCTCTAAGATTCCCGGTCTTTCTGTAAATCAATGATGCCTTCGTGCGCCGAAGTGAATGGGTCCCATAGTGGAGCGGATCCAATCCGATGCTGCGGAGCCAAGTCGATACGCGACGGGCGTACTGTCGTGTCGAGATCGGGTGGTCCGGCTGGCCACGCCCCGGAAACAGGTAGGCGCTGCGGCATTGCACCCGCCCGGATAGATAGTCGTCAACTGCGGCGCGTGTCTGATCCGTGATTTCGAACGTAACCGGTCGTCCCGTCTTGCGTTGTCGAACTGTCGCCCGATCTGCTGCTCGACCGTGCGGCGAAATGTCTTCGACCGTCAGTCGGACGAGGTCGCAGCCGCGTAGCTTGCTGTCGATCGCCAAGTTGAACATCGCCAGGTCGCGGGTCCGACCATCCATCTGCAATCTTGTCCGAATGGCCCAGACATGCTTGGGCTTCAAAGGTGGCTTCTGCCCAATGATCTTACCCTTGTTCCAGGGCACATGAGGCAGCTTGGCGTTGGTGAAGAACATGGTCTTTCTCCTCTCTGGTTGGAAAGACCATGAAGCCTAGGCGATTACCCAATCGGCCCGTCAGGTTAGGGCTGGAAAACCGAAACATCTGGAAACCTAAGGTTTGGTCTGCAAATGACCCTGGCTGTGTAAAAACGATTTGCTTTCGTGATGTCTGCTAGAATCTCGCTGACGAACTCAGTGAGGTTTTGATGAAGCGGTTTGTTGAAGGTGTGTCGCGTGATCAGGCGAGCTTTCTGCCGGAATGCCTGGACGACTTCGTCGGCGAGGACAATCCGGTCCGGGTTGTCGATATCTTTGTCGATGAGCTTGATCTTCGGAGTCTGGGGTTCGAGCGGGTCGATCCGCGCTCGACGGGGCGGCCTGGCTATCATCCGTCGGGACTGTTGAAGCTCTACATCTACGGTTACCTGAACCGGGTGCAGTCGAGCCGCCGGCTGGAGCGCGAGGCGGGCCGCAACGTGGAGGTCATGTGGCTGACGGGCCGGCTGGCTCCCGATCACAAGACGATCGCCGACTTCCGCCGGGACAACGGTCCGGCGATCCGCAAGGTCTGCGCCCGGTTCGTGGAACTGTGCCGCACGGTCGGGCTGCTGGCCTCGGCGAGCGTCGCCATCGACGGCTCGAAGTTCAAGGCGGTCAACAACCGCGACCGCAACTACACGCGGGCCAAGATGCAGCGGCGCATGGCGCAGATAGAAGAAAGCGTAGCCAGGTATCTGCACCAGTTGGACAGCGCCGACCGCCAGGAACCGTCGGAGGCGATGGAGGGTAAGGTTGCCCGCCTGACGGAAAAGATCGCCAGGCTGAAGAGCGAGATGCAGCGCCTGCGGGGCCTTGAGGAACGCATGTTTGCCGCGCCGGACAAGCAGATCTCGCTGACCGATCCGGATGCGCGCTCCATGGCGACCAGTGGCCGGGGCTCAGGTGTGGTCGGCTACAACGTCCAAGCCTCGGTCGATACCGAGCATCACCTGATCGTCGATCATGATGTGACGACTGCGGGCTCCGACCGGGCACAACTGGCGCGTATGGCGGCGCGGACGAAAGCCGCCCTTGGGGCCGACACATTAGATGTGGTTGCCGACCGGGGTTACTTCTCCAGCGAGGAGATATTGGCCTGCCACGAGGCGGGTATCACCGTGACTCTGCCCAAGCCGATGACATCGGGCAGCCGTTCCAAGGGACGCTTCGTGAAACAGGACTTCCGCTACGTCTCTGATGACGATGTCTATGTCTGTCCCGCCGGCGAGCGCCTCACCTATCGCTACACCAACGAGGAGAAGGGGCTCACGCTGAGGCGTTACTGGTCGAACGCCTGCTTGAGTTGCGCCATCAAGCAGCGTTGCACCACGGGCCGCGAGCGCCGCATCACGCGCTGGCAGCACGAACACCTGGTCGATGCCGTTCAGCACCGGCTCGACCGAGACCCGGACGCGATGCGAAGACGGCGCGAGACCGTCGAGCATCCCTTCGGCACCATCAAGGCCCGCATGGGCGCAACCCACTTCCTGATGAAACGGCTCAAGAACGTGCGCACCGAAATGGCGCTCCACGTGCTCGCCTACAATCTGACCCGGGTCATCAACATCCTCGGCACCGGCCCACTGATCCGGGCCATGAGGGCCTGATAGGCCCCACTGCGCCTGCCCAAGGCCGAAAAACCACCGCTCAGACCGTTAACGGACCAAATATTCAGCCCGCTCGCGCCGATATCGCATTATCCCAATCAATCAGCCGTCGATCACGGTCCGCCAGACAACTCACCGCCCAGCCAAAACGTTTTCACACGACCAAGACCCAAAGCGGAAGCTCATATTACCGTTCACTTTGAAGGAACGTGGAGCCTCGATGGAACTATCCGCGCGTCCCGGCAATCGTGATACCGCCGTCGACGACGATTGTCTGCCCCGTGATGAACGCACCCGCACGCGAAGCAAGGAAGACGGCGACGCCGGCAACATCGTCCGGTTCGCCAATTCTTCCGATGGGATACTGAGCCTCCGCAGCCTGGAGTTTCTCAGGATCGCTCCACAGCGCTTTTGCGAAGTCCGTCCTGACAAGACCTGGTGCGATGCAGTTGACGCGAATGTTGTGCTTCCCCCATCCAACGGCAAGGCTGCGCGCCATCGATTCCTCAGCAGCCTTAGACATGCCGTAGACGCCGATATCGTCCGTACCCTTTATCCCGGCGATACTGGTAACGAAGATTACGGCACCGTCCCGCTTCTTTGCCATGTCCGGCAGAACCGCCTTCGCCAGCCAAAGATTCGCCTTGAGATTGGTGGTGATGATTTTGTCGAACGCGGCTTCATCGACGTCGGTCGTCGGTCCATGATGCGGATTTGCTGCGGCGTTGCCGACAAAAATATCGACCCCGCCAAAAGCCGATTTCGCCTCGTTCATCAGATCGCCGAGACTGGCAATGTCAGATACGTTGCACGGCGCCGCGATTGCGCGACCGCCACAGGCTTCGATCTCCGCGACGACGTCCTGGCAGGCGTCTCTCTTTCGACTGGTGACAATGACATTGGCGCCGGATTCGGCCATTCGATTGGCAATGGAGCGCCCAATTCCGCGTGACCCGCCCGTAACCAGCGCAGTCTTACCATCAAGCCGAAATAGATCCATCGTGCGCTCGCTTCTCGTCTAGGGGCGGTTGTTACCCCAGAAGGTAGCAATATGGGAATATTCCTCAAGAGAAAATATGTTTGTGTGAAAAGAGAATTCTGACATATTCATTTTCTGTGGGCGGAGGGCGAAAGATCGATTGGCGCCTCAATCGCATGGAGATCGAATGCCTCAATCATTTCCAACGCTTTTTTCTCCAATTGATGTCGGCAACATGACCGTCAAGAACCGTGTGTTCCTTCCTGGACACGCGACGCGTCTTGCCGAAGCAGACGGTACTGTCGGTGATCGAATCCTCGCCTACCACAAGGCAAGAGCGGAAGCCGAAGTCGGAATGATCGTCACCGAGGTGAACTGCGTTCACCCGTCATATCTGCCGCCAAATCGTCTCAGCGTTACCTCGGATGATTGCATTCCGGGATTGGCCAGGCTCGCCAACCTGGGGAAGCCCTACGATTGCCGGATCGTGGGGCAACTATTCCATCCCGGACGCGTCGCGGGGTTTTCTGCCGACGGGTCGGTGATGGCGACGTTTGCGCCATCGGAAGTCGCGGACGAATTCTACAAGAACATTCCCAATCCACTCACGAACGGCCAGGTCTGGGAGATCATCGAGGCATTCGGGGATGGCGCACGTCGGATGGCCGAGGCAGGACTTGATGGCGTCGAGCTGCTGTCGAGCATGGGCTACCTGATCTCGCAGTTCCTCAATCCGCGCCTAAACCTTCGAGCCGACGAGTTCGGCGGCAATCCCGAGAACCGGCTGCGCTTCCTGCGAGAGATTATAGCGAACGTGAGGCAGAAGGCAGGCAACGAGATCGTCCTAGGCATCCGCATCTCGGTCGATGAGATGGACGATACGGGGCTCCATCCGGACGAGGCCCTCGAGGCGCTGAAGCTGATCGATCAGGACGGCAAGATCGACTATGTCAACGTCATCGCGGCGACGACCGCCAGCTATGACGGGTGGATGCACATCGTGCCCCATATGGTGATGCCGAGTGCCTATATTGTGCCGCAAGCCGCCGCCGTGAAATCTGTCGTTTCGGTTCCTGTCCTCGTGGCGGGCCGCATCAACCAGCCGCAGGATGCCGAGAAGGTCCTGGCGAGCGGCGAAGCTGACATGACCGGCCTGGTGCGCGCACATATTTGCGACCCGGCCTTCACTAAGAAGGCGAAAGAGGGTCGCACCGACGATATCCGTGCCTGCATCGCCTGCAACCAGGCCTGTATCGGACACGGGCTGAAGGGATTCTTCACGTCATGTATCCAGCATCCCGAAACCGGCCGCGAGCTTCAGTTCGGACACAAGCAGAAGACCGAGAATCCGAAGCATGTCCTTGTCATCGGCGGCGGACCGGGCGGCATGAAAGCGGCCGTGACCGCGGCGGAGAGAGGTCATCGGGTAACACTCTGCGAAAAGGCGAACCGCCTGGGCGGACAAGCACTTCTGGCGCAACTGTTGCCCGACCGCAGCGAGTTCGGGGGCATCATCACCAACCTGGAACACGAGCTCAAACGCTTCGGCGTCAAGGTGCAGTTGGGCGAGGAGGTGACCTTGGAGAAGGTCACCGAAATGAACCCCGACGCAGTCATCGTTGCAACCGGCGCAGTTCCGATGCTCCCCGAGGTCGACGGCCTGGATGAACTGCATGTGGTCGACTCCTGGTCCGTCATACGCGGCGAGGCGAACGTCGGATCGTCCGTCGTCATCTGGGACTGGCGATCGGACTGGGTCGGCCTTGGACTGGCACAGATGCTCGCCCAAAACGGATGCAACGTGCGCCTTGCCGTCAACGGCATCGTTGCCGGGGAGAGAATCCCAGCAATGGTTCGAGATTACGCCGTCGGCGAACTGCACAAGTTGGGGGTCGAGATCGTTCCGTATGTGCGGCTTTTCGGCGCCGATACCGATACCGTCTACTTTCAGCACGTGACAAGCAAACAGCCGGTCATCATGGAGAACGTCGATACGCTGGTGTCTCATCATGCGCCGAGACGAAACGCCGAGCTTGCGGAGGCGCTGCGCGCTATCGGAATAGAACCAATCGTCATCGGCGACGCTCTCAGTCCGAGAACGGCTGAAGAAGCAGTGCTCGAGGGTCTCAAAGCGGGTGTTGCAGTATAGCGGAATGGTTCATCTTTCTGCCACGGACAAGTCCCTTATGGCCGGTGAAAAAGGACCTGCCGCCCAGTTTGCCATGGAGCTATTATGCAATTTCGCCGAGGTCGCCGGCGCCAAGTCGTTTGTGGACGTTCGATCCGCCCATATCGGCGCGGCGTGGCTGAGCGGTGAGGCACAGTTCGATTTCGTCGAACGGATCCGTTCGCTTGGCGGCTGCGTTTCCATCCCGACGATGCTTGCAGCCTCGAAGGTTTGCCTCAGCAGACCCGCGATCAATCAGGATCCCGGACTGGCGGCCCGATCCGGCGACGTCGCCAGGATGCTGGTCGAGATAGGATGCCAACCGACCTTTACCTGCACACCCTACTGAATCTGGCGTTCGGAGATTGTGTCGCACTGACCGAGTCGAGCGCCGTCGTCTATGCGAACTCGGTGCTCGGAGCCCGAAGCAATCAAGGGTACGATTTCCAGGATCTCGCCATCGCGATCTGTGGCCGGGCACCGTCGATCGGCATGCTCGACGAGGCCAATCGCAAGGCCACCTACGTTCTGGATTTTTCAGGCATACCGAATTCGGTGAAGTCGCAAGAGCCGTTCTTCCACATCTTTGGACAGTATCTAGGCCGGGAGATCAATGAGGGCGTGCCGGCGCTTGTCGGATTGCCGGCCAACATCACGCCGTTGTCCATGCGCGCAATCTGCGCGAGCGCATCAACGGCCGGATCGATCAGGATGTTTCATGTACCCGGCGTAACGCCGGAAGCAAGGACGCTCCGGGACACGTGCGGAAGCGAAATGCCGCCGAAAGTCGACATTTCCCTCTCCCAGCTCCGGCCCTACCGGAACGCCCTCTCGCCCGTCGGGTCCGATGCAGGCTTGAACGCCGTGTGTCTGGGCGCACCGCATATCTCGATCGATGAGTTCGCTGTCATGCGTGGTAAAATAGCCGGTCGCAAAGTCCATGCCGGCGTGAAGTGTTCGGTCAGTACATCTCGTACGACCATCAAGGAGCTCCAGACACGTGGCTGGTTTGAGGAAATCGAAAACGCAGGGATCATCGTCGTTCCGGATACATGTACCTATGCGGCGCTGGTCGATGTCGGTCAGGACGGCGTGGTGATGACGAACTCAGGAAAATGGGCCTACTACGGGCCGATGTGTTACCCTGTGAAAGTGGCGATGGGTACGTTCGAGGAGTGCATCGAGTCCGCAGTGCAGGGACGTATCACCCGCAATGAGGAGTTCTGGTCCGATGACGGATGGTGAGCCCAAATCTGGCGCTGCGACAACAATCGTTTCGGGGCAGATTGCGCTGTTGACCGAACCCTTGTGCTTTCTCGTCGTCGAACCGAAGACCGGCATCATTGAGGATGTGTTTCATCCGCAGCGAGGAAGATGCGTTTCGGATACGATCCTGGCGCTTTCTGGGACGAGAGGCGGTGGCGCTACGCCAGGGCAGTTATGTGAACTCCTGAGGCTTGGCGCGGGACCACGAGCCATCGTCCTGCCGCACCCTGATCCGGCCGTATCCACGGCCACGTGGGTCGCCAAGAGACTGTACAACATCGAGGTGCCGGTTCTCGTTCTCGACAAGGAAGAATATGACAGTCTCGCCGATAGAGAGACCGTATCGCTCGATTGCGTGGAATCACGTCGGATTTCGGTCGCAACCGATTGATGCATGGGTCCGCTCTTCGGTCGAACTTGACCAACCTTCTTCTCTATTACGTTCCGCTCAGTCCGTCGCGTCTGAAGGCAGATTGTGGACGGTCAGCTCATATTCCTCCCGCCGATAGCCAGGTTCGATCAGATGTGACATCCCCGCCATGACTTTCGGCCAACGTTCGCCACTCGCCTCGAATTTTTCTGCATCGGACCAGATCGTTATACCGATCGACGATCCGCCCGTGTCATCGAACGCGTCAAGAATGTACATCAGGCCGCTCTCTTCAGGATCATTGGCCAACAGAAAGTTCTTCGCCTCCTGAATGAGTTGTTCCTTCGTGCCTGGCTTCAAGGTCAGGTAGTTGATCCGCATATACGCCATAACATGATTCCTCTGATGACCCGTGCGACCTTCCCACTCAACGTGTCGACCACGTCATTCATACAGCGTGGTTTAGCCAGCCTTTAAAAGCAAATTAATTTTCTTATAGAGAAAATTTCATTATGAAATCTGATGCCGCTGGATTACCTTGTCGAAAGGGTAGACGGCATTGAAATCCGGGAATCGAGTGAGCTCAGATGACGAAGAACTACACCGCAGAATTCTTGGGAATCGATATTGACGCAGTTGAGCGGCAACTCGCTGAGCACCGCAGCCTTCCAATACACACCTACTACGACCCGTCGGTGTACGAATTCGAACTCGACGCGATATTTCATCGTTCGTGGCAGTACTTCGATCTCATCGAACGGTTAGCAACACCAGGTGACATCGTCGTTGGAATGGTGGGTCTCATCCCAGTCGCAGTTACGCGAGCAGACGATGGTGAACTGCATGGATTCGTCAATATCTGCCGCCATCGGGGTTTCCGCGTCGTAGAGGGAAACAAGCGGAACTGTCGCCTCATGGTCTGCCGCTACCACGCTTGGTCGTACAATCTCAAAGGCGAGCTTACTCGCGCACCGGACACTGAATCGGAACCCGGCTTCGATAAATCCGAGTTTGGATTATTGCCGGTTCGCGTCGACACCTGGGGGCCTGCGGTTTTCGTCAACCCGGATCCTGAGGCGGCGTCGCTTCGCGAGTCTTTCCCACGTATGGACGAATGGACAGAGCGGTTTCAGTTCATTATGGAACCGGGTCGCTACACTCTGCATCGGGAAATCGTAAAGCCCCAGCAGTCGAACTGGAAGCTTTGGTACGACAACGGAACCGAATGCTACCACTGCCCCATCGTCCATGGTGAGAGCTTCGGCGAGGCCTTCAAAGTCAAGGAGGGCGAGTATGAGTTCTTCCTCGATGGGGGCATGACAAGCTATGCGTTCAAAGCAAGCACAGGTGAGATTGGCAGCAAATCAGGCCACCTCCGGAGTCAAACCTACCGCTCTTTCCAAACCTTTCCGGGGTGCCAGGTCATTCAACAGGACGATCTAATGATTGTCTCCAAAATGACGCCGACAGGGCCCGATTCTTGCGTCTTCACTTCCCACTATCTGGCTGAAAAAGATGCCGATCCCAAGCGGGTTGATGAATGGATCGCGATCTGGGATCAGACCTTTACCGAGGACGGCGAGGTCGCCGAGGTTCAACAGATCAACATCCGCTCGGATCGTGCGCCGTTATTTCGGTACATCTCTGGACGAGAAGCGCCATCCCAATACATCACAAAGTTGATCTGGGATACCTACAAAGCGGGATTTGATGATCCAGGGCGTGGACGTACCGCTGCAGTGTAAACGCTGATTTTGGAGTGATGCTAACCATGAAGATCGACGCGAAATCGCTTGCCCGGGATATCGACCAATCACTCGGTCTTCCGGCCCGGTACTATTTCGACCCAGACATTTATCAGTTCGAATTGGAGGCTATCTGGCGAAAGGAATGGCAGTACTTCGCACCGCTCGAAAAGCTAAGAAACCCGGGTGACGTTGAGGTCGGTCGAGCTGGTGACATCCCCGTGGTCGTTACTCGCACCAGAAACGGTGAGCTTCGCGGCTTCGTCAACGTGTGCAGTCATCGGGGGTACAGAGTCCAAGAGGCCGGTGGTTCGAATTGTAGGCATCTCGTCTGTCGATACCATGCCTGGACCTATGACTTGGATGGTCGGCTCATTGGCGCTCCGGGCAGTGAAGACGATCCCTCATTCGACAAGTCGGAACTTGGCCTCCTGCCGATTGCCGTCGAAGAACTGGGGGCAGGCATCTACGTCAATGCCGACCCAGCAGCGCCGACGCGGCGCGACTCCCTGCCCGGTTGCCTGGAAGCCTACGAAGAGGTCGGCATCGATCTTAATCCGGACCGTTATACCTTGGCCCGCTCGACGCGGCACGATGTCCCGTCCAACTGGAAGATGTGGTTCGACAATTTCTGTGAGTGCTACCACTGCGACAACATTCACTCGGGCTCATTCTCCGCGGCCTATGACTCCAGTATCGACTCCGTCTACACCTCGTTCCGTGACCGCTACATGGTCAATCGCTTTAAGCCGAAGAACTCTCCGAGCGGCACTGATTTGCGTGCCAACAATTACCGGTCTTCCGTCAATTTCCCGGGCGGGCTAATCCTGCAACAGGATGATCTGATGATTTTATCGCAGATGCGGCCATTGGGTCCCGAGCGTACCGAGCAGCAGGTCGACTATTTTGCCGAGGAGGGGGCCGATTCGGCACGGGTCGAGGCGTGGGTCGCGCTCTGGGAACAGACGTTCAGCGAGGACGGAGCGGCGACTGCAATTCAGCAGGAGGGCTTTCGCACCGGCGCGATTGAACGCAGTCGATTGATGCGCCCGCGCGAGGAAGCCGTGTTTTTCTTCAACAAGACGACCTGTCAGGCCTACGAACGACACTTGGCGCAACCGACTGCCGCCGAATAGCTACCCACAAAAAAATAACGACGGGCCAGAATAGCAGCTGGCCCGTCGAGTTTCGATTCAGGGAGGTGTTGAAGCGGCTCAGCCCTTGAGCCACATGGTTTCTGCCGCCCGCATCCCATCAAACGGTGCGTAGCCGGCGAGATGCTCTTCGTGACCGACCTTGTCGACAGCCGCGTGAACGAAATTCTGGAACAGCGGGACAATGGTCGATCCGTCATTGTGCAAGATGAGCTGCAGTTCGTGATACATCTCACGACGCTTTGACGTATCGGTCTCGCTCCGTGCTTCGGCGAGAATCTTGTCGAACCGGTCGTTCTTCCAGTTCGTGTCGCCCCAGGCGGCATCGCCGGCATATGCCAACGAGAGGATGAGATCCGGGGTCGGCCGTGCGTTCCAATAACTGTAGCAGAACGGAACCTTCGCCCAGACGTTGGACCAGTACCCATCTGTCGGCTCACGCTGCACCTTCACATTGATGCCGGCTTTCTTCGTGTTTTCCGCATATAGCTGGGCTGCATCGACACTGCCTGCAAACGCCGCATCCGAGGCATGTAGTGTGACATCGACCGAGTCGAGGCCAGCCTGCTTCAGGTGATGCTTCGCCTTGTCCGGGTCGAACGCCCGTTGTGGGATATCGCTGTTATGGAAACGGTCGAACGATGCGATGGGATGATCATTGCCGAGCGACGCATAGCCGCTGAAAATCTTGTCCCGCAATTCAACGCGATCGATCGCATACTTCATCGCCCGACGCACATCGACGTTGTCGAATGGCGCCTTATCGGCATGCATCGGCATGGTGATATTCGATCCGCCCGGCACGTCCAGGATCGAGATGCCGCCAGCTGCAACAAAGCGGTCGATGGTTCGAAGCTCGACGTTGTCGATAATGTGAACTTCGCCCGTGCGAATGGCATTCATTCGCGCCGCCGTGTCACGGATCGACAGCAGTTCAGCGGAATCGACATAGGGTTTGTCACCCTTGTAGTAGTTCTCGTAGCGGCGTCCGACCGCGCGGACACCGGGATCGAACTCTTCGAGAACGAAAGGTCCGGTGCCGACGCCCGACGTCATGTCCGGCACGCCATCTTTGGAGGGTACGATCGCGAAGAAATACTGCGACAGATAGAACGGGAAATCCGCATTTGGCGATGAAAGATCGAACACGACCTTGTCCGAGCCATCGGCCTTGATATCCGTAACGCCGTCCATGAGGGACTTGCCCCCCGAACTGCTGTCTTCGCCCCTGTGGTAATTGATCGAGTCGATGACGTCCTGCTGCGTCATGGACTTGCCGTTATGAAACTCGACGCCTTGACGAAGCGTAAACGTCCACCTTGTACCGCCGTTCGAGGCCACCCATTCCGTTGCGAGATCCGCTTCGAGATCGCCGTCAGCACCAACATCGACGAGTTGGTTTCTGAGCATGCCCGTTCGGAACGTGTCGACATGGGCATTGCCTACGATCGCGGTGTTCAGCGTATCGCTCGTCTCACCGTGCCCGGCTCCGATGATCAGGTGGCCGCCCTTCTTTGGCGCAGCGTCAGCGGTTTTCGTCCATACGCTAGATGCCGCGGCAACGCCAATGCCCATTGCCGCCGCGCGTTCCATGAACTGCCGGCGCGTGACTCCCGGCTTTCCTGCATAATTGCCAAGAACTGACTTGATCTGCGATTGAAACTCCGACTTCATACCTCGTATCTCCCAAGTTGTGAGTTTAATCGTTGCTCCCAAGCCCGGGCTCTTGATTGCCTAATGGTTGCCCAAGCTGATTATCGTCAGATGATATGAAATTTTCTTTTTAGGGAAAACACTAATTTTCGTGAGAAGATAAATTTTATTCTTCTCTATGTCGGGTGTTCCTATCGCTTGATGCGCTGTCATTCTCGTGCGATTCGAACCCGAGCAGGTGATAGGATCGAAAATGGCCAAGAATCCAAGGGGCAAGAACGTGAACGCAAAGGCCGAGGTGCCGCCTCGGAAGGGCGACGGCAACCTCGATGTCGGATCATTCGTCGGACTCCAAATCCGGGAACGGCGTCGGTTTCTGGGCATGACAATCTCGGAGCTTGCCGCGGCGAGCAGTGTCTCCGTCAGCAATTTGTCAAAGATTGAAACGGGTCAGGTATCACCGTCGCTGCAATCGCTCGAAGCGATCGCCGCCGCGCTCTCAAGCCCAATTCACACGCTGTTTCGCGGTTTCGATGACGAAGGCACCCTGTTCCAGATTCCAAAGGGCAAGGGCATGATCATGGGGCGCCCCGGTAAGAGCGGCGGTCACACGTACGAGCTGCTCGCCAACAATACCGGTCAGGTTTCCGAGTTTCAGCCCTATCTGGTCGCGCTCGAGGAGCAAAGCAAACAGCGGGCGACGTTCACGCACAATGGCATGGAGTTCCTCTACATGCTGGATGGCGCGATGGTGTATCGCTACGGCACCCGGGATATTGACGTCGAAGCAGGCGATACGTTGATCTTCGACGGTCGGACGCCCCACGGGCCCGAGCGTATTGTCCGGTCGCCCGCACGCTACCTTTCATTGCTGACGAACAGGAACGAAAGAGATAGCTGATCGGACGATCAGAGAGCGTCTGGCGCGACGGCTGTCACGGCAGACGGATCGGACGCAGACGTTTGAATCCATGCCTTCGCGACCGGAATCTCGTACGTGAAGAAGTAGTCGCAGGCTGAAACTTTGCCCTGAAGAAAGCTGGCCGTGTCGGTGTCTGTTTCGGTCTTCAGACGGTGCACCGCCGTCATCGATAGGCGCAACAGCAGCCATCCGACGACGACATGTCCGAAACCATCGAGCACCAGGGTCGCCAATGCCAGTGCCTGCTCCGCCTGGCCTTTCTCCAGCGTCTCTCTGGCTATCGCACAACGTTGCTCCATAGTTTGTAGCAATCCAGACAGCTCTTTGGCGAATGCAGCCAGTTCCGGTTCGCTGCTGCAGGCGTCCACCGACCGGCTGATTTCCGAGATCAGCACCGCCAGCGCGCGGCCGTCGTTCATGACCGCCTTGCGACCGAGCAGATCCAACCCCTGAATACCGTTGGTTCCTTCGTGAATCATGTTGAGGCGGTTGTCTCGATACAGCCGCTCGACCGGGAAATCCCTCGTGTAACCGTACCCCCCGAGGATCTGGATCGCGAGCTTGTTGGCTTCCAGCCCGTACTCCGAGGGCCAAGCCTTGACCATCGGCGTCAACACGTCGAGCAAATCGTTCAGTCTTTCCCGCTCGGCGTCATCGGTGCAGACCGCAATGCGGTCAACGACGACGCCGGCATAGAGGCACAGCGCAATCGCGCCCTCAGTGTAGGCCTTTTGCTTGAGGAGCATTCGCTTCACATCCGGATGATCGACGATCACCACCGGCTTGGATGCAGGGTCCTTGTTGTCGAGGTGACGCCCTTGTTTTCTCTCCTTTGCATACTCGAGCGAGAGCCGGTAGCCGACCGATCCCAGCATGGCGCCACCGATTCCGACGTTGATCCGTGCTTCGTTCATCATGTGAAACATGTACGAGAGCCCGCGATTGGGCTCGCCGACGATGGTCCCTTCCGAGATCCCGTCTTCGCCAAAATTCAGCAAACAATTGCTGGTGCCGCGGTAACCCATCTTGTGATTGAGCCCGGCGACCGCGATCCCGTTCTTATCGCCAAGCGACCCGTCCGGGCCGACCCGGTACTTCGGCACGGCGAACAAGGAGATGCCCTTGACGCCGGCGGGTGCGTCGGGCAGTCGGGCCAGGACGAGATGAACGATGTTTTCCGACGCATTGTGGTCGCCGGCGCTGATCCACATCTTGTTGCCGAAAATGGCGTATCGTTCGCCGTCGATCGGCTCGGCGCGGGTTTGGATATCGCCGACCGAGGAACCGGCATCGGGTTCGGAAAGGCACATGGTGCCGAAGAATCGCCCGTCCAGCATGGGCGCCATGAACAGCCGTTTCTGTTGCTCAGAACCGTGCGCGCCGAGAAGATTGGCGGCCGCACGCGTCAGAGACATGTAGGCATGGGTCGCGCAATTCGCGCCCTTGAACATTCCATTGCAGGCGTTGTTCACGGAAACCGGCAACTGCATGCCGCCGTCGTCGTAGTCGGCATGGGCCGAAAAGAACCCGGCTTCGCGCAAGGTCCCGAGGGCGTCGATGGCTTCGGGCAGAATTCGAACATCGCCGTCGACTAGTTCCGGTTCCTGCGTGTCGGATTTCACAGCGTGCGGCCACAGGTGATCCTCGGAAATCCGTTGGGCCAGATCGAGAACGGCGGACAATGACTCGCGATCGTGATCCTCGAAGCGTCCCGCACCGCAGATATCCTCGACACCAAGCACGTCGAACAAGAGAAAGTCGATGGTTTGTCGGTCGATAATCGTGCTCACGCTCGTCTCCTGTCAGCGCCGACAACGGGCTTCTAGCATACTTCAAACAGTGCAGCAGCGCCCTGTCCCCCGCCGATGCACATGGTGACAACGACCCGCTTTGCGTTCCGACGCCTACCCTCGATCAAGGCATGTCCGGTCAGGCGCGACCCTGTCATGCCGAACGGATGGCCGATCGAGATCGACCCGCCGTCGACGTTGAGCCGTTCGTTGGGAATGCCGAGCTTGTCGCGGCAGTAAACGACTTGAACGGCGAACGCTTCGTTCAGTTCCCAGAGATCGATGTCGTCGACCTTCAGATTGTGCCGGTCAAGCAGTCGCGGAATGGCGTAGATAGGGCCGATGCCCATCTCGTCGGGCTCCAGCCCCGCCACGACCATCCCCCGATAGACGCCAAGCACGTCTACCCCCCGCTGTTCGGCCAGCTTCGATTCCACCAGCACACACGCCGACGCACCGTCCGAGAGCTGGCTTGCATTGCCCGCGGTGATGAACTTGTCCGCTCCCATGACCGGTTCGAGCTTGCCGAGCCCCTCCAGGGTGGTCTCGGGCCGATTGCCCTCGTCCTTGTCGAGCGTTACCTCCTGCTGCGAGATCTCGCCGGTTTCCCTGTCCTTGACCTCCTTGACGGTGGTCAGCGGGACGATCTCGTCGTCAAGCCGGCCCGCATCCTGGGCGGCCGCGGTGCGCTGCTGGCTCTGGAACGCATACTCATCCTGGGCTTCGCGGCTGACGCCGTAGCGCTTGGCCACGATGTCGGCCGTGTCGATCATTTGCATGAAGAGATCGGGCTTGTGTTCGGCCATCCACGGTTCATCCGTGTATCCCGGGCGGCGGTTCCGGGTAACCTGCGTCACGTGCTCGATGCCGCCCGCCAGCATGACGGAGGCGCCTTCCTGAACGATCTGCTGGGCGGCGACGGCGATCGCCTGCAGACCCGACGCGCAGTGGCGTGAAACGACGAGCCCGCCGGCCCTCACCGGCACGCCGGCGCGGATCGCCGAGGCGCGCGCGATGTTGAAGCCGGTCGGGCCCTCGGTCACGCCGCAACCCATCACCACGTCCTCGATCTCGCCCGGGTCGATGCCGGCACGCTCCACGGCGTGCTTGAAGACATGGCCGCCCAGCGTCTGCGGATGCGTGATGTTGTAGGCGCCGCGAAACGCCTTGGCGATCGGCGTCCTTGCAGTCGAGACGATGACGGCTTCGCGGCTCATGACGCATTCTCCTTGTCCCAGTCAGCGAAGGACTTGCCTTCGGCTGCAAGCCGTTCAAGCAGCGGCGCCGGCGTCCAAAAGTCATGGTCCTCGTCGAACGACCTGATCGTCGAAAGCACCTTCTCAAGGCCCACCGTATCGGCATAGTGCATCGGTCCGCCCCGCCAGCGCGGGAAGCCATAGCCATTGATGAACACCAAATCGATATCGCTGGCCCGAAGCGCGATGCCCTCGTCCAGGATCTTCGCGCCTTCGTTGACAAGCGCGTAGATACAGCGCTCGACGATCTGCTCGTCCGTGACGTTACCTGGCACGATGCCGGCGGCCTTTCCCGTTTCATCGACGATCGCTTGTACATCCGGGTTCACGGTCTTCTTGCCGTCTTCATAGACATAGAAACCCTTGCCGGTCTTCTGACCGTACCAGCCACGCTCACAGATCTCGTCACAGACGGTCGAATAGCGTACCTCGGGTTTGCGGAGGTGCGCCGTCGACTTGCGCATCGCCCAGCCGATATCGAGACCTGCGAGATCGCGTACCGAGAACGAGCCCATGGCCATGCCGAAGTCGTAGAGCGCCTTGTCCACCTGATCGACGGTGGCGCCTTCCTGCAACAGGAAATCCGCCTCACGGTTGTACTGGGAGAACATGCGATTGCCGATGAAGCCATGGCAGACGCCGGAGACGATCGCCGTCTTGCCCAACCGCTGTCCGAGCTTCAGCCCAGTCACCAGCACGTCGTCGGCTGTCTTCGCGGCCCTAACCACTTCGAGCAACTTCATGATGTTGGCCGGGCTGAAGAAGTGGAGGCCCAGCACGTCCGTCTCGCGACCGGCAGCGGCGGCGGCGATCGCGTCCACATTGAGGTATGACGTATTGGTCGCCAGCACCGCGCCTGGCTTAGCTATCTTCGCCAGATCGGCAAACACGGACTTCTTGACGTCCATGTCCTCGAAGACGGCCTCGACGATGACATCGGCGTCGCCGGCCGCCTCGAGGTTCAACTCGCCGGATACGAGAGCCGTATGGGCGGCGGCCGTCGCCTCATCCATGCGGCCCTTGCTGGCCTGGCCCACATAGGTCGCCGCAACTCGATCGAGGCCGCGCTGCAGCGCCTCGGCGTCGCGTTCGATCATGGTGACGGGGATGCCCGCGTTCGCAAAGCACATCGCGATCCCCGACCCCATGGTGCCGGCTCCCAGAACCGCTGCCTTGTCCACTGGGCGATCTACGATGTCCGTCGCAATTCCGGGAACTTTCCTGGCTTGGCGTTCGGCAAAGAAGACGTGGCGAAGCGCAACGGCCTCATCGGCAGTGACGCATTCGAGGAACCTCTTGCGTTCGTAGGCGAAGCCCTCGTCGAATTCCGTCTTCGTCGCCATCTCCACGCAATCGATGCAGGCAACCGGCGCAGTTTGGCCGCGAAACCGCTTTGCGACACGCGCGCGCTCAGTATCGAAGACCCGCGGGCCATCCACGGCAACACCACGCTCGCGCGTCCGTTGGTGAATCTGGCCGGAGGCGACCTCCCGGGAAAGATACCTGGCGGCCTCGGCGATCGGATCGTCCGCGGACACGAGGCCGTCGATCAACCCGATCGAATACCCCTCCTCCACCGAGATCGGCTCGCCCGACAGAATCATTTCGAGTGCCTTTTCGGCGCCAACCAGGCGAGGCAACCGCTGGGTGCCTCCGGCGCCGGGCGGGATGCCGAGTTTGACCTCGGGCTGACCGACCATCGTCCCCGCCTGGGCAACGCGGTAGCGGCAGCTCATGGCGATCTCAAGTCCACCGCCGACGGCCGTCTTGCGCAGCAAGATACCGATCGGCTTGTCGTTTGAATCGAGCCTATCGATCAGATCGATCAGGTTAGGCTCACCTTCGGGCCACTTTTTACCCTGAACCTTAATGTCGGCGCCCCCCAGCACGCCCGTCCCGCCGGCGGCAATCAGGATACCCTTTACCGAGTCATTGTCGTTCAACCGGTCGACCGCTTCGATGATGCCGCCGGGCACGCCAATGCTCATGACGTTTACCGGCGGATTCTCGACGAGAACCACCGCGACATCGGGGGCGCTATCGGGCTGAAAAACGTTGATTCGAGGGTCCATGTTCCCACCTCTTGGAAGTCGTCGTATCCTTTTTCAGGACTCTTTGAAGTGACAGCGGTACGGTAGGGTATTTTTCTTGTAAAGAAAATTATTTTTCAATAGAAACGAATCGTGATGAACCGCTCGACTGCCCCAAATCCACGCCCATCGCTGATGATGGATCGGCCCTTGCTTCTGTCGTCGATCCTGACGCACGGTCAGACGGCATTTCCCTATCAGGAGATCGCAGCACGTCGGATGGACGGGACGGTTGAAAGGACGACATTCGCCGAGTTCGGGCAACGATGCAGACAGGTCGCGGGTGCCCTGAGCCAACAGCTTCGAATTCAACCGGGCGAGTGTGTCGCCACCTTGGCGTGGAATACGATGGCGCACCTCGAGCTCTACTTCGCGATACCTGGCATCGCGGCGGTCTGCCACACGCTAAATATTCGCTACTCCGATGAACATCTGGTCTTCATTATCAACAAGGCACGAAATCGCGTCGCCTTTGTCGAGACTGATCAGCTCGATCGACTACTCGGCCTGATCGGCCGGTGCCCCACCCTGGAGGCGATCGTTGTCCTGAGCGGCGAGGCCCCTGACATGAGCGGTCGGCCTGACATTCTCGGTTACGAGGAATTGGTCGCTGACGCGACGCCGCTCGATGAATGGCCCGATTTCGACGAACGGTCCGCGTCTTCACTGTGCTACTCGTCCGGATCGACGGGCGATCCGAAGGGAGCATTGTACTCTCACCGCTCGACAGTCCTCTACACGCTAGCCAGTCTCGCCTCGGGCCAGATGGGAATCGGCGCGGAGGATTGCATTTTGCCTGCCGTTCCGATGTTCCATGTGAATGGCTGGTGCAAGGCGCATCAGATCATGGTTGCGGGCGCGAAACTGGTGCTTCCGGGATCACGCATGGCCGGCGAGGATCTGGCGTCGCTGATCGATGATGAAGCCGTTACCACGGCATTCGGCGTACCGACAATCTGGCTGGCATATTTCGAGTATCTGAAGCGCACAGGCACCCGGCCGAGGACATTGCGGACAATCGGTTTCGGTGGCGGCACGCCGACGACGGGGCTGCTGCGGAGACTGCGCGACGATTTCGGTATCGACCACCGCTGCGGATTTGGCATGACGGAGACGACAACCGGCCTGGGCGCCGGATATTTCGGCCCCGACTACGCCGACGCGGATCGTGATCAGCAACTCGGGATTTCGCAGTCGCTGCGTCCCTTCTTCGGTATCGACATTCGTATCCGGCAAGACGACGGACATCTCGTCGACAGGGCCAGTGGCAGCCCGGGCGAGATGGAGTGCCGAGGGCATTTTGTCATTCAGGCGTATTTCGAAGACGACACCGCGACCCAGGGCGCTGTTACCGAAGATGGATGGTTCAAGTCGGGCGATGTTATCTCGTTCGATGAGATGGGCCGGTTCCGGGTCGTCGACCGCCTGAAGGACATGATCAAATCCGGTGGCGAATGGATCAGTTCTCAGGCGCTCGAGTCCGCCGCGTCGAACCACACCGATGTGATCGAGGCCGTCGTCATCGGCCTGCCTCACCCGAAGTGGCAGGAACGCCCGTTTCTGATCGTTCGGCTGCAGTCCGGCGTGACGTTCGACCAGGCGGGCATTCGCGAGCACATGGCCACCCGTCTTCCAAAATGGTGGCTGCCGGATGCGATCGAAGTAGTCGATGAACTGCCGCGGGCGTCGACCGGAAAAGTCGATAAGCGCACGCTCAGAAAGATGTTTCAGGACTACGCGTTCACGGGGGACGGCACATTGGACCGCCCCCACGCTCCGGAGTGAACGCAGACCGGTTACGTACCGGCAATTGCCTTAATTTCAACGTACTCCTCGAGGCCGATCAGGCCACCCTCGCGACCGTTTCCGGACTGCTTGTAGCCGCCAAACGGCGCATCGATGCCCTGGCCGGTGCCGTTGATGCCAACCATGCCCGCATCGATCGACATAGCGATCCGTTCGGCTCGTGCCTTGTCGCCCGAGAAGACGTGAGCGGCTAACCCGAACGGCGTGTCGTTCGCAATGCTGATGGCGTCTCCTTCATCATCGAAAGGTATGATCGCCAGCACGGGACCGAATATCTCCTCCCGCGCGATCGTCATGTCGTTCGTCACATCGGCGAAGACCGTGGGCCTGACATAGTACCCCTTGTTGGTTCCCTCCGGACGACCAAGGCCACCCGATACCAGCCGCGCGCCCTCATCAATCCCAATCTGAATGTAGCCCTGGACGGACTCGAACTGCTGGGCGCTGACAACGGGGCCAATATGGTTGCCGGGTTTGGAGGGGTCGCCGATCTGGATGCTGTCGGCGACCTTCTTCGCCTTCTCCACCACGGTGTCGTAAACCGAACTCTCGACCAGCATCCGCGTCGGGGCCGTACACGTTTGGCCGGTATTCGACATCACCCGGTTGACGCCCCAGGTCACCGCGCTGTCCAGATCCGCGTCGGCAAAGATCATGTTCGGCGATTTGCCGCCCAGCTCGAGCGCCACGCGCTTGACGGTGTCCCCGGCCGCACGCGCCACGTTGGCACCTGCCGCGAGGGAACCGGTCAGCGACACCATGCTCACATCGGGATGGCTTGACAGGTATGCGCCGATCTCACGACCGGGGCCCTGCACCAGATTGAAGACGCCGGCCGGATATCCGGCCTTGTTCAGACATTCCGTCAGAATGACCGCATCCAGCGGCGACTCTACGCTCGGTTTCAGAACCATCGTGCAGCCGACGGCCAGCGCCGGGAACACCTTCTGGGCGATTTGATTGATCGGGTAGTTCCAGGGCGTGATCATCGCGCAGACGCCGATCGGCTGACGCACGATTTTCGCCGACTTCTTGCGCGAGTAAGACTCGTCCTCGAACTCCTTAAGCGCCTCGATCGTTTCCTTGATACGCTCCGTGCCGACGTACTTCGTCTGAACAGACACCGCGAAATCGATCGGTGAGCCCATCTCCATCGAGATCGCCTCGGCGATTTCGGCTTCGCGCTTTTCAAACTCGCTCAGGAAAGCCTGCAGCAGTTCGATCCGTTCCTTCTTTGACGTATGGCGGAACGTCTGGAAGGCCCTCTTGGCAGCCTGCACAGCCTTCTCGGCATCCGCAACGGACCCGTTGGCAACCGTCGCGCAGCGCTCTTCGGTCGCCGGATTGATCACGTCGAAGGTTGCCGGCGTTTCCGGCGCAACCCATTGGCCATCGATGTATAGCTTGTCGTATTTCACTTGAGCTTTCCTCTCAGAGTTCGTCAAGGCGCGGTGCCATCGTCTTGCAGTAGATCGACTTTGAAACCACCTTACCGTTGTCGAACTTCAGCACGTCGAGCCGCGTATCTTCACGCGCTTTCCCTCGACATCCATTTCGAGGCTCCAACTGGTGGCGACCCGATCGCTCGACGTGTCGGCCAGGAAATCATCGTCCTCGAAGCGAATCTTGCCGCGGTCGCCGTTGACCAGCGGCGAGAACACCGCCCGTATCGCATCGTGGCCCGAATGTAGGGCGCCGGTGTGATCCTGGAATGTCGCGTCGGGCGCGAAGCTTTCAACGACGGCGTCGAGATCTTGTCTGTTGAACGCATCGAAGAACTTCCGCGTCAGTTCCCGAAGGTCGGTTTCCCTATCACTCATCCTCGCCTCCAAACTCCATTGCCCACCGATGGCCGTCGTGAACCGCCATGGCGATGGGTCCCGGCGCGACGCAGTCACCAATCTTCGAGACCGTGTCGATGCCTGCGTCGGCAAGTTCCGTCCGCCGGTCCTGCAGTGCGTCGTGAATGCCACTGACCGGGTCCTTCATCGTCACCATGACAACACTCGCGCCTTCAATGACGCGCGGCGCACCCGTCCAGAGATGGCTGATGTGAACCCCGTCGTCGTCCACGCGCTTCAGGTTGTGCGAGACGACGATTTCGATGCCGAGTTCCACCATTCGCCCCATCACATGAGAGAACTCCAGAGTGAACTTGCTGTAGGTGCCGAGATCCGCCGCCGGCGTCACCAGCGTTACATCGCATCCGTCGATCGCCAGTTTCTCGGCGATCACGCTTCCCATGTAGTAGTGGTCGTCATCGAACACGACAACGGGGCCATCGATCCTTGCGCCATCCATGACATCATCGGCGGTGTAGACGTTCGAGCGATCCCAGCCCTCCACCGGTTGGTGATATTGGCGCCCCATTCCGTTTCGCCGCCACGTCCCTCCGGTGGCGACAACCACGTTCGGAATGCCGAAATCGAGAACCTGATCGGCGTCGAGCTTGCTTTCGAGATAGACGTTCACATTGGCCATCTGGCTGAGTTGATAGGACCGGAAATCACTGACCCGCCCCCAGTCGGAAAGCCCAGGCAGGGCCGCCTCGCGGGTTACCCGGCCGCCAAGCGCATCCGTGGCCTCCGCGAGCGTCACTTCATACCCGCGCTTGCCAAGCGTCAGCGCGCACTCCATGCCTGCGGGGCCACCGCCGATGATCAATACGCTGCCGTCGGCGTGGCTTGCAGGCACGGTTTCTGGATGCCAGCCATCCACCTCCTTGCCAATCGTCGGGTTTTGCGTGCAACGAATGGGTACGGATAACAGAACGTTCGTCGTGCACATGTTGCAACCGATGCACTCGCGGATGTCCTCGATCCGGCCCTCTTCGATCTTTCTGGGCAGGAAAGGGTCGGCAATCGACGGGCGCGCCGCGCCGATGAAGTCCAGCCGGCCCTTCTTTATTGCCGAGACCATGCGGTCAGGACTGGTGTATCGGCCGACGCCGACCACCGGTTTAGTGGTGACCGATTTCACGAAATCGGTGTATTCGCGCTGGTAGTCTTCCTCGAAGAACCGCGACAACCCAGAGTCGTTCGACCAGTCGCTGACATTGACGTCCCAGAGGTCCGGCAGTTCGGCCAGCATCTCGACGACCTCACGGCCCTCGCATTGCCACTCAAGCCCGTTCTTGCCCATCATCTCGTCGACGGCGAAGCGGACCGCGACCGCACACTTGTGGCCGACGGCATCCTTGGTTACCTCTATCATCTCGCGAAACAAGCGAACCCGGTTTTCGAGCGAACCCCCGTATTCGTCGGTGCGCCGATTGTAGCGCGGCATCAGGAACTGCATCGGCAGCGACAGATCGTGTGCGCAATAGACATAGACGATATCGACACCCGCCTGCATGGCGCGCCTGGCTGCGTCGGCCTGCCATTTGATGACGTTCCGGATGTCCTCGCGGTCGGCCGCCTTGGCGACATAGGGACCGTAGCTCCAGTAGTGGGTTTGCGACGGAGCAATGGGGTAGGTCCGGGTCAGCTTGTTCGCCGCGGACTTGCCGGCGTGCGCCAGTTCAACGCCGAACAAGGCGCCGTGTTCATGGCAGGCGTCAGCGGCCCTGGCGACCAGCGGAATGTCGCCGTCCGTGAAGAGGCGCATGTGAGGTGAGGACGAATGGTCGGAGGTCTCGTGAATCATACACTCTTCGGTACAGACAACGCTCCAACCGCCCTCGGCCTTCATGGCGCGGTACGCGACCATGTGATCAGGATAGGTAAACCCCATCCCGGAAGCGTGAGGTGCCTGGTAGAACCGGTTCTTCGCCGTGACCGGTCCGATCTTCACCGGTTCGAAGAGGATCGCATAGGAATTGGCGTCATTTGGCATGGGAACGACCTGCGTGGAAAATGCTCTTCGTTGCTTCTATCGGTCTATCTCGCGCCAGTTCGAAATGCATCAGTTGCCCCCGTGCCCATCGGCAAGATCGGGCTTTACGACGACTTGCTGGAACGCGGATAGCCTGCCGGCTGCCGCTGCCAGTGCGGCCTCGATCTCGGCCAGCGCGTAGACCTTGCTCTCGATACGATCGACAGGCAGTTGCCCGGATTCAATCAATCTCACAAGCAGCGACGGTGTCGACCGTGGAAACCAGAAAGAGCCGTGAACAGCGAGATTCTTCGTTACGAGTCCGGCGGCACGGGGCGCCGGGTCCAGGCTCGCGAGAATAACGACGGATCCCCGCGGCCGAAGGCTCGGAATACAGCTCTCGACGAGCTCCGGGCCGCCTGCTGCCGCGCAACTCATGACCAGATCGACCGAGGACGCCGGTGGCGGATCGGTCGAAACGACCACACGCGGGTCGACGGCTGCGAGCGGGGCCAGCTTGGAGGTGCTTCGGCCAAGCGCGAATACTTGGGAAGCGCCCATTGCCAGGGCGAGGAGAACGGCGCCGGAACCCAGCACGCCATTTGCTCCGGTGACCGCAACCGCCCCGCCAGCTTGAAAGCCGGAACACGTGAAAGCGGAATGGGCTGTCCCAAACCAGCCCAACCGGCAAAGCGTCTCCATCGACGTCTTCTCAAGCGCCGGCTCGATACTCGTGACGCATTCCGCGGGAAGCCTGACATGAGTGGCCAGGGTTCCATCGGCGTAGCGTGAGAAAATACGCTGACCTGCTCCGGAAACAGCAAAACACCCGACGAAGGCACTATCGAACCTCTCGCCATTGGCCATGGTGCTAACGTAGGAATCACAGTATACGCGGGTGCCTACCGACACATTGTGCACGTTCTCGCCAACAGCCTCGACCGTTCCCGTGGCCTCACTGCCTGGGGTGAACGGCCTTGGGGGTGTCTCGAAGCCGCCGGACCCGTCGATCAGGGATGAGAGATATGACGTCACCATCGTCGCCTCGACACGAACCAGCAGATCGTCGCTTCCCAGCGTGGGAGGGTCGCAGTCCTCGACGCTGGGCGAGGCTTGCCCGGGATTGAGACGCATGGCTCTCATCGATGTCATCCTACTCACGATCCGACAGCAAGATTTTCTTCTAGAGAAAAATTATTTGCACACGAGGAAGACGTCAAATACTTTTGAATCGCATTGTGCATCGACCGGGGTGATCGAAAGACAAGCTCATGAGCAAGCAGTTCCCGTCAGTGTTCGAACCGCTTGAAATTAGGGGGAAGCCTTTCAAGAACCGCTTCTTCATGGCCGCGCACGGCACGGGATACGCTGAAGAGGGTGGCGTTGGCCCGGCGCAGCTCGCCTACTTTGAAGAGCGTCTCAAGAACGATATCGCCCTCTTGATCAGTGAGGCATCCCCGGTAACGCCGCTGCCGGGCATGAAGTATCGACTGCTGAATGCGTCGTCGGACGATTGCATTCCCGGCTACGAGAAAGTCGCCGAGATGTGTCACCGCTACGGTGCGCGGTACTTCGTTCAGTTGTTCGAGTATGGCCGCGCCATGGGCCACTCACTGGATGGCAGCAAGCAGATCGTGCTCGGGCCGTCGGCTGAACCCGACGAACGCTACCACACCACGCCTCGAATGCTCTCGATCACGGAGATCGAAACACTGGTTACCCGTTTCGGGGAAGCAGCGAGCCGCGCCTATCGCGCCGGTGCCGACGGGGTCGAGATTCTGGTGGGGATGGGGTACCTGCATTCCCAGTTCCTGAGCCCTCGCGTCAATACGCGAACGGATCGTTACGGAGGAAGTCCTGAGGCACGTGTCCGGTTTCTCGATGAAACCCTGCAGTCGATGCGGGCATCCACCGACGATGACTTCATCATCGGTATTCGGATCGCCGGCGAAGAGGGCGACCCCGACGGTTTGCGGATCGGAGATACCCTGGAGGCCTGCAAGGCCCTCGACCGTGACGGTCGTGTCGACTTCGTCAATATCTGTGTTGGCGGCACCCATACCCTGACGGGAACGGCCATGATCGTCCCGCCGATGTTCGAGCAAACGGCACTGTCGCTGCCCCACGCAAGTATGGTCCGGGAAGCGGTATCGGTGCCCGTCCTAACGGCCGGCCGGATCAATCAGCCGCAGGATGCTGAACGCGCAGTGCGCGATGGCAGCGCCGACATGATCGGGCTGGTCCGGGCGTTGATTGCAGACCCAAAGTTCGTATCGAAAGCTGCTGCTGACGAACCTGATGAGATTCGCGCCTGCATCGCCTGCAATCAGGCGTGTATTGGTCATCGCCCTGCGGGATTTGGTGTTTCGTGCATTCAATACCCGGAAACAGGGCGCGAGGCGCAATACGCGCAGAAGAAGACCGTCGAGACACCGCGCAAAATCATGGTTGTAGGTGGTGGACCAGGGGGCATGAAAGCGGCCGTCGTCGCAGCGGAACGTGGGCACGACGTTACCCTGTTTGAGAAATCCACAAAGCTTGGCGGTCAGGCACTGCTTGCTCAGGCATTGCCGGGCCGCGCTGAGTTCGGTGGGCTGGTTACAAACCTGATGACCGAGATTCGACGCTTCGGCGTCTCAGTGAAACTGAACACCGAGGTTTTGCGCGAGTTCATTGAGCAACAAAGCCCAGACGCCGTGATTGTGGCAACTGGGTCACGGCCTAGGATACCTGTCGGAGAGTTTGAGGGCGCACACATGGTGACATCACAGGACGTCATCGAGGGGCGCGTTAATGTTGGCAAAAGCGTAGTCATTGCCGATTGGGCCTGCGACTGGGCGGGTCTCGGACTCGCTGAGATGCTCGCGAGTGACGGATGTTCGGTTAAGCTCTGCGTCAATGGCGAGATGGCGGGGCAATCAATTCAGTCGTACGTCAGAACCATTTGGGCGGGCCGCTTGCATCGTCTAGGTGTCCAAATCCTCCCGCTCGTCCGATTGTTTGGCGCGGACGCCGATACGGTCTACTTCCAGCACGTCATGTCGGGAGAACCCGTGATCTGCGAGTCTGTTGATACGTTGGTTCTCTCGTATGGAAATGTCAGCGAGAACAAGCTCTACGATGAACTCGTCGGTGGACCAATTGATGTTCACGGCATCGGCGATTGCATGAGTCCGCGAACCGCCGAAGAGGCAGTTCTTGAAGGCCTCAAGGCCGGCGCTTCGGTCTGATCGGGTGTGCATTTGATCGCCTGTCCGTCCAGCTGTTCGATCATGCCCCTCGT
This sequence comes from Rhodospirillales bacterium, assembly GCA_965229715.1. Classification (GTDB taxonomy): domain Bacteria; phylum Pseudomonadota; class Alphaproteobacteria; order Rhodospirillales; family Casp-alpha2; genus JAVJST01. The sequence goes on from CBDDJL010000001.1 coordinate 178,005, forward strand.
GAGAGCTGGGCGGGGACCAGAGGGAAAAGAAGGACTCGGCATCCGATGAGGTCTGGCGCCACGCTTGATTCCTGTCCTCATTGCCAGTCGGCTGTAGACCAGGACGGATTTTTTGTTTGTTCGTCGTGCGGGAGGGTCTGTTGCGATGCTTGTGCCATCCATCTTCGCCATGGATCGCCGCATCTCTGCGACCTCCCGATGCTCGCCTGCCCGACATGCGACCGCGCCACCCTCGAACCCGTCACGAAACCCGAGACGAACGTCTCACCTGGCTGACAGGGACGACGCAGCATGCCGCCAACACCCCATCCGAAGATTCGTCCTCCGAGAGATAAGAACTACGTCTGACATGTTGGCATGTCCGCTAGTGGCTACTAGCGGACAATTTCTGAGGAGGCGCTGAACGTCCGCTAATAGCCACGAGCAGACGTCTATTGTTTAACGGACGCGGGTAAACTTGATGGCGATGCCCGGTTAAGAGCAACTTCCATCATACCCGCAATAACAATCAGCGAGGCGCCGACTGCCTGTGGCCAACCGAATGTTTCGTCCGTCAGCAATGCCGCGCTGATGACTCCGACAACAAGCTCCGACAAGATCAGAATGCCGAACACGCCAGTCCCTATCTTCGAAGGAGACCAGAATATCAGCGCAGTTGTGGGCAGCACGAAAAACAATGAGATGCCGAGCAGGAATGGAAGGCTGGAAACAGTTTGGTCCAGCGTGGGGATGTTTCCGATCGAGCCAGACAGTATTGGGTACTGATATATGGTCGCAATCAACCCGAAGACGATGACCATAAAGAGCAACGGAAACACGCCTTCCGGTTGCTCGACTTCGGTACGCGCGGCTCCCGCAGCGACCAAGAATCCAGCCAATAAACCGAACCAGTCACCAAGGTAGATAGGAAACGGGACGCCCGCCTCTGTTCCAACCGCAATCCACACACCCGCAAGCGCAATGCTGACCGTCGCGATCCGTGACCATCCCAGTCGTCTTTTGAGACAGACAACTTCGATCAGCGTGGCCCAAAACGGGGTCAGATAGAAAAACACAAGGGCCCGGATAACTTCCGTCACCAGAACGGAGTTTGCATAGAAGATCGCCCCGCTGCCCAACAACAGTCCGCAAACCCAGTGCCGCAATCCGATTTCCCGGCCTTTCCAGAGCCGCCACGCCGCGACTGGCAGAAGAACGGCGAGGGAGATGATGTATTGCGCGACTGTTCCCCATCCGCCCGTCATTCCGGCATCGAGCAACCAGCGTTGCGGCAACCAGTACAACCCCCAGGCTCCGGCAGACACAAAGAGGAAAAAGCAAATTGTTAGGTAGCGAGGATGACGCATGCGCGATTCCAATAGGGCGCCATGCGCCCCAATCGACTGGTGACGTAGGGGCTCTGTAGCATGTGGATTTCGTCAACGTAAGCTCAGATGACGCATTCAAATCGACGGTCAAGTCGTCCCCCACGGGTCATCCTACGACATTCAGTGCCATCCCGGCACTGGTCTGCTGCTGGCAGGTGAACGGTCGCTGAACTCCGGAAATCCGTGCGGCCGTGCAATCAGGTCGGCTTAGGCTCCTATACCGGACGCAATGTGACAACGGCGAAGTGGTCGCGGTTTAGCCACGAGCAGACATTTGCTCTGAAGTGCCTAGGGCGACAGAGTGTTGCTACGAAGACAAGCCGCTAACTTGTGCTGACTCGGCATCGAAGTTATTGGCATTTGTCTTTTCAAGTGCTCTCCCAATTCGCAGCGCCCGTGCGTCCTCGAAGCGGCGGACGGCGATCTGTATTCCGGTAGGCAATCTCGATGCAGTTCGGCCGATCGGCACGGTGAGAGCGGCGAGGTCCAGGAAATTAACGATGCGGCCGAAATGGTTCGGCGGCTCGTTCTCATCGACATCTCGGAGCGGCGGCGGATTTCTGTGACTGCCGGGCAGGAGGATCGCGTCCATCCCCCGGATGCTGTCATGAAAAAGCACCTGGGCCTGCCGCCGCTCCTCCAGAACGTTCTCGTACCGCTCGCCGGAGATGTCCTTACCGCGCAGGATGCGCTCGCGAATGACCGGATCGACAAGATCCAAGTGTTCTTCGACGTAGCGGCCCAGATGCAGATATGCCTCGACACTCATGATGTCGCCGCCACCGGTCAGATAGGATTCGATCGGCAGAGGTAGCCGAATTTCCTCGACATCGCCGCCGAGTTGCACAACTTCGTTCACGGCATTGTCGAACGCAGCTCTTACCTCAGCGTTCATTCCACTCATGTCACCTTCACCAAGAACACCGAACCGGAAACCCTCGATGCCATCTTCGATTCCGTTGATGAAGTCCACACTCGGACTTTCCGACGTCTCAGGATCGTGATCGTCCGGACCGGCAATAGTCTCCATCATCAATGCAGCGTCCCGGACAGAACGAGCCATCGGGCCGACCGTGTCATGGGTTGGGCAGAGCGGTACCACGCCGCCCCGGCCGACCAGGCCGCGTGAGGTCTTCAGGCCGACGATGCCGCACCAGGCAGCAGGCGTCCGGATCGAGCCGCCGGTATCCGTGCCAAGCGCGGCCGGAACCAGGCCGGCGGCGATCGCGACGGCCGACCCGCTGCTCGACCCGCCAGGCACGATGCGATCGTCCACGCCCCAGGGATTGACCGGTGTTCCTTTGACGGGATTGGTACCCCACCCGCCGAACGCGAACTCGACCATGTTCGTTTTGCCGAGAACGATCATGCCGGCCGCTTCCAAGCGAACAACGGCATTGGCGGAAACCGTCGGGTGCCGGTCCGTCAACGCGTTGGAACCCGCACTCGTGGAATGGCCCGCGTAGTCGAAGATGTCCTTGATGGCGACGGGAACGCCATGCAGCTTCCCGAGTGTGTGTCCGGCAGCGCGCATCTCGTCCAACCTCGAGGCTCTCTCTCTCGCGTCACTCGAAAACACAGAAGCGAAGGCATCCAGTTTTGGGTTGAGTTGCTCAATTCTGGAAAGATACCAGTCGACCAGTTCGACGGATGAGGTTTCGCCGCGCGAAAGGCGATCGGCGAGGGCTTCCACGGTTTGATCAGTTGGGTTCATCGACATTCGACCAGTGTAGCCACGATCCATGCGGTACGCGCGTCGAATGCAGTTTTGCCGGCTTCCAACATTTTCAACGCCAAAAAAGAAGGCGGGCGCCAGGAAACAAACCTGGCACCCGCCTCAATCGACAGGGAGATTATGCGAACCACCAGCGTTCGACGGCACGCGCGCCATCGAATTGCCAGTTGGCGGAAAGCCCCGGTCCGTGCTGCACTTTGGTGCTACGCAGATACACAAGGTTGCGGAACGCGGGAATCACCGCACTGCCTTCATCCTTCAGGATGATCTGCATTTCCCGGTACATTTCGGCTCGGAGATTTTTATCCGTCTCACCGCGGGCCGCGACGAGCAATTCATTGAACCGCTCGTGACTGAACTTGGAGTCGTTCCACGGCGCACCTTCCGCGTAGGCTGTCGTGAACATGACATCTGCGGTTGGCCGCCCACCCCAGTTGACGGTGCAAAACGGCTTCACATTCCAGACGTCCGACCAGTAGCCATCGCCAGGTTCCTTGACGACGTTGATGTTGATGCCCGCCTTCTTGGCGTGCTCTTTATAGAGAATAGCCGTATCTACGTTGCCTGCGCCGCCGGCATCGGAAGTGTGCAACGATACCGATAATTCTTCCATGCCCGCCTTCTTGAGGTGATGCTTGGCGCGATCAGGATCGTAGGTGCGCTGTTCGAGTTCGGAATAGTATTGAATCACCGGCGAGATCGGATGATCGTTTCCGACAGTACCGTAGCCTGTAAGGACCTTGTCGACGATTTCGTCGCGGTCGATTCCGAACTTCATGGCGAGTCGGACGTCCGGATTGTCGAACGGTGCGACGTTCATGTGCATGGGCAAACTGGTGTGGGCCCAACTGGTGACATTGTCCACTTCGACCTCGTCGAGTTCAGCCATTCGTCCGACCGTGCGGAGCTCCGGTTGGTCGATGGCATCGACGTCGCCAGTTCGAAGTGCGGTTTGACGGGCATTAGCATCGGCGAGGAGGAGCAACTCGGCCTCGTCGAAGTGAGCGCGGCCTTCTTTCCAGTAATTCGGGTTGCGCTCGAGAAGAGAACGGATGCCCGGCTCGAACTCCTTCAGAACATAGGCTCCCGTGCCCACACCGCTTTGCCACTCGACGTTGCCATCGCCGTCACTTGGCAGGATGTTCACGTGATAGTCGGTGAACAGGTAAGGGAAGTCGGCGTTGGCCGATTCCAACGTTACAGAAAAGTCGTTGTCGCCATCCTTCTTGATTTCTTTGATCGCTGCCAGCAGCGACTTTGCAGGCGACGAAGAGCTCTCGCCGCGATGCGAGTTGATCGAGTCGACCACATCCGACGCAGTCATGGTTTTACCGTTATGAAACTCGACGCCCTTGCGGAGCTTGAATCGCCAATGGGTCGCGCCGTCGGACGCTTCCCAGCTTTCCGCCAGTTCAGGCACCAACGTGTTGTCCGGAGCAATTTCGCTCAAATAGTTCCGCGTGGAATGGTTCTGAACGATCATGAACATCGAGGATGTGGTTTGCGGATCGAGCGAGTCGTTCGTCGCGCCGTCATTGATGCCCATTCTAAAGCGGCCACCCTTTTTCGCGGCCATCGCCTGCTTCGGCAGAAGTGTCTGAGCCGCGGTGAGAGAAACCCCCATTGAAGCGGCACCCGCGAGGAACCCTCGCCGGTCCAGATTGCCGGTGTGAAAGGCGCCGACCAGGTCGTTTTTCAGATTTGTCATGTCGTCTCGTGCCATTCTTTCGTCTCCCATCCTGGATACAGTCCGAAATCCTTTTCGGCCGTTTTCAGTCGCTTGCTTCGCGACAGAAACTGTTGTCTCCGGGCGGTACGGCATCGGGACGTCACGTCGATCAGCGAACGATGAGTTCGCGCGGATTCGATGGAGTCAATCTTTCGACACCGTCTGACGTCACCAGCATGGTCTCGCTGATGCCGAAACCGCTCGCGAGGGCGAGCATGTGGAACACCATTCCTTCCTGGAGTTCCCAATCTTCCTGTTCATTAAAGTCGAGGGCTTCCCATTCGGCCGTCTTCGGCGGGAAGCCAATTCCGGTCGAATATCCCGTCCGATTGTAGTAGTCCGGCCGAATTGTTCGGATCGGCAACCGCGTCGCGGCGTCGACCTCGCGGGCGGAAGCGCCCGGCCGCATAAGTGCAAAACCGGCTTCCTGTGCTTTCGTCACGACATCGACGGCAGCACGAACTTCATCCGCAGGTTCGCCAATGGAGATCGTGCGCATCTGCGTCGCGTGATAGCGCTCCATGCAGCCGTAAAGTTCAAGGAGCACGAGTTCGCCCCGCTGGATTTCCTTTGGACACCAATTGGCGTGGCAGACGTCGTACCGGTATCCCGACATGATGTGGTGAGGCAGGCCGGTGTACTCGCAGCCAGCACCGACACCGGCGTTGTATACAGCTGCGGCGACTTCGGGCTCCATGGTGCCATCTCTCATGACAGCCCAGGCAGCCTGATGCTCAAGTTCCGATAGTTGGCCGGCTCTGCGCAGGTACGCGATTTCCTGTTCGGATTTGATGACGCGGATCCGATCGACCAGCAGTGTCGCGTCGACGACTGTGGCGCTGTCGGCGTATCCGTCGGTCAGGGCATCGGCGACCCTTGAAGTCAGGAACCACGTGCCCTTCTCAAGTCCGATCGTTCGCGGTCTGTCTACCAGCGAGCGGGCGACGTCGAGTGTCCGCTCGACGATGTCGTCGCCCTCTTTCCATGTATCCGGATCTTCGAGCCATGAATATTCAGTGATATTGCCGCGTTCAAGGTACCGAAGGAGAATTCGTGGATCACCTTCCTGTGCCAGCAGCACGACCTGATAAGCGAAGTAGCCGGATGTCTGGTGTCCGGTAAGATAGTAGATGTTCTCCGGCGAATGTATGAAGAGCAGATCGATCCCGTCTCGTACCATGCAGTCTTGCACGCGTCCGGCGCGGGTTTTGAACTCTGCCGTCGAGAATGCCTGTCGATTTCCTGTCATGACTTTCGAGCCTCCTGTTGACTGGCGATACCGGCGCTGGTCCGAGAGGCCATTGACGAATGGCCCGCTGTTGCCGGTGCCATCAACGAAGTATCTTGAAATCGATCGATGCGAAACGGCTCAATCGGGATCGGCGTGTCACCATCCACGCATAACTCGGCGAGAATCGCGCCAACCGCCGGGGCCATCTGAAAGCCGTGACCCGAAAAGCCGAAGGCGTGGAACAGGCCAGGCGTCGTGACGCTTTCGCCGATAACCGGTAGGCCGTCGGGCATGACACCCTCGATGCCGCTCCAACTTCTGATCAGGTACGCGTGCCGCAAGGATGGAACGAGTTCTATGGCGAGCGCCGCAGCTTGAACGGTGACGCGTGACAGTGGGCGGGCATGGATCGCATCACGGTCGGCGACACCGACGCCGGCCCCGAATATCACGTTCCCCCGACGGATCTGACGCACGTAGACGTCGCCGCCGCAGATCCCAAGATTGGGACGCATGAAGTATGGCAGGGGTTCCGTTACGCACATGTTCGGTGCCATCACGTCCTCTGGAACCGGCTCGTCGAACCAGTCCGAGATCGCGCTGCCCCAGGCACCCGTCGTATTGATCAGGTGACGGCTAAGCAGGATGTTCCCATCGGCGAGGGCCACTTCGAAATTCGCGCCGTCGAATCGCGCCGAAACGACTTCGGCATGTTCCTTGATGGTGGCCCCCAGGCTCGCTGCGGTTCTCGCGAAAGCGGGAGCGACGAGACGGGGGTTGGCATGACCGTCTTCGGCACAGAAGGAACCCCCGGCGATATTGGATCCGAGCCAGGGATACCGCTTTCGCAGCGTCTTTCGGTCGACCAGTTCGACACGCAGGTCATGATTCTTGGCCGCGTTGGCGAACGCGGACAGGTCGTCGATCTCGGCTTCGTTGCGAGCCAGTTTCAGGTGACCGGTCGGTTCGAACTCGCAGGTCTCACCGATAAGCGTGCCGAGGTTGTCCCAGATCCGGCGGCTTCGCCTTGCAATGGGTAGTTCTGCCGAATGCCGCCCCTGTTGGCGCACACCGCCATAGTTCACGCCGCTCGCCTGGCTTCCGCACGTTCGACGCTCGATCAGTGTGACCGACTGGCCCATCTTGCGGAGATGAAGCGCGGCGGAACAGCCGACGAGTCCGCCTCCGATGACGATCGCATCAACAGGCGTCACGTCGTTGCTCCCTTGGCCAACATGGCAAGTGAAACCGGCTTGATCGGCGCCTGAGTGCGTAGATACCCGCCCTCGGAAACACACGAGCCAAGCGCGTCGGCGACAATTTCCGCGGCGGCCGCGGCGCAAACCCGTCCCTGACATCGACCCATGCCAATGCGAGTGAAGGCCTTCACGCGGTTGATCTCGGACGCGCCTTTCTCCCGCACCGCGCGGCGCAGATCGCCCGCCGTTGCACCTTCGCACCGGCAAACGATCTGGTCGTCTTCCGAGCTGGCGGCAATCTCGCCCGGAAACGGAAATGCATGCACAGAGAGTGCTCGGCTGAAACGCTGGTAGCGGGCGTATTCCCGAGCCAGGATGTTGAGCCGGTTTCTGTCAACGCTGAGTCCCAGATCGATTAAGGCGGCGTGTGCGGCTCGCATGCCGGCGACTTCGGCCGCCCTCGCGCCCTGAATTTTGGAACCGTCGCCCGCGACGTAGAGACCGGCAACGTCCGTGCGGCCATATCGATCGGTTGCCGGCAGCCATTGCCGCTGTTCGTCGTCGAACGAGAATGTGGCGCCGCAAAGCTCGGCGAGCTGCGTTTCGGAGCGCAGACCAAATCCGGTTGCCACGCTGTCGCAGGAGACCCGACGATGGCGGCCGCCCGCATCTCGCCAGCTTACGCCTGCGACGTGGCCGTCGCTGTCCGTTTCTGCCGCCACTCCGGATACACCGGAGGCGAGCGTCACATCGGAGAGAGCAAGCGTCGCAATGTAACGAAGGCCGTGGAGCAGTTGCTTGCCGCCGTAAACCAGCCTTGCCAAGGACCGCAGTTTGTAACGAAGCGGGCTGGTGTCCAGAACCGCGAGTGGCCTGATGCCTGCCTTCAAGTACTGGTACGCGACAAGATAGAGGAGAGGACCAGTTCCGATGAAAATAGGTCGATTACCGATCGTGCAGGCCTGCGCTTTGAGCGCCGTTTGCGCGCCGCCAAGCGTAAACACGCCGGGCGCCGTCCAGTTTTGGAAAGGAATGATTCGATCCGTCGCTCCGGTCGCAAGAATCAGGGCGTCCCACGCCAGTGTCTCGTTGCTCTCGGAGGAGACCACCGCGATCTCGCCTGCTTTGGCGTCGTATGCAATCGTACCGGGCCGATAATCGATGCGGTCATTAACCAATTCGAACGCGTGATGAACACTCGATGCTCTAGGTGCTTCGACGCCGTAGACGTCGCGTGCGGAACGCAGTCGTGAGACTGGCGACTGTCGGTAGATTTGCCCGCCCGGCAGCTGACCTTCGTCGATGACCAAGGGCCGAATCCCCTCTGCTACCAGGGCCTCGGCCGCGCGGATGCCAGCCGGTCCAGCACCGACGATGATGGTCCTAGGAGGCATTCTCTGCCTCCGTCACGATATCCAATCCGGCGACAAGCGGTGTCGTGCAGGCCCGAATGGTTTCCCCATTGCGAAGCCGTACCCAGCAGTCCTGGCACATCCCGATCCAGCAAAATCCGGCTCGGCGTTCCGGGCCGAATTCCCAGTCACGAACGGATCGGCTGACGCCAAGAAGCGCTGTCAAAACCGAGTCGCCCTCGAACCCCTGTCGTGACGCGCCATTGAGGTTGAATGGAACAGGCTGTCGATCCTCAAGCGCGATTCGTCGAACCTGACCCGCACTGTGCCGGTCGATGGATTCGGAGCGTTTCTCGGTTTGGCGATTACTGGATGACAACGACACGACAACCTTCCCAATTGATTGTTTTCATCATATAACCCATATTATGGACAATACAATATAAAAAAACCATAATATGGATTTATCAAAAATGACGATTGCGCAGCAGATGGCTGACTTCGTTTGCGGAACGAGAGTCGTGCCCCATGAGACTCGCTGGATGGCAGTCAACGCCGTGGTCGATCTGACGACCGCATGCGTGGCCGGGTCAGGTACGGATGCCGCGCGCTCCGCAGCACGGGCGGCACATGCGATCTGGGGGCGAGGATCATGTTCCGTGTGGCTTCGCGGTGCCCAGTTGACCGCAACCGGCGCGGCTTTTGCCAACTCGATTAGCGCCTCTGCACTCGACCTGGATGATGGTCATCGTGCAGCGGCGGGCCATCCTGGCGCTGCGATCATTCCGGCGGTTCTGGCAGAAGCCGAGGAGATCGGTTGCGAGACAGATGACATCTTGACCGCCATCGCGATCGGCTACGAAATCGCAATCCGTGTCGCCGCGTCACGCGACCTGGCGGCACTGGATACTCTTGTTACGGGACGCTGGTGCGGACAAGGGGTTGCCGCCGCCGTGGGCTGGATGCGCGGGCTTCCCAATGAACAAATTGCGCAAGCCATGGCGCTGGCTGGTTCCTGCGCGCCGAACCTGAGCGCCGTCGCCTACTCAAGCGTCATGGGGAACCACCTGAAGGAGGGTATCGCATGGGCCACGGCAACAGGTTTGTCGGCGGTGGAATTGGCGGCACAGGGTTTCACCGGCCCCGTCGATATTTTCGACAACGCCGACTTCTTCGATCCCGATACGTTGCAGTACGGAAACGGCCCCGGCTGGTATCTCGACGGTATCTACTTCAAACCCTATAGCTGCTGCCGATGGGCGCATGCGCCGATAGATGCCATCCTCACGCTTCTCCACCGCGAAGACATTCGGCCGTCAGACGTCGTATCAATCGACATTCATACGTTTTCGCGCTCCTTGCGGCTGAACAACGAGGTTGCCCCGAGGACGCTAGAGGGCGCTCAGTACAGTCTTCCTTTCTGTGTCGCACTGGCAGCGGTCAGAGGGGTCGATGCCCTGGTGCCGATGAAACGCGACTATCTGAATGATGCGGATGTCATCGAACTCAGCAGACGCGTCGGTATCGTCGTCGACCCTGAGTTCGATGCGATGTTCTCGGCCTCTGTGCCATGCCGGCTTGAGGTGAAGACGACGGACCGCACCCTCGAGGAGATCGTCATGAACCCGAAGGGCGAGCCGTCCAATCCCATGTCGCGGGACGACCTCATCGAGAAATTTCTCGTGGCGACGATCGATGTATTGGAAAACGAAGACCGGGACCGTGGCGTAGCGGCATTCCGCGCCGCCTTCGATGGCGATCTCCGGTATGTCATCAGATTTCTGACGGGTAAATCGGCTCCGGCACCAGAAAACAGTCGAGCCCCTTAGCGTCCCGAGAAACGGCAGCGTCGATCTGGCAGAGCTGCATGAGCTGATGCGGAAAACCGTGCTCGCTCTCGACGGTTCATGCTACCAATGCCGGGCAGCAGGTTTATCGGTTTCGGAGCGAGTGACAGTGGCAAGACAACTGGCCGACAAGGCGACTGGCACGCAGCTTCTGGATCGCGCGATCGCTATCCTGAACCATCTGGGCGATGCGGGTGTGAACGGGGCGAGGGCTTCCGAGCTTGCGGACTCCGTCGGTTTAAAGCAGTCGACGGCACATCGAATTATCACGGCGCTCGAACGACATGGCCTGATCGAAAGGGAAGAATCGTCCAAGCGGTATCACCTTGGACTCTCGCTCTTCGTATTGGGCGCGAAGGCTGCCGACGGCACCGGGTTCAGGAAGATCTGTCACACCTCACTGCTTCGACTGGCTTCAGAAACCGGAGACACCGTGTTTCTCATGGCGCGGAGCGGATTCAACACCGTCTGTGTCGACCGACAGGAAGGCACGTACATGATCGATAGCCTGACAGGGCAGGTCGGCGGCCAGATTCCATTGGGCGTCGGCCCGGCCAGTCAGGCTATCCTCGCATTCATGAGGGACACCGAGGTCGACGTGATCCTGAAATCAAACGAGGCGCAGTACAATAGTTTCAACGGGCTCTCGGCGAGCGAGATCGCGAAACGGCTTCCTGAGATCCGCGATCAAGGATACGCGTTTGATCACGGTCGCCTCGTTGAGGGGATTTCGGCGGTTGCCATGCCGATACTGCCCCAGGGCCGGGATGTTGTCGGTGCGATTGCTATTAACATGACCAGTGCCCGATTGCAGCCCGACCGATTACCGAAGCTGGTAAAACTCATGCGCGAGGAAGTCGACCGGATCGAAGCGGCAATCAATCCACTCGAGGCGATGGTCTAACCCAACTATTGCCCTGCGTGAGCCGCCGTCTTTCCGGAGGATCCCCCGGCTCAGTGAATGCCTGCATTGGGTCTTGGTCGTGTGAAAACGTTTTGGCTGGGCGGTGAGTTGTCTGGCGGACCGTGATCGACGGCTGATTGATTGGGATAATGCGATATCGGCGCGAGCGGGCTGAATATTTGGTCCGTTAACGGTCTGAGCGGTGGTTTTTCGGCCTTGGGCAGGCGCAGTGGGGCCTATCAGGCCCTCATGGCCCGGATCAGTGGGCCGGTGCCGAGGATGTTGATGACCCGGGTCAGATTGTAGGCGAGCACGTGGAGCGCCATTTCGGTGCGCACGTTCTTGAGCCGTTTCATCAGGAAGTGGGTTGCGCCCATGCGGGCCTTGATGGTGCCGAAGGGATGCTCGACGGTCTCGCGCCGTCTTCGCATCGCGTCCGGGTCTCGGTCGAGCCGGTGCTGAACGGCATCGACCAGGTGTTCGTGCTGCCAGCGCGTGATGCGGCGCTCGCGGCCCGTGGTGCAACGCTGCTTGATGGCGCAACTCAAGCAGGCGTTCGACCAGTAACGCCTCAGCGTGAGCCCCTTCTCCTCGTTGGTGTAGCGATAGGTGAGGCGCTCGCCGGCGGGACAGACATAGACATCGTCATCAGAGACGTAGCGGAAGTCCTGTTTCACGAAGCGTCCCTTGGAACGGCTGCCCGATGTCATCGGCTTGGGCAGAGTCACGGTGATACCCGCCTCGTGGCAGGCCAATATCTCCTCGCTGGAGAAGTAACCCCGGTCGGCAACCACATCTAATGTGTCGGCCCCAAGGGCGGCTTTCGTCCGCGCCGCCATACGCGCCAGTTGTGCCCGGTCGGAGCCCGCAGTCGTCACATCATGATCGACGATCAGGTGATGCTCGGTATCGACCGAGGCTTGGACGTTGTAGCCGACCACACCTGAGCCCCGGCCACTGGTCGCCATGGAGCGCGCATCCGGATCGGTCAGCGAGATCTGCTTGTCCGGCGCGGCAAACATGCGTTCCTCAAGGCCCCGCAGGCGCTGCATCTCGCTCTTCAGCCTGGCGATCTTTTCCGTCAGGCGGGCAACCTTACCCTCCATCGCCTCCGACGGTTCCTGGCGGTCGGCGCTGTCCAACTGGTGCAGATACCTGGCTACGCTTTCTTCTATCTGCGCCATGCGCCGCTGCATCTTGGCCCGCGTGTAGTTGCGGTCGCGGTTGTTGACCGCCTTGAACTTCGAGCCGTCGATGGCGACGCTCGCCGAGGCCAGCAGCCCGACCGTGCGGCACAGTTCCACGAACCGGGCGCAGACCTTGCGGATCGCCGGACCGTTGTCCCGGCGGAAGTCGGCGATCGTCTTGTGATCGGGAGCCAGCCGGCCCGTCAGCCACATGACCTCCACGTTGCGGCCCGCCTCGCGCTCCAGCCGGCGGCTCGACTGCACCCGGTTCAGGTAACCGTAGATGTAGAGCTTCAACAGTCCCGACGGATGATAGCCAGGCCGCCCCGTCGAGCGCGGATCGACCCGCTCGAACCCCAGACTCCGAAGATCAAGCTCATCGACAAAGATATCGACAACCCGGACCGGATTGTCCTCGCCGACGAAGTCGTCCAGGCATTCCGGCAGAAAGCTCGCCTGATCACGCGACACACCTTCAACAAACCGCTTCATCAAAACCTCACTGAGTTCGTCAGCGAGATTCTAGCAGACATCACGAAAGCAAATCGTTTTTACACAGCCAGGGTCATTTGCAGACGAGCCAACAGGTATCTAGAAACGTCCCATATCGCCCGAATAGACGACGGGGGCTGTACAGCACTGGATCGATTTCGTGTAGAATGAGCCATGCGCGATGACGATCCCCACCAGATTGCAGAGTATTTGATCCAGGTTTACGGTAGCAGTGAGGCTGCCCTGGAAGTCGCGATCAAGGGGACGACGGCAGCACACGAATCCGGAGACATGTACTCCGTCAGTGTCTGGCGAGAAGTGAAACACATTCTCTACCAATCTCAAGCGGCGTGATCGTCGCCCTATTACCTCGGCATCGCCTTGTAGGATTGATCCAATCCTGGACAGTTCTGGCTCTGACTAGCTGCCCTTTACGGGCCGTTCTTCTCACAAGAACGGGCTCTTCCCCGTCCCTCAAAACGACCTTATCAAGCGTACCTTTCCACTGGACTACTGGTGAAGGCCGAGCGTCACTGTGACTGAGCGGTGACGTTCGAGCCTCTGAGCGCCACAGCCCTGCCCGTACCAGGATCGATGGACGGGCTCTCCTCGGTGACAGCACCGATTTCAAGGGTGTGACACTGGAGGAGAACCAAATGCCCGCTGTATCCAAGATATCCCGCACTCAATCGCCACTGGAGGCGTCGATCACTCAGATCAACGCAATGGACCGATCCGCACCACGGAGACCAAAAACGGTCGCAAGGCAAAACAGAATGGCCGCTTTGATAACCATGATGCCGAGGGCCATACCGAGGAAGTCGAGCGGGCTGGCAAACAGCATTCCGAAATCGATGCCGGCACCGACGGTGATGAAGAACAGGCCAAGCAGCAACCCTTTGAAGGGTTCGATGTCGCTCTCAAGCTCCTGTCGGTACTCACTGTCGGACAGAACAACACCGGCCAGGAATGTGCCAAGCGCAGGCGAAAGACCGACGTATGTCATGAGTACCGCAATGCCGATCACTAGCATCAAGGCGGCTGCGGTGAAGATTTCACGGAGCTTGCTCTCTGCGATGAATCGGAACATCGGCCGAACAAGATAGCGTCCGCCGACAATGATCCCGACGATGGCGAGAAGAGTGACTACCGCGCGGGTCCAATCGGGCAGGTTATCAAACATCGTCGGTGATCCGTTGCCGCCGGGCGCTGCGGCAACGGCTGAGCCGACAGCCCAATCGAGCGTTGCGACACTCTCAATCGTGTCAAACAGCCCTTGCATGGCCTGTGTATCACTGACAGCCAGCAGCGGCAGCATTGCCAGCATTGGAATGACGGCAATGTCCTGCGTCAGCAGCACGGAAAACGATGATTTCCCACCGACGGTGGGCATCCAACCCTTTTCCTTCAAGGTCTGGAGTACAATCGCTGTTGACGACAGCGCCAGCACCATACCAATGGCGAGAGCTGTCGGCCATTCGATACCGAAACATATCGCAGCACCGCCAATTGCTAACGTGCTCAGCAATACTTGCAGGCCACCGAGGCCGAGCAACTGTGTGCGCATCCGCCACAGCATGGCTGGACGAAGTTCCAGGCCGACGAGAAACAGCATCATGACAACACCAAACTCGGCAAAGTGCTGCAGATCAGCGGTCTCACCACCGACAATACCGAGTACGGGCCCAATTGCCACACCGGCAATCAGGTAGCCAAGAACAGAACCAACCCCAAGTCGATTGGCGACAGGTACGGCGATAACAGCAGCAACGAGATAGACGAACGCGGCAGAGAACAGTTCCATTAGCCAATCTCCGATCTGGCAGACTTGATGAGTTCGATCTCGTTGATTGTCTCCAGCGACGCAGCGGAACTCGGATCGATCAGATCGTCGCGGAAGGCGGTCAGCATCTTCAGGTAGTTCGAGATATGTTCTCGATCCCGCCCTTCTTCTGCTGAACGACCGGCGCCAAACAGGGCGAACGGGGCGAGATACTGCATGCGACAAAGATCAAATGTTTTCTCAAAAGGGGCGAGGAGGGTTCGGAGGTTCGCACCGTTGGCACCACTGGGGGAGTAAGCCTCTGCAGGTGCCCCGCAGGTCACAGCATTGAGAGCAATCTTGCCGTCCAGGGCATGGCCGTCATGGCCGTAGGCAAAACCGTGTTCGAGCACAAGATCCTGCCATTCCTTCAGAATCGCCGGTGATGAATACCAGTACAGGGGGTGCGGCATGATCACGACATCGTGGTCGAGCAGTCGCTGTTGTTCCTGGTCAATGTCGATATTGAACGTCGGATACTCGGCATAGAGATCGACGCATGTAATTCCCTCGATATCCTGTGCGCCCTGAAACATTCGGCTATTGACCCCGGATCGGTCGGGTCTGGGATGGGCGAAGTAGACAATGGGTTTCATCTTTACTCTCGGCCTTTGGCTACATCCGAGGAGAAGCGTGCGGCGTTTTCTTTGAGAAACTCGGTCTCATCCGCCTGACCCCAGAATGCCGGTTGTGCCTTCGGAATGGTCAGGGCTTTCTGTACTGCTTCGCGTGAGTCCAGGCGGTCGAACCACGCCTGAAGATTGTCGAGGCCGTCCACAGAAACCTTTGCCCAGACATAGGCTCGGGCCCATGGATACGTGGCCATGTCAGCAATCGTATACTGATCAGCAGCTAACCATTCGTGGTCGTTCAAACGGGCGTCGAGCACCTCGAGCAATCGACGGCTCTCGTCGACATAGCGTTTGATCGCGAAGGGTTCTTCCTGCCCGTTAGGTGCGGCAATCCGCTGGAAGTACATCGCCTGACCCATCATCGGGCCAATGCCTGCCATCTGGAACATAAGCCATTGCAGAGTTTCGGATTTTTGGTTGGCGTCATCGGGCAGGAACTGCCCGTATTTTTCCGCCAGATACCAGAGCATGGCACCACTTTCGAAGACGGCGAAGTTGTCGTTTGATCGATCAACGAGTGTCGGGATTCTGCCATTTGGGTTGAGTTGCAAGTATGCCGGAGCCTTCTGCTCCTTCTTCGCGAAGTCAATAAACGTCAATTCGTAGTCTACACCCGCTTCTTCGAGGAAGATCACCGGCTTGTACCCATTCATGGTCGCCGCAGTGTAAAGGTGGATATCAGGTTGGCTCATGGCTGTTTCCTTCAGGCAAGAGGCCGGGGCTGCACGATTGAGCGCAGGCCCGGTGGGGGTCATATTTCCAGCGACCAGTGCTTCTGCTGGTAATCCAGGACGGCCTGGATCGCCTCTTCCGGGAATACTGTGCGGAACTTGTGGTGATCGGCGGCGATGACCTCGGCCATCTTTTCGATCATCGGTTGGGGATCCATCTGCAGGTTGTCGCCGGCGAACAGGTCGCGCACCTTGCGGATCGCTTCCGGCGGCGTGATGCTATTCGCCGGGTCGTACCAATCGTCCATCTTGTCATACATACGGTCGTTGAACCCGGTCCGGTACGCGCCCGGATTGATGGTTGCGACCTGAACGCCCATTGGTTCCAGCTCTTCCTGCATCAGTTCGGCAATGGCCTCCAGCGCGTGTTTCGACGCGGTATAAGGGGCCAGATACGGGAAGGTCAGGAAACCCGCGATCGACGAAACGAACACCACCTTGCCGCGCCTGCGGCGAGCAAAGGATTGCGCATAGGGTTGCACGAATTCGACGGTCGAGAACACGTTGGTTTCGAACACATTGCGGATGCGGTTCACGTCGACTTCGGCAATCGGACCAGTGTCGCCAATGGCGGCGTTTGCCACCACAACGTCCACCTCGGCACCAAAGCGGTTGAAGGCAGCCTGACGGTCTTCAGCGCTGGTGATATCCAGCTTGACTGTTTCCAGCATCAGGCCCAGTTCAGCCGCTTCTGTCTTGAGCGTTTCGGCCCCTTCCAAACCGTGGGTCGTGGCGATCACCCGGTGACCCTGTTTCGCCAGTTCGAACGCCGCGCCCTTGCCAAGTCCACTGCCGGCGCCCGTGATTAGGATTGTCTTGCTCATCTGTTGTTCCTCGCCTTAACCCTTTGGTTCCACGTCATTGTCCAGACGCTCGAACAACACGGCCTCGACCGTGGTGTTTCCGACATTGCTGACCTGATGGGTCCAGGGGCCATTGTGCAGTACCTCGCCATCGGCCACCTCTTTCTCGACGGTCGAACCATCTTCGAGCCTGATGGACAGCGTCCCGCCCTTGATGAAGTAGACGATTTCCTCAGGATGGCGGTGCGGTTCATCTGTGGCACCGGGGACCATCTTCATGCGCACGAGGCGCGAGATGCCAGTGTTCACCAGCTCTTCATACATGTCGGGTGATGCTTCGTCGGCCAGCGGGGCGCGCTGACCGACGGCGACTAAAGGAGAGTTGTTCATTTCATGTATTTCCTTGATTGAGTGAATTCTGCGGGTGTGGCTCAGGCCACTTCCGACACGGGATTAGCGCCGAAAACGCGGGCTAGATGCGCGTCAAAACGGGCAAAATCCGCGTCCACATCGGCGTTCTTCATCACGTCGAACGCGCCAAAGGTGGGCAGCGGCACCATGTCGAAGAATTTGGCATTCAGGTGCATCGGGCGCAGAAGATCGTCCAGCGAAGCGCCGTCAAAGAACGGTTCTGCGGGGTTGTCGAATGCCTCGGCCGGGGCGTTCAGTGTGACCGAGAGCATGTAAGTGGTGCCGGTCAGGGTGCCGCCCATACCGTAGTTTTTCTTCGGGGCTTCAGCCACGCGGCCATCGCCTTTGGTCAGGCGACCGTCCATGCCGACGGTATAAACTTCGTCCATGTATTTCTTGAACGACCACGGCACACCCATCCAATTCACCGGGAACTGCATGATGACGGTGTCGGCCCATTGGTGATTGGCGACTTCCTGCTCGACGTCGTAGCCGTCAGCCACCTTGGTCACACGTACATCGTGACCGGCGGTCTTCAGAAACGCGGCGGCGCGCTCAACAAAGGCAGCGTTCAACTCGCCTTTTGCAAATGGGTAAGGTTGGTGGCCATTCAAGATCAGGATATTAGACATGTGCACTCTCGCTTGTTTGGGTGGAACCTCTTGACGAGGAACAATGGTCGCGAGAAAATGCGTAACTAATCGACATAATGCAACTAGTATACTTTTTGTAACCTAATGGATTTGTTAACCATGAAGGCACGTATTGAACAGGATGAGCGTGGGAGGCGTCAGGCTATCGAAGCCTGTCACGAACCATGCCCAATTGAACGCGGGATGAGGATTATTGGCGGCAAGTGGACAGGTTCGATCCTATGGCACCTCAAAGATGAACCTGTGCGGTTCAATGATCTGGCCCGAATGGTGGGCGGAGCCAGCAAGAAAATGATCACTGAGAGGCTTCGTCAACTTGAGCAGCAGGGGCTTGTCCGTCGCGACGTCATCGACACTTCACCTGTTACCGTCCAATATTCGATCACGCCATTTGGGGAGACTGCATTGGGCTTTCTTGATGAGCTCCGTCAATGGAGCGAGGCGCTCCTAAACGCTCAGGAGACGTCCGCCTCTGGCTATTAGCGGACGTTCAGCGCCTCCTCAGAAATTGTCCGCTAGTAGCCAGCAGCGGTCCATCAAGAATTGAAGAGTCAAACCATAACAACCCATACGAGATTGCGTTTAACGGAGGTTTCGATTTAAGAATGCCTTATGGGAGATATTTCCGCCCGGGTTGAATTCCAGTCTGCGCCCCTTCCTCATAACGAGATGGGGCGGCTCGACAAGCTAAAATCCTATGAAATCCTCGATACCGCTCCCGAAGAAAACTTCGATCGAATAACACGCACCGTAGCCACGTTGCTCGATGTCCCGATTTCACTCGTAAGCCTCGTTGACGAGACCCGCCAGTGGTTCAAGTCACATTATGGCCTTGATGTATCCGAGACACCGCGCGAGATGTCGTTCTGTGCGGTAGTGGGTCAGTTTGAAAATGGTGGCGGTTGACGGACGGTGGCAACCGGGACGGCACAATGCCATATTATGAGCATGACCAGTAAGAAGCCAAAACGTCCTCGCGACCCCAATCAACTTGCCAAGAGCATTGTCGATATTGCGACCGGTGAAGCCGAAGAAGAAGGGGTTGATCGGAAGCGAAGCAAGGCCGGAAAGAAGGGGGCAAAAGCGCGGACTCGTGCGTTGACGCCAGAGCGGCGCTCCGAGATCGCCAGTATTGCCGCAGAGGCACGGTGGAAGAAGTCTTAACTGGACTGTTTCTCTAGATGTTCCAGCGCCTCTAGCGCTTTCCGTTCCTCATAATCTTCCGTGAAATCCAACTCAAACTGAATGGGTTCTTCGTTGGGGTAGGCGAAGTTCATGTGGTCAACATCCGACTTTGCCCGGTACACATCATTCGCAATGGAGTCTCGACGTTGTTTGGCGGCTTTCTGGCGAAGCTGTGGTGTGCCGCCTTTGTCCACGTCAAACCAAAGTGTGCGTTGCGCACCCTCTTCAATCAGGGTGACACACTGTTTGGCGCGATATGTCGTGCCTTCTTCATCAACCCTCATCGCCTGTCGTAGTACAGACGACAACTGCCGACGATAAATCTTGTGAATGTCCTCTGGGTGTGGTCGCAACCTGCCGTGTTCTACGGCCCAATCAATGAAGTCGTCGGGGTTATTTGCATCCTCTCCTGTAAGGTCTTCCCATTCATTCCAAGAGCGTAAATCTGTTCTTTGTAGTTAGCCAACTTAACCTCCTATAGGCCAACGGGAGCGATGTGACCCCAGCCGTCGCGGTAATCCCAATCCATGAAATGATCGCGCACGCCAGTCATGTACTTGCGCAACCAGCTATACGCTGATTTGTCCCCCGCCTTGTTTCTTTGAAATTGAATTTGTCCAATAACAATTGCGGGGTGAATGTGATGACGCGCAGCGAACTGCAAAACATCACGTTCGGAAATAAACCGTCCCTTTCGCCTCATGAATGAAGCCAGTTTAGTTTGGGGGACAAGAAACTCGGCCGCAGCGTTGTCAGCTCTGCGTTCCTCATCAGGCAAATTGCTCTCGTCTCGATCAGGCTCAAACACATCAACATGAGCGCTTGACGGTTCCTTTCCGTCACCCTGTAAGACGTGCTCGATTTCGTGCCTAATCACAAAGCAAAGATTGTCCATCCGATTTAGGCGAGTCGAAATGCCGATGACGGGTTGGTCGTCTAACCAAGTGCATACACCGTCAATTTTCGATCCATCGAGTGGCTCAACAACAACGAACCTAACGCCGCAATCCCAAAGAAGGTGGGGTATGCGTGGAAGATCATCCTTGTCGTTCATGTGAGCGCGTATATTCGGAAGTGCCTTTTTTAGGGCTGTTGCGGAATAATCCGGGCACTCCATTGTATTCGCAATCATGCGGACACGATGAAGCCACACTAGCTGAGTGGGGGAAGGCTCTTCATAGCCGCCCGTCTTTTTCGGTGCGTGCGCAGCGACTTCGCCATTGCCGACAAACGGAACATCACTTACGCTGTTTTTTCCAAAGAATCGCATCATCTGCACGTCCAACAAATCGGCTTCCGTATCCTCAATCCAGCCACGGCGGATCATCTGCCGTACAGGGAATGTTTTGATCCAGTTGGCTCTTGTCTTAACGCCAGGGTCGGGACGCTTCGCTTTGTTCAAATCGTATAGTTTCTGCAAGTTGGCGAAGAACTCGGCTGGCACATCAAATGCGTCACCAAGAGCGGTAGCCATATCAACAGAAATATCCCGCTTTCCTGTAAGGAGCGGGTTTAGCTGCTGGACGCTAATACCAAGGATGTACGCAAGGTCCACCTGATCCCAGCCACGCGCCTCCAATTCCTCACGAATGAAGAAGCCGGGGTGTTCAACCTTCGGTGTTTCAAGGTTTGACATCAGTGGTAATCCTCAATGGCCAGTATTCTTGCTTTCTGCGGTTCGGTGTCGCTGTCCAACTCAAAAATGAGCCGGTACTTTTTGTTGATTCTGATTGAGCGTTGGCCTTCGCGGTCTCCTTTCAGCTTTTCGTAATGCAGGCTCTTCCAGTTCCGAAGAGTCCGATCATCTGTGGCCGCCCGGAGAATGGTTAGCTTTCGGCGCGCGGACTGAATGACCGAAACAGGCAACCGGGTTGCGCCCGCCTTGTCTGTTTCGATGAGGGCCAATGACGGGTCCGCATACTCGATCTCCATACGTTCTTGTACACGTTAGATAGAATGAGATCAATAGTAATTTAACGCATCGCATTAAACTGACCGGAATGCTTGACAAAAGCCTCGGAATGGTCAGAATGAACACATGAGAAAGCTCGACCCCAAACAGCGCGGCCAAATTCTTCACCTGCTTTGTGAAGGCAACTCGATCCGTTCAATTGAGCGCATCACGGGTTGCAGTAAGAACACCATATCCAAGCTTCTCGTTGATGCTGGTAAGGCGTGCGCCGCCTATTACGATGAGTATGTGCGTGACGTTCCGGCAACGCGGGTCCAGTGCGATGAAATCTGGTCCTTCTGCTACGCCAAGCAGCGCAACGTGGCGACGGCGAAGGCGGCTCCTGCCGAGGCCGGCGACGTGTGGACATGGACCGCATTGGACTCCGATAGCAAGCTGATCGTGTCTTATCTAGTCGGCGGTCGCGATGCGGGTTACGCCCACGAGTTCATGCAGGACGTAGCGTCACGTCTCGCCAATCGCGTTCAGCTTACGACCGATGGTCACAAGCCCTATCTTGAAGCCGTTGAGGGGGCGTTTGGCGCTGGCGTCGATTACGCCCAACTCGTGAAGATGTATGGTGCCGCGCCAGAAGCGCACAAGGGCCGCTACAGCCCCGCCGAATGCACCGGCGCGAAGAAGCGCCGCGTTGAAGGCAATCCGAATCCGAAAGACGTAAGCACGTCGCACGTCGAGCGAAACAACCTCACGATGCGGATGCACATGCGCCGGTTCACTCGACTGACCAATGCCTTCTCAAAGAAGATCGAAAACCACGCTCACGCCGTGGCGTTGCACATGACCTATTACAACTTCGCTCGCCAGCATAAGAGCCTCGACGGTCTTGCTCCGGCGATGGCGGCTGGCGTCTCGGATCGGCTCTGGGGAATTGAGGATATTGTGGCACTTGTCGAGGCTGCGGACCCGAAACCGACGAAGCGTGGTCCCTACAAGAAAAAGAATTCAAACTGACCCACTACCTTCTGTGCCCATGCATTGTCAGGGGATGATGTTTTCTTTATTCGCGATGCGACTCAAGATGATCGGTTTCGACAAAATCCGCTGGTAACGCACGATCCGTCGATCCGTCTTTATGCGGGAGCCCCCCTCAAGACTTCCGACGGATACAGGCTGGGCACTTTATGTGCCATCGATAGCAAACCTCGCGACCTTTCGTCTGAACAAAGGCAAGTGCTGACAGACATGGCCGCGATGGTTGTTAATGAACTGGAGCTTCATAGGCTTAATCTATCGCTAGAGCATCAGATCGCTGAGCGAACAAGGGAGCTCACTCAGGCAAGAGATGATGCCGATAGAGCAAATTTCGCTAAGTCTGCCTTTCTTGCCAGCATGAGCCACGAAATTCGGACTCCGTTGAACGCCGTCATCGGATTTGCGGAGGCGTTGGAGGTAGGCGTCAATGCCGATGAACCGGATAAACGCCGTGAGACACTGCAGATCATCTCTTCGGCTGGACGTCAGCTCAACAACCTGATTGGAGACATTCTCGATTTTGCCAAAATCGATGCGGGAAAATTCGAAGTCAGGCTTGAAGAGACCCTTGTTAGCGAGGTCTTTCTAGAAAATCTTCCGATAATTCAACACATGCTTGATGAGAAAGGTGTGACTCTCAAGAGGATCAAGAACGCCGACAAAAGAGTGCTGGTCGATCGTTACAGACTGACCCAGATACTCCTCAATTTCGTGTCGAACGCCGCGAAGTACAACTGTAAAGGAGGGAAGGTCGAGCTTGGGTGCTTCGAAGTGCCTAAAAATGAAATCAGAATTTACGTCAAGGATACGGGTATCGGTATTCCAGAACTAATGAAGAACAGAATCTTCATGCCGTTTGAACGGGTTAGAAATTATGATCGTGACATTGCTGGCGCGGGCTTGGGTTTATCAATCTGCAAGCGACTGACGGAGGAAATGCGCGGGAAGATCGGGTTTGAGTCTAACCAAGATCAGGGTTCTACGTTCTGGGTTCAGTTTCCAGTCGTATAGTTTGGAAAAATCATTCAGGTGTAACCGCTTCGGGTCTTGGTCGTGTGAAAACGTTTTGGCTGGGCGGTGAGTTGTCTGGCGGACCGTGATCGACGGCTGATTGATTGGGATAATGCGATATCGGCGCGAGCGGGCTGAATATTTGGTCCGTTAACGGTCTGAGCGGTGGTTTTTCGGCCTTGGGCAGGCGCAGTGGGGCCTATCAGGCCCTCATGGCCCGGATCAGTGGGCCGGTGCCGAGGATGTTGATGACCCGGGTCAGATTGTAGGCGAGCACGTGGAGCGCCATTTCGGTGCGCACGTTCTTGAGCCGTTTCATCAGGAAGTGGGTTGCGCCCATGCGGGCCTTGATGGTGCCGAAGGGATGCTCGACGGTCTCGCGCCGTCTTCGCATCGCGTCCGGGTCTCGGTCGAGCCGGTGCTGAACGGCATCGACCAGGTGTTCGTGCTGCCAGCGCGTGATGCGGCGCTCGCGGCCCGTGGTGCAACGCTGCTTGATGGCGCAACTCAAGCAGGCGTTCGACCAGTAACGCCTCAGCGTGAGCCCCTTCTCCTCGTTGGTGTAGCGATAGGTGAGGCGCTCGCCGGCGGGACAGACATAGACATCGTCATCAGAGACGTAGCGGAAGTCCTGTTTCACGAAGCGTCCCTTGGAACGGCTGCCCGATGTCATCGGCTTGGGCAGAGTCACGGTGATACCCGCCTCGTGGCAGGCCAATATCTCCTCGCTGGAGAAGTAACCCCGGTCGGCAACCACATCTAATGTGTCGGCCCCAAGGGCGGCTTTCGTCCGCGCCGCCATACGCGCCAGTTGTGCCCGGTCGGAGCCCGCAGTCGTCACATCATGATCGACGATCAGGTGATGCTCGGTATCGACCGAGGCTTGGACGTTGTAGCCGACCACACCTGAGCCCCGGCCACTGGTCGCCATGGAGCGCGCATCCGGATCGGTCAGCGAGATCTGCTTGTCCGGCGCGGCAAACATGCGTTCCTCAAGGCCCCGCAGGCGCTGCATCTCGCTCTTCAGCCTGGCGATCTTTTCCGTCAGGCGGGCAACCTTACCCTCCATCGCCTCCGACGGTTCCTGGCGGTCGGCGCTGTCCAACTGGTGCAGATACCTGGCTACGCTTTCTTCTATCTGCGCCATGCGCCGCTGCATCTTGGCCCGCGTGTAGTTGCGGTCGCGGTTGTTGACCGCCTTGAACTTCGAGCCGTCGATGGCGACGCTCGCCGAGGCCAGCAGCCCGACCGTGCGGCACAGTTCCACGAACCGGGCGCAGACCTTGCGGATCGCCGGACCGTTGTCCCGGCGGAAGTCGGCGATCGTCTTGTGATCGGGAGCCAGCCGGCCCGTCAGCCACATGACCTCCACGTTGCGGCCCGCCTCGCGCTCCAGCCGGCGGCTCGACTGCACCCGGTTCAGGTAACCGTAGATGTAGAGCTTCAACAGTCCCGACGGATGATAGCCAGGCCGCCCCGTCGAGCGCGGATCGACCCGCTCGAACCCCAGACTCCGAAGATCAAGCTCATCGACAAAGATATCGACAACCCGGACCGGATTGTCCTCGCCGACGAAGTCGTCCAGGCATTCCGGCAGAAAGCTCGCCTGATCACGCGACACACCTTCAACAAACCGCTTCATCAAAACCTCACTGAGTTCGTCAGCGAGATTCTAGCAGACATCACGAAAGCAAATCGTTTTTACACAGCCAGGGTCATTTGCAGACGAGCCAACAGGTATCTAGAAACGTCCCATATCGCCCGAATAGACGACGGGGGCTGTACAGCACTGGATCGATTTCGTGTAGAATGAGCCATGCGCGATGACGATCCCCACCAGATTGCAGAGTATTTGATCCAGGTTTACGGCAGCAGTGAGGCTGCCCTGGAAGTCGCGATCAAGGGGACGACGGCAGCACACGAATCCGGAGACATGTACTCCGTCAGTGTCTGGCGAGAAGTGAAACACATTCTCTACCAATCTCAAGCGGCGTGATCGTCGCCCTATTACCTCGGCATCGCCTTGTAGGATTGATCCAATCCTGGACAGTTCTGGCTCTGACTAGCTGCCCTTTACGGGCCGTTCTTCTCACAAGAACGGGCTCTTCCCCGTCCCTCAAAACGACCTTATCAAGCGTACCTTTCCACTGGACTACTGGTGAAGGCCGAGCGTCACTGTGACTGAGCGGTGACGTTCGAGCCTCTGAGCGCCACAGCCCTGCCCGTACCAGGATCGATGGACGGGCTCTCCTCGGTGACAGCACCGATTTCAAGGGTGTGACACTGGAGGAGAACCAAATGCCCGCTGTATCCAAGATATCCCGCACTCATCCATCACTGGAGATGTCGATCATTGAGATCAACGGAATGGACCGTAACGCATGCCTGGATCGATGGAGAGAGGCCTTCGGTCGCCCGCCACCCAAGTATGTCTCTCTACGGTTCATGAAGCGCGTCCTGATCTGGAATCTCCAATGCAAACTTCTGGGAGGCATGAGCACTGCGACCCGACGCACGCTCAACCGGGCCTTGTCCGGCAAACTGTCAGCCGCTCCGACAAAGCCCGGTTCGCGCCTCGTCCGGGAATGGAACGGTCGAACGTATCAGGTCGAGGTGACCGGTGACGGCTACGTGATGGATGGCAAGACCTACCGGTCTCTGTCAGCCGTCGCCAGACGCATTACCGGCGCTCGCTGGTCTGGTCCCCGCTTCTTCGGCGTAGGCTCATGAACAGAGTTCGCTGCGCTATCTATACGCGGAAGAGCTCAGAAGATGGCCTTGAACAGGACTTCAATTCTCTCGACGCCCAGCGAGAGGCTTGTGAGGCATACGTTGCAAGCCAAAAGCACGAGGGATGGGTTTGTCTGCCCGAACTCTATGATGATGGTGGCATCTCAGGCGGCAGCCTGGACCGCCCCGCCCTCCAGAGGCTCATGCGTGCCGTGGATGAGAAACGTGTCGATCAAGTGGTCGTCTACAAGATCGACCGCCTGACACGATCACTCAATGACTTTGCCAAGCTCGTTGATCGGCTCGATGCGGCGGAAGCTTCGTTCGTGTCTGTTACCCAAAGCTTCAACACGGCAACAAGCATGGGACGACTGACCCTCAATGTACTCCTCTCATTCGCCCAGTTCGAGCGCGAGGTCACGGCAGAACGCATCAGGGACAAGATTGCCGCTTCCAAGAAGAAGGGCCTGTGGATGGGTGGCAACGAGCCCCTGGGTTACGAGGCGGACGGCCGTTCACTCCGAATCAAAGAGGACGAAGCCAAGACCGTTCGCGCGATCTATCAGCTCTACCTCGAACACGGGACAGTACGTGGCGCGACCGATAGCCTGGCGGATCTCGGTCTGAAATCCCGAATACGTGAGAGGGCCAATGGCAACACCTGGGGCGGCACGCCAATGGATCGAGGTCATGTCCACTACATCCTGACCAACCCGGTCTATGCCGGTCGGATCCGCCACAAGGACAGGGTTTATGAGGGACAACACCGACCCATCATCGATCCCGAGACCTGGGATCAGGTTCAAGCGATGTTGAAGGAAGGTGCCGCACGTTCAAGAGGCCATCAGCCCAAGGCCTTCAAGTCGCCCCTCGCCGGCAAGTTGTTCGATGAGACCGGGGACCGGCTGACACCCACTCACAGCCGCAAGAATGGGAAGCGGCTTCGCTATTACATCTCCCAGAGGCTCACCACGGGCACAGCCAAACAACACCCGGATGCCTGGCGACTGCCCGCAGAACCGCTGGAGCGATTGCTTGTCGATACACTGGAAAAGCATCTCGGTGACACTCACACGGCCGCGTCACTGCTCATCGACGGCTCCGCCTCCGATATCAACTCAACCGCGTCTCTGCTTAGCAGTCGTGTTCCGTCGCCTGACGATCTCTCCTACATCGATCAGGTTCACATACGCCCCGGATCGCTCACGGTTCTGCTGGACGGCATGGCGCTCGCCCAACTTCTGCGTTGCCACCCTGAACAGATCAATGCCTCGACGCTAACCATCGAGTCACCCTTCACCATGAAACGGCGAGGTGTGGAACTGAAGTTGCACCTGGGACACTCCCACGGAGAGATCGACCGGACACTTATCCAGAACGTCGTCCATGCCCGGAAGTGGCTTGGCATGATGCTGTACGGCAAGACCTACGCAGATATAGCCAAGACCGAAGGCGTTGGCAGCCGGAGGACGCGTAGCCTCATAGAGTTGGCGCTGCTCGCACCTGACGTCGTCGAAAAAATTTCCAGAGGCGAACAGCCCACGGGTCTGACCTCCGACTACCTTATCAAGACAGGGTTCTCCGCCGTCTGGTCTGAGCAAGCCCGCCAATTCGCGGCACTCTGAACCAACTCCCGATCGACCAAACTGACACCGCCGAATTGGCAAACAGAGACTTCTGCCAATATCCAGGCTGTCTTGCGGCTCAGATGGCGTCTCCGCGTCGGCAACCACGCGACAAGTCATTGAAAAGGCGCCGATAAATTTCGAGAAAGGAACACTCACAAGATACTGCAGAGTGGCTGGCTGGGGGACCTGGATTCGAACCAGGGCTGCTCGGGTCAGAGCCGAGAGTTCTACCGCTAAACTATCCCCCACCGGGACAGGGGCCGCGCAGATGCCCGGCCCGGGACGCGGTGTCTAGCATAGCCCACTGCGCCTGAAAAGACCTCTGAAAAGACTTCCAAAAAGACTGGCCGGATACGCGAGCGTTGCAATTTCGCGGCCGGGCGATCATCAATGCAGCCGTTTGCGCACACCGGATCGGGACACCCGCGTTGAACTGGCTCAAATGGTATCTCTCGGTGCCGCTGAAGGCGCTCGCCGCCGCGATCTTCTGGATCGGCGCGGTGCGCGCCCGGGTACGCGCCCGGGTACGCGACGGGCTCGGCCGCATCGACCAACGAACCCTCGTCGCCTGGATGACCGTTGGAACCGCCGCCCTGTGGCTGGTCGTCTGGCTCGCCGCCGGCGATGCCGACCGCAACCGCCTGACCGATGCCGTCCGGTCCCTGATGCAAGACGATTAGGGTCCGTACTCAATTCCGCTCATTCCGGCCTCGACTTTCCTCCAACCCTTTGAGTTGGCTAGATCAGATCGCGTTTAGATGGAAACGCTACGCGGCCTATCTAAACGTGTGAATCTGATCGATTCTCCAAATTTCGAGCCGATTCACATGTTTCAATGAATCGCCCATACGATTCCATTCAAACATGATCGGCTCTAGGAAAGTCAGTGAGCCGGAATCCCGTAACCGGTCGAGAAGCCGGTAATGCAGACCGTCCCGGATTCCGGATCGCAAGGCTCGCAACCCGGAAATCCTTCGATTTCCGGGCTCGCCTAACGTCCGGAATGAGCGGTGACGGTTTATGGAGTACAGACTCTAGAGCGGTCTACTCGGAGACGGCGAACCGCTTGTCCAGTTCGGCCTCGAGCCGCTTGAGATCGTCCGGGATCGGCAGTCCCTCCGCCCGCATGGTGTCGAGCATCTGCTTCAGACGCATCATAACCTCGTGATCGTCTTCCGACCTGTTGTCGAGTTCGGACAGCAGGATCGACAGTTCGGCTTCCAGTTCTTCGAAGGACATGGCGGCTCTCCGGATGCAATTTCTGCCGCCAAGTCTGCGCTCAATCGGCCCGGGCGTCCAGTGGGCGTCCAGTCGGCGTCCAGCGAAGGACGACGGATTCATCCGCGCCACTTGCTTGCCGGGCACGCGTACGTCATTAAAATAAGGCATAGTTCATCTTGTCGGCACGGGAGCAGCCCACGAAATGGCAAACCGGAAACAGCACATGGCAGGCCGTCGCGACGGACAGCCGGCACGTGCGCCCGGTTCACGCACCGCCAACGGCGGTCCCGCCTACGGCGCCATCGACCTCGGCACCAACAACTGCCGCCTGCTGGTCGCGGTGCCGGACGACGACAGTTTCCGCGTCGTCGATTCGTATTCGCGCATCGTGCGCCTCGGCGAGGGCCTGGCGGTCAGCGGCGGGCTTTGTTCCGACGCCATGGACCGCACCATCGCCGCCCTCAAGGTCTGCGCCGACGTGATGCGCCGCCAGAACGTCACGCGTTATCGCGCGGTCGCAACCGAAGCCTGCCGCCGCGGCGGCAACGCGCCCGACTTCGTCGCCCGCGTCGCCGACATCACGGGCATCGAACTTGAAACCGTGACCTGCGAGGCCGAGGTCGACCTGACGTTCGCCGGCTGCTGGCCCCTGCTCGACAAGGATGCCGACTACGGCCTCGTGCTCGATATCGGCGGCGGCAGCTCGGAGCTGATGTGGATCGACCAATCCGACGGCACGGCCCGGGTGGCAGCCTATCACTCGATCCCGGAAGGCGTCGTCACCCTCGCCGAACGGTTCGGTGGCGATTGCATTTCCGACGCGCGCTACGACGAAATCATCGACGACATCGGCGTTCACCTCGACCGTTTTCCCGCCTGCGAGAACGCCACGAAGGCCGCCGATTGCGGCAACCTGACCATGCTCGGCACGTCGGGCACGGTGACCACGCTGGGCGCGCTGCATCTTGGCCTGCGGCGCTACGACCGGAACCGGGTCGACGGCATGGTCATCGATTTCGACAGCATCCGGTGTCACAGCAAGCGCCTGGCGACGATGAACTGCGGCTCGCGCGCCCGGCACCCTTGCATCGGCGCCGAGCGCGCCGACCTCGTCGTCATGGGCTGCGCCATCCTCGAGGCCGTGTGCCGGCGCTGGCCGGTGGGCCGCCTGCGCGTCGCCGACCGGGGCATCCGCGAAGGTCTGCTGCAACGCATGATGGCCGAGGACGGCTGGTACGACGCCGCGCGGCGGGATCCGTCGGCGGACCTCGCGGCGGCGCAATCGACCGCCTGACGGCCGCCATGGCAAAGCGACACTCAGGAAGCGGGCGCGGCAAGACGCGCATGACCGGGCGCACCATGACCCAGCGCGTACGCACCGCCAAGGGCCGCAAGCTGTCGTCGACGCGCTGGCTGCAGCGGCAGCTCAACGACCCTTACGTCAACGAGGCGCAGGCCCGCGGCTACCGCTCGCGCGCGGCGTTCAAGCTGCTCGAACTCGACGACCGCTTCGGCATCCTCGGATCGGGTAAGCGAATCGTCGACCTCGGCGCGGCGCCGGGCGGCTGGACCCAGGTCGCGAGCGAGCGCACCGGCAAGGGCGGCCGCGTCGTCGCCATGGATATTTCGGACATGGAGCCCATTGCCGGAACCGAAATCCTGCAGGGCGACTTTCTCGACGACGACGCGCCGAACCGGCTGCGCGCCGCCCTCGGCGGTCCCGCCGACGTGGTGATGAGCGACATGGCCGCGCCGGCGACCGGCCACAACGCGACCGACCACCTGCGCATCATGGGGTTGTGCGAGGCGGCGCTCGCATTCGCCTGCGAAGTGCTGGCGCCCGGCGGCGCCTTCGTCGCCAAGGTGCTGCAGGGCGGCACCGAGAATCAGCTGCTCGCCGCCATGAAGCAGGATTTCGAGACCGTGCGTCACGCCAAGCCGCCGGCGAGCCGCGCCGATTCGTCGGAAATGTACGTCGTCGCGCTCGGATTCCGGGGCCGTTCCGAGGGTTCCGACACGCCATCCTGAGCCCCGGCGCGGGGCCCGAGGTTCGTTGTTGGCAAGGGGGCGTTTGTGTGTATGATTGCCCGCCAACCTGAACCCGGAGGTTGGCATGACATTCCCAGAAGCCCTGACATTCGACGACGTCATCCTGACGCCCGCAGCCTCCGAAGTCCTGCCGGGGACGGCGGATACGCGCACCCGCCTCACGCGGGACGTTATTCTCGGCATTCCGCTGATATCGGCGGCCATGGATACGGTGACCGAGAGCGGCCTCGCCATCGCCATGGCCCAGGCCGGCGGCATGGGCGTGATCCACAAGAACATGACGCCCGAAGAGCAGGCGGCGGAAATCCGCAAGGTCAAGAAATTCGAATCCGGCATGGTCGTCGATCCGGTGACCATCAGCCCCGACTCGACCCTGGCCGACGCGCTCCGCATTAAGCAGGATTATTCGATTTCCGGCATCCCGGTGGTCGAACCTGCGGGCGGCAAGCTGATCGGCATCCTGACCAACCGCGACGTGCGCTTCGCCACCGACATGGACCAGCCCGTCAGCAGCCTGATGACCAAGCATTCGCCGGACCGGCCGCTGATCACCGTCAAGGAAGGCGTCGGCCGCGACGAAGCCATGCGCCTTTTGCATCAGTATCGCATTGAGAAACTGCTGGTCGTCGACGACGACTTCACGTGCATCGGCCTGATCACCGTGAAGGACATCGAGAAAGCCCAGCAGCACCCGGACGCCTGCAAGGACGACCAGGGCCGGCTTCGGGTCGCGGCGGCGACCGGCGTCGGCGACGACGGCCTCAGGCGGGCCGAAGTGCTGATCGATGCCGGCGCCGACGTGGTTTGCGTCGACACCGCCCACGGCCATTCCGCCGGTGTCATCGGCGCCGTCGAGCGGATCAAGAAAATCAGCAACTACGCCCAGGTCATCGCCGGCAACGTGGCGACGCCGGACGGCGCCAGGGCGCTGATCGACGCCGGCGCCGACGCGGTCAAGGTCGGCATCGGCCCCGGCACCATCTGCACCACGCGGATGGTGGCTGGCGTCGGCATGCCGCAACTTTCCGCCATCCTCGAAGTCTCGGAGGTGTGCGGCAAATCGGGCGTGCCGCTGATCGCCGACGGCGGCATCAAGACCTCGGGCGATATCGCCAAGGCGATCGCCGCCGGCGCCGACAGCTGCATGATCGGCTCGCTGTTCGCCGGCACCGACGAAGCGCCGGGCGAGGTTTTCCTGTATCAGGGCCGGTCCTACAAGGCCTACCGCGGCATGGGATCGCTCGGCGCCATGGCGCGCGGCTCCGCCGACCGCTACTTCCAGGCCGAGGTTTCCGACAACCTCAAACTGGTGCCCGAAGGGATCGAGGGCCAGGTGCCGTATAAGGGCCCGGTCGGACACGTGGTTCATCAACTCGTCGGCGGCCTCCGGGCGTCCATGGGATACACCGGCAACGCGACCATCGAGACCATGAAGACGCAGGCGGTGTTCCGGCGCGTCACCAATGCCGGTCTCCGCGAGGGCCACGTTCACGACGTGACGATCACGCGCGAGGCGCCGAACTATCGGGTGAACAGCTGATTTAGCATGACACCTGGGGCGCGTATTCAGGCCGCCATCGAACTCGCGTCGCGCGTTGCCGCCGGCGGCGAGCCGGCCGACGACATCACCGACGATTTCTTTCGCCAGCGCCGATACGCGGGTTCGCGCGACCGGCGTTCCATCATCGACCGGCTGTACGGCATGTTGCGCCGCCGGGGGCGGATCGACTGGTGGATCGAGCGGACGGGCGTCCGCGGCGTCGATCCGTCACGCGGACGGGTCATCGCCGATCTCGCGCTTGGCGACAAATTGGGCGCGCCGGAGATCGACGCACTGTTCAGCGGCTCGCGCCATTGTCCGCCGCCGCTGAGCGACGGCGAGCGGACGCTGGCCGAAGCCCTCGCCGGCCGGCCGATCGATCATCCGGGCGATATGCCGGCCGCCGTCCTGGCCGAAATTCCGGGCTGGCTCGATACCGCGTTCGAGCGCGCCTTCGGCGACCGCTACGTGCACGAAGCAAAGGCGCTCAACGTACCGGCGCCGGTCGATCTCCGGGTCAATACGTTGAAGTCGACATGGGAAGACGTCAGGGCTGCGCTGATCGCGGAACAGGTTACGGTTCACCCGACCGCCTATTCGCCCATCGCGCTCCGTATCGAGGGCCATGTCCGCCTCGGCGGCACAAGCGTGTTCCGCGATGGATTGGTCGAGGTGCAGGACGAGGCCTCGCAACTGGTCGCGCTGCTGTGCGACGCGCACCCCGGCATGACGGTCGTTGACTTCTGCGCCGGCGCCGGCGGCAAGACCCTCGCCCTCGCGGCGATGATGGCCGACGAGAGAGACAACAAGAATCGGGAGATCGACGGCACGCTCATTGCCTGCGACGTGTTTTCCCGCCGCCTGCAGCGGATGCGCGCGCGGCTGCACCGGGCCGGGGCCGAGTCCGTGATCCGTCATACCCTGACCAGCGAGGAAGATCCCTGGGTCGAGGAGAACGCAGGCATCGCCGACCGCGTCCTGCTCGACGTGCCGTGCACCGGTTCCGGAACCTGGCGGCGGCATCCGGAGGCGAAGTGGCGGCTTCGACCGGAGGACCTGGAAGACGCGCGAAGCGTGCAGCGCCGCATCCTCGCAAACGCCGCCCAGCTCGTGAAACCGGGCGGTCAGCTGATCTACGCGACATGCTCGTTGCTGCGCGAGGAAAACGAGGACCAGACCGACTGGTTCACCGAAAACGTCCCCGGATTCGCACAGTTACCTGTCGAGGATATCTGGCATGCGGCGGTCGGCGGTCCGTTCCCGCCGCATCAATCGGGCTTCGGTCTCCGGCTGTCGCCGGCTTCGACGGGCACCGACGGTTTCTATTGCGCCATTTTCGAGCGAACCGCGTGATGCCGGGCGACACCGTCATCCTGCAATCGCACCGCGATCGGGGCCGTCCGGCCTGGATCGACCGTTGCCTCGCGACCGTCCGCGACTGGGCGGAGGGGCGCGGGCACGTCTACCGGTTCGTCGGCGACGAGATGATGCGGGCGGTCCCCGCGCCGTGGCGTTCGGCGACAGAGCACTACCCTCAGATCGCCGCCGATCTCGGGCGGCTTTACCTGATCCGCGACGCGCTCGCCGCCGGCGCACGCCAGGCCGTGTGGGTCGATGCAGATGTCGCCGTGTTCTCGCCGCCGGATTTTGCGCCCGAAATTGCGGCCAGTCATGCCTTCGGCCGGGAGATATGGATCGAGAGCGATGCGCGCGGCCGCCCAAGGGCGCGGCGCAACGTCCACAATGCCTGCATGGCATTCCGACCCGATCAACCCGTCCTGGCATTCTATATTCATGCCTGCGAGACGATCCTCGCGCGTATCGTGAACGACGGCGCCGGCCGCGCCGTGCCGGCCCAGATCATCGGGCCGAAACTGTTGAACGCGCTGCACAGCATCACGCCGTTCCCGCTGATCGACGATGTCGCCATGCTGAGTCCGAGCGTGGTCCGCGATCTCGCCGGCATCGGCGACGGGCGGGCATTGGCCTGCCTGCAGGACGACATGGATGCGCCGGCGTCGGCGGCAAACCTGTCGGCGTCGCTGCTCGGCATCGACGACGAGGCGATGGCTGCCGCCGTCATCGATCGGCTGCTCGCTGAGCCGGGACTGCTGCGCCCGGCCGCTGCACGCGAGGCGGCGTCGTGAACCATCTGCAACCCGGGCAGTACGTGCGCCACCCGACCGAGGACTGGGGTCTCGGTCAGATCCAGTCGGTCGACGGCGAGCGCGTGACGTGCAATTTCGAGCACCGCGGCAAGGTCACGATCAACGCCGCGGTGATCGAATTGACCGTTGTCGATCCCGCGGGAGACAGACGATGAATGCGCCCGCGGCGAATCTGCTGCTTCGGCGCGAGATCGGACTGGCAGCTTGCCGGGCCCTCCGGTATCTTCCGCCACCGACATCCGGTTCCCACCGCCCGCCAGAACGACGGTCCGCCTCATGACCCATCCCGCCACTCTACCCGCCGCCGACAAAATCCTGATCGTCGATTTCGGATCCCAGGTAACGCAACTGATTGCGCGCCGCATCCGCGAAAGCGGCGTCTACTGCGAGATCCATCCGTTCAATGCGGTCACGCTCGACAGCATCCGGGAGTTCGGCGCAAAGGGGATCGTGCTTTCCGGCGGCCCCGCATCGCTGACCGAGGCGACGACCCCGCGCCCGCCCGAGGGTTTGTTCGATATGGGACTGCCGGTGCTCGGCATCTGCTATGGACAAATGGCGCTGGTCGACGGTCTCGGTGGCGAGGTCGAGACCTCGGACCACAAGGAGTTCGGCCGCGCCATGGTCGACGTGGTCGAGGACAGCCCGTTGTTCGACGGCGTCTGGCAACAAGGCGCCGAGGAACAGGTCTGGATGAGCCACGGCGACCGGGTCTGCGCGATGCCGGAAGGGTTTCAGGTCATCGGCCGCTCGGAAGGCGCCCCGTTCGCCGCCATCGCCGACGAAGCGCGCGGTTTCTACGGACTGATGTTCCATCCCGAGGTCGTACACACACCGGGCGGCGGGCGGTTGCTGGCCAACTTCGCCACACGGATCGCAGGCTGCAGCGGCAACTGGACCATGGCGTCGTTCAAGGACGAGGCCATTGCCCGGGTTCGCGAGCAGGTCGGCAACGGCCGGGTTATCTGCGGGCTGTCGGGCGGGGTCGATTCGTCCGTCGTCGCCGTGCTGCTGCACGAGGCGATCGGCGATCAGTTGACCTGCGTGTTCGTCGATACCGGATTGATGCGGGCGGGCGAAGCCGAGGAGGTCGTCGGCCTGTTTCGCGATCACTACAACATCCCGCTGGTCCATCACGACGCGGGCGATCTGTTTCTCGGGAAACTCAACGGCGTCTCCGACCCGGAGCAAAAGCGCAAGATCATCGGTGCGACGTTCATCAACGTGTTCGAGGCTGAAGCGAAGAACGCCGGCGGTGCCGACTTCCTGGCCCAGGGCACGCTCTATCCGGACGTCATCGAATCGGTTTCGTTCGCGGGCGGGCCGAGCGTCACCATCAAATCGCACCACAACGTCGGCGGCCTGCCCGAGCGTATGAACATGGCATTGGTCGAGCCGCTGCGCGAACTGTTCAAGGACGAAGTGCGCGATCTCGGCCGCGAGCTCGGACTCCCGGACAGCTTCGTCGGCCGCCATCCCTTCCCCGGCCCCGGGCTCGCGATTCGCGTACCGGGCGAGATCACCGTCGACAAACTGGAGATTTTGCGGCGCGCCGACACCATCTATCTCGACGAGATTCGCAATGCCGGCCTCTACGACGAAATCTGGCAGGCCTTTGCCGTTCTGTTGCCGGTTCAAACGGTTGGCGTCATGGGCGATGCCCGGACGTACGACTATGTGTGCGCGCTGCGCGCCGTGACGTCAACGGACGGTATGACGGCGGATTACTTTCCGTTCGATCACGGCTTCCTCGGCCGCGCCGCCAATCGAATCATTAATGAGGTTCGCGGCATCAACCGGGTCGTCTACGACGTAACGTCGAAACCGCCCGGCACGATCGAGTGGGAATAACGGTCATTTTTTCAATATTGTAAGGCACTTGTCAGGTTCGGTTATTACGAATTGTGGTTAACGAGCAATCCGTAGACACTCACGCCAAGGTTCACAATCGGGGGGACGGCCCGCAGCGGGGCAGTTAAGCTATGGAACAATATACCAATTTCATCATCATGGGCGTCGTCGGCCTGTTCGCCATCCTGTTCGGCATCTGGTTCCACTGGAAGATGACGGAAAAGCAGCGCAGGGCTAAGAAAGAAGCCAAGGCGCGTGAGAAAGCACGCCTCGCCGCGGCCAAGCGCGCGCGTGAGGGCGATGACGACTTCGAGGAGGAATTCCTCGAACACGAGGATAACTCGTTGCCCGACGACAGCGATGGCGAATTCAAGGACACGAATCTGTTCGGCATGAAACGCAAGGATCGCGATCAGGTCTTTCAGGATTGGGACTGATTCGCTGACGCGTGCACCGCGCCGCGTTCGCTTAATTTGACGCCGTGAAATTCAGATTTTCTCCAAGAGCGACGCACCAGCCGCTTGAGGATGTCGCCGATTTTGCCGACATCACAGCCGTCGACGCGTACCTATCGGGAAAGAGGGGCTCCGGCATCGCGCCGGCGTGGTCCGATCTGAATCTCATCGACCTGCCGGCCCATCTCATCCCCCGCGTCTGCGTCGTCGACGTACACATCGATCCACTCGATTTCCGCTACCGCTTTTGGGGAACCAAAATCACCGACATGCATCGGCGGGATTTCACCGGCGAATCGGTGGGCACCGTCCCGCCGAAAGTGTACGGCGATATCCTGATGCAGCAGTACGCGGAGGTTTACCGCGATGCGGTACCGCAGGCCTCCCTTATCGCCTTTATCGATGAGCACCATCAGCAATCGACTTACGCGGTGAAACGGTCTCCGCTCTCATCCGACGGCCAAACGGTCGACATGATTCTGAGCATCGAACAATACGACGACGATCACCGGGATCTGCAGGAATTGCTGGCCAAGGTCGCCGAGGTTTACCTCGAAGGCTGATCAAGATGCGGATTCGGTCACCATCTCCGCTTCGACAATCAGATAATCCCTGACTTTGTAACGCCGGTCCAGAATCCGCGAGGCGGCGCGAAACGCCGTTTCGCCGGGATTCGGGCGGGCGTGAAGGACCTTCAGCGGTCCCAATCGATGGTTCTTGCGAATCGGGTGAAAGCGAACTTCAACGAGGGCGGGGTTCATGGCGGGCGTCCCAATTTTTTGACGAACGAACGGTAGGGACCCATTAATATGTTCTTGTTTTGTTCTATTGTCAAGCAATCTTGCCACCGATCCGCACGGGCAAAAACATGAATATGACGATTTAGGGTCATTATCGTTCTGCGCCGCTATTCCAGCCGGTTCCGGGTTGTTAAACTGCGGACGGCCGCGCGGGGACCCGCCGGAGAGCTTTTGGAGAACTGCCGATGCGGAGACGGTTCGCCGTCCTGATCGTCCTACTGGTCGCGTTCGCCGGCGTTTTCGCCGGCACTGTCGCGCGCGCCGGCCAGATCTGGACGTTCTATACCGGCGAGACCTATCTCAACGCCCCCGAACCCGCACGGACGCTCTACGTCGCCGGCCTCAGCGATACGCTCAACGCACTCGCCGACTCCGGCGATATCGAGGCGCCGTGGGTCGTCGAATGCACGACCGGTCAGCATTCGAGCGATCTCACCGCGATGTTCGACCGCTGGTTGACCGCCAATCCGGCGTTGCTCGGCAAGTCGGCGCCCCTCTTGTTTCTGGTCGCCTTGAGAGCCAACTGTCTGCGATGAGGCGCCGGGACCAGTACAGCGACCACCATTCCATACGCCAGGACATCCGCACCGTCGGAATGCTGCTGCCGTATCTCTGGCCGGCGGGCGAGACGGCGCTCAGGGCCCGGGTTGTCATCGCGCTCGTGCTCCTGGTGCTGGCCAAGCTGACCAATGTGTCGGTGCCGTTGTTCTACAAAGCCGCCGTCGATGCGCTCGATGCGGACACGGCCATGCTGGCCGTACCGGTTGCGGTGCTTGTCGCCTATGGCATGGCCCGCGTCCTGGCGCAGGCGTTCGGCGAGGCGCGCGACGCCATCTTTACCCGGGTCGCACAGCGCGCCGTTCGTCTCGCCGGTCTCAAAACATTCCGCCACCTTCACAGGCTCTCCCTCGCCTTCCATCTGACGCGCCAGACCGGCCGGGTCAGCCGCGCCGTCGAGCGCGGCACCAAGGGCATCGAGTTTCTGCTGCGATTCACCCTGTTCAACGTCGCTCCGACGCTGTTCGAGATTCTGCTGGTCTGCGGGATTCTCTGGAATCTCTACGATTTCTGGTTTGCGCTGGTCACCTTCGTCACCATCGTCGGTTACATCGCATGGACCCTGCTGGTCACCGAGTGGCGCATCAAGTTCCGGCGGCAGATGAACGAAACCGACAGCGACGCCAGTACGAAGGCGATCGACTCGCTGCTCAATTTCGAGACCGTCAAATACTTCAACAACGAGGAGCACGAGGCGCGCCGCTTCGATAGTGCGCTGCGGCTCTACGAAGACGCGGCAACGCGCAGCACCACCTCGCTCGCCATGCTCAATACCGGCCAGGGTGTCATCATTGCGGTCGGGCTAACGGCCGTCATGCTGATGGCGGCCAACGGCGTCGTTGCCGGCGCCATGACTGTCGGCGACTTCGTGCTGGTCAATGCCTACCTGATCCAGCTTTACATGCCGCTCAACTTCCTCGGCACCGTCTACCGGGAAATCAAGCAATCGCTGGTCGACATGGAACAGATGTTCAGCCTGCTTCGCGAACAGCCGGGGATCGACGACTCGCCGGACGCAAAGCCCATCGAAACAGCCGGCGGCGAGGTCGTGTTCGAGAACGTCTCATTCGCCTACGACACCCGCCGGCCGATCCTGCGCGACGTGACGTTTTCCGTGCCGGCCGGCAAAACCGTCGCTATCGTCGGCCCCAGCGGATCGGGCAAGTCGACGATCTCGCGTCTGCTGTTCCGGTTTTACGACGTCAACGAGGGTACGGTCCGCGTCGACGGTCAGGATGTCCGCGACGTGACCCAGCAAAGCCTGCGGTCCATCATCGGCATGGTTCCTCAGGATACCGTGCTGTTCAACGATACGGTTTTCTACAACATCGCCTACGCCCGGCCCGGCGCGGCGCCGAGCGATGTCGAGGAGGCTGCGCGGCATGCCCGTATTCACGACTTCATCATGGATCTGCCGGACGGTTATCAGGCGGTCGTCGGCGAACGCGGGTTGAAACTGTCGGGCGGCGAGAAACAGCGCGTCGCGATCGCACGGACCATCCTGAAGAATCCGCAGATTTTGATCTTCGACGAAGCGACGTCCGCTCTCGACAGTCCTACCGAGCGCGAGATTCAGGATTCGTTGCGCGCGCTGTCGGCAGAACGGACCACACTGGTTATCGCGCACCGGTTGTCGACAGTGATCGACGCGGACGAGATTCTGGTATTGGATAAGGGCGAAATCGCCGAACGCGGCAACCACGCGGAACTTCTTGAAATCGGCGGCGCCTACACGGCGATGTGGAACCGCCAGCAAGAGGCCGACGAAGCCCGCAAGACGCTGGACGCGACGTCGGACAAGGGCATTTCATACCGTGATCAACCACTCCCCGATCCGGCCGCATCCGGATAGCAAGTTGCCGGAAGCGCCGTTGGCGGACATTACGTCCGAGCGCGACGTGCAGGTCGGCGTCGCCCTCATGGTCACGGCGATGCTCATGCTGCCGGGCATCGACGCCATCGCGAAGTATCTGTCGAGCGAAATGTCGCCTGGGCAGATTTCCTGGGGCCGGTTCTTTTTTCAATCGATCTTCCTGTTCCCGCTGGCGGCGATCACGGCGGGATTCGGCGTCGGCCGCAATCTCTGGAAGCACGTCACGCGCGGCGTGCTGATCGCGCTCGCCACGCTCCTGTTCTTTGCCGCCGTCAGCCACATGCCGCTCGCCGACACCATGGCGATCTTCTTCGTCGAACCGTTGATCCTGACCCTGTTGGCGCCAGTCTTCCTGAAGGAACGGGTCGGATGGCGGCGCGTGACCGCCGTCATCGCCGGGCTCGCGGGATCGCTGATCATCATCCAGCCCAGTTTCCTGGCGTTCGGCGCCGTCGCCCTTTTACCGCTCGGCGCCGCGACCGCATTCGCCTTCTACATCATCCTGACGCGCACGCTGACCCGCGACACCGGGGTTTTCACCATGCAGTTCTACGTCGGCGTGTTCGGCTGCCTGGCGCTGAGCATTGCGCTGTGGTTCGGCGACCGGGGGGCGATCGACGTTCTCGACCCGGTTTGGCCGACGGCCTCGCAGTGGATATGGCTTGCCGGATTGGCGGGGTTTGCGACAACGGGCCATCTGCTGATCGTGCAGGCCGTGCGCCGCATCGGCGCCAGCATGATCGCCCCGTTCCAGTACATCGAAATCGTCAGCGCAACGGGATTGGGCTATCTCGTTTTCGGCGATTTTCCCGGTCCTTCGGTGTGGCTCGGAATCGCAATCATCGTATCGGCAGGATTGTACGTTTTCTACCGCGAGCAGCGACTGTCGCGGTCCCAGGGAACGGCATAGTGTTGGTGTGCATCTCATTGAATACCGCATCATAGCAGTGCGGTCCGTCAAGCGGTCGGCAAATAT
The DNA here is from genome assembly GCA_965229715.1 of Rhodospirillales bacterium. Classification (GTDB taxonomy): domain Bacteria; phylum Pseudomonadota; class Alphaproteobacteria; order Rhodospirillales; family Casp-alpha2; genus JAVJST01. Next base: position 219,089 of record CBDDJL010000001.1, read on the forward strand.
ATGTATTACTACTAAGTCAGTGATGTATATTTGTACGCATGGACCGTACACGCACGCAACG
>CBDDJL010000002.1:0-1742500 GCA_965229715.1 Rhodospirillales bacterium
GGCGGCGCGGACCGAGGCGCGGCTTTGCCTGCTCGATACCTTGGCCTGCATGATCGCCGGCGCGCACGAGCCGGCTGCCGGTCAGGCGGCGGCGGCCATGCGCGCGGCCGGGGCGGCGGGCCCTTGCGCGCATGTCACGGGCGGCGCGGCGTTGTCGGCACAGGCGGCGGCGTTGGTCAACGGCACGGCGGCGCATGCCCTCGACTGGGACGACTACGAGGTGCCGGGCTCGACCCACCCCAGCCCACCGGTCGTGCCCGCCCTGCTGGCGCTTTCCGATCTGCGCGGCGTCACGCTCGACGAGGTCTGCGCCGCCTACGTCGTCGGCTTCGAGGCCATCGTCCGCGCCGGCCGTGCGCTCGGCGGCTACGGCCATTATCTGCGCGGCTGGCACGCCACCGGCACCATCGGGGTGCTCGGCGCGGCCGCGGCGGCCGGATACCTGATCGGCCTCGACCGCGCGCGGCTGGCGGTGGCGCTGTCGCTCGCCATGAGCATGGCGGCGGGCCTTAAACGCCAGATCGGCAGCGACGGGAAACCGCTGCACGCGGGCTTCGCGGCGCGCGCCGGACTGGATGCCGCGTTGCTCGCGGAACAGGGCCTGACCGCCAATCCGGCGGCGACGGACGGCGCGCACGGTTTCCTGGCGCTTTACGGCGGTGGCGCGAGCCTGTCCGAGCCCGAACGCGCGCAACCGGGCATTCTCGCCGACGGCGTGTTCCGCAAACCGTGGCCGTGCTGCGCCTATACCCACCGCGCGATCGAGGCCGCCCTGAAACTCCGCACCCGGTCCGGTTTCGATCCGCAGCGCATCGAACGGGTCGTCGTTCGCATGGCGGAGCCGTTCTTCCGGGTTTCGCCGTTTCTTACACCGGCGATGCCGACGGAAGCGCGTTTCAGCGTAACCCACACGGTGGCGTGGTCGCTGCTCGAGGGCGACCCGATGCCCGCGGCCTTCTGCCCGGGCGCCGTCTCCCGCACCGACGTGCGCGATCTCGTCGGCCGCACGTCGGTCGAAACTTACGATCTCGCACCGGGACTTGCCGACATGACGCCGCGAGCGCCCGACACGGTGACCCTCATGTTCGACGGCGGCGGCACGGCGGAAGAAACCGTCGCCGACGTCAAGGGCGGCCCCGCCAAGCCGATGACCGTAGCCGACATCCGCGCCAAGTTTGCGGCCGCCGGCGGCAACCCGGCAGCGGCCGATCCGATCCTTCAAGGCGACGGCGCGATGGCCTTCCGCTTCGCGGATGTGTTACGGGATATCGCATGACTGACCTGACGACAGACGAAGCGATCCTGCGCCAATGGATCGGCCGGACCGAGACCTGTACAGCAACCGTCGACGCCGAACCGGCGCGGCGCATGCAGGCGCTGCTCGACCGCGAACCGACATTGGCCGACGGCGATGCGCTGCCGCCGCTCTGGACGTGGCTCTATTTCCAGGACAATCACCGGGCCGGCGTGCTCGAGCGCGACGGCCGCACGGTGCTGGGCGATTTCCTGCCGCCGGTCGCCCTGCCGCGGCGCATGTGGGCCGGCGGGCGGTTTCGCTTCGACGGCCCGCTGACGATCGGCGAGGCGGCGTCGAAGACCTCCGAGATCGCCGACGTGACGGTCAAGCAAGGCCGCACCGGCACGCTTTGCTTCATCACCGCGCGCCATTCGTACCATGCGGCGGACGGATCGGTCCGCATCGCCGAAGAGCACGATATGGTCTACCGCGCCGATCCCGACCCGGATGCACCGCAACCGGAACCGCCCGCAGCGCCCCAAAAATCACATAAGGACGCCGCACATGTGCGGACGGTCACGCCGACCGAGGTCATGCTGTTCCGCTATTCGGCGCTGACCTACAACGGCCACCGCATCCACTACGACCGGGACTACTGCCGCACGGTCGAGGGCTACCCGAATCTCGTGTTCCACGGGCCGCTGACCGCGACCCTGCTCGCCGATCTCGCTCTTGAGGTCGGCGGCGGCAAACCGCTGGCATCGTTCGATTACCGGGCGGTCTCGCCGCTATTCGACGACCGGCCGTTCACGCTCCATGCCAGGCCGGACGACGAAGCCGGCGCGCTGGACCTGTGGGCCGCCAACCCGGACGGCCGGCTGGCAATGACGGCGCAGGCCCGCTTCCCGCCTACGGCATGATGTCCGAATAGCCGAGGCCGACCGTTTCGCGATAAACCCGATCGACGAAACCATCGGCGATCATCTCCGCCAACGCCGCGTCGACACGGCGCTGCATGTTCCCGCTGTTTCGGTTGAACGACGGATACAACCGATCGAAAGAATGGTGCGGCAACACGGGCACGAGATCCAGGATCTCGCGCCCCGCGTAAAGTTGCGTACTGACGAAATCGCCGATGATCGCATCGACGCGCCCGCGCGCCAGCTTGTTGGCGTTTTTCTGATCGTCGGCGGCGAAATCCACCGTGATGCCCGCCGCGACGATCTCCCGCTCCAGCCGGTCGCCGTACGTGTACCCGGAAACCAGCCCGAGGATACGGCTTCCGAGGAGAGCGGCATCCGGCGCATCCAGCCGGTCGCCCCGCCGCACCCAGAATGTGTTCGTGTAAACGGAAAAACTGGTCGGCCCCTGGATGTATTCATCGCGGGCGGCGGCATCGATGACCGCGTCCTGCTTTCCCTGCGACACCCATAACAGACACCGCTTCCACGGTAATTCGGTGAATGCGGAATCGTACCCCGCACGCCGGGATGCTTCGCGCAAAATCCGGATGGAAATGCCGGACGCGTGGCCATCCGCCGCCGTGGTGTAGGGCGGCCAGTCGTTAAAACAGTAGCGAATGTCTTCGCCGGCCGCCGGCGGCGATGCGAAAACAAAAAAAAGCGCCAGGACAGCGGCGGCCCCCGCCGACATCCTTTTCTGCCATCGTTTGTCCATGTTTGAAATCGGGCCCTATAGCACACGACCCCCCAGCACTCGCCCAGATATACATGCCGGACCGCGGTTTCAATACCGCCAATCCGATTAATCGATCAAAAACTTCAATTACGGGTTTATGACGGCTTGGCGAAAAGGCGCAGCGCCCGCCCGTCAATCGCCAGCAATCCGCAGCCGATCAGCACCATGCCGGCGATCTGTCCGGCATCGAGCCGCTCGCCCAGGAATACGGCGCCAAGCAAGATGGCGAATACCGGGACCAGCAGGGTCACGAGGCTGAGATTGGTTGCGCCGGCACTGGCAAGGATGCGGAAGAACAGAATGTAGGCGAACGCCGTCGACAACAACGCCAGGGCAACGACGGCAGCCCATACGTCGAAGCCGGGCATCGCCCCGGCGAACGGGTCGTCGACGATCAGGGCAAGAGGCGCCAGCACCAGGGTCGATGCCGTCACCTGCCCGGCGGCGACGACGACGGGCGCAACCCCGAAACGCCGGAACCGGCGGCCGAAGACGGCCGCGAAGGCATAGGATACCGCCGCGCCGAGACACGCGACCTGCGGCAACAACGCGTCGCCGTCGGCGATCAGCACTTCGGGTCCGATCATCACGGCGACGCCGGCGATCCCGAGAACGATGCCGCCGATCTTCAGGGCCGTCATCCGTTCGTCGGCGAGCAGCAGGCCGGCGACGACCACGGTGAACATCGGCGTGGTCGCGTTGAGGATCGAGGCCACGCCCGACGCAATGCCCGTCTGGCCGTATACCAGCAATGTGAACGGAATCGCATTGTTGATCGTGCCCATGACGAGAAACGCCAGCCAGACCGACATTTTGCGCGGGACGGCATTGCCCGTCACCAGAACCGCGATCCACAACGCCGGCGCGGCGAGACCGACGCGGAGCGTCACGATAGTCAACGGCGGCAGATCGTCGACCACGGTCTCGACGAAAAAGAACGAACCGCCCCAGACCATGGCCAGCACGGTCAGCATGACCCACTCGACGGGGCCCATCTGTGTTTTCAACGCTTCCGACATCGGATCACCGGCGGCCATTGTCCGCGGCATGTTTAGCGGTGCCTTGCCGCCGCCGCTATCCGTTTCTTGTTGCGATTGGCCGACGGCGGATCGGCGTATGCGATGCGACAGTCAGGTCTCGTAGCCGGGTCGCTCACGGTCGAGCTTGCGCTTGAGTCCGTCCCACTGCATCGAGCCATTGAAAATGTGCAGATGTTCCGGGTGAAAAGTGTAGTCATGGATCATCTGCTTCGCTTTCGCCGGGTCGTCATCGGGCATCCGGATGCGCGCGCCCGAGCGCATGGCGTCGAGCTGGCAGCGGCAGGCTATATCGAGCGCCCTGGCAAGAAAGAACGCCTCCGCGAGCGTCTCGCCGACGACCATCATGCCGTGATTACGCATCAGCAGGATTTTCCTGTCGCCGAGGGCGGCGACCGTCTTTTCCATGCAGGCATCGTCGATCTCAGTGTCGAAATCGACATAGGCGACATGCGGCGCGGCGATGAAGCCGTGCTGGGTCATCGGCTGGAAGCCGCCCTCAAGCGACGCGACAACGGCAGTCGCGTCGGTGTGGGTATGGATCATCGCGTTGATGTCGGGGCGCGCCTGAAGGATGTATTTCACCTGGTTGCACGAAGCGTAGTTGAACGGGCGGTTGACGCCGACGTCCGGGCGATCGTCGAAGCGGATCTTGTGGAGGCCCGAGGCGCGGACCTCATCGAAGAAATCGGCATAGCCCTTGATCAGAAAGGCATCGGGCTCACCGGCGATGCGCACGCTGACGAGACCTTCGACCAAATCGGTCAGACCGTAGAGATCGAGCAGCCTGTGCCCGGCGGCGCAATCGACCCGCGATTGCCACTCGGCTTCGGTCATATTGGGTGTAATGGCAGACATGATGTCCTCCTGCGGCGTGTTTTCTAACCCGGCAATCCCCGGCGCGCCGGGCCATGCGCCATCGGCAGGCCAGAGCGGCTGACGCCCTTGTAGCGCGGCAGGCCGTCGGCAACGTCGAACCACGGCACGCGTTCCTCGTAGAACACATGGTGATCCGGGATCATGCGGTCGCGCGCCGCGAACAGGCCGATGTAGAGTTCGACCAGATCCTTGCCTTGGCTCCTGGAATACCCCTCCCACGCCAGCGGCGTGCCGCAGTCGGGACAGAACGTCCGGCAAACACCGGCGGACGAGTTGTAGGTCTTGCGCTCCGTGCCCGAGAACGCCACCTGGTCGGCGCCGAACGACGCGAAGGTGACCAGCGGCTGGCCGGTCGAACGGCGGCAGCTTTCGCAATGGCAGTGAAAGACCGAGTCTGGATGGCCGGTCTCGATGGTCACTGCGCCACACATGCAGCTGGCATGAAAGGTATCGGACATGATCTGAACCGCCTTTGCCGAGGAAAGGAACGGGAAAAGTTTTATTCATTTGCCGTGACATCTTAATGGCGACAAAGTCACTGCAACAAACATGGAATCACCGGATCGCTGATGATCGACTACGCATCCGTCACGGCAGCCGAAGGCGACGCTTTCCTGACCTTGCCGCCCGCTTGCTATAGCAGCGAAGCGGCGCTCGACGACGAGCGCCGACGCATTTTCGGGAACGGCTGGGTCGGGATCGGCCGTGCCGATCTGTGGGAAAAGCCGGGCGAATACCGCGCCATCGACGTTGCCGGCTCGCCGGTCATCGTGATCCGCCGCGCCGACGGCGGGCTGGCGGCGTACGCCAACGTCTGTCGCCATCGCGGCTCGCTGCTACTCGAAGGATCGGGCACCGTTAAAACCATCAGCTGCCCCTATCACCGCTGGACCTATGACCTCTCGGGCGCGCTCCGCCGCGCGCCGGACATGGAAGACGCCCCCGGTTTCGATCCGTCGGCAAACGGTCTGGTCCGGTTTCACGCCGCGGAACGCTTCGGTTTCGCGTTCTTGTCGCTCGCCCCGGAACCTGACGACATCGACGACTGGCTCGCGGATTTTAACGATGTGCTGGGACCGTGGTCCCTGGAGAGCCTTAAAACCGTCGTGAACCGCGAGCTGACCATCGAATGCAACTGGAAACTCTTCATCGAGGTTTTCAACGAGTACACGCACCTGAAACACGTTCACCCCGACAGCATCGGCGGTTACTACACCATGCCCGACCGGCCCGAGGATGTGCGCGGCAACTTCGTCAGCCAGTTCGGCGAAACCGTCGCGTCCGGCACGGTGCTGGCGGAGGACGCCGAGGCGGCACTGCCGCCGATCCCGTCGATCGAGGGCCGCAACCGCAACGGCGCGCGCTATACCTGGGTCTACCCGAACCTGACGTTCGGTGCGGCCTCGGACGTGATCTGGGTTTGGGATGTTTGGCCCGACGGTCCCGATCGCTGCCGCGCCAATTTCAGCCTGTGCGTGGCGCCCGAGAGCCTGGCGGCCGATAACGCCAACGACTGCATCGCCGCCATCGACCGGCGCATGAGAACCGCGATCGCCGAAGACATCGATGCGCTTGAGCGTCAGCAGCGCGGCATCCGTTCGCCATTCGCCCTGCAGGGTCGACTGTCGCCGGTGATGGAGGCCAACGTCGGCCGCTTCGCGCGATGGTACGCCGCGCAGATGGACGAAGCCGTTTGACCTCCCGACAGACCGCCATGCCCACTTGCGCGGAAACGACGGCTAAGGCGGACCCTACTCACCGTCCGTGCGCTCGACGCGAACCGCGGCACCGGGCTTGATATTGAGATCCCGTTGCGGGAACGGAATTTCGATGCCGTGTTCGTGGAATGCCTCCCAGAGCGCGACATAGACCGCGCTCTTGACGTTGACGACACCACCTTCCGGATCGCTGATCCAGATGCGCAGCTCGAAATCGACGGAACTGTCGCCGAAACCGATCAGCCGGCAGACCGGCGCCGGGTCCTCGTGCACCCGGTCGACGCCCCTGGCCGCCTCGACGGCCAGTTCCATGACCTTGCGCACGTCGGAGGCATAGGAGACGCCGAACTTGAGCGGCAACCGCAGCAGCGTGTTCGAATAGGACCAGTTGATGACCTGCTGGGTGATCAGATCCTCGTTCGGGATCAGCCATTCGCGGCCGTCGCGCGTGGTCAGCGCAACATACCGTGCGCCGAGCGAGGTGACCCAGCCGAAGGTCTCGCCGATCTCGATCACGTCGCCCGGCTTGATCGAACGGTCGAGCAGCAGGATGAAGCCCGAGATCAGGTTCGAGACCACCTTTTGCAGGCCGAATCCGAGGCCGACGCCGACGGCGCCGGTAAACACCGCAAAAGCCGTCAGGTCGACGCCGAGATAGTCCAGGGTAATCAGGAAGACCGCGGCGACGAGCAGGATCTTGATGCTCTTTTCTGCCAGCACCTTGATCGACGGCGTCAACGTCGACGAGCGATGCAGCCGGCCGGCAAGGAAGCGCCCCGCCGCACCCGACAGCCATAACAGAATCGCCAGCAGGACCAGCGCCTTGAGAATGTTCAGAACCGAGATTCGACGCTCGCCGAGCGGAATGGCGAGATCGTCGAGAATGACCAGCAGGGGGTCGAGCAAGCCGACGATATTGAGCGCGGCGACACACCAGGCCAGGGTCGTCACCGTGCGCGCGATCTCGCGGTTGCGAATCACGAAGGAGACGAGCCGGATGACCAGCCAGGCTGCCAGCAGGCTGAGCGCGATGGTCATGATGTGGTGCGGGAACGCGGCGGGCGCCGCGCCGGTGACGGCCATCAGCATCAAAACGAGATAAACAGCCGGAAACGACAGCTTCGGCAGCCGCGAAAGGAAGCCGTGAACGCGGTAATCCCAGGACCGGGTGCGCTTTGCCAGGCGCTCGAACTGGGCGCGGACCGGTTTAGCGAGCGGCCACGCGAGCAGCGCGCCGCCGGCAACAACAGAAAGTTGCACCAAACTGGTCCAGGTCAAGACCTCGGCGCGCAGCCAATTTTCCAGCCTGACCTGCTGGCCTTGCAGCCAGACCGTGTCCAGTCCGAACGCGCTCAGCGCCTGAATGAAATCTTCCATGCGATCCTCCGGCGCTCACTATACACAATTGCGCCGGTGCAACACGGGCGATGCTCGGCAGCGAGAGTGGCAACAAATTTTCCGCAGGCACTCGACAAATATTACTCGGGTGCGCCGCAGGCGGGTTTGGTGACACGCTTCGCGGAACAATTCGCGGCGGAGCGGAGGCGGCATGCGGCCAGGCAATTTCGTCGTCATGATCGGCGCCCTGAGCCGTCCGACCATGCCCGCATTCTCGGCGTTGTTCACACTCGAACCGCTGCACCGGGCCGTCATTTCGACCGTGATCCCCATCGTCGCGCTCGAACATTTCGAAAGCGTCCGCGATGTCAGCGTGTTCTTCTTCGTGCTCGGCGCACTCGGCGTCGGTATGAGCATGGGCGTGCCGTGGCTGGTCAGTCACATCACCCGGCGCGGCACGTTCTATACGGGCGCGCTGGCCGGAATCGGCGCAATGGCGCTGTTCATGACCGGCGATGTGGTGGCGTTCTGTCTCGGCATGGCGCTGCATCTGTTCGCTGCGTCCTGTATCGACGTCTCGCTCAATCTCTACATGATGGAGCACATCCGCCGGCAAGATTTCAGCCGTTACGAACCGGTACGCATGTTCTTCCTCGCGTTCTCGTGGTGCATCGGCCCGTTCCTCGGCGTGTGGCTCAGAAACGCATTCCACGAGGACGCTCCGTTCCTGTTCGGGACCGGCGTCGTCGTCGCGCTTGCCGCCTATTTTTTCTATCTCCGCTTCGTCGATCACCCGGCGATCGCCACGGCACGGCCTGCCGTCACCAACCCACTCCGCTATCTGCCCCGGTTCTTCGGCCAGCCGCGCTTGACCCTGGTTTACGTTCTCTCGTTCATGCGCTCCGGCTGGTGGACCATGTACTTCATCTATATTCCAATCTACTGCGTGACCGCCGGCCTCGGCGAAACCACGGGCGGTGCGCTGGTCTCGCTGGCGACGGCTTTCGTGATGGGCGCGCCGCTGCTCCGGCCGGTCGTCACACGAATCGGTATCCGCCGTCTACTCCTGGTCGGCTACACCGCGACGGGCGCCGCAACCCTGGTGTTGAGCATATCGCTGGGCGTCGAAGAAATCGCCATCCCGATCATCTTGTTCGCCGGCCTCTGCGCCGTGCCCTGCGACGCCGTCGGCAACGCATTGTTCTATCGCGCCGTACACCCCTACGAGCGGTCCGAGATGGCGACCGTATTCGGCAGCTACCGTTCGGTCTCCAGCCTGACATTCCCGGGGGTCTACTCCGGCATTCTGGCGTTGTTTCCACTGCCCGCCGTGTTCGCCGTCACCGGCGTCGCCATGCTGGGGGCGGCAAGCCTGACCCGGTTCATCCCGAAGCGGATGCGATAACCTCAATCGGCGAGGGCGTCGCCCCGGATCAGCGCTTCCCGTTGCTCGTGGATCGGCAACACGCGGCCGTAGAGCTGACGGGTGCGTTCGACGCGGCCGACCATGTCCGGCTCCTCGACGAACGAGAAGATGCCGACGTAACGCGGTGTCGGTCCCTGCACGGGCGTGACCCGATGCAGCGAATAGCGGCCGCGGAAGATCTGCAGATCGCCCGGCTCAAGCGGCAGGGTGTGCACCGGCGTCCGGTCGCCCGCGATGACGCGCCCGACGCCGGCGTAGTTCTCGTCGTCGGCGTGCCGCAGGTTCGGACAGTACTCGAACGCGCCGCCGGCGTCGCCGTTCTGAATCGCCAGCGTCACGGTGTAGCTGTTGGTGTCAAAGTGCCACGGGAAGCCGCCGCCTTCCTCGACCACGTTGACGATCACATCGGCCAGCGGATCGGCGTAGCGGTGGAACACCGGTTCCTCCAGCGCATCGCGGATGAACGGCATGAACGGCGGCCACTCGTAAACCGCACGCAGCAGACTGTCCGGACCGAAGTTATCGGCAGGCACGAAGATGTTGGAGCGCGGCTCGAAGTGGCGGCGCGGATGATCGGACGGCAACGTATCGTCGTCCTGCGTAAAATAGGGATTGGTGTCGTTGAACGAACGATGGCCGCTGGGCGCGGTGCGGTCGCATTCCTCGGCGATCGCCGGAATGTGCTCGGGCCTGACGAACCCCGGCAGCCGCGAACAGCCGACGGCGCGCAGGTCCTCGCGGCACGCCGCCAACATATCGGCGTACATGGCGCTTTCCGGCGCGTCGACAGGATAGCGATCTCTATCGATAAGGGTTCGGGCGTCGATGGGCATCGGATCCCTCCGAATCGGTCTGATCACCGACGAGCATGCGCCGAATCGAAGCCCGGAATGAAGTGAAAAATGTTGGCCGTCAACGGCGGCCGGGTTTCACGGGGCGACCCGGGTTTCCTCAAACGCGATCTTGAGTCCGGTTTCTAGTAAACGGCGGCCCCAATGCGCCGCTGACGCCATTCGTGATACACAGCCCAGGCGGCGACGAGCACGCCGACCGCGGCGACGTGGACCCGGATCGGCTCGAAATAGGTCAACAACAACTCGCTGCCGAAAAGGAGCAGCAGGATTTTGTTGCAGACCGGACAGGCTATGCCGACGAAACCCAGGATGCCGCCGGCGCCGGCGGCCTTGTTGGTGCAGAACGGTCGACGAACGACGACATAAACCCCGCCGAGCAGGGACAACAGGGTCAACAGAGTGACTTCCCAACCGCCGACCGGCGTCATCCGGAAGAACAAGGGGTTCTCCCACAATGCGGCGACCGTACCGAGCAACGCGAATCCCGCCAATGTCACGGCAGCACCGGCGAAAAGTCGCTTGGCGGTTATCCATCTGACGGGGGCGCCCGTCGAGGATACCGGTTCTGTCAGGATCGTCGCGTCACTTGGCTCCATTCCTACGCCCCTCCGCCGGGTACGCCGCAAGATTTCCTGTTATGCGGCAGTGGTCTCCGGGTCCGTGCTACGTTCGGCGCCGTGCTTTGCCATCCATGTTTTCGTAAAGGCAACCAATTGCAAAAGTGTAACCAGCCCGACAAGGACGGCAAAGGGTATTTGGGCCCAGTTCGGTTCCGGCGTGCGCCGGTGGAAATCCTGAAAATGCATAAACAGGAAGTAGGCGGTATGGATGACGATCAGAATCCAGAGCACGTAAGCGCCCTGCTGCACAAACTTCCATGTCGTCCCGCTGAGCATCCGCTGGCTCCAGTTGTTCGACGTGAACGCCAGCACGCAACCGTAGACCAGGGCGATGATTCCAATCGTGTTCGCCAGCCCGAAACCGTGATGAAACATAACGTACTTGGCGAGTTGGGGATGTAGCTCGTAGCCGAACAGCCTGTAAAAATCCCACTCGACCCAACCGGCGAGGATGATCACCGTATGGGCGGCGGCCAACAGGACGCCATAGATGCCCAACTCGCGCCGCCATGGTATCAGCGAACGGAAGCGGGGCCAGAGGCGGGCGGCAGGGCCGATCGCCAGGGCAATGGCAATCAGGATCACGCTGGCATCGCCGAGCGCCCGGTTCCAACGGTGCATCTCCGCCCATGTCGGGCGCGATTCGAGAAACGCGTAGGTCGACAAACCGGCAAGAGCCAGCACGGCAAGGTGTCGCAACCACCAATCGAATTTGAACGGCCGGTTGAATTGGAACTTTGGCGCCGGTGTATCCATGAGGCCTCCTTGGTGCGTTCGTCCTCGCCTTCAACAAATTGGCAGTGCGACCTTTGCCGGAAATTTTGGCGAGACTGTGGCCAAAATCCCTGACGCCGGCCAATCTTCATCAGGAGCCTCGCAGCAACGACGGCAAACCCCGCGCCGACAGCGGTTACGAGTGTCCCGATTCATGCTCCTTCGCGTCGTGCTCGTCGGGCACGACCCACGCTGACAGATAGAATCGTTCGAATGCGAAGACTGCCGCCATCGCGACAACAGCAACGACGACGATCAGCGGATCGGACTCAAGTTTTATCGCCGTAAACACAGCCAATATTCCCAGATCGAGCGTGATCGCCATGATCAGCACCCAGCCGGCGGCGCCGATCTCGCGGCGCAATCCTCGGTACACGCCCCAATGGATCAGCACGTCCATCACCAGGTAGAAGAAGACGCCGAGCGAGGCGATACGGCTCAGATCGAATAAAACCGTCAGGAATGCGGCCGTTACGACCGTGTAGACCAGCGTGTGGTCTTTGATCTTGCCCGGCATGCCGAAATGGCTATGCGGAATCATTTTCATGTCGGTGAGCATCGCAAGCATTCGCGAGACGGCGAAAATGCTGGCCAGCAGCCCGGAGGCGGTGGCGACAATCGCGAGTACGATCGTAAAGTAGAAACCGGTCTCACCCAACGCCGGCTCCGAGGCTTCGGCCAACGCGTAATCCTTGGCCGCGATGATTTCGTCGAGCGTTAGACTGGAGCCGACCGCAAACGCGACGAGCATGTAAACGACAACGCACACGGCGATCGACAGGACGATGGCCCGGCCAACGTTCCGGTGCGGATCGACAATTTCGGCCCCGCTGTTGGTAATTGTCGTGAAACCCTTGAAGGCGAGAATCGAAAACGCGATCGATGCGATGAACCCGCCCGCCGGGAACGAGGTCGAATCGGTTGCGGCTTCGAACGAAATGCCGCCGGCCCACAGGGCGGCGGCACCGAACAACGCGATCCCGCCGACTTTCAACAGCGCCATCACCAGTGAGAACCAGCCGATCGAACGATTGCCGGAGACATTGACGACATAGGCGAACACGATGAGCCCGACACCGAGAATGGGAACGAGAATCTCCCGATTGTCGACGTCGAACGGCCTCAGGATGTAGGTTCCGAACGTGCGCGCGACGAGGCTCTCGTTGATGACCATCGAAAACGCCATCAGCAGCGCAGCGCCGCCGGCGAGCGCTCCGGGTCCGTACGCTTTCTTCAGGATCATGCCGATTCCGCCAGCGGACGGAAATGCGTTCGACATCTTGACATAGGTATAGGCACTGAACGCCGTCACGACGGCGCCGGCGAGAAACGAGAGGGGAAACCACGGCCCCGCCAGTTCGGCGATTTGTCCGGTCAAGGCGAAGATTCCGGCGCCGATCATGACCCCGGTTCCCATGGCGACGGCGCCGGCCAGTGTGATGCTGTTCTCTTGGTAATCTGCCTTCATGACGGTCACGATTCCCTTACGTCACTTGCACGGGTTTGCTGCGGTTCAGGACGCCCGATCTGCGTTATATTCGGGCGGATCTCAGCCTTAACGCATTGCCGATCACCGAGACCGACGACAGGCTCATGGCGGCGGCGGCGAAGATCGGTGAGATCAGAATACCGAACGCCGGATAGAGCACCCCCGCCGCGACCGGAACGCCCGCCGCATTGTAGGCAAAAGCGAAGAACAGGTTCTGACGGATATTGCGCATGGTCGCGCGCGCCAAACGCCGCGCTCGCACGATGCCCGTCAGGTCGCCCTTCACGAGCGTGAAGCCGGCGCTCTCGATGGCGACATCGGCGCCGGTGCCCATGGCGATACCGACATCGGCCTTGGCCAGCGCCGGCGCGTCGTTGACGCCATCACCGGCCATGGCGACCTTGTATCCGCGGTCCTGCAACTCGCTCACGATGTTCGCCTTGTCCTCGGGTAGCACGTCGGCACGGACCTCGTCGATGCCGAGGCTCCGGGCGACAGCCTGTGCCGTGCGTTCGTTGTCGCCGGTCGCCATGACGATACGGAAGCCTTCGTCGTGCAGCGCTTCGAGCGCTTCGGGCGTGGTTTCCTTGACCGGGTCGGCAACAGAGACAAGGCCCGCGGGTTCGCCATCGATAGCGACGTACATGACGGTCTCGCCCTCGTTTCGGCGCTCGTCCGCCGCCGTTTCGAGGTTGCCCGCCGCGATACCGAGATCCTCGAACATCTTGGCGTTGCCGAGAGCGACCGCGTGGCCGTCGACCGTACCCTGAACGCCCTTGCCAGTGACGGCCTCGAAATCCTCGGCATTGGCTATATTGAGACCGCGTTCCTTGGCGCCCTCGACGATGGCTTCGGCGAGCGGATGTTCGGAGCCGCGCTCAAGCGCGGCAGCGAGACGCAGAACCTCGTCCTCCTGCTGGCCGTCTTCGACAACCACGGCGACGAACTTCGGTTTACCCTCGGTCAAGGTGCCGGTCTTGTCGACGATCAACACGTCGACCTTGGCGAAACGTTCGAGTGCTTCGGCGTTCTTGACCAGCACGCCGGCCTGGGCGCCGCGGCCTGTCGCGGTCATGATCGACATCGGCGTGGCGAGGCCAAGCGCGCAGGGGCACGCGATAATCAGCACCGCGACCGCGGACACCAGAGCGAAGGCGAGCGCCGGCGGCGGTCCCCAGATTGCCCAGGCGATAAAGGCGAGGACGGCGACGGCGACCACGGCCGGCACGAAAATGCCAGCGACCGAATCGGCGAGTTTCTGGATCGGCGCGCGGCTTCGCTGCGCATTCGCGACCATTTCGACGATCTGGCTCAGCACCGTATCGCCGCCGACCCGTGTCGCTTCGATGATCAGACTGCCTGTGCCGTTCAGGGTCGCGCCCGTGACCGTGTCACCCGGCGTCTTCTCGACCGGAATCGGTTCGCCGGAGATCATCGACTCGTCGACGCTCGAACGACCCTCGGCGACGACGCCGTCGACCGGCACCTTGTCGCCCGGCCGAACCCGGAGCCGGTCGCCGGCCTTGACGGCGTCGAGTGGCGTTTCTTCGTCGCTGCCGTCGTCACGAATCAGGCGTGCGGTCTTCGGCGCCAAGTCCATCAGCGCCCTGATCGCCGAGCCTGTGCGCTCGCGCGCCCCGAGTTCCATGAGCTGTCCGAGCAGCACCAGGACGACGATGACCGCGCCAGCCTCGAAATAGACGCCAACGCTGCCGTCGGCGGCGCGGAACGCATCGGGGAAGACACCGGGAGCAACGGTTGCGACAATCGAGAATCCGTAGGCGGCGCCGACGCCGAGACCGATCAGCGTGAACATGTTGAGCTTCCAGGTGCGAATCGACGAAACGCACCGTTTGAAGAACGGCCAACCGCTCCACAGAATCACCGGCGTCGCCAACACCAGCTCGATCCAGTTGGCGAGCCCGTGGCCGATGGCGTCGCGGATCCCGAGGCCAAGATGCGGCCCCATGGCAAGGACCGCTACCGGAACCGTCAGCACGGCGCCGACCCAGAAGCGGCGGCGAAAGTCGATCAACTCCGGGTTCGGCCCGGCGTCCGCGCTCGGCACCATCGGCTCCAGCGCCATGCCGCAGATCGGGCAGTCGCCGGGGCCTTCCTGGACGATCTCCGGATCCATGGGGCAGGTGTACTTCGTACCTTCGGGCATCGGCTCGGGCTCCGGCCGTCCCTCGAGATACGTCGACGGATCGCCCTCGAACTTCGTCTGGCACCCGGACGAACAGAAATAGAAACGCTCGCCCTCGTGTTTCGTCATGAGCCGCGCCGTGGCGCGCTCCACGGTCATACCGCAGACCACGTCCTCGGCAGTACGATAGGCGTCCGGGTCGGCGGCGAACTTGTCGTTACAGCCGGAACTGCAGAAATGATAGGTGTGTCCGTCGTGCTCGAGGGACGGCTTGCCGGCATCCGGGTCGACGGTCATGCCGCAGACCGGATCGCGGACCACTGAATCCCGTGGGGGGTCCGTATCGATGTTTTTGTGTTCCATGGGGGATAGATAAGGTTTCCCCTCACTGGAAGGTCAAGAGTGTAGAAAAAACGGCGCCGGGCCCTGAGAAACAAGGGTCGCCGGCGCCGTTCACCGTCCGTTAGAGCCCGACCGGGGGACGGCTGGCCGGACAGGTTGTGTCGTTACGCGAGGTCGAAGCGGTCGATCTCCATGACCTTGGTCCAGGCAGCGACGAAGTCATTGACGAACTTCTTTTCGTTGTCGGCCTGGGCATAGACCTCGGCCAGCGCCCGAAGCTCAGAGTTCGAGCCGAAGATGAGATCGACGCGGGTGCCGGTCCATTTGAGCTTGCCGGTCTCGCGGTCGCGGCCCTCAAACACCTCGTCGTCCTTCGACGCCGCCTGCCACGCAGTCCCCATGTCGAGCAGGTTGACGAAGAAATCGTTCGTCAATGTTCCCGTCCGTTTGGTGAAAACGCCGTGCTTGGCGTTGCCGACATTGGCGCCGAGTACACGGAGACCGCCGACCAGCACGGTCATTTCCGGCGCCGTGAGGGTGAGCAATTGCGCGCGGTCGACCAGCATCTCTTCCGCCGAAACGGCATAGGTCTGCTTCTGGTAGTTGCGGAAACCGTCGGCGACCGGCTCCATCACGTCGAACGATTCGACGTCGGTCTGCTCCTGCGTCGCGTCGGTGCGGCCCGGACGGAACGGCACCTTGACCTTATGACCGGCGTCTTTCGCGGCCTTCTCGACGGCGGCGCTGCCGGCAAGCACGATCAGATCGGCGAGCGAGACCTGCTTGCCGCCCTTTTTCTGCTTCCTGTTGAACGCCGTCCGGATGCCTTCGAGAGTCTTCAGCACCTTGGCGAGCTTGCGCGGCTGGTTGACGGCCCAGGATTTCTGCGGCGCAAGGCGGATGCGCGCGCCGTTTGCCCCGCCCCGCATGTCGGAACCGCGGAAGGTCGAGGCGGATCCCCATGCCACCGACACCAGATCGGCAACGGACAAGCCGGACTTGAGGATTTTCTTCTTCAGATCCTCGATGTCCTTCTTGCCGACCGGCTTGTGATCGACCGCCGGCACCGGATCCTGCCAGATAAGGTCTTCCGCCGGGACTTCGGCGCCGAGGTAACGCGCCTTCGGTCCCATGTCGCGGTGAGTGAGCTTGAACCACGCGCGGGCGAAGGCGTCGGCAAACGCCTCAGGGTCCTTGTGAAACCGGCGCGAGATTTTCTCGTAGTCGGGATCCATCCGCATCGCCATGTCGGCGGTGGTCATCATGATCGGTACGCGCTTGCCGGAACCGTCCGCGCGCGGAGCATGATCATCCTTGGCGAGCCCCTTGGGCTTCCACTGGTTCTTGCCCGCCGGGCTCTTGGTCAGCTCCCACTCGTAGCCGAACAGCACGTCGAAGTAGCTCATGTCCCACTGCGTCGGCGTCGGCGTCCAGGCACCCTCGATGCCGCTGGTGATGGCGTCGACACCCTTGCCCGACTTGTGCGACGAGAGCCAGCCCTGGCTCTGCGCCTCGATCGGCGCGGCTTCCGGTTCGGGACCGACCTTATCCTCGCTGCCGGCGCCATGCGCCTTGCCGAAGGTGTGACCGCCCGCGGTCAACGCCACGGTCTCCTCGTCGTCCATGGCCATACGGGCGAACGTCTCGCGAATATCATGCGCAGAGGCGAGCGGATCCGGGTTGCCGTCGGGACCTTCCGGATTGACGTAGATCAGACCCATCTGCACGGCGGCGAGCGGGTTTTCGAGTTCGCGGTCGCCGGAATAGCGGCTGTCGGGCTTGTCGCTGGTTGCCAGCCACTCGCGTTCGCGGCCCCAATAGATGTCTTCCTCGGGCTGCCAGATGTCCTTGCGGCCACCCGCAAAACCGAATGTCTTGAAACCCATGGATTCGAGCGCGCAGTTGCCGGTCAAAATCATCAGGTCGGCCCACGACAGCTTGTTGCCGTACTTCTGCTTGATCGGCCACAGCAGCAGGCGCGCCTTGTCGAGATTGCCGTTGTCGGGCCAGCTGTTGATCGGCGCAAAGCGCTGATTGCCGGTTCCTGCGCCGCCGCGGCCGTCGCCCATGCGATAGGTGCCGGCGCTGTGCCATGCCATGCGGATGAAGAACGGCCCATAGTGACCGTAGTCGGCCGGCCACCAGTCCTGGGACGTGGTCATCAGCTTGACGATGTCTTTCTTCACCGCCTTCAGGTTGAGGGACTTGAACGCCTTGGCGTAGTCGAAATCCTCGCCCATGGGGTCGGCCAGATCGGAATGCTGGCGCAGGATGTTGAGCGGCAGCCGGTTCGGCCACCAGTCGCGGTTCAACGTCCCGCCGCCGCCGACTTCCGTCATTTCGCCGTGCCCGAACGGGCATCCGCCTTGTTTGCTGGTGATCTTGTTCATTGTCGCCTCCGTGTCATGTTTTAGTGCGGTTGATTTAGGGGTGGCCGGCTGAGGCCGTCAGCAGGCCGCGTGTTGGCGGGCCGTGTATTGGCGGACTTGGCGGGGGCGCCGGCGAACGACGTCGCCGCGTTCCCACAGCCGCTCATGGATTGCGAAAACCGCCGTCTGTACGATCGGTTCGATCAGGCCGATACCGATGGCGGCGGCGAGGTTGCCGGTCAGCGCGTAGGCCACCGTGGATGCCACGATCACATGCAGCGCGCCGTAGCTGGCGGTCTTCATTGCGAGTCGCATGGCAACCTCCCGTCGCTCGTGCGTGCGTCAGGCGGCCTTGGCCGCGCTGCGCAGGTTTTCTAGCAGGTTCTGCGGCGAGCTCTCGCCGTAGGGGTCGGTTTCGCAGTTATCCTCGAAGCCGGGCTCTTCGAACCACGCTTCGACGACGCCGTCGTTGACGATGGCGGCATAACGCCAGGAGCGCATGCCGAAGCCGAGATTGTCCTTGCAGACCAGCATGCCCATCTTGCGCGTGAACTCGCCGGATCCGTCGGGGATCAGGCCGACGTTCTCGAGGTTCTGAGATTTGCCCCAGGCGTTCATGACGAACGCGTCGTTGACGGAGATGCAGTAGATCGCGTCGATGCCTTCGGCCTGGAACTCGGGCGCCAGCTTCTCGAAATCCGGCAGCTGATAGGTCGTGCAGGTCGGCGTGAACGCACCCGGCAGCGAGAACAGAATGACCCGCTTGCCTTTGAAATAGTCGTCCGTGGTCATGTCCTGCCAGCGGAACGGGTTCGGCCCGTCGATGCTCTCGTCGCGCACGCGGGTGCGGAAAGTAACCTGGGGAACGTGCTTGCCAATCATCGGGAACTCCTTGTGGTCTTGGTTGGTTGCGTTGTTTAGAATAATTCCAATATACAAATCTGAAGGCGCCGGTCAACCGTTTTCGTAGAATTCTAAAAAATCTCATTATATATTGTTTTTAATATATTAATTTTACCAACACTTGCCTTGAATCCACCATGCACGACGGGAACAATGGTCGCATGTATGATGCTGGAGAACCGGACGGGACCAATGGCACGCTGACGTCGCCGATTTCAGCCGACGGCCGCGCCGAACCCGGAAAGCGCTACGAGGTCGCCGCGCGGTCGGGACGCGCGGTGCGCCTCGATACCGGTCAGACGCTCCGTATCGTCAACACCCACGGCACCCAGGTCTGCGATTTCTGGGCGTTCAGCGCCGACGACCCGGGCGAGTTCATGTCGATGGAGCATCTGCACGCGCAACTCGAGACCATCGTCCCGAGAACCGGTCAGGCGCTGTGCACCAATCGGCGCCGGCCGATCCTGACCTTCGCCGCCGATACCTCGCCCGGCATTCACGACACCGTCATCGCGGCCTGCGATCTGCACCGCTACCGCAGCCTCGGGGTCGCGGACTATCACGACAACTGCACCGACAATCTGCGCATGGCGATGCTCGCCGTCGGGCTGCGCGCGCCGGAAATCCCTGCACCCTTCAATCTGTGGATGAACATTCCGGTCGGCGCCGACCACGGCATCGCATGGCTGCCGCCCGTCTCGGCAGCCGGCGACTATGTCGAGTTCCGCGCCGAAATGGATTGCATCTGCGTCATGTCGGCCTGTCCGCAGGACCTGATGCCGGTCAATGGCGTCGACAACACCCCGGTCGAACTGCATTTCGAGGTGGTGGCCGGCTGATCCGGCCTCAGACCCATCCCAGATCGGGGCGCTTCGTGTGCCAGTCCGTCGCCTGCTGATAGGCGTACGCAATCCGGAACGCCGTTTCGTCGGCAAAGGGGCGCGCCGAGATCATCAGGCCGATGGGCAGGCCCTTGTCGCCGAAGCCGCAGGGCACGGTGACCGACGCCAGGTTCAGGTGATTGCCGATACAGGTGTTGCGCGAGAAATGCACCGGCGTCTGTTCGCCGGCCTCGATCGCCGCGACCGGCCAGGCGATCTGCGGATTGGTCGGCCCGAGGATCGCGTGCGCCTCGCCGAGCCGAGCGACGAAGCGGCGCTGAAAATCGTAGCGCTTGCGGAGCGCCAGGAAGTATTCGCTGGCCTCGACGCCGCGGCCGAGTTCGACCCACGACCCGTCCGGATCGATCGCGTCCGGGTACCGTTCGTAGTACCCGCGGTTGACCGCCCACGCCTCCGACCCGGAGACCGCACGGGACCGGTTGTGCTCGAGGATATCGGCGATCTCGGGGAAAGCGGCGCGCGTCACCTCGGCGCCGAGCCCTTGCAGCACCCGCACCGCATCCTCGACGGCGGCGACGACCTCGGGCTGGCAGCCGTCGAACAGGACCGTCTCGCAGACGGCGATCTTCAGGCCGGCAATGCCGCCGTCCAGCGCTGCCACGGGGCGCGCCGGCGCGGTCCCCCACGTCGTCTCGTCGCGCGGGTCGTCGCCCTGCATCGCCTCGAACACCAGCGCCGCATCCTCGGCGGTGCGGACCAACGGTCCGACGGTGTCGAGGCTCCACGACAGCGGCCAGACCCCGCCCCGGCCGAGCCGGCCGCCGGTCGGCTTGTACCCGGTCAGGCCGCAGAGCGCGGCGGGCAGACGGATCGACCCGGCGGTATCGGAGCCCAGCGCCATCGACACCATGCCGGCGGCGACGGCGACGGCGGAACCGCTGCTCGATCCGCCGGGCAAATGGTGCGTCCGGTGCCACGGATTGTGTGGCGTGCCGAAATGCGGGTTGGTGCCGTTGATGTGAAACGCGAACTGCACCGTGTGCGTCTTGCCGACCAGCACCATCCCCGCCGCCGCCAGCCGGGCGACCGCATGGCTGTCGGTCTCGGCGATGTTGTCTTTCAGGAACGGCGCGCCGGCCTGGGTCGGCTCGCCGGCGACGTCGTAGAGGTCCTTCACCGCGTAGGGTACGCCGTCGAGCGGCCCGATCGCCTGCCCCGCCGCACGGCGCGCATCCGACGCCGCGGCCTCGGCCATGGCGCGGTCGCGGGTCAGGCCGATGAAGGCGTTGAGCGGCCCGTCCAACCGGTCGATGCGCGCGAACGTGCGCTCGGCTACCCCGACGGCGGTGGCCCGCCCGGCAGCGAGCACGGCGGCAATCTCGGCGACGGTGGCGAACGCGGGATCGAAATCGGTCATGCGGCCATGCTGGCGGGAAGGGCGGCGGGTGGCAAGTCGTCAGCCGTCGGATTGCAAGGAAGGTGGAGACGAAATCTCACTTACGCCTTGAAACAGTTCTCACGATGCCAGTCTAAGAAATGAGGGTGAGGCCAGTCCGTGGAGCGAGCCGGGAGGATTGCACGGCCACTCTCATTTATGAATGCTCTTACACTCTCAAAGTCGTTGACCTGCCGTGAGATGAGTATCTCAAAATCATCCGATAAACTGACGAGTCCGCGGTCGAACATCCAATGAGCCGTGCCTGACAATGCAATGCCATTACTCACGATGTCTGGACCGTTGCATTGAACTGGCCGGATATGCGCTGCGTCCACTTCAGCCCGTCCACCGCCGTTGATGAACTTGAGTCCTGAGAACGCACAACGTTCGTCGTAAGCACGCAACACAACCCGCCGAAATACTCTGTCACGCACAATTCGGTTTGTCATTTGCTGGAGCCGTCGACGATCCGACTCAAGACCAAAAGGTGACTGGTTTTCAGCAAGCTCCGTCTGTATCTCCGCCGCATCCACTCGAGGCGGCACCGATTCCGAGTCGTCGAGTCCCTTTTCGAGGATACGCAGAAAATCTGGTGACGAAATCGGCCTGACCGCGGATTGCGCACGACCAGACAAGCGGCCGTGTTCGTTGAGCAACCCCCGTTCGATTGGACCACTCGCGTCGCTAAACTCAACATCATTCGCAAAGTCAAGATAACTGCCGGATGCGATCACGGCGATAAACATATCGTCTACTTTGGGATCTGGAATGATCTCTTGGATCCGGGCGATCGCAAAGTAACCGCGAGAATTGGTTACCTTCTTAGGTTCCAGGTAGACGATCCAATCGCCGACCGCCTCGCGCGCACGTCCGAGGTATTGTTTTGGAAATTGATACTGTACTGCCGGACTATCTTCGTAAATTGAGTCCGGACGAATCATAAACACACAATGGCCCATATGGCGAAGCTAGCTGACGTTAGAACTCCTGCCAATCACAGGTAGACAGTGATAGTAATAGCCAGTCCCAAAACCCGAATCGACGTGGTTGGGGAAACTGAAAAACGAAGGGAGGGGGGTTGCGGAAATCGCGATGCTCGAACCGCCTGCGGCGTCGCTCGGACGCGGTGCGTCCGCGCCGAACCCGGCTTCGAATCACATCTTCTCGCTTGCTATTAAAAAGGCCCGCTCAAGTGCGGGCCTTTTTAATGGCGGAGGGAGGGGGATTCGAACCCCCGATACGGTTTCCCGTATACACGCTTTCCAAGCGTGCGCCTTCAGCCACTCGGCCACCCCTCCGGCGAGCCCCGACCAGAAGTCCTGTCGGGACGCGCCCTTATAATCCCCGCATGCTGATTCGGACAAGCGCCGTCGAAGCCGTCCCGGACAGAACCGTTCTAGTTCACTAGAACCCGCATCGGCAGGAGTGCAACAATCTTCCGGCGTTCCTGCATCTGTATGTTCGCGATCAGCAACGAAAAAACATTCTGTCTGTCATTCACTGGCTCGTAATCCGCCAAAATTTCCTTGGATATCCGCTTACCGCTGCCCATCGACTGGGCGACGATGCCGATGATCTCGGGCGGAATGCCATCGAGAGAAAAAGTAACATCGGCCGGAGGCACACCCGCCATCCCGACAACGAAGGAATTGGCGTTCTTGAGGTCGAACTCGAAGATAGCGGGGAAAGCCTCGGCGATCGTCGCTTGCAGCCGACGGTTCGTATTCGTGCGCTCCGGGTCGAGAAAAGCGTTCATTACCACAGCGCCGTCAGGGCTCATGCAACGCCTAAGGCCCTTGAAAAACTCCGTCGTGAGAAGATAGTCGGGCGTGCCGTCGCCTTGGAACAGATCGACGACAATTACGTCGTAGACGGATTCACATCTGCGGACCCAGGTTCGGGCGTCCTCGACGACGGTTCGGATGTGATTTCCACGAAAGCCAAAGTATCTGGTCGCCGCTTCAAGTGCGTTCTTGTTGATGTCGACGACGGTGACGTCGAGTCCGCGGCGGGCAAAATCCTGAGGCACTATTCCGGCGCCAAGTCCCAAGACCAGCGCGCTCCTGGCCTCGGGAACGAATGCCGCGGAAAGTTTGTCGAGCACGTAGGTGTACATCGAAACGGAGACGTTCTCGTGGGTCGCTCTGTTTTGGATGATCCCGTCCTGAATGAACGCTCTAATCGGACTGCCGCCATCGTTCCGGGGTAGAATGTCAACGATCTTGATATTGCCATACAGCGAAGAAAACTCGTCGACGATTTCAACCCTAAAGCCGTTGTCGGAATACGCGGCCAGATAATCCAAGTAGCGGCTATGATTGGCGACAAAGCCGCCGCTCACGATGATGATGACAAGTAAACCAGCGATCAGTCGGCGGCGTTGGCGCCGACCAAGGGCCTGAATACGAATTGCCGGGACTATGATCGCTGCACAAAGTGAGAGTGCCAGCCATGACAAGGCACTGAAGTTGGTGAAGTTCGGTATGATCGCGAATGCAGTGACCACAACGCCAACCACCGATCCCGCGGTGCTAACGAAGAGCACGAGGCCAGCGCCGCCATCTCCGCGCGTGTCAGCGTCGCCACGCAATGAGATAAGGAGAGGATTCATCGCCGACAGACAAACAAGCGGCAGTGCAAGCAACGCGAAACTCGCGATGAAACTGCCGGCGACTAAATCGAAGTTTGCGAGATACGGAAATCCGATTGGATAAATCGCCGAAGACACAGTGATCGATGCCGCAGATATTACCGGCAGTACCAGGAAAACTTCCATCTGGGCATTCAAGGCGAGAGCCTTGGTGATCCTTCCGCCGACGAAGTAACCGACGGCGAGAAAAGTCAGGGTCGTACTGAGTATGCCGGTCCAGATGTAGAGACTAACCCCGAAGTATGGCGTCATGATCCGTGATGAAAGGACTTCCAGCGCCAGCACGACGGCGCCGGTAAAGAATATTAATGCCAATCCCCATTTGCCGTTCATAGTTATCGTGTGCCCTTAAGTCGCGCCCAATTCCAAGTTATGCAGGCAAACAAACTGCCAGTTGGACGCAAATTTGTAGATGTGATCGATGCTCCAGTCGAGAACTTCGACGCTGTTGGCTGGCTTTGGGTGCGGATCGGTCGCTTGTATCACAATTCGGACGCCGGCTCAGGCGCTGCGCCGGTCTTGCCACGGACCGCGTCGCCGATGCGCCGGCAGACGACGTAGAACGCCGGGGTCATCAGCAGGCCGAACGCGGTGACGCCGATCATGCCGGCGAACACGGCGGTGCCGAGCGCCTGGCGCATCTCCGCGCCGGCGCCGGTGGCGACGACCAGTGGCACGACGCCCAGGATGAACGCGAACGAGGTCATCAGGATCGGCCTGAGCCGCGTCTTGGCCGCGTCCGCCGCGGCGCTGACGATATCGGCGCCCTCGGCCTCCGCCTGCTTGGCGAATTCGACGATCAGGATGGCGTTCTTGGCGGCGAGACCGATCAGCACGACGAAGCCAATCTGCACCAGGATGTTGATGTCGATGCCGCGGAAGCCGATGCCGACGACGGCGGACAGCAGGCTCATCGGCACGATCAGGATGACCGCCAGCGGCAGCATGAGGCTCTCGTAGAGCGCCGCGAGCAATAGAAACACGAAGACCACGGCGAGACCGAAGGCGATCATCGCCGTATCGCCGGCGAGTTTCTCCTGCAGCGCAAGCTCGGTCCACTCGAACGAGAACCCGTCCGGCAGCGTGCGTTCGGCGAGCGCCTCCATGGCGGCGATGACCTGCCCCGTGGAAATGCCGGGCGCCGCCTCGCCCTGCAGGCTGGCGGCGGGATAGAGGTTGTAGCGCGGCACCCGGTGCGGCCCGGTGATGTCGCGGAACGTCGCAATCGACCCGATCGGCACCATGCCGCCCGAGTTCGAACGGGTCCGGAGATCGGCGATATCGAGGATCTCGTCGCGATACTTGCCGTCGGCCTGCGCGGTGACTCGGAACGTGCGGCCGAGGTAGTTGAAGTCGTTGACGAAGGCGGATCCGAGATAGACCTCGAGCGCCTCGAACACGCGCTCCGGCGGCACGCCCAGCATCTCCGCCTTGACCCGGTCGATGTCGGCGAAGATTTGCGGCGTGCCGGTATTGAACAGCGAGAACGCATAGGCAGTCTCCGGCAGGCCATTCGCGGCGCCGACGAAGGCGCCGGTCGCCCTTTCGAGTGCGTCGAGACCCCGGTTGCGCCGGTCCTGCACATAGAGCTTGAAGCCGCCGCCGGTGCCGATGCCGCGGATCGGCGGCGGCGCGACGAGGAAGATGCGGGCGTCCTTGATCTGGAACAGGTTTGCCTGCACCTCGCCGAGAATGCGCTGGGTCGTCATGCCCGTCTTCGCGCGTTCCGCGAACGGCTGCATGGTGAAGAAAATCGCGCCCGCATTCGGTGCGTTGGTGAACGTCGCCCCGTCGAAACCGGCGAAACCCGCGGTATGGAGCGTACCCGGATGGTCGAGAATGATCTCCGTTGCACGGCGTACGACCTCGTCGGTACGCGCCAGCGAGGCGCCGGCCGGCAGCTGGATGACGGTGATCAGGTAACCCTGGTCCTGAGCCGGAACAAAGCCTTTCGGCGTCTCCTGAAACTCCTTCCAGGTCAGCCCGATCAGACCGGCGTAGGCGATCAGCACGACGACCGTCATCCGCAGCAGCCGCGCGGTCACCGCGCCGAACGCTGCGGTCAGGCCGTCGAACATCTTGTTGAAGGCGGCGGCGAACGCCCGGAACGGCCAGCCGATGACGCGCATGACCCCCTGCGGCGCGCGTTTTTCCGACTCGGCCTTGAGCAGCAGCGCCGCCATGGCCGGCGACAGGGTCAGCGAGACCACTGTCGAAATCAGCGTCGAGCCGACGATGGTCATGGCGAACTGTTCATAGAAACGGCCGGAAATGCCGGCAATAAAGGCCGTCGGCAGGAACACCGCGACCAGTACCACCGACGTCGCGACCAGCGCGCCGCCGACCTCGTCGATGGTCTTGTGCGCCGCATCCCTTGGCGACATGCCGCGCCGCAGATAGCGTTCGACGTTTTCGACCACGACGATGGCGTCGTCGACGACGATGCCGATGGCCAGCACGAGGCCGAGCAGCGACAGGTTGTTGAGGGAGAACCCGAACGCCGCCATCACCGCGAAGGTGCCGATCAGGGAGACCGGGATGGCAAGGATCGGGATCAGCGCGACCCGGAAGTTCTGCAGGAACACGACGATGACGATGATAACCAGCACCACCGCCTCGAAGATGGTCATGTAGACCGCGTCGATCGACTGTTCGATGAACTCCGTCGGGTTATAGATGATGTCGTAGGCGACGCCCTGCGGAAACTCGCCGGAAAGGCTCTCCACGGTCGACTTCACCGCGGCAGCCGTTTCGAGCGCGTTGGAGCCGGGCCGCTGGAAAATCAGGATCGGCAGCGCCTGGTCCTCGTCGAGATAACCGTTGGTGCCGTAGCTCCGCGCGCCGAGTTCGACCCGCGCGACATCGCGCACCCGCACCGTTCGTCCTTCGTCGTCTGTACGGATGACGATGTTGCCGAACTGCTCGGGCTCGACCAGACGGCCGAGGGTCTGCACGTTGTACTCGAAAGCGCCGGGATCGGGCACCGGCAGCTGGTTGAGCACGCCCGACGCGACCTGCAGGTTGTTGGCGCGGAGCGCGGCGACGATCTCGCCGGCGGTCAGGCCGCGCGCATTGGCGAGGTCGGGATCGATCCAGACCCGCATGGAAAACTCGCGCTCGGCGAAGATACGGGCTTCGCCGACGCCCCGGATGCGGGCCAGCTGGTCGATGATCTGCGTCTTGGCGTAGTTCGAGAGATAGAGCGAGTCGCGCGAGCCGTCCGGCGAATAGATGTGAATGACCATCATCAGGTCGGGCGAGTTCTTGCGCGTCACCACGCCGAGCCGCCGCACCGGCTCCGGCAACCGGGGCTCGGCGATGGCGACGCGGTTCTGGACCAGCACCTGGGCGGCGTCGAGATCGGTGCCAAGCTCGAAGGTGATGGTCAGGGTCAGTTGCCCGTCGCCAGTCGCCTGGCTCAGCATGTAGAGCATGTTCTCGACGCCGTTGATCTCCTGTTCCAGCGGCGTCGCCACCGTGTCCGCGACGATTTCGGCGGAAGCGCCGGGATAGGACGCGGTGACCTGAATCGTCGGTGGCGCGACCTCCGGATACTGCGAGACCGGCAGCGAGGTATAGCTGAGCACGCCCAGCAGGGTGATCAAAATCGAAACGACGGAGGCGAAGATCGGCCGGTCGATGAAGAAATGGGCGAGCCCCATGACGCCGGTCCTATTGGTCGGGTTGTTCGGCGATCTCGGCGGCGATCGCCTCGATCTCGGCGGCCTGCGGCGTCACCTTGCCGCCGGGCTGCGCGCGCTGAATGCCATTGATGATGACCCGGTCTTCGGCGCTGAGCCCCTTGCTGACGACCCGGAGGCCTTCGTTGAGGGTGCCCAGCTCGACTTTGCGGGCGAAAACCGTGCCGCTTTCGTCGACGACCAGCACGATCTTGTTGGACTGGTCCGAGAGGACGGCGGCGTCCGGGACCATCACCGCCTCGTATTCACCCGAGCCGACGAGGCGCAAGCGGCCGAACAGGCCGGGCGCCAGCAGATAATCCGGGTTGTCGAAGATCGCCCGGCCCCGGATCGTGCCGGACCCGAGATTGAGTTCGTTGTCGACGAAGTTCATGTGCCCGAGGCGAAGCCACGCGGTCTCGTCCATCAGACGGACGAACACCGGGTTGGCGGTCTCGCGCGAGGATGGCCGGGCGCCCTGCCGATGCAACCGCACATAGCGCAGATAATCGGCTTCGGACGCATCGAACACGAAATAGATCGGATCGAGCGACACGATGGTCGCCAGCAGGTTCGACTGGGCGCTGCCACCGGAGACAAGATTGCCGATATCGACCCGGCGGTCGGAAATACGGCCGTTGATCGGCGCGCGGACCTCGGTGAATTCGAGCTCGAGCTCGGCGAGTCGCAACCGCGCCCGGGCTGCCGAAATCGCGGCATGCTCGACATCGCGGGCGGCACGCCGCTCGTCGAGGGTTTCACGGCTGATATGCCCGCCCTGGACCAGTCGCTCGGCGCGTTCCAGTTCGGTTGCGGCCAACTGCAGCCGGGTGCGAGCCTGCTCGATCTCGGCCTTGACCCGTTCGATCTCGGCGGCGAAGGGACGCTGATCGATCGTGAACAGCAGATCGCCCTTGTTGACGAGCTGGCCGTCGTTGAAATGGACAGCATCGAGGTAACCCGAAACGCGCGCCCGAAGCTCGACCCGATCGACGGCTTCGAACCGGCCGGTGAACTCGTCCCAGTCGACGATGGTCTTAACGATGGGGTTGGCGACATCGACCGGCGGCGGCGGTTGCTCGGCCGGTGCCTGTGACTGTTCCTGTGCCGGCTCGCACGCGGCGAGCGCAAGCACGAGAACGGCAATGGCGCTCGTGCGCATTCGGCGGAATAATTTTGCGACGGACATTCTCTCGCCCCCCTGAACAGACACCCCGACCCCCAATCTAGGTATCGTCTCGGCGGGTGTCCATCTCAGGTAGCGAATAAAGCGTCAGTCGCTGACCGCTTCCATCAGCAGGTTCTGGAAATGGTGCACGCCGTGCTCGGCGATGTTGCCGGCCGCCGGGTCGCAGACGAAGCGGCCCTGGTTGAAGCCGTTCGATTTCAGGCCCTTGTAGACGCTCTCGCAGAGCCCGATGTCTTCCGGCTGCAGCACCTCGTCCATGTACTTTATGGCGTCCTTCATCTGCTGGCTCGGCTCTTCCTGCAGGCAGTAGACGTCGAGGTATTCGATCGCATGATCCGGCCCGTCGGGAATGATTTGCAGGGTCATGATGTTGGCTTCGCCCGGATAGGCCCAGATGGTGACATTCGGCCAGACGAACCACGCCGCGTAACCGAAGTCGACGTCGCCCTTTTCGAAGTTGAAAGCCGCCGTTTCCGTCGAGCACGGCGCGCCGGCGATATGGCTCGACATCCAGCGCCGCGTCTTCACATCGTAGGAGTCCATATCCATCAGGTCGACCAACGCGGGATGCGCGGGCGTGCAGTGATAGCACTCAAGGAAGTTGTCGATCAGGACCTTCCAGTTGCAGTTGACGCGGTATTCGACGCGCTCTGCGAAGACCAAATCGTCGAGCGCCGGAATATAGGCCTTGATCTGGTCTTCGAGATCCTCGACGACCTCGGCGATGTCCGGCGCGTTGCCGTCGACGTTGACCCAGACGAATCCGCCGCGGGATTCGCAGCGCACGGACTTGAGGCCGTAATCCTTCTTGTCGAAGTTCGGCATGTCTTCGGTGTTGCGGGCCCGGACCAGCGAGCCGTCGAGCGCGAACGACCAAGCGTGATACGGGCACACCATCAGGTTCGACATGCGCCCGGCCTTGTCCTTGACGATCTGGTGACCGCGGTGCTGACAGACGTTGTAGAACGCACGGATGACATCGTCGCGGCCGCGCACGATCAGCACTTGCTCGTCGCCGATATCGACGACGACATAGTCGCCGGTCCGGGAAAGTCGGCTGACGTGACAAGCGAGCCACCAGTTGGCGTGAAACACCTTTTCGTATTCGATCGGCAGCATGGCCGGGTCGGTGTAGTAGCGCGCCGGTATAGAAAAAGATCTCGTCGGCTCCTTGTCGAAGGGCCGGTCGTCGTCGCGAAACGCCAGTACGCTGCTCATGGTGGTGATCTCCCGTTTGAATACATCGAATAATCTAAATGCAATTGACTTTGAGAAAAATTGATCGTTTCTGATGAATATGCATAACTAATCGTTATGTACCATTTCAGAAAACGCCTGCCGCCCCTGGGTTCGCTGACCGCCTTCGAGGCCGCCGCACGCCACCAGAGCTTTACCCGCGCCGCCGACGAACTGCATCTCACCCAAGCGGCGATCAGCCGCCAGATCCGGCTCCTGGAGGAGGATCTCGGCGTCGCGTTGTTCACCCGTGCCAACCGGCGGGTACGGCTCACAGCGGAGGGTCGCCAGATGTTGCACGCGACCGCACCTGCCCTGGCCCAGGTCGCCAACGCCGCCGAGCAGGTTCGCGCCACCGGCGGCGGCGTCCGCATCAACGTCGCCACGGATCAATCGGTCGCGGCGCTCTGGTTGGCGCCCCGTCTTGGCGATTTTCGACGCACATACCCCGACACCGCCGTGCGCCTGATCGCCTCGGACGCGGTGGACGACTGT
Source organism: Rhodospirillales bacterium (assembly GCA_965229715.1). GTDB lineage: Bacteria > Pseudomonadota > Alphaproteobacteria > Rhodospirillales > Casp-alpha2 > JAVJST01. Next base: position 30,361 of record CBDDJL010000002.1, read on the forward strand.
CTCGCCGATGCCAATGATATCGTCATCCTGCACGGCCAGGGTGAGTGGCCCGGATTCGAAAACCAGTTGCTGTTCGACGAGGCGGTCTTTCCGGTATGCAGCCCCGCGTTCCTCGACCGCCATGGGCCGCTTGCCGGTCCTGCCGACCTCGCCGGGCTGCCGCTCATCGAGCTTGAGGACGATCATTGGGACTGGATCAGTTGGCGCGTGTGGTTGACCGAGGCCGGTGTCGACGCCCCGGCCGAGGGCCCGCGCCTGCAGATCAACAACTACCCGCTGGTACTCGACGCGGCAGCGCGCGGCGAAGGCGTCGCGCTCGGCTGGAAGCACCTCGCCGACGGCTACATCGACGACGGCGCGCTTGTCCGCCCGATTGCCGACGCGGTCGCGACCGAGGCCGGTTATCACGTGCTGCTGCCGATGGGCCGTCCCGTCGAACCCGCCGTCAAGGCCTTCGCCGACTGGCTACGTGAAGCCGCCCTATAGCGGCAACTCCTGTTCGGCCAGATGGGCCCAGTAACTGGCGCCGGTCGCCAGTACGGCGTCGTTGAAATCGTATTCCGGATGGTGCAGCGGATGAACGCAGGTCTCGTCGCCCTGGCCCAACAGGATATAGGCGCCGGGCCGCGCTTGCAGCATGTAGGCGAAATCCTCACTGCCGAGGATCGGCGTCTGCTTGTCGTTGACGTTGTCGTCGCCAACGGTCAGGCGCGCCGCTTCCGCCGCCCGCGCCGTCTGGTCGGCATGATTGACCAGCACCGGGTAGCCGTGACGGTAGGCGACATCAATGCTTGCGCCGTGTGCGGCAGCAAGGCCGTCGCAGATTTCGCCGATGCGGCGCTCGAGCAGCGCGCGCGTCTCTTCGTCGAGAGAGCGGACCGAGGCAACCAGTTTTGCGGTTCCGGGGATCACGTTCTCCGCCGTGCCGGCGTGGAACTGCGTGACGCTGACGACGGCCGGCGAGGTCGGCTTCACGTTGCGGCTGACGACCGTTTGCAGCAGGCCGTGCAGCTGCGCGCCGATGGCGACCGGGTCGACCGTCAGATCGGGCCACGCGGCATGACCGCCAATGCCTCCGATCGTGAACTCGACGACGTCGGACGCCGCCATGAAACCGCCGGCGTTGATGCCGAACGTGCCCTTGGCGAGACCGGTGTAGTTGTGCATGCCGTAGACCGCATCGCACGGAAACCGGTCGAAAAGCCCCTCCTCGACCATGACCCGTCCGCCACCGGCGTTTTCCTCTGCCGGCTGGAAGATGACGTTGACGACGCCGTCGAAATTTCGCGCCTCGGCCAGGTACTGCGCCGCGCCGAGCAGCATGACGGTATGCCCGTCATGGCCGCAGGCGTGCATCCGACCGTCGTGGGTCGAGCGGTAGGGCGGAGTGCCGGCCTCGTCCATCGGCAGACAATCCAGGTCAGCGCGCAGCCCGATGCTGGCTGGGCCGTTGCCCTTGCCGCGGATGACGCCGACGACCCCGGTCCTGGCGATGCCGGTGTGGGTCTCGATCCCCCATTCCGTCAGTTTGTCGGCGACCAGCTTGCCGGTTCGGTGCTCCTCGAAACCGAGTTCGGGGTGGGCATGGATATCGTGGCGAAGCGCGGTTAACGCCTCGGTTTGCGCAGCGATAGCATCAATCAGCGGCATGGTGAATTGTCCGTCGGTGAGCGGGGCGGCTGGTGACGCATCATAGACGGTTTGCCAGCCGGTCGAAGCAGTTTTCCCTCTTCATGTTCCGTGGTGTTGAGCAAGTGTGACAGGAATCGCTTCGGACACAGGCCCGCCGCCTGTATCATGCGCGGTGTGACACGAATTTTCTTTTATCTCGGCTGGGTGCTTCTTGCCGCCGCTTTCATCGCCGGCGCCGCCGAGCCGCTCGCGTCCTCGACGGGATTCGGCTTTTCCAGCCTGATCGTGCCGGCGTACGACCTGTGGTATTCGATTTCGCCGCGCACGCTGGTCGTCAGCCAGATTCGGGTCGAGAACGTATCGTCGGCAATCTGGGACCCGATGCTGACGACGCTGTTGCAACTGCCTGCGTGGTTGTTGCTCGGCGTGCCGGGCGCATTTCTCACCTGGCGGCTGCGGCCGTACCGCGCGATATCCGAAGAAATGGAGGAAGATCTCGAGCATTACCGTCAGTCACTCTTTGTCATCGAAGAACTGAGCCGGCGCGCCCGGGAGGAAGAAGACTACGATCCCGACGAGGACGACAATGCGCCCGTGCATCTGCTGTTCGATCTCGACGACCCGGAGGACGAGGACATGCGGGCGGCCTACCTGAGCGGCGACCGACAGGCAAACTATCCGGACCCGGACGAAATCGAACGCTGGCATGAGAACATCGGACCGCATGACGGCGTGGACGGCGCTGAAGACGCAGATTTGGGCGAACGGCACGATGCTGACCGCCAGCCGAGATGGGTGACCCTGGACGATGTCGATTACGATGATGTAACCGACAGCAATGCGCCGCGCCTGCCGCGCCGCGAATCCTGATTCGGGTAACGCCAGCATGACTTCACCGACAAACGGACCCTGGGTCTGGCACGCCTACCCCGCCGAGACCCCTGACGACGCTTTTGGCCCTTTCACTCCCATCGTCGCACTGTGGCGGTCGAAGGCGCCAGCGCCCGGCGTGTTTCCACGCTGGAAGGATTTCGACATCCTCGATTTCCAGGGTTGGTGGGGTCAGCTCTCGCTTGCCGAAATGCACCGCGATCCGCTGGACCCGAAGTGGGTCTTGTGGGGATCGATGCTGACCAACTGGTGGGGCATGGATTACACGGGTCGACGGATCAGCGAACAGCCGCATCTCGACACGGTCTGGGGTCAATTCGAACAAGAGTATTTTCAGCGGATACTCGACGAACGGCTGATCGGTTTCATCACTGGTACGCTCGAGCCGCTCGGCCGCGAATACCTGTTCGTTCGCGGCGTCGACCTACCGCTCGAAAACGACGGCGTCATCACCCACGTGATGAGCGCCTACGAACTCAGCACCGCAACCGATACCTTCGTGCCCGAGGCCGAAGCTGCGTTCATCCGCTGAGGCCGGTCCGCCGGTGGCGGGCGACGATGCGGAGCCGCGAGACCAGCTCCTCGCGCTCGACGTAACAGCCGCGCAGCCAACGGTCGCCGGATCGAAAGCGGTGCGGCCGTGCAACAGGCGGCGGTTGTCGAAACCGAGCAAATCGCCGGGCCTAAGCCGCACGCGAATCTGATTGGCTGGATCACCGGCCATCGCCAGCATCGCGGACGCCATCGGGTTCACCAGTGCCGCCGCCTTCACCCGCGCCTTCAAGAAACGGTTCGGCCGGTTGCCGTCGCGGAGCCGGCGGCAGGTCCCGGGACACCCTGCCTGATCGACGGTTTTGCATTATACTGGATGTCCGTCCAATCGAACGAAAGGAGAATTGCGATGGTCTACGCGGTTTCAAAGGTTGGCGACAGCAAGCTCGGCAAGATCAAGGCGCTCGAGGAGCAGTCCGGCGTCACGCTGCTTGCGTTAAGCGAGATCGATGTCGAGCCGGCTAGACTCGCCGACGACACGCTCGACGAAATCAAGGCGCTGGAAGACGAGCTTGGCATCACTCTCGTCGCCGTCAACTAGAGTGCGATCGTTTTAGGTTGAATCACTTCGTGATTCGCCTGAAACGTGAATCGCACTCTATTTCACATTACTAGGGGCTGATTCACCACTTAGATTGGTTCAATCCAAACGGATCAGACCCTAGCGGCGCCAGTCCGTCCCGAAGGACGCGGCCAGTCGTTTCATGTTGGACCGGCCGGCGTTCGCCCGGCCCTGGACTTGACGCGACGATCCCGTCGTCGCCTGCGGCCTATTCCTTGAGCGCCGGCGTATTGGCAGCCTGTTTTTCCGCAAACGACAGACCGAGTTCGGTCAACTTGCGAAATTCGTCCGCATAGTCCTGCTGCGCGACCACCGTCCATTCGCGCTGACACTCGACGAACTCGGCGCCATCCTTGCAAGCGCACGCCTTACGCGCAAAGTCGCGCTGGCGCTCCAGACGACGCGTCAGGAAGCTCGAAACCTCGCGGTTCCAGACCGACAGCCAGTCGACATAGGCTTCGGTCGATTTGACGAACACCTCCACGACGATCTCACCCGTCCGATCCTGTTCGACCGATAGGATCTTGCTGCGGGGTTCTCCCTTTCCCGTGGCATTGGTCTTGGTGCTGGTGCTGGTTTGCGGTTGGGTCATGCTCATCATTCTCTCCATGTCACGCCGCCCGATGCAGCGCTCAGGGATTAGTCTGACGCAGTAAGCACCGTGATGCATTGACCTGAGTCAACAGCAACCGAATTAAAAACTCAGTCGTCGCCGGCTTTGAGCGCGGCGAGAAAAGCGGACTGCGGGATTTCGACATTGCCGAACTGGCGCATTCGCTTCTTGCCCTTCTTCTGCTTTTCGAGAAGTTTCTTCTTTCGCGTGATGTCGCCGCCGTAGCATTTCGCCGTGACGTCCTTGCGCATCGCCGACACGGTCTCGCGCGCGATCACACTGCCGCCGATCGCCGCCTGCAGCGCGATCTTGAACAATTGCCGCGGGATCAGATCTTTCAGCCGCTTGATGATATGACGGCCGCGGCCCTCGGCCTGACTGCGGTGCGCGATGAACGAGAGCGCGTCGACGTTCTCCTGGTTGACCAGGATCGAGACCTTCACCAGATCGGACTCGCGGTAGCCGTCGAGTTCGTAATCGAAACTGGCGTAGCCGCGCGACACCGATTTCAGACGGTCGTAGAAATCGAACACCACTTCGTTCAGCGGCAAACGATAGACCGCCATGGCGCGGCTGCCGACGTAGGTCAACTCGATCTGCTCGCCACGCCGTTCGGTGCACAATTGCAGCACCGCGCCGAGATATTCGTCCGGCACCATGATGTTGGCGCGGATCCACGGCTCCTCGATGTAATCGATCTTTTCGGGCGCCGGCATGTCGACCGGGTTGTGCAATTCGATGACATCGCCCTTGACCGGGTGAATGCGGTAAACGACGGACGGCGCCGTGGTGATCAGCTCGAGATCGAATTCGCGTTCCAGCCGCTCCTGAATGATCTCGAGATGCAGCAGACCGAGAAAGCCGCAGCGGTAGCCGAGGCCGAGGGCCGCCGACGTTTCGGCCTCATAGTGAAAGCTCGCGTCGTTGAGATGCAGCTTGGCGAGCGCGTCGCGCAGGTTCTCGTATTCGGAGCTGTCGATCGGAAACATGCCGCAGAACACCACCGGCACCGACGGCTTGAAGCCCGGCAGCGGTTTCGCTGTCTGATTGCGCTCGTCCGTGATGGTGTCGCCGACATCGGTCTCCGCCACCGTCTTGATCGACGCCGTGAAATAACCCACCTCGCCCGGGCCGAGCTGGTCGGCCTTCGTTGCCTTCGGGGTGAAAATACCGACTTGTTCGACCTGATAGGTATGGCCTTTGGCCATCATGCGCACTTTCATGCCGCGCTTGAGCACGCCATCGTGGATACGCACGAGGATCATGACGCCAAGGTACGGATCGTACCAGCTGTCGACCAGCAGCGCCTTCAGGGGCGCATTTTCATCGCTTGTCGGCGCCGGCATTTTTTCGACGATGGCTTCGAGTACGTCGGGTACGCCCTTGCCGGTCTTTGCCGAGATTTCGAGAGCCTCCGACGCGTCGAGACCGATGACCTCCTCGATCTGCTCCTTGACGCGCTCCGGTTCTGCGGCGGGCAGGTCGACCTTGTTCAGAACCGGAACAATTTCGAGATCCGCATCGATCGCCAGATAGACGTTGGCCAGCGTTTGCGCCTCGACCCCCTGGCTCGCGTCGACCACCAGCAGCGCGCCCTCGCAGGCGGCAAGAGAGCGCGAAACCTCATAGGCGAAGTCGACGTGGCCCGGCGTATCCATCAGATTGATCTGATAGGTCTCGCCGTTTTTCGCCGTGTACATGAGGCGCGTGGTGTTGGCCTTGATGGTGATCCCACGTTCGCGCTCGAGCTCCATGGCATCGAGCACCTGTTCCTTCATCTCGCGGTCGGTCAAGCCGCCGCAGAGCTGAATCAAACGGTCCGCCAGCGTCGACTTGCCGTGGTCGATATGGGCAACGATGGAAAAGTTGCGGATGTGCGAAAGCTCGGTCATGGCGCGGGGTGTATAGCCCCCGGCGAACCCAATTTCCATCCCCTGCGGGCCTGTCCCGACCTTTAAGTTAACGTTCAGGTTGGGTTGGTAGTTTGTAAGACAGAAAAAACGGCGATTTATTCCGAAGGAATACCCAACCATGCCGTCCGAATTGTACCAAATTGCCTACGTCAGCTCCGCGAAGTCGCCGTTTTCGGCTGCTCAGCTCGGTGACATCCTCGGTCAATCCCGCCGCAACAACGCGCAGCGCGGTATAACCGGCATGATGATCTATGTGGACGGCAATATCTTTCAGGTGCTTGAAGGGCCGAATGATGTCGTCCGGATCGTATTCGATACCATTCGCGTCGACTCCCGCCATCACGACGTCATCACATTGATCGACAAGTCGATCGACGAACGAACCTTTCCCGAATGGCACATGGGATTCTCGCGACGGCCCGAGTCGCTGTCGTCCGATTCGACGCTCGATCTCTCCAAGGACCTGGCGCGTTTCGTCGACCTCACCCGGAAACCGTCGACGACAAACCGTATTCTCCGGTCCTTCGTCGCCAACAATATCGATTCCGCAATTCTGGACTTCGACAAGATTCCGGCCTGATCGCGCGGGCCCACGGGCGCGTCAATCGGCGATCAGTCTATCTTTCGATAGCGGACCCTCGTCCGCGCACCAGGCGCGAAACCCGCCGAGCCCGCGATTGAGCCATTCCTTGTAGGCATCCGACCAGGCCTTCATGCGGGCTTGTTCCATGTCCTCGCGGCTGAGACCGGCATCCATCGCCTGCCTCACCTTGCGGTCCAGCGCCGCTTGGGCGTCGGTGTCCGCCATGCCGCAATAGCCGAGGTGTTCGAACTGGTAATGGGCGTCGTAGACCGCTTCGAAGCCGTCGCCGGCGGATGCGGCACGGGCAATCGCGCAGGCGATGACGAGGACCGCAGCGATGCCCGCGCGGCGCCAGACCGTCATTCGTTCCCGGCCGGGTCTATGGTCCCGATGTCCGCAGAAAGGGCATCCGCAAACGGCTTGAGGTATGTTTCGTAGCGTTTCCAAGCGCCGACGCGCGACGGGTCGAGCGGCCGGCGCACCTGCCAGCCGGCCGGCGTGTCGACGATCCGCGGCGTCTCATGGAATCGCAGGCAACGGTCATCCCAGGACAAGTCCGCGAAGTCGAATAGTTCCCGCACGGTTGTTTCCGGATCGGCAATGAGGTCTTCGTAGGAAACGTCGTGAATCGCGCCCGGCATCATGCCGTGCCAATGCGTCATCATGTCACGGTAAATGCCGTGAAAACGCCGCAAATCGGTCAAATCGTAGGTAAAGAACTGCTGGCCGTCATAGAGCCGTCGCCATGCGGCAAAACAGGTATCGACCGGATCGCGAACGCAATTGACGATCTTAGCCTTCGGAAACGCGAAGCGAATGATTCCGAGATAGAGAAAGTTTACCGGCAGCTTGTCGACAATACGCCGGGCCTCCGGCGCTAGCGCGCGCAACCGCTCGAAGCAGAGCGTGGCGCGTTTGTTGAACCGTTCGAGCGGAATGTCGCGCATGAAATCGGGATACGGAATGTCCTTCACGTCCGGGCCGCTTCGTTTTTCGACGCCGCCGGCGGTTTTCTTCGCCACCGCATCGCCTTTGTATTCTAGTCCGTGCCGCTTACGTGCGCGATGATCCGGCATCGGCGTCATGGCGATGTGCGGCAGGTAGGGCGTCTCGCCGGCGCCGAAGACGTCCGGGTGGCCGGCGAGAATCTGCTCGATCAGGGTTGTCCCGGCGCCCGACATGCCGACGACGAAAATCGGCACGTCGGTATCCAGCCCCTGACCGTGAAATCGCACCGAAAGATCGTTGTTGAAGGCCTTGCGGGCTGATGCGGCCAGCGCTTCCTCGGCATCCATGTCGTAGTTGAACGTCGAATGTTTCAGCCGATTACCGGCATCCCAGAAGCCGAACGCCTTGTCGCGCTCGTCGAGATCGTCATGAGCCTTGGCGAGCGCGAACGAGAGCTGGATGCGGTGTTGCAGTTTCCCGGCCTTCTCGGCGCGGGCCAGGGCCTCGGTCATGGCGTCGATTTCCGGCCCCGGCGACGAGAACGTGATCGCCTCCGCGCGCAACCGGTGCGCCGCCGCATGATCCGGATCGGTCGCGAGCGTCCGCGCGACGCCGTCGAGCACGGTCTCGCGGTCGCCATGACGGCGCGCCGCGGCGGCCATACCGTAGGCGGCAGCGGTGTTCGACGGATTGATCTCATGGGCCCGGCGATACGCTGCGGCGGCAGCGGCGGCATCGCCCATGGCGTTTGCGACCTCGGCGATTCGAAACTCAAGCCCTTCGTCGACCAGGCCGGCGGCGCGGGCGCGGGCGAAAGCCGTCGCGGCCTCAGGCAGGCGCAGGGCGCGGCGCAGGACCTCGCCGAGACGAAGGTATCCCCGGCCGTCGCGCGGCGCCTTTTCGACCAGACGGGTCAGCCAGATTTCGGCGTCCTCGAACTCTTCGGCTTCGAACGCCGCCGCTCCTGCGAGACGCAGGAAAACCGGTTCGTCCGGCCACTTTCCGACGGCATCGCGCGCCAAACGATAGGCGCGCTGTTTCATGCCGCCGTTACGCGCGTTGATGATGGCGTCGGAGGCCGTCTTTTGCTCGGGCGTCGGTCCGCTCTCCCCGTCGTTGGACGAGACGGTTGCAGCGATCTGGTCTTCTGTTTCGGCCATGGGAGCCCCGAGTCGGATTTGGATGCGACAAAATCCCGGAACCGACGCCTCAGGTCAACCACGCGGAACAAGTCCACCTCACCCTCCTGCCTGCGCGAAGCCACCGCTACGCTACGGCGAAGGCAGGTCGTCAGGCTCAGGGTGAGGCGAGGATTTCCCCGGGCCTTCATACTGAGCCTGTCAAACTATGAAGGCCATGCGACCGTCCGTCGTCGTTCTGCATTGAACCTCCCTGTGACGATGCTAGTCTGCCAATCATGAACGACAGACCTGAAAAAACCGGCCCCCACGACCTCGGCGGCGATATCCCGACCGGGGATAACGCCGCGATCGACCGCGACGAGCACGACTTCGCCCACTGGGAACGGCAGATCGACGCGATCATCTATTTGCTCGGCGACAAGGGCTACATGACCGATTCGGCGCAACTTCGCGTCAATATCGAGGAACTCGGCCCGGACGCCTATTCGGCCTATTCGTACTACGAGCGCTGGGCCGCGTCGGCGGTCGCGCACTGCCTGAAGCGCGGCATCGTCAACGAGGACGAACTCGCCGCCAAGGTGGCCGAGATCAAGGCCCGTAACGCGACGGACGGCGTATCATGAGCGCCCATTTCAAGCCCGGCGATCAGGTCGTCGTCGACACGCGCCCGGAGCCCCGACATCACCGGGTGCCGTCCTACGTGAAGGGTCGGACCGGCATCGTCGAGCGCGTCTGTCTCGCGCAACCGAAACCGGAATTGGTGGCGACCGCCGATCCGGACGGCGAGGCGGTACCGGTATACCGAATCCGGTTGCGGCAGTCCGAGCTATGGCCGGATTACGCCGGCAAACCCGGCGACACGCTGGAAATCGAGATGCACGAACACTGGCTCGCCCCGGCCTGAGGAGAACGATCCGTGCCGCACGATCATCACGACGATTCGCACAGCAATCCGCACGGTCCGCACCCGCTACAGGCCGATCACCCGGCACCGAGCGAGGTTGCGCTGCGTGGTCTGGCGCTCAATGAACTGCTGATCGAGAAGGGCATCTACAGCGCCGACGAAGTGCGCCGCAAGATCGAGGCGATCGAACAGGTGACGCCGGAAACCCATGGCGCGCGAGTCGTCGCCCGTGCCTGGCTCGACGCTGAGTTCCGCGCCGGCTTGCAGTCGAACGCGCTCGAGACCGTTCAGGGCATCGGTCTCGACCCGGGCTACGCCGAACTGACGGTGTTGGAAAACACACCCCAGCTTCACAACGTCGTCGTCTGCACCTTGTGCTCGTGCTATCCGCGCTGGCTGCTTGGCCGGCCGCCGGCCTGGTATAAAAACGCCGCCTATCGCGGTCGCGTAGTGCGCGAACCGCGCGCGGTGCTGAGCGAGTTCGGCCTCGATATCCCCGAAGATGTCGAGGTCAGGGTGCACGATTCCAACGCCGAGCTTCGCTACATCGTGCTACCGATGCGCCCTGATGGCACGGAAGGCTGGTCGGAGGATCGACTCGCCGCCATCGTCACCCGCGACTGCATGATTGGTGTCGCGGTGCCCCGCCCCGACGGTTCGTAGAGATTACACGGCGTCGCGGCCGTAAGAGGCCAGGAATTCGCGGTGCTCGGTTCGCCAGCGGCGCAGTTTCGCCATTTCATAGAACGCCCGGAGCGTGAACAGGGGCGCGGCGATGACAATGATGGCCCCGAGTATGGCGAACGTCGCCGCGAGCAACGGATACTTGAACTCTTTGGGCGAAGCATCAGTGTCACCAGACGGAAAGCGGCCGACAACGACCGTGAAACCCTCCGCCTCTAAATTCCTGATCTCCGCCCGGGGCGTGTTCTCGCTGACATAAATCACATCCGATGCGGCTTCTTGCATCGAGAACGCTATTCCGGAACTGAACCCCGCAACCGCGACGAAAAACAACACGACGAGCACGCCGATGGCGATTTTCCGGTCGCGGAGTTCGCGCGCGAACCATTCCTCGTGACCCTTCGACAGGATCAGGCGTAGCGTGTCGTCATTGACCGGTAGGCGTTGCATGAGGGCATTCTAGCGCGGCGCGTCTCGCCAGGCCATTCCCTCGACGCGCCGTATTCTTCTTAGAAATCCACCTTCGGATCGTCGATGCCGTTCTGGCGGCAACATGCGACCAGCGTGTTGCGGAGCAGACATGCGATGGTCATCGGCCCGACGCCGCCCGGTACCGGCGTGATCGCGCCCGCAACCTCGACCGCGCCGGCGAAGTCGACGTCGCCAACCAGTTTGGTTTTCGGTGAACCGTCGTCGTTGGCGCCCTTCTCCGGCGCCTCGACCCGGTTGATGCCGACGTCGATGACCGTTGCGCCCGGCTTGATCCAGTCGCTCTTGACCATTTCCGGCCGGCCCACGGCGGCGACCACGATGTCGGCCTCGCGGCACTTGCCGGGCAGATCCTGAGTCCGCGAATGCGCAACCGTGACGGTGCAGCTCTCGCCGATCAGCAGCGCCGCCATCGGCTTGCCGACGATGTTGGAACGACCGACGACGACCGCGTTCTTGCCGGAAAGATCGCCGAGGTGATCGCGCAACAGCAGCAGGCAGCCGAACGGCGTGCACGGCACCAGCGAATCGCCGCCAGTCCACAACCGACCGACGTTCGTGGTGTGGAACCCGTCGACGTCCTTGTCAGGATCGATCGTCGCGAGCACCTTCTGGTCGTCGATGTGCTTGGGCAGCGGCAACTGCACGAGAATGCCGTTGACCGCATCGTCGTTGTTGAGTTGGTCGATCAGCGCCAGCAAATCGTCCTCGGACGTATTCTCGTCGAGACGGTGTTCGAACGATTGCATGCCGGCCTCGACGGTCTGCTTCGCCTTGGAGCCGACGTAGACCTTGCTCGCCGGATCTTCGCCGACGAGCACCACCGCGAGACCCGGCTGAACGCCGTTCTCGGATTTGATCCGCGCGACTTCGACGCCGACGCGTTCGCGTAATCCGGCGGCGAATGCCTTGCCGTCGATAATCGTTGCCTGGCTCATGTTTGCCCTCTGCTCGTTCGTGTCCGAAAGGTCCGCCGTTTTAGCGGCCCATGGAGCGAGAGAAAACCGCAAATTGTCGGTCGCGGCTTGGCGGAGAGCGTCACTCGCGTTTCGCGGAGCGACCCGCACCGCAAGCGGTATCAGCCCATCTTGTAGGCGATTTCGATGATGACGCGTTGCAGGAAATAGAGCCCCAAGATCAGGGCGAGCGGTGAAATGTCGAGACCGCCGAGATTTGGCAGAAAATTACGAATCGGGCGCAGCGCCGGCTCGGTACAGCGGTACGTGAAGTCGCCGATGATGTAGACGAACCTGTTGCGCGTGTTGATGACCTCGAAGGCGACCAGCCACGACAGGATGATCTGGATAATGACGATCCAGATATAGATGTCGATTACCGTCAGGATCAGCCAGAAGAAGGGGCCTATCACCACGTCCATGCGCCTGTGCTCCGCTGTTCATGTCCCGGTCTGAAGTGCGCCCGGATGCGCCGGACGTCAAGAGCCTAGCCAGCGCGCGAACGCCGCGCAAGACGGGCGCGATGCCCCCTTGACACCGGCCCCCTGTTTCAGCAGTTTAGCGCCGCTTCGCCAAGCGGCCCGGCGGGTCGACCGGCAAAGCTCTCGTTTATCGCGTGGGGCCGTAGCTCAGTTGGGAGAGCGTCGCGTTCGCAATGCGAAGGTCAGGGGTTCGATTCCCCTCGGCTCCACCAATCCCCTCCCCTTTAGTTTTTTGCCCGCCACCAACCAATGGTGCGCGCCGAGGGAATGGCCCGGTGAGGCGGGGCGCGCCTGGCGCTGGCCCGCGCTTGGGGTCTTTTGATTTCATCCCGCCCTCCGTCGCCCCGCGTCATCACGCGATCACCACCTCGACGCCGGCGTCTGCAAGCCGGCGAGCGAGCGACGCCGGCGGCGGCGCCGACGTGATCAGCATATCGACCTCGTCGAAACCACCGACACGGACGAGCGCACGGCGCGCGAACTTGGAATGATCGGCAACGACGATGACTCTTGCGGCCTGGCGCATCACGACCCGCGAATACTCGGCCTCCCACAACTCGTTGTCCATGAACCCGTCGGTCTCCGAAATCGCGCCGATCGAAAGAAAGCCCTTGTCCACCTGGAAGCGGGCAGCGAACGCGTTTGCCGTTTCGCCGAACGCCGCGCCGTCGTCGGCTCGGATCTCGCCGCCCGCCATGTAGACCCGGTTGCCGTTTTGGTTGGCCAGCGAACGGGCGACCTCGATGGAGTTGGTGACGGCGAAGAGGTTCCGGTGCTCGACGAGGCTTTGGGCAACGTAAGCCGTGGTACTGCCGGTATCGAGCATGATCGAGTCGCCGTGCTCGACCAGGTCCGCCGCCTTGGCCGCAATACGGATTTTCTCCGCCCGGCATTCCTGAAGGCGCAACTGAAACGGGTCTTCCAGCAGATGGTCGGGCGCGACGATGGCGCCGTGCACCTTAACCACCATGCCTTCCTCAACCAGCAACCGGACATCCCGGCGAATCGTCTCGTCCGAGACATCGAGCTCGCGCGCCAACTCGCCGATCGGGCACGTCCCATGCAAGCGGACAGCCCGCAGGATCTCGGATTGCCGTTTGGTCGGGTGCAGCATCGGCGCGCCTCCGGTTCAGTCGGGCGGCGGCCCGATGACGCAATATCCCACATATTGCGCCTGTTCGACATTAAATCCACAAAAAACCACAAGAATTGAATATTTTTCCGCAAAAAATTTGGCAATATGTTGACTTGGCGCTCGAGTCTTCGTCATAGTTTGAGAAGAAGCGCCGGTAAACGGTGCCGGAAATCGAGAAAACTTTGTTCCGTTTCAGGGAGACATCATCATGAAAAGACTGTTCCGCCCCGTTCTGGGGATGGTTGCCGCCGCCGGCATGATCTTCATGACCGCGACCGCGGCGCGGGCCGACGTCGAATCCAAGGACCCGATCAAACTCACGCTGCATGACTGGACCGGCCAGTATCTGACCACCAACATCATGGCCGAGGTCCTGAAGAAAGCCGGCTACAACGTCGAATTGGTCCAGGCCGATTACATCGCCCAGTTCGCCGGCCTCGAATCCGGCGATCTCCATGTCGCCATGGAAATGTGGGAAACCACTGGCAAGGACGCGATGGACGCATCGCTGGCGACCGGCAAGACCGTTGATCTCGGCGAGACCGGCATGGATGCCAAGGAAGAGTGGTGGTACCCGAGCTATATGAAAGAGAAGTGCCCGGGCTTGCCCGACTGGACAGTTCTCAACGATTGCGCCGAGGCGTTCTCGACACCCGAGACCGCACCGCTTGGCCGCTATCTCGGCGGGCCGGTGACCTGGGGCGGCTATGACGACGAACGGGTCGAGGCGCTTGGCCTCGATTGGGAAGTTGTCCATGCGGGTACGGACGCGGCATTGTTCGCCGAGCTCGAATCGGCCTATCAGCGCAAGGCGCCGATCATGCTCTGGGTTTATGCGCCGCACTGGGCCGTTGCCAAGTTCGACGGCGAGTGGGTCGAATTCCCGACCTACACGGACGCGTGCTACAACGATCCGTCGTGGGGCATCAATCCGGACATGGCCTACGACTGCGGCAAGCCGTTCGGCTGGATCAAGAAAGTCGGCTGGAAAGGCGGCGAAGACAAGTGGCCGGGCGCCTACAAGGCGATCCGCGCATTCCACGTCGACAATGCCGAGATGAGCGCCATGGTCGGCGAAGTCGATCTTGAAGGCCGGAGCGTCGAAGATGTCGTCGCCGAATGGATGGCGAACAACGAAGCGCGCTGGTCCGAGTGGATCAAATAAGAGGTCTCCCTAGGTGGATGGAGGGTGGTTCCGTCGTCCGGGCCACCCTTCATTCCAAGCAGCAAACTCTTTAGGGTCTGAACCGTCGGCTTGCAGGGGCATATCGATCGTCTCCGGCATCGGCCGCGCTTGTCTTGGATCAGCGGTGGACCTCATGGATAGACCTGTAAAACTCTCGTGCCGCGCCGTTTGGAAGGTTTTCGGCAATAACGCGGAAGACCTGTTCGACGGCGGTCGAACGCCGACGGCGGACGAGCTCGCAGCCGGCAATTTCATCGGCGCCGTACGCGACGCCTCGATCGATGTCCACGAGGGCGAAATCTTCATCATTATGGGCTTGTCGGGATCGGGTAAATCGACCCTTGTCCGCTGCCTGACCCGCCTCATCGAGCCGACCGTCGGCGAGGTCCTGTTCGACGGGCATGACCTGATGAAGGCGAGCCGCGCCGAACTGACCGAAATGCGCCGCCACAAGATGGGCATGGTGTTCCAGCATTTCGCCCTGCTGCCGCACAGGACCGTGCTCGGAAACGTCGCCTTTCCACTCGAGATTCAGGGCGTCGACCGCCGCACCCGCGAGGAGCGCGCGCTCAAGGTCATCGAGCTGGTCGGCCTGGCCGGACGCGAGAACTATTACCCGCGAGAGCTTTCCGGCGGCCAGCAGCAACGTGTCGGCATCGCCCGCTCGCTCGCCGTGGAACCGGACGTTTGGTTTCTCGACGAGCCTTTCTCGGCGCTCGACCCGTTGATTCGCCGCGAAATGCAGGACGAGTTCATGCGCCTGCAAAACGTCCTGCACAAGACCATTGTCTTTATTACCCACGACTTCGACGAGGCCATCCGCCTCGCCGACCGGATCGCCATCATGAAAGACGGCGAGATCATCCAGGTTGGCCGGCCGGAGGATCTGGTGCTCGCACCGGCGACGGAGTACGTGCGTGAGTTCACCCAGGGCATTCCGCGCGCCAAGGTGCTGACCGCCGGCGCCGTCATGACGCCGACGACGGCATCGTCACATACCCATGAGGTTGCGCGAACCGCCAAGATCGAAAGCCTGATCCAGCGCGCCGCCGATATGGAGAAAGGCCAAGCGTTCGCCGTCGTCGAAGATGGCGCCGTCGTCGGCGAACTGGGTCGCGATGCCGTGTTCGATATCCTCTCGGATGGAAGCGACGAGGCATGACAGCACTCGGTGCCACGCTTGAGCCGACACGGATGCGGATCAATCCGTGGATGGCGGCATGGGTCGCGGCGCTGGTGCTGACGGCGTTTCTTTACGCCATCGAAGACGTCATTCCATGGGCCTTCAAGTATCCGCGCGCCTGGACCATACCGCTGCGCTTCTGGCTCTCGGACTTCATGAAGTGGTTGATGGACGGTCTCGACTTCGGCCTGTTCACGTTCCGCGAGTTGACGCGCTCGATCGCATGGCTGATCGAACAACCTTACGACGTGGTCCGCAGCCTGCTGTCGACCGGCTTCCTGGAAGGTCAAGGCAGTTATGCCGTCGAGGTCTTCCCGCGTGTCTCGTGGGTCGCGATCCTGATCGGCGTCGTTCTGATGGGGCGCTACTGCAAGGACTGGAAACTCGCGGCATTGGCCGGGGTCTGCTTCCTCTACCTCGCACTGTTCGACCAGTGGGACAGCGCCATGGTGACGCTGTCGTCGATCCTGATCGCCGTACCGTTCGGTGTCGCCGGCGGCCTGTTCCTCGGCATCATGGGGCACCGCTCGCCACGCTTCAAATTGGCGCTGACCCCCGTGCTCGACCTGATGCAGACGGTGCCGGTATTCGCCTATCTGGTGCCTGTCCTCATCCTGTTCGGTTTCGGTCCGGTCGCGGCGATGATCGCGACCATCATTTACGCCATGCCGCCGATGGTCCGCGTCACCATGCTGGCCCTGGAGCAGGTGCCCGCCGAGGTCAACGAAGCCGGCCGCATGACCGGCTGCAGCGCCCTGCAACTGCTGTGGAAGGTGCAGATCCCGTCTGCCATGCACACGCTGATGGTCGGGGTCAATCAGGTCATCATGCTGTCGCTCAACATGGTCATCATCGCCTCGATGATTGGCGCCGGCGGTCTCGGGTTCGATGTCCTCAATGCACTGAAGCGCCTGCAAATCGGCGAAGGGATCGAGGCCGGTTTGGCCATCACACTTCTCGCCATCGCGCTCGACCGGGTCAGCCAAGCGTTCGCCCGCCGACCGCCGCCGGCCCACGATGCACCCCGGGGAAACTGGTTCGTCCGCCATCCCTATCTCGCGATCTTCGCCGTCGCCGTCGCCGCGACATGGCTGCTCGGCCTCTTCACGCCGACAATGGACGCGGTCCCCGAGGCGCTCACGGTCACCACCGGATCGTTCTGGGGCGACATGGTGAAGTACATCAACGTCAACTACTTCGATCAGCTCGACGCGGTGAAGAACTTCGTGCTGTTGAACCTGATGGTGCCGTTCAAGCGCATGCTGCTGTCGCTGCCGTGGGTCGCCGTCGCCGGCATCGTCGCGTTGGCCGGCTACCAACTCGGGGGCTGGAGGCTGGCGCTGCTGACCGGGTTGATGGTCGTCTTTATTGCCGCCGTCGGCCTGTGGTCGAAGGCCATGGTCACGGTTTATCTGTGCGGCCTGTCGGTCATGATCGCCGCGACGATCGGTATTCCGATCGGTATCGCCGCCGCCGGCAACGAGCGGCTGCACCGCATCGTCAGCGTCGTTATCGACACGTTGCAGACCCTGCCGAGTTTCGTCTACCTGATGCCGGTCGTCATGCTGTTCCGGGTTGGCGATTTCGCCGCCATGCTGGCGGTTATCGCCTACTGCATTGTGCCGGCGATCCGCTACACCGATCACGGCATCCGCAACGTGCCGCCGCACCTGATCGAGGCTTCGCGCCAGGCCGGCTGCACGCCGGGGCAGCTACTGCGCAAGGTGCAACTGCCGATCGCCCTGCCGGAAATCATGCTCGGCATCAATCAGACCATCATGATGGCGCTTTCGATGCTGGTTATCACGGCGCTGGTCGGCACCCGTGAACTCGGCCAGGAGGTCTACATCGCCCTGACCAAGGCCGATACCGGGCGCGGACTCGTCGCCGGCGTTTGCGTCGCCTTCATTGCCATCATTGCCGACCGCCTGATCGGCGCCTGGGCGCGCCGGCGCAAGCAACAACTGGGACTGGACTAGAGGAACGCCATGGCCGTTGACGTACAATCCGAAATGGGTCGTGTCCGCCGCCTGCCGTGCTGGCAGGGCGACATCGAGATCGAGCAACTGAGCGGCGGTCTGAGCAATCTCAATTTCACCGTCGACGACGCCGGCAAACGCTATGTCGTGCGCATGGTCGGCGATGACGAGCCGATCCACAACGTCATGCGGTTCAATGAGCTGACGGGCCTGAAAGCCGCTCTCGCGGTCGGGTTGACGCCGGCATTGGTCTATAACGAGCCGGGCATCATGGTCATCGACCATATCGACGGCAAAACCTACGAGGCCGACGATGTCGCCGACTCCGGCAATCTCCGGCGCATCGTTGAAGCCGTCAAGACGCTCCACGACCAGGGCCGAGAGCACGTCGTCGGACCGTGCCTCGGGTTCTGGGTGTTCCGCGTGCACCGGAGCTATGCCTATCTGCTGCGCGACGGAAAGAGCCGGATGTTGCCGCATCTTGAGCGCTACCTCGCGATCAACGATGAACTCGAGACCGCAGTCGGCCCGGTTACCGTCACGTTCTGTCACAACGACCTGTTGTGCGCCAACTTCATCGACGACGGCGACAAGCTCTGGATTATCGACTGGGAACACTGCGGTTACGGCGCACGCCTGTTCGACCTCGCCAATATCGCCTCGAACGCGCAACTGCCCGAGGACGCCGAACGCGACATGTTGGCCACGTACTACGGCGCGCCCGCAGACGCCGCACAATGGCGCCGCTACAAAGCATTCCGCGCCGGATCGCATCTCCGTGAAGCGATGTGGAGCATGGCGTCGGAAATCCACCTAGACCTCGACGTCGACTACGTCGCCTACACCCAGGAAAACCTCGATGCCTTCGAGGTCGCATACGAGGAGTTCAGCAAGCTATGACCGGGACCGATACTTTCCCGACCCAGGCCCGGGTCGTCATCATCGGCGGCGGCATTATCGGCTGCTCGACGGCCTATCATCTTGCGCGCGAGGGCTGGTCGGACGTGGTTCTGCTCGAACGCGCCAAGCTGACCAGCGGCTCGACCTTTCACGCCGCAGGTCTTGTCGGGCAATTGCGCTCCAACGCAAACGTCACGCAGCTTTTGAAGTACAGCGTCGAACTCTATGACCGGCTTGAGGAAGAGACAGGTCTGAACACCGGTTGGAAGATGAGCGGCTGCCTGCGGCTCGCAACCAATGACGAACGCATGATCGACTACAAACGCCAGGCGACGACCGCGCGCAGTTTCGGTCTTGAGATGGAAATCCTGTCACCGAAAGAATGTCTCGATCTGTGGCCGATCATGGATGCCGGCGATCTCGCCGGTGGATGCTTCATGCCGACTGACGGCCAGGCCAATCCGTCCGACATCACCCAGGCTCTGGCGCGCGGTGCGCGCAAGAGCGGTGCGCGGATCATTGAGGATTGCGCCGTCACCGGCATTACCGTCAAGGACGGCAGCGCCGCCGGCGTCTCGACATCAAAGGGCGACATCGACTGCGATGTCGTGGTCAACTGCGGCGGACAATGGGCACGTGAAGTCGGTCAACTGGCCGGCGTCAACGTGCCCCTCGTATCCGTGCAGCACCAGTACATGGTGACCGAACCGTTCGAAGGCGTGACGCGGGACATGCCGACGATCCGCGACCCCGACCGGCGCATCTACTTCAAGGAGGAAGTCGGCGGTGTCGTGGCCGGTGTTTACGAGCCGAACCCGATCCCATGGGCGGTCGACGGCATCCCTGACGGCTTCAACTTCACATTGCTCGATTCCAACTGGGATCACTTCGAACCTGCCGTCGAAGCCTGTATCGAGCGGGTGCCCGCGCTCGCCGACGCGGGCATCAAGGAGCTCATCAATGGACCCGAGTCGTTCACGCCCGACGGCAACTTCATTCTTGGCGAGTCGCCGGAGGTCGCCGGTTTCTTCGTCGGCGCAGGCTTCAACGCGTTCGGCATCGCGTCGGGCGGCGGTGCGGGGCGGGCCCTCGCCGAATGGGTCATCGCGGGCGAACCGCCGATGGACCTCGGCCCCGTCGACATCCGGCGCTTCGGACCACACCACGGCGATATCGACTGGGTTCGGGACCGTACCCTGGAGCTTTACGGCAAGCATTACACCCTGCCGTGGCCGTTCGAGGAACATGGCTCGGGCCGTCCCTACCGCGCATCTCAGCTCTATGAACGCCTCAAGGAACAGGGCGCCTGTTTCGGCGAGAAGATGAGCTGGGAACGCCCGAACTGGTATGCCCCCGACGGCGTCGAACCCAAGGACGAGTACTCGTTCATGCGCCAGAACTGGTTCGATCATGTCGGTGAGGAACACCGGGCCGTACGCGAAAGCGCCGGACTGTTCGACCAATCATCCTTCGCCAAGTTCGAGATGCGCGGTCCCGGCGCCGAACAGGCACTATCCTGGATCTGCGCCAACAACGTTACCAAGCCGGCCGGCCGTGTGACGTATACGCAGATGCTCAATCTGCGCGGCGGCATCGAATGCGACCTGACCGTCGCGCGTTTCGCCGACGATCTCTATTACATCGTCACCGGTACCGGATTCAGAACCCACGACTTCACATGGATCCGCCGCAACATTCCTGACGGCTGCGATGCCGAGCTGGTCGATGTGACAGACGACCGTTTCACCTTGTCGCTGATGGGGCCACGGTCGCGCGACATCCTGTCAGCGGTGGCGGAAAACGACGTGTCTGACACGGCATTTCCGTTCGGCCACTGCCAGGATATCACGATTGCCGGCGCCGAGGTTCGCGCGCTCCGCATCACCTATGCGGGCGAACTCGGTTGGGAGCTGCACGGCAAGAAGGACGACGCGCTGACGGTCTATGACGCTCTTATGGCAGCGGGCAAAGGCCAGGGTCTTGCCAATGCCGGCTACCGGGCCATCGAATCCCTGCGCCTCGAAAAGGGCTACCGGGCTTGGGGCGCCGACATCGGCCCCGACTACTCGCCGTTTGAGGCGGGACTCGGCTGGGCTGTGAAGCTCAAGAGTAACGTCCCGTTCATCGGCCGCGATGCGGCTCAGGAGAAGCGGGACGGCGAACTCGACAAACAGCTCGCCTGTTTCACCGTCGATGGCCGCGACACGGTGTTGCTCGGCCGCGAGACCATCTACCGTAATGGCGAGCGCGCGGGCTGGCTGTCGAGCGCCGGATGGGGCTACACGGTTGGAAAGAACATTGGCTTCGGTTACGTCCGAGATGCCGACGGCGTCGACGAGAACCATCTTCGGTCCGGCACCTATGAACTCGAAGTTGCGACCGAACGCGTCCCGTGCGAGATCCACCTTGAGCCGCTCTACGATCCGCAGATGCTCAAAGTCAAATGCTGAACGACAAAGTCCCGGGCTGATTCTCAGGACTGTTTCGCCTGCTCGATCAGCCAGTTCGTCACGTTGCGGATCGCCGTGTCGTCACCGCCTGTCGGGCGCACAGCCATGGTGTAAGTACCGTCGCCCTTGACCCGGACGTCGCCGCTACAGGCGACGAGACCGAGTTTCCCGGCAAGCCAGTCCGTCGCCGGGGCGCGTGCCAGAGCGATTCCCTGTCCGCAACCGGCGAGCGAAAGCGCCATCGCCGTGGTGTTGGTGAGCGCGTAGCGGACATCGGTAACGTCGACGATATCCAATGCACTGAGGACCGGGGACCACGCAACCCGGTGACCGACAACTTCAATCAGATCATGGTTCAACAAATCGGCAGGCATTCTAACGGTTTTGGCGATGGCAGGAACGGCAACCGGAAAGACGGTTTCCGAAAACAGGTTCGTACGATCGGTCCAGTGCTGCGGCAGCGGCCCGAACGAAACGATGACGTCGGCCGCGTCCTGGCCGAACAGAAGCGCCTCATCGGAACAGACGACGTTAAGCCGTACATCCGGGTGACGTTCGCGAAAATTGCCGGTTCGCTGAGCCAGCCAACTGGTCGCAAAGATGGTATCCGTCTGCAGCGTGACGAGGCGGGCCTCGGCGCGCCTGGAAACCGATTCGGCATTCGTTTCGATGATGGAAAGCGCCTGCGAAATCGACGGCAGCAATTGGTAACCGGCTTCCGACAATCGCACCGCCCGGGCCTCGCGGATAAACAACTTGGTGCCGAGATGATGCTCGAGTGCGCCGATCTGTTGACTGACGGCCGATGGCGTCATGTTGAGGAGCCGCGCGGCGGCCGAGAAACTCTCCGCCTGCGCCGCCGCTTCAAAGACGCGCATCCAGTTGAGCGAAGGGACACGCCGCTGCGCCATATGCCCGGCCTCCGGCGCGGGTCTACGGCCTGTCCATAGTCAGCGGAACCGACAGGTAGACGCCGAACTCCGCACCGATATCGCAGCTGACCCGTGCGTGAACGCGACCCTGGCGGTCGAGAAAGCGCTGGCGACCAGTGACCGGAAAAACGCCCTCGTGCCAGATGTTCGGATGGATATAGAGTCCCTGCGAGCCGTCCAGCCAGAACGCGACGACCTTGTCCGGCGTGATGTCGTCGCCCGGTAACGCAACCGGCACGACGAACGGCTTGTTGTCGAGCGGGAAGAACAACTGACCGCCATCCGGGTGGTAGTTCAGATGCCACAGCAGCACCCGCTGGCGCGGCTCGGTCTCCCCGTCAACCGATGCGGATTGTGGATCGGTCGACCAGCCGAGCACATAGCGACCATCAACGGCATCGTTGGTGCCGTAGAGTACGTCGCCCCGCCACTCGCTCTCGAAAATACCTTCGACGCATCCGGCCTCGTCGCCCGTATCGGGATCGACCGGTCGCCAGCCCTGCGCCGGCCAGCGCACAATCTCGACGTCGCAGCCGGCCGGATCGTCGACCAGGCGCCCGTATCCCTGAAGCGTCTCCTCGCTCGCCGCGATCAGCGGTACGGAATGCCAAGCCAGAGACGGCTTGTCCGCGGCATCGAAAACATACTCCGGCGCAGACGCCGGCACGGTTGTACCTAGGTCCCTGTCTTGAATCTGGGTCATTTTTGGCCTCCGGTCATGATCTTCGTTCTGACACAAATATGCAGCGAAAGCGAAATCATTGCTCGCTATATGTCCCAAAGGGTCACTATCATAGGACCTGTTCGCAACCGTTGGCGAGGGGGACGCAACAACGCGCCGTTTTATCGGCTGAACCTATACCGACTATCCGCATTATGTATTGGACATATAAGTCTGCTGATCGCGATAGTTGACGGTGGCCTACCCCAGAATACCGGGGATTAACCGGCTACCGTGTCTTCCGGCGTACGAACCGATCCGTTCGCCAACACATGAGAGAGTAGAATAATTATCTGCCGAACCATCATCAGGGAGGAGTCTGATACATGATCGATTTCAAAACATCGCTGAAAGCCTGCACTGCCGCGTTTGCCGCCGCTGCCATGGCGATCGGCATCGGGGCCGCGCCCGCCAAGGCGGCGACGGAACTCACCGTCTATACGGCCGTCGAGGCCGAGGATCTGCAAAAGTACGCCGAGCGATTCAATGAGGATCACCCGGACATCACCATCAAGTGGGTCCGCGATTCCACGGGTATCGTGACGGCCAAGCTTCTCGCCGAGAAGAACAACCCGCAGGCTGACGTGATTTGGGGTCTCGCGGCGACCTCGCTTCTACTCCTCAAGAGCGAGGGCATGCTCGAACCGTATGCGCCAAAGGGCGTCGAAAAGCTCGACAAGAAGTTCGTCGACAAGTCGAACCCGCCGACGTGGGTCGGCATGGACGCCTGGGTCGCCTCGGTCTGCTACAACACGGTTGAGGCCGGTAAGGCCGGCCTGACGCCGCCGACGTCGTGGAAAGATCTGACCAAGCCGATGTACAAGGGCCACGTCATCATGCCGAACCCGAATTCGTCTGGAACCGGCTTCCTCGACGTCTCCAGCTGGCTGCAGATGTTCGGCGAGGAAGGCGGTTGGGCCTACATGGATGCGCTGCACGAAAACATCGCGCGTTATACCCATTCCGGCTCCAAGCCCTGCAAGCTCGCCGCCGCCGGTGAGATTCCGATTGGCGTCTCGTTCGCGTTCCGTGGCGCCAAGTCGAAGGCTGCCGGCGCGCCGCTCGAAATCATCGTCCCGGAAGAAGGCGTTGGTTGGGATATGGAAGCGACCGCCATCGTTGCCGGCACGTCGAAGCTCGACGCCGCCAAAACGCTGGTCGACTGGTCGATCACCCGCAAGGCGAACGAAATGTACAACGACGGTTACGCGGTTGTCGCCATGCCGGGCGTCGCCAAGCCGGTCGAGCACTTCCCGCCGAATCTGCTGGAAAAGATGATCGACAACGATTTCGAGTTTGCGGCCAACAACCGCAAGCGCATTCTCGCCGAATGGCAGTCGCGCTACGATTCGAAGTCCGAACCCAAGAACTGAGCCTTTGATGCGGGCCGGTGTCGTTCCCTGTGCGGGAGGGATGCCGGCCCGCCTCTTATTCTGGCACAATACCGATCCGGTTTTTCCCATCGGAGACCGGCCGGAGCGTGACATGACCGAATCCGACGTATCCCAGCCCTATCTCAGCATCCGCAACCTGACCAAGCGGTTCGGCAATTTCACCGCGTTGAAGAACATCTCGTTCGATATCCGCGAAGGTGAGTTCGTCTGTTTCCTCGGCCCGTCCGGCTGCGGCAAGACCACACTGCTGCGCGCGATCGCCGGTCTCGACATCCAGTCCGAAGGCGCCGTGACCCAGGCCGGCAAGGACATCTCCGCGCTGCCGCCTTCCGAGCGCGATTTTGGCATCGTGTTCCAGTCCTACGCCCTGTTTCCCAACCTGACCATCAACAAGAATATTGCCTACGGCCTTGAAAACGCGAAGCTGTCCGCCGAACAAATCAAGTCCCGGGTCGCAGAACTGTTGGAACTGGTTGGGCTGCCCGATCAAGGAGCCAAGTATCCGGCGCAACTTTCAGGCGGCCAGCAACAGCGGGTCGCGTTGGCACGAGCGTTGGCGACCTCACCCGGCCTCTTGCTGCTCGACGAACCGCTGTCGGCACTCGACGCCAAGGTGCGCGTGCACCTGCGCCATGAAGTCAAGGCGCTGCAGGAACGGCTCGGCGTGACCACCATCATGGTGACCCACGACCAGGAAGAAGCGCTCGCCATGGCCGACCGCATCGTCGTCATGGATCATGGCATTATCGAACAGCTCGGCACGCCGCAGGAGATCTACCGCCGCCCCGCGTCGCTGTTCGTCGCCGACTTCATCGGCGAGATCAATCAGTTCGAAGGCATCGCGCAAGGCCCCGGAAAAGTGCGCGTCGGCGACCTGATTCTGACCACCGAACGCGCAACGCTCGATGCCGAGACGCCGTGTATCGTCGCCGTGCGGCCCGAAGACATGGTGCTGTCGGAACCCGGCGGCGAAACGCCGGATAACGGGTTCGACGCGGTCATCAGCGAGCTCGAGTTCCTCGGCGTGACCTGGAAGGTCCTGCTCGACAGCCCTGTTTTCGGCGATGCCGGGCTGACGGCAAACGTTTCCGTCAACCGGGCACGGCAAATGAACCTCGAAGAAGGCAAGAAGCTCGCCGTCCAGTTCGTCGCCGACCATCTTCATGTCTTTGCCAAGCCGCAGGCGTCGTGAGGGCCGGGATATGACCACCGCATCAACCGCGACAACGACATCCGTGATGGGTAATCGGGTTCGCCCCAAGCTCAGTCGCGACGACTGGCTGATGCGGGGCTTCATGCTCGCAATCGGCGCCTATCTGCTTATCACGCTGGCATTTCCGCTCTACACAATGCTCTCGAAGTCGATGTCGACGTTTGCCGTCGACCTGACCCAGTTCGCCTTCCAGGTCGACGACGGTGACGGATGGGGACCGGAAATGACGGCGGCGGAGCTTGCCCGGCAACTGCCCGAACCGCCCTATGCGCCGGACGAGATCGGCGGCGGCAGCGACACGCGGCTTTCGCCGGTGCCGTTGTTCCCGGATTTCAGCTTCCGGGCGCCTACGATGTATCGCATCAAAAACGTGAGCGACGGCGGTGCATTCCTCTTCGGATCCGAGCGGTTTACCGACACCGAATGGCACGAATTTTCGAGCAACGATTTTCGACGCGTCACCATGCGGCCGCGAGCGACGACCGGCCTTGACAACTACAAGCGCTATTTCTCGACACCCTCGTTGTTTTATTCGATCTACAACTCGCTGACGATCGCCGCGATCAGTACGGTCATCACCGTGACCATCGCCTTCGGTCTCGCCTATGCGTTGACGCGCAGCTGCATGCCGCTCAAGGGCGTAGTACGGCTGATCGCGATGATCCCGATTCTGGTGCCGTCGCTGCTGCCGGGCATCGCGTTGGTCTATCTGTTCGGCAATCAGGGCGTTCTCAAGGAATTGATGTTCGGCCATTCGATTTACGGGCCGATCGGCATCGTTATCGGCTCCGTGTTCTTCACCCTGCCGCACGCTTTCATCATCATCCAGACGGCGCTGGCGATTTCCGACGCCCGGCTGTACGAGGCGTCCGAGAGCCTACGCGCCAGCAAGTGGCGCACGTTCCGTGTCGTCACCTTGCCCGGCGCGCGGTTCGGCCTGATTTCGGCGGCGTTCGTGGTCTTCAATCTGGTAATCACCGACTTCGGCCTGCCCAAGGTGATCGGCGGCCAGTACGACGTGCTCGCGGTCGATATCTACAAACAGGTCATCGGTCAGCAGAATTTCGAAATGGGCGCCGTGGTCTCCGTCATCCTGCTGGTGCCGGCGCTGATCGCGTTCACCGTCGACCGCATCGTGCAGCGCCGCCAGGTTTCCGTACTCACCGCCCGCTCGGTCGCGTACGAACCGAAGCCCAACAAACGTTTCGACATGATGTGCCTCGCCTATTGCGGCCTCGTTGCGGTGTTCATTGTCGGATTGCTCGGCATGTGTCAGTACGCCGCGCTGGTGAAGTTCTGGCCCTACGACCTCAGCCTGTCGCTCAACAACTATAATTTCGACATCATGGACGGCGGCGGCTGGTCGTCGTACTGGAATTCCATCGAGCTTGGCCTGTGGACGGCGGCGATCGGCACCTGCGTAATTTTTTCGGGCGGCTATCTGGTCGAAAAAATGCAGGGCTTCAACACCGGGCGAAACCTGTTCCACATGATCGCCATGATGCCGATGGCGATCCCGGGCATGGTGCTCGGCCTCGCCTACATTTTCTTCTTCAACGACCCGGCGAACCCGCTGAGCGGCATTTATGCGACCATGGCGATCTTGGTGATCTGCACGGTCACTCACTTCTACACGGTTGGCCATCTGACCTCGCTGACGGCGCTCAAGCAGATGGACCGCGAGTTCGAGGCGGTCTCGGCATCCCTCA
The DNA here is from genome assembly GCA_965229715.1 of Rhodospirillales bacterium. Taxonomy (GTDB): domain Bacteria; phylum Pseudomonadota; class Alphaproteobacteria; order Rhodospirillales; family Casp-alpha2; genus JAVJST01. The sequence goes on from CBDDJL010000002.1 coordinate 57,514, forward strand.
AACAACCCGCATGGCGGCTGTTCGGCCGGGTGACCGTGCCGGTATGCCTACCGGCGATTCTCGATATTTCCGTCTACCTGTTCGTCAACGCGATGACGACAGTCTCGGCGGTGATTTTCCTCTATAGCCCGGATACGACGCTGGCGTCGGTCGCCGTGCTCAACATGGACGATGCGGGCGACATCGCACCGGCAGCGGCCATGGGCATGATGATTTTCTATACGAACGCCACCGCGCGACTTATACATCTCGCCCTGAGCCATGGCGTCCTGAAGCGGACCCAGGCGTGGCGCTATCGATAGGCGCCTGATGCGGAGAACCGACTGACACATGGAAATCATCGTCAACATTGCCGGTGGCGTCGCACTGCTGCTCTGGGGCATCCGCATGGTGCGGACGGGCGTGACACGGTCCTACGGCGGCGAGCTGCGCCGATTTCTGGCGGTTTCCGCAAAGAACCGACTGACCGCCGCGGTCGCCGGGCTCGGCGTGACCACGGCGGTCCAGAGCTCCACAGCAACGGCGATGATCGTGTCCGCGTTCGCCGGTCAGGGACTGATCACGGTCACCGCCGCCATCGCCATCATGCTCGGCGCCGACGTCGGAACGGCGATCGTCGTGCAGATTTTCACCTTCGACGTCAAATGGCTGTCACCGTTATTGATTGCCGCCGGCGTCTTCATGTTCATGTCGGGCGAAAAAACCCGGGTGAAGAACCTCGGCCGTATCGCCATCGGCCTCGGCCTCGTCTTGCTGTCGCTCAGCCTCATCGTTCTTGCGTCCGTACCGCTTCGCGAAACGGAAACGATTTCCGTTCTCATGGCCCCGTTGCGCGACGAACCGCTGCTGACGGTTCTGGTCATCGCCGCGCTGACGTGGTTTTCCCATTCCAGTGTCGCCATCATCCTCCTGATCGCCTCGTTTGCCGCAACACAGGTCATCGGCACGCAGATGGCCTACATCATGGTGCTCGGCGCCAATCTGGGCGGCGCAGTCACGGCATTCGTCATTACCCTGCGCTGGGCCGACGAGAGTCGACGCATCACCGCCGGCAATCTGATCATGCGGGGCGTCGGCGTACTGATCGCACTACCCCTGATCCCTTACGCTACACCCTACATCGGCGAGTGGAGCACAAACGCGGCCCGCGATGTCGCCAACTTCCATCTCGCGTTCAATATTGCGCTCGCCACGCTGTTCATTCCCCTGATTGGCCTCGTCCAGCGCCTGACCGAGAAACTGATTCCCGACACGCCGGTCGAAGAGGAAGACGCCGGACCACGCTATCTTGATGCCGGTAGCCTGGAGACGCCTTCGGTAGCGTTGAGTTGCGCTGCGCGCGAAACCCTGCGTATGGGCGATGAAATACGCAGCATGCTGATCTCCACCGGCCGCGTCTTCGCGACGAACGACGACACCCTGCGCAAGGAGATCGAGGATGCCGACGACGTGGTCGATACCCTGCACGAGGCGATCAAGCTTTACCTGACGCAACTGTCGAAAGAGGAACTCGACGAGCAGGAGAGCCAGCGCAGCATCGAAATCCTGAGCTTTAATACGAACCTCGAACACATCGGCGACATCGTCGATAAGAACCTGATGGAACTGGCGGCCAAGAAAATCAAGGGTCGCATTCTGTTCTCGGCGGAGGGCGCGCGCGAGATCGAGGATTTCCATGCCCGGATCATCGCCAACCTGGATCTTGCGATGTCGATCTTCATGTCGGGCGACATCGAGCTTGCACGCAAGCTGATCCGTGAAAAAGCCGATATTCGCGATCTCGAGCGGCGCTTTACCGACACGCATTTCTCCCGCATCAGCGATGGCCGCGTCGAGAGCATCCAGTCGAGCGCGCTGCACCTCGATGTGCTGCGTGACCTGAAACGGATCAACGGTCACATCACATCCGTCGCCTATCCGATCCTCGAGCGCACCGGCGAACTCGCCGAAAGCCGCCTCGTCGATCGCCATGCCCGGGACAAAGCCCCCGCGACGGATGAAGACGGCGAGCCGGTCCTGCGGTAAACGTCGGTTCGGCGCCGCGATCAGACCTTAAAACAATCCGCATAGCGCTTGCGAAGGTCTGCCTTCTGCACCTTGCCCATGGCGTTTCTCGGCAATTCGTCGACGAGGTACACCGCCTTCGGTTGCTTGAAACGCGCGATGCGTCCTGCCAGTGCGTGACGGATCGTGTCGGTTTCAATCACGTCACCGGGAACGGGAACGACCACCGCGACGACCCCCTCGCCGAAATCCGGATGCCCGATGCCAATGACCGCGGACTCGAGGACGCCCGGCTGCTCGTCGATCAGCAATTCGATTTCTTTCGGATAGATATTGTATCCGCCTGAAATGATCAGATCCCTGGCGCGGCCAACGATCTGCAGATAGCCGTGGTCATCGGTCAGCCCCATGTCGCCGGTGATGAAGAAGCCGTTCTCGCGGAAATCCTCCTCGGTTTTTTCCGGCATCCGCCAGTAACCTCGGAACACGTTCGGCCCGCGCACCTCGACGACACCCACATCGCCATTTGTAACGGGGGCACTTGTCTCGGGATCGGCGATCCGAACCTCGACCCCGGGCAGCGGGAAGCCAACGGTGCCGGCGCGCCGCTCGCCATCGTACGGGTTCGACGTGATCATGCCGGTCTCAGTCATGCCGTAGCGCTCGAGAATCATGTGCCCGGTGCGTTCGGCGAATGCATTGTGCGTTTCGGCGAGCAGCGGCGCACTACCGGAAACGAAGAGTCGCATATGAGCAACGAGGTTGCGTTTCAACCGGTCGTCGGCGAGCAGGCGCGTGTAAAATGTGGGCACGCCCATCATCGCCGTGGCTTGCGGCAACCGCGCGAACATGTCGTCGACGTCGAACGCCGGTAGGAAAATCATTGCACCACCGGAGAGAAACGCAACGTTGGAAGCGACGAACAGGCCATGGACGTGAAAGATCGGCAGCGCATGCAGCAGAATGTCGTCCGCCGTAAAACGCCATATGTCCGCCAGTGCCCGCGCATTCGAGAGTAGATTGCCGTGACTCAGCATGGCGCCCTTGGATCGCCCGGTGGTGCCGGAGGTGTAGAGTAGCGCCGCGAGATCGTCTGCGTTGCGGTCGACAGGTCGGAAATCCGCCGCCTCTCTAGCCGCCCGGTCGCCGAGGGTGCCGCTGCCGTCGGTCCCGAGCGTTGCGAGAGCGGCGCCGTGGCGCCCGGCGACACCGGTCAAAGTCTCAGCCGTTGATGGGTCGCTCAGCAACACGCCCGGTTCGGCGTTGCCTGCGAAGTAATCGAGTTCACCGGGCGTGTATGCCGTGTTGAGCGGCAACAAAACGATGCCGGCCTGAATACAGGCAACATAAACTGCGAGAGCGTCCGGAGACTTTGCAACCTGCATCGCGAGCCGGTCGCCCGGCTTGAGCCCCAGCGCCGTCAACGCGTTGGCATATCGCGCCGCCATGTCGAGGAATGTGCGATAGCTCAGCAACGTGCGATCCTTCAGGATCAGCACCGTCGCGTCGCTTTCACGCTTGTCCGCGAACAGGGCGTCATAAAGCGTGTTGGTCATCGCGCGGCAATCAAGATTCTGCTTTCGATCGTGTTCGCCCTTCATGGATTTGGCCGACGACAACATAGGTTAATGCGGGACTGGGGGAGGACCAGCATTATCTGAGTGACACGTTGCGTGAGAGAGAAGCGCAACATGAGTATCGCAAGCGAGCAGTTCAACTTCATGAGCGGCGGAGGACGGCCCGAAGACCAATCAGTATTTGTTGCGGTGAAGCCATCTTGCCGCGAGTGAGGCCGGATCGCCGTTTGTTGCCCTAATCCGAGGTATGGCAAGGAGGTAGTCAATGTCCAACGATCCCGAACAATTCAACGATCTCATGCGCGCCATTGACGCGGCGATCGCCGAAGCGCCGGCATTGACGACGGCGCAACTCCGTGAGGCGGAAGAATTGCGCGACAAGGCGCAAGCTCTCAGTGCCGAGGGCAATGACGACAAAGCCCGGCTTGCCGCCAACAAAGCGCTCTCGTTCCTGCGACCGTCAAACGACGACGCACCACCGGAATGAGCCACCGAATTCCCACGTTCCAGCCGCCAAACCTTTTTGACAGCCTGCCGGTAGACGCTACTATCGCGTCATGAGTTGGCAAGCTGCGTCCGAACCGACCCCCCTCAACAGCGACTGTAATCCCGTCGCCGTCGTCATCGAACCCAAGAGCCGCGATATCGGCGCCTTCGAGGTCCGTCGCGCGTTACCCGCAGCCGAATGCCGCGCGGTCGGCCCGTTCGTTTTCCTCGACCAAATGGGACCGGCCGAATTGACGCCCGACAATCTGCTCGACGTGCGCCCACACCCGCACATCGGCCTCGCGACGATCACGTGGATGGTCGAGGGCGAAATCATGCATCGCGACAGTCTCGGCTACGCTCAGGTCATCCGCCCAGGGGAGGTCAACTGGATGACGGCAGGGCGCGGTATCGTGCACTCCGAGCGCACGCCCGAACATCTCAGGGAAACGACCAGCCCGGTGCTCGGCATCCAGGCCTGGGTCGCACTACCCGAAGACCACCAGGAGGTGGAGCCGGCGTTCGAACACTTCCCCGCCGATCGGTTCCCGGTGATCCAGCGCGATGGAGTTCGGCTTGCTCTCATTGCCGGAGAGGCATGGGGGGAGAAATCGCCAGTCACGGTGTTTCATCCGACGTTCTACGCCGAGGCGGTCATCGAGTCCGGCGCCACGGTTGACGTGCCCGACGATATCGAGGAGCGGGCTCTCTATCTGATCGAAGGAAACATCGAGATCGCTGGCGCCATTTTCGATGCCGGCCGGCTGATCGTCCTCAAGCCGGGTCGCGAGGTCACGGTGCAAGCGGTTGCCAAGACGCGTCTGATGATGCTCGGCGGCGCACCGCTCGACGGACCGGCCGGCCATCCCCGGCACATGTATTGGAACTTCGTCTCGACTTCGAAAGAACGCATCGATCGGGCCAAGAAGGATTGGCGCGCCGGCCGCTTCGGCACCGTCGTCGGCGACGAGGATGAATTCATTCCCCTGCCGGAGGATCAGTGAGCGTAAGCGACCGACCGGTCGCCATCGTGTCCGGCGCGTCCGGTGGCATCGGCGGCGCCTGCGCGCGGTCGCTCGCGGCTGCCGGTCTGGACGTGGCGATCAACTATCGCTCGAACGAGGCCGGTGCAACTGAAACCTTACACGCATGCGAAGCCCTCGGGGCCGATGCGGTCGCCGTTAAGGGCGATGTCGGACACGATGACGATTGCCGCGCCCTTGCCGGCTCTGCCTTTAACCGCTGGGGGCGTATCGACGTGCTGGTCAACAACGCCGGCACTACCCGATTCGCCGAACCCGGCGACATGGACGCGCTCTCGGCCGACGATTTCGCCGCCGTGTTTGCAACCAACGTGACCGGGGCGTGGCAACTGACCCGCGCCTGCCGCGAGGCACTCGAAGCATCGGGCACGGGTGCGGTGGTCAACGTATCGTCCTATTCGGCGATGTCGGGACTCGGTTCGTCGGCCGCCTATACGGCATCGAAGGGCGCGCTGAACACCCTGACCCTCAGCCTCGCCCGTGCGCTCGCGCCTGCGGTTCGGGTCAACGCGGTGTGCCCCGGGTACGTCGATACCGACTGGTTGCGAGGCGCCAAGAAGGACGCCGAAATGGATGATTTTCGCAGGCGGGCAGAGGCAATCTCACCGCTCGAACATCTGGTGTCGGCAGACGAGGTCGCCGAGGCGGTTCGCTGGTTTGCCCTTGATGCCAGGGCGATTACCGGCCAGCTTTTGGTGATCGACAGCGGCACGCACCTGACCGTCGCCAACCCGGCGCACGCAGACATCTGAAGGAGGGCATATGGCCGGCAACAACGAATTCGAACCGATCGACCCGTCGACCAATCCGCGGTTTGCCGATATCGCCACCTTCATGCGCACGCGGCGGCACGAGATCGCTGGCGACGTCGATATCGGACTGTGCGGCGTGCCGTTCGACCTCGGTCTCAATCACCGGACCGGCGCGCGGCACGGCCCCGCCGGCGTGCGCGAGGCAAGCCGCATCATCCGGCGCGTACATCCGACCAGTGGCGTTCGCCCGTTCGAGATCTGCAACGTCGCAGATCTCGGCGATGCGCCCGTGAACCCCATGAGCAAGGACAAATCGATCGAACAGATCGAGGGCTTTTTCGCCGAATTAACGACGAACGGCATCGCTCCGATCGCTTGCGGCGGCGACCACACGATCCCATTGCCGATCCTGCGCGCCCTGGCCAGGGACCGACCGGTCGGACTGCTGCACTTCGACGCGCATGCCGACATCCTTGACGAGATTTGCGGCGACAGGATCAACCACGCGACGTTCATGCGACGCGGCGTCGAAGAGGGCCTGATCGATCCCGAGCGCGTCGTCCAGGTCGGCCTTCGCGGCAGCCGCTTTACCGGCATCGAGGACATCCAGTACGGCTACGACGTCGGCTTTACGGTCATTACCATGGACGAGTACGAGGAAATGGGGCGCAGCCGCGTCATCGGCCAGATCGGCGAAGTGCTGGCCGGTGGCCCAGTCTACGTCTCGCTCGATATCGACGGCCTGGACCCGGCGTTCCTGCCCGGCACCGGGGTGCCGGAGATCGGCGGCATCACGCCCCGCGACGCTCAGGTCATCCTGCGTTCGCTGCAAGGCATGGAGATCGTCGGCGCTGACATCTCCGAGGTCTCGCCACTGCACGATCCTACCGGAATCACCTGCGTCACGGTTGCCAACCTGATGTTCGAGATGCTCTGCATCATCGCACACGGGATCGATTTACGGCGCTAAATCCCCTTTAACATGGGTCAATGCGGCCAAACGTCGCGTGTGCCATGCTCGTGACATCGTGTTCCACTGAGTTATAGGAGGAAACGATGAATACGACGGACAAAAATTCCGGTCACACTTCGACAGTCGACATCGATAAATCCGATGCACCCGATGCAACGACCGAAGATGCTGCAAACCCCACCGAAATCGTCCCGACGCCGAAATCACGGAAGCAGCACCTGATCATGTTCGTGCTGGCCATAGCCGGTCTTGTCGCGTTTGCCGTGATCGCCCGAATGGCAACCTGATCCCCGTGATCGGCGCGCATTGCTCTTCGCTCTTTAGCGATCAGCGCGGCGGATTGAAAGAAAAATGGTGTCCGAACGGTCGTTGAAGCCGGACGCTGTTCGCTTTATGTAGTGAACATCATGGACGTCCGCACGATTCCCAACTTCGTCACCGCCACCGAGCGCGAGCACTTCGAAAAGAAGGCGCACGAGTACCGCGAGGCCGGCCTGCTCGAAGCCAACAAGGCGGGAGGCAACCGATGGGCCAAGACGGTCAACGGCACCGACATGTTCGACGATGTCATGAACAAGGTCGCCGACCGTATCATTGACGCCTTCGATCTTCAGGGCATGGAAATCGATCCCTATCTGGGCTACGTCATTTCGTTCATCGAGCCTGGCGGATTCATTCACCCGCACACCGACCGCTACGGTCTCTACAAGGACGGCAAGATTAAGCATCTCCGGTGCAACGTCATGGTCTGCAAGAACAGCGAGATGGCCAACCCGATTATTTCGCAGCGCCCGTTCCGCGTCGAGGAACGCGGCTTGTGGGCGTTCTTCCCCTCCGATCACATGCACGGCACCAAGACCATGGCCAACGACAAGCCACGAATTGTCTACCAGTTCGGTTACGCCGTACCGGCGCGTTACCGGATCGCCGATGCCCCGCCGTGGCCGCGTATCCTGGCCGGTTGACCGGCAACGCACCGTTTCGCCCCTGTAGATTACCGTTTACACTGTCCGATCATGAACGGGGATATGCCCTCATGCGCCGACGGACGTTTCTGATGACGGCAGCCGCAACAGTCGCGAGCGGTCGCCTTGCCGCAGCGACGATTGACGGCCGGACGTTTCATGCGCCGGCCGAGGAAGCGCCGCACGCCCGCACATGGATGTGCTGGCCATCCCGATCGCGTATTTACGGCGGGCGCCGACAGCTCGAAACCGTCCAGGAACACCTTGCAAGCCTGGTCCGCGCCATCGCCAAATACGAGCCCGTCACCATGGCGGCCACGGCGGCGCATCACGCGTTGATCCGCGAGCTCTGCGGTCCGGTGATTGATCTGGTCGATATCGAAACGGATGACATGTGGGCGCGCGACAGCGGGCCGGTCTTCCTGACCGACGGTGCGGATGGCGTTGCATGCCTGGATTTCGCATTCAACGGTTGGGGCAACAAACAGGTTCACGAAAACGACCGTCATGTCGCAGCCGCAATCGCCGCGGAACGGGGGTGCCCGCACATACCGGCCGGCATCGTCGGCGAGGGCGGCGGTCTCGAGTACGACGGCGAAGGCACGCTGTTGCTGACGGACAGTTGTTGGGTCAACGACAATCGTAATCCGGACATGACGAGATCCGAGATCGAGAACGCGCTAAAGGCCGGGCTCGGCGTCGAAAAAGTCATCTGGCTGCCCGGGGTACGTGGCCGCGACATCACGGATGGGCACATCGACGGATCCATTCGCATCGTTCGCCCGGGTTTGCTGATGACCGGCGGATATCCCGGCGATACATCAATATGGGGTCAGGTGCTGGAGGAATCGAAGGCGATCCTGAAACGAGAAACCGACGCCCGCGGCCGATCATTCGAGATGGTCGACATTCCGAGCGCCGTCAATGTTCGCTCCCGCGATCCCTATATTTTTACTGGCTACGCCAACTACTACGTCGGCAACGGTGCAATCTATACGCCGCGCTTCGGCGATCGCACGGCCGACGGGATCGCAAACGACCGGCTCGGCAAGCTTTATCCCGACCGCGAAATCGTGGCGCTCGATGTCGATCGTATCTATGAGAGTGGCGGCGGCATCCACTGCGTGACGCAGCAGGAGCCGGCCGTTTAGCCGGCTCAGTTACTGGCCGCGTCCATCTGATTGGCAACCAGATTGAAACTCTCGGAAACATCGTCCCCGACCAATGTTACGGATGCGATGATGACGAGGAACAGGCAGGCGACGATCAGGCCGTATTCAATGGCTGTTGCGGCACGTTTGTCGTCGATGAACCATCGCGCGTACGCCCGCAGCGCCGAGCGTATCGGAACGTCCTTGTTTTTCCCGGTCGGCACGATTTCCTCCCTACCGCAACCCCGCGGAGAAACGGCATTGTAACTATACGGCGGTCGCTTGTCTGTGCGTTTGCACACAGAAATTTGAAGGCGGTTGCATCCCCCGGTTTCCCGCGCCGCCGCGTGATCCGGTGGTTGACGGTGCAGCGAGAATCCCGCAGAAACGCCTGCCCTGTATCGTTAGACGAGGGAAAAGATGGCTGTTTGGCGGCAAAACGACGATTGGGTGTATGAGCTTTTCCCACTGACGACGCCGGCTTCGGATTTGGGTCAATTCGCCCCGTTTATCGAAATGTGGCAATCGAAACGTGCCGGCGACCGTTTGCCCGCCTGGGCCGATTTCGTTATCGACGATTTTGCCGGCTGGTGGGGGTGGGTCAGCGTCTTCGACATTGTTGGCCGCAACCCGTTCACCATCAAGGTGCGCCTCGCCGGAACCGGGATTACCGCGCTGCTCGCCCACGAGACCACGGGGCGCGTTTATACGGCGTCGGAAATCGGCAAGCCGCCAACCCTGGCGCACATACAACATGACGATCTCGACTACTTCGAGGCGTTGACGGAACAACCGCAGTTGGGCCGAACCATCGGCAAGATCGATCACGCACTCGTCGGCTGGTGCGATTTTTTCGAGATCGCCCTGCCGCTCGCCGACAACGGTGAAACCATCGACAAGATCATCCTGCCGAGCGCCTATCGCCAAATTTCCGGCTGAGTTCCCGTCTCAGCCCTCGACCTCGATTCGTTCCATGTCCTCGTCGGAGAAGCCGAAGTGGTGGCCAATTTCGTGGATCAGCACATGCCGTATCAGGTGCTCCAGATCTTCGCCGGTCTCGCACCAGTAATCGAGCAGCGGGCGGCGATAGAGAAAGACCTGATCTGCTTCAGGCGCAGGATCGCTGATGCTTTTCTGGTCGAGTGAAACGCCGCGATAAAGCCCCATCAGGTCGAACGGACTTTCGAGGCCCATTTCAGCCTCGGTCTCGGCGTTGGGAAACTCCTCGACCCTAATCTCGATGGTGCCGAGATGAACGCGGAACGCGGCCGGAATGTCGGCCAACGCGCGTTCGGCAAGCACCGCCAAATCGTCGATGCTTGGCGCAACAAGGACACAGCCTGGTCTATCCCCCGTCATCGGAGCAGCATAGGGTCAGAACCCGTTCATTACATGCAATTCCGTTTGCCGGAGACGCGCCTGCCCGGCAACAACATGCGCTGACGCGGAATCGATGGAATTAGTGAGTTCTGGCTCTAAACTGGAATGGTCGATCAGTGCCAACGAGGAGATCGCCATGCCGAAAGATAATCGTCCGTCTTACACCCCAACACTGAGCGACGCCGAGCGCGCAACTTTCTGCGACAAGGGCTGGGTCGTGCCGGACTACCGGCTCCCGGCGGAGGTGCTGAACGATATGCGCTGCGCTTACGACAAGCTGCTCGTCGACAATGCGCATCTGGAATCAGATATCATGCTCGGCCCACATCAGATCAACGGCGGATCGCAAGGCGTCGTCGGTTCCGAAAAGTGGCTTGAGTACGCAACCCACCCGGCGCTGATGGATATCGCCGCTCAGCTCATCGGCGACGACATCATCCTCTGGGGGACGACCATCTTCGGCAAACCGGCGAACAGCGGAAAGGAAACGCCGTGGCACCAGGACGGCGAGTATTATCCGATCCGGCCGCTCGAGGTGTTGACCATCTGGATTCCGCTCGACGACGTGACGCCCGACAACGGGCCGATGCGGTTTATTCCCGGCTCCCACAAAAACCGTACCCTCTATTCGCACAACTGGATCGAAGGCGACGATCTGACCATCAATCTGGCGTGCGACCCGGAGCATTTCGACGAGTCGACCGCCGAGGATCTGATCCTCGAGGCCGGCCAAGCGTCGTTCCACGACGTTTACATGATCCACGGATCGCGCGCGAACCGTACCGATCGGCGACGCGCAGCATTCATCGTCCGTTTGATGCCGGCAACGTCCTACTACGATCACGCGCTCGGCGCCGAAATCGGCAAGCAACATCCGGCGCAAGGCTATGGCGTGCGGCCACTCTATCTCGTGCGCGGTGTCGACCGTCACGGCGGCAACAATTTCGACATCGGCCACGACTGAAGTCGATATGAGCGTTCAACTGCACCGCCGCGATATTCTGCCCGAGGCCGAACTACCGGATGCGGACGTGATCATGCAACGCGGCCGGGAGTGCGCCGCGGACGTTCCGGTTGGCGATTGCGCCTTCCTGACCACAAACAACGTTTCCTGCGAAGCCGAGTACAAGCGTCAGCGTATGGATGCTTTCGACGTCATGATCCATAGCCAGATCGGCTATCGCGACCCGGCAAAAACGAAACAGGCGTGGCGTGAAATCTGGGAGCGCGCCGGCGAACGCGGTGCGCGCATCGACCGCTATGGTATCTGCCTCGACTGGTCGATGGGGTTTCCCCCGGATGTCCGACGCGCCGCGCAACGCGGCACCGGGTTAATTCTCGCGGGTGAAGAGGCGTTTGCCGAACTGACGGCCGAAGCGCCGGTTGCGCCCCACTTCGGCGATTTCGTGATCGGCATGCCAGCAGCCGTCGAAAATACGTCGGCAGCCCTGAAGGCGGGATCGACGGCAATCGGTAATCTTGGCCAGTACTTCACTTTTCGCCTACCCGGACACGACGACGATATCGGCGATACGGCGGTAACGCTGGAGGCCTTGTCGCTCTGTGCCGCACAACCGGTCGAGATTCTGATTCATTCCAATCTCGACGACGGTTTTGCAGCGCTATTTACCGACCTTGCCTGCAGTCTCGGTGCCGTGCTGCTCGAACGACACATCGTCGACCGCCTGATCGGCGGTCACGTCAGTCATTGTTATGGCCACAGCTTCTCCGAAATGCCCAAGCGCCTCGCCTTTCAGCTTGCGCTCGCGCAGATCGCGAACACCCCCGGCACCATGGTCTACGGCAACACGGTGTCCTATGCGGGCGACGGACCCGAGAACTACGCCGCACTTGCGACGTATCTCGCCGTCGACATCGCGGCGCAAGCGGCGCGGCCCAGCGGACATGCGATCAATCCGGTGCCGATCACCGAGGCGAGCCGAATTCCCGATATCGACGAAGCGGCCGACGCCGCCGCCTTCGCCGGTCGGCTGATCGAACGCGCCGGCGATAGCGCCGGCCTGATCGATGTGGCCAGCGCCGACGCCGAAGCGGCGCGGCTGGTGTTCGGCGCCAATCTGTTTCTCGACAATCTGCTGAGCGGTTTCGAGACCGCCGGCATCGATACGACGAACCCGTTCGAGATGCTGTTGGCCCTCCGTCGGATTGGACCCGAACGCCTGGAAGAACTGTTCGGTCCGGGCACGCCGGACCCGGCGCTGCGACGCGGCCGCAACCCCGTTTTACAGGCCTCGACGATCTCGGCTCTGGAAGCCGCTGCGGGAAAGATCGTCGATCGCATCGCCTTAGCCGACCGCAACGCAATTCGGACCGCCGGCCTGGCGCTCTGCGTCTGCACCACGGACGTGCACGAATACGGCAAGATTTTATTGCAGGACGTTCTGGCCCGACTCGGGGTCACCGTTGTCGATGGCGGTGTTCATGCCGAACCGGATGACATCGTGGCGTTAGCCCGAAGCGAAAGGTGTGCGGCTATCGCCATCAGCACGTACAACGGCGTGGCACTCGACTATCTGCAGGCGATCAAACAGGCGGCTGCCGACGGTGACCGCAACGTACCGATCATCATGGGTGGGCGGACAAATCAAATCCCGTCCGGCTCGAACACAAGTTTGCCGACGGACGTCACGTCGGAGTTGCGGACTGCCGGCGCCATCGTGTGTCCGACGATGGACGATCTCGCGCCCGTCTTGCTTGGCCTCGCTGCCCCGCAAACGGACAGCGAATGTCAGGCTTCCTTGGCGACCTCGCGCTGATAAGCGCGGCTGATAACGTGACCGATGCCGAAACCGACCACGGCCCCGACGCCTGCCATGACGAGGTGCATCGAAACGCCCTGTCCCTCGACTTCGACAATCAACATCGCACCAAGCGTGAACCCGGCGATCGCACCCAAAACCGTCGCGACCAACTGGGCAAGAAAGACGATCATGTCCATTGCTCCCAAAGACTATTCGTTTTGTGGTTGGTCGCCGCACAGACATCCGCATTTCCGACAGTGCCGGAAGGCAGCCGATCTTTACGGCTAAGTGCAAGGCCCGGATTTTCAGGGATCGCCCAAAGCCCGGGTTACTCATATCTTATTAACCATGTTCGCCGGGAAAGCAAGGTCTCTATGGGCAAATACGTAGATAGATGTGCCTAAATTAGACTGGGCGGGCGTCCGGTACTTGCACGCAGCCGGCGGACACGCATGTTAAACGACGGGACGAGAAAACCGAGGAGATCCGATATGGCCGACCGGCTCAGCGAAGCCGAACGAGCGGATGCCATCGCCGGTCTCGATGGCTGGACGGCGATCGACGACCGTGATGCGATCCGCAAAACGTTCAAGTTCAAGACCTTTAAGCACGCCTTCGCCTTCATGACCCAATGCGCCATGAAGGCCGAACAGATGAATCACCATCCGGAGTGGTTCAACGTCTACAACACGGTTGATGTAACGTTGGCGACCCACGACGCGGGCGGCGTGACCGAACTCGACATCAAGCTCGCCGCGTTCATGGACAAGACGGCTGCAGGCTAAAAATCCCGTTACTCGCCGTCGAGGCACAGATCGACGAAAGCGGCCCGTCACGAGATCGTGAAGGCGCGCGGGAAATATCCGACAGGACCCGGACATGGCCTGGGCCTGATGTGGCTCAGATGTGGCCCATGCGTGACAATACGCGTTCTGGCAGTACGGTTGGATGTTCCGTTCCGTAACCGCCATGAGCCGATGATCGACGCCGTTGAGTTTTATCTTGTCGCCATACCGGCCGTTGTCCTGACCGGCGTTTCGAAAGGCGGTTTCGGCGGTGTCGCCCTTTTGGCGGTGCCACTGATGTCGCTGGTCATTTCACCGCTTCAGGCGGCGGGCGTCATGTTGCCGCTGTTGATCGCCATGGACGGCTTCAGCCTCTGGGCCTATCGGCGCGACCTGTCATTCGCCAACCTGAAGTCGTTGCTGCCCGGCGCCTTGATCGGCATCGGCATCGGCTGGCTGACCGCCGAGTATACCGGCGAAAATGCGGTTCGCCTGATCGTCGGCTGCATTGCCATCGTTTTCACGCTCTACATGGTGTTTGTCCGCAAGGACGCCGACCGTGCCCATCCCCACGCGGCCAAGGGCGTCTTCTGGGGCGGATGCGCCGGCTATACCAGCTATGTCGCGCACGCCGGATCGCCACCGCTTCAGGTCTATCTCTTACCGCAGCGCCTGCCTAAGGCCGAGTATGCGTCGACCGGCGTTCTGTTCTTCGCCGTCGTCAACCTGTTCAAGGTGCCGCCCTACGCGATGACAGGGCAGCTTGCCGGCGAGAACCTGTTGACGGCGCTGGTCCTGTTACCGTGCGTCCCGCTCGGGGTCTACGTCGGCGTCCGCCTGAACAGGGTGATCCCGGAGAAGGCTTTCTACAATGTCGTCTACGCGTCGGCGTTCCTGATCGGAATCAAACTAATCTACGATTTTGTCGTAACGGTGTAATCGTCGCACCTCAGGCGAGAGGGCGCCCAAGCGTTTGCGCGAGACCGAGCAATCGGGACAAGACGTTCTCCACCTTTCGGGCGTTTCTCCCTTCAACCGCAGAAGCATGATGTCTCAGTGCGATAAGGGCAAATCCCCAGACGGCCCGACGATATTAAATTCCGAGGTACGCCTTGCGCACGTGCTCGTTGTCCATGAGACCTTTTGCTTCGCCCTCAAGCGCTACATTGCCGGTTTCGAGAACGTAGCCGTGACGGGCGAGTTCGAGGGCCAGCTCGGCGTTCTGTTCGACCAGAACGATGGAAACCCCCTGCTCGTTGATTTCCATCATGATCCGCGCGATGTCGCGGACGATGTTCGGCGCGAGGCCGAGCGACGGCTCATCGAGCAGCAGCACGCGCGGCTTCGACATCAGCGCGCGACCGATAGACAGCATCTGCTGTTCGCCGCCGCTCATGGTGCCGGCCATCTGGGCGCGGCGTTCCCGAAGACGGGGGAAACGGTCGAACGTCGCCTCGAGGTCGGCTTTCACGCCCTCCTGATCGTCACGCGTGAAGGCGCCGAGCATCAGGTTCTCGGTGACCGACAGGTCCTTGAATATACGCCGGCCCTCCGGGACATGGGCGATACCCATCTTGAGAATCGCATCCGGTGACAATCGGTCGATGCGGTTGCCGTCGAAAACAATTTGCCCGGCGCTCGGATGGCTGAGACCGGAGATGGTGCGCAGCGTCGTGCTTTTGCCTGCACCGTTGGATCCGATCAGCGTCACGAAATCGGCCTCGCCGACCTCCAGCGAAACGCCCCGGAGCGCCGCGACGGGGCCGTAATGCACGTGAATATCGTCGACCTTGAGAAGCATTACCCAGCCCCTCCCAGATAGGCCTCGATGACCTTTTCGTTGTTACGCACCTCGTCGGGCGTGCCTTGCGCCAGAACCTGACCGAAGTTGAGTACCGTCAGGTAGCTGCAAAGCCCCATGACCGCCTTCATGTCGTGTTCGACGAGAACGATGGTCACGCCCTTGTCGCGGACCTTCCGGGTCAGATCCATCATGTGGTTGGTTTCTTCCGGATTCATGCCGGCGAACGGCTCGTCCATCAGCATCAACTCGGGCTCGGAAACCAGCGCAATCGAGAGCGCCAGCGCGCGTTGTGATCCGAGCGGCAACTCGGACGCCAGCTGATCCCGACGGTCGGCGAGGCCCATGAATTCGAGAACGTCCTCGACCTTCTCCCGCGCCGCCTTCTGCTTCGCCTTGTCGAGCCCGAAGATTGCCGAAAAAAGGTTTGTCC
Source organism: Rhodospirillales bacterium (assembly GCA_965229715.1). GTDB lineage: Bacteria > Pseudomonadota > Alphaproteobacteria > Rhodospirillales > Casp-alpha2 > JAVJST01. The sequence continues at coordinate 73,626 of CBDDJL010000002.1, forward strand.
GTGCTTTGATGTGTGCACCGACCAGCGCATTTTCGAAGACCGTCAATTCCTGAAACAGGGTTGTTTCCTGGAACGTCCTGACGACGCCCATCTCGGCAATGCTGTGCGGCTTCAGTCCACCGATGCTGCGGCCCTTGTAGACGATGCTGCCATGGGTCGGCGCGTAGAATCCGGCGATGATTTTGAACATCGTACTTTTGCCGGCGCCATTCGGTCCGATCAGACCGCGAATTTCACCGTCCTCGACCTGAAAGCCGACGTTTTCCAGCGCCGTCAGGCCGCCGAACTGCTTGGTCAGATTTTGAACGTCGAGGAGTGCCATGTCGTTTACCAGCGCCCTACGATTCCGTCGATTCGGTAAGCGGCGGGTCTTTGTGCTCGCGACCGCCGCCAAACCACGTGCGTAACTTTCCAGGCAGGCTTTCCAACCCCTGCGGCAAGAACAGGATCGAGAGGATCAGGACACCGCCGTAGATCGCCGGACGGATAATCTCGGCATCGCGGATCGCCTCGTCGAAAATGGTCAACAGGACAACGCCGAGGATCGGACCGTAGAACTTGTTGTAGCCGCCGACGATCACCCAGATCAGGATGAAAACCATGAAAGCGATGGTGAACTGGTTGGGTGTGACACTGCCGAGGTAGTGAATCTTGAGCGCCCCCGCGACGCCGGCGAAGAACGAGCCGACGATGAAAGCGAGCGCCCGGTAACGCCAGGCGTCGACGCCGACCGACTCGGCAAGCGGCGTCTTCCAGTGAATGGCGTGCAGCGTCAGGCCGACGCGGGAATGCTCGATGCGGTAGAGAACCCAAAGACACAGGCCGACGACGACGAGCGTCAGATAGTAGTAGGGAATCGGATCGATGAAATCGATTTCGAGCTCGAACGGCGTCGTGATTTCGATTAACGGCGCCTCGACCCCGCGCAACCCGCTGGTGCCGCCGAACACGTCGACCCATTCGACCCAGACGAGCCGAATGGCCTCGCCCGCCGCAAAGGAGCCGATCAGGAAGTAGAACTGGGTCATGCGCAACAGCGGAAAGCACAGCGCAGCGGCAACGAGGCCGGCCACCAGCCCAGCGAGCGGCAACGTGAACCAGATTTCGAGACCGAGATGATTGAACGCCAGCGTCGCCGCGTAGGCGCCGACGCCGACCATAACGGCATGGATCAGCGACCATTCGCCGGTCAGCGTCACCAGCCGGTAGCTGCAGACGACCAGCACGTTGATGGTCAGAAAAAGGACCAGATCCTGATGATGAAAACCGAGAAAATGCGGCAGCACGATAAGAACCGCGGCAAGCGCCAGCCACAGAAGAGCACGAACCGGGGTCGACTGCGCCAGGCTACTCACTGACCCGCACCCCCATGATGCCCGTCGGCTTGACGATCAGCACGATAACCATCAACACCAGACCGGCGATGGTGGCGATCGTGGCGCCGAAATAGACGGTTATGAACGTATGGAACATGGCGTAAATGATGGCCGCGACCACGGCCCCGGACAGGCTGCCGACGCCGCCGACGATGGTTACGATGAAAGCGGTGACGATGACATTGTGGCCCATGTGCGGATTGATGTTGCCGAGCGGCGCCACGAGCCCGCCGGCAAGCCCCGCGAGCGCCGCGCCGACGCTGATCGCGATGATCGAGATCTTGTTGGTGTTGATACCCTGCAGTGCCGCGGCTTCGCGATCCATGGCGACGGCGCGCAGCGCCCAGCCGAACTTGGTCTGCGTCAGGAAATACCAGAGCGTGCCGAGCGCCGCGACGGAAACCCCGAGGCTGAACAGCCGCTGATACGGAATGCGGATCAGATCGAACAAGACCAGGGTCCCGTGATAGGGCGGCGGCACCTGCTTCGACGGCCCGTCGCCACCAACCAGCGTGGCACTGACCTGCAGAATGAACAGCACGCCGATGGAACAGATCAGACCGGCAAGTGGGTCCTCGCGGGTCGGGCGGAACAGCAGCCGCTCCATCAGCAGACCGATGGCCGTGACCAGAACGATGGCAACGGCGATGGATGGAATGTATCCCAGGCCGAATTGGGCGTGCACCACCCAGATCGTAAAGGCGCCCGCCATGACGAGTTCGCCATGGGCGAAATTGACGACCCGCATGACGCCGAAAATCAGCACGAGGCCGATGGCGAACAGCGAATAGAAGCCGCCCTGGATCAGGCCGTTCACAATCGATTGAAGGATGAGTTCCATATTGATGGTCTAACGCGACGCCGCCGAAATCGCACGCCGAAACAGGCCTGAATCGCTGCGGCGCTGGCAGGAACCTCTCGGCTCCGTTCAACGCCGCAGCATACTCAGACGTCGATTAACGGATCAGGTGACCGTACGCAGTCCGTGCTCCTTCATGTACTTGATGAGCACATCGGAGTGCTTGTCGAGCCAACCGGCGACATCGCCGTACTCCTTGATGCGGACATTACCGCCTTCGAGACGGACGACCGGCCAGTTGCCGACGACGACGTTGTTGCGGCCCCAAAGCTCCTTGCCCCACCAGCGTCCGCCACCGAACACGAACTGCGGGTTCGGATTGCTGGTCAGCGCTTCGATGATCGGGCCGGATTCGAACGTTCCCGCCTGCTGTGCGCCGGACAACCAGTGCAGCATGATCGCCGGGTACTCCCATGACACCGCCGACCAGTCGTTCGGATGGCGCTTCATGTACTCCCGGTCGAAGCCGTTCGGATCGGGGAAGTGGATGCCCGGACCGTTCAGCATCGGGTCGTCGAACGTCGGGAACTGATGGATGGTGCCGTCGACGAACTCCTGGCTCGTTTTGGCGATGACTTCCTGGTGGTAGTCGAGGGTCGTCGTGATGACGAGGCCCTTGTAGCCCTGGTGATAGAGCTGCTCCATCAGCGCCGTGGTGTAGAAGCTGGTCGCCATACAGAAAATATCCGGGTTCTTGGCCAGGACGGAGCTGACGATCGGCGCAAAATCGGTCACGTCGAAACCGTGCAGGTTCATGTCGACGACCTCGATGCCGGCAACCTCGAAAGCGGCCTGGAACGTGGCGACGGCCTGCAGGCCGTACTCGACGTCGTTGTTGGTGACGATCACCGCACGCTTCGCGTCCGGGTGGGTCCGTGCGAGGTAGTCGACGCCGGTGACGACATAGAGCGGGTGCGACTCGACCGGTGCGAACAGGTGTTCGGTATCGGGCGTAATATCGCTCGACAACAGGGTCGTGGTGTAGACGTTCTTGCGCTCGCCCCACGGCATCACCGCGCCGACGGTCGCGCCGCCGAGCATGGAGACCATGCCGACCTCGTCCTCGGAGACCATCTTCTTGTAGCCCTGTACGGCTTTCTCGATGTCGTAGCCGTGGTCGTACGAGACCATTTCGATCTGGTACTTCGTGCCGCCGATTTCGTAGCCGCCGGCGGCGTTAATGTTGTCGGCGACGATCTGGCAGCCGTACAGGCCCGGCAGGCCCCACGGCGCGTAGTCGCCGGTCATCGGAATGTTCATGCCGACCTTGATGGTGTGGCCGTCCGCCTTGGCGAAACTGAACGGCATGGCGCCGCCCATGGCCAGCGCGCCTGCGGCGGCCGAGTTCTTCAACAGTTGTCTGCGATTGATACTCATGATGGTCCTCCCATTGATGATCCACGACATTTCTTTTCGTTGCCGATTGCCAAAGATAGTAATTGGGTAACGATTTTGATGGATATGCCTAAAGTGGTCTATTTTTGGTTGGACGCATTAATAGACCGTCTTTCGTCGCAACCCCGGCCTCTCTCTATCATACTTTAGTTGGGCACCCCGGTCCGCAGGTACGACTGCATGCTGTCGTCGAGTTCCTCGACCCAGGGCGTATGATGCGGCGGCGAGACCTTTCCGGTCATGACGGACCTGTATGTGTTGTCACGGAACGCCATGATGTCTTTCTTCTTGTGCGTCTTCCATTGGTAGAAAAGGTCGTAAACGCCATCCACGTCGAATGACGGATAGTCGGTCTGTTCGATCAGCCGCTTGACCGTCTCTCCCTGATAAATCCACTGTTGCTGGACATCCGGATCGCTGGTCGCCGCTTCTTCCTTCTCACGCCACTCCTGACAATCGGCATCCATCGTTGCCTGATCCGGCAGTTCAATCCGTCCAAGGATGACGTCTCGCGCCCACCAGGCCATGACGTCGAACATGTTGAACGTGAACCACTGATCCTGCGCGCCGATATAGAAGAGCCTTGGATTCTTTGTCCAGGCGACGCCCTGATAAAGGCCCAGCGGCCACATCCGGTTAGCGCTTTCGAGACGGTGATCGTCATCGAACCACGGATAATGATGCAGATATCCGGTGCACAATATGATCGCCTCGATATCCTTGGAGCTGCCGTCCTTGAAAAAGCACGTCGAGCCCTCGATTTTCGTCAGGACCGGCTTTTCCTCCCAGTTGTCCGGCCACGTATAGCCCGGAGGCGCTGTCCGGTAACTCAACGTCACCGACTTGCACCCGTACTTCCAGCACTGGGAGCCGATGTCTTCGGCCGAGTAGCTGGCGCCAACGATCAGGATATCCTTGCCCTTGTAGGCGAGAGCATCCCTGAAATCGTGGGCGTGCACGACGGAGCCCGCAAACTTTTCGATGCCTTCGAAGTACGGGACGTTCGGCGTCGAGAAATGCCCGGTCGCGTTGATCACGTAATCGAATTCCTCGGCGTAAGTGTGACCCTCGCCGTGATCGTGTACTTTTATTGAAAACTTCTCGCGACCCGCATCCCAGTCGACCGATCTGACAACCGTGTCGAACCGGATCCAATCCGTTGCCACGGTCTTGTCGACGCGGCCCTTGATATAATCGAACAGAACTTCACGCGGCGGATACGACGCGATTTCCGCACCGAAATGTTCGTCGAACGTGTAGTCGGCGAACTCGAGCGCCTCTTTCGGTCCGTTCGACCAGAGATAGCGATACATCGAGCCCTGCACAGGCTCGCCGTTTTCGTCGATCCCGGTACGCCAATCATAAACCCACAGACCGCCGACCTCAGCCTGTTTCTCGAAACAGACGACCTCCGGAATTTCCCCGCCGTTCCGGCGCTCCGATTCGAACGCCCGCAAGGCGGACAACCCGCTTGGACCGGCGCCGAGAATGGCAACACGCACTGTCATTGTTCAACCTCCCTGGATAGTTATCACCGGATACTGCCTGCACCCGATAAGGTGAGTCTCCACACCAAACATATTGTTTATTTTTCACTATAGTGTGATTTTTATAGACGACAACGTTAAATTTTCACTTATTATGAAAACCACTATTGTCGTAAGAACGGCTAGATGCCACTCTGATAGATACGCCAGTGCGTTCACGGTCGATCTGTCTGATGTTTGCGAGGACATTCCATGCTCTTGACCACACAACTCGTTCACACAGCGAATGAAATCTGGAACATCTCGGAAGATGTCGATCCGTTCGAAGCCGGCATCGGTTTCGTCGTCTCGCGAAAAAAGACCGCAGACTCTTCCGGCAAAGATGCACTGGCGCGCCGCCGCGAACAGCCGCACCACGCCCTTGTCGGTCTCGAGACCGACGGCCACAGGGGTCGGGGCGCCAGCGTCTTCGCGGACACGGCCGAGATCGGGCACATAATCCGTGCGGCGCTGTCGCCGAAACTAAACAGGGTCATCCCCCTTGCCCGGGTTAATGCCGGTCTTGAGGATTGCGGAAAACCTGTCACTGTCGGCAAAGTGAATCGTCTGGCGGCCAGGTTTGACGTACAGATTGTGAAGAAGCCGTTTATCCCATTGGCGACCTGACATCACATGCACACTTCGGAACCGGGATCACGTCGATGCTGAGAAAAGACGGAACGCTCAGGTTAGCGCTGGTCGACAGTCAGCAAGGTACTGACTCGACGGACAGTCAGAGCGTTTTGCTCGGCAGCAAGATGCGGGAATTGCGCAAGACGCTGGGTTTTTCACTCGCAGATCTTGCCGAAAAGACCGGCCTTTCGGTCGGTTATCTCAGTCAGGTCGAAAGAGACAAGTCCAATCCCTCCGTCAAGACCTTGCACGACATATCCAGGGCACTCGGCGTCAACATCACATGGTTTTTCGCCGGCGAGAAAGAAACGCAAGCCAGAGAGAATACCGGACCTGTGGTTCGCGTCGGAGACCGCAAGAAGATCCGTTACGGGATCGATATCTGCGACGAGCTCCTTTCCCCGAAACGTAACGAAAAGCTCGAACTGATCTGGAGCGAGTTCGAGCCCGGTTCGACGAGCGGCCACGATCCCTATTCTCACGAAGGCGAAGAGGCGGGTGTTGTGCTCTCGGGAGTCCTCGATCTCACGATCGGAGAGGAAACGTACCGCCTGGAGGCCGGTGACAGTTTCGGTTTCCAGAGCACTTCGCCACACCGCTATGAGAACCCGGGCACCACGACGACCGTCGTTGTATGGGCCATCACCCCGCCGACGTATTGAAGTCGCTCTCCGATCTCGTGAACGCACGTTCGTTTACCGAGTGTGATCACGCGGTGGATTTCCGTTCGCCATTGTAGTACCGGGTTCATCCTCAAACGATCACACTTTGGGAAATGGACCATGGCGCGCCGACTGTTTGCCGAATGGCTGGGCACCCTGTTTCTGCTCGCGACCGTTGTCGGTTCCGGCATTATGGCGGAGCGCCTGGCGGACGGTAACGTTGCGATCGCGCTGCTCGGCAATACGATCCCCACGGGCGCCATCCTGGTCGTCCTGATTCTTGTTTTCGGCCCCGTCTCGGGCGCGCACTTCAACCCGGCGGTGACCCTCGCATTCGCCATCCGCAAACAAATACCGGCTGCGGACTCCGGCCTTTACGTTCTCGCCCAGGTCGCCGGCGGCATCGCCGGCACGGTTATCGCGCACCTGATGTTCGACAATCCGTTGATCGATCCGTCGACGACGATGCGCACGGGCATGGGTCAGTGGAGCGGTGAATTCGTCGCCACGTTCGGTCTTGTCGCAACTATTCTCGGTTGTCTCAAATCGCGCGCCGAGGCCGTGCCCTATGCCGTCGGGCTCTATATTACGGCCGGCTACTGGTTCACGTCCTCGACTTCGTTCGCCAATCCGGCCGTGACCGTCGCACGCAGCCTGACCAATACGTTCTCGGGCATCATTCCGGATCACGCCCCGGGCTTTATCGCCATGCAGCTGCTCGGCGCCGTGGCCGCGACGGTGGTCATGGGGTGGCTGCTCAGGGACGAGCGTCCGAGAGCACAACATGGCGAGAATCCCGAATAGGCAGGCTCCGCCAAGCGGCGTCGGGCACAGGCCCGCGGTGGCTCAGAAGATCGTCACATAAAGCAGCATGCCAATTCCGTAGATCAGCGCGATCAGAACCCCTTCGAAACCGATGTTGCCGACACCGTGCCTTTGGCGGCTGATAAGGCCGAGCAACAGGACGCTGGTCATCATCATGACGAGCACGATCAGAAAAGACTGTGCCAGCGTGACTGCGTGGAAAATCGAGCCGTCACGATACGCAATATCGGCAAAGGCGACGAACAGAACGTCGAATGCGTTGCCACCGAGAATGCCGCCAACTGCGAGTGCCAGCGCCCGGCGCCGGATGGCGGACAGGGTCGTAACGAGTTCTGGCGAAGACGACGCGATCGCCGTAAAAAATCCACCCATAATTCCCTGCGCGATACCGGTCTCGCGGCTCAGGACGGCGGCGCTTTCGGCGATGCAGTAACCCGCAATGCCGGTGACCAGCCCAAACCCGGCGATGCCGCAGACCTTGCCCGCGATTCCAGGATTCACATGGCGTTGACGCGGCCGTTCCGGGCACTCGGACGCACTGTCAACCGGCGCGGGAGTCCACATTGGCGTCCTGCTGACTTTTGCGCCGAGCCTGATACCCGCACCATAGGTCATCAGGATAATGACAGTGAACGGACTGATGCCAAACACGGCAACCGGCGGAACCAGCATGGCGATGAGAACGGCGTCGAGCAGAAGCATCAGCAAACAGCCGTTGAACAGATTGGTAATGGTCGCCGCGTCGTGTTCGAGGTTGCCGTGCCGATAGGATAAATCGGCAAGCACGAGAAACACGGTTTGCACGGCGATCCCGCCCAATGCATTGGAGATCGCAAGTTCGGCCTGACCGCCGAATGCCGCGCTGATCGACGTGACGGCACCGCTGAGTGACGTCATCGCCCCCAGAACGACCGCGCCGACCAACGCACTGGCCAGCCCCGTCACTGCGGCGGGTTCGTCTGCCGCACGGGTCAGTTTCACGCCCGCAACAAGAATAAGCCCAGCCGACACGCCGAACACGGCGAGCGGATACTCGGCGACAAGGAAATCAAACGTCACGGACCGGCCTCAACCGCTCGCGGCGTTTGCCGTGTTGATGCATGTCGGTTTTAAGACGGGGCCGCATTTCGCCATCCGGAATACCGGTATCCCGATGACGCTGGAATGTCCGTTCACTGCTTGATGCGGAAACCGACTTTCATGATGACCTGATAATGGCCGACCTTGCCGTTTTCGATATGCCCCCGTGTCTCGACGACCTCAAACCAATCGAGTTCCTCAAGCGACTTCGAGGCTGTTGCGATGGCGTTCTCGATGGCCGATTCAATGGATTCCGTCGACGACCCGACGAGTTCGACTTGTTTATAGACGCTGTTGGTCATTATGGATTTTGCTCCTTTCCTTCACTCGAAATTTGTAACACGCCGACGACCGGCATCGAACGTTCGATGCCCTCTCGACTGCTTAATCTTCTAAAATAATAACGTGGCGCGGCGGATTGCCGCGATAACATAGATGAAGACGACCGGGCGCGGGCGTATCGTCGAATCACAGCCTGCTTTAGTCGCTGCCGTCCGCGCCGTCGACGTAGCCCCGGATGATCTCGGCTATTTTCTCGGCCGGCGTGCCGTAAGGAAGCAGCGTTTCGAACGCGCCGTCCGGTCCCATCAGGAACGTTGTCGGTGTGTGATTGATCAGATAGGCGCCCGGATCTCCATCGGGGTCGGGCAGGAACTGACGCCCGATTTGGTATGCCTTGAGCGCCCGTTCGATCGCCGCATCGCCGCCGGTCAAGCCGATCAGACGCGGGTGAAAGTCCGCAACGTAGCCGGCCAGAACGTCGGCGGTATCGCGCATGGGATCGACCGTTACGAACACCGGCTGCACCTTGTCCGCGGCGTCCCCCGCCATGTCGAGTGCGTCGGCCATGATCGCGAGACCGGTCGGACAGATCACCGGACAGGTTGTGTAGCCGAAATAGATCAGCATGTGGCGGCCGTGAAAATCGATATCGCGGACCGTTTCGCCATCATGGCGCGTCAACTCGAACGGACCGCCAAACAGGGCACCAAGGGCATCGGCATACGCCATCTGCGCGCCGGTCGCGAATAGCGTGACCGCCATCAACACACCGACGGCACGGGCGCGCAACGCCGCCATCCTATTCCTCGATGTATTCGACACCCGGCAAGCCGAGGATGCCGTTCTTCTCAAGCTCGTTCAGAACCTTCGGCTCATGCTTGAACCACTGGTTTCCCTTCTTGCCGGGGTTGGCTGCGGCCCATGTCTTGGTGAACTTGTTGGCGCGGCTCCATTCTCCGTCCGGCAGCGGTTTGACGAACTGCAGCACGAACAACGTCGCCAGCGGATCGTCGATCATCAAACCGTCGGCGAGAATGCGCTTACCGCAATGCGGCGCCAGATCGACGTGCGTACCGGCGAAGATGTCGAAATTCTTGGCCGCAAGCACGAGCGTGCCGTCGTCCGTCAACAGCCCGAGTTGCCGCTTGCCAGCGCCGCATTGCGGCGCGCAGTCGCCGGCGATCTCGCAAACCACATCGACGACCGTGGCCTCGAAGCGCGCCTTGCGCTCGTGTTCGATGCCCCATTCATTGGCGGCAAACGCCGGCGTGGCGGCCGCCGCGATCAGCGCGCTCAACGCGATGGCGGTTAGGTGTCTCATGGCTGAATCCCGAAATCTTCGTGATTGATGTTGACGATACCGTTGTCGTCTGCGACCTGGGTCACAATCAGGTAGTTGACGCCGTCGCGGACGTAGTGATCGCCCTCGACCACGACCTCATGAGTCTGGAAACTGACGATACGTTCGTCAGCGACCAGGTCGGCGTCGCCCTCGACCTTGAGCACCACATAAACGGTGCCGTCCTCCGCCAGAATGCTGACCGGAATTCCGCCGATCGCGCACCAGACGGCACAGCGGTGATGCGCGGTGCCGAGCGCGTACATGATCTCGGTGACATAACACCAGGTATCGATGACCTCGCCGGTAATCCTGACCCGCTCGCCCGTTGCCGCCCCCGCCGGGGCGGATCCAAGGCCCAGCACCAGCGCCAGGACGGCGGCTGTAAAACTTCTTCGCATGACGTGGCTCCTCGCTCTTGTCGTAGCCCCCAGGCTCGCACACTTGGCTCTTGCATATGCGCGCATTATAGCCGCGCGTCAGACGAATTCGCGAAACACCTCATAACAACAGCGTGAAGACCCGCATGGCCCTGAATCAGTGATCTTCCATGCCCTGCAGGATGGGCGTCTCGGCGTCGGCGGGAATCCAGCTTTTCGTTTCACCGGCGTATTCGGCGCCCGGGCTGCCCATGACTGTGGTGCGCCACATGATCCGGTCATGTTGATCGGCGTCATACCATGATGCCGCATGCAGCAGGGAACGGTTGTCGGCGATGACCAGATCGCCCTCTTGCCATTCGTGAACATAGGTAAAGGCCGGCTGCGTTGCGTGCGCGAGCAGTCGGCGAATGAGTATCGCGCCTTCGCCGTCCGGTCCGGGCTCCAGTCCCTCGACCGGCCCGTCGACGTAATCCATCTGCTTTTCCTCACAGATATAGAGCGCCGGTCGGCCCGTCACCGGATGGCGGCGCACCATGGGCTGGCGCTGCGGTCTTTGATGCGCCAGCAGCGGCCGGGGCCTTACGCCCGCGCGCACGTCGTCGGGCGTTCGCCCGACCCAGCTCGCAACGTGCAGACCGTTGAGATCGCCGATCAGCGCTTTCGTCTCGCCATCAAGCGCGTCATAGGCTGCATGACAGTCGGCATAGAGGGTCTGGCCCTGATCGCTGGGCGGCGTCATGACGCCGAACAGCAATGAAACGTCCGGTGGCGGGCGGCGATAGCTCTGGTCCGTGTGCCAGTTGGTTCGCGCCGGGAAGCGAACGGCGAGACGACCGTTCTTCTCGGCCGGAAACCGCCGCGGCGGCGGGTGATTACACGGCGCCAGATTGCTTAGCACCATGACCTCGGGGACCATGTCGTGGAAGTAGCGCGGGTCGGTCAGCGTGAAGCGGTAGTTCTCGACCTCGTCGCCGAATAGCGCGGAAACCCGGACCAGTTGGTCCGGCTCGTTCGCCATGCCGTCGAGCCCGCGCACGACCATCAGGCCGCCGGCGTCATAGAAACGGTTGAGAACCGTCTCGCCGGCCGCGACGAACCGATCCGCCGCCGTCTCCGGCTGACCGCCGCCGACCTCGGCGAGAACGCCGAAGGTCGCATCGGAAAGCGGCCTGAACGAGACCGCTGAGGCGGTCACCTTTCAGGTTCCGTCAGCGCGTCGACGAGCTGGCCGACGAGTTCGTAACCGAGCTGGCCGTTGGCCGTCACCCCCAGTCGGTTCTGGAATGCGCCGATGGACCGCGTCAGATTATCGCCGGAGTACCCCAATAACCCGAGCAGCATGCCGGCGGTCTCGCCCGGCATCAGGCCGGCCTCCGACGGCAATCCCGGCCGGCCGCCGCCGAGCTCCTGAACGCCGGCGATAAACGTCGATGTCGGCACGGCGATGCCGCGCACCGGTGCGGTGTTCTTGGTCGTCGCGACATGAATCGCGGCCAACATGGGATATCCACGCTCGAAATAGAAGATCGGCGAGCCGGAATCGCCCGGCACCGCGTCGCAGGCATGCACGATCAGCGGGAACCCCTTGGCGAACCCCTCCATCGGACACCCCATGTGGACCGTCAGTTCGCGGTTTTTGTCGCGGCTGTAGCCGGCCTGCACGAACCGAATGTTCCCGGCGACCGCCTCAGTGAGCTCGACATCGCCGAACCCGGCGACGCCGAGCCATCCTGCGATGTCGCCGATTGGCTCGTTCAGTTCGATAAAGGCCCAGTCATGAGACGCGATCGCGCTGGTTGCCGGCACGCCCTCCTTGTAGCCGGGCGGGATGAGATACGATTTCGCCGTGGTATGGGCGACGAAAGCGCCGTCCCGGTATCCGGCAACGAAATGCACCTGGGCCGGCGGCACGAACCACATCTTGCGCGAATCGAACAAGCAGTGTGCCGCGGTCACCGCCAGCGACGGCCCGACGAGCGCGCCGGAACAATGGCCGCCGGTCTCGGTGTTGACGCGACCGATGGCGCTCCAAGGATACTCGTCGGACGGCAAGGTCAGGCGGTCGTCCGCACCCTTGATACCGTCGAGGATTTCGGCGGCATGGCCGGGCGTCGCCGCAACCGACAACATTCCGACGGTCAATACAGCCGCCAGCGCGAGCCATCGCAACCCGCCGCACCGCATCAGAGAGCTCCGCCATACTGCCGGATCACATCGCCGTGCTCCTCGAGCACGTCGGCAAACGCAGCTTCCGTATCCGTGAGGTCGTCGTCGCCGACCGCCAGCGAGAGCGCGACAAAGCCGCGCGGCGCAATGTAGATACCTCGGTTCATCATGCCGAGGAATATCAGCTCGGCGAGGCGCACATCGTGCGCCGCCGTGTCAGTACCGGTTCGCGGCGCGCGCGCCGATGGATGAATATTCAGCAGCGAGCCGATGCCGGTCACCGTTACCGGTACGTCTGCCCGTATCGTAACGGCATTGAGGCGGTCGCGCAGGGTATCGCCACGCTGAGTCAACATCTCGGCGACGGGCGGCGTATAGATCTCGTTCAGCGCAACCGTCCCCGCCGCCATGGTCAGTACGTTGTTCTGGAACGTGCCGGCGTGTGCCAGGGCGCCATCCTTACGTGGGTCGAACTGATCCATGATGTCGGCGCGGCCGCCGAAGGCGCCGAACGACATGCCGCCGCCGACCCATTTGCCGAGCGTCATCAGATCCGCCGTTACGCCGTGCAGTGCGCCGAGTCCATTTGGCCCGAGGCGCGACGTCATGACCTCGTCGAAGATCAGCATCGCGCCGGCGGCGGTACAGGCATCACGAAGCGCTCGCAGGAAATCTGTGTCGGCGGCGACGCACCCGCCGCCGCCCATCATCGGTTCGAGAATCACGGCGGCAAGGTCGTCGGCGTGCTCGCGGATCAGCGATACCGCTTCTTCGGTATCGTTGTACGTCGCCATCACCCATGGGAACGGAGCCAGGGTCTTGATCCCCGGCTTCATCATCAGCACGCCGCCGTGATAACCGCCGACGAAGGCCATGACCTTCGAGCGGCCGGTAAACGCCCGGGCCGCGGTAATCGCCATCAGGTTGGCCTCTGTCCCGGAGTTGGTGAAACGGACCATCTCGATCGCCGGGAACCGTTCGCATACTGCACGGGCAAAACCGGGCTCCAGCCTGTTGTGGGCGCCGAGGTTGATACCGCCCTCGAGCGCACGGACCACGGCGGCGCGGATTTGCGGGTGGTCGGCGCCGAACAGACCGGCCGTGTACTCGCCAACCAGGTTGAGCATCTCGTTGCCGTCGATGTCGATTAGCGTCGAGCCCACGCCGCGCTCGATCCGGATCGGAAACGGCCCATGATAAAGCACCGTCCGGGTGTTACCGCCGGGCATGACCTCGAGCGCATCCTCGTGCATGGCAAACGACTTCGGCCGGCGCGACGCGAACGTCTGCCGTTCCTGGTCCAGCGTATCCTCGAGCTCCGGGTCGGCGATGTTGCGGCCTGCTATGTTCATATCGCCAAGAGCCTGCCACATTCCTGTGCGATGGAAAACTGCGCAACGACCACGAAACGCACGTAATGAACGACGAACGGCATAACGACCAGCAGAACGGACGCGAACGCAAGGTTCGCCGTGAACTGATCGCAAAGGTGCGGCGCTCCCTCGGCCGCGTGCCTTTCGCAGAGCCGCTGATCGCGGCCTACCTGTGTGCGCTCGATCCGGAGACGCCACGACGCGTGAAGGCCGTGCTTCTCGGCGCTCTGGTCTACTTCATTACCCCGGTCGATGCGGTACCCGACTTCATCGCGGCGCTCGGCTTCACCGATGATGCCGCCGTGTTCTGGGCCGCATTCAACAGCGTTCGCGCTTATGTCCGGCCGCGCCACATCGAGGAAGCAGCGCGGCGCTTGCGTGCCCTGCGCGATGACGACCCGAGCTGAAGACAACTGGCTGCATACACAGGCCGAACCGTGCGGTAAAGTCGGCGAATTCGCGAACCGGGACCGCCACGTGCACATGGATCAGCAAACCATCGATACCGCCGTCGACGAGATCAACGACGTTATTCAGCTTTATAATGTCGGCGACCGCGACAATCTGGGCAATCGAATCGTGGCGTGGACGGCGCGATACTGCTCGACGCCGTTCGACGTGGCGTTTCACCCGGTGGCGGAAGCCGCCATCGATATCGCACTGCTGGTCGACCGACCCGACATCGGTCAGACCATCACCGCGGCCACCTACGACGCCGAATTCGACGCCATGATCCGACAGGAGGTCAACGCCATCATTCAGCTGGCGAACGCCGGCGACGAAACGGCCTGGGCGAACGCACTCGGCAAGCACATCCGGTCGCACTGGACGGGCAAGCGGTTAATGACCGGCAGCTTCGATATTCTCAAGGTGCTGCGGTATTACGCCATCGTTGCCCGCGATTACGACCTGCTACCGATTCTCGACCGCCAGTACTACCGCCAGCTTTATTGCCCGACAGTCAGCGATGCCCCCGAGGCCGGGGTGCATGAACTACTCGTGCCGGGACTGCCGCCGGTCAAGCTCTACAGCGAGCAGGACTGCAAGCTATCGAACGATATTGTCCGCAGCGGCGTGTTCGAACCCATGTCCATGGAACTGTGGGCGACGCTCGTGCGCGACGCTGACGTCGTTGCCGACATCGGCGCCAATATCGGTATTTTTTCGCTGGTCGCCGCCGCCGTCAGATCAGACGTGTCGATCCACGCATTCGAACCGAACCACGAAATCGTTACGCGTCTCCGTCACAACATCGAGATCAATGGGCGCACCTCCATCGACGTTCATACCGAGGCCGTCAGCGACACCGAGGGAACCGCGACGTTCCGGTATCAATCAGTCGCACAGATCGGGATGATGAGTCCTGTCGGTTCGCTCGACGAAGACCGCCCCAACTTTCTCGAAACCGAAGTCACGACGGCGTCATTAGACAGTCTGGTGCCGCCGGTACCGGGTGCCCGGTTGGCCGTCAAGGTCGATACCGAAGGCGGCGAGGGCCGCGTGCTAGCCGGCATGGAGGGCTGGATCGATCAGGGTCATATCGACCTGATTGTCGAGTCTTACGAACCCGCCATCTGCAAGGCAATAACCGACCGATTGGCGCCGCTCGGGTACCGGTTCTACAGGATCCTCGAGGGCGAACACCGGCTGGTGTCGATGCCGGCGCTAAAGCCGGCGGTCAACGACGCGCTTCACAACTTCAACGGCTTTGCGACCCAGCGCCCGCACGAACAATTGGCCGCGCGCCTTCCGGATCACTGCCGTATCGACTGATCACGTCCGGGGCTCGAACGCCGGTTCATCGGCCTCGCGAACGCGGCCACGGTCGATCTCGATAAACCGGTTGCCGACATCTTCGACGAATGCCCGATCGTGCGATATCAGAATACAGCTTGCCTGCCGCTCATGAATTTCGGCGGCCAACGCCTCCTGTCCGGCGATATCGACATGATTCGTCGGCTCGTCGAGGAGATAGAAGTTAGGTTCGGCGAAGCGCAGCGCCAGCAAGGCCAGCCGTGACCGCTGGCCGAGCGAGAGCTTTTCAATCGGCCTATCCTGCCAATCGAATGCGATACCGGCATTGGCGAGCACGGACCGGGCGCGTGGATCGTTCCCGACGTGCGGCGCGATGAAATCGAACGGTGTGCGGTCGAGCGGTACGTCCGACATCGACTGGTCCATATAGCCGGTGACCAGCGAGGGAGTCCCCCGCACACCCGCCACCTCGCGGCCGTCGACCAATACGTCACGCAGCAACCGAACCAGGGTCGACTTACCGCAACCGTTGCGGCCCAGGATGACGAGCCTGTCGCCCGGCAACACATTCAGCGACGGAATCCTGAACAGCAAGCGACCGTCCGGTGTCGAAACCTCCAGGTCCTCGATGCGGATCAGGGCTTTGGCATGGGTTCCACGGTTGGTCAGACGGATATCGCCTGCACGCTCGCTATGAAGCGCACCGACCTGTTCCTCGATTTGCTCGGCGCGCTCGCGGAGTTGCTTCTGTTTCTTGAGCAGCAGATCGCTGCCGGAGTTGATGCCGATGTTCTTGAGCTTCGACGATTGACGGCGCAGCCGGTTCGCTTCGTTCATTTGCCGTTCCGCCTGTGCCGCCTCGGACCGGTCGATACGCTCCAGCTCGTAGCGGGCACGGGTGTAGGACAGCGGAAACAGATGCGACGTTCCCGGTCGCAGGAAGACCGTCCGGTTGGTGACGGAATCGAGAAACCGGCGGTCGTGGCTGGCAACCACCATGGGCACATCGCCGAGCCACGTCGAAAGCCAGGTCTCGAGCATCAGAATTTTTCTGAGATCGAGGTGGTTCGTTGGCTCGTCCATCAAAAGGACATCGGGATCGCCAACCCAGACCCGCGCCAGCAATACCAGCCGCTGCCAGCCGCCACTTAGCGCCGCAACATCGGTATCGCGCAACACCTCGGGCGTCTCGAGCTGGTCGAGCATCATGTCGACGCGCCAACTCTCGCTTTCACGGACATCCGGCGACAACGCATCGCGGACCGCCTCACGGCACGTCAGGCCGAGCAACCCGGGCGCAATGTCCTGCGGCATGTAGCCGACCCGGGCGCCGCGGGACCGGGATATCTCGCCGTGGCTGAGTTCGGCCTCCTCGGCCAGGCAACGCAACAAAGTGGATTTGCCGGCACCGTTTTGAGCCACAAGGCCGACACGGTCGCCGGGACCGAAGGTCACGGTCAGGTTCTGAAACAAATGGCCGCGGGCAATGAAACCGGCGTCTTTGAGGGAAATCGTGGTCATCGTCGTTTCTCGAAGGTCTGCGCTCCGTCATGAGGGATCGGAGCTGTCATCTGCATAACCGCCACGGAAGCGAACGCGCGACGGCACGGGCAGGCCTGACCAATCGGGGAAACGCAGGATCGGAGTGAGTCTCGCCTTGATCAGCCCTGCAACATCGTCCGATGCAGGGCATGTACAGGGCCACGCGTACGTTGCTGATAGTGGTTGATCATGTCGCAGCCCTCCTCTTGGTTTGGGTTCAAGACATTTTCCTTTACCACTTTCATCCGGCACTCCACAACAATCGACGGCCCGGGCAACCGTACGGGCCTTGAAAGCCGTCCGCCGCCCCGGCATCCTCGATGCCTGACGCAGGAGAGCCGTGACCATGACCGAAAATGCGAAACCGCTCTGGATACCGAGCGCTGAGCAGGCGGAAACAACGCACCTCTACCGCTTCATGCAGATTGCCGAGGAACGTTTCGGCGTGCCGGCCGGCGATTATGAGGCGCTCTGGCAGTTTTCGGTCGACGACCGTCCGGCATTCTGGGATCTGGTGCGCAAGGACGCCCGCCTGAAGGCCGAAACCTGGGGCGCCACCGGAAACGAACGGGTCCTGGTCGACGGAGACAAGATGCCCGGCGCCAGGTGGTATCCGGACGCCCGTCTGAATTGCGCCGAGAACCTTCTGGTCCGCCGCGACGACGCCGAGGCCATGGTATTCCGCGGCGAAGACAGGGTCGCGTACCGGCTGACCTGGGCCGAGCTTTACGACAGGGTTTCGGTGATGGCGCAGGCGTTCCGCGACGCCGGGATCGAACCGGGCGACCGGGTCGCCGGTTATATGCCGAACATGCCGGAGACCATCGTCGCCATGCTGGCGACGTCGGCGGTCGGCGCGACGTGGTCGTCGTGTTCGCCCGATTTCGGCGTGCAAGGCGTGCTCGACAGGTTTGGCCAGATCGAGCCGCGCGTGCTGGTCACCGTCGACGGCTATTTCTACAACGGCAAACGTCATGACCAGCGGGACAAAGTGCGCGGCGTGATGGAGCAACTGCCGGGCTGCGGCCGCTGCGTTGTCGTACCGTACGGATCCGACACACCCGACGTCGCCAGCATTCCGCGCGCCGAGAGCCTTGCCGAGTTCACCGGCGACTTCACGCCAGGGCCGATCGCGTTCGAACAGATGCCGTTCGATCACCCGTTGTTCATCATGTTCTCGTCGGGCACCACCGGCGTGCCGAAATGCATCGTCCACGGACAGGGCGGCACCCTGATACAGCACGTCAAGGAACACCGTTTGCAGTCCGACATCCGCCCGGACGACCGCGTCTTTTACTTCACGACCTGCGGCTGGATGATGTGGAACTGGCTGGTCTCAGGCCTGGCCCAGGGCGCAACGCTGCTTTTATACGACGGCTCGCCGTTCTATCCCGACGGCAACGTGCTCTGGGATTTCGCCGCCGAGGAAAAATGCACGTTCTTCGGCACGTCGGCGAAGTACATTGACGCGTTGTCAAATGCGGGCCTTCGTCCGAAGGATACGCACGATCTCGGCCCACTCCGGACCATTGCATCGACCGGCTCGCCCCTCGCACCCGAGAGCTTCGACTACATCTACGATGCGGTAAAGAGCGACGTGCATCTGGCCTCGATCGCCGGCGGCACCGACATCATCAGTTGCTTCGTGCTGGGCGATCCGACCGGACCGGTCTGGCGCGGCGAGATTCAACGCCCGGGCCTCGGCATGGCAGTCGACGTGTTCGATGACGACGGCAATCCGATCCGTGGCGAGAAGGGCGAACTCGTGTGTACGCGGGCGTTCCCGTCCATGCCGGTCGGCTTCTGGAACGACGACGACGGCGCCCGCTATCACGCCGCGTACTTCGAACGCTTCGACAACATCTGGCACCACGGCGATTTCGTCGCCATCACGGAGCGCGGCGGCATCGTCGTCTATGGCCGCTCCGATGCAACCCTCAACCCGGGCGGCGTGCGCATCGGCACGGCGGAAATCTACCGACAGGTCGAACAGTTGGGCGAGATCGCCGAGGCGCTGGTCATCGGCCAGGATTGGGACAACGATGTCCGCGTCGTGCTGTTCGTGCGCCTCAACGAAGGCGTCGACCTCGACGACGCGTTGACTGCCAAGATCAGGAAACAGATCAGGGACAATTGCACGCCGCGTCACGTGCCGGCCAAGATCGTCGCCGTCGCCGACATCCCACGCACCAAGTCGGGCAAGATTACGGAACTCGCGGTACGCGACGTGGTGCACGGCCGCACCGTCAAGAACAAGGAAGCCCTGGCCAATCCGGAAGCGCTCGATCTGTTCGCCGATTTGCCCGAGCTGCAAAGCTGAGCCGCCATGTCGGACAAGATATCCCCCCTCGCGCCGGATCTGGTCGAAACGTTCCGGCGCGACGGTGTTGTTCACATCCCGGATGCGTTTGAGGCCCGGTGGCTCGACCGTCTAACCGCCGGCATTCGAAGCGATCTCGCCAATCCCAGCGAGCGGCTGGTGCAACATTCGTCCAACGATGCCGAAGCGCACTATTGGGAGGATTTCTGGGTCTGGGACCAGATTCCCGAAATCGAGGATTTCCTGCGCCACTCGCCCGCAGCCCGGTATGCGGCGGACCTGCTGTCCGCCCGGCGTATCAACCTGGTCATGGACAACTGGTTTTATCGCGAGGCCGGATCGCCAAGCCGACCGCCGTGGCACCACGATATCTCGTACTTCGACTTTCACGGCTCGATGTGCGTGTTGTGGTTGCCGCTCGCCGCCGTTCGCGCCCGCGACGGAGTCGCGTTCGTTCGCGGCTCGCACCGCTGGGGCAAACACTTTCTTCGCACTCACTTCAACGGCGGCCCGACCCCCGGCGAACCGGGCGAGGTCAATGGCGTGCTTTACGAACGGACACCCGATATCGACGCCGAGCCGTCGGCCTATGATATCGCCACGTTCGATCTCGACGCCGGCGACTGCCTGTTCTTCGATATGCGGACGCTCCACGGCGCGTTGGATACCATTGTCACCGAACATGACAGCATGCGCTTCACGGCCCGCTTCGCCGCCGAGGATGGCCGAATCGAATACCGCGGTCCTTGGGCCGAACCGGAGCGCCGTATTTTCGAAGCGTGGGGCCTCAGGGAAGGCGACGCCATCGACGGACCCATGTTTCCCCGCCTCTGGGAAGCCTGAACACCGGCGTCGAGGACACGGCTGCTCGCGATCTTGTGATATTCCACAGGGGGGCTATCCTCCTTATTCTATCCACTCGTTAGACGAGAGACGGCAACCCGCCAAAGGAGACCATTGATGACCACGATCAAAAGATTGACGAACGTTCTACCGGTTTTGGCTATCGCGCTGGGCGTCGCGACTCCGGTGCTGGCAGACGGCCATCTTGAGGACGTCATCAAGGCGCGTCAGGGATATTATAAACTGGTCAGCCATAATGCCGGCGTGCTGTTCGGCATGGCAAAGGGCGATATCGCGTACGACGCCGAAGCCGCGACCACGGCCGCGAACAACCTCCAGACGCTGACGAAGCTCGACGTCGGATCGTTGTATCCGGCCGGAACCTCGAAGGAAGAGATGCCCGGCAAGACCCGTGCATTGAAAAAGATCTGGGACACCTATCCGGCAGTGCTCGAAAAATCAAAAGCCTGGAAGGCCGCCGTCGCCGACATGGCCGCCGTCGCCGGCAACGGACTCGATGCGGTCCGCGCCAAGGCCGGGCCGCTCGGTAACAGCTGCGGCGGCTGCCACGACAATTTCCGCGCCAAGGATTTCTAAGTCGCGTGAGCGACGACGCCGACTTCGTCAAAGAACGCGTGTGGGATCTGCCCACACGCCTCTTTCACTGGTTGCTGGTGATCAGTGTTTCCGCCGGATGGTATCTCGGTGACAACATGAGCTTCACCACCATCGAATGGCACATCCGGCTCGGCTACGCGACCGGCGGACTGATTGCATTCCGCATTGTCTGGGGCTTTATCGGGCCACCGTCCGCACGGCTCTCGGCGCTGGTCCCGAAACCGGCCGAGGTCGTCCGTTATCTCCGCCACGTCGCAAAACGCGAGCCGAGCGGTGTACCGGGTCATAATCCCCTGGGGAGCCTCGCCGTGTTGGCGCTGCTGGCGACCCTGACCGTGCAGGTCTCAACCGGCCTGTTTGCTGAATCCGATGATTATTTCGACAGCGGCCCTCTCGCGCCCTATGTCGATAATGCCTTCGTCCTGTTCTGCAACAACATTCATGCGATCTCTTCGGATGTCCTGCTTGGACTGGTCGCGCTCCATATCGCTGCTCTGGTCTTCTATCTTGTGTGGAAACGTGAGAACCTGATCGCTGCGATGATTACTGGCGCCAAGCTGGTGCGCCGACCACGAAGCAGCGGGGACGCATCCCGATGAGCAACCACGGCACGGCGGTTCTGAAGGAACAGAATGCCCATCTTTCGGAATCCGTGAGACAGCAGAAAAAGCTTCTTGGAGAGGCGCACGAGGAGATCGCCGCTCTTCGCGCGAAGGTCGGACATTGTTCGGTCACGATCTTCGAGACAATCATTTCGCAGGAACGCCAGGAAGACGAGATCAAGAACCTGCGCGCCCGCATCGCCGAGCTTGAGACCATCGTCGCTCAATCGGAAGAACAGGCTGCGGCGGCGGCCAATATCTTCGAAGCCATGAAAGGCGCCATGGGACGCATGCAGGAGACGGTTCGCGCGCTCTCCGAACGTGCGGAAAGCACCGTCGCCGACGCCGACCTCAAGAAGCAGATCAACGAACTCGAAAGCGCCGCCGCATCGACACTCGACGACGAAGCGCTCGCCGAATACAACCGCCAGATCGAATCGCTCAGGGCCAAAGTCAGCAAGAACTGACCGGGTGTCGATGCGCGACACCGTTGCTGGCCTCGCTCCTCTGTCAGCGATGTGTGAGCTTGCTACGTTTTTCCAAGCGGGCCATGACTGATCAGCACACCGCCCGAGACGAACCCTTCGTAGCGCGGCAAATCGTCGGACACGTCCATCCAGGCAATCCGCTCGCCGTAAAACGAGTGCGCAGACGGCGCCAGTCCGTCCGGCGCATCGAACGTGCTGATGTGCAGGCTGCAGAGCAGGCCCCAATGCGGGTGATCGGTTTCCCAAGTCAGGGGCGTGCCGCACTCGGGACAGAACGCGCGGACGACGCCCGGCGCACTGCCGTAGCCCTTGCGTGCGGTGCCCGAGAACGACACCTGATCCGCCGTCAGCACCGCTAGCGTCGCGACAGGCGCGCCGGTATGGCTGCGGCAGCTCTCGCAATGACAGTGGAAGACGGCCTTGGGCGGACCCGTCACCTCGTAGCGCACAGCGCCGCACATACAGCCCCCGGTCAGATTTTCCGAGCTTGCGTTCATCTCTTCCGCCTCCGCGTTTGTGCCTTTTGTTACGAACGCCATGACACCGGATCAATCGGCGTTTCGACGTCAGCGACCCGTTCGATCGCTTCCGCGGCATCGAGACAGCGCTCGTCGTCGAAGCGACGGCCGATCACCTGAACGCCCTGCGGCAATCCACCCGTGACTGAGACGGGAACGGCGACGGACGGCAGACCGACCAGATTGCTGATCTCGGTGAAGTAGAGCGACCGGATGACGCGCCACGTGGTTTCCGGCGATTCCGTATCGAAACCGACCGGAAACGCCTCCATGGTGGAAACCGGACCGACGATCAACGGATACTCGTCGAGCAGGCGGCTCCACACGGCAGCGATGCGATGGCGTTCGGCGATGGCGTCGCGGTAGCTTTCCAGTGTCGGCACATCGTCACGTGCCGCATTGCGCAGGAACGCACCGGCATCCGGCGACATCAAATCGAGAATATCGTCGAGATAGCCGATGATTTCGGCGACGCCGATCCGTTGAATGACCTCGCCGGCCTCGGCGACCAGCGGCGCCTCGACCGCCTCGACCGCATAGCCCGCATCTTCCAGCGCCGCGCCGGCCCGTCGCGTCGCATCCGCGACGGCTTCGTCGACCCCGTTCCCGGAACCCATCATGGGATCGATCACCAGACCGACACGCAGCACCTCGGGTTCTGGCGCCGCCGCCGCCGGCATCCACACGGGGTCCGCCGGATCGGGTTGCTGCAAAACCGAGAGCGCGAGCCGGAGATCGGCGACGCGACGCGCCATCGGCCCGTTCACGCAGGCGACCTGTTCGTAGAACGCCGGCGGGTCGGCGCTATCGACGCTCAGGGTTCGGGACACCCGGCCCGTCGACGGCCTGAGGCCGGCAACGCCGCAGCAGATCGCCGGTTGACGGGTCGACCCGCCCATGTCGTTGCCGAGACCGAGCGGCGTCATTCCGGTCGCCAGCGCGGCCGCCTCGCCGCCGCTCGACCCACCGGGCGTGCGTGACGGATTCCACGGATTCAGGGTCGCGCCGTGAAGCCCGTTATCGGTATGCCAGCGAAGACCGTAGTCGGGCATGTTGGTGCGGCCGATGACGATGGCGCCTGCCGCCTTGAGGTGCCCAACGGCTGGCGCGTCGGCCTCCGGCACGGCGTCCTTGAGGCTGACCAACCCGTGTGTCGTCGGCGATCCGGCCACATCGATGTTTTCCTTGATGGTAACGGGAACGCCGTGCAGCGAACCCACCGGTTCGCCAGCCGCGAGCCTTGCATCGGCGGCATCGGCAGCCGCGCGGGCTTCATCGACGAAAACGCGGGTCACTGCATTGACGGCATCGTTGACTGTCGCGATGCGGTCGAGATGGGCATCGACGATGGCGCGACTGGACAACCGGCCAGCGCGAATTGCGCCGGCCAGTTCGGCGGCGCTCAGTTTCCAAGGTTCTTGGGACATATCAGGTTCCTCACGGATGAAAGGTATATTTCGAGGGCCTGACGCGATCTCGCCATCCTTGCAGACAATGGCGCGACCTGAAAATCCGCACAGACCCGAATAGCCGGCCACTGGGGCTAGCATTGCTCAACGCCTTCCGGCGTCTGGTTTATCGGGTGTGCAACATCATGGGTAAACGATACCCGCAGGTTTGCCCTCGCGCAACGGCGGTGGCCGTGTGCGGCGGGATGCAGGATGCGTTACCCCATGAAACCGCCATCGTCGCGCTGGACGGCAATCACGCACGAGCGCGGCGCACTTTGTCCGCCGTCGGGAAAATGGCTATCGCCCTTTTCGCCGGGATGCTGGATGCCGACGAACGCCGTGCGCCGGTCAGGCGACCACGCGATTCCGGTAATCTCGCATTCGCGCGGGCCGACCATGAAGCGCCTGATTTCGCCCGTTTCCGGATCGCCGATCAACATCTGGTTGTTGCCCATCCCGGCGAAGTCGCCCTCGTTCGAATACTTGCCATCGGTCTGAATCCAAAGCAGTCCCTTGCTATCGAAGGCGAGACCGTCGGGGCTGTTGAACATATTCTGCGCATTGATGTTGTCCGAACCCGCATACGCGTCGGAATGCACCGTCGGGTTGCCAGCCATGACGAACAGGTCCCAGTCGAAGCCGTCGGCCGTATGATCGGCGTTCGCCGGACGCCAGCGCACGATCTGGCCGTAGTTGTTGTCGGCACGGGGGTTCGGGCCGCCGACCGGCGTCGCGTCACCGCCGGCGTTCGGCTTCTTGCCACGGTTCTTGTTGTTGGTCAGCGCACAGTAGACCTCGGCCTTGTTGGGGTTGGCCGCGACCCATTCGGGGCGGTCCATGGTCGTCGCGCCGACCGCCGAGCCGGCCTGCCGGGTACGGATGCAGATTTCGGCCTGCGACGCCATGCCGGTGGAAGACGGTGTCAGTGCGAGCCACCGGCCGGTGCCGTCGTCGTCGAACTTCGCCACGAAAAGCTCGCCGTCTTCCAACAGGTCGCCGTTGTCGCCGCCGATCGCAACCTTGGCCGCCGAAACGAAACGGTAGAGAAACTCGCCCCGTTCGTCGTCGCCCATGTAAACGACGACGTGGCCGTTATTGGCGATGACGACCTCGGCGTTCTCGTGTTTGAACCGGCCGAGCGCGGTGCGCTTGACCGGCATCGACGTCGGATCGAGCGGATCGATCTCGACGATGTAACCGGCACGGTTCGCTTCATTGGGGTGTTTGGCGATGTCGAAACGCTCGTCGGCGCTCGCCCACGCGTATCCCCGGTCCTTGTGCCTGATGCCGTAGCGCGCCATCTCCGGCGGAACCTCGTAGTTGGAATCGCTCGACGAAAAATAACCGTTGAAGTTTTCCTCGCACGCCAGGTAGCTGCCCCACGGGGTGCAGCCGTTTCCGCAATTGTTCCAGGTGCCGAGGCTGGTTGTGCCGGCCGGGTCGGCGGTGGTCCGCAACAAGGCGTGGCCGCGTGCCGGTCCGGTGATATCCATCGGCGTATCGGCGGTAATGCGGCGATTGAAAGGAGAATCGCGGACCACGGTCCAGCGTCCGCCGGCCTCGCTGATTTCCATGACCGTAACGCCGTGCGCGGCTTTGCCCTTGCGCACGTCATCGGCGTTTTCGGGCAGGCCGGACGACCGGTTCGCATAGATGGTCGGCCGGTTCGTGTATTCGTTGTTCACCGCGAGGATCATGCGTCCGCCGTCCTCGAACAGCGCCATGCCATCGTTGTTGTCGCCGAAGGCGCGCTCCTGACTGGCGCCGGTACCCCGGCTTTCCTGATCGAACGGTTGCCCGTCCGACCACAGCGGATCGCCCCAACGGGCGAGTACCTGCCAACTGTAGCCGTCCGGCAGCGTCACCGTATCGCGCGTGTTGGCATCTACGGCGTTGAAGCCGAGCCGCCCGTTGCCGAGGGCCGCCGCCGCAAGCGGCGTCGCACCGGCAACGAACGACGCCAATCCGAAAGCCACGCCGCGCCGCAGAACCCCGCGACGGGTCAGCGCACGTGAGGCAATCGTCTCGAAATCCGTCCACTCAAGGCTCTGCCTATCGTCGTCTTCGCTTTCCCCGAAGGCATCGTACAGGGAATTCGGTGAGGATGTACGGATATCGTTCATGGTCGGCTATTTCCTCTGATCGATCATTTTATCCCGGCGGCGGGCCGGATGCCCGCGACGATTGATGGTCGATCGTCCCGCATGAATCGGTCGGTTTGATGACTCGCCGGTGTCGGAACGATGAAACCCCAACCGAAAACTTTACGGTCGCGGCCGCATCAGCGCGCAATTTCTTCGCTAAAGCGCGGGAAGTCGGAAGCACCCTCGCCCGGCGCTTCGCTACCATGCGGGCCATCGATCAACCGGGAGACCGTCCATGAGCAATACCGCAAAATACCCGACAGCCGATACCGCGACCGGACCGTTCGACAGCCTGGCCGACCCCGCCTTGTTGCGCGAGGCCAGCTACATCGGCGGTAAATGGGTTTCCGCCGCCGACGGCGCAACCGTCGAGGTTCGCGATCCGGCGACCGGAGTTGTCATCGGCGCGGTACCGAAACTCTCTGAAGCGGAGGGTGTTGCCGCGGTCGATGCCGCGGACGCCGCGTTCCGCACGTGGTCGCGCGAATTGCCGCAGACCCGCTCGGCGGCGCTCAGACGCTGGTTCGAGCTGATCGTCGAGCACAAGGAAGACCTCGCGCTGATCATGACTCTCGAACAGGGCAAGCCGCTCTCGGAGGCGCGTGGAGAAATCGACTACGCGGCATCGTTCGTCGAGTTCTATGCCGAAGAGGCCAAGCGGCCCAACATCGAGAGCGTCACGTCGCACCTCGCCACCGCCGAGGTCGAGGTTTGGCTCGAACCGGTCGGCGTCGCCGCGCTGATCACGCCGTGGAACTTCCCGTGCGCGATGATTACCCGCAAGGCCGCCGCCGCACTGGCCGCAGGCTGTACGGTCGTCGTGCACCCCTCGCATGAAACGCCGTTCTCGGCGACGGTGCTGGCCGAATTGGGTGAGCGCGCGGGCTTTCCGGCCGGGGTCTTCAACGTGGTCACGGGCCGCGCCTCGACGATCGTGCCGGGCTGGACCGGCGACCCGCGCGTCCGTGCGCTGTCGTTCACCGGCTCGACCGCCGTGGGCAAGCTGCTCTACCGCGAGAGCGCCGAGACCGTGAAACGCATCGTCATGGAACTCGGCGGTCACGCGCCCTTCATCGTTTTCGCCGACGCGGACATGGACCGCGCCGTCGACGAGGCGATCAAGGCCAAGTTCGCCACGTCGGGTCAGGATTGCCTCGGCGCCAACCGGTTCTTCGTCGAGCGGCCGGTCTATGGCGAGTTTTGCCGCCGCTTCGCCGAGCGCACCGAGGCACTCGGCATCGGGCCGGGGCTCGGTGACCCGGACATCGGTCCGCTGATGAACGAAAGCGCTGTTGCCAAACAGGCCGAGCATGTCGCCGATGCCGTGGCTAAGGGCGCCAAGGTGCTGACCGGCGGCGAGGGCGTGGCCGATCTCGGCCCGTTGTTCTATCGGCCCACGGTGTTGTCCGACGTGCCGGCGACGGCGCTGATCATGCAGGAAGAGACCTTCGGGCCGGTGGCGCCAATCGCGGCATTCGACGACGAGGACGAGGTTTTGGCGCGCGCCAACGATACAGAATACGGCCTCGTCGCCTATCTCCACACCCAGGACCCGCGCCGCATCTATCGTGCCAGCCGGGCGCTGCAGTACGGCATGGTCGCGGTCAACCGCACCAAGGTAACCGGCGCGCCGATCCCGTTCGGCGGCATGAAGCAATCGGGCCTCGGCCGCGAAGGCGCGCGGCTCGGCATGGAGGCCTTCATGGACGTAAAATACGTCTGCCGCGACTGGAGCTGAGCGGGCGCCGTTCAAGACGTCGGTGCTATCTTCTGGCGACCCGCTGGCACTTCCTGCCCCGGACATCCCAGCCCGCGTGTGCCGCAACCGCAGCGATGACAACGGCGCCGCCGACGAGGCTCGCCGACGGCGGCAGTTCGCTCAATACAATCCACGCCAGGACAATCGCAAACGGCGTTTCCGCCGTGCCGATGAAGCCCGATTCCGCCGCTGGGATCAGCTTTGTCCCCTCTGTCCAGAGCACCAGTGCAACGGCCCAGGCGACACCGAACAGCCCGAGCAATGGCACGTCGGACGGGACCACGTCGAGCGGCGAGCCGAAGGCAAACCCGACGGGCACCAGCAGCAGTGCGGAGAGCGCGCCCGCCAGCACGGCATCGGTCTCCCGAAAGCGGCGGATCAGCACCATGTAAAGTGCGTTGAGGGCCGCCATCGCCAACGCCACGAGGTCGCCTGCGACGTTACCGAGCGCCAGACTCTGATGGACGATGACGGCGACGCCGCCGAGCGACACCACCGCCGCGAGAAGGGTACGCATACGCGGCGTTTCATTGAGTAGCAGCCAGCTCAGCCCGGCCGCGAGGAACGGTGCGGTGGCGTATATCGCCACCACGTTGCCGACATACGTCATTTTGAAGGACAGGATAAAAACGAGACTGGCGATGGCGCCGACGGCGGCAAGGACCCAGCCCTGCATGCCGAGACGCCGGATACCGCCCATAGGCCGTTGCCGCCAACGCCAGCCGACATATCCCGCGACGATCAATCCGCCGACAAGACCGCGCCAGCAGACGATGGTCCATGTATCGGCGGCGATGGCCTTGGTCAGCACACCGGCGGCGCTGAACGCCAGCGCTGACCCGAGTACGAGTGCAACGCCGCGAAAATGTTGGCTTGTGTCAATCACGGGCGTCTTCCGTTCGCTGAAAATCGCCCGTACGTTATCCGTTGCATACCGACACAGTGGTGTCAGCAATGTGCGTCGTTGACTTGAACCCGGTTTTGCCCGCGTAGTGCCGTCAAGATTTCCCCGACGGACTGTCGCCGCCATGGCCGCCACCGACACATCGCCCGTATCGCGCTCCGACGCCAATTATCGCACCGGCGTCCTTTTGGTGCTTTTGGCCGGCGTCATGTGGTCGGTCATGGGTATCGGCATCCGTCACATCGAGGTCGCCAACGTCTGGCAAGTGTTGTTCATCCGCTCGGCGGCGCTGGCGGTGTTTCTCGGCTGTGCCCTCGGCATCCGTGCCGGCGGGTCGCCGTGGCCGGCGATTCGGGCGACGGGCTGGGCCGGCGTCATCGGCGGTTTCAGTCTGGTTTTCGCATTCTCGGGCGGCATCTACGCCATTCAGACGACGACGGTCGCCAACGCCATGTTTCTGTTTGCCGCCGCCCCGTTCTTTGCCGCCGTCATCGGCCGCATCGTGCTCGGCGAACGGGTCCGCCGAGCGACCTGGGCCGCCATGGCGGTCGGCGCCCTCGGCATCGGCATCATGGTCTGGAACGGCATTGAGGCGGGCCGCCTCTCAGGCAATATCGCCGCCGTCGTCGCCGGTCTCGGATTCGCGGTCTTCACGGTCGCGCTGCGCTGGGGCCGGCTCGGCGACACCATTCCGACGGTGTTTCTCGCCGGGCTATTCGCCGCGATCGTCGGCGGCACAATCTGGTTCGCAAATGGGTACACGACAGACCTGCCCACGCTCGATATCGCCATCGCCATGGGCCTCGGCCTGTTCCAGGTCGGCGCAGGCCTCGTCGTTTACACCATCGGCTCGAAGTGGGTGCCGGCTGCCGAAGCAACATTACTGTCGATGACCGAAGTGGTCTTCGGACCGCTCTGGGTCTGGCTGTTCCTCGGCGAAACGGCAAGCACCGCAACCCTGGTCGGCGGTGTCGTATTGATGATGGCGCTTGTCGGCAACGCGCTCACCGGCATGCGACGCAAGAAGCCGCCGCCGGTGATCTGATCAGTCTTCCGGGTAGGTGTCGTGTTGCGGCACGGGATCGTTAATCTCGTAGTAGTCGCCCTTGTCGGCGACAAAAATATGATGGTCGATATGCAGCGGCGGATGGCGGTCGAGCGTACCGCCGGAGACATCGATGCCGGGCAGGCCTTCGGGCGCCCAGATCAGGTGCGATCCGCAGCCCGGTCTTGTCCGGAATGGCAACGTAGGATGCGAAGTGGCCGGATTGCTTGCGGCACTGCGTACAGTGACACGGTCGGACTTCCGGTCGAAGGTCAGTGTGAACGGTGTATCGGACGGCGCCGCAGAGGCACGAGCCGGTCGCGGTCGATTCGGTGTTATCGCTCATCGTAGGCCAATCCAATCTGTCGAAGGTGTTCAGTGAAACGGTCGGACGGCGGTCGCTCCGGCGCCCCGTCCCGGGTCGGCAAAAGGTTGTGACCGGTGCGCGCGCACTCTTCGAGCAACCAGTCGCGGAAGGCGCGGACCTTTGGTCGGCGCCAGGCCTGCGACGGCGCGGCGAGCCAGTACCCGAAGACGGCCGGCAGCGCGATGTCGAACAGCCGCACGAGCCGGCCCGATGCCAACGCATCGGCGACCAGCACGCTGCGGCCGAGTGCGACTCCTTCGCCGGCGACCGCCGCCTGGGCGATCATGTGCGAATACTCGATCTCGTAACCGTGGCTGGTATCCGCATCTTCGATGCCGGCGGCGGCGAACCACATACACCAGTCCTCCGGCATGATGTCATGCAGCAAGGGATAGCGATCGGCGTGGCGCAACAGGTCCGCGGGCTTTTCCAGCCTCGGTCCGTCGGCAAGCAGATCCGGACTGATCACCGGATAGATTTCTTCGCTCATCAGGAATACCGCTTCGGCGCCAGGCCATTCGCCACGACCGTAACGAACGGCAATATCGATATCGTCCTCGGCAAAATCGACAACCCGGTCGGTAAACGTCAGGCGAACGTCGATGTCCGGATTGCTGCGCCGAAAATTCCCGAGCCGCGGCACAAGCCACGCCGCCGCGACCGATGCGAACGTCGAAACCGTCAGCACGCCGGCCGCATCGTCGCGGGTGATACGCCGCACGCCGCCGGCCATGGTGTCGAGCCCGTCGCGAATCGCCGGGAACAGGGTTTGCCCGGCATCGGTCAGTTGCAGGCCGCGGCCGACCCGACGGAAAAGGGCAAGACCGAGGTGTTCCTCCAGGCCTTTGATCTGGTGCGAAACCGCCGCCTGGGTGACGTTCAATTCTTCGGCTGCGCGGGTGAAGCTGAGGTGTCGCGCGGCAGCCTCGAAAGCGCGCAGTCCGTTCAGCGGAGGCAAGCGTCTCGCCATTGTCTCGAAACCGTTTCAGCAACG
Organism: Rhodospirillales bacterium; assembly: GCA_965229715.1. GTDB lineage: Bacteria > Pseudomonadota > Alphaproteobacteria > Rhodospirillales > Casp-alpha2 > JAVJST01. The sequence goes on from CBDDJL010000002.1 coordinate 104,875, forward strand.
TTTCAATTCAATAGAAATTATTGTGCACGGTCTCATATCTGTAAATATTTAATTCGCTGTTTTTATTAAAAAAATCAAATTATATCGATACAAATATATTATTTTTTCTAATTAATTTATCAAAAAACGTCGTTTGTTTTCCGTACCGTCTCCGCGTACACAAAAGGCATCAACAACATCCGGACAAGAAGGAATGCCGACATGACCACCAAATGCACCCCCGTCGCCTCCCGCCCGTTCGCCGTCGGCGATTTCGCCGCCGGTCTGACGGACACCTTCACCGGCATCTTCGCCAGCGCCTTTGATGTCGTTGTCGAATGGCAGCGCCGCGCCAACGAGCGCAACGATATGCGCCACCTGAGCGACCGAATGCTGGATGACATGGGCATTACCCGCGCCGATGCGAATATCGAGGCGAACAAGCCGTTCTGGATTCGCTGACCCTTCTCGCCCCTCAGCCAGGTCACCGACCGAATCCCTGACGATCTCCGCCGTATGATTGCCGCGGCGAAGATCTCTCCCTGAACCGGCGTTCCTGTGTCCCCCGCTCAGGAACGCCAGTTTCCTGTATCCGGAAACTACAACCGCCGTCGAACCGTTCCCGCACCGTTCAACGCGTGACGTGCTATGATACTGCCATGAATCTGGAGCCCCGCATCGACATCGTCGCCGAGGCGCTGGCCGACAGGCGAGAGTCTCAGGCGACAATTGACCTCATATCGTCAGCACGACTTTGCCGGTGCTCTGGCGCTGCATGAGGGACTCGTAGCCCCGGGCATAGTTTTCCAGCGGGAACGTCTTGGAAACATGCGGTCGAAGATCACCGGCGGCAGCCCAACGCACCAGTTCCGCCATGGTCGCCCGCATCCGTTCCGGCGCCCGCGTGCGCCACGCCCCGAGCGTGAAGCCGATGGCCGAAACGTTTTTGACCAGCAGCAGGTTTGCCGGAATCTGGGGAATCTTGCCGCTCGCGAATCCGACGATCACGATCCGCCCCCCGGGCGCGACAGCATGCAGACCGGCATCGAACATCGCGCCGCCGACCGGATCGAAGATCACGTCGGCGCCGGCCCCGCCGGTCAGTTCGAGAATTCGTTCGCGGACATTCTCGCTCTTGTGGTCGATGATATCGTCGGCGCCGTGCTCGCGCGTCAGTGCGACCCGGTCAGCCCCGCCGGCGACCGCAATGACGCGGGCACCGAGACGTTTGCCGACCTCGACACTGCACAGGCCGACACCGCCCGATGCGCCGAACACCACCAACCGCTCGCCATGACTGAGCTGCGCTCGATCGGCAAGACCGAAATGAGCGCTGCCGTAGACGACGGGAAAGCCCGCGGCCTTGATATCGTCGAGCTCGGGTGCGATCGGATAGACGTCGCGCTCGGCGGCAACGACCTCTTCGGCGAACGCGCCCCATTCGACCGCCGCCATGACACGGTCGCCTACGCGAACGTGCCGCACGTCGGAACCGATCTCGACAACCTCGCCGGCAAGCTCTTTGCCGGCGACAAATGGCGGCTCGGGTTTGATTTGATAGGCGGCGCGCATCATCAGCGTATCGGCAAAATTGAGGCCCGCCGCGGCAACCCGGATGCGCACTTCGTCGGGCTGCTTGATTGCCGGAGGATCGATCTCCGCCAGTTCCAGCCCATGCATGCCTTCCGGTTTTCTGCAAACGACGGCCCTCATCGGCCCGGACCCCGATCCGTGTCCGTAGGGCTGATGGTGTGTCTTGAAATGTGGTCGTACATCGCCATCATCATGATCGTCAGTATGTCCGAAAGTTACGGCAAGGGTAAAGGTGTATGCGCGGCTACTTCGGGATCGGCGTAGAGCGGATCAGCAAGGCGATGAACGTCGGCAGCCTGTTCCGCACGGCGCATGCCTTCGGCGCAAGCTTCGTATTCACGGTCGACGCCGCCTACCGGCGCGCCGAGGTCGCCAAAGCGGATACCTCGGATTCACTCGGACAGCTTCCTTTCTACCGGTTTCCGGATCTCGACGCCCTCGTGCTGCCTGAAGGATGCGAAATCGTTGGGGTAGAGTTGACCGATGAGTCGATCGATATGCCGAGCTTTCGTCACCCCCCACGCGCGGCCTACGTGTTGGGCCCGGAACGCGGGTCGCTCTCGGCAGGCATGATGCAGCGATGCCGCCACATCGTGAAGATCCCTACTTCATTCTGCATCAATGTCGGTCTCGCCGGCGCCATCACGCTTTACGACAGATGCCTCAGCACCGGTGGATTCCAGGCTCGGCCTGTCCGCCCCGGCGGCCCGACGGTGGCGCCGCGCGTACATCAACACGGCGGCCCTGTTCTGCGCCGCGAGATGGAAGCCTACCGGGCCGAAGCGCCGCTCGGCGAGATCGCAGCGCTGAAACAGGAGACCACAAAATCATGACCCGCTCGGCTCGCCTGATTGGCCTATTGTTCTCGCATACGTTAGGTAGTAACACTTACGGCCCACATTGCGTCTGAAGCGCTATGATGACCGAGCACTGGCGCCCAAACCACAGGTCGAGCCCCTGATATGCCGAAATTCGAAGTCGCCATCTTTAACCAGAAGGTCCGTGACCTCATGAAGGACGGCGAGAAGCACAAGCATCTCGACGATAGTTGGGCGGATATTCATTATATTGAAATCGAAGCGAGCTCCGCCGCCGCCGCGCGCAGCAAGATCACGACACGACACAGTGCGCACGAGGGCTATGTTATCGTTCATGTCGATCCGGTCGATGACTGAGAACGGTTCGACGCGCCGCCGTTAACGTTTGGCGCTTTGAAAATTCCCAGATTGTGACCTACGTCACTCTATATTAGTATTTACCCGTATATCTTCGCTTGCCAGCACGTGACGGTGCAGGCATCGCGACTGGGATCGCGCAGGGAAGGTACTGAAACATGTCGCAAACAGCCACGCAGCAAGCGCCCGCCGACACCGACCCGGCGAAGGCCAAGATCGGATGGCCGAAAACGCCTGATGGCACGATCGACTGGGAAACCGTTTTCGAAGCACCCGACGACGGATTGATCGCCCAGTTGGTCGATGTCGATAGTCACGATCTGTTGTTCAAGGTCACCGAAACGATCATCCGGCAATTGTTTACCCGTAAGGGCGACGAGTCGGAGGTCGAGGCGTTCCTCGGCGAGCTCACCCGCATCACCGGCGCAGCCGACGGAGATGCTGCCGCCATCGGACCGACCCGCGATTCGATCATCGATCTGTTGCGGCGCATCAAGAATGGCCGCATCGAAAAGGCTGCCGCCTATGTCGCGGAACAGAAGCAAAAGGCGGCGCAGGGCCAAAAACGTCGCCGAATCCGCCGGCGTGACGATGACCGGAAACTGGACATGAAACTCCGCGTCATGCTGATGGGCGGTGGCGGTCTTGCGGCGGCGCTCATCCTCGCCGGTGTGCTTTTCGTCCTCGGTGGCGGCATCGACGGCGGCAAGGGATCCGGAGAACAGGTCGCCGGAACACCGGCTGCCGATCCGGCTACGCAACAAGCATCTGAGCGCATAGCCATCGAGGATGCCGCGTCGGACGGAACCTTCGACGAGAAGAAGTTACCTGGCGAGACCAGCAAACCCGAAACACCTGAGACGGCGGCCACCGCCAGACTCGAGTTTACCGCAAACGGCTATCCGATTGGCACCCTTGGCAGCAAGGATCTCCCGGCGCTCGGTGAGCACGTCATGACATTGCCGCCGATCCTGTTCGCGAGGAATGTCGGTGGCGGTAGAGCAAGCCAGACATTCATTCTGCCCGTTCTGTCGATCCGCGATCCCGATTCATGGTCGGATATCTGCAAGTGGGCGCCGAGCCTGACCGAGGCAATCAACGGCATCATGTCTCGTCAAATTCCGGCGACCGGATCGGTATCGCCCAGCGAGTTCCGTGGTGTCGGCGAGATTGCCATGCAATTGATCAATCAACGCCTCGGCGGCGTCCTGGTTGACGACATGTTCTTGCTCTACGATGTGGAGAACAATCTGATCGACGCCGGCGCGCGTTGCCGCGCCGTGAAGTATGGCTGATCGCGACGGTCAGCCTCGTCAAGCCCGCGTTAACGATATTCCTCTAGGTTCGCTGTCTGCCCGACGGCCTCGTCGGCATTGCGGTCGGCCGGTCACATCTTGATCGTCCGTCGGACGTCAGCCGTCGTCACCGACAGGGAGTTCCCCGATGACTACACGACCGCCCGATGAAGACCACCGCCTTCGCAAGGACGTCAACGACCTGATCGCACACTACAATGAATTCGCCGGGCAGGAACTGGCGCACGGTGAATTCAAACGGCGCGTCCCGAAGGTACGGGAAGGGCTCGGCGACATCTGGTCGACTTACTTCGACAACCGCACCATTTACGATAGCGATGCCGATGCCCTGGCATTCATGTACGCCGTTCCATCGCGGTTTTGGCCCGAGGGGATGTATCGCGAGGCAGGCATGCGCATTGCCGAGTTCTTGCGCCAGCCGTTCATCGACCGGGAGCTTGAATCGCGCCTCAACGACGAAAGCCGCTATCTTCTGGAATACAGTGAGAGCGCAACGGCACAGAGCGGCGAAACCGGTATCGCGCGCAAGGTTTTCGAGCTGATCGGCACCGAAAACCGCTGGTGCGTCGAGTTCGGCGCCGCCGACGGCAAGTTCAAGAGCAACACATTCGAACTCATTATGGACGACGGGTGGGACGGCGTCCTGATCGAGGGCGATGACAACCGCTTTGACGAATTGACCGCCAATTTCGCGGGCATCGGCCGCGCACGGCTTTTCAACATGCTAATCGGCTTCGAGAGAGGCCACGATACTATCGAAGATGTCCTGGAACGGGCAGGCGCGCCTAAGGATGTCGACATGATGGTCATCGATATCGACGGCAACGACTGGCACGTCTGGCAATCCATGGAAACCGTCCGGCCGAGACTCCTGATCGTGGAGTTCAATCCGTCGATCCCGAACGAGGTCGTTTTCGTCCAGGAACGCGACCCGAGCGTGAAGCGTGGCTGCTCGTTACGAGCGCTTGTCGATCTCGGTAAGCGCAAGGGTTACGAGTTGATCTGCGTCACCCGGTTCAACGCGTTTTTCGTACCCAGGGACGAGTTTCCAAAGGTCGGCATCGAGGACAACAGCATCGACGCCATGTTCGAGTCCTGGTGCCTGGCGCATCTGTTTCACGCCTACGACGCCTCGATACACATTGTCGGCATGCCGCGTCTGGTCTGGACGATCGGGGGCACCGGCCGCGATTGGGCGCAGAATGCACCCAGCCAGTTTGTCGTCTACCCATAGACCCGCCGTGACCGTCAGGAACGAAAAGTGCCAGCGCATGAACGTGCGCTGGCGCCATCGATTTTTAGATACGCGTTCTTCGGTTTAGCGAGTCGAACCTAGGATCCGCTCTTCTCGGCGGCCTTTTCTGATTCGGTCAGAGCCGCTGAGAGATCGTCGTAGGCTTCCGTAAAGCTGTTCTTGACGTCACCCCAGGCATCCGCCGAGGCCGTCTTCATACTGCCGAGCCACTCACCCGCCGCATTCCGCTTTTTGCGGATCTCATGCAGCGCGTCGCGAGCCGTTGCACGGGCTTCCTGCGTCATCGTGTCCCAGGATGCGCTCAATCGATCCTGTTGGCGCTCGATGTAACGGTCGGCGGTTTCCAGCGCCTCTACAGCGGCATCGTATGCTTCCTGACTCTGATTCGACGCATAATTCTTGACCGCCGTCACGGCTTCCGAGAGATCTTTCTCGACCTTGACCGGATCTGCCGCTTCGCCCGGCGAATGAGAGCTCGCACCCGCATCAGCCGTAACCAAGATCAGGCCGAGCACGAGCGCAGTCGGGGCGAACAGAACGGATGTCATTGTCTTCAACATCGATACCTCCTGACAAATTTAAGCCCCCGCGAGCCGGGATGGCCGCGCAGCCGGGGCGATTCATGGTCAGGAACTTATGCAGCCGGGGAGGGGGACGCATTAACATAGGTTGAAGCGTCGCACGGCGATGTGATTGTAACTTTGGTTGCTGCGACCGGCGTGGCGCTCTGACTGCTCGGCTGCGAGCCCGGATTCAGTTCGTCTGGATTTCTTCGGCGCGTACTTCGCCAACCCGCTCGCCCAGTGTATTCGTCACCGGCCGGACGATGCGGTCGGCTAACGCTGCGCGAGCAGATGAACCGATGAGCCCAAGGCGTTCGAGAGCCCACAGGAAGGCGGCTTCGGATGCCCGTTCGGTGCCGCAGCGTGCCTTGACGGCAATGCCGATCCCTTGTTCCGGAACGATGGCGATCTGCACGCCCTCCGCACCGCGTTTGGTCGCAATGCCGGAAATCGCCGTCATCACCAGCGTGTCGAGCACGCCGTTTCCGGCGACCAGCAGCGGATGGGCGTTCATCGCCGCCGAGATACGCCGGCAGGCGGCCTCGCGCACGCAGCCGAGGCCGGCCGGATCGGCCATTCGCGCCATGGCGCGGGCAAGGCCGGTTAACGGCACGCCGACCACCGGGATGCCGCAGCCGTCGCTACCCCGGCCGGTCGCCGAGAGGTCACAGCCAGAGAGCTCGGCCAGGATGTCGACCAGCCGTTGCTGCACCGGGTGACCGGGATGGATATAACCCTTCGGATCCTCGCCGAGATGGAGCGCGGTGGTAAGAAACCCGGTGTGCTTGCCCGAACAATTGTTGTGCAGCCGGGTCGGTTCCTCGCCGGCGGCGACCAACGCATCCGCGGACGCCTGATCGGTGGGCCGGTGGGGCCCGCACTCAAGTGCGTCTTCACGAAGGCCAACATCGGAGAGCCAGCGGGAAACGGCGGACGTGTGTTCGGTCTGCCCCGTATGCGAGGCACAGGCCAGCGCGATCCGGGGGTCGTCGAGCCCGAAGCGGTCGGCCGCGCCGGTTTCGACCAAAGGAAGCGCCTGCAGCGGTTTCGCCGATGAGCGGGGATAGATCTCGCGTTCGACATCGCCGCACCGGAGCACCACGTCGCCCGATGCTGTCACGGCCACGACATCGGTGTGATGCACCGATTCGACGCGGCCGCCCCGGGTCACCTCGATCGGTAACGATTCGTCAATATTCATGAATATATGATCCCGTTCAGGTGGCTGTGCGCACCGTCCGGTTACGAAGGCGGGACGAGAAGGTCCCGGGTTTCCGGAGCGTTCGGTCGAAATGCAACTCCAGGACTCATGGCATCCAGAAAGATGACTGTCCAAGAAAAAACCGATTTGGCGATCGCCGCGGCGCTGGTCGCCCCCAGGCCCGAAAACCCCCGTGAATTCGACGCCGCATACCTGCGCCGTGTTACCGCCGGCTTCGGCGCGTTTTTCTCCATCGCCTTCCTGCTGATCGCGCTGGCATCCGTGGCGCAAGCCGAGACGCTCTCGGTCCACGGCGACTGGGCCGCGTTCAAGACGGCCGAAAACGGCGCATCGGTGTGCTACATCGGCGCCGAACCGAAGAAGGCCGAAGGCGACTATGCACGGCGCGGCGACACCTACGTGCTGGTGACACACCGGCCGTCGCTCAAGGAAAACGACGTGGTCAGCGTGCGCGCCGGTTACACGTACAAGCCCGAGAGCGAGGTTGTCGTTCAGATCGGCGGGACATCCGTCAACCTGTTCACCCGAGAAGGCCATGCCTGGGCCTATGATACCAAGTCCGACAAGGATCTGGTCGCCGCCATGAAGCGCGGCAGCACCATGGTCATCCGCGGCACGTCGTCGCGCGGCACGCTGACGACGGACACCTATTCGCTGAGCGGATTTACCGCCGCCTACAACGATTCCCGCAAGGCTTGCGGCCTCTGAATCGCCACGCCGGCGGTCAAAATCCACGTAAAAACACGTATTTACGCTAAGTGACGAAGATCACTGGCTTTTTTGTCGTTTATCCTGTAATCTCAATACTATGTTAAGGATAGCTGCCGTCACGGTTGCACTTATTGCAACAAGTCACCTCATGCTGAACGCCTTTGCGGGTGAGTCAGAACCGGTGACCGGTCAGATCGCCGACGCCGGCATGCTCAACGCGGCCGCCATTTCGACGCCGGGTGCCAGCCCGGATATCAACGAGCTTAGAACCGATTACGCCGCTTGCCTGAGAAAATCGGTGAAGCGGTATAATGACGGCCTGCGCGAAGCCGTGCTGGTCGCCGAGATGACGACCCACGCCTGCACGCCGGCGCTCTACGAAATCCGCTGGAAGCTGCTCGCCGCCGGCACGCCGGAAAGCGAGGCCACCGCCTACGCCGCCAAGCTGCAGGTCCGCGCCCGCAACAAACTCGCCGAAATGGTCGAGAACGGGTTTTAGGGTTTCCGTGATCTAACCTCACGCACCGCACGCCGAAGGAATGGCTCGGCGAGGCTCGGCGCGCATCCATCGTCGTTGTTCGCACCCATTCCAGCGTGCATCGTGGATGCCCGGATCAAGTCCGGGCATGACGACTTCGGGGGCGCTTCGGCTGGCAATTCCCGGCGATTCCCCCTATATCGGGCCGCATGACCGACACTGCCGAAACCGCGAAGACCGACCCGCGCACCGAGCTGATCGGCCTGAGCCGCGAGGAACTGACCGAGGCGTTCGCCGCCATCGGTGAGAAACCGTTTCGCGCCAGGCAGTTGTGGCACTGGATGTACCATCGGGGCGAAACCGATTTCCAGGCCATGACGACCCTGGCCAAGGATCTGCGGACCAAGCTCGCCGCCGGGTTCAAGGTCGGCCGGCCCGGCGTCAGCCGCGAACAAACCAGTTCCGATAAGTCCCGCAAGTGGTTGTTCCGCTTCGAGGACGGCGCCGAGGCCGAAACCGTGTTCATCCCCGAGGACGACCGCGGCGCGGTCTGCATCTCGAGCCAGGTCGGCTGCTCGCTGACCTGCACGTTCTGCCATACCGGCACCATGAAGCTGGTCCGCAACCTGACGGCCGCCGAGATCGTCGGCCAGTTCATGGCGGCGCGCGACAGCTACGGCGAGTGGCCCTCGCCATCGGGCGAGGACCGGCTGCTGACCAACATCGTCATGATGGGCATGGGCGAGCCGCTGCTGAACTACGACAACGTCGCCAGGGCGCTCAGGATCGTCATGGACGGCGAGGGCATCGCGCTGTCGAAGCGCCGCATCACGCTCTCGACCTCCGGCATCGTGCCGCTGATGGACCGCTGCGGCGAGGACCTCGGCGTCAATCTGGCGGTCAGCCTGCACGCCTGCAACGACGAACTCCGCGACGTGCTGGTGCCGGTCAACAAAAAGTACCCCTTGAAGGACCTGCTGGCGGCGTGCCGGCGCTATCCCGGCGCCAACAACGCGCGGCGCATCACCTTCGAGTACGTCATGCTCAAGGGCGTCAACGATTCCGATGCCGACGCCCGCGAACTGCTGCGCCTCGCCAGGGGCATTCCGGTCAAGTTCAACCTGATCCCGTTCAACAAGTGGCCGGGCGCGGCCTACGAATGCTCCGACGACGCGACGCTCGAGCGGTTTTCCCGGATTCTCAACGACGGCGGCTATTCGGCCCCGGTCCGCGTGCCGCGCGGCCGCGACATCCTGGCGGCGTGCGGCCAGCTCAAGACCGAAACCGAACGCGATCTCGCGGCGCTCCGGGCCGCTGCCCGTGAAAGACAGGCCCAGGATCAGACCGCGGAGGCGACGGCATGAGCGACGAAACGCCCGCCCAAAATCCCCCCGGCAACCCCCCCGGTCAATCCCCCGGCAATCCCCCGGTCAATCCGCCGGTCAATCCGCCCAGCACGGTCGAGCGCGAGCTGATCTACGTCGCCGACCCGATGTGTTCGTGGTGCTGGGGCTTCAGCCCCGTGATCCGCGCGGTGGCACGCCAGATCGCCAGCCGCGTGCAGGCCGACGACGCGCTTTCGGGCACGGTCGGCATGACGCCGATCATGGGCGGACTCCGGCCGCTGACCCGCAACCCGATGACCGACGACGACAAGGCGACCATCCGCCATCACTGGGACGAGGTCGGCAAGCGCTCCGGCCAGCCGTTCGACATGTCGTTCTTCGAGCGCGACGGCTTCGTCTACGATACCGAGCCGGCGTGCCGCGCGGTGTGCCTGATGCGGCGCACGGCGACCGACCGCACGTTCGACTACCTCGACCGGGTGCAGCGCGCGTTCTATGCCGAGAACGCCGACGTCACCGACCCCGATATCCTCGCGGCGCTTGCCGGCGAGGTCGCCAAGGCCGATCCCGAGCCGTTCCGCCGGGCGCTCGCCGAGCCGGTCAGCTTCTACGAGACCGCCGGCGATTTCCATACCTCGCGGCAACTCGGCGTCACCGGCTATCCGACGGTGATCCTGCGCAGCGGCAAGGAGTTCGCGCTGCTGAGCCAGGGCTTCCAGCCCTACGACGCGCTTAAAGCGGCCATCGACGCGTGGCTGGAAGGAACCTTGGCAACGGAAGACCGAGCCAGTTAGCGCGCGCCTCACCCTGAGCCTGACGAAGGGTGAGCTTGACGAAGGGCCGATTTCTTATTCACCACAGAGGCACAGAGGGCCCAGAGAGGACGGGCGTTAAGAACCCCGTGTCTCTGCGTCTCTGTGGTTCAACTGGCCCCGGCAAAAATTTTTCACTTCCGTTCGTCCCCGAACCGGTCTTCCGTAGTGGGTGAACCCCCGACGGGAGCGCCGCCATGAACACCGATCTGCCGAGGAACATTACGCCGGACGAGATCGCCGCCTACGACCGCGACGGCTTCGTCATGCTGCGGGGCCTGTTCGACGCCGACTGGATCGCCCTGCTCGACGCCGGCCTGCGCGAGACGCGCGCCGCGCCGACCGACCGCGGCCATGCCTGGGACCGCGACGATCAGCAGCGCGAGATGTATTACGACACCTTCGCGTGGCAGGGCGTGCCGCAATACCGGCGGTTCGTCGCCGAAAGCCCGTGCGCCGAGCTGGCCGGCCGGCTGATGGGGGCGGCGCGGGTCAACTTCTTCTTCGAGGCGGTGTTCTGCCGCTCGCCGGGCACGCAGTTCCGCACGCCGTGGCACCAGGACGAGCCTTACTGGTCGGTCGAGGGGTTTCAGACGTGCACCGCGTGGATGCCGCTGGTTCCCGTGGCGGCCGAGAGTGCGCTGAGCGTGGTGCCGGGTTCGCACAAATGGGGCAAGCGGTTCCTGCAAACGGACTTCGGCCAGTTGAACCCCGACGGCCGCGCCAACGTGCCGCATTCGGATTATTCCGTGCTGTCGGATGCCGAGCCGATGCCCGACATCGACGCCGAGGCGGCGCGCTACAATCCGACCAGCTACGACATGCAGCCGGGCGACGTGCTGGTGTTCAACGGGCGCACGATCCACGGCGGCTCGGGGATGCTGGCCGCCGACCGTGAACTCCGCGTGTTCACCTCGAAGTGGGCCGGCGACGACGTCCGGGTGCGGTTCAAGGAATGGGGGATGGACCCCGACTATTCCGAAGAGATGACCGCTGCGGGTCTCAAGCCGGGAGACAAACTCGGCACCGAGCTTTACCCCGAAATCTGGCAACGCACCGCCTGAGACCCGGCGGTCATCTCGGGTCTCGCACGCGGCACCGCGCGCACGGGGATGCCCGCCTGTGCGAAGCTCTGCTTCGCTGCGGCGTGACAAGGCATGGGTTGGCCGTGCGCGCATGGATCGTGGATAGCACCCATTCCAGAACACCCAACTGATCATCCGGACGCCACATCACTAATGATTAGAGCCTATCGTAAAGTCACAGGACGTCCAGAGATGGAACGGGAAGCACAGTTGACGATGGATGAGCTTTGGCAAAGCCTCGATGAAGGCATTTCTGATTTCTCCGAGCAGAAAACTAGTTAGAAGTGCGTACGCCCGTTCTAAACACCCGATAAATCAGAGTTCTCGCAGCCAATCATTTCGGCAACCGGTGTCGGGAAGATAAGGGAATCCGCCTCTTCTTCGATACGACCCTTCGGATCTACTCAGGATGAGGCGGTCTTTCCCTCGGCACGAGGTGCGTTTCGGTAAGGTCTCGGTTTAGCCGTTGGCGATCTCGATCAGCACATCCGCGTGGCACGGGCCGTCGAGCGGGCAGAAGCACGCCAGATCCTTGCTGCGCAGGTGCGCGCGGACCTCGGCGGCGTGGGGCTGAATCCAGGCGCGGAACAGATCGACCGCCTCGGCGCGGCTCATCGGCCGGCCGTGATCCGGATGCGGGTCGCCGATGCGAAACGGGTTGCCCCACTTCGACGGCCGCGCCACGGACATCGCGCCGGGCGGCATGCGCCAGCCTTTCCGTCTTTTCTGCTGGATGCGTTCGGGCATGCATTTGCCTCCCTATCCGACAGGCCCCTTCGCATGCGGGGATGGCGTCCGGTAGGCCGGTTTCTCTGCGAGAATACCACGCCGTATCGGCGAGGGGGTCGAAATGCTCACCCCCACACTCAGGCCATATGCCACCCCCACCCTGACCCTCCCCCTTCAAGGGGGAGGGAAAAAGGGTGTGCCACGATCAGAGAGATTTCAGATGACGCTGTCAGGCCGGGCGAAATGCCTCTCCTTCGATACGACCCTTCGGGTCTACTCAGGATGAGGCGGCCCCGCCTTCGCCGATGGGACATCGGCTTCGGCGGGCAGGCATTCCCTAACGCTGACAGGTGCCACGATCAGATAGATTTCGGGTGTAGCGACCTTGCCGGGCGAAATGCCTCTCCGGCCATTCCCATTTCGCCCGGGAGTTTGGCCTCGCCCGGCCATTCCCCCGGCGTCCGGCGCGCATCGTTTGGTTACTTTCGTAACCTCAAACGAAGCGCGTTCAGCTTAATAAAGCCCTGGGCATCGGCCATATCGTAAACCGAGTCTTCCTCGAAAGTGACCATTTCTTCCGAGTATAAGCTCATCGGACTCTTCCGTCCGGTGATCAGCACGTTGCCCTTGTAGAGCTTCAGCCTGACCGTGCCGGTGACGTTGCGGCTCGCCGCGTCGATCGCCGCCTGCAGCATCTCGCGCTCGGGCGCGAACCAGAAGCCGTTGTAGACCATCTCGGCGTAGCGCGGCATCAGTGCGTCCTTGCCGTGCATGGTCGGGCCGTCCACGGTCAGGCTCTCCATGGCGCGCCTGGCATGGTGCAGCACGGTGCCGCCCGGCGTTTCGTAGACGCCGCGCGACTTCATGCCGACGAAGCGGTTCTCGACGATGTCGAGCGCGCCGACGCCGTTGCGTCCCCCAAGATCATTCAATTTGGTCAGCAGATCGGCCGGGCCGAGCTTCTCGCCGTTGACATGGGTCGGGTCGCCGGCCGCGAAATCGATGGTGATTTCCTCCGGCGTGTCGGGCGCGGCCCACGGCGGGGTCACGCGGGTCAGCACGTGCTCCCAGTCGCACTCGACCCACGGGTCCTCCAGCGCCTTGCCCTCGGACGAGATGTGCAACAGGTTGGCGTCCTGCGAAAACGGCGGCTCGCCGCGCTTGTCCTTGGGCACCGGGATCTGGTTGGCCTCGGCGTACTCGATCAGCTTCGTGCGGCTGGTCAGGTCCCACTCACGCCACGGCGCGACGATCTTGATGTCGGGCTTGCAGGCATAGTAGCCGAGCTCGAAGCGGACCTGGTCGTTGCCCTTGCCGGTGGCGCCGTGGGCGACCGCGTCGGCGCCGGTCTCGTTGGCGATCTCGATCTGGCGCTTGGCGATCAGCGGCCGCGCGATCGAGGTGCCGAGCAGGTAGGTACCCTCGTAGAGCGCGTTGGCGCGGAACATCGGATAGACGAAATCGCGGACGAACTCGTCGCGCAGGTCGTCGATGTAAATCTCCTTGATGCCCATCATCTCGGCCTTCTTGCGCGCCGGCTCGAGCTCCTCGCCCTGGCCGAGGTCGGCGGTGAAGGTGACGACCGCGCAGCCGTAGGTCTCGCGCAGCCACTTGAGGATGACGGAGGTGTCGAGGCCGCCGGAATAGGCGAGAACGACCTTGCGGACCGAATTGCTCATGCGTTTGTTCCTTCAACCATTCGCGCCTGGCCGACCCGGCCATCCCCAGGCGCGAGTCCTGTGTGGCGAGTCCGACGTGGCGGCGCAGTATAGGCAGCGCATTCGCGCTATCAAGCATGAGCAATTCCCGGGCGCTTCGTTGCCGGCAATCCGGTGCACCCCGTCCACGCGCCACGCCGCGCCGGCCATTCCCACGGCGCGCGGGTATTTTGCGGCAGGCATTGCGCACAGGAATTCCGTCCAATTGAAAGCGGCCGCGCAAAGACGTATCATTCCGCTCAAGAGAACGACCCTGAAAATTCGGTGCGTTCCCAATCCGGGCCGCTTGATCGGTCCGCCAGAAACGCCGCCCTACCCGCGGCATCATCGGGGATCGGGACCTAGGCCGGTCCGCCGAGCAGAAACAGGAAGCCGCCGGCACCGCCGGCGGCTTCGCTTTTCTCTCACCTCAGTAACCGGGCGACGCGGGAATGGCCTGGTGAGGCGCGTCGCCCGGCCGTCATCCGTCGATACGCCGCGCGCATGGCGCGTGGAAAGCCCCAGGAATGGCCGATGTCGGCCTTCGGGAGGCGCGTCGCCCGTCCCTCTTACGTCGATACGCCGCGCGCACGGGGATGGTTGGCATACCTGATATGCAATCTCTGCGATTCTGCTTACCCGCCGTTTCCCCTATGTCTCGCCCACTACTTCTGAGGGGGAGTTTTCGAGATGACCGTTATTACCCGCCACGAAATTCGCATCCGCCGCCGCATCAACATGCTGGCCGGCCTCGCGCTCGCCGCCATCGCCGGCTCGCTCTACGCCGTTTGCCGCTTCACCGGCAACGGCTCGCTGGATAGACTTGTCGCTACAATTTAAGACGGCTGCGGCCGCGCAGGGATGGATCGGTTGGCTGCGCGGCCCTTTCCCCGTCATGCCCGGACGTGATCCGGGCATCCACGAAATATCGCTGGAATCGCAGCGTTTTCTGCGTCCCCTACGCCCTAGCCAGACGCCACAATCAGTAGACGCATGTTTTTGTGTAAACAGGCCGGGCGCAATGCCTCTCCGGCCATTCCCATTGCGCCCGGGACGGTGAGCGCCGCTCACCGTCTTTGCTTGGCATCCCGTTCCGCCTTGCGCTTGGCGTGGAAGCTCCTGAGCGTCGGATCGCGGTCGAGCCAGTAGGCATAGAGCGCGATCGGCGCGAGGGTCACGTCGATGCCGCTCATGGTGCCGGGCCGCGCCAGCGACTGGGTCAGGATATAGGAGATCGCGTCGCGGTTGGTGCGCTTGACGAAATCGACCAGCTCGCCCGGCTTGTGCGCCGGGGACTTGTACTTGTCGGCCCAGTCGAACTCGTAGACATGGTCGGGCCGGCCGCTTTCCGGATCGAGCGCCATGAGCTCGACGGCGCCGCCCTTCCAGCTCGCATAGGCCAGGGTCTCGACCGAGCGGGCGCCGAGCCACTGCGAGACCAGCGCCGTCTCGGCGAGCCGGGGGAAGGCGTGGTCGGCGGTCGTCACCGGGCCGTAGAGCGCGGTGTAGAGACACGGCGCGGTGAGGTAGACCTTGAAGGCGACGGCGCGCTGGAACGGCTTGGCGTCGCGGTCGACGCGCGGCAGGCGGCGGATCAGGAAGGCCGCCTCGAGGTAGTCGAGGTACTTGCGCAGCGTGTTCTTGGCGATGCCGGCGACCTTGGCGAGGTCGTCCATGGTGATCTCGCGCGCGGTGTTGAAGGCGAGGATCGCGAACAGGCGGTTGAGCTCCTGCGCGTCGTTGACCCCGGCCATGCCGGCGAGGTCCTTGTGCAGCACGCGGTCGGCGACGCCGTCGCGGATGAAGGTCGGCGCCGGCGCGCCCGAGGTCCGCTGCCCAAGCACGCCTTCGAGGAAGCCGCCGAAGTTGACGTAGCGGTGGAACTCCTGATTGAGCAGCGCGCCGGCGCCCTTGCGCACGGCGACCTGGACATGTGCGGCGGCGGCTTCCGATTTCGCCGCGCCGCTCTTGCCGAGATCGAAGGCCTCCGCCTCCGAACCGCGGAAACGCAGGAATTCGAGAAACGTCAGCGGCGGCAGGATGAAGGTGGTCATGCGGCCGCCGTGGGTCTTGGTCTCCGGGACCAGCGACGGCGCGCCCGACGACACGGCGGCGACGAACCGCGCCCTGGGCCGTTTGGCGGCGAGCGCCAGCAACAGATTTTCCCAGTCGCGGACGTACTGGATCTCGTCGAAGAAGACGTAGATCTCGGCCTGGGGGTTGTGCTTGTAGCGCCGGCAGAACATCTCGAACAGGGTCGCCAGATCGGCCGCCGTGTAGCTCGGCGTGGTCAGCGAGGCGTAGAACACGCTCTGCGGGCTGACGCCCTCGCCGATCAGGTGCGCGACCATCTGGCGCAGGATCACCGTCTTGCCGGCGCGCAGCGGCCCGGCGACGACCAGCACCTCGCCGGCGGCCGACTGCATCAGCCGGTCGTAGAACGCCGGGAAGAACGCGCGGCGCGTCGGATTCTTGAACTTGACCTTGGTCTCGTCCGTGAACTCCCACCACGGGTTGTCGAACGCCAACCGATGGAACAGATCGTTGTCGGAGATGCTATGCACGCGCGCAGACCCCGCTCACCGGCGTCCCCCCTGAGACAAGCCTGATCGATCCGTGGTTGGAAATTCTGACGAATCAAGAGCGATCAACGGATTGACCTTAATCGAACATGGCGCTGCGGCACAACGGAAATACGCGACAGGCAATGAAAAACCATAGTGTCTAGCCGGACAGCAGATCCCCGACTCGCGCCCGGAGCGGCGGCAGGATGTCGCGCTCGAACCACGGATTGCGTTTCTGCCAGCCGGCCGTGCGCCAGCTCGGGTGCGGCAACGGCCAGTAATCGGGCATGAATTCCTTATATTTCTCAACGGCCTGGGTCATCGTTCCCTTGTGCCGGCCTTTCAGGTAGTAGGCCTGCGCGTGGATTCCGACCAGCAAGGTCACCTCAATGCCCTTCATCAGCGAGAGCGCCCGGTCGTGCCACAGCGGCGCGCACTCGGGCCGGGGCGGATTGTCGCCGCCCGACTTGCCGTCTTTGCCCTGGGCGACGCCGGGATAGCAGAACCCCATCGGCATGATGGCGATCCGGGGCGAGGCGTAGAATGTGTCGCGGTCGACGCCGAGCCAGTCGCGCAGCCGGTCGCCGGACTTGTCGTCCCACGGGATGCCGCTCTCGTGGACCCGGGTGCCCGGCGCCTGGCCGATGATCAGCAGGCGCGCCTCGGGCAGCAGCACCGTGACCGGCCGGGGCCCCAGCGGCAGATGCTCGGCACAATGCGTGCAGGCGGCGATTTCGCGGCTGAGCCGCGTGAGGGCCGTCTTGCTCATGATACGGTCTCCAGCATCTGATCGACCCAGCGGGGGACGATCTCGGTCGCCGGGCCGTGCCGGCACTCGGCGAAACGGGCGGCGCCGTCGGACGGCTCGAGGTTGAGCTCCAGGGTGTGGGCGCGGCCGATGCGCCGGACCAGGCCGACGAACCCGGCCGCCGGATAGACCGCGCCCGAGGTGCCGATCGAGACGAACAGACCGCAATTGCTCAGGGCCTGCTGGATGCGGTCCATCCCGAGCGGCGTTTCGCCGAACCACACGACATTGGGCCGGAGGCCGCCGGCCGCGCCGCAGCCTTCGCAAACATCGGCGGTCGACAGGTCGCCGCGCCACGGCACCACATGGGCGCAGCCGTTGCAGCGCACCTCGCGGTGCCGCCCGTGCATGTGGATCAGGTTCTGCGTGCCGGCTTCCTCGTGCAGGTTGTCGACGTTCTGGGTCACCACCAGCACCTCGCCCGGCCACGCCGCCTCGAGCCGCGCGAGGGCTTCGTGCGCGGCGTTGGGTGCAACCTCGCGTTTCAGCATCTGCGCCCGGCGCCAGTTGTAGAACGCATGCACCCGGTCGGGATCGCGGGCGAACGCCTCGGGCGTCGCGACGTCCTCGATGCGGACCTGCGACCAGATGCCGTCGGCATCGCGAAACGTCGAAAGGCCCGACTCCTTGGAAATGCCGGCGCCCGTCAGCACGACGATCGGCGTTGCGGACGACATTTCCGGTGACGTTGCTGGTGACGTTTCTGGCGAAGTTTCTGGCGTAATATCTGGCATGACTTCAGAAGAAAACGACATGGTCGGTTTGCTGCCTTGCCCGGCGCCGCCGGGCGATGATAATCGCGGGGTCGAAGCCGCAACTGGAAACGTAGTGAGTCCCGCCCCATGGTCAACGTGCTTTTCGTCTGTCTCGGTAACATCTGCCGTTCGCCGACCGCCGAAGGCGTGTTCCGGGCGCTGGTCGAGCGCGAGGGTTACGCCGGGCAAATCCGGTGCGACAGCGCCGGCACCCGATCATGGCACATCGGCAGCCCGCCCGACGGCCGTGCGACCGAAGCGGCAGCGCGGCGCGGCATCGACCTGACCCCATTGCGGGCGCGTCAGACCTCGGCGCGGGATTTCGCGCGGTTCGACTACGTCATCGCCATGGACCGTTCGAACGCGGACAATCTTCGCCGTATGGCGCCCCGCGGCAGCGAAGACCGGATCCGCATGATGCTGTCATTCGCGCCGGACCTCGGCATCGACGAGGTGCCCGATCCCTATTTCGGCGCCGGCGACGGCTTCGAGCGCGTGCTCGACATGATCGAGGCGGCATCCGGCGGGCTGCTCGCGGACATCGTCGAAACCCGGCTCAGCGCATGAAACCGGATATGTCTGATTAGACCTCGAAGCGCGCATCCGTTAGGCTTCAACCTGCACTTGTCGGAAGCAGGAAGATCGGCACTTGGGGCACGGGAAACCAAGACCTCCAGCATCAATCGTTCTGGCCGCCCTCGCGTTGTTCGCGTGCCTTGGCATTCTCGGCCTTTTCCGGGCAGATCTCGACGCCGGCATCGAGACGCTGCTCATCGTTCTCGCGTTGGCCAGCGGCATCTTTCTCACGGCGCACCTGTTCAATCGATACGGACAAGCGGCCGGCAGCGGCGACGGTCCGCACCGCACGGCGCAGGCCTTCGAGGTCGACCCCGCCGGCCTGAAGGCGATTATCGACAACGCGCCGATGGAAATTTACCTCAAGGACAGCGAGGGGCGGTACGTCTACGTCAACCGGCAGTTCGAGGACTTGTTCAACGTCCGCAACAGGGATATCGCCGGAAAGCTGCCCGCTGACATTTACGATCCCGAGTTTGCCGCCGTCACCCGCGATCACGACCTCGAGGTGCTCAGGACCGGCCAGACGATTCCCCGCGAGGTCGAGGCCAACACGCAACTGGGCCGCCAAATTCTGCATACCATCAAGTTCCCGGTCCACGACGACGACGGCAAGATCGCCGGACTCGGCGCCGTGGTGAACGACGTCACGCAGTTGAAGGCGGCGGAACGGGCGGCGCGAAGCAACATCCAGACGCTGACGGCAATTCTCGAAAACGCGCCACCGGCGGTGCACGTAAAGGATGCCGAGGGCATCTATCTGACGGTCAATGCGACCTACGAACGCATCTACGACGTTCGCCGCGAAAACGTCATCGGCCGGACAATCGAGGATATCGACTACCCGCACTCCGAGGCCGAACTGACGCGCATCCTGGAAGCCGACCGGCAGGTTCTGAAAGACGGCGCCGTGCAACGCTACCAGATCGCCAACCCCAGGCCGGGCGGCGAACAGACTCATCTGGACGTCGTCAAGTTTCCGGTCGTCGACGATGAAGACCGGATTTTCGGTATCGGCGCGATCGAGACCGACATCACCGACCAGCGGGCCGTTATGGAAGATCTGATCGCGTCACGCCGCATGGCGGAGGAAGCCAGTCTGGCGAAGAGCGAGTTCCTCGCGACCATGAGCCACGAATTCCGCACCCCGCTTAACGCCATCCTCGGCTTCAGCGAGATCATTCGCGGCGAGCACTTCGGACCGATCGGTACCGAAGCCTACGCCACCTATGCCAATGACATCCACCAAAGCGGCACCCATCTTCTGAACCTCGTCAACGACATCCTCGACATCGCCGCCATCGAGGCGGGAAAACGGCGCTACGAGTTTGCGGACATCGAACTTGGTCCGTTGATCAGCGAACAGATCCACTCTTTCGACATGCAGATCACCCGCAAGAAACTCTCGATCGCGGCCGAGATCGCCGACGCGATGCCGTTGCTCCGCGCCGACCGCCGCTCGGTCATGCAGATCGTTCTCAATCTGCTATCGAATGCGATCAAGTTCACGCCCGAGGGCGGCCGCGTCACCATCACCGGAAGCTGGATCGAAGGAAACGGCCATGTCATTCGCGTCGAGGATTCGGGCCCCGGAATTCCATCGGCCGACATCAAGATTGTTACCGAGCCGTTCTCGCAGGTGCGCGCGAACCCTCATCTGGCGGGCGCCGGAACAGGCCTGGGTCTGTCGATTATCAAATCGTTGGTCGAAGCCCATAACGGCCGCCTCGAGATCGAGAGTCCCGCCGGCAAGGGCACCCGGGTCACGGTAATCCTGCCGTCCAGTCAGTAACCGCCGGTGACGTCGCGCAGCGGGTACTCGGCGAGCGGCAGATATTCGGCGCCGCCATGGCCCCGGAAACTCTGGAACAGAATGAAACGGTCGACCGTGAACGGCGTCTGCGCCACCGGCCCGAGATCCTCCAGCCAGTGACCGAGCCGGTCGACCGGCACGTCGCGCAGCCGCGCGATCGTCACATGGGGCGCGAACTTGCGCTGCTCGCGCGGTTGGCCCGCCCGCACCACGGCACTCTCGACCTTGGCTTGCAGCCGCATCAACGCCTCATCGCGCTGAATGCCGGCCCACAGCGTGTGGGCAACGCCGCGACGCTCGAAGTATCCGACGCCGTTGAGCGTGAGGTCGAAGACCGGCACGTCGATCCCGTCGAGGGCATCGGAAAGATCGCGGGCGTCGACTTCGGAAACCTCGCCGATGAACCGCAACGTGATGTGCATCAGGCCCTGGTCGATCCACCGCGCGCCGGCGAGGCCGGACTGCAGGGCACCGAGGCGCGCCCGCACATCCACCGGCAGCGGCAGGGCAACGAACAGACGCATCATTGGTCTATCTCCTGATTCCGGCTCCTGATTCCGGCTCCTGATTCCGGCTCCTGATTCCGGTTTTCGATACCGGCGTCGCGGCGCGTCAGGGCGCCGGATTGGGGTCTTCGTCGTGTACGGCCTCGATTTCGGCCAACACCTCATCGGACAACACAAGGTCTTCGGACGCAAGATTGGACTCGAGCTGTTCGAGGGTCGTCGCGCCGATGATATTGCTGGTCAGGAAGTCGCGGCCGTTGACGTAGGCGAGCGCCATTTCGGCCGGATCGAGCCCATGCTTGCGGGCAATCCCGACGTAACGTTCGGTCGCGCGCACGCCGCGCGGCTGGGTGTAGCGCTGATACTGCGGGAACAGCTTGAGCCGGCTGCGGTCGGGAAGGGCGCCATCGAGATACTTGCCCGAGAGCACGCCGAAGGCGAGCGGCGAATACGCGAGCAGACCGCAGTCCTCGCGGATCGATACCTCGGCATGGCCGATTTCATAGACCCGGTTGAGCAGGCTGTAGGGATTCTGTATCGACGCCATGCGCGGCAGGCCCGCGTATTCGGCAAGGGCGAGCATGCGCATCAGACCCCAGGGCGTCTCGTTCGAGCACCCGACGGCGCGGACCTTGCCGGCGTCGATCAGCTTGCCGAGCGAAGCCAGCACGTCCTCGAACGCCGTCCAGTCGTCATCCTCGGGGTGGTCGTACCCGAGCTGGCCGAAGAAATTGGTTTCGCGCTCCGGCCAATGCAACTGATAGAGGTCCACGTAATCGGTCCGCAGGCGCTGCAGGCTCTGGTCGATGGCCTCCTCGATGGCGTCAGCGCGGAACGTCGTATTGCCGTTCCGGACAT
Organism: Rhodospirillales bacterium; assembly: GCA_965229715.1. GTDB lineage: Bacteria > Pseudomonadota > Alphaproteobacteria > Rhodospirillales > Casp-alpha2 > JAVJST01. Next base: position 126,716 of record CBDDJL010000002.1, read on the forward strand.
GGGCGACGAAATCGCCGGGTCCCGAGACCTTGGTCGCAACGATCACCTTGTCGCGGTTGCCGCGAGCCGCCATCCAGCGCCCGACGATAGCCTCGCTCTCGCCCTGGGTTTCGGCTCTGGCCGGAAACGAATACATCTCGGCCGTGTCGAGGAAATTGACGCCGCGGTCCCAGGCCATATCGAGCTGGGCGAACGCCTCCTCCTCGGTATTCTGTGAGCCGAAGGTCATCGTGCCGAGGCAAATGCGGCTAACATCGATGCCGCTGCGGCCAAGCGGTCGGTAGTGCATGGGACCGTCCTTGTTTCTTCATATGGGCGGAAAGCCGCCCCCAAGGACGGCACCCTGGGTCGGCACGGTGGGTCCCGATGATCTAGCCCGGGACGTCGGGTTTCGCAACCGGGCGTCGAATGAAACTTCCGGGAACCCGCCTCAGAAGAACAGGGCCAGCACACCCGTGTAAGCGTAAAGCCGGGCGTTGGAAATCTCGCCGCCGCCGAAGAACCCGGCGACCGGTACCGGTCCGAGAATCTCACGGATCATGCGCGCTTCGGCGCCGCCCTCGCCGAACAGACCGGGTCCGCGCGCCACGCAACTGAAATAGAGCCCGCCGCGCGGCGCGCCCGGCAGCCGCGATTTGAGCCCTTCCAATACGCCGCGGAAATCCGCCTGGGCGCTCTCCGGATCGCGGCGCACGAACAAGAGACGCTCGCCGGCGGCGACTTCCCCGCCGATTCCGATCCAGCCGCGTTCCTGATCGATGGCCAGCAGATTGCGCACCATGTAGTCGCCGGTATCCGAGCCGATGACCGGCAGGGCGGCATGAACGTAGCCGGCAAGGCGTTGCAGATCGCGGGCCAGCAATTCGCCGACGTCTTCTTTCAGCACGTCGAGCGCCGGCCGGTCGTCGATGGCCATGACGATGTTGTCCGCGGCCTCGGTCACCGTATGGGTCGCGCCGAGCGGCGAGCAGCCCTGGCTCAGCGCGGTCGCGACCTCCACGCCCGGGCCGAACAGCACGCCCGATGCCGCGCCGCCGTCCTTTCCGTTGACGACGGTGGCGCCCGGTGTCGATACGGCCGCGAGCCCGCCGACCAGAAACCCGCCGCCAAGCGCACCGCCGGCCTCGAGCGCCAGCATCTCGATCGCCTCGAGGACGCCATGCGTGCCCGGATTGCCGTGAACCACGCCGAATGCCGGCGCTGTCGCCTCCATCCATTCGGCAAACTCGGAATCGACGTCTTCGGCCTCGACCGTCAGGCCCGCGGCCGTCCGGAATCCGGCTGCGGGAAACGCGCCGACAAGCACGGCAACCGCCGGACCGTCATGCAGTTCCCGATCGCCGGCAACAACGCCGCTACCGACGGCGCCGAGCCAGTGCCGTACCGGCAACGCATCGCGAAGATGCCCGACCACGGAAGCGAGATCGCCAGCCAGCGGATGGCTTGCATAGACGAAGCCGAGATAGTCGCATCCCGCAGGCGCCGGCGGCAAATCGGCAAGGGCGCCGACACAGGCGTCGGCGCTGGCGCGCCAGTCGCCTTCTCCGATAGCAACCCGAAACGGCGGAAGGTTCTCGCTCATGCCGATAGTCTTGCCGAGCGCCGCGATGAATACAAACACGGTTCTTTTCAGCGCACCCTGAGTCGATACCGGCGTGGAAAATCGTACTATTTTGGTCGGCTAACAGTTGAAAACGCCCACATACCGTCATATTTTCCGGATACGGAACGTTGAACCGCCCACAGGTGTGGGCGGCGCAGGAAAACTAGGAGAGCACCACCAATGGAACCGAACAGGCAGTTCAATCTGCGTACCGGCCAGATGTCCGACTCTCAGGCCCATGCCGCCGGGATCGATGTCGGGCTGCGCGCCTACATGCTCAAGGTCTACAACTACATGGCCATGGGTCTGGCGCTGACCGGCGCGGTTGCGTTCGCTGCATCGACTTCGATGGAGCTTATGCAGATGATCCACGGCACGCCGCTCAAATGGGTCGTCATGCTGGCCCCGCTCGGCTTCGTGTTCTTCATGAGCGCCAAGGTCAACTCCATGGCGCCGAGAACGGCGCAAATCTGTTTCTGGACGTTCGGCGCGCTGATGGGCCTGTCGCTGAGCTACATCTTCCTGGCCTACACCGGCGCCAGTATCGCCCGCGTGTTCTTCATTACCGCAGGCACGTTCGCCGGCATGAGTCTCTACGGCTACACCACGAAACGCGACCTTTCCGGCTTCGGCGGCTTCCTGATGATGGGCCTGATCGGCATCATCATCGCGATGGTCGTCAACATCTTCATGCAGAGCGAAGCCCTGCACTTCGTCATTTCCGTCGTCGGCGTGCTGGTCTTCGTCGGCCTGACGGCCTGGGATACGCAGCGCATCAAGTCGATCTACCGCGCCGCCGACGGTGCAGCGGTCGCCGAGAAGAAGGCCATCATGGGCGCCTTGACGCTCTATCTGGACTTCATCAACCTGTTCATCATGCTGTTGCAGTTGTTCGGCAATCGCGAGTAACCGCACGCATCATTGAAGACGACAGACCGCCCGGCATCCGCCGGGCGGTTTCGTTTTGGGTCCGCGCCGGCCGGCCGGTTTAAGATTTGTTTACCAACGCGCTCTACCTTGAGCGTGATGGACCAGCATTCGAACCGACCGGCGGCAAACGCCCCGCACAGCGCCCCCGATATCGATGCGCTGGATGCGGACGGTTTCGGCGCCTCCTATACCCCGCCGCCGCAACAGCATCTGGTCGTCGAATGCCGCACCGACGACCGCTGGAAAGTCGCGCTCTGCACCACGCTCGACGATCTCGATGCGGCGCTCGACACGGCGCGGGCACTGCGCGCCAACGCGGACATCGACGAGGTTTGCCTGGCGCTGGAAACCGCTGGCAGCCAGGGCCGGGAAGTTCGCCGCGAGGTCATCCGCCTCGGTGCGGCAGATAGGCCGGCGTCCGAGCCCGCGACCGCATCTGCGACAGCGCCCGCGGCTGTTGCCGACGGTGTTGTCGAAGCCGATGCCGCCGGCAACGACGACTTTTCCGCCATCTTGCCCGCCATCAAGGCGCCTGATTACACGATCGACGAGGAAATACTCGATGCACTGGATCCGCAACCGGCCTTGAGCGCAGCCTATGCGCCTGAGAAGCCGGTTCGCCCGGCGCCCGAGCCCCCCAAAGCACCGGCCCCGCATCCCGTCGACGACGGACCGAGCGAGGCCGATGCGCGGGCCGCTGCGCGGGCGCTGGTCAACTCGCTTTACGGCCTCAATGGCAACGATGGCGAGAATGGTCGCAAAAGCGACGGCGACGGCGCTCTCGTGGATTTTCACGACGAACCGCCGATGGATCCGCCCGTGTCCGCGAGCCACGAGGATGAAGACGCTCCCGGCGCAGCGGATACCACATCTGCGCTAGCCGGCGCGCAACGCGACGCCTGGCTCGACGATCTCGACAAGCTGCCGCCAAGCGGCTGGGCGTCGGCGTCGCGCCTCGAAGCCGAAGACAACCGTTTCGATGCCGCCGCGCGCCTCGAACGTCCGCTTATCGGCGACCCGTCCGGCATGGCGACCAAGACTTTCATCGTCGCCGGCACGCTGGCCATGATGGTTCTGGGCGGTGCGCTCGCCGAGCTTATGGCGATCGATATCACGGCCTCGGCGGAAGCCGGCACCGACGCGCCGCGCCCTGCCGCCATCGTCATGAACGCCGACGAGCGCTGACAGCGGAGCGCCGCGCCGCCCGTGCTGGCGCGATCAACCCACAAAATGTCGCTCAGATCATTGCAACGTGCGGATGCCTGCGCCAATATCCCGCGCCGTGCGCCGGTTCGGGGCGCACCCAGTTAGGGTCTGATCCGATCAGATTTCGCCATTCTGATCGGTGAATCAGCCCCTAGTTATTTGAAGTAGAGGGCGATTCACGATTTAGGATGAATCACGTCGTGATTCACCCTAAAACGATCGCACTCTAAGTGAGGGGAAGCGCCGTGAGCCACCATATCGTCTTTCTTGACCGCGATACCATCGCACCCGACGTCAATGTCCGCCGGCCCGATTTCGAGCATACGTGGGAGGAACACGGAAAGACTGCCGCCGATCAGGTGCTGGAACGGGCGAAAGACGCGACGATCATCATCAACAACAAGGTTCCGCTCCGCGAAGACCTTTTGAAGCAGCTGCCGAACCTCAAGATGATCGCGGTCGCCGCTACGGGCACGGACTGCATTGATGTCGCCTGGTGCCGCGAAAACGGCATCGTGGTTTCCAACATCCGCGGTTATGCGGTGAATACGGTGCCAGAACACACCTTCGCCCTGATGCTGGCGCTGAGCCGCTCGATTATCGGCTACAAGGACGATGTCGCCGCCGGCGAGTGGCAGAAGTCCGGCCAGTTCTGCTTCTTCAGCCATCGCATCTTCGATCTCTCCGGCAAACGCCTCGGTATTCTTGGCGAAGGCGCGCTCGGTCAGTCCGTCGCATTGATCGCCCGCGCGTTCGGCATGGAGCCGGTCTTCGCCGCGCACAAGGGCGTCGACGGGCTGGGTCCGCTTTACACGCCGTGGGACGAGGTCATCGAAACCAGCGACGTCTTCACGCTGCACTGTCCCTTGTTGCCGTCGACCCGCGACATGCTCGCCATGCCGGAGTTCAAGCGCATGAAGAACACCGCGATCATCGTCAATACCGCGCGGGGCGGTCTGATCGTCGAAGAAGACCTGGTCCAGGCTATCGAACAGGGCGAAATCGCCGGCGCCGGCATCGACGTCACCATGCCGGAACCGCCGGCCGACGATCACCCGTTTTTCCGGCTGATGGGACGGTCCGACTTCATCTTCACACCGCACGTCGCGTGGGCGAGTCATGAAGCCATTCAGACGCTGTCGGATCAGATGATCGACAACATCGAGAACTTCGTCGCCGGAAATCCGACAAACGTGGTGGGCGCGTACTGATCTTCGGCGCCGAACGACGCGGTCATCCCGTTATTGCAATATCGGTTTAGATTGCGCCGGTAATCGATTGTTCGTGATCGGGATTTTTACGATTTCTTAACCATGGCTTTAAACGCCAACGGGGGAGCTTTCCAAACTCGTTTCCCCGAAATCATTCCATTGAATCAGGTCGTTATCTTCAAATAACGGCATCGTGGTGCAGGTTTGCGGGCTAGCCGTCTGAAATGCGGCAAAAAGCGCTACGTGCGGTAAGGCGCGGATACCGCTTGAGGCGGCCGTATCGACCGCTGACTGGGTGCGGACCCGGTACCGGGAACGGCCCGGCCGGTCCGGCGCGACGTTACTCGACGATCGAAATCGTCGATACGGCCATCTTGCCGTTACGCCCTTCTTCCATGTCGTATTCGACCTTCTGGCCTTCGGTCAGGCCGGTCAGGCCGGACTTCTGCACGGCGGAAATATGCACGAAAGCGTCCTTGCCGCCGTCCTCCGGCTCGATGAAGCCGTAGCCCTTGGTGGCGTTGAACCATTTCACGGTTCCGGTCGTCATATTCGTCGTCCTTATTCCTAGTGTGTCGCCCAGTGGACGATATCCCGGCGAAGCCGCCGATAGTCGGTTGAGAGGCCGGGAGTAGGCTCGAAGGATCGTCGATCGGAAGAGTCACGCCAGGACTTCAAAACCTTAACGCTAAATTCGTACCGCTAGCCCGGCTTCGCCGCAACAACTATCTGCCGAACGTGAAGGGGCGCCGGGGGGAGTTGCCCGGCACACCCTTCACTCTCGGACCGCGGCTCCGTTCGCGGGAGCCGGCTCACAGGACCAGGTCCTGGGACTGTGAAATCGCCGGATCAGGAGAATGAAAGACACGGTGCTCGCCACGAGAAAACCGTACATCAGCCCCATGCCGCCATGGCCGGACGACACCGCGAGCATATAGGCCAGCGGGATCATCAGCAGGAAGTAGCTGGAGACCTGAATGGCGCACGGCAGCCACACGTCGCGGGCGCCGCGAAGCGCATTGGCGAGCACCGACTGGCCGCCGTCGACCAGCAAAATGACGCTGAGAAGGCCGAGCATCGGTGCGACAAGCGCAATCAGGGCGGGATCGCCGCTAAACAGGCCGGCAACCTGGTTGCCGAAAATCAGCAGCACGCCACCGCAGACGGCCATTGCGACACTGTTGAGACCGAGACCGAGCCATCCGGCCCGCGATGCCGCGCCGATGTCCCGGGCACCATAGGCGACCCCGACGTGGACCGCCGTTGCGGAACCGACGCCGAGGGTGATCATGAAAATCATCGTCATGATGTTGAACGTCAGTGCGAACGCCGCCAGCGTGGACGCGCCGATCCAGCCGGCGATCATGGTCAGGGTCGCGAACGCCAGCGAGTCGGCGCCGCCGCCGATGCTTGCGGCGTAGCCGAGGCTGCGCTGATCGCGCCAGGTTTGCCAGCCCTGCCAGACGCTTCCACGGGTGGCGTATCGCTTGCCGTCATTGAAGCCCCAGACATAGGCGATCAGCACCACGGTAACGGCCCACCGCGAAACGGTCGTTGCCCAGGCCGCGCCGGCCGCACCCATTGCATCCAGACCGAGACCGCCCTCGATCAGCAGCGCGTTGAGCAACGCATTGAGCACATTGCCGGCGAAGATGACGATCATCCACGGTGCGGCGCGGCCAATGCCTTCGAGGAAGAACGCGGTCGTGAGAAACAACATGAACGCGGGAAGGCCATATCCGGTGATGCGCATGACCTCGCCGCCGTGCCGGGCCAGATCGGGGCTTTGGCCGAGCATCAGGAGGACGTTTTCGCCGAGCATGCAGACGGCCATCCCGGCAAGGCCGATGGTAAACGCGTATGGCAGCGAGCGCCGCCATGCCCGGCCGCATTCTTCATGGCTGCCCGCGCCGCGCGCGTTGGCGACCACGACGGCGGTCCCGATGAGCAGCCCGAGGCCAACAACGATCAACGGCATGACCGGCGCAACGCCGATGCTCTGATAGGCCAACTGGGCCGAACTGACGTGCCCGATCATGATGAAATCGACGGTCGTCATCAGAACGATTCCGATTCGCCCGAGCGAGATCGGCACGGCCAAGCGCACCAGGTCGGCCACTTCGGCGCGGAACGATTCGCGTTTCATAGAGCTGCCCCAGACATGCGATTTCTGCGATCTCCGGCCCAATTCGGCGCCTTGTTCATCGTTTCAAAAGACATCTGTGAATATCTCTTGTTGATTGTAACCACAACATGGGGGCAGTATCCCTACATTCGATGCTCGTGTCGAGAGTATTCATGAGGAGGGAAACTATGCAAACGATAATTCAAGCTCTGCAACAACCAACCGTCACCTCGACCCCGTCCCTGATCGCCGAGATCCTCAACCTGCTTCGCCACATCGGTGAGAACGGCAACGGTCTCAAGATTCGGTTCCGCCAGGATTTTGCCGAACTGCAGCGGGTCGTCGACGCCAACCCGGACCGCGACGAACTGTCGCCGATGTTCGATCCGCAGTTTTGCACGATCGGCGGCGACAACGGTTTCTGGATCGAAGGCACAAGTCCGGACGGCGAGATCGTTCACCAGCAGGCCGTACGGTTCGACGATCTCGGTTCGCTACCGCTGCGCCAGCACTGGATGTCCTCGCGCGAGCTTTATCAGCCGCCCGGCGTCGACGTCGATCTCGATGCGACGGATTTCGAGGCGGCGCCGGCGTCGGAAATCATAACGGGGCGCGTCTGCTATCACGGGGAACTCTGGATTCACCGCGATTACCGCGGACTGCATCTCGCGTCGAAACTCGCCAATCTGGCCATGTTGCTGGCGCAGGCGCGGTTTGCACCCGACTACCTCTATTGCCTGATTCCGCCGAAGACCCTGCGAACGGGATTATCGCTTCGCAACGGATACTTGCACCATCATCCGCACGGCATTCGGTGGTCGATCAATGGCGAGGCAGAGCCCTACGACGAGTACATCGTCTGGATGACGGCCGCCGAGCTCGCCGACCTCATGGCGCGTCCGGCAGTGGTTTGCTGAGGGTGCCGACCTTCTTCGAGAGGCACATCAGCGCCGGCTTGCCGTCGTGCAGTCGGAACCGCAGCAGCAACCGGTGATAGGTCAGCCATATGGGGTCCTGTTCCGGTTGCGGGCTGAGCAATGTCTGGATGCGGGCGTAGTGCGGCGCGCCCGTATCCCAGACATCCTGATAAGCCGTCGCGATACGGTCGACGTAGTCGCTGGTCTCGCTGCCGACGGTGTTGAACGAACGGCTACGCAATGCTCGCTGGGTCCACGCCCGGCCATGCACGCGCGCCGACAGCGAATGGGAACCGACCCAGGTAAACACCAGATCGCCCGAGCGCCGCTCCGGCCTGTAGAACAGGATTTGCGGCAGGAGCTCGTTGCACTCGTCCTGCGTCGCATCCGCAAGGCGTCCCCGCGTCCGGCGCCAGATGTCATAGCCGCGCCGGATGCCCGGCGGCGCCGCTGACGGCTCGAACGCCCCCTGGTTCTCGACGTAGGTCGACGGAATCTGCCGCACGCTCCGCAGCATTTGAATCTCGTTCATGCGGCCCGCGGCCTCGCGGCCGTTTTCCGCCTTCTCCTCCGCCCAGCCATAGTAGAAGTAGCGGAGCAGGGCCCGTTTCCCCGTCGTGGCGCGCAGCCATTCGGCAATGAAGCCGGCGGAGTACTCGTCGACTGCGGCGACATCCCACGTCACGCCGATATGCTCGCCACGAACCGAAAGCTTGATGTGGCCGAGATGGCGCAGAAACAGGGTATCGAACGACTCGTCGACATTATCGGCAGCATGGAGGCAACCGACATCGTCGACCCACCAGTCGCCGTCGTCCAGGTGCTCGATATGGGTGCGGTCATTACCCATGGCGTTTCCCAGTCCTGCCAAGCGGCGCGCCGGCCCTGCCCGAGGGCCCGACAGCGACTACTTGGCGACGCCCATGGAATGGAACGACTTGATCAAACGATAGACATGCCGCTTGACCTCGCCGTCGGGCAATTCATGGAACATACGGGCCGTAACGATGGCGTTGTCGGCGATTTCCGGTTTCGCCGGCGCTTCGTCCAGGCCCTCGAAAAAGTAACTGACCGGGCGGTTCAGGACCGATGCAATGGCCCACAGGCGCGAGCCCATGATCCTGTTGGTGCCGTTTTCGTACTTCTGGATCTGTTGAAAGCTTACACCAACCGCCTTGCCCAGTTCGGTCTGGGTCATCGGCGTGCCGGATGGTCCCGTTGTCAGCAATCGGGCCTCGCGAATGCGAGCACCGATATGCGCGTCGATATCTGCCGCTGTTTTCACGTTCCTTATATCCCTTAATCTAATTGTGGTCCCCCACTTGCAGGGATGCGTGTTTGTGGTCGGTAGACGTCTCGCGTGGCTAGAAGCCTAGCAAACTTTTCGCCATTCCCGAAAGCCCGTCAATACGATTTCTTGACCCAGGGAGCGGAATACTGCAAGGGGCTGGCCAAGAAAATTCTTGCCAGCGCAGTGTCACATACCCATTATTAATAGTATAGAATATGATAATACCCTTGTCACGAGAATAAGTGCTTTGCACCGCCGCCTGGGAGGGCCTGCAATGAGGGAACGGACAAGAGGCTGTGATGTCACGCGGCAATGGGCCTGACGAAATGCCGGACGACAATGTCGACTCGCCGCTGATTAACGATCCGCTCTATGTCAAAGGCGAGATCGGCCATGAAGCGTTTCCCGACGTCGTTACCTTCCATAAGATCTGGAATCGGGCGCGCGGCGATCGTTTCGCGCCGTCGTGGACCGACCTGGGATTTCTGTCGTTTCCGTCGCACATGATCCCGTTAATCTATCTGGTCGACGTCGAACGCGATCCGCTGCGCTTTCGTTATCGCTTTATCGGCACGGAAATCTGCGAATTCGAAGGCACCAACTATACGGGACGCTACGTCTGCGACCTGACGCCGAAAAAACTGGGCGAAGCCGCGCATAACGCATTCGTCAGCTTCGTCGAGGATCCGCAGCCGACGTTCTTCATGATGATCGGCGACGAGCTGGCCGATACGCCCCACATGTTCCGCGTCTACGGCGGCATCCGCCTGCCGCTCTCTGACGACGGCAAGCAGGTCGATCAGATTCTCGCGCTGGCGCAACTCGAATACGACAACCGTGAATTGCGGAAGTATTTCTTCACGGCGGCCCCGGATCAGGCGAAACGCGCGCTCGCTCCCGACCACTGAGCGCCGATCTGCTTCGGTTCGAGAGCGACTCGCCCGTCCACGATGCATTTTCGGCAGGTTTTTGATCCGGCTTAGTGCGCCGGCGGCCCCTCGGCATGTCGGGGAAGATCGTCGGTGATGTCGTGCCAACCCGCCTTGTGATCCACGAAAATATGGCCAACGGGCGTGATTTCAGGGTCGTCGTCAAGTGCGGCCAGCGGAATTGCGGCGATGTCCCGATCGGCATCGCGGCGCGGCATCGGCGAACTGCAAACCGCGCAGAAAACCTGGGTGAAGTATTGCGCGTCGGGCACTTTGTAGGATTTTAGCCGGTGTTCGCCGCTCAGGAATTCGACGGCGTCGTACGCAACGAATCCGTTGGTGGCATGCGCCGCGGCCCGGCCGCGCCGACAGCGCGAACAATGACAATTGTAGGCAACCCCGATCGGTTCGGTCACCCGAAAGGCGACGTCACCGCACAGACAACTGCCCCGAAGCGGGCCGTCGGCTTTTTTCTGCACCGGAACGCCGGCGACATCGGGCAGCCCCGATTCGTCCGGATAACCGTCGCACCGGGGCATGTCGCCGCTGATTGTGTGCCAGGGCGCGTTATCGCCGACGAAAATGTTGTAGTCCGGCTTGCGCATCGCGTCGTGGCATCCGCCGGGCGCAACCCAGTGATTTTCCGCTTCGTTGGCATAGGGCACGACCGAGCCGCAGACGTCGCACGAACTGCGGACGAGCACATCGGACGAGCGATAGTTCACGATGGTCTTCGTATCGCTCGTCCAACGGATCTGGTCCGGCCTGACGAAACAATAGGTGCCGAAGGCGGCGCCGTGCGCTTTCTGGCACATACGGCAATGGCAGTTGTAAATCGCGTACGGTTCCGCCAGCAGCTCCCACGCGACGCTGCCGCACAGGCAGTTCGCCCTGTTCGAATATGCCATGGACTTCACCTCTCCTGTCCTGTCGCCCTGACGTCCTCGCGCTCGACAGCCTCCGATCGGCAGATCAATAATTCGGGTTCGCGATCCACGGCGCGTACACGTGCTGAACGCTCGGCCGCTGCATGACCGTATCGGCGATGCGCTTGACGTTCGGGAACTCGTCCGTCGTCGGATGTCCCCGCGCCGGCCGCAACCAGGTGGTCAGCATGAACAGATAGATATCGGCGGCGCTGAACCGGTCGCCGAGCACCCACGCGTTCTCGCCGATCTGATCGTCGATGACCTTCCAGGTTTCCCTGAGCCGCCGGGCGCCGCGCCGTTGCGCGCTCGGCTCGTCGGCCGGGGTATCGGCGAAACGGTCCGGATAATAGGTGAGCTGATAGGCGTTCTGGACGGAGTTGGAGAAATACACCAGCGTCTGCAGATAGAGGGCGCGTTTCGGATCGTCGATCCCGGGCGCCAGATTCGCGTCCGGATGCCGGTCGCACAGAAACACCGTGATCGCCGCACACTCGTACATCGCGCCGCCGTCCCAGACGAGGACCGGCACCCAACCGTTGGGGTTGATCGCCAGTTGTTCGGGCGGACGCGGCTGGTCCATATCGACCGAGGTTTCGATCAACTCGTATGGGGCGCCGATTTCTTCGAGCATCGTCCGGATGCCCATGGACGCGCTCTTCAGCGCATAGAACAGCTTGTACATCGCCGGGGTCTCCTGCGCTCAATAGGTCCAGGTTTCGGTATAGGGACGGAGTTCGATCTCGTTGCTCCACGCCGATCTGGGCTGCAGATGGGTCAGCCAGTAGCTTTCCGCGACGGCGTCGGGGTCGGCCAGCTTGTCCGGATCGTAGGCGTCGCCGTAGATCTCGCGCATGACCGGCACATCGAGGTCGCAATCCAGTCTGACATGAACGATATGCACGCCATTCCTGGCGTACGCTTTGGTCAAACTCTGCGACAGCGCCCGCAGACCGAACTTGCCGATGGCGTAGAGCGGATAGCTGCCGGAACCGCGAAAGGCGGCGGTCGCGCTGGAGAAGAACACGCTGCCGCGGGCCCGTTCGATCATCGCCGGCAGGACCGACTTGGCCGCTGCGAACGCGCCGACGACCTCGACCCGGTAGACATCTTCCAGCGCTTCGTACGTCATCTCCAGCGGCGGACACGCCGTGAAATCGCCGCGCGCGTTGTAAATCAGAACCTCGATGTCGCCCATGTCGGACGTCACGGCCGAAATCGCGGTCTCGATGGTTTCCGGTTTTGTCGCGTCGGCGGCGAAAAACCGGACATCTGCGGCGTCGTCGGCGGCCTTCGCCGCCTTCATCGCAGCCATACTGCCGGCCTCCGACCGCGAGACCAGCGCAATATCGAAGCCCTCCGCCGCGAACCTGGCGGACAGGGCGCGGCCAAGTCCCTCGCCGGCGCCGATAATCGCACAGACCTGTCGTGACATGTTTATCTCCCCGACCCCAACGGCCGCGCCGTAAACCATAACGAAGTTTCGGAGGACGGCGCGATGAATAAATCTAATTGTCTGCAGCACGAAGTGCGGCCATTACGCACAATTCGGCTGTTGCCATCCGCGCGCGTGGCGGCATGATCCTCAATATGCCGAGTCTCGGCGCCAACCGCAGCGCAGCATGGTTCCCGGAATGCACGAAACCCCGACCCGAACCGCTCCTGACCGAAATACCTCCGGCGGGTTCAACTACCTCGACGACGGCGTCAAGCCGTCGCTATATCGGAACGGCCGCGTCCTGACGCGGCGTGATGCCGACGGCAACGACGACGGCACCACGGGGCTGTCGACCCGGGAGGTCGAATTGGACGTTTTCGATGCGCGCGCGCTCGTGGGCAGTGCGCCCCTGACCTGCGATGCGAACGGATTCGAACTGCTCGACGCACCGTTGCCGGACGACCGCTTCGATTTCCTCGATCATGCCGCGATCGTCACGGCCTACTACGGACAATGCGCGCGATTGGTCGCAGAGAGAACCGGCGCACGCGTCTTTCCCTTCGATCACAATATCCGTTCGATATCGGGCAAGCGCTCGGCACGGCGGATCGCCGGCGGACAGCAGGTCCAGGAGCCGCTGCACCTGGTACACGGCGACTATACGCTGACCAGCGCGCCACAACGGCTCCGCGACCTGACGCGGCCGCCCGGCGGCAACGATACCTTGAGTTCGATCCTGCCGGCGGGCGAAACGTTGATCGATCCGGCGACCGCCGAACGGGCGCTCGACGGGGGGCGGTTCGCCATCGTCAACGTCTGGCGCAACATCGCGGAAACCCCGGTCGAGGCGCATCCGCTGGCGCTCTGCGACAGCCGGACGGTCGTCCCGGACGATCTTGTCGTGTTCGAAATTCATTATCGCGACCGGATCGGCGAGAACTATTTCGCCAGGCATGCTGCCGCCCACCGCTGGTATTACTATCCCCGAATGACGCGCGACGAAGCGCTGTTGATCAAACAGTGGGACTCCGCCGGCACATTTGCGCGGACGAACGGCACGCAGGCGGACGCCGAACAGACCGGCGCGCCGTGCACGTTCAGCTTTCACAGCGCTTTCGACGACGCAAACGCGCCGCAGGACGCACCCGACCGCTGGAGCATCGAGGTGCGGTGCATGGTCGTCTATGACGGAAACTGAGTGAAGATGGTGCCGCAGGAGAGATTTGAACTCCCGACCCACGCATTACGAATGGGGCCGGAGAAAACGAAAATTACCTGATTTCAACGACTTGTTCGGGCGCTGTCGCGCCATTGTGCCGAACAAGACCGGCTAAAACGGCACAAGACCGAATGGCGCTGGCACGTTTCGGGCACAGCCCCAAGATACGGCCACACCTACAAAATCGTCAGCACCTAAACTTGGAACGGGTAATTTCCAGCCCGCCCTCCAACGACCGTCAGTTGGCCGAGAGTTCCGCTGATTTCAACCGCTGGCTGCCCCTGTATTCATTCGGTGTTTCACCGAACTCGTGCTTGAAGACCGCGCCGAACCGCGACGGACTCTCGTAGCCGCACTCCAAGCCGATGTCGATAACGCGCATGTCCGTATTGGTGAGCAGTTTCTGTGCGCGCAGCATTTTCATCCGTCGGAGAGCCGCCATCGGCGTGGTGCCGAGAATCTTTCGGAAGCGGCGCTCCAACTGACGAGTGCTGGTGCCGGCCTGTTCGGCAACATCGTCAATCGATGGCTGTTCACAAACGTTCTTCTCAAGAATCAGCAGGGCCTTGCGCACTAGTATATCGGAGACGCCCTTGAAGACGTGATCGTGAGGCTGTACCGGAAAGGCGCGCAGGTTGTCGGGGATCATCAGGATACGCGCCGCCTTGTCGGCGAGGCGCCTACCGAGGTGGCGCTCGATCAACTCAAGCGACAGGCAGGCGGCACCGATACCGCCGGCGCAGGTACCGTGAGGGGCTCCGAGGTTGTAGAGGTTGGTGGTGTCCGGCACGACCTCGTAGAAGCGCTCCATGAGATCGTCATGATGAAACCAGTTGACACAACACGTGCCGCCGTTGAGAAGCCCTGCCTGAATCATTGGGAACACACCTGTGCAGAGGCCAATGATCGACACCCCCGCGTGACCGACTTCTCGTAGGTACCGCGCAGTCTCGTCGTCGTGTCGCCGCTCCGTTTCGATCAACCCGCCAACGACGACAAGGTGTGTCATGCCCGCAATGGACTGGCGCTTCGCAGTGGGTCTGATGTCGACTCCGCAACTGGAAACCACTGGATTGTCGTCGGCGGTCATTACTTCCCAATGGCAACGAACCTGGCGGCTATTGTCACTGGTATCCGCAGCGAGACGCAGCGGGTCCAGGAACGTACTGAACGCCGACAACGTGAATCTGTCGAGCAACAGAAAGCCAACAGACAACGGCTCGACAGCTTCGTCCAGTTCTCCGTTCTCGGCACCCACCACGAACCGCCTCTCTATCGACGACCCGGAAGCACACCGCACCTCCGGGCCAATCGAATATCTGTAGTATGCCGATCAGTTCTTGATGACGTTCTTTTCGGGGCCGTACGGAAATCCGGTGATGTTGCGGGCACCGTCCTCGGTCACGACGAGGATGTCGTGTTCGCGGTATCCGCCGGCACCGGGCAGGCCCTCGGGCAGCATGATCATCGGCTCCATGGAAACCACCATGTTCGGTTCAAGGACCGTCTCGATATCCTCGCGCAGTTCTACGCCGGCCTCGCGGCCGTAGTAGTGGCAAAGCACGCCGAACGAATGGCCGTAACCGAACGAACGGTACTTCAGCAGATCCCACTCGCGGTACATTTCATTGAGTTCTATGGCGATGTCGCAGCACCGGGCGCCCGGTTTGATGAGTTCGAGACCACGTTCGTGCACCGCGACGTTCTTCTCCCAAAGATCGAGCGACGCGTCGTCGACCGAGTCGCAGAACAACGTGCGCTCGAGCGCCGTGTAGTAGCCGAAGATCATCGGGAAGCAATTGAGGCTGAGGATGTCGCCCGACTGGATCTTCTTGTTCGTCACCGGATTGTGGGCACCGTCGGTGTTGATGCCCGACTGGAACCAGGTCCAGGTGTCCATCAGCTCGACATAGGGGTGATTGGAGGCGATCTCGCGCAGCATAGCGCTGGTCGATGCGATGGCCACCTCGTGCTCCGGCACGCCGGCGCCGATCGCCTGTGCGCACGCTTCGCCGCCAATATCTGCGGTTTTGGCGCCTTCTTCGATCAGCTTGATCTCTTCCGCCGACTTGATCGAGCGCATCCACATGCTCGGTTGTGCGATGTCGACGAACTCGACCCCGGGAAGGGCTTCGGCGAGCTGGTTCTTGTAGTCCAGCGAAACGTGGTCAAACTCGATGCCGATCCGCTTTGCGCTCTTGGTCAGGTTCTGGACCGCAAAGTAGAAGTTGTCCTTGCGCCAGTCCGTATAGGTGACGTTGTCACCGAAAGTGCGCCGCCACGGCTGGCCGCCGTCGATGCCGGCGGAAATGCTGGTGGCCGCATCGTGAGTGATCACAAATCCGTACTTGCGGCCGAAGTAGCAATAGAGGAATCCGGAGTAGTAGTTGATGCAGTGATAGGACGTGAAAAGGCACGCATCCACGTCGTTGTCGGCCATCCACTTACGGACGTCATTCTGCCGGCGCGTCATCTCCGCGTCGGAAAAGGGCGAGTATTCCTTCTCGCCATTGTGCCATGTAACCAGGCGATCCATGTCGCTCGACATTGTTCTTCTCCTTCTTGTCATTCTCCAAGGCAGGCAAAACAGGGTCGCCTCGGAGTCGTTGAGCCAAAATTTCGGTGACGGGGTTACGTCGAAGCAGGAATGATGTGGCCATCATCGGCTTGCCATGAGAGAAAAAGTTGCGTCCCAGCGTGAGTGTTCAGCTGCTCCAGTTCACGTTGCTGCTTTTGCGCAACGAACTCCACGCCGTTTGCCGCCTTGAAGTAGAGCGTGACGACCGAGCCGACAAACTCTTCACTGATAACCTTTGCCTCAACCACATTGTCCGCGGAGGGGCGTTCTTCGGAAACGACCACCCGGTCAGCGCTGACGACGAAGGTCGCCTCTGAACCAGCCGCGGGCGAAACAGTATCGCCCGCTTTCACGAGCAGGTTGCCAACGGGGGAGTCGACACTGATGGTGTCGCCGGACGGCGTTGCGTTACCCGACAGGATGTTGTTGCCGCCAATGAATTCCGCGACGAACTGCGTTGCTGGATTGTGGTAAATTTCGCGCGGCGAACCGATCTGTTCAATGACGCCGGCGCTCATGATGACGACGCGGTCTGCCATCGCGAAGGCTTCCGACTGGCTGTGCGTCACATAGACGAACGTGATTCCGAGCTCGCGTTGCAGTTCCGTCAGGACGCCCTGCATGCGGATGGTAAGGTTCGCATCCAATGCGCTCAGCGGTTCGTCTAGAAGCAGCATCTCGGGCTCGGTAACAAGCGAGCGGGCGAGAGCCACGCGCTGACGCTGCCCGCCCGAAAGCTGGCTGATGTCACGTTCGGCGAACTGACCGATCTCCATACGATCCAACCAGTCGAGCGCCTTCTTCTTGCGGGTCGCCGCATCCATGCCCCGCATCTTGAGGCCGAACTCGACGTTTTCCCGGACGTTAAGGAACGGAAACAGCGCCAGTGATTGCCACACCATGGGGGTGTCGCGCATCGAGGCGGAAACATCGTTCATCAGCTGATCGCCGATGTACAGCTGACCCTCGGTCGGCGCTTCAAGGCCCGCGAGCATGCGCAATGTTGTGGTCTTGCCGCAGCCACTGGACCCCATGATGGCGACGAACTCGCCCTTGTAGATCTCCAGGCTCATGGGCTGGACGGCAATGAAATCTCCAAAGCGCTTACCGACGTTTTCAAAGCGGACGATCGTTTCAGTCATCTATCCAATCCAATCATCTCAGTCGTCGTTCGAGGTCGCCGTATCCGGGCGGCGCATGAGAAGGACTTGCGCAACGACGACCAAGGTCATCGAGGTTGCGAATACCATCGAGCCGATGGCGTTGATGCGCGGGCTTACCTGCCCTTGAAGGAATCCGAGCACCTTGACCGGAAGGGTCTCGTTGAGGCCTGAGACGAACCAGGCGACGGCGAACTCGTCGAAGGAAACCGCCATGGTGATGCAGAGCGCCGCAATGATGGCAGGCTTGCAGAACGGAATGATGACCTCGCGCATGGCGCGCCATTCGCTAGCTCCCAGATTCCACGCGGCTGCTTCGAGCGAGGGATCCATTTGCGACAACCGCAGCCGGCAGATCGCCATGGCGAACGGGGCGCAGAGAACGATGTGGCTGATCATCACAGAGTGCACGTCGCCCGAGAGCCCCACGCGCGACAGGAAGGCCAGCATCGACAAACCCATGATGACGAGCGGGATGGTCGGCGGCAGAAGCGCCAGAGCCAGATAGACCGTCTTGCCAAAGAACTTGTAACGGAAGTCCGTGTAGGCAGCGGTAAATCCGATGAAGGTCGAAACCAATGAGGCGACGACGCCGACAATGAGGCTGTTCCGCAGACCGTCCCAGACCAACGGATCGTCGGCAATCGCCTGATACCACTTGAGGCTAAACTCGCCCAGTGGCAGAGACGGAAAGCGGTCCGAATTGAAAGAGAACACGAAGCTCGCAATGATCGGGGCGAAAATGAACGCGTAGATCAGGAGTACATAGAATCTCAGACCGAAGGTGACGCCGTTGCGCATGGTTCAGGCCCTCTTCCGGTAGGCGAACCAGATCGCCGAGAATGCCACCGCCAGGAGCGTTGCGACCATGGTGACGGCGATGACTGCGGCCCGGGGCCATTGTTGGCCGGCCTTGGTCGTGTCGGTGATTAGGATGCTCAGGGTCGGCGGCGTGCTGCCGCCAAGGTAGAGTGGACTAACGAAGTCGCCGAACGAGAGGATGAAGCAGAACAGGGCGGCGATCACCAGACCGACGCGGGCCGACGGAATGACCACAAGGAAAACGGTCTTGAGCGGACCGCAGCGAAGATTGTGCGCCGCCTCGACCAGAGTGCGGTCGATGAACACGAGGCTGAACATTTGCAGCAGGATGACCAGCGGCATAGTCAGCGTCATGTAGCCGACGATGGTGCCGAACGGTGTGTTCAGCATCAGAAACGGGCCGATCCCGAGCATGCCCAGGGCAGCGTTGATGATTCCTTCGTCCGACAGGAAGACCTGCCACGAATAGACGCGAACGAGGTAGCTCGTGAAGAACGGCGTGATCAGAAGGAGCACGGCGAGGCGACGAAACGACTCGCTCGTCTTGAAGGCGATCGCATAGGAGCACGGAAAAGCGAGGACACTGGTGATGGCTGTCGTCAAGCCGGCCAGCCAGATAGTACGAAAGTACGTATCCCAGAAGTAGCCACGGCCGTACATCTTGATCCAGTTGACCATCTCGAAGGCCGGTTCCACGCGATAGTTCTTCACCACCCAGAATGTCAGCGCGACCAGGAAAGCGAGGGGCAATGCAAAGAACAGCACCTGCCAAACCACCATCGGTAGAACGAACGTCAATCCGTAAAGGCTGATTTTTCTTTGCATCGTTCTGCCTTCTCGGTTCCGATCGTCTCTCTTCGGTCAAGAAAAGTTGCTGCAGACGTCCGAGGGCGTTCAGGACGCCTGCAGCAGTCAGGGGAGGTTTAAGCGTTCTTGTACTCGGACCAGACGTCATTCCAATCTTCGAGTGACTGGTTGACCGGCAGGGCCCGGAACTTGATCAGGCCGCTACGGATGTCGTCCATGACATTCGACTTGCCGAGTTCCATGCGTTGACGCGCGGCCTCTCCCGGCGTCGCCTTCGCCAATTCTTCCCAGCCCTTCTTGTTCGGGATCATCGCCGGATAGGCGGCCATGTTCGCGGAAACGACCTGCCCCTTCGGCGAGGTAATGAACTGGATGAACTTCCTGGCGATATCGTGGTTCTTGGAACCCTTGCCAATGCTGAAGGACTCGGTCCACTGCAGACCGCCTTCCTCGGGGATTGCGGTTTTCACGGACGCACCGTTCTTTTCGAGCACACCGGTGATCCAGTCGCCGATGCCTGCAAAGGCGTGCATCTGGCCATTCTTCAGCGACGAGAACGTTCCGCCGTAGTCGAAGAAGCCGCCAACCTGCGGGCGAAGCGTCATGACCTTGTCCTGAACCCCGTTCCAGGCAGAATCATCGAGAGCAAAGGGCTCGCTGTTGCCGTTCAACAGGCTGATCTGTCCGAGGTTGGGCAAATGCCAATCGAAGTGACCGAGTTTGCCGCTCAGCTTGTCGTCCCAGTAGACGTTGTAGGAACGAACGTCGCTCTCGGATAGTGCTTCGGTGTTGTAGGCAATACCAAGAAAACCGAAACGGGCCATGACCGAATAGAGATCGTCGCCGTTCCAGTGGCCGGGAAAATTCTGAAACTCGGGCCAGTAGTCGTCAAAGTGATAGTCGTTCGGATCCAACTGCTCGATGTAGCCTGCGGCATTCAGCTGCTGGACGTATTCGGCATCCGACAGGATCAGGTCGTAAGTACCCGCCGGCGACTGGGCGATCAGCGCCAGCATATTGTCGCCCCCGGTATAGTACTTCGGCACGATCTTGACGTTGTGCTGTTCTTCGAAGGCGGCCACGACATCGGGCTCGCCATGGCCGTACCAGGCCAGCATTGTGACTTCGGTCGCCGCATGGGCGCGACGAATGAACGGTGCGCTGAGGACGGCTGAACCGGCAAGCGCCGCGCTGCCCTTCAGCACGTTCCGACGGGTAATTCCAGAAACGGTTTTACGATTCATGACGCCTTGCATTCTCTGTGTACTCCCAAATTTTGAAGTGATGGATGTCGCCGCCGCTTTTGCGATCTTCTGCGCGTTGGAGTCACGTTATCGGTCACCCTTTCATTTCGCCAATTTATAGTTCTGATGAATACATAAGCATCGTTATGCATCACAGAAATCCATGCGAATTTTCAGAGGGCTATATAGTCAGTGGTGCGCACTCAGACGCTTGAAATCGCGATCTTCCGCGTCGTCCAGGCTCATTGTCAGGTGATTAACGAGGGCGAGACCCGCGTCCGTCATGCGCGGATGTTTGTAGTAGAGTCCGACCTGAATATTGGCGAGTGGCGGAAACCCGTCTTCGGGGTTCAGCACTTTCATGCCGGGCATCATGGTTCTTTTTGTCAGAGCGCTGACGCCGAGCCCGGAGAGAACAGCCGTTTGCAGACTGTTGACCCCGGGACTGGAATACACGATCCGCCACTGGCGGTTGATCGACGACAAGGATTCGACCATGCGGTTTCGGTATTCGCACCCCTCGGGATGCGCAACAATCGGCACCACTTCATTGACCGACACATCAAGGTCCTCGCTTGCCGCCCAGATCGGTCGCTCGACCCATGCGCGGGATAAATGTTGACTGACCCGCTCGCCGGTCATCGCGATCACCACATCAAAATCATCAGCCGCCAAACCTTCCAGCAACGGCTTACTGAGTTCACAGTAGGTCTCCAGATTGACCTCGGCGTGCTGCTTTACGTATTCAGTCAGCACCCCCTGCAGAAAGGCCACGGCATAGTCGGTCGGCAAGCCCACACGGATCGTCCCGGCAATCTCCGCCTCGTGAAACCTGGAAATGGCTTCGTCATTGAGACATAGAATTTGTCGGGCGTAGACTGCGAGCCGAGCACCATCATCTGTCAACGAGAGGTTCCGCCGTTCCTGACTCAGGAGCTTAACGCCGACGATTTCCTCCAGTCTGCGCATCTGCAAACTTATCGCCGGTTGCGTGCGGCCCAGAACGTCACCGGCCTTCGTATAACCGCCAAGGTCCGCCACGGTGATGAATGTGCGAAGAAGGTCCATCGGTAGGTTGGTGCGGTGCATCGCAGGTCTCATTTCCATTGTTTATGCGTGCATCATAATTATCAATTTTGCTTATTCATGTGTAGCCCTCATTCTCTGATCCCAGTTTAGGCAACGAAGCTCCATTGAACGAGGCATGAGATGAACGGTGAGACAGTTTTTGTCGGCGAGATGAGCTGGCCGGATTACGACGAACAGGTTCAATCAGGCGCGCCATTGCTACTGCCCATCGGATCTCTGGAACAGCACGGACATCATATGTCCATGAATGTCGACGTGTTGTTGCCGACCGCATTCTGCAAGAGGATTGCCAAGTTGGTCGGCGGGATCGTGGGGCAACCGTTCATCTATGGCTACAAGTCGCAGGTAAAGTCCGGCGGCGGTAACTACTGGCCCGGCACGACCAGCCTCGACGGCACAACGATGATCAATGCACTGAAAGACATCATCAAGGAATACGCGCGCCACGGCATCCGCAATATCGCGTTGATGAACGGTCACTTCGAGAATTCGTGGTTCATCGTCGAAGGTGTCGATCTCGCGCTCCGTGAGCTTCGCTGGGATGGTATTACGGACATGAAGATCGTTCTCATGTCGTACTGGGATTTCGTCACCGACGATGCAATTGCAAAACTGTATCCGGATGGGTTTACGGGGTGGGACATCGAGCACGGCGGTGTTCTCGAAACGTCTCTGATGCTCGTTCTGCACCCCGAACTGGTCGACCTTGATTCAGCCGTCGACCATCCACCCGCCGAGTTTCCTCCATACGACGTTTACCCCGCTCCACGGGACTGGGTCGGTCCGAGCGGCACACTGTCGTCACCGAAGAATGCGAGCTACGAGAAAGGCGAGATCTTACTCGATGTGTGCACGAACGGCATCGTCGCGGCTTTGGAGCGGGAGTTCTCGCAC
Source organism: Rhodospirillales bacterium (assembly GCA_965229715.1). Lineage (GTDB taxonomy): Bacteria > Pseudomonadota > Alphaproteobacteria > Rhodospirillales > Casp-alpha2 > JAVJST01. The sequence continues at coordinate 149,105 of CBDDJL010000002.1, forward strand.
CTGCCGGTGGCTGCTGCATAAAATCTTCTTAATCTAAGACGCGGGGCAACCGCAGGTCGACGGCAGTGACTCGGCTAGTTTCCATGAATTTTCCCACCTAAGGTAAGCTTACCTTAGGTGGGTTTGCGCCCCATCCGCGTTCCATGCCTACGTCACGGCATGCGATTCGCCACGCATTCAGCCGAATCTCCTATAGGAACATCCTTAGAGACCGTTCTCTATAGGGGCCGATTTTCTATAGAAAACGTTCTCTATAGGGACGGATGCGCACCAGGCCGGTTTGCGTGTAAGCCATTCCGCATGAATACCGGCACCTCATTCCTACGTTACGTAGAGATGCCCTTTGTTAGGGGCGTTGCACCAACGCTTTGCCTTGCGGTGTCGTCGTTACGACAGTACGGCAAAAATTCGCAAAATTCCGAAACCGGCGGCCTCACCCTCGTAACGTTAACGTTACGGGGATGCGGGCTTCGACGCATCTCGCCATCATGCGAATCGCCCTTAAACGGGGCCTCGTGCTCGGCTGTCGGGGTGCCCGCTCTACGTGACGTGACGGACGCACCCATTGGCCATCGTTTTGTGTCAGGCATGAGCGTGAAGCAATCGTGATGAGCGAGACCATGAAGGTGACCGTCGCCATGCCGGAGAAACGCTATCTCAGCCGTCAGGAGGCGGCTGCGTGGCTCGGCGTGTCCGCGGATACCTTCGACGGCTTTCCCATTCCCTACGTGAACCTCGGGCCGCGCAATAGGCGCTGGGACGTATTGGACATCGTCGCCTATGCCGAGCAGAATAAGTCCTGCGACAGCGCCCGAACCTCTGAGACAAAGAGGAGACGGCAAACATGCGTATCTACCAACGCACCGGCTCACCGAACTGGTGGGTCACGTGGAACGACCGGAACGGAAAGCGTATTCGCCGAAGTTCTGGAACTGCCGACCGGAAGCTATCAGAAGCGCTCGCCGCCGATTGGATCAAGGACGACTTCATGGAGGATCACTTCGGGAAGAAACCCGAACTGCCCTTCGCCGACGCGCTCCTGCGTTACGCACGGGCGCAGAAAAGGGATCATCCAAAGCATTTCATGAGCAAGACCCGTTACCGTCTGCGTTATCTCGGCAAGCGCTTTGAAGGCTGGAACGTCTCCGACTTCACGTATCGCGCGATGCAGGAATTCGTCGATGAACGGTCGCCGCATGTATCGTCGGGGATGATCGTGAAAGACCTCGCCTACGTGAAGGCGGCGATCAACAAGGCCCGGCGGGAGGGGCTGACGGATTTCGTCCCGACCTTCCCCAAGGTCAAGCCGCCGAAACCCCGCGCCCGCTGGCTGACGCCGGAAGAAGAGAACCGGCTGGTCAAGTCAGCAGCCAAACACCTGCGGCCTCTGATCCGCCTTGCGGTCGATACGGGCGGCAGGCGGTCGGAACTGTTCGGTCTCGACTGGCGGCACGTCGATCTCAAGCGCCGCCGTGTCACGTTCGTCGACACCAAGAACGGTGAAGATAGGACGGTCAGGCTTTGCGAGCGGGCCTGCCGTACGTTGCACGAACTTGGCCCCAAGACTTCGGGGCTGGTGTTCACGTATCGCGGCAAGCGGATCAACAGCATCAAGACCTCGTTCGCGACGGCTTGCGAGAACGCCGGAATCGAGGATTTCCGGTTTCACGATCTGCGGCACACGTTCGCCTCGCGTCTGGTGCAGGGCGGCTTGCCGCTCTACGAGGTCATGCACCTGACGGGGCACAAGTCTCTCACCATGGTTCAGCGTTACGCACACCTCGCGCCTGATTTTCAGGACGGGGCCATGCGGGTGCTCGACGGGCTGTGGCACGATTCGGGCACAGCGAAGCCCGCCAACGATGACGCGGATAGGCTTAAGTCATTGAAGGGAATGGTGCCGCAGGAGAGATTTGAACTCCCGACCCACGCATTACGAATGCGTTGCTCTACCAACTGAGCTACTGCGGCGCCGGTGTCTGTCGGCGCTTCGTATACAGAAGCCAAATCGATTTGACCAGAGCAGATCATGTTTTGCCGGAATCGCTTCTGCGATGTGCAAAATATGCGAATCTGCTCTCAGAATATAGAAGCGATCGGATTCACACGTTTTGACAGAAACACATCGTGCTTCAGCCAAAACGTGATCCGATCTAGTGGGAGTTTCGCCGGATCGACGGCCTTGTTCAGCGCGCCGCCGGCGCGGTTTCGTCACGGGTGGCCAGCGCCGAGCCGGCGTCGCCACCATCCCGCTTGCTGCCCGCTTCCTTGTCCTCGCCGCGCCGTCCATCGGCGATGAAGGCGCGCGGCGGTTCCTCGCTCTCCGCCGCAACCAGCAACGCTTCCGGCTCGGCGGGCCGCGACGTATGCGGCGGCGATTGCCAGGCCAAGCTGTCGAAGCTGCCGCAGCGCTCGCAGACCGCGCTCCAGGCGGCCGCCACATTGCCGCAGGTATCGCAGACCCATGCCGGGTCGGGGTCGCTCGTCGCCGCCTGCACCAGCCAGCTCCGGGCGGTTTCCAGATCGCCGTGTTCGGCTTCTTCGAGCCGCGCCATGAGACGATAGACAAGCGACGTCGTCTCGATGTCCTCGTCCTCGATCAGACGGCCGAAATGCTTGCGCGCCTCGCCCCACAGATCCGCTTCGAGCGCCGCAACCGCCCGCGCCAAACGGCTTTCGAGATGGCCCGGATTGAAGCCCGCGAGCCGTTCGCTCGCCTTGACCCGGGCGAGCGCATCGTCGGCGCCCTTGGCGCGCCAGTAGAGCTCGACCAGATCGGCATGCGGCGCTTTCGGCCAGATGCGCTCGATGGCGGCCGCCGCTTTACGGTTCTTGCCGTCGCTGAGCAGGCAACGGGCCAGCACGGCGGCCGCAGGGATCAATTTACCGTCGTTGTCGAGCGCCGTCCGGGCCTGCCGGATGGCCGCTTCGCGGTCGCCCGCATTTTCGGCGTCGATTGCCTGCTGGCAGGCAAGAACGGCATCGCGCCGGCGGCCCTCCGGCGCTGGCAAATGGCGGTGGCGCACCGCTTCCTTGGCGGTCGACTGGGCCTCGATCCACTGGCCGCTCTGGGTCTGTAGCTCGAACAGACTCGTCGACACCCATTCGCTATCGGGCTTCAGCCGATAGGCTCGCCGCGCCAAAATCAATGCCTCGTCGCGGTCGCCGCGTTTGATAGCCTGGTTGAGCAACCCGCGCAGGCCGAGGAACTCGGTCTCGCGGTTGTCCGTCATGGCGCGGAAGAACCGCTCGGCCGCCCGGTCGTCGCCGGCGAGTTGCGCGGCCTGGGCCGACAGCAGCATGGTCAGCGGCGGATCGTTCAACAGGCTTTCCGCGCGGCGCGACTGTTTGCGGGCCTCGTCCGGATCGCCTGCCGCGACCGCCACCATGCCCTTGGTCAGCGCCTGCAGGCCCTTGTTACGGCGGCGCTGCCGCCAGGCAAACCGAATGTTGCCGGGTGCGCGGCGGAAGAACAGCCAGACCCGATAGGTCAGCGCGACGACCACGGCGAACACGGCGACACCGGCCGCCATGACGGCGGCCGACGTCTCGATCCGGTAGCTGCCCCAATCGAGCACCACGACACCCGGCCGGTCCGCGACCCAGGCGGCACCGGCGCCTAGCGCGGTCACGACGATCAGGAACCAGAATGCGCGCCACATGGCATCAACCCCCGGCCTGCGTCAGCAGCCGAATGGCATGGGCCTGCAGGTCGGCGAGCGCGGCGTCGGCCTCGAGGCGGGCAGCCGCACGCTCAAGCCACGGTGCGGCGGCATCGCGGGCGCGCCCTTCAAGCCCGTCGAGGGTATCGTAAGCGCCGATGAGGTCGCCCGCGGCAAGCAGTTCCTCGGCCCGTGCCAAACGCCCGTCCACCGTCGTCACGTCGCCGCCGTCGAGCCGGCGGACGGTCACCAGCGACTGGATGCTGTTGATCGCCTGCGATGTCCAGTCTTCGCCTTCGAGCGCCGCGCCGGCGCTGGCGATGGCCCCGGCATCCGCGGCCAGAACACGGCGCAATTCATCGAGGGTTGCAACGCCCCGCGCGGCGTGCGGTTCGAGCGCAGCGACGATCGCCGTCACGGTCTCGTCTCCATCGCCCGCAGCGGCGAGCACAGACAGCGGATCGACAAACGGCCGCCCGCCGGAAATCGCCACCCGCAATTGCCCGGCCGCCAGCGCCAGCGCCTGTGAGCGGCTGTTCACCGCCATGGTTTCGCTGCGCGACGCGAGCAGCGCTTCGATCTGCTGGTTAAGGTCGACCTGATCGCGGTTCGCCGACTGCACGGCGGTTTCCAGATCCTCGATCCGCTGCAGCACGTCGTCCGAGAGCGCTTCGCCGCCGCTCGACGAGGTCCGCGACGCGGCCAGCGAGCGAAGTGACGTGAGGGCCGCCTCGGTTTCGTCGAGGCGGGTCATGATGCGGTCGATCTGAGCCGAGAGCGCCGCACGGGCGGCTTCAAGATCGGCCAGTGCGTCCGCCGACGCCATGCCCGCCGCCGCCGATTCCATCGCATCGATACGCGCCTCGAGATCGGCGATCCGCACAGCTGCATCGTCGGCCTCTTCGTCCGCGGGCAAATAGGGTTCGACCCATTCGCCGACATAGGGCTCAACCACCGGCCACCAGTCACGCGACGTCGCCACCGCGGCAACGACGGCGACAACGATGACGACAGCGGCAACCAGCGCGCCGCGCAGGAATCCCGACCCGCCGGTTTTCGGCTTGGCGGCCGCCGGCTTCGTCCCGCCTTTCGGCGCATCCCCGGATTTGCGGGACGACGTCGCGGGGGCACCTTCCGGCTTGGCGGCGAATTGCGTATCCGGCTTCGCCGTTACCTTGGCATCGGGCTTGGCATCTGCCTGGGTCTCGGCCTTGGCGGCCGCCTTTGCCATATCCGTGCCGGATTTTCCGCCAGACTTGCTGCCTGGTTTGTCGTCGGTTTTGGCGGCGGGGGGTTTGGTGTCGGGAATCTTGCTCATCACCTGTATCCGGTTCGTCTGAACGGGCACGCAGTCTGCTCAGGGCCTGTTTTAACGTGTCCGCGCCGCCGCTAAAACCACTTCAAGCAGATCGTCGGCGGTCGGTGTCGCGGAAATCTCGATATCGCCCCACGTATCGGCATCGAGCGCCGCTGCAACGTTGGCGCTCAGGGCAAATGCCGTCAGCCGACGCAATGCTCCGTTCAACGCCGCATCGGCGACCCGTTGGGTAAACGTAGTCGCGGATCGTGGCGAGAACAGGGCAACCCCGTCGAGCGCGGCCGTTTTCAGGGCGTCGGCAACCGGTTCGGGCAGCACGCGGGCCATCTCGGCCCGGTAGAGCACCGCGCGACGGTACGTGAACCCGCATTTTTCAAGACTCCCCGCAAGGTCGCCCGCGACGGCGCTCCCTGCCACATGCAGAAGCGCACCGGCGGCCGGATCGAGGCGATCGGCGACGAGACGCGCGAGGTCATCGACATCGCCGCCGGCGCTCTCGACACGGGACATCCCCGCATCGCGCGCCGTGGCCGCGGTCGCGTCGCCGACGGCGAAGACCGGCAGATCGCGCACCGGCGAGCGATCGGAGAAGGCGCGGACGCCGTTGGCGCTGGTCAGCAGAAGGGCCTGGACGTCCGCGACATCCGGGGGCGGACCGTTCTCGACGGTCACGGTCATCATGGGTGCGATCAGGGTGTCGATGCCGTGCGCCGCGAGGCGGCCCGCGAAGACTCGCGAATCGGCCTCGGGACGGGTCAGGAGGATGCGCATCGCAGAGTCCCCAATCAGAAGCGCTAATCGGCCAGCGCCCGGAAAAATTCCTCGCCGGCGGCGGCGCGCAGCTCACCGCCGAGATCGCGCGCCAGATCGACTGCCCGGTCGGCCGGACCATTGCGTTCGCCCGACCAGCTGTCGTGCCCGTCGGGCCATGCAAGAAAACCGCGAATGCGGACCGACCCGCCGTCGTCGGAAAGCTCCGCCAATCCCGCAATCGGCGTGCGGCAAGAACCGTCGAGCACTTCGAGCATGGCGCGCTCCGCCTCGACGCACTGCCGGCTCGGGGCGTGATCGACTGCGGCCAGCAATTCAATGACGGGGGCGTCGTCGGCCCGGCACGAGATACCGACCGCACCCTGCGCGACGGCCGGAAGCATCTCGTCGGTGTCGAGGACTGCGGCCGCGACATCGGTCAGACAGAGCCGCTCGAGTCCGGCATAGGCGAGGAAGGTCGCGTCCGCCTCGCCTTCGCCCAGCTTGCGCAACCGCGTCTGCACGTTGCCGCGAAACAGGGTCGTCCGGATGTCCGGCCGGCGCACCAGGACCTGGGCCTGACGCCGCAATGACGTGGTGCCGAGGATCGCGCCCTCCCGGAGGCCGTCGATCGAGGTCGCATGCGGCGAAATCAGCGCCTCGCGTACGTCCGCCCGGGGCAGAATGGCAGCCAGGGCAATGCCGTCGGGCAGCCACGTCGGCACGTCCTTCATGGAGTGAACGGCCATGTCGATCCGCCCGTCGAACAACGCCTCGTCGAGTTCCTTTGTGAACACACCCTTGCCACCGACCTCGGCGAGCGGCCGGTCGCGAACCTTATCCCCGGTGGTGGTGATTTCGGCGATGGAAAGGCGATCGGGTTCAGCGAGCGCCGCCCACGCCTCGATCAACTGATCCTGTGCGAAGTCCGCCTGCCAAAGCGCCAGCGGGCTGGCGCGGGTTCCGATCTTGAGACTCATGGCGACCATAAAATCCCGTGCATGGTTGCGCCAGGGTCTGATCCGCCTAGATTGGTCCAATCTAGGCGGTGAATCAGCCCCTAAACATTAATTATAGAGGGCGATTCACGTTTCAGATGAATCACAACGTGATTCAATCTAAAACGATCGCGCTCTAGCGTGTTTCCGTGGTTATGAAGGCGCGATCATGACAATGCAACCGGATCACTCAAGCACGTTGCCGCTGATTCTCGGCATCGAGACCTCGTGCGACGAAACCGCCGCCGCCGTTGTCGACGGCGACGGCAATGTGCGCGCCAACCGCATCCTCTCGCAGCTTGACGATCATGCGCTCTACGGCGGCGTGGTGCCGGAAATCGCGGCGCGCGCCCACCTCGATCACCTCGACGGGCTGATAGCCGGCGCGCTCGAAGACGCCGGCACCGGTTTCAACGACCTCGATGCGGTTGCCGCGACCGGCGGGCCAGGATTGATCGGCGGCGTCATGGTCGGCGTCATGGCGGGCAAGGCCATCGCGCTCGCCCGCAAGATCCCGTTTATCGCCGTCAATCATCTGGAGGCGCACGCGCTGACCGCGCGGCTGACCGCCAAGAAGACGGGCGGCGTCGACTTTCCCTACCTGTTGCTCCTGGTCTCGGGCGGGCACTGCCAGCTTCTGGTCGTCGAGGACGTCGGGCGCTACCGGCGTCTCGGCACCACCATCGACGATGCGCTGGGCGAAGCCTTCGACAAGACGGCAAAGCTGCTCGGTCTCGGCTATCCCGGCGGTCCGGCGCTGGAACGTGCCGCTGATGCCGGCGTGCCGGGCCGGTTCGACCTGCCACGGCCGATGAAGGGCCGCGACGGCTGCGATTTTTCGTTTTCCGGTCTCAAGACCGCGGTGCGGCAAACGCTGGAGAAACTGGGAACCGCTGTGCCAGACGCGCAAACCGTCGCCGATATCGCGCTGGCGTTTCACGAAGCCGCCGCCGACACCCTGGAGGATCGCTGCAAGAACGCTCTCGAGGCGTTCCGCACCGCCCATCCCGCAGGCGATACGCTGGTCGTCGCCGGCGGCGTTGCCGCCAACGGGTTCTTGCGAACGCGATTGGCCGCGTTCGCCGAAGGTAACGGAATCCGGCTGATCACGCCGCCTGTCGGCCTCTGCACCGACAACGCCGCCATGGTCGCCTGGGCCGGCATCGAACGCTATCGCCTCGGTCTCACCGACCCGCTCGATTTCAAGCCGCGTCCGCGCTGGCCGCTCGACCCCGACGCGCCGAAAGTCGGGTATGCCGGGGTCAAGGCATAGAGATTGAGACGATCTGACCAGTGTCCGGCGTCTTAGGATTCTCTCACCACAGAGGCACAGAGACACCGAGATTCATCGTTCTCTGAGGACCCTCTGTGCCTCTGCGACTCTGTGGTTCAATATTTTCTCCGCTGTTCTGGATTTCCGCTTATGCGGGGATGACGAAAAGAAGCGAGAGGCTTGAGCCGATCCCGAGAGCGCGGCATAACCGTGGCATGTCGAAAGAGATCAACCGTATCGGCATCATCGGCGCGGGCGCCTGGGGTACGGCATTGGCCGCCAATGCGGCGCGCGCCGGCCGCGATGCGGTTCTTTGGGCGCGCGAGGCCGAGGTCGTTGAGGCAGTCAACGAAACCCGAGAGAACGCGGTCTTCCTTAAGGGTATTCCGCTGCCCGACGGCATGCGGGCAACGACCGATCTCGCCGAGGCCTGCTCAGCCGATGCGGTGCTGGTGGTGACACCGGCGCAGTATGTCCGCGCGTCGACATCGGACATGGCGGCCCACCTCGGCGACGACACGCCGGTCGTGATCTGCGCCAAGGGTATCGAGCGTGAACGGCTCAATCTGATGTCGGAAGTGGTCGTCGAAACCCTGCCCGGCCGGCCCCTCGCCGCTTTGTCCGGCCCGACCTTCGCGGCGGAAGTGGCGCGCGGTCTGCCGACGGGCGTCACGCTTGCCGCCGAAGACGAAGGCATCGCCGACCGGTTGATCACCGCCGTCGGCACGACCACATTCCGCGCCTACCGGTCCGACGATATCGTCGGCGCCGAAATCGGCGGCGCCGTCAAGAACGTGCTGGCGATCGCTTGCGGCATCAGCGAGGGCAGGGGCCTCGGCGACAATGCGCGGGCGGCTCTCATTACCCGGGGTCTCGCCGAGATCGTCCGGCTTGGCCGCGCGAAAGGCGCGAAAGCGGAAACGCTGATGGGACTGTGCGGACTGGGCGACCTGACACTGACCTGCAACGCCATGCAATCGCGAAACTTTTCGCTCGGTCATGCGCTCGGCACGGGCCAGGCGCTCAGCGACATCCTGTCGTCCCGCAACACCGTCGCCGAGGGTGTTTTTTCGGCCGACGCCGTGGTTGCGCTGGCGGCGAAGCTCGACGTCGAAACGCCGATCTGCGTCGCCGTCGATTCCATCATCAATCAGGGCGCCGATATCGACTTGGCCATCGCCCGGTTGCTCGACCGGCCGGTCGGCGCCGAAACCGACTGAATCCGAACACGAGGGGAACGTCGCCGTGTATTACGTCATTATCTGCATCGACAAGCCGGGTCAGCTCGAAACCCGCATGGCCAACCGGCCCGATCATGTCGCCTATGTCGGCGGATTCAGGGATCAGTTGCTGATCGCCGGCCCGTTCCTCGACGACGACGGCGAGACGATGGTCGGCAGCATGTTGATCATGGAATTCGCGAGCCAGGCCGATGCCGAAACGTTCGCGGCGGGCGATCCCTACAACAAGGCCGGCGTGTTCGAGAGCGTCACCATCCGGCCCTGGAAGAAAACGTTACCGGCGGACTAAGGAGAGAGAAGATGGCGTACTGGCTGGTGAAATCCGAACCCGGTACATGGTCATGGGACGATCATGTGAAAGCCGGCGTCGCCGAGTGGGACGGCGTGCGCAACTATCAGGCCTGCAACAACATGAAGGCCATGAAGATCGGCGACAAGGCGTTCTTCTACCATTCGGTCAACGAAAAGCAGATCGTCGGCACCCTCAAGGTCGTGAAACTGTACTATCCCGATCCGACGGATAAGTCGGAGCGATTCGGCATGGTCGATTTCAAGGCGCTGAAGCCGCTCAAGACACCGGTGACACTGGCCGACGTCAAGGCCGACGAACGTCTGCACGATCTTGCCCTGGTCAAGCAATCCAGGCTCTCGGTCATGCCCATCGGCGACAAGGAGTGGAAGATCATCTGCGACCTGGGCGGCATTGCGCCGTGAACGGCATAGGCGGGATCAAGCCTTGAGCGGCGAGGCGCACCGGCTCTGCGCGTTCGACGACATCACGGACGGCGAATCGGCCGGCTTCGCTATCGAACGGGCCGACGGATCGAAAATCGGCATTATGGCGGTCCGCCGGGGCGGTGCGGTCTTTCTTTACGAAAACAGTTGCCCGCATATCGGCACACCGCTCGATTTCACCCCCGGCCGGTTTCTCGATATCGACCGCAAATACATCATCTGTTCGACCCATGGCGCGCTGTTTCGCATCGACGACGGGCACTGCATCTCAGGCCCCTGCGCCGGCGACGATCTGAAGCCGATCGCCGGCCGGGTCGATGACGGAGAGGTCTTCGCGATCGTACCCCCGGCCCCTTGAGATTAAGACTCCATCTGCGATAATCGCGTCAGGTTCAACGACGGCGACCGCGCCATCGGCGGCATGACCGGCTCAGAAGCGCGGCGCCCAGGGAGAGGATGAATTTCAATGAGCGACCACAGCGTGTTTCCAGTGCCGGCGGACGTCGCCGCTAACGCCCTGATCGACAGCGACCAGTATCAGGAGATGTACAAGCGCTCCGTCGAGGATCCGGACGGATTCTGGGGCGAACAGGCCAAGGAACGGCTCGATTGGATCAAGCCGTTCACCAAGGTCAGCAACGTCAGCTTCGACATCCCCGGCGTCTCGATCAAATGGTTCGAGGACGGCACGCTCAACGTGTCGGCCAACTGTATCGACCGCCACCTGGCGTCGCGCGGCGATCAGACCGCCCTCATCTGGGAGGGCGACGAACCGACCGACGACAAAAAGGTCACCTACAAAGAACTGCACGAACAGGTCTGTCGCCTCTCGAACGCCATGAAAGAGCAAGGCGTCGGCAAGGGCGACCGGGTCTGCATCTACATGCCGATGGTCCTCGAAGCCGCCTATGCGATGCTGGCGTGCACCCGCATCGGCGCGGTGCATTCCATCGTCTTCGGCGGATTCTCGCCGGATGCGCTCGCGGGCCGCATTCAGGACTCGGAATGCAAGATGGTCATTACCGCCGACGAAGGCATCCGCGGCGGCAAGAAGATTCCGCTCAAGGCCAATACCGACAAGGCGCTCGAAAACTGTCCCAGCGTCACCAGCGTGATTTGCGTCAAGCGGACCGGCGGCGACATTGGTTGGCAAGACGGCCGCGACGTCTGGTACGAAGACGTCACGGCGGCAGCGTCGACGGACTGCGAGCCCGAGGAGATGAACGCCGAAGATCCGATGTTCATCCTCTACACCTCGGGGTCCACGGGTAAACCGAAGGGCGTGCTGCACACCACCGGCGGTTACCTGCTCTTTGCGTCGATCACCCATCAGTACGTGTTCGACTATCACGACGGCGAGATCTACTGGTGTACGGCGGACGTCGGCTGGGTCACGGGCCACAGCTATATCGTTTACGGCCCGCTGGCGAACGGGGCGACGTCGCTGATGTTCGAAGGCGTGCCGAACTATCCGGACACGTCGCGCTTCTGGCAGGTCTGCGACAAGCACAACGTGTCGATCTTCTATACCGCACCGACGGCGATCCGCGCGCTGATGCGCGACGGCGGCGAACCCGTGACGAAGACCAGCCGCAAATCGCTTCGCATTCTCGGCACGGTCGGCGAGCCGATCAATCCGGAAGCCTGGATGTGGTATTACAATGTGGTCGGTGACGGCCGCTGCCCGATCGTCGATACTTGGTGGCAGACCGAAACCGGCGGTCACATGATTACGCCGCTGCCGGGCGCCACGGACCTCAAGCCCGGATCGGCGACGTTGCCGTTCTTCGGCGTCCAGCCGGAGATCGTCGACAACGACGGCAATCCGCTTGAAGGCGAGTGCGAAGGCAATCTCTGCATCGTCGCCTCATGGCCGGGCCAGATGCGCACGGTCTACGGCGATCACGAGCGGTTCGAGCAGACCTATTTCTCGACCTACAAAGGCAAGTACTTCACCGGCGACGGCTGCAAGCGCGACGAGGACGGCTACTACTGGATTACCGGCCGCGTCGACGACGTGATCAACGTCTCCGGTCACCGCATGGGCACCGCCGAGGTCGAGAGCTCGCTGGTCGCCCATTCGAAAGTCGCCGAGGCCGCGGTGGTCGGCGCGCCGCACGATATCAAGGGTCAGGGCATCTACGCCTACGTGACGCTCAATGCCGGCGAGGAACCGTCCGACGACCTCCAGAAGGAACTGGTGCAGTGGGTCCGCAAGGATATCGGCCCGATCGCCAGTCCGGACTGGCTGCAATGGGCGCCGGGCCTGCCGAAGACCCGGTCGGGCAAGATCATGCGGCGTATCCTGCGCAAGATCGCCGAGGACGAGTTCTCCAATCTTGGCGACACCTCGACGCTCGCCGATCCGGCGGTTGTCGACGACCTGATCGAGAACCGGCAGAACAGAAAATCGTGAAGGCATTGAGCGCCGCGAGGGGATGGTCTGGATGGCCTTGCGGCGCCTCAACGGCGATATCGGTGTATCTGCGAAGCGGTATCCCGACCGCAATAGAGTCGCCCCTCGCCTAGCGCTCTATTCATCTACGCATCGACACCGCCATCGTCGTCGTCTTCTGCATAGGCAATGAGATGACGGGCATTCTCGGAAATGTCTCTCTCGATCGCCCGGCGGACCGCCGCCGGGTCTCGGGCTTCCAAGGCCTCGATCGCATCCCAGTGAAAATCGTGAACGTCAACCTCGTGCAATGGCACCCCCCTCAGGAACGGGCCGGTTTGCAGCCAGAGAGACCCGATCAACCTGTTGAGTTCATGCGATTCACGCGCGCCGGCATAGATCGAAAAATGAAACTTCTGATTCAGGAAAAGATAGGTCGAGATGTTCGCGGATCCTTTGTCGAACGCTTTGGCGGTCGCTTCACATAGCTCACGCAAATCCGAAATCTCTTCTCTGCTCAATTGTGGCGTTGCCAGCTCTCCCGCCAGACCTTCAAGCAGTTCCCTAATCTGCATCACGCAGCGGTAGCGCCGCTTGGTCATGATAGGCACCGCGATCGCACTGTTGGGAAGACTCGCTACGGCGCCCTCCGACAGAAGCCTTGCGAGAGCCTCGCGCACCGGGGCGACGCTCGTCGAAAGCGCTTCCGCGACCGTCCGCACCGGTAGCCGTTGACCGGGCCGGAAGGCCCCGACCATCAATTTCTCACGCAATTCGAGGTAGACCTGCTCATGAAGCGGCCGCCGCTTCATCTTGTTGAGGTCCTGAAAGGCCGTGGTTTCCAAGGTCTTCTCCTGGGGCGCCTGCCAGCCCGCCCTAGCGATCCGGGGCAACCGAGTTTTCGCCGCGTTGAACGGGACGATACCGGGCGGAAAGCACGAGGAAAATCCCAATTCCAAATTTGACACTCTATATTTGAACAAATATCATAATGTTCGAACATATAACATATTACAAAAAATACCAGGAGCTCTCATGAAATCCGTGCAATTACGAGAGGACGGGCTGGATCCGTCAGAGGTCGGTCAGTCGCTTGAGGCGCTGCTCAAAGAGGATTACCGGGACGTGCCGTTGCGTGCCGGTCAGTTCACCCATTGGGCGCTCGGTGCTCACGCTATCCCCGACGCGCCATTCATTGAACTCGGCCGCGAAGCCGTCGCGCGGTTTGCTTACGAGTCCCAGTTTTACGTCAAGCGCCAGCCCAGCCTGAAACGCTTCAGCGATGAAATTCTGGCATTCGTCGGCAGCCTTCACGAAGCCCCGGCCAATTCAGGCGGCAGCGTTACCGTCGGCGGCACGGAGAGCAATATGCTGGCCATGAAGGCGGCGAGGGACTGGGCCCGGGAGACGTTACCGCACATCGAACGGCCCGAGGTCGTCATGTCCCGCGCGGCTCATCCGAGCTTCGTCAAGGCAGCGCTGTATTTGAACGTCGAGGCCGTCAGAGTGCCAACGGCCGGCGACTGGCGCGCCGACCCCAAAGCCATTGAGGCGGCGATCACGTCGAACACGATCATGATCGTCGGATCGGCGCCGACGTATCCCCACGGCGTGATCGACCCGATCGACGCGCTGTCGAACATCGCCGCGGCGCGCGGGCTTTGGTTACACGTGGATTCCTGTGTTGGCGGCATTATCGGCCCGTTCCTGAGAGAGATCGACGACCGAATTCCACCGTTCGGATTCGAATTCGAGGGCGTGACATCGCTCTCCGCCGACTTTCACAAGCACGGCTACTCACCAGAGGGAGTCTCCACCATCACCTACCGCGATCAGGATCTGCTGCGCTATCAGGAGTTCGTATTCGACGACTGGCCGAACGGGATGCACGTCGCGCCGGTCGTCGTGGGTTCGCGCCCGGCCGGACCGCTCGCCGGCGCCTGGGCGATAGCCCAGGCTCTCGGCGTCAGCGGATACCGGGAAATGGCGCAACGGATTCACCACCTTCGCTGCAAACTAGTCGATGGCATCCGGGGAACGCCCGGTCTCGACGTTTTCGGCGATCCGAGGGTCACGATGTTCGGATACGGATCCGAGGAGATCGATCCGTTCGCCATCGGCGACGCCCTGACCGACATGGGCTGGAACGTCCACCGAATGCAAGAACCGCGCGGGCTGCACCTGATCGTCGACCCGTTGGGCGACGATGCGGTCGTGGAGGACTATCTGCGCGATCTCGATCGCGCCGTAACCCGCGTGAGGTCAGGTGAGTTCGACGCCGCCGACGACGACGTCTCCTACGGCTGACCGACGGTCTTTGGTGAGAGCGTCGTCGGCCCGGCCGGTCTTGACGCCACGGGCGTATATGACAATGACGGCAGCCACGAGATCGGCCGGCGAGGCATCACGCTTAACGCCGGCACCTCTCGCTAGCGATGGCCGACGTTCCAATCGGGAAGCGGCAGAACCGGAAGAGTTAATCCGCACCCTGCCGGTTCGCACCGGGCGGTTCGATCTTGCTGTCCCTGAAGATGACAGCACTCAGGACGCGGTCTACGGTCGAGCCGTCGTCGGCGAGCGGCAAGCGGACGGTTGCCATCCAGTTGTACTGCGGCAAATCCCAATCGACGGGGCCGGTCGCATAACCGATCTCCCGGCGGCCGACGACTTCTCGAAGAAAGATCAGGTCGTCCTCGCTATAGGTTCGGCTGTCCGATGCGTCCGGCACATGCGAGTAAACATCGGTCATCGACTTGCCGGTCATCTCCAGACCGATGTAACGCGCCAGATTCGTGCCCCACAGTCTGTAAACCATGCTCGAGGCGTCCGGCGACAGCAGTTCGATCATCGAAAGCCAGCCCCACCATCCCTCGAAATCCAAAAAATCGAAATCGCGCCACGCCGGCAGACTGCCGTTCTCCCGTTTCGCGTTCCAGAGTTCAACGATCGAGCGGTGTGTGCCGAACGCCGACGGTGCCATGTCGATATTCGCCAGAAAATAGGACCAATTGTAGACGTCACGCCAAAGATGCATGGGTTCGCTTGATTCGCATCAGGATCGGCGGTTTCCCATCGAAACGGAGACCTTGCCGGCCTTCTTGGTTTGCGCCTGGGTTTCCTTGTTGGACGCGGCCGCGTTAGCGGATGCGCCTGACTGAGCATTCTGCGCGATCTGCGCCTTGATATTCGCGCCGACATCGCGCACGCGCTCGAGGTTCTTTTCGATGACCGCAACTCTGCGGTGCTCGCCCATTTCCCGGTAGACCTCGGCAGCGCCCTCGAATGCCTTGGCCGCCTGTTCAAGGAGGCCCAGATTGCGCCGCCGCTTGCCGAGCGAAAACGCCGCAGCGCCGAGATTGTTGGTGGTCTGCGCCCAGAGCGTCGGCACCACGTCGCGCTCGCGAACCGATAACGCGTCCTGAAAGACCAGAACCGCGCGCTCCAGGGTCGTATCGTTGGTCAACTCCTCGCCGAGCGACGTCATGACCACGCCGATATGATTGGTGATTTCGGCCCATTTGCCGGGGCTCGACGCCTTGGAGAAGACCTGCAGGGATTTCTCCAACGCCTGAACGGCCTCTCCCATCAGCTTGGCGCGGCCGGTGACGAGCGCCTGTTTGTAGATCGTCAGGCCAAGGCGCATGTGCGCCAATGCCCAGTCCTGTGAATGCCGTCCGCGCTGCAGTGCGCCGGCGGCGATACGGTAGGCATCGACGGCGGCCGCAATATGCGAATTGTCGTCTGTCGCCGTCGCCAGCGCCATGTGAGTCGTCGCCAGATGGCTCTGGATCAGGGCGATTCGCGTGCCGGGCGTATCGGCGCCAAGCGAGCCATAGGCCTGCTCGTAAATCTCGATGGCGCGGCGGAACTGACCGGGTCGGTCGTTGACCCGCCCGTCGGATGCAATGACGTTGGCCGCCGCGGTGAGTAGGACAGCCTTGGGATCATCCTCGAGACCGTTCGGCGGCGATGCCGCCATCTTGTCGACACGCTCCGCGTATTGGGCAAGAAGCTGTTTCATGCGGTCGCGCGTCGCCTGGCGGATCGATCCGGGCGCGGCGAGACCTACGGCGACGACGATGTCCTCGTATTCCGGCGGCAAGCGTGCCGGCAGATCGAGCGTATCGCCGAGTCCGATGGAACCCGGCCGGCCATCGGCCGGCGGGCTTGCCGGCAGAAATCGAAGCGAGACAATTCGCCCGGTGCCCTCGACCGAGCCCCAGATCAGGACTTCGGCCTTCTCTTTCTGCAAGAGCTCGCGGCCCTGTTCGGCGGCGCTCAGCAAGCCGTCGATGCCCTCGCGTCCCGATGCGGGTTTGAGCACACGATTGACGCGCGAGACGATGACGCCGTCGATTTTCATGAAGGCGTCGGCAATGCGGCCGGACAGTTGCTCCGCATTGGGCCCGTCAATGGCGGCGACGAGAACCGCCAGTTCGGGTTGCGACTGATTGACGCCATTCGGCACGAAGCCCGGCTGCTGTTGCCGAACGACGGCATCGCCGTCTTCCGGTTGGGTGAGCCAGCTCACGAAGTTCTTGAACAACGCCATACCGACACCTTGTCAGTGCGCCGCCCGGGTCGCATCAAAAATCGATGCAGCGGCCATCCTTTTCCCAATCGCCGTAGCGGGTCGGATCGAGACGCTTCTTCTTCGTCTCCGATTCCTTCTCCGGCCGGGAGGCGGCGTCTTCGGTCGAGGCCTTGCCGGCGGGCCTTTTTTTCGAATCGTCCATGTATCGAATGTAGCGCGGGCAGCGCGGCGCGCAAGCCCGCTCCGCCGCCGCGCTTGTATTCCAACCCGGCGTCGGGCATGAACCGCCGATGACGAAGAACCCGGATCCCATTGAATCGGGGCGCTCGACGGCCGATCCGCGGCTCGCCGCATTCCGCATTGTCGAAGACGTTCTGCAACGCCGTCAGACACTCGATCAGGCCGAGCCGGCGCGAATCGATGCCGATATGGACAGCCGTGACCGAGCCTTCTGCCGGCGCATCGTCTACGCCGTCCTGCGCCGGCGGGGCGAAATCGACTGGCTGATGCGGCGCTATCTGAAGCGCACCCCGACGGGGCGAGGCCGCGCCGTCGAAAGCGTCGTGCGCGTCGGTCTGGCGCAGATCCTGTTCACCGATGTTCCCGGCTACGCCGCTGTCAATGCAACCGTGGAGTTATGCCGGACCGCGCGGCTCGGCGGGTTCACCAAACTGGTCAACGCGATCATGCGTCGCGCCGTCGACGATGCACCGAAGCGGCTCGGCGGCCCCGATGGCCGTATCCCGAATACGCCGAAGTGGCTGATCAATCGCTGGCGCGCGGCCTACGGCGACGATACCGCCCGCGCCATCGCCGACGCCCACCGCAACGAGGCACCGCTCGATATCGTTTGCCGGGTTCCGCAAGATGCCGCGGACTGGGCCGTGCGCCTCGACGGTCGGCATCTCGGCGGCGGAATCGTCCGATTATGGCCGGAGGGCCCCGTCACAGGCCTTACGGGTTTCGAAGGCGGCGAATGGTGGGTTCAGGACGTGGCCGCCACCTTGCCGGTACGGCTGTTGGGCGAGGTTGCCGGACTCCGTGTCGGCGACATCTGCGCCGCGCCGGGCGGCAAGACCCTGCAACTCGCGGCCGGAGGCGCGGTCGTGACCGCTGTCGACCGTTCCGAGGCGCGCCTCGGACGGTTACGGGAGAATCTGAAACGGACCGGCCTGACGGCGGAGGTCGCCACCGCCGACGCGACCGAATGGCGGCCGGCCGAACCGCTCGATGCGGTACTGATCGACGCACCCTGCTCGGCGACCGGCACCATACGACGGCATCCCGACATTCCCTGGATCCGCGACGATGACGACATTCACCGCATGGCGGGTCTTCAGGGGCGGCTGTTGCGTCACGCGGCCGACATCGTGCGCCCGGGCGGAATCATCGTGTTCTGTACGTGCTCATTGGAACCCGAAGAAGGCGCCGCGCAAGTCGATGCCGCCATCGCCGCGGGCGCTCCCTTACGGCGTGAGCCGATCGAGGCCGCGCAACTCGGCATCCCGGGCCTCGGCGATGTGTTGACGGCGGCGGGCGATCTTCGTACGCATCCGGCAATGTTCGCGGATACCGGCGGCATGGACGGGTTTTTTGCGGCCCGGCTCAATCGCGCGTAAGCCCTGAGTCCTAACTTCCGGTTAACCGCATTCGGGCATAATCGCGCAACTCAACGTTAGCCTGGAAATCGATGCCGAGTTTAATTCAAACCGCCTATCACAAGAGCCGCTTCTACGGCTGGATGCTACAGGGCACGGTACCCGAACGGCTGCGTGGCGCGCCGCCGGATCCGGTGCCCGGCAATGCCGACGACGGGCGGTTGGTGCTGGACGGCGATTACCGTTTGCTCGGCAACACCCGGCATCTCGGCGACTTGCCGTGGCTCAATGGCCGTCTTTCGCTTCAGGCAAAACATGCGCTGCACCGCTTCGGGTTCCTCCGCGACCTGCAAGCCCTGGGTTCGCCCGCGGCAGCGGCCAAGGGACGCGAACTGGTGATCCGCTGGATGAACGCTTTCGGCCGCTGGCATGAGGTCGGCTGGGCGCCGGCGGTGACCGGCGGCCGCATCGTCAACTGGCTGACCGCTTTTCATTTCATCGACGAACCGAACCAGCCGGGGTTTGCGTTATCGGTCCGCGAGCAGCTCGCGATGCAGGCCCGTCATCTCGCGCGAAAAATCGACGACATGAAAGGCGCCGCCGAAGCCATCGAAGCGGCAGAGGGATTGATCCTCGCCGGAATTTGCCTGGTTGGCCTCGAACACCTGATCGACGACGGCCTCGACGCCCTGGAACACGGCGCACGCACGCAAACCCTGCCGGACGGCGGGCATGTCAGACGAAATGCCGCCGCACAGCTCGACATGTTGGCCAGGTTCGTACGGGTGCGCGAGACCCTGATTGCCGCCCGCATCGAGGTGCCCGGCTGGCTCGAAGACGCAATCCGCCGCGCCGCGCCGATGCTGCGTGCATTGCTGCATGGCGACGGCGATGCGGTTCTGTTCAATGGCGCCTCCGAGGGGATAGCGGAACCGGCTGCGAAGGTTCTCGCGGTCTCGGGCATCAAGAGTAACGCCGTACTCGATGCTCCGGACACCGGGTTCCAGCGGTTCGAAACGCCGAATGCCGTTATGATCGCCGATGCCGGCGCGGGACTGGTTTCCGGATCGGACCGCGACGCGCATGCCGGCCTGTTGAGTTTCGAGTTCAGCCGCAAGCGCCAGCGCATCATCGTCAACTGCGGTGCGCACCCCGACCGGCATGACGACTGGCACAACGCCCTTCGCGCCACGGCGGCGCATACAGCGCTGGTTGTCGACGACACCAACGCGATCGAAGTGCTGGAGGAAGGCGGTCTCAAGCATTCGATCACCGACGTCAGTTGCAGGCGTAGCGACTCGGGCGGCAGCGCCTACGTACAGATGCGCCACAACGGTTACCGCAAGCTGTTCGGGTTGATCCACAGTCGCGATCTCTATCTCGCCTCGACCGGTGACGATCTGCGCGGGCGCGACAGCCTCAACCTTGCCGGCGACCATATCGGCCGGCCGGCGGAGCGATTTACCATCCGTTTCCATCTGCACCCGAACGTCGCAGCAGAAGCAACGTCCGGCGGCGAAGCCGCCATGTTGAAGCTGCCGAATAAGGAGGGCTGGCGGTTTCGCTGTGCCGGCGGCGGCGTCACGGTCGAGGACAGCATCTACGTCGGCACACCCGGCATGCCGCGCCGATCGCGCCAGATCGTCGTCACCGGCCCGGTCAGTCCGCTTGGCGTCGATATCAAGTGGTCGCTGATTCTCGAACGCAAGGCCGGCGATCAGAGATGAAGGGGCTTTGGCGTCTGTTTCGCCGAACGGGCGGCAACGGCAAACTGCCCAACGGGCTGATCATCGGCCGCCACACCTACGGCGTCAGTCACAAATCGGTCGTTAGGCTATCGCCGGACGCGCCCGTCACGATCGGCCAGTTCTGCTCTTTCGGACCGGAGGTTCGGATTTTTTCGAAGGCGGATCATCCGACCGAACTGCCGTCGACCTATCCGTTCAGGACGTTGCTCAGCGGCGATGGCCGCGAGAACCGCGACGCCGTCACGCGCGGACCGGTCACCATCGGCAACGACGTCTGGGTCGGCGCCCGCGCCATGATCCTGAGCGGCGTAACCGTCGGAAACGGCGCCGTCATCGGCGCAGGGGCCGTGGTCGCGAAGAACGTCCCGGCCTATGCCATCGTTGCCGGCAATCCTGCAAAGATCGTGCGACGGCGCTTCACCGCGCAACAGATCGATGCGCTGGAACAAATCGCCTGGTGGGATTGGCCAACGGACAAGATCCGGAAACTGGAAGACCTGTTCTACGGCGACGTCGACGCGTTCATCGCCGCGGCCAACGCAGGTCCCTAAACGTTAGAGCCTGCCACAGTTAGATGGAAACAGCCGATAAACCGGCCTTCGGCGCCGGCTCCGGTGCCCCGGCGATTCAATCTAACCGTGACAGGCTCTAGAACAGAAAATCGAGACCGAGCACGATATCGTGCGATACGTGGGTGTCGCCGGTAACCTCGGCCCCCGACGAAAACCGGCCCGATTCGACTTCGCCCATATTGACGTAACGATACCCCAGATCCCCGACCCAGCTGTCGGAAATCGCGACGCGGGCGCCGAGCTGGACGCTGTAGGCGAAATTGTCGGTATCCGTGGTCAGCGTCTGGGCCGCGACGCTGTTGTCGTTCGATTCGCGGGTGGTTTCCGAACTGTTTCTGGCCCAGCCTATTCCCGCACCGACGTACGGTCGCCATGGTGTCCCGGTGGCGAAGTCGTAGTAGGCGGAAAACAGCAGCGCGTGAGATTGCAGATCGTTCTTGTATCCGATTTTCGGATCGCCTTGCTCCGTGGTGTCGAAGTCGTTCCGGAAACGGAAGATGTACTCGATGTCCGTGCGGATCGGCCAACCGTGCTTGTTCCAGTGATAGCCCGCCCGAAGGCCGACACCCGCCGTGGTATCGAAATCGTCGCCATCCTTGCCGAATGAACCGCCTCGTCCGCCGCTCAGCGACTCGTCCTCGACGGTGGCAAAGGCCGGCAACAGCCGGCCGCCCAGATAAAACCCGAGATCGTTGACATCGGCCTTCACGTCATAAGCGGGAATACAACCCAATGCGAAGATGGAAACGGCCAAAAGCCAGCGCGTTGCGGCGGCGTTCGTCAGCATCGTTTTCATGAATATCAAGGCTTCGCCTCCCTAGAATGCGTAGTGAAGACGAATCCCGGAATTATCCATTCCCCGGTTTCTGTCATCGCAAAGACCGCCATGCGACACATGATCGAGATAGAGCGCGACGGCATAGGTTGAATCGAAACGATACCCAAGTTCGATCGACTCGCGGAACAGCCAGCTGCACCCCAATGCCCGGCGGCCTTCCTCATCGGTATCGCTGCCGGAGTTTCCGTCATGAACCGCCATGCCGAAACTGAAATCGATAAACGTGTCCCACCACAGGTCGAACGTCCACATCAGACCGCCGTACAAGATGCTTGTATCGCCGATCGTGTTGATCGTCGCCCCCAGCATGGGTCTGGGCTCCCAGATCGGCGCGAGGAAGTCCGGCGAATGGAACAGGATCTCCGGGTTCACATCGATACCGCTCTCCGTCTTGCTCGCTAACGGGCCGAAATTGTGGGCCAGGACACCGAACCGAAGTTCGGATATCCAGGGATCGTCGCCCGCGTCCACTTCCGCCGTCTGCGGCGAGGACTGTGAAACGGTGCTGTCTGACTGGACCGACGGCTGATCGGGGATAACCGGTGAAACGGCTGTCGGGGCCGGCGTCTCGGGGTCGGCCAGCCCGGAAAACTCCGGATAGATCGAGAAATCGTAGAGGCCCGTCCCGGCAGCCGACGGGCGCGACATGACAGCGAGCGCAATCATCGCGATTGCGACTGTTCCCGCACGGATAACGATTCCGGCTGTACTGCCCCCTGCAAACAATGCACGCCCCCTCAAACGCCTTTGCAGCAAGCCCATAGGACTACCCAAAGCCCGAGACTATTGCAATTTTTAAACGATTAGGCGGCTACCGGGCCTACTTCGCGCCGCCCCGGTCCGCGGCAAGGTTATCCTTGTTCTCAAGATACCATTGATAAGTTCTTGAAAGACCGTCCTGAAACGACGTCCTCGCTTTCCAACCGAGGCTTTCGATCAAGGAAACGTCAACAAGCTTGCGCATCATGCCGTCCGGCTGATCGGCGTTAAATTCAAGCTCGCCCTCGAACCCGACGGCACGGCACACGTGCTCGGCCAGTTCGCGGATGGTGAATTCCTCGCCGGTGCCGATGTTAACGTGCTGTTCGTCCGAATAATGCTCCATGAGAAACACCAATGCATCGGCGAGGTCCTCGACATAGAGGAACTCGCGCTTCGGCCGCCCCGATCCCCAGACCTCTATGGACGGGTCGCCTTTGATCTTGGCCGTATGCGCCTTCGACATCAGCGCCGGCAGGACATGGCTGTTCATCAGATCGAAATTGTCGCCGGGCCCGTAGAGATTGTTGGGCTGGGCGGCGATGAAATCGCAGCCGTACTGACGCCGGTAGGCCTGACAGAGCTTGATGCCGGCGATTTTGGCCAGCGAATACCATTCGTTAGTCGGCTCCAACGGACCCGTGAGCAGCGCATCCTCGGCCATGGGCTGCGGCGCTTCCTTCGGATAGATGCAGGCGGAGCCGAGAAACAGCAGCTTCTCGACCCCGGTTTTCCAGGCCGCATTGACGATCGACGTCTCGATCACGAGGTTGTCGTGCAGGAACTCGGCCGGATAGGCGTTGTTGGCGTGAATGCCGCCGACCCGGGCAGCGGCGAGAAAGATCGCCTGTGGGCGGGCCTCCGCCATCCAGTTTTCGACATCGGCCTGGCGCGTCAGATCGACCCGGTCGCGCCCGGCCTCGACGATCTCGCAATCGATCTCGCCGAGACGCCGCACGATGGCGGAGCCGACCATGCCGCGATGGCCGGCGACCCAGACGCGTTTTCCGGAGAGGGGATAGGCTGGAATCGACATTCCGTGAGGCTGACAACATTTCTGAGCCGAACACGTCGGCATTTCGCCTTGACGGCAGCATCGCCAAAATGACCCAATCGGCGGCGAACCGCAACGGCTTCCATGCCCGCGCGATCGTGTTCTTGGACGTGATTTACGTTTGTGAGCTTGTATGAGTGTGTCAACGCTATCCCGCCCGATCCAGATTGCTCTCGCCGTATCGGGCCGCATTCTGCAACCACGACCTTATTTCGTTACCCTTACCCTTTATCTCGTCGCCATGTGGTTCCTGCGGTTGTGGCTGTTTCCTGCAGGGTCAGCGGACGATGCAGAACAGCTGTTCTTCGCCCAGTCTTTCGAGCTCGGCTATAAAGCGGGGCAGCCACCGCTCTACACCTGGATCGTGTGGTCCGCCGAGCAGGTGTTCGGCGTCTCCCTGGGCCTCGTCGTCGCCATCAAGTATGGCTTCATCTGGTTAACCCATTTATTGGCTTTCATACTCGGCCGTCAGCTCACGAATAGCAGTCGCTGGGGCGTTCTCACGTCACTCTGCTTGTTCGCTATCTACTATCTGGCATGGGATTCGATCCTCAATTACAGCCAGACGGTGCTGATCGCCGCGCTCGCGTTCGCCGGCGTTGCGGCGGTTCGCGCCATTGTCCGCAACGGTTCGGCAAGCGCCGCGGTGACGCTTGGCCTGATCGTCGGCGTCGGCATCATGACAAAATACAACTTCGCACTGTTTTCCGTGGCATTGATCGGTGCCGCCTTGCTCGACCGGCGCGGCCGGGGAACCTTGATTGGTCGCGGCGGTGTCTTCGGCCTAATCGCGGCAGCGCTGATCTCATTGCCGCATCTCGTCTGGCTGATCACGGGACACGTCAGCGGCGCCGCACTGACGCAGGCGGTCCCTGCCATGTCAGCAACAGACGGGAGCGCATTCGCCTGGGGTCCGTTTCTCGCCGCGCGCGGCGTTGGGCTGCTCGACACGCTGGAGGCCACAGTCTCCATACTGCTGCCTTTTTTGGTGATCTGGTTGATCTTCTTCCCGCGTAGCGCCCGGCGTATCGGCTCCGCCGCAGGCGAAACCGTGACGGCTGACCTGCGGCTGATGGAGAGAATATTTGGCCTGTTCCTTCTTCAGGTCCTGCTACTTGTCGCTGTCGCCGGTATGACCGAAGTGCGCAATCATTGGTTCATCGTGCTCGTGCCGTTTGTTGCGTATGCAGTACTTAGGACAGCAGCAGTCTATGGCGACCCGGCGGACCCTCGGCCACTTGCCTGTTCTGCCGTCCTGCTGATGCTCGCATGCGCGGTTACCGTCGGCATCGCCACGGCAGCCATTCTTGAGAAGCAAACCTGCTTCGAGTGCGACATGGTCATTCCGTACGATAAAGTCGCCGAAAACCTTAAGTCCCGCGGGTTTAGCCGCGGCAACGTTTTCGCGTCTGACCAACCGTCGCAGATTGCGGGAAATTTGCGGCCGTATTTTCCGGGCGCTCAACTGAACAGTCTGGTTTTTTCCGCCTACCAGCCACCGGAACCAAAAAAATCTACCGGTTGTCTTGCAATATGGATGGCAGCGACCGATACGGTCCAATCTACCGTAACGAATGCTAATTCATTGAGGCAGTGGCTGGGACTATCAGACGAGGAGTCCCGGCTTCGGAACGGTCAGTTCGATATCGAGATAGCCAACGGCAGGCGACAAACTTATGGCTACATTCTGATCGGAGAAAGCGACTTGGTCGGCGTCTGTAAATAACGACAGCATTGGGCAGTTGCACCGAGTACGGTTTGCGGGAGACCAATATTTCGCCGCAACCCGCGGCATCCTGAAAAGATTGAATGTCCGGCACGGAACGAATTTCTCGGGTCTGCTCAACTCCGACCAAGGGTTCTCATTTTCAATAGGAAATGAGATAGAGCTACGGTTCGCGATGTATATTATCGACGACCCCGAGATATAGGGGATGTACCGCTAGTGCTCCCTCACGCTCAACAGGCATTCCGCTGGGGGCGCCTATCGAACTAGGACTTAGAAACCTCTGGTCAAGAATCTTAATACTCAATCCGGCGTGAACCAATTTTGAGATTTGCTGCGCCGGTGTTGAGCAACGTATATCGGAAGAAATCCCATGCCCCGCGCAAAATACGAACTGCGACACGATAATCTTTCAACTTTAACAAGTAGTTCCAGAATACCATCGGTTTTAAAAAAGCCCGGTATATGGCCTTCTGATAAGCAACCAATTCCTCGAGTGTAAGTCCATGTGGCAAGTAGGACGGGTCGTGTGCGGTAAGATCGCTGAGGTCGCCCGCGCGCTCAAGATTCACACCATACTTCGGTGCCATCTTATACGCTGGCGTGCCGGGTAATGGCGTAAAGAATGAAACGTGGAAATAAGAAATCGGATTGCGCCTGATGAACGCAAGCGTTTCCTCTAGCGTCTCAGGAGTCTCCCCGAAAGAGCCGACCATGAACATGCCGCGCACACCAATACCGGCTTCATGGGTGATACGGATCGCGTGTTCCATCTTTTCCACGCTCTGATCTTTGTTGATGTTCTTAAGAATCACCTCTGAGCCACTCTCAAGTCCGAAGCCGATTTGCCAGCAACCCGCTTTCTTCATTGCCGCCAGCATCTCTGGATCAACATAGTCAACCCGACAGAAACAAGACCAGGACATATCCACCTTCGACTTCTGGATTAGTTCGCAGAAGCGGAACACGTTTTCTCGATCGTAGGTGAACATATCATCGGAGATAAAAACGTCGCGAATACCGAAATCGAAATGCAGTTGCTCGAATAACTTGACCATGTATTCAGCAGAATGACCGCGGAATCCATTCCCCAAGGATCGCGGATTGCAGAAAAAGCACTTCGCGGGGCAACCTCTAGATGTCGTCAGCGATGCGTGAGGTAAGCGATTCAAGTTATCGCCTGCGGGGTGGTAGTATTTCTGCATCTTCGGCAGATACTCCCACGCAGGCAACGGCAACTCATCGAGATCCGCCAAGGCACTGCGA
This sequence comes from Rhodospirillales bacterium, assembly GCA_965229715.1. Classification (GTDB taxonomy): domain Bacteria; phylum Pseudomonadota; class Alphaproteobacteria; order Rhodospirillales; family Casp-alpha2; genus JAVJST01. The sequence continues at coordinate 175,572 of CBDDJL010000002.1, forward strand.
CGCTTCGTGCGAACGATCTCGCCACCTTCACGGAACACGAGGTTTGGGATACCGTGCAGGGGCAGGTCCTGTTCCAAAGCGTCCAGCATCTCAACGATAGAAATCTCTCCCTCACCAACGATGCCTAGATCGAAAGCTGGAAAATCCTCCAGCGCATCCAGTGGTCGGAAAGATACATGTGGCCCCCCGATCATAACCGTGATCGATTGGCCTCTTTCGGCGGCAATCTGCTTGCATGCAATAGCGAGTTTCGAAGAAATGACGATCGTTGGTGTGTAGGAGGTGATACCGACGTACTTTGGGTGATTTTTCATGACCTCGTAAGCAGTGCGTTCAACATCCCAATTGAACGGTACAGCATCGATGATGCTCGGTTCATAACCAGCATCACGAATGATTGCGGAGAGCAGACAAAGGCCTTGCGGCGGCTGGCAAGCCGCTGCGTTGGCAAGTTCGCCATGCATCTTCAGGTTACTATCGTGTTCATCGATATGACCGGGGTGAACAAATGTCACCCGCGCACCGGTACCCACGAATGATCGATGCGCGCGAAGGGATGAAAACGTTGGATACAACTCCGGGGCGTCGCTTTGAATTGTTGCAGATTTTCCACGGGATGTCTTTTCACCTACAGTGATCTGATTCACGTCGATATCCTCAATGCCGAATTCTCAATACACGACAATACCCGACAAGCCTCGCCCGGTGTCGTAATGCAGAGTTTATATAGGACTGCAGATTAACGTTCAATAATCAGTAGGCATCGAAAAGAACACTGCGCGATTGCTGCTCTATACAAAACGACCGCCACGACGGCGGAACTCTCGCCAATCTTCATTGGTCGGGAAGGAATAGTAGCTTCGTGGATGCCGCTCCCCAGGCATTTCCTCACCGCTTTCAAGTCGCTCGATGGCCTGTATGATTAGTGCGGCACTGATCGCGAAGCAACGATGATAAATTCGGGTCAAGGACTCGCCGTGAGAGACGGGTAAAGCTTCTTGAGCAAGTACGTTGCCTTTGTCGATTTCGGGAGCCATCGAATGCACACTAACGCCAACCTCCTTCTCGCCATTGGCGATAGCGTGAAGAACAGGCCAGAGCCCGCCGTATGACGGCAACAACGACGAATGTCGATTGAGACACCCCAGCCGTGGGATTCCAAGTAGCTCACGTCCGAATATCAGTGAGTTGGAACTGACGATGACATCCGGCGAAAACTCTCGTACTCGGGCCAGTGATCGTGAGTCGTTGATGGTGTCTCGCACTAATTCGTAGTCTATCCCGCGGTTCCGGCAGACCGACGCAACTGAAAAAAAGTGCCCATTCACACCCGTTGGGAACAACAACGTCAGGGCAGTATAGGAAACGCGAGTTACTCCAAAGTATAATAACTCCCAGATCGTTAGTTGTTGGAAGTTGCGCATGATGTAACCAGCAAGGTCTGATTTTTCCGGCACTCTAGTGACGATCATCACCTGTACCGTTGCGCCTCGCGCGGCCAACATCGAAAAGAGTTCGTCCATGAATGCCGGTACATAGTAGGGCGTTTCATCGACTACAATCAAAACATTCATGATTTCCCGGCCAATAGATCTCTTATGGCGTCCGACTTTGCGAGATCAAGCTCCAGCCACCGCCATTCTGACATATAGTAGTCGCGGGTTGTCGGTCGACCGGCCCAGATTTCCGCTTCCTGAGGTGCAGCCGCTCCAGGGTGGAGCAGAATCTCGACTTCGCGATCAGTGGAACCACAAATTGAGTCCAGTGCGTCGCGAATCTGATCGAGTTGCATGAAGCCCGTAAACGTCACACCGACGAATGCACGGTCGATTTCGACTCCGGTGTTCACCAGCCGAGAACGCATTCGCCATGTCAGATATCGAAGCAATGCGACTTTGACATAGTTGACGAGGACAGGTTTTGAGAAGTAGGCACGATTAAATCGAAAGAAAAATGGCTCACTGGGGAACCGCATTGAGTCAATTCGGTAGTCTCCAGCTACCTCCATGATCTTGGCGAAGATAAATGGGATGCAGTGGACGTGAAGATGTCCGTCGAGCCGGAACGGTGCGGTCGAATCCATCGCATCAAGATACTGCGCGCGGTAGGTGGCGATCTGCGCTTCAATCTCACCGCGAATCAAAGAATTATCGCGACCGGTCAAGCCACAAACCAACAGTTCGCCCCATCCATACGCGATCTTGTGGCCCTTGCGTGAGCTGTCCGAGAGATAGAGCCCTTCTGTCAGATTCAGATGCAGGGAAACGCGCACGTTGGGACGCTTCAGGAGTTCCCGACACGCCCGGTCAGCATCATGCCCATTGACAACTAAACTTGTGCTGGTGACCGACCCGTTATCGATAGCGTCGAGTATATTGTTCGTCACGGCAGTGGACATCCCGATATCGTCGGCATGAAGATAGGGTCTCACGATTGGGGCCCCGCACTGCATCCCCAAACGCTACCGGACTGCGCCAAGGTGAATGATTCTTCCCATCCGTTCCAAACCCAGACTTCCTCAGCTGGAATGGATAAGTTGATCGCATCAAGATCCTCGCATAGGCGGCGGACAAGGTTTCCACCATCCCAAGTAATCTGAAATTTCTCGACCCGGGAAACCAACCATCGGTGGGTCCAGCCAGTGATCACACCCCACGCTGCGTCATCGTTCGCCTGGCCGAGAAACGCCGCTGTGGCGAAAGCGCCCATGTGCCATTCCGTCTCGATGGCCGGAATCGAGCCTGCATGTTCCGGGCCGCTATAAACAAATGCTGCCCCAGGATCAATTTCAGTAGTGTCGATCGTTGGTGCTGCGGCAAGTGTCGCCTTCTGGAGCGTCCATGATCCGTGCCATTCCGCCGCACGAAAAAACGTGCCGACCATCAGAGCACACCAAAGCGCAATCGCCGAAATGGCCACAGTTCGGCGCCAAACTATCCTTGAGATCAATACGGCGGCAGCCAATGCGATGAGTAGCGCGATCCAAACATTGACGATAATACTGACTCGCCCGCCCATGCCGACAGCCCACATCACGAAGTTCCCCGCTGCGAAGGCTAGGGCCGACAAACAGATCAAAGCAAGCGCCAGAAGTGCGAGGAACAAGGCGAAATTTCGTATGGTGTGCTCAAGTTCCGCAGCCGTACGAATTGCAGCGATGCCGAGGAAGCCCGCCAAAGGCAGAACCACCACCGCAGTTTCGAGGAACGACATTGGGAAAGTGACTGTCGCCGCTGCGGCAGCCGTCGCAAGTCCGGCGAAAGTCACCGTCTTCACCAGGTTCTTCTGCCGTCCAGTTACAGATGCAGAGAGTATGTCGTGCCGATAGACAAAAAATAGCAAAATCAGCAGACAGGTAAACAATATAGTCGTAATCACTTGCCATGAGAGCAAGCCCATTCCCAAGGTACGCTCGGGTAAACCAAACCACCAGAAATAGGCTTCAAGAAAATTCGTATTAAAGCCTCGCGACCCCTCAGCGCCGATTGCCCGCATATAACGGTTGAACGCCAATGTGGCGACCTGAGGCACAATGACAACGAGCATCCACACAGTCGTTCGACGGGTTCGCCAGCCATGCTGCACTGCGAGGAACCCCAAGATGGGGATCAGCTGAAAATAGATCGCCTCGTAGGTCAAATATCCAAACAAACTAGTTGCGAAAACCGCTATATACGGCCAGGCCTGCGTTGACCACCAACGTTCAGTCATCAGGAACACCGAAAGGCAGAGAGCAATGATCGAGAAAAATGCCGTACTTGCCGTCGGCCAAAACGCATTGGGCACGGCAAACGGGAATGCCAGCCAGAACACGGCTCCGATAGCCGCCGCTTGTGTCGCAATACGACATTCGAACTGCAGCATCAGTAGGCTGCGAAATGCTAGGGCCATGCTGGTCGCCGTCGCTAAAATTAGGATCACGATCCAAACATGCCACGCGGCAGTGTTGAGCGGAATTATCGCGTGGAGCAAGACGGCAAGGAACCGAAAAACCGGTCGATTCTGGGTGACCTCCGTCTGCGCCCAACGTTCCCAAGACAAAGCTGGGGTTGTCAGGTCAGGCACAATCAAATGGAACCAGTCATCCATATAGAAACCGAGAACGAAAGGGCGCCAAGCGAGCGCCACGGCGGCGGCGAGAGCGAGTAGCCAAAAAACACTATTACTGGGTCTGGTTTTGTTCATTTCATCGTGACCAATCCCACCCGGCCTTAGCCGCATGTATTGTATAACCGTGCCTAAGGTCTAGAACGCTACACATTGCTTGTCACGCGAGCCTTCCTGGATATCCGTGGGAGAATGTTGAATCATGAGTTTTCCATCAGCTAGCTTGACGTTCATGTCGTGAACAACATATGTTCACGACATGAACGATGGGCGCTTGGGGGCGAATTGGCTATTCGACCAATCGACATTAAGGAATCGTCTCAGACTCCTGAGACTATTTTGGGGATCCTGGGTGCGACAGAAGGCAAAGACACGCCTTCGCAGCGCAGCATTGCGATTCGGCTGGGCATTGCGCTCGGGTTGACGAATGCCTTGCTGAAACGCTGCGTGCGTAAGGGCTGGCTCAAGGTCAGTCAGGCCCCGGCGAGACGTTATGCCTATTACCTCACACCCAAGGGACTCCGGGAGAAAACGCGGCTGACAGCCGAGTATCTGACCAGTTCTCTGGGCTTCTACCGCCGCGCGCGCCGCGAGTACGCAGAGGCGCTGGAGACCTGCCAAAAACGCGGCTGGAACAAGATCGTCCTTGTCGGTGCGACGGAGCTGGCGGAAATCGCTAGCATCGCCGCACGCGAAGCCGGCATGGAGTTTGTCGCCATCATCGATTCCGGGCGGAATACCGACTACTTCTTCGATATTCCCGTCGCCCAGAGCCTAGACCAGGTTGAAGGGCCGGACGTCGTCATCATCGCCGACACACGCGATCCACAAGCCCGGTTTGAATCCTACGCCCAAATCCTCGGCAATGAACGTGTCCTGACGCCGGACATGCTGCATGTTTTGCGTGGCTCCAACGCGCTCGCAGACGATGACGGCGACCAAGACCAGGACGAGAGGATGGCCGCGTCATGAGCCAGTGGTACGCCGTCCAGACCCAATCCCGCGCCGAAGACCGCGCGCTCTATCACCTGAAGAACCAGGGATACACGGTGTTCCTGCCTCGCTACCGGCGCCGACGCCGCCACGCCCGGCGGACCGATACGGTCCTTCGCCCGCTGTTTCCGGGATATCTTTTCGTCAGCTTCGATACGGAGCTTCAGCCATGGCGGCCGATCAACGGCACCGTCGGTGTGATTCGCTTGGTGTGCAACGGCTCGGATCCGATTCCAGTGCCCGAGGACGTCATGACCGAGCTTCTCGGCCGGGCCGATGCCAACGGCGAGGTCAAGGTCGAGACGCGAGGCATCTTGCCGGGCGAAAAAGTAGAAATCGTCAGCGGACCGTTCGCCGAGTGCGATGCGATCTTTGAAACGGCGATCGACGAACAACGGGTCATCCTGTTGCTCAACCTCATGGGCCGCCAGGTCCGGACCAAGGTACCCGCGGACGCGCTCGCGATCGCCGTCTAGGCGCAGCGGGTACCAGCAAGATGTGCAGCCACGGGTGACCACAGGTTCACCCTAATGGCGGTAGCGTGCCTAAACCCAAGAGCGAACAGTGCGAAAGTCTCTGAACTACGGCAGACAGTCGATCACCGATGCGGACATCGATGCGGTCGCCGAAGTCTTGCGTAGCGACTTCCTGACCACCGGGCCGGTTGTCGAGCAATTCGAAGTTGCTGTGGCCGCTGCCACGGGCGCGCGCCACGCCGTGGCGTGCAGTTCCGGTACGGCGGCGCTCCACATCGCCGCAAAGGCAGTTGGACTTAGTCCCGGCGACGTGGCGATCGTGCCGTCGCTGACCTTTCTCGCGACCGCCAATGCCGTGCGCTACGTCGGCGCCAATGTCGTCTTTGCCGACTGCGATCCCGAGACCGGCCTGATGCGCCCCGAAGACCTGAAAGGCGCCATCGAGCGCGCGGACGGCCGCCCTGTCAAGGCGGTGTTGCCAGTTCACTATGCCGGTCAGTTGGCTCACCCTGCCGAAATTTACGCCATTGCCGACGAGACCGGCGCGGTTGTGGTCGAAGACGCCGCGCACGCCCTCGGCTCGGCCTTCGAAATCGATGGGCGTCTGCACGCCGCCGGCGGCCACCGTTGCCGTACCGCAAGCATCTTCTCTTTTCATCCGGTGAAGACCATCGCCACCGGCGAGGGCGGCATGGTGATGACGGATGACAATGAAATCGCGGCGATCGCCAGGCGGTTTCGCAATCACGGCATCGAACGCTCACCTGAGGCCTTCACGCAAGATGACTTGGCCCGCTCATCCGACGGGGAGATCAACCCGTGGTATTACGAGATGGCGGAGCCGGGCTACAACTACAGGCTCAGCGATATTCACGCCGCCTTGGGAATCAGCCAGATGAGCCGGCTGGACGCGTTCATTGAACGCCGGCGGCAGCTCGTCGAACGCTACGACAGTCTGATTGTCGGCCGGGACAACCGGGTGCGGCCGCTTGGCCGGGTTCCCTGCCAGCGCCCCGCATGGCATCTCTATGTCGCGCTCATCGACTTCGACGCCTTTGGCACCGACCGGGCGAGCGTGATGATCGCATTGCGATCGGCAGGCATCGGCACCCAGGTTCACTACGTGCCGATTCACCTGCAGCCCTACTATCAAGAGCGTTACGGTCGGGTCGACCTGCCCAACACACAGGCGCTCTATGAACGAATTCTATCGTTGCCCTTGTTTCCCGATATGGCGGATGCGGATGTCGACCGTGTTGTCGATGGCCTGTTCGCCGTTCTGTCCGGCACAGACTCAAGTGACGGGGACCGCCGGACTCTTCGCGCCTAGCGAAGTCGCAATTCGCGCTTGGAATAGGCGGGCGCGTTCAGAGAGAGGCTCATCGCCCTCATACTTTAACCACACGGATGGAAACCATGGTTGATCACGATTCAAACGCCGCCGAATACGAGGACATGTTCAAAGGGAATACGAAGAAGATCGAGATGTCCCGTTACATCGATCTTGACATTTACCACGCGGTCGAACGTTCTCACCCTTACTATGAAGAGATGGTCGCCGAGATCATCGGCTACCTCGGCGAGTACGGTGCCAATGACCGGCCCATGAAAATGTGGGAGTTCGGCGCCGGCACCGGCTTGTTCACCCAGGACCTGATCACCTTCGAACAGGCTCAGATCGACGCACTCGACCTCGATCAGGACTGCGTCGAGATCCTGCGAAGCCACATCGAGCCGAAGGCCGGCAGCCGGGTCCGCTGCATCTGCGGCGATGCCCTCGCATACAAGGGAGAGGATGTCTACGACGTGATCGCCTCGACGTTTGCTCACGACCACATTCATTACGACAAAGCCGGTGACCTGGTCGCCAGTATACGCCGTAACCTGAAGCCGGACGGCATTTATGTCATGGGCATGGAAATCCTGCCGTATTTCGAGACGGACGAGGAACGTTGCGATTCACTCTACCGCTACCACGGCTTCATCGTCGAAAAGGCATTGCGCGAAGAGAACTTCGAGCTGGCCCAGATCGAAATCAGCGCCCTCAAGTCCGGTATCTACAGCATCGGTGATTTCAAACGCCACGAAGCTCAGTTCGAGGACGAGATGACCTCGCGAGGCTTCAAGATCGTCCAGAAGACGAAACTTGGCCCCGATCATGACGATACCATTGGCGGTGTTTACTCCTACGCCTTCCAGCTTGCCTGATCCGCACTGGACGAATCGGGCCCAAACTTCCATATAGAGACACGCTGACAGCTAGCCGAAAGAGGCTGACATGTACGATACGGTTCTAGTCAACACGCCGGTTTCGAGTCCCCTGCACGCGCAGTTGAATCTGCCGCTTCTGAAGGGCTACCTCCAGGAGAACGGCTTCGAAACCCTTGTTCTCGACACCAACATTCAGTTCTACCGGGAGTTCCTGGACGGCGCCCTGCCGAAACTCTCGTTCGAAGAATGTGACGAGAACCCGCTCATACTGCTCGAGTATTACAACGAGATCGAGAATGAGCTTCGTGCGCGCTCGAGCAAGTACGACGGATTGCATGTCGGCCTTAGATCGTTGGCGATGAAGTATGATCGCCAGTCCTTCGGCCCGGTAATCAAGGCACTGCAGGATGAGGATGCCAACCCATTCCTCGCCTTCTACGACAAGGTGGTCCGCGAACAGATCGAACCGACCGGCGCCAAGGCAGTCGGTATCGCCATTACGTTCCAAGATCAGATCATTCCAGCGTTCTCACTCGCCATGACGCTGCGCGAACTACTGCCAGCGGTGAAGATCGTGATGGGCGGACAGATGATCACCCGTTGCCACGAGAGCATGAAAGAAGACGATTTCATTTCGACCTACTTCGACTTTCTGTGTCTGTGGGACGGCGAACTACCGTTCATCAACGTCATGCGCTATATCATCAACGGCGAGGACGTGGACTTCACCAACGTTATCGTCAGCGGCGACAAGGCGCCGATCATACAACGCAGTGGCGCGTCTCTGAAGTCCGTCGCCGTGCCGAAGGCCGATTTCTCGGATATCCAGTTCGACCACTACCTATTCCCCGAGTACCTGGTACCGTTGCAAACCACGCGCGGCTGCTACGCGCGCTGCGCCTTCTGCGCCATTCCGTTCGGCTCGAACGCCTATCGGGTGCGCGATGCGGAGAAGGTGATTGAGGAAATCCGGGAAGTTCAGGAGTACACCGAAAAGAACTTCGGCCACAAAGCGACGTACTTCAAATTCATGGAGGACACCTCTTCGCCGTCTCTGCTGTTCGCGCTTTCGAAGGAGATCGAAGCTCAGGGTCTGGACGCGAAGTGGGAAACCTTCGCCCGTCTCGAAAAGGCGTTCTCCAAGCCCGGTTTCATGGAGCAGCTCTATCGCGGCGGCTGCCGCAAGATTCACTGGGGCCTGGAGACCAACGATCCGGACATCCTCAAGGACATGAACAAGAAGGTCGACGATTCCTACACCGACGAGGTGTTGCGCCTCACCGGCGAGGCCGGAATCATGAACTTCTGCTTCGTCCTGGTCGGATTCCCGGGCGAGACTCTCGATCAGCGCGAAGGCATCACCCGCTACATCGTCGGCAACTCGCACATCCACACCTTGACGATCTCAACCTTCGATCTGACCCGCAATTCGCCGATGCAGGAAGAGTTTACGCCGGACAATCCGTACGGCCTCGACGCGGTGCCCGCCGAAGACTTCCAGGTCCGGCTGCCCTACACCGTCGACGGCCGCGACTGGAAGACGGAAATCGTTCCGGCGGCGCACAAGATGATGCTCGACATCGTTCGCGAGCGTCCGGACATCGGTTTTGTCACCTTGTTCCCAGATCAAATCCGCTCGATGTTCTGCGACAAGTACGGCGCCGACTGGGGCCGCAAGTTCGTCGCTCGTTACGGCGAGGAAAACATCCGCGAGATGATGCTCAACACCGAACGCTACATGAAGAGCTTCGAAGACAAGACCGAGATCGATATCGCGGCGTTGCCGGAGCCGCTGAAGCGTGAACACTTCCGCACCAAGGAAGACATGGCGCTGCTGGCGCAAGCGGTGCTGCGTCGCCGTAACTACGAAGAACGCCGGGTGGAACAAGTCTAATGGGCGGCGGCTGCACGTCCGAGAGCTTCCAGCTTCACGACGAAACGACGCTCGGCCATTTCCTCGCCGAGCTCGACCACGTCGGTGAAGCGCCGATGGACAACGCCTGGCAAGCCGACCTGTTGCAGCAGGTCGAAAGCGGCAAGGCGTTTATGGAGCAGGCGTCGGAAGATGAACAACGCCAGATTCGCCGACTGTTCGACGACTGGGTCCGCACCGAGGAACTGAAGGCCTGGTATGGCGAGCCGGAAAACAACTCGTTGTTCCAAGGAACTTCGGTCAGTTCGCTGACAATTCCTGCCGAGTTTTCGGAGCCGCTGACACTCAACAGTATCGTCGATCTCGAAGATATGCTGGCGGAGCGATACATCGAACTTCACGACCAGCACGAAGCGTCGGTCAAAGGCGCAATCGTCGAGGACACCTCCAAGTGGCGTTCCGAGGGCCTTTACTACGGCGTCGTGATCGCCTCCAAAATGATCTCCCAAGCGTTCGGACTCGCCGTCAACGCTGCCGACGTGGTGTTCGAGGTGGACGGCTACATGGTCGACCCGCACGAGATCACAACCTATCCGGCCGATATCCGAAGGAAGTACTTCGAGATGTGTCGGGAGCAAATTACCTGCTTTTCCGATATTGCGAACCTGACGCAGACCGAGCTCGAGACCAGCCTGGTTTTGGCCGACATCAGCAAGCCGCGGATCGACGACTACCACGAACAGATTCTGTTGGCGCCGATCCGCTGCAACGAGATCTGCTCGCTGATATCGCGGCATGTCTGCGAGATGATCGAATACAAGACCGGCGGCCGCATTCGCTTGCGCAGCCTCTCGGTTACCATCTACGACACCGACACACCCTATACCTACCACCAGATTGTCGGCTACTACGGCCAAGAGCTGGCGCCGACATTGCCCGGCCTGATCGTCCTCGGCACCAGCGGCACGATCGACGCGTTTCGTTGGCTCTACGCCTACCGGGTCAGCCTGATCAGCCAGAAGATGATGAAGAGCTCCCTCTATTCCGAGGTTGCGCGACGGTTCGTGCCGTTCGTGTACTTTGGCGTCCTGGTCGAGCGCGACGCTGAGATTCTGCTCGACATGGATCGCCTCAGTGATCTCCGTTACCGTGGCAACCTCTCGCCGTTCGTCGAGTATACGGCGCTGATCGGGAAACTCCGCAACTACCTCGAAGCGACGTCGGACAACCCGTTCGATGAGGAACTCGGCCGGCTTCGCGCCGAGTAGCCGCCGCTCGATCTTTCGATGAAAGACACTGGTTTGATGCAACGCAGTTTTGCGACTGATCTGTCGTTCCTCGACGGCGCCCGGATTCTGATCACCGGCGGGACCGGCTCGCTCGGACAGCACTTGACCCGGCGGTTGTTGGCCGAAGCGAATGTTGCGCGGCTGATCGTCTTCTCACGCGACGAACAGAAACACTTCGAAATGGAGCAAGCATTCCGCCACATCGATAAGAACGGGGTGTTGCGCTACTTCATTGGTGACGTCCGTGACCAGAACCGGCTCGAGATGGCGCTTCGCGATGTCGACTATGTCATCCATGCGGCAGCGATGAAGCACGTCACCATCGCAGAGTACAATCCGTTCGAATGCGTTCACACAAATGTGCTGGGCGCCGAGAACGTGGTCCGCGCAGCCATCAAGAACGGTGTTCAGAAGACGATTGCGCTCTCCACCGACAAGGCCGCCAACCCGGTCAACCTCTACGGCGCCAGCAAACTGGCGGCGGACAAGATTTTCATCGCAGCGAACAATGTCGGCGCCGCCAGCGGTTCGACTTTCGGCGTCGTCCGTTACGGAAACGTCATCGGTTCGACCGGCAGCGTCGTGCCGTTGTTCGAACGCCTGATTCGCGAAGGGACCGAGTTCCTGCCGATCACCGACGAAAGCATGACACGGTTCTGGATCACGCTGGACCAGGGCGTCAACTTCATTCTCTCGTCGCTCGAAATCATGACCGGCGGCGAGGTGTTCGTGCCGAAGATTCCCAGCATGCGAATCCCGGACCTGGCCGAGGCAATCGGCCCGGGCCTGGAACAGCGGATCGTCGGTATACGGCCTGGTGAAAAGCTGCACGAGGTCATGATCCCGCGCGACGAAGCGCTTCACACCATCGAGCTCGATGACCGTTACATCATCGAGCCAGCAATGGCGTTCTGGTCGCGCGACCCCTACGAGAAGTCCGGTGCCACGCCCGTTGAGGATCGCTTCGAGTATTCGAGTGAGAGCAATGACGAGTGGCTCGGCGTCGATGGTCTACGCGAGTACCTGCAGTAATCCCATGACCGTTGCGGTCATCGTTCAAGCCCGCGCGACGTCGTCGCGCTTGCCCGGCAAGATCCTCATGGAACTCGGCGGTGAAACGCCGCTGTTCTATGTCTTGAAGCGCTGCTCTCTAATCCCTGAGGCGGATGTCGTGTGCTGCGCGGTTCCGGATAACGCGGACCAAGACGGCGTCGTCGCCGAGGCAGAGCGGAGCGGCGCTGTGGTGTTCCGAGGATCCGAGACGGACGTTCTTGATCGCTATTACCAAGCCGCCAGATACGTCGGCGCCGATACCGTCGTCCGTATCACCAGTGATTGTCCGCTTGTCGACCCGCAGGTCTGCAGCGAGACCATTCAGTTGTTCATCAGAGAGCAGGCAGACTTCGCCAGCAATAATCTCGTTGCGACCTTCCCGCACGGGATCGAATGCGAAGTGTTCTCCCTTGAAGCGCTCGAGACCGCCGCGACCAAATCCGACGACCGCTACGAGCGTGAACACGTGACGCCTTACATCCGCAAGCGGCCGGGCTTCAAGCGCGTGACCCTCGAGGGTCCCGGCGGCGGCATCGAAAACCATCGCTGGACGCTCGATTACGCGGAGGATCTCGAGTTCTTTCGCGTCTTGTTCGAACACATTGAACCGTGGCCGAAAGCCCCGGGCTGGCAAGAAATTCTCGACGTCGTTCAACGTCATCCCGAGATTGCCGCGATCAATGCCTCTCACGAAGGTATCGGCCGGGCAAGCAACGCCTAAATCGTCAGGAAGCCAGGAATTTGTGCACCGTCATTTATCTTAGGGAGGCAGGCCTCCTCAGCAAGAACCGCGACAAGGAAGTGGTCACGGATGAAGAGATTGTCCCAACCGACGACTATGTGGCGGTTCGCTCGAATGGTGACAGCTACTTCAGCCTGGGCGTCAACCGGCACGGCTTCGCATTCGTCAGCACGGCCGTGAACTCGCCGGAGTGGACCCAACTCGTCGAGAATGGCGAGAAGGACCGTGCCAAGGATGTGTTCGCCGAGGAGCGGCGCGGCCAGCACAGCCCGACGAAGTTCATCTCGGAACGGCTCGCCGATATCGTCTCGGTGGATGATGCGGTATCCCGTCTCGAGTCCGCGGGGCTTCCGTGGATGGGTTACAACGTCGTGATGGCGGACCGCGACGGTGCGTCGGTGCTGGAGACATTCGAGGGCGATACTTATCGCTATGATCTCGAGCCCCGTGACATCGTCACGAATCATTTCCGCCGCCTGAACCACGGCGCCAAAACGTACGACGACTATCCTAACAGTTTCGATCGCTACGCCTACGCCCAGGAAAACCTGGAAGGTCTGGATGGGCTCGCCGGCCTGCAATCGGTGATCCACCCAGCCGATGACGACGCGAAGGCCGCACGAATCTGGCGGAAAGCCGCGTTCTCGACGGTATCGAGCAGCGTTCTGGACATCACCGGCGCCCGACTGCACTACACAGACGCGCTCAACACGCCGTATGCGGCGCACGGCATCACTGCCTAGACAGTCCCGTGGCCACACACCCGAACCAGTTCTACGAGCAGCTGCTCGCGGCCTTCCGAGACGGCGGCGGGCAGCCAGCCGTCGTTCATTACGACGAGCGCTACAGCTACGACGACCTCTACGCGGCAATGCGGCGAATCAATGGCCGGCTATCCAGCCGCCGCAACGAGAGCATCGCCGTATATGCGGAGAAATCGCTGCCCGCGTACGCCGCCATCTTTTCATCGATCCTCTCGGGCAATACGTGGGTCCCCGTCAATCCGGTGCTGCCTTGGGCGCGGGTGCAGAGCATGCTTGAACTCGCCGACGCCAAGATCGTCCTGACCGACCAGCCGCCCGCCGGCGCTTTCCAGGCCTTTGCGGATGCGAACGGCATCGAGATCATCGATCTTGCGGTTGCTGAGAGCGGCGCTGATGCCGATTTCGATCTCGGCGGCATCGACCCCGACGGCGTTGCCTACATCATGTTCACGTCGGGCTCGACGGGTGTGCCGAAGGGCGTGCCGATGACGCACGTCAACTACATCAATTTCGTCGATAATGCGATGGCGCTACTGCCGTTCGAAAACGGCGACGTGTTCTCCGACTATCATGATTTCGGATTTGATCTGTCGGTCTTTTACCTGTTTTGCGCACCGCTGGTCGGCGGCGCCTTCGCGCCGGGTATCGAAGAACGCGATCGGCTGATGCCGTTGCGTCACATCGTCGAGAACGGCGTCACCGTCCTCTCGTCGGTGCCGTCGATCGTCTCGCGTATTCGGCAAGCGAAGCCGTCGGGATTGGTCGAGACCCCGGTGCGTATCGCCTTTCTCTGCGGCGAACCGTTCCGTCTCGACATCCTCGCCTACTGCCAGGACGTGTTGCGTATTCCAAACATCTACAATTTCTATGGTTTGACCGAGACCGGCGTCGAGAATTTCCACCATCACTGCCAGACCGATGATGTCGAGGTCTATGCAGAGGCAGGCTATGTTCCGATCGGGCTGCCGCTGCCGGGAAACGACGTCCAGGTCGATGAGAACGGCGAGCTGTCGATTGCCGGAGAGCAATTGATGACCGGTTACTTGGGCGGCGTCGGCGCCGATCGCTTCTTTGAAGACGGCGGAGTTCGCTGGTTCCGTTCCGGCGACCGGGTGGAAGTCTACAAGGACAAGTACTTCTGCAAGGGCCGTCTCGATTCTCAAGTCAAAGTGTCCGGATACCGGATCGACCTGATGGACATCGAAGCGCATATGCGCCGCGTCGACGGTGTCGACGACGCCGTTTGCTTCGTGGTCTCCCGCGGCGAGCGAGACTTCATCGTCGGTGCTTACAAAGCGGTCGGCGGCATCGATGAAGCCCGCCTTCCTACAACCCTGGGCGAGTCGTTGCCGCCCTACATGGTCCCGCGCGCCCTGGTGCGGATCGATGAAATGCCCCTCAACAAGAGCGGCAAGGTCGATCGGCCGCGTATCCGCGATATGTATGAATCACTGGAACAAACGGCTTGAACGCACAGGATATCGTCTTTCGCGCCCTAGACGAGGTCAACGCGGACCTGCCGGCGGTACTGGCCGTGGCCAAGGATACTGATGCGGCCTTGTTGGGCACGGGCCGCAAGATCGATTCTCTTGGCCTCATGATTCTTCTTAGCGCCGTCGAGCGGATCGCTTCCGATGCCTTGGGCCGTCCTGTCCGTGTCGCACTTGAGGACATGGATGAGACCGATACCAACCCGCTGGAGACAATTGGCTCGCTGATCGGATACGTGGCCGGAAGGTTGAATGGCTGATACCACGCCACTGATCTTGATGGGTGCCGGCAGCGGCGCCACTGAAGTTCTGGAGTTGATTCGCGACATCAACCAGAACGGCGGCGCGTTCGATGTCATCGGCATACTCGACGATGACGAGACGAAGCATGATCGCGAGATCGACGGCGCGACCGTCATTGGGCCACTCGATCGCGCAAATGAGAACGCCGAGGCAAAGCTCGTGTTCAACATCGGCTCCTACAAGGACCGGCTGGCAAGATACAAGATTTTGCAACGCCTCGGCCTCGACGTCGGACGTTTTCAATCACTCGTTCATCCGAGTGCCAAGGTATACGCCTCGGCCGAGATCGGGTTCGGCGCGATCGTCCATTTTGGTGCCGTCATCGGCCCCGAAACGCGGCTGCAGGGTCTGAATGTTGTGCATTGGAATGCTTCCGTCGGTGCTCGAAACGATCTCGGCGTCGGCTCGATCGTCTCACCGAACGCGACGACCAATGCCGATGTGCGCTTGGGCGCATACTGTTTTCTGGGCGGCGCAAGTGTCGTGCTGGACGGCATTGCCGTCGGGCCGGCGGCTTTGATCGCATCGGGCGACGCGGTTCACAGAGACGTGCCGCCTGGCGTTTTTCAAATGGGCCTGCCGCCGCGCGTCCTTGGACGCCAAGACGTCCCCAAAGAACTGATGAATGAATGGGCGGCAAGCGCCGCTTGAAGAGCCGATTACCGTTGTCATTTTGATACGGGTCGACTAAGTGACCCGAAAGTCAGGTTGAGAGAGACCGTCATGGACATCATGAACGCTACCGTCGACGACATCATGAACGCTAACGTCGACGACCTTTACATGAAGCGGAACGACCAGCAGTTCCCGCCCTATATCCTGTTTGTCATCACCAACGTCTGCAACGCGAAGTGCACGTTCTGCCCGCAGTCGATCATCGCCGGCGCCGACGACTTCACGAAGCAGCATCTGAGCTGGGAGCACTATACCAAGGCGATCGACGAAATCGTCACGAACAACGTGCGCTTGGTACGCATCACGTCCGAGGGAGAACCGATGATGCATCCGAAGACGCCGCAGATGATCGCCTACGCCAAGGACAAAGGCGTACCGAAGGTCGACCTGACGACCAACGGCACGCTGTTGAAGGGCAAGCGGCTCAAACAGCTAATGGATAACCCGCCGGACATCATCGATGTCTCGGTCGACGCCTACTACAAGGAAACCTTCGAGAAGTACCGCGTCGGCCTGAAGTTCGACGAACTTCACGCCAACATGGACAACGTCCTCGAAATGCGGGACCCGAAGAAGACCAAGGTTGTGGTCTCGATGATCCATCACGAGGGTCTCGACGACGAGGTCAAGATGTTCCGCCGTTTCTGGGAAAAGCGCGTCGACAACGTCGTCATCCGCAAGCCGCACACGAACCTCAATTCCGTCGACGTCGGCGTGCAGACCGTGCCCAAGGAACGCTGGCCGTGCCCGCACCTCTGGCACCGCGTGCTGATCAATCACCTGGGCAACATCCGTTTCTGCCCGGTGGATTGGTACGAGGGGTCGCATATCGGTTCGCTCGACGAAATGACCATTGCCGAAGCCTGGCAGGGCCCGCTGATGCAGGATCTTCGAGACCGGCACGTGCGCGGCGACTATGCCGGTTCCGGTGTCTGCGAGACGTGCATCGACTGGTCAGCCACCTATTGGGGCAACGGCTGGATCAACATGATCGAGAAGAAGGAAATGCAAACCGCGTAACGCCGGTTTGCCTTACCCAGCGAGACTGACATGAGAAGTGTTGAAATCTGCGGCAAGATGGTCGGTGACGGCCATCCGACATTCGTCATTTCCGAAGTCGGGAGTAATCACGACAAGGATCTGGATACGGCTTTCAAGCTGATCGACATATCCGTCGATGCCGGCGCCGACGCTGCGAAATTCCAAACCTACGTCGCCGAACTCTCGTTCTCGACGCGGACGACCGTCCCCCAGCATTACGCCGAGCGCTGCGGCTTTGATGATACCGCCAACATGGCGGATCTGATGAAGTACGTCGAGTTGTCCCGCGAGCAGCACGGCCCCGTCATCGAACACTGCGCGAAGCGCGGCATTCCGTTCTTCTCTTCCGTTTGTGACATGCCGGACGTCGACTTTCTCGAAACCTTCGACGTTCCCGCATACAAGCTCGCGTCCTACGAAATCTGCCACTATCCGCTTCTCAAGCGGATTGCGGAGACCGGCAAGCCGTTGGTGATGTCGACCGGCATGGCAACGCTCGGCGAAGTCGAGAAGGCGCTCAATCATCTGTCGCAACACGGTCTAGACGATGTCGTCCTGCTGCATTGCGTCAGCAACTATCCGGCGCAGCCGGAAGACTCCAACCTGCGGGCAATCAATACGCTGAAGGCTGCGTTCCACCTTCCCGTCGGTCTTTCTGATCATACGCCGGGTGTCGATGTCGCCAAGATCGCGATCGCCGTCGGCGCCGATATGGTCGAGAAACACGTGACCCTGAGCCGCCAGTCACCTGGACCGGATCACCCGTTTTCAATTGAGCCGCATGAACTCAAGGAACTCGTCGAAGGCGCCCGATACGTCGAGACCATTCTCGGTACCGGCGTCAAGGAATGCCGCGATGCCGAACAAGGCATGCGCTCGTTGGCGCGCCGCAGTGTCGTCGCCGACGTGGACATTCCTGCGGGCACCCGCATCACCGACGATATGTTGGTCATCCGGCGACCGGGGACGGGACTTCATCCCGAACTCCTGGAGGTCGTCATCGGTTCCGTTACACGGTGCGACATACCGTTCAACGAACCCATTCAGTGGAACATGTTGATCAACCGCTGACCGCTATGTCCGTGCGGACGTGTGCCACCATCGAAGCGAGGATGACGTCCTCCAGGTTGCCCGGGAAGGTGCTGAAACCAGTTCTCGGAAAGCCGACGCTCGAGCTCATGATCGAGCGCGTCAAGCGGGCTCCGTCGCTCGACGATATCGTGTTGGCAACAACGACGAATGCCGACGACGATCCGCTGGCGGAACTCGCGGATGACCTCGGCATCAATTGCTTCCGAGGCAGCGAGGACGACGTGCTCGACCGCGTCCTGAAGGCCGCACAGGCCAACGATATCGACGTCATCGCCGAGTTGACCGGTGACTGTCCGCTGCTTGATCCGGCGATCATCGAGCGCGCAATCGAAGAGTACCGGACATCCGGCGCCGACTATGTTTCCAATAGTCTTACGCCGAGCTATCCGATCGGAATGGGGGTGCAGGTATTCGCCCGCTCCGTGCTGGAAGACGTTGCAAGCCGAACGGATGATCCCGAGGACCACGAGCACGTCACGTTGTTCATCTACCGCGCAGGACGCAATCTTTATACGCAGCACAACTTCTCTGCACCCGAGAGCCTTACGGATCCGTACTTGCGCCTCACCCTCGACACCGAAGAAGATCTGACGGTGATCGAACGGGTGTTTGAGGAGCTTTACCCGACCGATCCTGCGTTCACGTTGAACGACACCCTGGCCTTCCTGAAGGCCAACCCGGCAGTTCGAGAGATCAATAATCACGTTGCCCAACGCTGGGTCTGACCCCTATCGCGTGCTTATCGTCGGCTGCGGGCGTATCGCCGGCGGCATCGAGGAGCACCGACTCGACGATGAGGCGACGCCGATCTCGCATGCCGGTGCTTTCCGGGCCCATTCCGGGTTTGACGTCACCGCCTGCGTGGAACCGGATGCCGAGCGTCGCGAGTCCTTTATGCGCTACTGGGATGTCCCGACCGGTTTCGCCGATATCGACGACGCTCTTCGATCCGAAACCTCCTACGACGTCATCAGTATTTGCAGTCCGACGACGCAGCATCTCAACCATCTCGATGCTGGACTCAAGGCGATGCCCCTCGCCGTGCTCTGCGAAAAGCCGATATGCGCGGACCCGTCAGATGCCCGTGATGTCGTTTCGCGCTACCGAGCGGCCGGAGTTCCGCTATGCGTGAACTACATCCGTCGCTGGGTGCCGGAGCTGAGTCGGCTTCGCGACGAGTTCGCCGCTGGCGAATGGGGCGAACTGATTAACGCGTCCGCCTATTACAGCAAGGGCCTCATGCACAACGGCAGTCATATGATCGACTTGCTGCACTTCCTGCTCGGATCGCTTCGGGTCGTCGACGTCTTTGACGCCAGGATCGATCACGACATCGACGACCCGAGCATCTGCGCCCGGCTCGCGGCCGGTAACGGAGCGCCTGTCGTGTTGTTGTGCGGCGACGAACGCCGGTTTCAGCATATCGAGCTGAGTCTGCTGTTCGAAAACGGCCGGATCGACATGGAAGATCTCGGACGAACCATCCGGTTGCGCCGGGCAGCGCCGGATTCGCGAATTCCGGCAGTCAACACGCTGCGGGAGACCGAACGCCTGACCCCCGATACGCCGGCCGCGATCAATGCTGCGGTCGACAACATTTATCGGCACATTCACTCGGCAGCGCCGCTCGAGAGCGACGGCACCAGCGCGCTGGACACGCTCGAGACCTGTCACGCGATCCGCGCAGCATGGGACAGAACCTCGACAGCCGTCGCGCCGACAGCCGGAGGACTGGCGTGACCCTGTTGTTTGCGGCACACGATCCCGGCGGCGCCAATGCCTTATTGCCGGCAATAGAAGAGGCAACACGTCGCGGGCTGTCTTATGCCCTTTGCCCAGACGGCCCGGGTGCGGCCTGTTGGATGGGAGTCGACGCCGAAGTCATCGAACGGCGGAATGTGAGCACGACGTCATTTGACGCCCTCATCACGGGCACCAGTCTGCACAGTGACTTCGAGCGCGACCTCTGGCACTCTACCGACGCGCCCAGCGCAGCCGTCATCGACGCCTGGACGACATTCCGCGCCAGATTTGAGCACGGCACTGACAACGCGATCGTACAACCGGACCGAATTTGCGTGATCGACGAATTCTGCCGGGGAGAACTGCTGGCCGAGGACTGGTGCACCAGCGAGGTGATCGTCGTCGGACAGTCGCATATCGCCAGGCGTGCGGCGCGCATCGCCGCTCGCCGCGCCGACGACAGATCTTCGGCCGCGCCCCGCATCGTGTTCGTATCCGAACCCGTCACCGAGGACGAGTCGCGAACCGGCGCGCGCGGTTACAATCCGCAAGCCATATTCGATGCTCTCGTCGCTTCGCTTCCGACTGGACATCGTTTCGACATCACGGTCAGGACGCACCCGCGCGAAGACCTTTCGGCCTGGGCCCAGACGGCCGTGAAAATCGATAGCGACGGCGACATCGAGGAGCTCCTGGTGGGTGCGGACCATGTCGCTGGCATGGCCTCGATGGCGTTGCTGGAAGCGGTTGAGGCCGGCATCCCGACGCTGTCGTTGGAACCGGGGCGCATCAAGTCCTCGAACCCCGGGGTCGATGCTCACCCCGGCATCTTCAGGGCGCACCGGCTCGACGACGTTGCGCCTGCCGTGCGCGACTGGCTGGCCGCGGCAGCTCTTTCAGCGGAACCGAACTTGAACGGCGACACTCAAAGCATCCTCGAGGTCGCCCTCGATCTCGCTCGGCTTTCCGGTGAGGTTAGATGTCACGCTTAGCTTTGCTCGGCGGCAGCCCGGTCATTCCCGGTTCCCTCAAACCGTACCCATCGATCGGGGAGGCGGAGAGGCGCCAAGTCTTGGAAGTCGTCGACTCCGGTTGCCTGTCAGGATTCTTCGGTGATTGGCATCACGGCTTCAACGGTGGGCCGAAGGTGCAGGAACTTGAAGCGGCCTGGTGCGAGGTGTTCGGCTGTCACCACGCGGTAACCGTGAACTCCAACACCAGCGGTCTGTACGCGGCGATAGGCGCCGTCGGTATCGGACCCGGCGATGAGGTTATCGTACCGCCCCTCAGTATGTCCGCGACCGCCATGGCCCCCCTAATCTATGGCGGCACTCCGGTGTTTGCGGACCTGGACCCGCTGACATATTGCCTCGATATCAATGCCGTCCGCTCGTCGATCACCGACCGGACTCGGGCGATCCTCGCGGTCAACCTGATGGGGCACCCGGCGCCCCTTCATGAGCTGAGAGCGCTCGCGGATGAACAGGGTATCTATTTGGTCGAGGACAATGCCCAAGGGCCGCTAGCTTCGGAGAACGGCAAGTACTGCGGCACGATCGGGCATATCGGCGTGTTCAGTCTCAATTACCATAAGCACATTCACACCGGTGAGGGCGGTGTCTGTGTGACTGACGACGAACGCTTGGACCGCCGGCTTAGAATGATCCGGAATCACGCGGAAGCCGTTGCCGAGCGGGCCGGCGAGACCGATCTGACCAATCTGGTCGGCTTCAACTTCCGCATGACGGAGCTCTCTGCCGCCGTCGGCCTGGCGCAACTCGAACAGGCGGAAGACCACATCGGGCGCCGGCAGCGAGTCGCCGAGTCGTTGACCGATGCGGTCACCGACCTCGACGGAATCGACGCACCGCACGTACGGCCGGGGTGCCGTCACGTCTACTATCTATGGTACGCGCGCTACGATGAATCGGTCATCGGTGTACCGCGGGCCCTTTTCGCGGAGGCATTGCAGGCCGAGGGTTTCCCGGCGTTGCAAGGGTATCTGCAGCCGCTCTACCGGTTGCCGTTGTTCCGCGAGCGGATCGCCATCGGCAGTCAGGGTTTCCCGTTCAACCTCACCGACCGGTCATATCCCGATGGGCTATGCCCCGTTGCCGAACAGCTGTTCGAGCGTGACCTCCTCGGTGTCCTGACATGCACTTACGATATGACGGACGAAGCAATCGGGCTCTACGCCGAGGCTCTGAACAAGGTTCACGCGCACCTCGGTGACCTCGCGCCCGCGGCGCGCGGCCGGGTCGGCAGCTAGACCGGCGCCATGGCCAACGCGATCCAGACCTACATCCGTTGTCGCGCCGACGCCAAGTATGGCTGGGGTCACGCTTCGCGCACGCTTCAGCTGACCAAGCACATCGAGACAGCGGAAACCGATTTGAACGTCACGGTCGGCATCGACGGATCAGAGGCCGCAGCGAGTTATTTCGTCCGCAATGGCATCACCAACATACGCTTGTTCAATGGCGACGGTCGTGACGAGCGGAAGCTGCTCGACGAGATCAACCCGGAGGTCGCGGTCATCGACTTGCTGGATATAGAGGCGGCCTACGTGGAACAGCTGAGCTCGCGGGGAACGCGGACGCTTCTTTATGACGATTTGGCTACCGGATATCCGTTCGGCGACGCCTTGCTCCGCCCGCAGACCTACGAGGGCGCGTCCGACCTGGCAGCTGCGGCAACACCGACGCAGCATCTGTACGCCGGTCCGGCGTACTTTGTCGTATCGGACTCGCTGGTCGCTCTCCGTCGCGACCCGAAGGGCACGCCGCCGCACGCCAGGAGCTTGTTCGTCTGCCTCGGCGGCACACCGCGTCGCGATCGCATCGAATGGCTCGCCGAAACGCTCGCCGCCCTCCCGACGAGCGGGATGAAGATTCGGGTTCTGATGGGTTTCCAAGCAGATGTCGATATTGACGATGCGCGCCGGAAGTTCGGCGACCGTGTCGAGGTGCTCCCCGGCACGGACGGTCTTGAGAACGCCGTCGGCGACGCCGACATCGCTCTTTCAGCGAGCGGGTTGGTGAAGTTCGAACTCGCCTCGATGGGTATCCCTATGGCGCTGATTGCGGTCGTCGATCACCAGCGCGACGTTGGGCGACGGTTTGCCAATGCAACCGGCGCAGCCGAATACCTCGGCCACTTCGCGGATATCGCGCCCGCTGCTGCGGCCGACGCGCTGGTGAAGCTTGCCGATGACCGGGCGGCACGCTTGGGAATGGCCGCAAAGGGTCTCGCCCTAGTCGATGGCGCCGCGAGCCGTCGCATCGCCGATGTATTGCGCGACCTGGCATCGCGGCATTGAGCTAGGCCATGAACTTTGCGTCTGGCGAACGCAGGGCCACAATATCGTGACAATGATTAGACGTCCGTGGAGCCGATTGCCGGAAGGCCTGAAATCCGTCGCTGCGTTCTGCCACGACGAGACGACCGGCGCGCTTAGAAACGCCCGGCACTTTATACCTAGAAGGAATGTCGAACTAAAACTTGTCGAGTTCGCCAACCGTGGGCGTTCCGGCCCAATCGACTTAGTCGCCGCCGAGAAGGTTCTTGTCGATGGAACCTGGGACAATCCCAACTTCTGGACGCGCCTGGCGCTGGGCATCGACGCCTTGGGTCTCAGCCGCGCTTCTTTCAAAGGAATTATCGGCGAGTTTTCCCGCGCCAACGTACTCAGAACGTTCGCGCGGTTCGGTATCGAAGAGATTTTTGATCAACAGGCAATAAGGGCCAGCGTTACCGACCACACGGGAACCGCAAGAGGCCTCATTAAACATTCTCAAGCGCCCGATGACATCTTGAATTGGAGATTGCCTGGCGGCGTTCCGGCGAGCCTCCTTTACGACAGCCTATTGAAGTGGCTTTGCCGCGGATACGCGGACTTCGACGATCCGCGCTTCGAGGGCTTCGTCGTCAAGGCGTTGACAGAGATCGAAACGTCGCGCCGGGTCATCGAGGCGGCGGATGCAACGCTGTTACTGACGAGCCACTCGATCGGCGTCACTTACGGGAGCTTGGTCTACTTCGCCCTCGAGCGGGGCATGGACGTCCTGTGCGTGTATGGCGATTTCGGGTCACAGCGCTTCATCCGGTTCACCGATATCGATCAACTCATGACCGAGAGCCACGTCCCCGAATTAGACGAGTTTGTCTCGCACGACAAGGATAAACGCCAGAAACTGCGCGATCTTGGCCGCCAACATCTTGCGCATCGGCTCAGCGGACAGACCAACGATATCGCCGCAAGGCAAGCCTATGTCGTGAACAACACCAATGTCGACCGGGCATCCATCCAAACCCATTTCGGCTGGAAGGCCGACAAGCCGATTGTCGCCGTATATGCGCAGAACTGGTTCGATTACCCACGTTATCTTGGCCTCGCTTCATTCAGGGACTTCTACGACTGGATCTGCGTCACGCTCAACGCCGCCAAGAATAACCGGGACGTCAACTGGCTCTTCAAGGCGCATCCCTGCGACCGATTGTACAAGATCGCGCCGACCGACAAGCTTCAGTCGATTGTCGAACGCAACGCACAAGACAATATCGGTTTCGTGCCGATGGACTGGAACGGGCGCAGCTTGATGGCATCCATCGACGGCGCCATTACTTGCACGGGGTCGGTCGGCTTCGAGTTTGCGGCCCTCGGAAAGCCCGTCCTGCTCGCCGAATCCGGATGGTACGGGCATCTCGGAATGGGCGTCACAGCGACGTCGCGCGAGCACTACGCCGATCTATTGGGAACCGAATGGTGGCGTATGTACGATCGCGATTCGATGTCTGCGCGGGCTGAGGAGTTCATCGGTTGGTACTACTGTCTACCGGACTGGCAGAAAGGCTGCCTGATGCAGGACGACTCGGTCGGGCAGTCGATGTACCAGGGCCTCGAAGCGTTCATCGCTACCAATGCCGATATCCTAGATACCGAGTCGCGGACGATCCGAGAGTGGTACCGATCCCGTGAGTTCCGCTATCACGTCTACAAAATCAAGAACGCCGAGAGCTACCAGCTCGGTAACGTCGTCTGAACCGCCGATGATGCAACACGCGTCCCCCGTTTCCCGATTGGCTATCGTCGATCTCGGCGTCGGCAACTTTGGCTCGCTGATTAATGCCTTCCAAAGGATCGACAACCGCCTGGAACTTGTCAGAACCCAGGATTCGGCAACAATCGACACCTGTGACGCCATCGTTATGCCAGGTGTCGGCGCCTTCAAGGCTGCCGTCCGGACGCTTCGTGAAACGGGCCTTGAAAACGCGCTCAGACGGAACATCGTCGAAGCTGGCAAACCTTGTCTTGGCATTTGTCTCGGCCTGCAAGTCCTCGTCGAGGAATCTGAAGAGTACGGTCATTGCGATGGTCTCGGCTTTCTGCCAGGCCGGGTCGGTCTCCTCGGCATCCGCGACCATACATGGCTGCCGCATGTCGGCTGGAACACCCTCCTGCGGACCGCCGCCCCGTCCAAGCTGCTCAATCGCGTCGGCGATAGATCTGATTTTTACTTTGATCACAGTTACGCCTTGCTGGCGACTGACGATGAGGCGGTCGTCGCCACCTGTGACTACGGCATCAGTTTCGTCGCCGCTGTCGAAAAAGCGAACATCATGGGTGTCCAGTTTCATCCCGAAATCAGCGGTGCCGCCGGCGAAGCGGTTCTGAGGAACTTTCTCGGAGCCTCGCAATGCTAAAGAAGCGGATCATTGCGACGATTCTCGTGGACCATGGAATCGCTGTCCAAAGCTACGGATTTTCTCGTCGCCTCCCGATCGGCTCGCCGGTCATCGCCGCCGAATACCTGGACCGGTGGGGGGCCGATGAAATTGTGCTGCTGGACATTGCCGCGAGCAAGCGCCACACCGTACCCGATCCGCGCTTGATCGAAAAGGTTTCGCGGGCCTGCAGCTTGCCCGTTGCGGTCGGCGGTGGCATTTCGACGCTCGCCCAGATCGCCGAGCTGATGTCGGCCGGCGCGGACAAAGTCGTCGTCAACACGGCGTTCCTGAGACAAGCCTCATTCGTTTCTGCGGCAGCGCATCGCTACGGACGTCAGTGCGTCATCGTCTCGATCGATGCCGTCGCCGCGGCGTCGGACAGGTGGGCCGTTTACTCGGCGACTTGCCCTGACCGCGCCGGCGAACCCGTCGGGCCTCTTGCCGCACACGCCCAGGAGCAAGGCGCAGGAGAGATCATGATCGGATCCGTCGACCGCGACGGTACGCGCCGAGGCTTCGATCTGGGACTCGCGCGGCACGTTCGCGATCACGTCTCAGTCCCGCTGATCGCCGTCGGCGGCGCTGGTTGCCCGCGCGATTTCCTCGAAGTGCTGGAGGTGCCTGCAACGGCGGCGGCGGCTGGCAATTACTTTCATTATTTCGAACACAGTATTGCACTGGCCAAGAAGGCGATGTCCGGCGATGGCGCCGACGTCCGAATGTCGCACGCATTGGGCTATCAGCGCCACAAGCAATCCACGGATGCTCGTGTCATCAGCCGTCCTGCCGACAGTCCGATTTCTCAAGAGGGCAAGCACCCGTGAATTTCTGCCGCCGCTGTTTCTATCCCGAAGCGCACGCACTGCACCTGATTCTCGACAAGGAAGGTATCTGTAGCGGATGCCGCGTGCATGAGGAAAAGGATCAACTTGACTGGGATCTGCGCTGGGAGACTCTGAAGGCGATGGTCACTGAGTTCGCCTCAAAGTCGGGTCGGAATTACGACTGCATTGTGCCGGTGTCGGGCGCACGGGACAGTTATTTCATCGTCCACGTCGTCAAGAACCTGCTTGGCCTCAATCCCTTGCTGGTCAGTTACAACAAGCACTACAACACGCCGCTCGGCATCCGGAACCTCGCCTATCTTCGGATCGCCTTCGATTGCGACTTGATAGAGCGCACGGCAAAGCCGCAAACGATCCGTACCCTGAACAAGGCAACACTCGATGCCGCGGGTAGCATGTATTGGCATGTTTTGGCTGGCAGGACGGCATTCCCGGTGCAGACCGCGGTCCGTTACAAGGTGCCGCTCATTATCTGGGGCGCGCATCAAGGTATCGAGCAAGTCGGCATGTATTCGCACACTGAAGAGGTCGAGATGACCCGTCGATACCGCAAGGATCACGATCTTATGGGCTTCGAAGTCGAGGATCTGGTTTCCCGTTACCCGGAGTTGAACGCGCAAGACCTCGACTCCTTCTATTATCCCGACGATTCGGATCTGCAGGCCGTCGGCGTGCGCGGCATCTACCTCAACAACTACATTCGCTGGGATTCGAAAGCGCAGCACGAAACGATGATCGATCTCTTCGGCTACGAAACGGCGGCGCAGATCGGCACGTTCGACACGTACAACGATATCGACTGCCATCATTACAACGGCCTTCACGATGCCATCAAGGTGGCCAAATGCGGCTACGGCAAGGTTACCGACCAAGCGTGTCGAGAGCTGCGCCTGAAACGGTTGTCTCGGAGTCAGGGGCTCCAACTGATCAGGCGCTTCACACCGCACGATTTTCCCGACGAGGCGTTGTTCCTGGAATGGCAAGGCATGACGCATGAGGAGCTTTGGGACCTCATCGACCGTCACCGAAACCCGCTGTTTTGGGAACGCGACGGCGCCGACTGGCGTCTCAAGCATAGCGTGCACGACTCCGTCGGGAGCGGCGATATCGCCCCGATCGAGGAATGCGACTTTCGGTTGACCCCGTCGCGGGCGCCCGACGAGGACCGGGACCGTTACGTGCTGATTGGCCGCGGATACGTCCCGGGCAAGAGCCCGGAGAAGCCGCCGCACCCAACAAAGCGGGCCGCACAAAAATTGGATATGCAGCGGAAATCGGCATGAGGTGGTGCAAGAACTGCGTCGAACCGGACACCCGCCCCGGACAGGTCTTCGACTCGTCCGGCATCTGTGCGCCGTGCCAATACGCGCTCAACCGCCGACCCGTCGACTGGGATGAGCGCCGGCGCGAGCTCATGGAAATTGTCGAATGGGCGAAACGCAACAAGACCGGGCACTATGACTGCGTCCTGGGGGTGTCGGGCGGCAAGGACAGCACGCGGCTGGCCCATTTCCTGCGCGAAATCGGCCTCAATCCTCTACTCGTCTGCGCCACCTATATCCCCCAACAGATGACCGACCTCGGCGCGGAGAACCTCTCCAACATCGTCGAGTGCGGGTTCGACCTGGAAACGATCAACGTCGCGCCGGAGACGTGCCGGCGCATGATGAGGTACGCGTTCGAGCGGTTCGGCAACTGGGCCAAGGCAACAGAGCTCTACCTGATGTCGAGCATGCCGCGGATCGCCATTACGCACGGGATCCCGCTGGCGTGCGGCGGCGAAAACCCGTTCGTCACTTCCGGCAGCGGTTGCGGATCCGAAGACGGCGATGCGTCGAACTATGCCATGCTGAACACGCTTGCCGGCGGCGATCTGAGCCCCTACCTGGAAGAAGGATTCACCGAGAGCGAACTCATTCTCTACAACCTCCCCAATGTCGACGACATGGCGCGAAGCGGCATGCGGTTTATCTACCTCGGCTACTACATCGAGGACTGGGGCGTCACGCCGAACTACCGTTTCTCGCTGGAGCGCGGCCTCAAGATTCGTGATGGTTTTGGCGCGGACCCGGAGAATACCGGTTCCCTCCACCCCTACGCTTGCCTCGATGAGGATTTCATTTTCGTCCACCAATACCTGAAGTATCTCAAGTTCGGCTTCTCGTTCGCGGCCCAGCAGCTCAGCCACGATATCCGTGAGCTCCGGCACGGCGGAGCCGTAAGTCGGGAGGAAGCGATCGAACTGGTGAAGAAATACGACGGCCGTTGTCACGAGCACTACATCGACGAAGTCTGCGACTTCATGGAAATCACGCACGAGGAATTCGACGGCATTGTCGCCAAGTTCCGCAGCGACGACGTCTGGGCGCGCGACAACGACGGCGAGTGGCGTCTGCGGACACCGCCCGAGTGAGATACCGAAAACCGGGTGAGAAGGACGCGAGGTTGAGATGAAATCTTTTCTGCTGGGTCAGCGAATCTACATGCGCGAGTTGCTGATCGAAGAAGTCACCGTGGACAGTCCGTACTTCGGATGGATGAACGACCTGAGCCTGGACCGTTTTACCGAGCGGAGCTATTTCCCGACCGGCATCGACGGCCTCATCGATTACGTCCAGCACGCCCACAAGCATCGGGATGTCCTGCACCTGGGCATCTTCGACAATGCCTCGGACAAGCACATCGGCAACATCACGTTC
The DNA here is from genome assembly GCA_965229715.1 of Rhodospirillales bacterium. Lineage (GTDB taxonomy): Bacteria > Pseudomonadota > Alphaproteobacteria > Rhodospirillales > Casp-alpha2 > JAVJST01. Next base: position 204,695 of record CBDDJL010000002.1, read on the forward strand.
AACCAGATCAACTGGTTCAATCGCCGGGCGTTCATCGCCTACATGCTCGGCGATACTGAGTTTGCCGGAAAAGGCATTATCAGCGACGCGGTTCTAATGTTCATGTATTACGGCTTCAACAAGCTCAACTTCGAGCGCATCCACGGCGGTGTGTCCGATGCCCATCCCGCATCGATTCGCGTGTGCGAGAAGGTCGGGCTGCTCGAAGAGGGCCGCCAGCGTCATCATCTCTACCGGAACGGCGAATACCACGACAATATCATCGTCGGCGCCCTGCGCGAAGAGTGGATGACGGCATTCGGTGAAAAAGCCGCGGCGTGCTTCGCCGAGCAGCCGACCTAACCATGCGCGACGATCACGTCATCCGATCATGAACAACGGTATACCCTTGGGCGGCCAGCCATGACCCCGATGAGCGCTCTGCGGTCGATCCGCTATCGCGTAGGCTGGCACTCCTTCTTTTCCGGGGTCGACCTGATGACGGACGGGGAGCGCCGGTACGCGATCTGGTTCAGCATCGTCATCACTATAAGCAAACTCATCGAACTCGGCTCGCTGACGTCCGTGATGCCCACGGTGGCTATGATTATTGATCCGTCGATCGCCGAAAGGCCCGGTATCCTGAACGATGTGCGCGAGTTTCTCGGCGGCCCGACACCCGCCGAGTACATCTCCCTACTGGTATTGGTTTCCGGCATACTGATCGTCGTCGGCAACATCTGCGAGTTTCTCGTGATGCGTCAGACATTCCGGTTCTGCGCCGCTTGCGAAAGCCGCTTGGCCCGGGATCTGATCGCCGGTCTGACCGTCGCGCCCTATCAGTGGCACGCCAGCCAACATTCGGTGATGCTGAACCGGGTCTTCCAGATGGAGATCAGCGCGTGGAGCCAGCGCTTTCTGCGCAACGCCCTGCTGACATTCAATCATGTTTCGACGATCTTCCTCGGTCTGCTGCTGGTTGTCGCCATCGCGACATTCAACAGCGTCATCATTCTCGCGGGCTTCGCTGCCGTCATCGTGGCGACCGTCCTGTTCGTGCGGCCGAGGACGCTGTTCTGGGGCAAAGAGGCGAAACTTCGTCAGGACGGCACGACGATGGCCGGCAGCAACTTTCTGACCGGTAGTCGCGAGTTCAAGTTCAGCGCCGACGATCAGTATCTGGGCAACGCATTTGGTCAGGCCTATGCGGGGTGGGCGACTGCCGTCTACAAGACCAACATCTGGGGAAACATTCCCGGCCGTGTCCTACTCACCATCGGCCAGGTTTCGATTCTCGCCGTCGCGTACATTCTCTGGGTATCGGGGATCTCGTCAGCCGAGCTTTCCGCCCAGATGGCCGTTCTGCTGCTCATCGTGTCCCGCGTTCTGCCGGCAGCGACGCAACTGACCGGCTGCCTTAACTCGTTCTGGGGCGCACTTCCTTGGGTCGATCGAATTCGAACGCTTTGCGCGTCGATCGACGAAGTGACCGCCAACCTCGCCGACCAGAGCGGTGCGTCGGAACTACCGTCGGAATGGTCCCGCATCGAGTTGAAGAACGTGTCGTTCGCCTACACCGAGGAGCGCGGCCGCGCGGTCAGTGACGTCTCTCTGGTTCTGGCGTTCGGGCATCACTACGGACTCATCGGTCCCTCCGGATCAGGCAAAAGTACACTGATCGATCTGGTATCCGGTTTGCTGAGGCCGTCGGGTGGCAAGGTGCTCATCGACGATGTCGACCTCGCAACGGCGTCCGCCGTCGCATGGCGGTCCCAGATCGGCTACGTGCCGCAAAGGCCATTTTTCTCCGACGACACCATCAGAAACAACGTCGCCTACGGCGTCGCCCCCGACAACATCCACGGTGAACTGGTTTGGCAATCCTTGAAGCTCGCCGCCCTCGACGGCTTCGTTCGCGATCTCCCGAAAGGCCTGGATATGCCATTGGGCGAGAGGGGGGCTCAGCTGTCGGGCGGTCAGCTGCAAAGGCTCGCGATCGCCCGCGCATTGTACAAGCAGCCGCGGCTTCTGATTCTCGACGAGGCGACGAACGGGCTCGATGTGACGAGCGAGGCCGCTGTCTTGGAGACGATCGACCGGTTGACCGGCAACATCACCATTCTCAGCGTATCGCACCTTGCGTCCGCTGTCGCTTCGTGCTCTACGGTCTACGCCTTGTCTAACGGGTGTTTGTCCCATGTCGATCATCGGAAATAACGCAAAAACTTCGCTACGAATCGCGAAAGCGTGGGTCGAAAGACAAAATCGCATCCGAAATTTACTGATGAGACCACCTTCATGCGGGTAAAAATTTATGGTGCCGGCTCCATCGGCAATCATCTATCTCACGCCAGCCGTCAGTTAGGATGGAACGTCGATTTGTGCGACATCGATCCGGCGGCACTAGACCGAACAAGATACGAAATTTTCCCGATAAGATATGGGCAGTGGGACGACAGCATTCGGTTGTTCAGAAACGACGATGCACCGGTAGGTGAGTACGACTTGATCATCGTCGGCACACCACCGGATCATCACATTCCACTGGCAATGGCCGCTATCGATGAGCGTCCACAAGCAATCCTGATCGAGAAACCATTTTGTACGCCAGGGCTCGAAAATGCGCAAGCATTGTATGAAGAGGCCGGGAAAAGTGGCGTTGTGATTTTCACTGGTTACGACCACGCGATCGGCGCCGCCAGCGAAAAGGCAAGCAAGATCATACGTTCAGGGTCACTTGGCACCGTTGAAACACTGGACGTCGAATTCCGGGAATTTTGGGGCGGCATCTTCTCCGCGCATCCGTGGCTTAATGGCCCTGCAGACACATATCTCGGGTACTGGCGGCGCGGTGGTGGCGCATCGGGCGAGCACTCTCATGCCATCAACCTATGGCAGCACTTTGCACATGAAGCTGGGATAGGGAGGGTTGTCGAAGTATCGGCTGTGATGGATTTCGTCAGCGAAGGCCCCATTGACTACGACAAACTCTGCGTCTTAACCCTGAAAACGGAAACAGGAGTAATCGGCCGTGTCGTCCAGGATGTCGTGACCAGCCCACCGAGGAAGTGGGCGCGTGTTCAGGGATCAAAGGGTTTTGTTGAGTGGCACTGTGGATTTAAGCCCGGTGTTGATGCCGTTCTCTCTGGGAATGGCATAGAACGAACGCGTAGGCACGAGTTTCCAAAGACAAGACCGGACGATTTCATTCTGGAGCTTCAGCATCTGGCGGATACGTTGAAGAGCGATGCATGCGCATCCCCGATCTCTGCGGAACGTGGGCTCGACACGATGATGGTCATTGCGGCAGCGCACAGCTCATCATTACAACGCCGCAGCATTACAATTGATCATTCCCGAGGATACACGTTGGAGGCACTAGTCTAGTGAAGTTGCTTCGACAGTCCCCTGATAAACACCTATACGTCTCATACCTTCGCTTTGGTCCGCCGATGCAGGACAACAAAACGCGATGGGAAACGACCTACTCCGCGCGGAACGAAAATGCTGGGCCGGACGACGATAATGAGAAGCTTGACAAAATTAATCTGGAATCTGATAGCCCTAACTTCATCAGAGATGCGATTTGCGACCGATTTGGTGATCGGAATGACCTGCGCATACTCGAACTCGGCTGTGGCGTCGGCACATTCGCAATCGCGCTGCTTGAAGACGGTTACGACATTCACTTGACCGACTTCAGTGGCGAGCTAGTCGAATACTACCTAAAACCCAAACTCGTGAGACATGGCATGCAGCCTGAGCGGGCATTTGTTGTCGATGCACGCAATCTGCAAAGTCTCCGGAGTACCTATGACGTGATAATGCTCGTTGGAACTGTCAATGAGTTTCAGGATCCTCGAATTCCCCGAGAGATTTACGAACAGGTGTTCAGTAAACTCAAGCGAGGGGGCATTTTCATCCACATCATCAATTCCCACTGCAGCGCCCAGTACCTTCGATATCAAAATTGTTTCTATCGATTCGTAAGAAACGCCGTGCATTGTATAGTTTACGGCCCTCCGTTGGCCCTTCAGATTCTGAAAGGGAATACGTTGTTACGGAGGTTCTTCAACAAACCCGCACTGACCGGCAAAAATGGTGCCCACGCAATCTTCAGTTACTACCTCTATGACCCGCAACATTTAGCGAATGAACTCAAGGTAGTGGGGTTTGACCTTGTCAAGATGTGCGAGCTCGATCTTCACAGGAGCGGCGCGAAACAAGCCGAGAGTGTTCATCAGCGCTATGGTTATGTTGCAGCGCATCCATAACATAACTTAAAGAACTCTGGCCTGAATGGCCCGACCAGCGGTAAATCTACGACGGACGATGACAATGGAAAACGCCTTCGACTTCAACGATCTTTTCGTTCTCGACGTGGCGAACAATCATCAGGGTAGTATCGACCACGGACTCAAGATCATCCGCGAACACGGCGAGATGGTGCGAAAGCACAGCGTCAAGGCGGCAATCAAGTTCCAGTTCCGTCAGCTCGATACCTTCATTCACCCGGCGCATCGCGACGGAAGCGACAACAAGCACATCCCGCGCTTTCTCTCGACCATGCTAAGGCCCGAAGACTATGCGGTCCTCGCCGATGAAATTCGCAAGCAGGGTATGATCACCATGTCGACCCCGTTCGACGAGGCCTCGGTCGACGTGCTGCTCGACCTCGGTATCGACATCATCAAAGTCGCGAGCTGTTCGGCGCGCGACTGGCCGCTTCTCGAGGCGATCGCCGTCGCCGGCAAGCCTGTGGTGTTTTCAACCGGTGGGGTCAGCCAGTCCGAGATTGATGACCTGATCAGTTTCTTCACCCATCGCGGCACAGATTTCGCGATGATGCACTGCGTGCCGATCTACCCGACGCCGAGCGATAACTGCAACTTGGCCAACATCGAAACCTTCCGGCACCGCTACCCGGACACGGTCATCGGCTGGTCGACGCACGAGGACCCGACCGATACCGGCCCGGTGCTGGTCGCGGTCGCCAAGGGCGCGCGCATGTTCGAACGCCATGTCGGCGTCGAAACCGACGAGATCAAGTTGAACGCCTATTCCTCGACCCCGGCGCAGGTCGACGCCTGGCTTGCGGCGTGGTCCAAGGCACGGGCGTTGTGCGGTTCCGCCGCGCGGATCTCGCCAATCGAGGCCGAGCGCGAAGCCATCGACAGCCTCAAGCGCGGCATTTTCGCCCGCACGCCGATCGAGGCCGGCGAGACACTCGGCCGCGACGATGTGTACTTCGCCATGCCGTATCAGCCGGGCCAGCTGTTCAGCGGCGACTGGAAAGACGGCATCACGGTCGACAAGGACATCGCGCCCGACGAGCCCGTGCTCTACGAGAACACCTCCATCCCGCCGGTATCCGAGGTTCAGGTCATCAAGTCCGCGGTGCACGAGGTCAAGGCGCTGCTCAACTTCGCGGGCGTCCGTCTCGGCAGCGAGTTCGAGGTCGAGTACTCGCACCACTTCGGCGTCGGCAATTTCCTCGAGACCGGCGTCGTCATCATTAACTGCATCAACCGGGAATACTGCAAGAAGATCCTCGTGCAGCTGCCGGGACAGGCGCATCCGGCGCACTATCACAAGCGCAAGGAGGAAACCTTCCAGGTGCTGTGGGGCGAATTGCACACCGAACTCGACGGCCGCAAGAAAACGCTGCAGGCCGGCGACACCCAGTTGGTGATGCCGGGCGTGTGGCACCGGTTCTGGACCGACACGGGATGCGTGTTCGAGGAAGTCTCGACGACCCACTACAACAACGACTCGGTCTATCGCGATCCGAAGATCCAGAAACTGGAGCGCTCGGAACGCAAAACCGTCGTCGACCACTGGGGCCGTGTCCAACTCATAGACAAGGTTCAGGAAAGTCCGGCTACGCCCAACTGACAACCGTCCCGGGCCTTATCGTCATGTTTGAAGAATGCGAAATCTGCGGCGGCGCCGTCTGGAGAGATATCTACCAAGGCACGATACGCGACGGCACGTTCGGGTCAGTCGTCGAGAATGCCGTGGTCGCGCGTTGCGGCGGATGCGGCGTGGAGCGTCTCGCCGAACCGTTCTGTCCACCGCCCGGATTTTACGAGACCGATGCCTATCGCTCGAAACTGCGTCAGGATCTCGATAGCGAATCCTATTTCGCCAATCATGACGAACTGCAGCTCTTTTCGCTCGAGCAGCTCTGGCCGCAGAGCTTCCGGGGCAAGACCGTCGCCGATATCGGTTGCGCCGGCGGCAGCTTCCTCGACCACGTGTCGGGCATGACGGCGCGAACCGTCGCCGTCGAACCGTTCGAAGAATATCACGGCGATCTGCGGGAGCGGGGCTACTACGTGTATTCGTTTGCGTCGGATGCCGTCGGCGACCTGGCCGGCGAGGTCGATATCGCTGTCAGCTTCCAGGTCATCGAACACGTCGATAATCCCCGACGGTTCCTCGCCGATATACGTCCGCTGCTCAAGAAGGACGGCATACTGCTGATCTCGACGCCGAACCGCGAAGATATCCTGATGAAGCTGCTGCCCGACGACTTCCCGTCATTCTTCTACCGCGTCGTACACCGCTGGTACTTCGACGCCGAGAGCGCCCGTCGCTGCGCCGAGGCCGCGGGTTTCAGGGTCGAGGAGGTCCGTCACATGCACCGCTTCGGCATGGCCAACGCCCTGCTGTGGCTGCGCGAGGGGCGGCCGAAAGGACGTACACCGATGGACGGCATCACGGCCCAGGCGGACCGGTTGTGGCAGAGCTATCTCGAACAGTCCGGCCAAGCCGACACGCTCTATCTGGTGCTGAGACCGACGCATGATTGATGGGCGCCGTGTCCTCGCCGTCGTGCCTGCGCGCGGTGGCAGCAAGGGCATCCCGCTGAAGAACCTGCGCAAAATCGGTGGGATTTCGCTGGTCGCACGTGCCGGCCGCATTGCCGGCGAAATAGCCGAGATAGATCGCGCCGTCGTCTCGACCGACCACGAAGACATCGCGCGCGAGGCCGAACACGCCGGACTGGAGGCGCCATTCCGCCGCCCCGAAGATCTGTCCGGCGACCGCATCGGCGATCTCGAAGTGCTGCGCCAGGCTCTCGAGGCGACCGAAGCCGACGATGGTCAAGTCTACGATATCGTGCTGATGCTGCAGCCGACGTCGCCAATGCGCCGCGCCGAGCATGTAGCGGGGTGCCTGCGGATGCTGGTCGACGGCAGGTGGGATTCGGTCTGGACAGTCAGCGAGACGGATTCGAAAGCGCATCCACTTAAGCAGCTGACGGTCCGTGACGGTGTCATGGAATACTACAATCCGGCGGGTGCCCGAATCATTGCCCGTCAACAACTCGAACCCGTGTACCACCGCAACGGCGTCGCCTACGCGATCACGCGCGAGTGCCTGTGCGACCAAAACACCATCAAGGGCAGGCGCGCAGGCGCTTATGCCATCGACGAGCCGCTCGCAAACATCGACACAGAATTCGATCTGCAAGTCGCCGAACTCATGATCGGAAGGGCGTAAGCCACGTGAAGAAGAAAGTTTTCGTGTTCATCGAATCGGATATCTGCACGCGTCACTTCGTGTTCAGCGGAGCGCTAAGATCGCTCGTCGAACAGTTCGACGTCACCTTCATCTATCCGCCCAAGGACTGGCGACGAACGCGGCTCGACCCTGAAGGCTTGCCGCTGGACGCGCCGGTCCGGACCGTCGACGTGCCCGTACGCCGTGTTTGGCTTTGGAAGCGGCTGTTTCAGGTTCAGCAACTGATGTTGCGCCCCGGCGCCGACTATTATGAACGGCGACGCTGCATTCGCGGCCACATGCACTGGAAGCAGAGCGTCCAGTTGACCGTCTACGGGCTGCCGCTGCTCTACCAGCTGTTCAAGGCCAGCATCGCGTGGCGTCTGAAACGCACGCCCTGCACCAGCCTGAGGAGCCTGCTGGATACCGAGCGGCCGGACGCCGTGCTGCATCCCAGTACGTTCGACGGATACTACATCAACGATCTCATCGTCGAATGCCGGCGCATTTCGGTGCCGCTGATGTTGCTCATGAACTCGTGGGACAACCCGAGCATCAAGCAGTCCGTAACCGGCATGCCTGACCTCAGCGTCGTCTGGGGACCGCAGACGTCTGAGCACTGCCGCCGCTACATGGGGATGCCACCAGAGCGACTGGCTGAGATCGGCGCCGCGCAGTTCGACGTCTTCAAGCAGCAGCCGCGGCTGAACCGTGACGCATTCTGCGCCGAGCACGGGCTCGACCCGGCGAAACGCATCGTGCTTTACGCCGGATCGAGCAAGGGAACCGACGAATACAGTCACCTCGACGCGCTCAACGCGGCCTGCGCCGATGGCCGCATCGCCGGCGCCTCGATCCTCTATCGCCCCCACCCTTGGGGCCGGTGCGGCAAGGACGGACACCGCATGGCGACCGCGACATGGCCCCATGTCACAATCGAGTTCAGCATGCGCGATTACGTCCAACGAATCGCCGAAGGCGATACCCGCATGTTCATCGAGGCCGAGTACCAGCGCACCCATGACGTCCTGAGTAACGTTGACGCGGTGATCTCGCCGATGTCGACGATGATCATCGAAGGCGCACTTCACGGAAAGCCGCCGTTGTGCTTCCTGCCACTAGATCAGGAACAGCGCGGCAGCCTGTTCGAAACCTTCGCAGGGCTCGTTCACTTCCAGGAAATGTTCGAACGCGCGGTCTTCCCCATCGCGTACAGCCAAGCGGAACTTATAGAAAAAACACAGAAACTTGTGGAGTCTGCGGCTAATATTGACTATCTGAGAACCTTGGACGCAGAAACGCGGTTCTACGTCAAGCCGACAACGGAACTATACCGCGACGCGCTGTGCCGTTTGGTCGCCGGCGCCGTGGGGAAAGACCTTAAAAACGCGCTCCCGACCGACAAAAGGAGATTGGTAAATGCTTGATTTCGACTCGAAGTCCGCCGGGCAGCAAAAAATCATCGCGTCCCGCGAGCTCACCGTCGAAAACACCACGTTTTGCGGCGCCAAGTGCATCATGTGTCCGCGCGACGAATACAGCAAGGCCTGGAGCCACATGGACGACGGGCTGTTCCGCGACGTTCTGGACCAGGCTGCCGATCTCGGCATTACCTCGCTCGACCTGTGCGGCTTCGGCGACCCGTTCATGGATCCGGGCTACGAAGGAAAGCTGCGCTACGTGCGGGAGAGCTATCCGCATATCCGGCTTTACACGAGCACCACGGGCCACCTTCTGCACCAGAAGAACCTTCCGTGGATCGCCGAGCTCTTCGACACGCTCAAGATCAGCTTCTACGGCAACTCCAAAGAAAGCTACGAAGCCATCCATCAGGGCGTGTTGAAATTCGAGAAGGTCCGCGAGAACGTCGAGAACCTGCTGGCCATCCCGCGCGACAAACGCACCTACGTCATACTGACGTTCCTCGTGTTCGAGGAAAACGAACACGAAATCCAGGACTGGATCGATTACTGGGAACCGATCGCCGACGAGGTCCTGGTCTGGAAGCCGCACAACTACGGCGGTGCCGAAAGCATTGAGGAGCTCTCGTTCCGCACAAGCGCCCGCGACGTCAAAACCTACCGCTCGTGCGGTCGACCGTTTACCGGCAACCCGTTCGTGCGAACCAATGGCGATGTCTCGGTCTGTTGCTTCGACTTCAATCACAAGTTGGTGGTTGGCAATCTCAAGCTGAACTCGCTGGTCGAAATTCTCGACGGCCCCGCTCTGGCGAACGTAAAGTCGGTGCACACGACCAAGGAATTCGACGACTGCGGTCTTCTGTGCGAAGGTTGCGACCAGATCTACAGCCGCGAGGACGCGCTGCTGTACACGACCAACGAATCGCGCAAGACCGACCAGCCGACGACCCACCCGGACCACATCGTGAAGCTCGCCGAAGGCGCACCGACGGCCACTCTCTAAAGAATTTGATCGCGGCCGTTTGATATAGAGCATCAACAAAACCCTCGGGCGTTTCCGCGTCAGGCTCCCATTGCCATTTCTTTTCCCAAGAGTGTGCTTTTTGAGCCTCACCAGCATGTTCGCAGTACGGTTTGAAAGCTAAGACATGCTAACGGCCACATAGAGATGAAAATCTTGTATCTCTTCAAGTCCGGCCGCGAAAACCGGATAGGTGCCGGCGGCCCGAGTGAGTTTTTTTACGGCATGCTACAGCTGGAGGATCTGGGACACGATGTCACCATGGTTCTCGATTGCGATATCGGCTGCGATCAGGCATCCCCACTTATATGGCGCCCGTTTCATCGCCTGGGCCAGTGGCTAACAGGCATTCCGATATGGCCGTCCATCTGCATGATGCCAGGCGAACGGCGAAAGAAGTTGGAACAAGGCGATTGCCTCATTGCGACAACAAGCACATTTGGCATTTGCCTCGCGTTGTTGGCTCGCTTCGGTTTAGTGCGGACTAAGGTTCTCATCCTCGCAATGGGACTGCTTGATCGTTCCACATCGCGACGGGTCGCGGCAGTATATCGCTGGCTTCTGCGCGATCCCGTGCATGTCGTTGCACTTTCCGATGCCAATGCTGCTTATCTCTCCAAGATTCTGGGCAGAAAAATTCCGTTCATTCCATTCGGTGTCGATACGTCGTTCTGGCAGCCGACAGATAACCAAAACGATCACGATGGAGAGGCGTACGTTCTTAGCATTGGGAACGATCTGAACCGTGATTATTCGACTCTCGTTGCAGCATGGAAACCGTACTATCCAATGCTGCGCATCGTCACATCATTGCCCGTAGCCTGTGACAAACCCAACATCACCATAATTCATGGTAGCTGGCACACGCAGGTGCTCGACGACCAAGACATCCGAAAGCTGATGCAACACGCCCTGTTCGTGGTTCTGCCTATTGGGGATACCATCCAACCGTCGGGACAAAGCGCCAGCCTGCAGGCCATGGCTTGCAGCAAGACTGTCGTGGTGACCGACTACAGGGGTTTGTGGAACCGCGACGTCATGCGGAGCGGTGAAACATGTGTTCTTGCAGGCACTCCCGGTTCCGTCATTGATTTGCAAAGCGCCATCGAAAAACTGCTTTCCGCCCCCGAGGTCACGGGACGGATCGGACGGCGAGCAGCAATAGCGGTAAGGAACGACCTGACGGTCCGGCACATGGGTCGGCGCCTGGAAACTGTTATCGACAACATTGTTAACGACGACCCCCATCAATCGGACTTGCTCGCTTCGTCGACTCTCTCTGAGTCAGCATGAATCGAATTCCCGGGGAAAATCGAGATTACGATTTCCATTAACTACAAGATGGAAGCGGCATGGATAGTCTCCAATTTCACTGATCGTTTTCTGAACGATCAGGGCTTGGTCTCGCGCAATTGCCCGCCGACCCGGCGGACGATATTCGACAACTTCAACGATATTGTCCCCTTCATGCTCCATTTTGGTGCGGAGGATTTCCTGCTGACCCAGATTGGAAAATTATCCGCCGAATCGTTCGAGATGGAACTTCCACTCGGGAATGTTCTCTACTCTTACAAAATTGAAGAGTATCTGGGCGGTCTCTACCGCCTGCATCAAGCGACGGGATCGCCTGAAGCAAAGTCCCTGCTGGATGACGCCATTGCCAAGTGTTTGCAGTACTTTCTTCGAGAAGATGACCACTTCGCCGAAGCCTATGATTTTCAAAATAAGCGGGTTTCGCCATTCTTTTCACCTTGGTCGGCAGGAATTCTCGAAACCTTCGTCGAAATGGCGCCGATGTATCCGGAATTGGTCGAGCTGTCGGAGCGAATACTCAGGAAGTGGTGCTCGCATCCGTTTTTCCTAAAGCACGGGTTGTTCCCTGCTCGGGGCACGTTTTCGACTGCACAGAATTTGACGGAACAATTTTTCGGCACGCTTTCCATCTGGTCCGATGAGTATCCGTGCCGGACCAACGTGGAGCATGGCGCGCCGCTCACCGCACGAGGATTGGTAAAGGCCGTACCAGGCGTCTACTCCGCTAGGCGCCTTACGTATATGTTTGCGCGGTCTGGTCAATGGGCGCGCCTGATGAAGAGCAACACGACTCCCGTGTTCTGCATGATTGAGCTGCATGAGATAACCGGCGGTAGGTATTGGCGGGACATGGTGTTGAGGTGGGTCGACGCGGCGCTCGGTGCGTTCGTGAATGATGCCGGAGTTGGTGGCCGATATGTGCCGGGTCGTGGGGCAAGTCACGCCACACTGGTTGACGGTTCTGTCATGATTGACGTGCTTTGCGACACTTGGTGGTCAATCGAGAAGAACGACCGGTACCTTGACGCTGCCTCCCGGATTGCTGAAGCATGTCTTGCTTGGCAATGGGAGAACGGGCTTATTCCAATGACCGCGGACAGTAAGTTCGATCACCTCGATGGACAGGTCGATTTTTCAATTTCGCTGCGACGAATTGCTGAGTTGGCGGATCGGCCTGATCTGCATCAGGCTGGTTATAAGTTGACGAAAAAGGCATACATTGCCCACAAGACCCCCGAAGGGCTTTGCACCCATGTGGATCGCCATGGCGCTATCGGCCGCCTGCCGACAAATACCATCGATCCGAAGTACAATGGACTTGCATTGAAGGGTCTGGCGAACCTCGAAACCCGCGACCGTCGAATGTACGGGGACCGGGAGCTCATGGACTTGTTTCAGGACCGCTAGTGAGAAATTTCACGAACAGATGGATCGCACGAACATGGCGGATTCCACCGCGCGATTTCTGGCCAACGCTCATCCAGTTTCTCGGCTATGCTTTCGTTCAGGCCTTGCACGCCGTCCGGCGCAGTGACCGATCGATCAACCGCAACGTCGACTCCCATCTCAACTTCAAGCGGGCTCACTACCTGGAAAAGGCCATGCTGTGCCAGTATGAGCGAACCGATGAGCTCGACTCGTCTTTTGCCTTGCTCGAGTCGTATCTTGAAACACCTCAGGGGATCGAAGACGATTGCTATCTGTATCTCAGAAAAATTCTCGAGGAATACAGGGCTTATCCTGACGGATTTCGCTGCTATATGCGCGACGTACCCGCCAAGCCTCGTGCTGAATCGGAGGCCGCGATTCTGCGGCGCACGGTTGTGCAGCGTCGAAGTGGCCGTCACTTCAAACCCGACCAAGTTGACGATGAGTTAATCGAGAGAATTGTAGAGGCGGGCAGCTACGCGCCAACAAGCTGCAACGCTCAGCCGTTGACATTTATCAGCTTGACCGAGCGTGCCAATATCGACCGCATTTTTGGCTCTGCTCGCGGAGCAGATGCATGGAAATCTTCAATTCCGGCTGGGATTGTCGTTTTGACCGACCGGCGTCATTACAAACCGTTCGAACAACATGCCGTGATGTTCCAGGATATTGCCGCAGCGACGCAGAACATGCTGCTGATGTGTGAAGCGCTTGGGCTCGCTGCGTGTTGGGTCTCATTGATTTCAGACTCCCACATCATGAATCAGCACAAGATTTACGAAACGCTTGGCCTTCCGTCCCACTATCTCATCGGCGCTGCGATCGCAATCGGCCATCCCGGAAGCACTGTATGTCATGTTCCCAGGCGACCGGTCGATCGTATTTGGCACAGAAACAGCTTTCGGTCTCAAGATGCCTGAATGTCGCATATGAATCTCTCGAAGCATTGGCCTTGAAAGTTTCTATCGGATACCGCCTTCAAGGCGGGCCTTGGGGGGGCGGGAACAGGTTTGTCGCGAGTCTCGCCGATGGAATCTTGCAAAAAGGCGATCAGGTTGTTTTCGACCTGAACGATGACGACATCGATATCATCCTACTGATCGATCCGCGATCGCGCTTACAGAATTTCACATTCGGTGCCGGGCATATTCTACGTTATCTCGCTTTCAGAAACCCACGGGCAATTGTTGTTCATCGGGTAAACGAATGTGATGAACGCAAGGGAAGCCGTTTCATGAATGGCCGTTTGATTCGCGCCAATTACTGTGCCGATCACACTGTCTTCGTCGGCTCCTGGCTCGAAGAATTACCGGTTTGGAAGAAGTCCCCGCCCCTGCATCGGAGTGTTATTCTGAACGGCGCCGATACTTCCGTCTTCAATCCCGACGGATTCAAGCCCTGGTCTGGAGATCAGCCCCTTAAGCTGGTTACCCACCATTGGGGAGCAAACCAGAGAAAAGGCTTCGATATCTATCGTCGTCTCGACGAAATGATGGAAGCCGATCCTTGGCGAGAGCGCGTCCAGTTTACATACGTCGGTAATTTGCCTCCGGGTTTTTCCTTCCGTAATGCCAAACATGTCGCGCCACTTGATGGTGCCGCTCTTGCCGAAGAGATTCGTCGCCATCACGGTTATCTGACCGCCTCCATGTTCGAACCCGGTGGCAATCACCAGAACGAGGGGGCATTGTGTGGTCTGCCCATGCTCTATCGTCGCAGCGGCTGTCTGCCGGAGTACTGCGATGGTTTCGGTATCTCTTTCGATGAGCAGGATTTCGAAAGCGCACTCGAACAATACTTCGCGGAGTATTCTGGTTTGGTGGCTCGAATGCCAGCTTATCCCCATACTGCAGAACAAACCTGCCGATTCTATCTTGAGCTTTTCGAAAAACTGGCGTCGTCACGTGAGGAAATCGTGAATGCGCGAAACATCTGGCGTCGCCCGCTATCATTCCTGATCAATCAATTCCCCATTTGACGCCGAACGGACCCCAAGATGCAGAAGGATTTGATCGATACCCAAGCGCCAAACGAGGCCGAGACCCAATTTGTCGAGCGGTACTGGACGGAAAACTGGAAGCGTCACGGCGGGGTCGAAGGTCGTGTTGCTCAATATGACAAATCCCTCGATAAACTAAAATGGCGAACCGAATGGCGCATGATGAAACCCGTGTTCGAGGCGCTACCCGCCGACGCCAAGATACTCGATGGCGGCTGCGGTACGGGTGAGTGGTGCAGGTTCCTCGCTCAGAGGGGTCATCATGTCACCGGTTTGGATATCAGTCAGGAAACAGTTGTTGAGCTGCAAAAGATTTTTCCTGACGCGTCCTTTCTCCAGGGTGATATCCGCTCGACAGGATTCGCTGCAGGCTCCATCGACCTCTATTACTCGTGGGGAACCTTCGAACACTTCGAAAGCGGCGTCGGCGATTGTGTATCCGAAGCGCTGCGTATCATGCGCCCGGGTGGATATTTGTTCATCACGGTACCCTACGACCGGCCTGGGCTTGCGATACGTCGAACGTTTGACAACGGAATCTCCCGGTCCGCCACCGGCAAATTGCGGTTCTACCAGTGGCGTTTTACACGACGAGAGATCGCTGATGAATTGCGAAACCACGGTTTCGACGTTCGCGCCATGAAGCCGATCCATCGCCGCCAGACCGTCGTACGATGGCTGAATAGATCTCTCGGCATGAGCTATAACGGACGAGTGGGTCGCGTGATCGGTCTCTTGTTCGGTATCTTGCTTCCCCGCGCTTTCAGCGGGCACATGCTTCTCGCGGTTGCGCGAAAGCCTGATTGAATCTGGTCGCCTTTCTTGCTGTTCAATTCCTACGAATTCATCCTGATTTTCCTGCCTATTACCATGCTCGGATATTGGGTGGCCGAGCGATTCAGGGGCCGGCCGGCCGGAATCGTCTGGCTCGTTTTCGCCTCGCTCGTTTTTTACGGCTACAGCGAGCCGTGGCATCTTCTTGTGATCCTGCCGTCAATTCTGTTCAACTTTGTTGCTGGCGTACGGCTCGCCGGAAATGGCGGCAATCGTGCATTACTTGCCTCGGCGATTACCGTGAATCTATTGCTTCTAGGTTACTTCAAGTACGCCGGTTTTATTGCCGAATCGCTTTCTGGTCTACTGCCCGTTCCCGCAGGGTTGATAGAGGTGACACTGCCAGCAGGGATTTCCTTCTATACCTTCACCCAAATCGCCTTTTTGGTCGACTCGCACAACAAAGCAGCGAGCGAGGTAAATCTCGTGCGCTACGGGTTGTTCGTAACTTTTTTCCCACACCTCATCGCCGGTCCGATCATTCACCACTCCGAAATGTTGCCGCAGTTTGCCCGGGACCGGAATACGATGACCATACGAAATGTTGCGATCGGATTGTCAATATTCTCCATTGGACTTGCAAAGAAAGTCCTGCTTGCGGACAACCTTGCTCTGTTCGCGTCGCCGGTGTTCGGCGCCGCAGCAACCGGTCAGGCAATCACCTTTTTCGAGTCATGGGCGGCAAGTATCGCTTACAGCCTGCAACTATATTTCGATTTTTCCGGTTATTCGGATATGGCGATCGGTCTTTCCCTGCTCTTCGGAGTCCGCATGCCAGTAAACTTCAACTCGCCGTACAAAGCGCGTTCGATTATTGATTTCTGGCGCCGCTGGCATATGACCCTCTCGCGGTTTCTCCTGCGCTATCTATACATACCTCTAGGCGGGAACCGGCACGGTCAGGTTCGTCTTTTTATGGCGCTCGCCACAACCATGGTGTTGGGCGGTCTGTGGCATGGCGCGGGTTGGACGTTCGCGGTATGGGGCGGGCTCCACGGTCTCTATCTGATTGTCAATCACGGGTGGCGAAGCGTAAGTCGAGCAAATTGCGCCCTGATGGCGATCCTTCGCCAAATCGTCTATGCCGTATCCTGGCCACTTACCCTCGTCTCTGTTTGTCTCGCCTGGGTCGTTTTCCGGGCCGAAACATTCGATGCCGCACTCGTTTTCTACGACGCTATGCTCGGCGGCGTCGGTTTGAGTTTTCCAGCTGCCGCCGAAATCAAGCTGGGGCCGTTTGCCGGCATCATGACCAAGATCGGGTTCACCTTTGTAGGCGCTAACATCATTGCGCTTGAAGACTGGCGTGAAATGGGCGCTGTGATCATCCTACTCGGGCTCGTGGTTTGTCTCGTTTTCCCGAATACGCAGGAGGTTTTCTCACGCGTCCGTCCGGCACTGCCGATTTATGGACCTATTCGTGTTATTCAAAGACAATCGCCTTGGCGCTGGCGACCGACCATTCCCTGGGCTGCTGCACTGGCAATTTCCGGTGCGGTATCCCTGATGAGTTTGCATCGGATCAGCGAGTTCATCTATTTCCGGTTCTGAAACGTATACTGTGTCTTTACATGCACGCTATCTGAGGCTCTTGTTTGCGGTCGTCGTTTCGATGATCGGAGTTAGCGCGCTCTGGTCATATTTGATCGATCCCTATCAGGTCTTTGCTTCAAACCCCGAGTATGAGGGGTTCAATCTCGACAAACAGTTTCTCGGCCAAAACATCCGGCTCTACTACGCAGCCGATTTGCTCAACAATCGTTTTGATACACTGATACTGGGCGCAAGCACAGCGGAAGGTCTGCCGCTCAATCACCCTTTCTATCTCGGGCAGAGCACGTACCGACTGGCGATTGCAGGTGCCAACGGATACGAATTACGGCGTTACTTTCAGCACGCCTCACGCCGTAACAACATTCAACACCTAGTGCTGTTGCTCGATTTCTATAGCTTCAACCGCCATCGAAAACCGACGGCAGATTTCCGGGAAGATATCCTCGACGTTAGCCCGGACGGTAGCGACAACCATTTTGCGGCACTGCACAGGTTGTCTCATATTGTTTCCATCGACACCGTATTGGATGCGCTTGCAACACCATTGAACCAGCGCGCGATAGACCGTCGCGATAGTGCGGATGACCATGGTGGCATTCTCGCCCGTGATTACAGGGTCTCAACGCCGTTACGCGACATCGTCAACCAGATCGACCGCTATCAACTCGAACGTGGACTCTTGCCGCCACCTACTCGGTCTTACGCACTCGACGGTGCGCCCGGCGAGATATCTCCTATCGAAAATGTTGCGATTATAGCTGATGCCGTAGCAGGCGAAGGGCAGCGGCTGGATGTCATTATCTCGCCATCGCATGCCAGAGCGCTCGCCACCTTCGAGGTCGCAGGGCTTTGGTCGACATTCGAGGAGTTCAAGCGCCGGCTTGCCATAATCGCGGAGAACCGCCCAGCTATGCACGTTTGGGATTTCAGCGGCTTTCATGCCTATGCGTCCGAGTCGGTCCCTGAAGCCGGTGTCCTCGAACCGATGGAATGGTACCGTGACCAGATTCACATCACTCCGAAACTCGGCCGCCTTGTTCTCGACGAGATTCACTCGGGCCCTATGCTCATTGGGGTCCGGCTCACCTCGAGCACAATCGATGCTCATCTGTCGATGTTGCGGGGCGGACTCGAACACTGGAAAAACCAGTTTCCAGGCGAGTACGCTGAAGTACTCGCACTCGGCCGGCTCACCGGCGCCCGAGACAATGCCAAGGTCGAAACCGAATGATGGGTAAGGAACGGGAAAACACTGCGCCGTTCGCAGAACATCAACAACTGGCCGATCAGACCATTCAGGAGTTCGGAGAACAATGGACCACATTCGACAATACGGACGGGTACTTCGGCTCGACTGACCTCTTAGTCGATTTTGTTAAGCCGTTCGATGCTACCGCATTCGATGGTAAGCATGTCGCCGACATCGGCGCTGGAACCGGACGATTCGTCGCAGGTCTTCTTGATCTCGGCGCTCGGTCGGTTGTCGCTATTGAACCGTCACAAGCGGTGGATGTCATCCGCCGCCGGTTTGGTGACGACCCGCGGGTCGAGATTCTCAACATTCGGGGGGACTCGCTGACCGACGCACTTGAGTTGGACTATGTCGTAAGCATTGGCGTCATTCATCACATCCCCGAGCCTGAACCGGTCATTCAAGCCGCCTATCGCGCGCTCAAGCCAGGAGGGAAATTGATTGTCTGGTTATACGGAAAAGAAGGCAATCGCCTGTATCTGGCCGTTGCTCTTCCGCTGAGAGCGCTCTCAAGATTCCTGCCTTCTACGTGGATCGCAGGTCTTGCATGGCTTCTCGACCTACCGCTTGCACTCTACATTTGCTTGTGCCGAGTATCCGGATTGCGCCTGCCACTCAGCGACTATATGAAGAATGTTCTTGGGAAACTGGCACCCGACAAGAGACGGCTCGTCATCTATGACCAGTTGCGTCCAACGTATGCGAAGTACTACTCACGACGAGATGCGAAGGAATTGATGCGAGCGGCACCGTTCGACGTCGAGCTTCATCATCGTATGGGATATAGCTGGGTCGCTATCGGCACGAAGCCGGAGCAGGGAAAATGTAATGACTAAAGCTGCGAACTCGAAGCCGCTCATCGGCATTGTCATACCCGTATACAACGAACAGGCCGTACTGGAAGAACTCATGCAGCGGCTGCAAGCCGTGGCAGAAGGTCTCAAGGATCGCTACCAGTTCGAGTTCATCTTTGTCGACGACGGCAGCAGGGACAAGAGTCTCGAAATCTGCCGCAAGTTGACCAAGACGGAACCCAGGCTCCGCGTCGTCGAGCTTCGCACCAACTACGGTCAGACCGCTGCGCTTCAGGCCGGTTTCGACGAAACCCGGGGCGAGATTGTCGTCTCCCTCGACGCCGATCTGCAGCACTTTCCAGAGGACATCCCGACATTTCTCGAGAAAATCGAGGAGGGATCGGACGTCGTCTGCGGGTGGCGGCATCAACGACGCGAGGGAATCATTCGTCGTTGGCCTTCACGTGTTGCCAACATGCTGATCCGATATGTTTCCGGGCTAACCGTCCACGATGTCGGCACAACATTCAGGGCCTATCGACGCAACATTCTCGATGACATGCAGTTACTTGGCGAGAATCACCGCTTCGTTCCCGTCTTCGCGAAGGTGGCGGGCGCTAAGATCGACGAAATTCCAATTGAGAATATCGAGCGCCCGCACGGGGAATCGAATTATGGTCTCGGGCGAACGTTGAACGTTTTCATTGACCTGTTCTTCCTATATTTCTTTACGCGCTATCTCGACCGACCGATTCGGATTTTCGGTCGCTTGGCGATCGCATGTTTCATTTTCGCACTTTTGATCACCACCTATCTGATTGCGGTCTACCTCGTAACTGGGATCGCCGTAGTACGAGAACATAGCGGCCTCTTTGTTGTTGGGTCCCTTTTGTACCTCGCCTCCGTACAATTCCTCATTGGTGGCATCGTTACCGAACTGATGGCGCGCCTATACTTTTCATCCGGCGGACGCAAATCCTATCAGATCAGGGAAATATGGAGGAAGCAGGCTTCCACTCTCGATGAGAGTTGACCCGGACGTCGCTGTCTACTTCAAATCGCTATGTGCGGAATTTTTGGTCAATTTAGTCCAGCCGGCCAGTTAATCGGGCACGATGAACTGTGCGCAGCAACAAATTTTTTGCGGCACCGCGGTCCTGATGATGGCGCTTGGTGGGCCGACGACATGGTGTTCCTTGGACACCGCCGTCTCTCCATTATTGATCTTAAATCAGGCGACCAACCGATGGCGAGCCACGACGGCCGCTACGTCATTTCGTTCAACGGCGAGATATACAACTTCATCGAGTTGAAGGAAGAGCTTTCGGCCGCCGGTCATCGATTTGTTTCCAACTCGGACACCGAAGTTGTCATTGAGGGGTATCGCCGCTGGGGCACGAATGTCGGCAACCGCCTTCGGGGAATGTACGCTTTTGCCATTTACGATCGTCGCGAAGCAGTTCTTTTCCTTGCGCGCGATCGGTTTGGCGAAAAACCTTTATTCATTCGCGAAGAGGAAGAGAGAATAACTTTCGGCTCCGAACTCGGGGCGTTTTGTTGTCTTGGGAACTTTGAAACCCGTGTTGATCATTTTGCGCTCGGAGCATACTTGTGTCTGAACTATGTTCCCGGCGAAATGACACTACTCTCGTCGATTCGGCGACTAGGTCCCGGGTGCTGGCGACTCTACGATACCAAGGGTGTGCGCGATGGCCGCCACACCTCCGAAACGTTAAAATGCGACCAACATGCCCCACTGGACAAAGCGGTCTCTCGTGTTGGCGATCTGCTGGACGAAAGCGTCAAGATTACGCTCCGCAGCGACGTGCCGGTTTCATTGTTCCTTTCCGGCGGCATCGACTCGTCGTTGATCGCCGAATCTGCCGTTCGTCAGGGGAAAATTGACACGGCCTACTGCCTCGATTTCCAAGAGTCCGGCTTCAGCGAGTTTTCTCTAGCGTCTCAGGTTGGCCAACGGCTCGGGATTGACGTCATTGGCGTACCGATGGGCGCAGAATCGATCGAGGATTTCTTTGACGTCGTTGGTCACATGGACGATCCACTGGCCGATTCATCCGCCTTGGCCGTCTGGTGTCTATCCCGAAGGGCTTCTCAAGACTATAAAGTTGTTCTGAGTGGCGATGGCGGAGATGAACTATTCGGCGGCTATCTGACCTACAAGGCTACGGCAATCCACAACATGCTCGCCTATTTGCCGCTTTGGGTTCGTCGGATGATTTCTGCGGCTGCCTCTTCGATCCCGGTAACCGACGGGAAAGTCACAGCGACCTACAAGATTTGGCGCTTCCTCAGGGCCAATGGCTTAAACGGTTCGGAAGCCCACTTTACTTGGAACGGCACGTGGCTGCCAAACGAAGCCGTGTCGTTCTTGTCCGAAGATATCGCGCCGGAAGCGGCACTGGGATCATTGCACAGACTCGCCGCGGGCCATAACCTTACGGACAGCCCCAGTACAGGTGCCCTACAGCAGGCTGACACTCGGGACTATCTGCCAAACGACATTCTGACAAAGGTCGATCGTACAACTATGGCCTTCGGCCTAGAGTCACGTGCGCCCATGCTGTACGAACCGTTGGCGGATTTCGGACTCTCCTTACCTGATAGACACAAAGTCACGCCGCTCGGTCAGTCGAAGCACGTATTACGTACATTGGCTGAGAAGAGGCTGGGACACGATATCAGTTCAGCGAAAAAGCAGGGCTTCAGCATTCCTGTGCAGAAATGGCTAAGAGCTGATGCCCGCCCGATACTTGAAGATCTCCTCGGTCTCGGATCGTTGAAAAACGTTTCGTTTCTGAATCCTACTGCGGTCATGCGAGCCAAGGACGTCCATCTCTCAGGAAAACGTCAGTACGGCTTCGAATTGTGGGGCCTGATGGTTCTCGTCGCTTGGTATAGGGCACGAATCGAAAGACGAGGCTTCAACCGCCCAACATCAGAGTTGCGCCGGGCAAATCTGGCTCTGGAGTCAGTATCGTGACGCGGCGCGTGTTTCTGACCGGCATCACAGGCCATCTCGGGTACCATGTCGCGCTCGAGTTGTTGGAGCGCGGCTACTCGGTTATCGCGCTCGCCCGTGACCCGTCGGTCGTCTCTCTCGCCGACCATCTTACAATTGTTCGTGGCGACATCACCGTCCCGGAAGGCTACGTGAATACACTTTCAAATTGTGATCTTGTCATTCATGCCGCAGCCTTGGTTTCCTTTGGTGGATCCGCCGATGAACATGAACGGCTTAATGCGAAGGCAACCGTCGAACTTGTTACCCGGGCCGCGGAAGCCGGCGTTGACAAGTTCGTCTATGTCAGTTCACGCGGTACCAGAGCGAGTGCGCCTGTTCCTGAAGACAGCAACGAAGACCTGCCGTTTCTTGCGCGCAACCGCAGGGATGCCTATATCGATTCGAAAGTTGCCGCCGAACAGGCCGTATTGGCGGCTGCCGACAGATTAGAGGTGGCGGTTGTTTCCCCGACGGCCTTGATAGGCGGTCGCGATCACAAGCCGGGACCGGCCGGCTGGCTGGTCAGGGATTTTATCGAAAAGGGCGCCGGCTTTTACCTCGATGGTGGCCTCAATCTGATTGATGTTCGCGATGCTGCAGCCGCTACCGTGACCGCACTGCAAACCAAGAATAGTGCGAACGTTTTTTTTCTAGCCGGACACAACGTAACGATGGCCGATCTCTACGGTGAGTTATCAAAGATCACGGGACGCCGTGCACCGTTGTTCTGCTTGCCAACAGTTGTGGCATGGTGTGCCGCTGTTATGCTATCAGCATTTTCAAAAATGACGGGAAGGTCGGCACTTGTAACACCTAGTAAAGTGCTGGCCTTAAAAAGGCGGCAATCCTACTGCGACAATTCTCGAGCCGTCGGCATGCTGGCAATGAAAGTTACTCCACTTGCAGAGACGCTGGACATGACTGTTCGATATTTTCAGGTAATGGAATGACTGATGGATAAATTAGTCCTTATAGCGCCGCCGAGTGACGTGATCGTTGAGCGAGACATGTACAGTTCGACGATTTCCAAAGGCCACTACAATTGGCCAAACATCGACCTGTTGGCTTTGTCTGGATCGTTTCGCGGGCATTTTGATGTAACGATGATCGACGCTATGACAGACCGTCTCAGCGTCGAAGCGGCACATCGCCGAGTCGTTGATATTGCTCCCAAGGCCGTGGTGTTCGCAGTTGGCGTATCGGTACGCGAACAGGATTATGATTTTATTCGAATGGTGAAGAAAAGCCTGCCGGAAACGATCATGATCGGAACCGGTGGAATCCTATATCATAATCCAGTCAACGAGCTTAAACGTTTGCCGGAACTCGATGTCGCCCTACTGAGCTTCGTCACCGACGATTGCCGGCGCTATATACAAGGCGAACTAGACGATATCGCCAACGTCGTCTATCGCGCAAATGGCGAGATTGTCTCAACGCCGAAGCGTTACCCGCCACACGGTTATTCATACGGTGTTCCGTTTCACGAACAGTTACCTCTCTCCCGATATCAGTTGTCGCATGGTTACGCGACCCCGATGGCATCCGTTCTGACGAGTTACGGTTGTCCGGCGACCTGCACGTTCTGCGTTTCGGGATCGATCAACTATCGATATCGCGACCCTGAAAACGTTGTCGAAGAGTTGCGCCACCTCGACAAGCTTGGGGTTCGCCAAGTTCTATTCCGCGACAATGTATTCTTGGCGACCAAGACGAAGGGTCAGAAACTGCTTGAGCTCATGGCGGCGGAGAACTTCAATTTCCGCTGGCTGGCCGAGATGCGGGCCGATGCAATCGATGAAGACACCATTCCGCTGATGCGGAAGACCGGTTGTTATGCGGTTCACATGGGCGTCGAAAGCGCCAGCCAGGAAGTTCTGGACCGCTACGAAAAGCGAATTCAGCTTGATCGATATCGTACGGCAACGCGTCTGTGTCGTGAAAATGGGATCAGAACTATCGGCTACTTCATCATCGGATTGCCTGGAGAAACGCGCGCAGACGTCGAACGGACGATCGACTGGGCAATCGAACTCGACGTTGATTTCGCGTCATTCAACAATCCGCTGCCGATTTACGGTACGAAGCTGCGTGACGAGGCGCTTGAGAAAGGCTGGATCGATGACGACGCAGATACGTACGATGGTTCGAAATCGACCCTCATCAGCACGGATGGCCTGTCTCCTGCAGAAGTGGATGACCTCCGTAGTCTTGCCTATCGTAAATTCTACTTCAGACCTAAGTTCATTGCGCGCAATCTTGCCGGTATCAGAACACCCTTCCAAGCTCGGATGCTTGTGACGGAAGGGCTGTCCCTGGCCAGACGCGTTTTTAGCCCAGTCTAGCCAACATACTTTATGCCCCTGGCCAAATCTGCAGTAACAGCGACTGAACGATCGCTGATCGGGCGCCGCCTGCGCGTCGCACTTGGGTATGCAATATCGCTAGCATGTATCG
This sequence comes from Rhodospirillales bacterium, assembly GCA_965229715.1. GTDB lineage: Bacteria > Pseudomonadota > Alphaproteobacteria > Rhodospirillales > Casp-alpha2 > JAVJST01. Next base: position 229,279 of record CBDDJL010000002.1, read on the forward strand.
GCTGGCTGATTCACATCACCGAGTGGGAAGCGTTGAAGACCGCTTTCCGAACTGGAAACCCCGTGCTCGTGTTTTTCGGCGCAACGTCCATCTTCCTGAGTTTTTTCGCTTTGACCGCTCGCTGGCAGGGACTGATTGCGCACAAGTCCGAGGTTGGCTACCGAACGGCTTTTCACTCGCTGATGTTCGGTCACATGCTGAACGTCTTCCTGCCTCTCAGGGCAGGGGATGTTTTTCGGATCAATTTCATTCGAAAGCTGCCGGGTTGGAACGCAGGTCGCGCCGTGGCGGTCGCCGTTGTCGAGCGTTTAGCCGATCTGCTTTTCTTGAGCGTCTTGTCCATTGCCCTGATCGGAATGGTAGAACTGCCATCATCTATCGAGGGCAGTCTTATGATCATTATGATCAGTATCGCCGCATTCTCCCTGCTTTCGTTCTTACTGACCCGATATCGGGAGCCGGTTTGCCGTTGCCTTAGCCGGTTAGGCGAGTTGTTTTCGAGAAGTTTCGGCCGGTTTCTTGAAAACCATGCTCACCAGTATCTTGATGCCACCAGTATGATTTTTACACAACGGGACGGCGGGCGAATGCGATATCTTCACATCTGCGCAACCTCGCTGATCGGATGGACGTTCTACTGCACAGGTGTTTATTTTTGTCTGCTCGCCTTCGGTGTTCCGGAGCCCCGAGTTTCGGCATTAGCGGTCGTCATCGCAACGAATTTTGGACTTGCCGTGCCCTCCTCACCCGGCGGTTTCGGAGTGTATCACGCACTTGTTGTGCTCTCTCTTACACCTTGGAACGTTCCTGTCGACCTCAGCGCGGCCGTGGCGCTGATTGCCCATGCAATCGTAGTGGGGCCGCTCGTGGTAATGGGAGCAGGATCGTTGTTGCTCGTGAAGCGGGATAGCAACTGAAGTGGGTTACGGTGGCAACTTGATATGGACGTCAGTATTTGCCGAGCTTGCAGCCCGCGGATTCAATGATCTTACGGTTTGCGAGATGCCATTATTGTCGGATCTGATTGCCAGGCGGCGCTACCGCAGAGACTCGATGCTTTGCGAAGATGCCATCTTTCGGGACAATCCCCGTATCCGCATTCCGGCGTTCGCTTCTAAATCCGCAGGGGCGCAACTACTGGACAAATGCTTTTCACTTATTCTCAGGGCAACCGGAGCCTTGACGATTTATGAACGGCACGTTCATCGACAAGCCATCAGACACCACAGCGACACGGGCGCACTGTTCATTCACATCGACATGCGAATGTACTCGTACGGTTCTAAAGTCTTGCCAGACCGGATCGTTTGGACGAGTGACAAACGTGCGGCGGATTCCATTCTGCACCACTTTTCACCTGGTCACGTCAAGCATGATTGTGAGCTACACGTCCGTGAAGACGATCACGTCGCGTACAAGTCCGTTCTCAACGATACGGACCTGCAGTCTCCTTTTGTCGTGATAGAACCTGATACCAACCGGGATTTTTTCGGCACGTTACGTCAATGGCCCTACGAGAACTGGTGCGCGTTCGTAGAGACTCTAAGACAGAAACGCCCTGATGTTTCCATAGTGCAGATAGGCCTGTCGGGCGCAAAAATCGTCCCCGGTGCAATTGATCTTCGCGGTAGAACCAGTTTCCGCACGGCGGCTCTCTTGCTTGGCGAATCAGACCTTTTTGTTGGGACTGAGAGTGGCTTGATGCACGCTGCTAATGCTGTCGGCGCCAAGGCGCTCATCCTGTGGGGCGGCATTACCCTCCCCGATTACATCGGGTATCCAACGCAGCAAACGACCATCTGCAAGTACGTGCCCTGTGCGCCCTGCGGCCGGCGTGGTGCATGTCCAAACGATCATGTCTGCATGCGCTTAATTGGTGTCGATGAGGTTTGCGAAGCCGCAGAAGGCCTCCTCACTTCCGCAAACAGTTGATCAAGTGTGCCTATACAACCCATGCTTAAATCTACTGCGAACATGACAAAAGAGATCAATGGCGACGGAAGGCTGAATATCGCCGAGAGATTTCACTATCTCGTATTGAATGTCCGCCGTGCAGTGGCCGCGTCGCATGTGCAACTGTCTTATGATCATTGGTCACCGCCGAAACATTCTCTGCGTGCCCGGCGAGATTGGGGAGCCTCCCCGGTTCGCATTCACATGGAGGAGTTTCTGCTCAACGGGCTCGGTAAATACTGTCTGACCGGGCACATTGCGGTTCTGGACATCGGGTGCGGCAGCGGCAGAACCCGGGCCTTGTTAGAAAAAGCCGGATATACCGGGCAATACGTTGGTGTCGACATCTGTGGAGACCGGTTCGCAATTGGCCAGTCCGGTGAAGCGTTCGATGTTGAATTGATAGAAGGAGACGCAACTACACTATCTTTCGATAAGCAATTCGATCTCGCCATTTCGATCTCCGTATTGGAGCATGTCGATGACGATGCGGCGTTGGTTCGAAACATCAAGAGCCACTTGCGCAAAACTGGATCGCAAGTTCATCTCGTGCCAGCATCGCCCTCGCTTTGGCTTTATCTGTGGCATGGTTATCGCCAGTACGATAACCTTACGATTGCAAATGCATTCGACACTAGACACTTAAAGTGTAGACGACTGGGTGGGTTTCCTGGATTCCTGCTCCATCTGCTGCTCATAACGATTCCCGAGAACATCTTTCGCGTATCGTTACGGCGATGGCTAGGTCCGGTTTACGGGTCGCTGAATCGAGTCTGCGTTTCGCTCGACCGATACCTACCATTCCTCGCGCCCACCACGATTATCATCCAAGGCGGAGAAACCAAGCATCGCACCACCGAGCGGCGTGGCGCCGGATACTAGCGCCTGAATACTGAAGCATGTGGTACAACATCAACCGCAATGGGCAACTCGGCAATCGATTATTTTCACGTGCGCACGTCTATGCCGCTGCTATTGAGTACGGTGAAAAGGTAGTCGATTGGGGCCTACTCGATGTTGCGAGGTATTTTCCTAAAGTCAGAATGACGCGCCTGCCAATATACCCAATAAGCGAGGACGGCGAGCATCCTGTGCTGCCTGACAACCTGATGACGAAACACGGTGTGCTATACACCTTGCACAAACTACGGCCCCGTATGACCGGGCCACTCTTCAATTTTTGGAACTATCACTGGAATACTGGCGATCCCGAGACCATGCGCCTCGACAGCCAACGGTTCCGCGATTTTCATGCGCGGCACGACACCATCATTTTGAACGGTTTCAAAATCCGATGCCCCGAATGGGTTGCAAAACACCGCTCCCGCATTTGTGAATATTTTCAAATGAGCCCTTCGGTTGTCGACGCTTGGCAATCAAGAAGAGAGATGCTCAAGGAACAGTACGAGGAGATCATCGGCCTGCATATCCGGGGCACCGATTTTCGCACCGCAGCCGGCGGACGGTACTTTCTTGATCCGGGCGAGTATGCAGAATTGGTGCTCCAGCGAAGCTCCCTGGATCTTCAAAATAGCCTTATTCGGGTTTTTTCGGATGAGCCTTTTGCTGGGGCTAAATCAAACGAAGATTTGGTGCGTATTTTTTGCGGCGCAGGTGTCGAGTTTAGCGGCGGCACAGTCGAGGAGGATCTTTGCGGAATGATGCATTGTGATCGTCTTATCGGCGCGGCAAACAGCACCTTCTCTAGATGGGCCGCATTTGCAAGCGACCTGGAATGGGCTGGTGTTGATAGAGCGTTTTATGAATCCGGCGACTTTCTTTCGTTTGAAAAATGCCCGATCCCATGGAGTTACTAGTCAAGCTGTAGCATTGCTCGATCTTGCAAAGCAGCCATATCTCTAATCCGAGCTGTTTCAATCATCTTGATAGCACGATCCCTTCATTCGAGCATGAGGTCGTCGCTCTGTTTATGTTTCGCGCAAAACCTCATGACATGGTCGGGGTTTTACCCGTGACCCACTATCAGGTGGCGACGGCGATAACGTTCGTTCGCGGCTTCAAACAAAGTATGGTGGCATATCGATGTTGTTCTCGATAACACCGAAGGATGCGCGCCATGGTATCTGTCAAAAGATGGAAAGGGCGTCTACTCACTCGCGACGCAGCATCGCGAAAATTTCTTAGTTTTTCTGTTCTTTAAATTGTCAATATAAACTGTGCCTAACAGACTTTGCCCATATTCCGATTACGTTCCCGCGATTTGCGCTCCAGCCTAGACAATATCTTGATGTCGAACATTTCGTCAGCCACTATTGGTTGCATCAGCCAGTCTCTTAAGCTCGAATGGATTTGGTCTATTAGAGGCTGGGCTTTTCATCGTGAGCTGGCGCCGACGAACATGTGCCTAAGGTTTTCCATCTGATGTGCGGCATCGCCGGTTTTCTTGAATTTTCCGCTTCACGGAGTGCGTCCGACCTGCGTGACCTAGTGGCACGCATGGCTGATATACAGGCCCATCGCGGGCCAGATGACAGCGGCGTGTGGTTCGATGCTGACGCTGGTGTTGCCCTGTCTCATCGTCGACTTGCAGTCATTGACTGCGACCCCTCCGGACACCAGCCTATGGTCTCGCACAATAGACGCTACGTTGTTACGTACAATGGTGAGATCTACAACTACCGCGAACTTGCGTGTGATCTCGATAGGCAAGGCATCAAGATCGGCGGCGGTTCCGACACCGGTGTCTTGCTGGCCGCCATCGCCACCTGGGGTATCGAGGACACCCTCAAACGCACCGTCGGCATGTTCGCTTTTGCCGTTTGGGATCGCGAAATGCGCACAATGACGTTGGCCCGGGATCGACTGGGCATTAAGCCTGTCTTCTGGACACAACAGAACGGTTGCTTCGTTTTCGCTTCTCAACTCAAGGCTCTCGCCATGCATCCGAGGCTTGAACTGAAGCTGGACCGGGCTTCCGTGGCAAACTTTGTCCGCCATGGTTATGTTCCTGGCCCACATTCCGTCTATTTGGGAGTCGAGAAACTTTCCCCCGGTTGTTATCTTCATGTTTCTTCGGACTCTGAGGTTTCTATCAATTCATACTGGAGCGTAGAGGACGCCGCGGAAGCAGGGACAAGGGAGCCCTTTGGAGGTGATTTCGCCGGTGCTGTCGACAAGACGGAAGCCCTGCTTCATCAGGCTGTAACCGACAGGATGATGGCTGACGTTCCTCTCGGCGTTTTCCTATCCGGGGGAATTGACTCTTCATTAGTTGCCGCGCTTGTGCAGGCCGCCTCTAGCCGGCCGGCGCGTACGTTTTCCATCGGGTTTCAGGATGCTGGGTATGACGAATCCGCTCACGCGCAAGTCGTTTCCAATCATCTTGGAACCGACCACACGAAACTCATTGCAACGCCAACACACGCTCTGGATCTTGTCGACGATCTTCCAACTTGGTACGATGAACCATTTGCTGATTCATCCCAAATTCCTACGCTCTTATTGAGTCGCATGACCCGCGAACATGTAACTGTTGCACTCTCCGGTGATGGTGGCGACGAGGTGTTCGCGGGTTACAATCGTTACATCTGGGCAGAGCGAATTTGGAAAACATCGGCAAAGTTTCCGAAGCTGCTGCGGTCATTTCTGGGAACCATTGCGCAAAGCGCACCACCCGGCCCGATTAACGCCGTGGGCAATATCGGTTATGGACTCGGTATTCCTCGTCAGCTTGGCGACAAGTTGAACAAACTTGGGCGGATCTTCACGTGCGAGAATGCTTTCGACACATATCGCAGTCTGATCAGTCAGTGGGACGACCCAAACGCAGTTCTCATTGATCCCTCCTCTCATGCGACCCTCGTCCAAGACAAACATCTTCAGCAATGCCACCCTGATACGTTGAGATGGATGCAGCTTGTCGACATGTTGACCTACTTGCCCGACGACATTTTGGCTAAGGTCGACCGAGCCAGTATGGCTCATGCTTTGGAGGTACGCGTTCCTCTTATCGACCACCGACTGATCGCTTTTGCCTGGACCTTACCTCGTGATTTCTTCGTCCGAAATGGAAAGTCCAAGGCACTTCTACGCGAGGTCTTGTATCGCCATGTTCCCCAGCCGATCGTCGATCGGCCCAAAATGGGATTCGGTGTTCCACTGGCTTTTTGGCTGCGGGGGCCTCTGCGCGACTGGGCGGAAGATCTCCTTTCGCCACGCGTTCTCGAATCGGAGGGTATCTTCAACGTTCGCTTTGTCCGCAAAGCTATGGATGACCACATTGCCGGGAAGCGAAACATGGCATACGGACTATGGACGTTGCTCATGTTCCAGTGTTGGCGACGTGCGCATGGAGCATCGTTGTGAAGATCTGTCAGATCTCGGCGGTAGACTTCACAATGGCGCATTTTCTATTACCGTTAATGCGCGCCCTCCAGAGCCGCGGCCATGAAGTCGTCGCAGTTTGTCGTGATGGGGAACACACTGAGGCGATCCGCAACGAAGGATTTCGGCTTGAGGCCGTCGGATTTGACCGTAGCTTCAATGTTGTCAGGCACGTCCAAGCATACCGTACACTGGTCGACCTGTTCGAACGCGAACATTTCGATGTCGTGCATGTACATACCCCGATTGCGGCATTGGTTGGACGTCTGGCCGCAGCACGGACCTGCGTGCCTCACATTGTATACACCGCCCATGGATTCTATTTCCATGAGCACCAACATTTCTCGGTTCGCTGGTTAGCCATTGCGCTCGAATGGCTCGCGGGCCGCTACACCGACGTGCTTTTTACCCAAGCCCAAGAAGATTGCGATACCGCAAAGCGGCTGCATCTCTGTCGGACAGGACAGATCGCCGCTATCGGCAATGGTGTTGATCCCGCTAAATTTTACCCAGTCGGATCTGAAATGGGAGAAAGGCAGGCGACACGCGAGGCATTTGGAGCAAGTGACGAAGACGTCGTCGTCGTAACGGTCGGACGCCTCGTAAAGGAGAAAGGCTATTTTGAATTATTTGAAGCCATCCGCGATACGAACCTCCATCTATGGGTCGTCGGATCGCGATTAAAAAGCGACCACGCGACGGCAATAGATGATCAAATAGAAACCATCCGAAATCACCCCTTGTTGAGCCAACGGATCAAGTTCCTCGGTTATCGTGACGATGTCGTTTCCATAATTCAGGCAGCCGATATTTTTACCCTCGCCTCTCATCGGGAGGGTATGCCGCGATCGATCATTGAGGCAATGATGGTCGGATTGCCAATCGTCGCAACAAATATTCGCGGCTGCCGAGAAGAAATCATCGACGGTGAAACAGGCATTCTGGTGCCGGTTCGCGACCCTGAAACACTATCATCCGCGCTTCTGAAATTGGCAGAGGACTCAACGCTCCGATCAGAGATGGGCTACGAAGGACGGAAGCGTGCGCTCGAATATTACAATGAAGACTCCGTTATCGCCAACCAGATACCTCTGATAGAGATGTCTTCGTGACAGTTTACCTGATTGCTGCGGTTTTTATTGCCGCAATGCTTTTGGCATTCCTCCGCCAAGCTTTCGGCACTGGTGTCGCGCGTACGTTATTTAGTCACTTTTGGTATTTTTCATTGTTCGTGCTGCTGGCGTTTCCGATTCGAGCCGCCCTTGTACATTCTGGAACTATCGAGACACAAGTAGTGTACAAGGGAACTGTAGAGGCACCGTTCAACTCAGGCGCACTGCCTCTAACAACGGGCCTGCTCTCCATATCGTTGGTATTCTCGTTTGCGATTTGGATTGTGGTTTTTCTCGGCACTCGAAGCGTACGCTGCTACAGACAACCATACAACAAATCTATTGAACCTTACCAAACGTCTAATGCAACCCTGACTGGCGCAATGCTTGTTCATTTTGTATTAGTCGTTCTTGGTGCTATCGCCATATATGTCATCGACCCTCATGCGTTGCTCAGTAAACCATCTGCTTTCTTCTCTGCGCGCACAGGAAGCGGACCGCTTTGGCTTATGACGGAGTTGTTTCTCTATTCTGCGTGCGCAACGTCTGCTGTGATCGTACTAGGTCAGCCGATCAGCAGAAATCTGGCCGGGCTAATAATTCTCATTATAGCGACCTTGGGCGTAAGTTATCTTGCATCTCACGCCTTGTTAAGCAGGCGACCAATTTCCGGGTTTATCTTGTTGGCTGCTATCATTTTTGTGCTATGGCGGAAGAGTCATTGGTGGATTGGCGCAATCAGTGTTATCGGCACGGTGTTAGGTGCCATGTTCCTCGATTTTAGCCGAAACGTCATCGCAGTCTTGGCGGGACTGAACACAGTCGGCATTTCCGCTGACGGTTTCGGCTCGGCAGTCGCCAACGCCGCAGCAAAGTTTACGGCGCTGGGCTGGCTTACCGTATTCATGACAAGCTTCGAGGGCATCGAACATGTTGCGCAATTCTTTGCCAAGTCAACGACAACACAGCTTATAACCGGGATCGATCACGGGATCGCATGGTTGTTCAATGTTGGAGGCGCTCTCATACCGAGAGTACTGTGGACTGGAAAGCCCCTGATCTATGGAGGTACCGAGCAGTTCTGGTGGCTCTATCCAGGATACTTTGAGGGCGGCGAGATGAAGACGGCAATTCCAACTTCTTTCGTCGTCGATTTTTCGTACAGCTTTGGTGTCGTATTTGCGATGTTTATTGCCTTCTATTTGGGTCGTTTCCTTCAAGTTTGTACAGACACCTTTCGCGCCAAGGACGCCCCGTTGACTGGGTTAGCAATCGCAATTTTTTCGTTCGTCTTCATGTTCAATATCGTTCGAAGCGGTTCGGTCCATATACAGGGCATCGTTATTCTGCTTGTTCTTTGCGCAATAATGGTCGGTCCACGCAGAGTCTTTAGTGAAATAGTTGTATTCGTTCGGATGGTGTTTACAGGTTACCAAAATCCTTTTCGTGCCTAGCACAGATGGTATGTTCTCTTTACGTTTACCCCCACGCTTACATCCGCGACCGGCAGCTCGACACGATCCGCTCACTGGGCGAACGGGCGATCAATCGGGATGAATTCCTGGATCGAACCGGGAGTCAGGTCGGCCGTTCCTCGGCGGCGCCAGGCGGGCGCGGATCGTGGAAATCCTCGCTGCCGCTGATCAACCTCAAACGAAGACCGGCCGCCGCACCTCCTGGTTCGGCGGTTTATCTTTGGAACGGTATCATTGCGACCGGGCCGTTCGTCACCGACATCGACAATCCGTATGCGTTTGCCGCCTACAATGTCGGCGCGACCAAGCTCTACCGGCCGTTTATCTCTGCACTTCTGGGGCGAGACAACTGTCTGGAAGTCCGCTGCATGAGCGAGATCTGTCGCCAGCGCGTTGGAGACATATTCGGCGACAGCGTGGCCGCCAAGGCCCGTCTTAGCTATCCGACCGTTCCGCCATCCGTCCGCCCGCGGGCCTCGCGCGACGACAGCGACTGCCGGTTCCTGTTCATCGGTACCCAGTTCGAAATCAAGGGGGGCGCCGCACTGCTCTCCGCATTCAGGTCGGTTCGGGTGGCCTGCCCGAATGCAACGCTGGACCTGGTGACGCATCTGCCGGAGGGATTCGAAGGAATTGTTCGCGATCAACCGGGGGTCACTGTTCACCCCGCTGATCTCACCCGCGCCGAGATCGCCGCGCGATTCATCGCCCGGTCCGACGTGCTTGTTCATCCCACCCACATGGACTCGTTTGGCATGGTGGTCCTCGAGAGCATTGCCGCAGGATTGCCGGTAATCGCCAGCGACCTCTACGCCATCCCGGAGATGATCGAGGACGGCCGCAACGGATTTCTGGTCGCGCCACCGATCGCCGCCTGGCGCGGCAGCGAACCGGAGCCGGCATATTTCGCTGACACCGTTGCGCTGGCGGCGGCGATTCGGCAGGCGGATGGAACGGCCTTCGAAGCCGCACTCACGAATGCGATGATCGAACTGGCGCGCAGTCCGGACATGCGTTCGAGGATGGGGTCGGAAAGCCGTCGAATCGCCGAGGGTCGTTTCGGTGCCTGAGCCGTCGGTTTCCATTGTCATTCCGGCCTACAACGCGTCGGCGACCATTGGGCGCACGCTGTCGTCGATCCGTGCCGGCGATGCATCGGCCGCGCTGGAGATCATCGTCGTTGACGACGGCAGCGACGACAGCGACGCCCTAAAGGAATCGGTTGCCGCATTCGGGGACGTTCGTCTGCTAACCCACGACACAAACCGCGGGAAAGCGCGCGCAATGAACACAGGTATCGCAGCCAGCACCGGCGACATCGTCGTTATTCTCGATGCGGATGATGAATTGGTACCCAGCTGGGAGACGGTTTTATGGGATATAACCATACGCTGGCCGGGCGACGCGCCGATCTGTTTCGCGGCAGGCCGCACGCCGGCGAACCGGCCGACCGTCAGCGAACCGGATTACACAGGCCCTCTGAGCTTTACCGACATGCTGCACGACCGGCGCAAGGGCGAGTACATCCCGATTTTTCGAGGTCCGATGGTGCGCGATGCCGGCGGATATCATGATCCAGGCACGCGCTGGGAATGCGCCCAGTGGACGTACCTGGATTACGCCAGACGTGCATCGCTCTGGGTCGATGCCGCGGTGATGCGCATCTACCACGACACGCAGCCGGGATCGCTCTCGTCGTCGCTCGCCGAGCCGGCCCGCGCCGCCGAAGTTCTCGCATGCTACGATCGCATCTTTGAAACATTCGGCGAAGACTATAACCACGTCGCGCCCGATAACGCGCGGCGGCGGCGTTTGCGTCATGCCGTATTCGCCGCGCTTGCCCGCGACAAGGGGCGAGCCTGGCAGCTCTGGCGAGCGGCGGCCTCCGTCGCCGCGCCCCTCGACAGCCTGGCGGCAGCAACCCTGATCTCGGTCAGCGGGAAGACGGCACTATCGTTGGTGCGGCTGGCGAAACGACTGGGCCTCGTGCGCCGGTATGGATGAAGTTTGCCTCTGATGTGCGGCATTGCCGGATTTCTGGCCAGCAACGGCTCTGCTGACACGTCGTTGGTCGAACGCATGGTCGCGCAGCTGGCGCATCGTGGGCCGGACGGTAACGGCGTCGCGACGAGCGCCAACGGCGCGTGCACACTCGGCCACGCGCGTCTTGCCATCGTCGATCTCTCAGAGCGCGGGCGGCAGCCGTTCGTCAGCGAGAACGGGACGCTTCTTCTCACGTGCAACGGCGAGATATACAACTATCCCGACCTCCGCCGTTCGCTGGAACAACAGGGCCATGTCTTCCGATCCGATTGCGACTCGGAAGTCATCCTGCATCTCTATCAGCGCCATGGAACGGATTGCCTCGATCATCTCGACGGCATGTTCGCCTTCGCGCTCTATGATGCGACGACCGGTACACTGTTTTGCGCGCGGGACCCAGTGGGCAAGAAACCGTTGGCCTATACCGAGGTTGCGTCGGGTTTCGCCTTTTCATCCGAACTCCCGGCGCTTTTCGACGTGCCGGGTGCCGATCTCAATGCCGATCCGCAGGCGATCGGGCTCTACATGCTCCGCAATTTACGCCATTTTCCGGAACCCTGGACGTTCTACCGGGGACTCCGGCGGCTCCGACCGGGGTACGCGATGACGGTGCGAGGTGGCAGGGTCGACAAACAGTGGCGGTACTGGACGCCGCGCTTCGATCCCGAAGCCGTGACGCCGGAAGATATCCTCACGCGGTTCGACGAAGCCGTTGATAAGCGGCGCATGGCCGACGTCGAAATCGGCGCGTTGCTATCGGGCGGTATCGATTCGTCGGCCATCGTGGATGAATTGGTCCGATTGGACGACAGCGGCATTCGCACATACGCGTTCGGCGGCACGGAGGACGACGAGGAGCTAGAACGCGCGCGGTTCATGGCGGATCGTCTCGGAACCCGGCACCGGTCCTTCGTCTTCGATGCCGCCCGGCATCACGATCACTTCGACAAGCTTTTGGCCCTGCACGGCGAACCGGTCATGGCATTGCCGTTGACCCACGCCTACGGCCTGTTCGAAACAATCCGCGAAGATGGTCTGAAAGTCGTCATGACCGGCCACGGCGCCGACGAGGTGTTCTACGGCTATGACGGCGCCCATGCGAGCGCGGCGTTGGCGCGGCTAACGACATTGATGCCCGGTGGCATCTCGGCGCTTCTCGGCCGGGGCCTGACCGTGGCCGGATCAGGACGGATGCGCGATGCCGGGCTGGTGCTCGGGTCGACGCCTGGCAAGAAAAAGGCCGCCCTCTACAAGGATGAGGCGGGCGATATCTGGCCGCAGATTCTGTCAAGCGATGCGCTTTCGGTCTGCAACGCAGCGGCGGTCGACGACTGGTTGTCGCCTGTCTTCGGCGACCGGCCGCCCGAGGAGTTCATTGACGAGGCGGCTTTCGCCGGCCTGATGACAGAAAACGCTCACGCGGTGACCATCGCCGGCGATCTGCCGGCCATGGCCCACGGTATCGAGGTGCGGTGTCCGTTTCTCGATCGAACCTTGTTGGAGACCGCCCTCAGGACTCCCTACGAGCGTAAGGTCGGGAAGGTCAACGGCACACCGACGGGCAAGATCATCCTCAAGGACGCATTGAGCGGAAGGCTGCCGGCCGAGGTCCTGAGCGCTCCCAAGCGTGGCTTCGGCTATCATGTGCAAGAGGACGAGGTTCTTCGCGGCGCCTGGAAGGAACAGGTCGACGACGCTTTCTCGGACATGGACGGTCTCGGCGGGCTATTGAACGCAGACGGCGTTCGATCCCTCAAATCGGCATTCGACCGGCGGGCCGGCATCCCCGCGATAACGATCGCCAAGCTCTATGCGCTGCATCGCTGCCGGACCGTTCTCGACTCGACTCCGACAGGGGCCGTCCACTGAGCATCCCTCAACAACCCGGGTTGTTTCGGCGGATCACCGCCAATCCGGATTTCGTCTGGAGCGTCATCACGGCGAACGGCGCGACGATCCTTAACATCGTCGTTCAGATCGTCATGGTGCCACTCTATCTCGAGACAATCGGCAAGGCTCAATTCGGCGTTCTGATGATCCTGCTCGCGATCTTCAACTACCTTGGGGCCGGGCTCGGTTGGGCCAGCGCCGGGTTCCAGCGCATCATCGGCGAGCACTGGACGCGTGACGAAAAGATCGAAGCCGCGCGCTGCTATGTCGCGGCAAAACTGGTTTACCTTGGCTACGCCCTGTTGGCGTGTCTCGTTGGCCTGACTGTTGTGACCGTCGCGGGAACAGCTGCGATCGGTATTCCGGAAAATGACTCAATCCTGCTCTTGATTCTAATGGGTGGATACGTGATTGCCGCCCATGACTTCAACGTCGAGCGTCTAACCCTCAATGCGGTTGAACGGCAGGCGGCCGGCAATGCCTTGACGGCAATGGCCCAAGTGGTTTTCGTCGTTATCGCCGTGCCCGGTTTGCTATCGGGATTCGGCCTAGTGTCGGTGTTCGGCGGATTGTTTGCGGGGCAAGCCGCCGCACGGATCGGAAGCGCCTGCCTTCTCCGGCCGCAGGGGTTCTCCTTGCACCTGGGGACGCACGCTCTTTCTCCTTTTCTGCGCCGGGCCTTTAGCCGCATGGGTGCCGGTTACGCCATTTATGCGTTGCTGTTGATGGGCCTGCTACAGGGCGATGTCCTGATGATCGGATGGCTTGGCGGCGCCGCGTCGGCTGCAGAGTTTGTTCTTATCTGGAAAATTGCCGACGTCGCCATTCAGTTCCTCTGGCGCATACCGGAATCTCTGGTCCCGTCGCTTGTCCGGATGGACACCGAAGGCGACCGGGCGGCAATAGTACAAATCCGTAAGGACATCGACCGACTGATGATCGTTCTCGGCGTTGCGGCGGGCCTGGGTTTTGCCCTGCTCGGGCCCTGGGTAATCGGGATCTGGGTCGGCGCCGAGAATGTGCCGGATGACAGGTGGGTTTTTATCATGACAGGCGCTGCCATCGTGTGGCTGACAATTTATCGAACATCGGCCGTTTTCGCGTACGCCCTCGTTCGGCTGAAACGTCTCAACGCCGCGCTGGCGGTGGAACTTGTGCTGAAGGTGCTGGCGATCATCGCGCTCTTCGATTACGTCGGGTACATGGCGCCGATCATTGCGATCAGTCTCTTCCATGGGCTTGGCGGTGCGGTCGTCTACCGACGCATCGGCAACGAGGCGCTGGAGAAGGATACGGTGAAGCGGACATGAATGGATCCAGACAGCACCGAATCCGTGTCTTGCACATCTCCACCGGCCTCGACACCGGCGGAGCGGAACGCGTGCTCGAACGCCTCGTGCTTAGGATGGACGCCGGCGCGTTCGAGAACATCGTCGTATCGTTGACCGGTTTCGGCGACGTTGCGGAGGAGCTCAGGGACAAAAATATCGACGTCCGTGCCTTGAATATGCCCCGGACGTTTCCGTCTATCGACAGCATCGTGAAGCTCGGCAGCGTCATCCGCGCGACCAAGCCCGACATCATCCAGACATGGATGTACCACGCCGACATCCTGGGCGGCTGCGTTGGACGGATCGTCGGCAAGGCGCCGGTGCTCTGGAATCTGCGTCAGACGACGCTCGATCCCGAATTCACCCGGCGCTCTCTCCTCTGGACCACCCGTCTCGGTGCGAAGCTTTCCGGCTTCGTTCCCTTTACGATCGTCTGCGGATCGCATGCCGCCCGGACAATCCATGAAGAGATCGGATATAACGTATCGAACGCCCAGGTGATTCCGAATGGTCACGATGCGGTTCAGTTTCGGCCTGACAGCTGCGCCCGCGAACGAAGCCGCGCCAGACTAGAAATGGCCGAGGACGCCCCGGTGGTTTGTCTGCCGGCCCGCTACCATCCGCAGAAGGACCATCCTTCGTTCGTTTCGGCGGCATCACTCCTCCGGTCACGTATTCCCGATGTTCGTTTCATTCTGCTCGGAGAGCACGTAACGTCGGAGAATGACGTGCTGCGCCAATTGATCGTTGAAGCAAAACTCGAAGATTGCGTGCATCTTCTCGGCCGGGTCGATGACCCGGAAAACCATTATCCAGCATCCGATCTTGTCGTCCTGAGCTCCTCGTTCGGCGAAGGTGCGCCAAACGTACTGGGGGAGGCCATGTTGTGCGGTGTCCCCTGTGTCGCAACCGATATCGGGGATTGCGCCAAAATCATCGGCGACGCCGGCAGGATTGTGAAACCATCCGATCCGCATGCGCTGGCTGACGCCATGGCCGATATTCTGCAAATGCCTTCCGAAGAGCGTGCCGGTCTCGGCGAACGCGCCAGAAGCCGGATTTGCGAGAGGTTCGGACTTCAGGACATGGTGCTGCGCTACGAGCAGCTCTACCGCCGGGTCGCCAGCCAGCAAACATCACGCATCGAATTTTCAGCTATCGCGTGATCCGGCAATAAATCCAACCATGAAACCTAGGGACCATACGGGTAGCCAGTCTGGATACTATATGCTTCAAGCCTCGGTTTCGGCGCCGTCCTTCGACATCCGTGAACAGGGCCAAATCGGCAACGGTGTAGCCATGCCGGTCGCACATCGCCTGGATATGCTCGGGCGCATAGACGGCGACATGGTCCCAATAAATTCCCATTGATTTTCGGAGCGCCGCCCTCGCGACCAGGCTCCACGCCGTTGCATTGGGTGTCGTCATAACAAGGTCGCCGTCGTCGTCGAGGTGCGCCATCATGTTGGCGATCGCGATTCCGGGATTATCGAAGTGTTCAATGACGTCGGACATCACGACGAGATCGAACTTCCGCTTTAAGGCCGCATCCTCGGCGTTCCCGCAGACGGTGTCGTAACCGCGCTCACTGAGCTGGCGAACACTCTGTTCGTCGATGTCGAGGCCGACCGTCTCAACCGCAACGGCCGCGATCTGGGCATGTAGCCAGTCGGCTTCGCCTCCATCCAGATAGTCCTCGGCATTCCCCGCCGCGCCGACATTGAGAACTCGTCGGCCCTTAGCAAGCTCGACGATCAGGCGATGCGCGTCGGACTCGACGCGCGGACTTTGGTTCAGTTCGACCTGATCACCTTGCCTCATCCAGACACCACGCGTCTCAGCTCAGCTTTGGCGTCGTCACCGCCCAGATTTCTCCCCATCTGATCTTCTGATCCAGGACCCGGTACCCGGCGGCGTCCAGTTCGTTGGCGAATTCATCGAGCGTGTGTTCGATGAAATGGGTCTTGTCCGAAAAGTAGCCGACGCCGAGTTCTCGGCGCATCGGGACATGCCAGTCGCGCTCAAACAGGGGTACACGGATCAGCACCTTCTCGGGACGAGCTGCGGCAGCTAACTCCTTCAGAAAATCGACCCGTTCGTCAATATGTTCCAGTACGTTGGACATAACGACGACGTCCCACTGACCGTCGGGAAGGTCGGTCAGTACGTCACCCTCGACAAACGTCAGGCTGTCCGGATTGTCTGCCGATTTGGCCTGGCCCAACCGGCCGGCGTCCATGTCGATGCCAAGAACCGTCGCGTCCGGCACGCGCTCGGCGATACTTCGCGCCACGGCGCCGTAACCGCAACCGACGTCGATGACTCGGCTGCCCGGCTCGATGTTTTTCACGAAGAAGTCGTGATAGGCCATCAGGCGGTGTTTCGGGTGTTCGCCTTCGCCGTAGGCGGTTGCACGTTCGGCGATGACCAAATTGACCGTATCAGCGACATTGAATGCGCGGCGCAGGCTATCTGCTGGCGAACCGATCCGCGAATCGAGAACAATCAGGCCTTTGATGAACCCCGTGCGGAGACGTCCCGGCACGAGATAAAACGGCAGTGAAAGAACTCGTAACAATTTACGCAGCATGGCTCTATCCGACTCCGTCCCGCGCCAACAGCGCGTCGAACACCTTGCCGTGCCTCGCAATCCAATGCCCCAGATCGAAGACATCGACGGCGCGATTCCGGGCGGCAACCGACAACGCCGCATGATTGTCCGCTACAATTGACATGCCTTCAGTCACGTCCTCGAGCAGTGGCGATTTCGCTTCTTCCCAGCTTTCTTCGCATTTAAGGCCGACGCCACAGTCGCCAACCAGCTCGGGCACGCCGCCCGAACGTGAGTAGACCACCGGCAACCCGCAGGCGAGCGCCTCGAGCACCGTGTTGGGGCAGGGATCGTTATGCTTGGTCATCAGATAAGCATCCGCGCGCCGGTAGATGTCCGGCGCTTTTTGCTGGGTATAACTGCCCCCGAACGATACATGATCCGACAACCCTAGGGTCGTGGTCAGCGCCTTCGCCCGGGCCAACGCATCCGGCTCGATCCAGCCGGCGATGTCCAATGCCGCATCCAATCCGCGGTCCCGAACGCCGGCGAGGCCGCGAATTGCGGTTTCCAGCCGATAGAACAGGTGATTGCCGATCTTTCCCGTCACCAGATAGCGATACGGTGTGCGGGGCTCGTTGTAATCCTCGCGTGGCGTATATCGTGCCGTATCGACGGCATTGAATAGGATTTCGCCAGCGCCTTTGCGCTGTCCCAGAAACTCGTCGGCGGCCGCGCGACAAAATGCGCTTTGGTAAAAGACATGATCGGCGGCATGGTAGGCCTCAGCCATCTCGGCATTCTTCGCCTTCCAGTTACCATCGAACCATCCCGGATAGAATACGCCATTTTGATTGAGCACCATCGGCACGTGGCGCTTCTTTAGACGGGCCAGTGCATTCGGTGAGAGATAGGGCGCATTACTGAGCAAATAAACGAGATTGTAGGTCCACGCGTACTCCGGAAAATGCTCCTTCAGTCGCTGAATCTTGACTTTTGGCCCACCGATATCCCCGGATCGAGCACCGCCATAAAACACACGGGGTGCACCCGCAGCACCAGAGGTTATACCCGACGCGGCAACCTGAGCCTCCAGTGCCGTGCGCCAGCCGGCGCGAAGCACTCGTTTGAACAGCGGATCGTGCTGGCGAGACTCACTCATTGACTTTACGACACACCTTTCGGAGATTGCGGCATGGCTGAAACAATTGCCGGCACGTCAAACCCGTCTCACCAACCGGATCATCTCGGCGGTGCGCCGGAGATCTCCGTCGTTCTCCCCTGCTATAACAGCCACCGCTTTTTGCAACAAACACTAGACAGTCTGCACGCCCAGACGTTCCAGAATTTCGAGATCATTCTTGTCAACGACGGTTCGACTGACCCGGAGACGGTTGCCTTCTTCGAGGCTCTGCCGAATGACGTTCGGGTCATCCACCAACACAACATGGGCCTGTCGGCGGCGCGAAATACAGGCATCGCCGCGGCACGCGGTCAGTTCATCCTGCCGCTCGATTGCGACGACTGGATCGACCCGAAATGCCTTGAGAAGATGTGTCTGAAGTTGCGCGAGCTTCCCGATAACGCGTTCGTCTATTGCTACATGCAGATGTTCGGCGACCTCACCGGCGAACTGCGCAAGGACTACAATTTCTTCGAACAGCTTTTCTTCAACCAGCTGCCCTATTGCCTGATGATGCGGCGGTCGGTCTGGCAGCGGGTCGGCGGTTATGACGAATCCATGCGCCGCGGCTATGAGGACTGGGAATACAACATCCGTCTCGGCCGTCACGGGTATTTCGGGCACCCGATCGAAGAGCCGCTTTTTCACTACCGCATCGCCGAAACCGGCATGCTGAAGAGTATTTCACAACGGCTGCACGGCCAACTGTGGCGATCCATTCAAAAGAAGAACAAGGATGCTTACGGGGTTACACGTCTGATCGAATTCTGGCGCGCGTGGCGGCAAACGCCATCGACCTACCCGTTACCGCTTTACTTCGGCTGGTTGCTGATGCACCGCATTCTGCCGGCGCCACTATTTCGCTGGCTGTTCAATGCCTTGCTGCCGTTCCGCCATTCCGTGAGGGCCGCCGGTCAGACAACGGGTTCCGACAGCGGCATTACCGTTTCTTAGCCGCCCACGCCCAAGCGTGGCCGATCTGATCGGCAAGTGAGTCGTACCTTGGTGCCCACCCCAAACGCTGCTTCGCATGCGCTGGGTTGGCAACGAGCCGTGCCGGATCGCCATCCCGGCGCGACGAAGCGGCGACGGGAATGTCCTTCCCGGTCACTAGCCGCGCTGCCTCGACAATTTCCAACACCGAATAGCCACTTCCGTTGCCGAGATTGAAGGCCTCGGCAGACGAATTTTCTTTGCGCGTCAAAAGCTGTCGCAGGGCAAGTACGTGGGCTTCGGCCAAATCCGAGACGTGCACATAGTCTCGAAGGCACGTGCCATCCGGCGTGTCGTAATCGTCGCCATATACATGGACGGCGTCACGCTTGCCAGCCGCAACCTCGAGAACGATCGGGATCAGGTGCGTCTCGGGATCGTGCGCCTCGCCGATCTCGCCATCCGGATCGGACCCGGCGGCATTGAAATAGCGTAGCGACACCGAAGACAATCCCCGGGACTCCGCGCGCTCGGACAGCATGCGTTCGACCGCAAGCTTTGTTTCGCCATAGGGGTTGGTTGGCGCCGTCGGATGGCGCTCCGGAATCGGAATCTGCTGCGGTTCGCCGTAAACAGCTGCAGTGCTCGAATAGACGAGTTTGTCGAGCCCTGCCGCCGCCATCGCATTGAGCAAATTCTCTGACGCCTCGACGTTATGGAGATGATAGAGCACCGGTTCGGCCACCGACTCCGCGACGGAAATCTTGCCGGCGAAATGCAACACAGCCAGCGGCCGGTATTCTCTCAACGCCGCCGAAATTGCCTCGGGATCGAGCAGGCTGGCCTCGACTATCGGACCCCATTGAACGGCCGAGCGATGTCCTTGCGAAAAATCATCGAAGGTGACGGGCACAAATCCCGCGCTCGCCAGAGCTTTGCAAGCGTGGCTACCGATGAACCCCGCACCGCCGGTAACAAGAACGGTATCGGCCATGGCAAATCCTAGAGACGCCAGTGCGTGACGCCATCCGGCTTGGCGTCACGGTCCAGCATGCTGCGAACATCCGCGACCACCCCGGTGCCGTCTTTCAGTAAGGCCGTAACACCGGCCCATCCCCCGTCAACGAAGCAGCGATGCGGTACCGCGACGACGACCGCATCCGCCGGTTTCATGGCGTCCTGGTCGATTAGCTCGATTCCATATTCATTGCGGACCTGATCGGGATCCGCCTCCGGGTCGGCAACCCGCACATCGATACCGTTCTCCTTCAGGCCGCTCACGAGATCGACCACCTTCGTATTGCGAACGTCGGGTATGTTTTCCTTGAACGTAAAACCCAGAATGTTCACCGTCTTGCCGGCAGCACCGCCGATGAGCGCAACAACCCGGGCCGAAATGTAACGGCCTATCGAGTCATTTGTCTCACGACCGGCGAGAATGACCTGAGGATGAATGCCCGCTTTTTCGGCACGGTGCGTCAGGTAAAACGGATCGACGCCGATGCAGTGGCCCCCGACGAGACCCGGTGAAAACGGCAGAAAATTCCATTTAGTCGAAGCCGCGGCCAGTACATCGCCTGTATCGATGCCCAATCTATCGAAAATCAGGGCGAGTTCGTTCATGAAAGCGATGTTCAGGTCGCGTTGGGTATTCTCGATAACCTTGGCCGCTTCCGCCGTTCGAATATCCGGCGCCCGGTGGATGCCGGCCGTTACGACGGATGCGTAAACCGCCGATACGACATCCAGCGCCTCTTGATCCGTGCCCGAGACGACCTTCGTGATGCTCTCGAAGCGATGAGTCTTGTCGCCGGGATTAATCCGCTCCGGCGAGTACCCGACCGAAAAATCACGCCCTAATTTGAGGCCCGACTCCCTCTCCAAAACCGGCACGCAATCTTCCTCGGTAGCGCCCGGATAGACCGTCGATTCATAGACGACGATATCGCCCGGCTTCAGGACCGAACCGACGGTCCGGCTCGCCGCCAACAATGCGGCCAGGTCAGGCTGATTGGCGTCATCGATCGGCGTAGGGACCGTGACAACATGAAAATCCGCCTCGGCGATCCGGGCCGGATCGTCGGTCAGTGTGAGATTGGCAGCCTGCAACTCGGAACATGAAATTTCG
Source organism: Rhodospirillales bacterium (assembly GCA_965229715.1). GTDB lineage: Bacteria > Pseudomonadota > Alphaproteobacteria > Rhodospirillales > Casp-alpha2 > JAVJST01. The sequence continues at coordinate 250,222 of CBDDJL010000002.1, forward strand.
TGGGTTCGATCATAGCCATCGCGAAGCTCATCGAGGCGCGATGAGTCAATGTCGAATGCAATGACGGGTTCCCCGTTGCGGGCAAATGCAACGGCAACCGGCAATCCGACGTAGCCCAAGCCGATAACGGATACTCGCCTCTTGATCGTCATTCCAATTTGACCTGCCTCATGATCGGAAAGTGCCTTGGTTTAAGCGAAATAACGCGGCGTGCCAAGCCACGCCCCAGACCGTTTGCAGGTTTTCAGCATCGCTCCTGCGAAGTATAGAAAGGCATGCCGTTTCAAGATCTCGCCCTTCCTGCCGCAGCTTCGTTCCTTGTTGTCTTAATTGGCCTTTGGCCGTTGACCAGGTTGCTGCGCCGGCGAAACGTGCTCGATATTCCTGTCGACCGCTCAAGTCATTCGACCCCGACGCCGAAGGGCGCGGGCTTGTTGATCGTGCCGACCGTGATCGGCGCGTGGTTTCTCTCGGTTTCATCGACATCGGGATCGGTTGATCTGACGACCATGACAATCGGCGCCGGCGCCGGTGCGTTGCTTGTGGTCTCCTGGATTGACGATGTTCGAAATCTTCCGCCGCTGCTGCGGCTTTCGCTCCACTTTGCATGTGCAATCGCCGGATGTCTCGTTATTCCCGGCGATGACTTTATCCTGCAGGGAATTGCTCCGCCGATGCTCGACCGGGCAGTCACCGTCCTGATCTGGGTTTGGTTCATCAACCTGTTCAATTTCATGGATGGGATCGACGGTATTTCGGCTATTGAGACATTGGTGATTGGTGGTGGCCTGGCCGCCCTTGCCACGCTTGCGGTTACCCTACCCGACCATCTTGCCTTACTCTCCGTCATCCTTGTCGGGGCGATGATGGGGTTCCTCCCTTGGAACTGGCATCCGGCACGGATTTTTCTGGGTGATTCCGGCAGCGCGCCGGTCGGCTTTTTGCTGGGGTGGCTGCTGATCAGTCTTGCGGCGGCGGGCGAGTGGGCGATTGCCCTGATCCTCCCCGCCTACTACCTCACGGACTCCGGTCTAACCCTCTCGAGGCGATTGCTTCGCGGTGAAAAGATCTGGCGGGCGCACCGTGAGCACGCTTATCAACACGCCGCAGCCATGGTCGGACACGCGCGTGTTAGCATTTACGTCGCCATTGCCGGCCTGCTGTTCATCGCAATTGCAGCTGGCGTCGCGACGACAAAACCCTTTATCGCGCTTGTCCTGACCGCCATCGTGGCTGCCGGTTTCATGTTCATCCTCAACAGGCTTGCACAGAAACGGTAAATCCTGATGGCATTCCAGCGTTTCGCGATGCTACAAGGCGACGCCCACAGAGACACCGTGCACGGAACAGATGCAGGACAGCCCTAAGACGCCTCCGGCGCCGGCCGGTATTGAGAAGACCGCCGCCGGCCTCATCGGTCTTGCACCCGCTCTGATTTTTGTCGGGCGGGCACCTCTGGCGGTCGCTGCAATTCTTGCTCTTGTACTGATTGTCGCATCGCCATCGCGCGGTGCTTGCCTGAAATCTGCCAGGTCCGTCGTTTTTTCCGGCCTCGGATTGTCTTGCGCCGTCTTGTTCGTGCTTTGGCTGCCAAGTGTTGTCGACTCACCTCATCCGGACCGGTCTTTTCTTACTGTCGTTCGTAGTGCCCTGTTCGTCGTTGCGGCACTCCCATTGTGGGCGTTTCTTCGGCTACAAGAGGGCCACACTGAAATCGCGTTGAAGGTTTTGGTCATAAGCGGGCTGATTCTCTCACTTGTCGCGTGCGTAGCGATTACCTGGTGGCCGCAACTCTACAACATCACGCATCTGCGTAATCCTGAACCGCTCGATGCGGCACTCGCATATAAGCAAACAGGATCGACGGCGGTTTTGGTCATCCCCTTGACCATTTTTGCGGCATTCCGCTACGCCGGGAAGTGGCGCGGTGTGGCAATTCTAGCGACCGTCGCCTTGGCATCGGTCATCTGGTTGACAGGCAGCCGGGCCGGCATGATCGGCCTTATCGCCACAGGCATTGTGGTTGCTGGCATTTTGATTTTCCGACACAGGCGCATTGCACTGGGTGCAGCAACCGCCGTGCTTGGCGCCGCGATCCTGATCGGCGCCGTTGTCTGGAACGCGGGCGAACGGGCCGGTACACCGCCGGATGATGCGGTCGTCTATCTGCCCAACTGGACCGTCGATTGGCACAGACAAACGATCTGGTACACGGCCTGGGAGAAAAGCGCCGATCACCGGCTGTTCGGCGTCGGCGTCAATGCGATCAATTTCTTGCCGGGAGCCCAAGAGACCATCGGCAATTCGAACAACAAGGTCCTGGCGCATCATCCGCACAACTGGCTTATCGAGGTTGCCGCGGAAACAGGCGTCATTTCCGCCACTTGGATGATGGGTATTCTCCTGATCATATCATGTCGACTATGGCGATTGAACGGTCCGAGGAAAGATGCGGCATTGGCTGCATCGGCCATCTGGACCGGCTATTGGATCTCAGGCCTGTTCAATTTCTCATACTGGTCATCGTGGTGGATGGTGTCGTTCTACATCTGTTTTGCGATTGCGCTCGCAGCCTCAAGGGAAGATAGCAAGGCACGAAACGCCGCTTGACGACAACGAGTGTGGCGTCCCGATGCGCCCGTGATAAAAGACATTATGAAGCGCCGCGCCCAGATTGCCTACGTCCACGACCTCGCGATGACCGCGCTCTCATTCGCGATTGCGCTCTATTTGCGGCTGGGCGACAGCATCACCTGGTACGTCGATCAGTATCTCTGGATCGGCTGCGGTCTGATGACCGCCATCGGCGCCGTTGTCTACTGGTTCTCAGGGCTTTATCGGGGCATCTGGCGCTACGCGTCCATGCGGGACCTGACGGCGATCGCCAAGTCGGTCACGCTCGTCATGCTGATCTTCGTCGTCGTCATGTTCTTCTGGATCCGATTGGAGTTCTTGCCCCGCTCGGTCCCGGTCATCAACTGGTTCATCCTGATGGCCCTTCTGGGCGGACCGCGTCTCGCCTATCGGCTGTTCAAGGACCGTCAGCTCGGCATCAGCCGCGAAGACCGCCGCTTCAATCGCATTCCGGTCGTCCTTGTCGGCGCCGGCGACGGGGCCGAGTTGTTTATCCGCGGGCTTGAGCGAACCCCCAACAGGCCCTACCGGGTCGTCGGTATCATTGCAGAGCGTGCCGACCGCGTGGGCCAGCAAATTCACGGGATTCGGGTTGTCGGTCATGTCGGCGATCTTGATTCAGCATTTCGCGCCAGCGAAATCGCAAGAGCACATCCGCAACGTCTGATTCTGACCAAGGACGCTTTTGACGGATCGATCATCCGAGACGTCTTCGATGCGGCAACCGAGCGTGGCATGACGGTCGCACGTATTCCCCGTATCACCGATCTCCGGTCCGGCGACGCCGACCGGCTGGAGACCCGCCCCATCGATGTCGAGGATCTTCTCGGCCGTCCACAGACGCCGCTCGATCGCAATGCCATGCGGCGCCTGGTCGAAGGTCGCCGGGTCATGGTCACCGGCGCCGGCGGCAGCATCGGCCGCGAGCTGGTGCGCCAGATTGCGGAGCTTTCGCCGACCGCCATCGCCCTTCTCGACAGCTCCGAGTACGCGCTCTACGAGATCGACCAGGAGATGGCGACGGCATTCTCGAGCATTACCCGTGTCGCAATGATCGCCGACGTGCGTGACCCGTCCCGTATCGAAGCGTGTTTTAATGCGTACGAACCGGAGATCGTGTTCCACGCAGCAGCCCTCAAACACGTACCGCTGGTCGAGGCAAACCCGTGCGAAGGCGTGCTGACCAACGTCTTCGGCACGGTCAACGTCGCCGATGCCTGTCGGGCACACAACGTTGTCACGATGGTCCAGATATCGACCGACAAGGCCGTCAATCCGACCAACGTCATGGGCATGACCAAGCGGGTCGCCGAGCAATATTGCCAGGCGCTCGATCTCGACGACCCCGAAGACCGCCGCACCAACTTCGTGACCGTCCGGTTCGGCAACGTGCTCGGCTCGACCGGGTCGGTCATACCGCTGTTCCAGAAGCAGTTGACCAAAGGCGGGCCTCTGACGGTGACGCACCCGGACATGGAGCGCTACTTCATGACCATCCGGGAAGCCGTCGAACTGGTGCTGATGGCCTCTGCCACGGCAACGGCTTCGCCGGTCGAGGACGGCCGCATCTTCGTTCTCGACATGGGTAAGCCCGTTCGCATTATCGATCTCGCAGAACAGATGATCCGGCTCGCGGGATATGAGCCTGACCATGACATCCGAATCGAGATCACCGGATGCCGGCCAGGCGAGAAGCTGTTCGAGGAAATTTTTCACGAATCCGAGGCACTTGTTCCCGCCGGAGCACCGGGTTTGCTCTTGGCGTCACCCCGCAGCGTCACGATCGACTACCTCAGCGATCAACTCGCCGTACTTCGCAACATGTGCATTGCAGGGGATGCTGACGGTGCCGTTCAGCGCCTGGAACAACTCGTTCCCGAAAACCAGCGAGCGGCCTCAAGGCGTGCAGAGGATCCCGGCGAGGCGACGCGGGACACGTCCAGAGCTGCCGCAACGCAATCATGACAGATTCGCCCGTCTGCCGGTCCTGCGACGCCGTGCTTTCCAGGGTCTTCGTCGACCTCGGCCTGCACCCGTCTGCCAATCACCTGATCCCGCTCGATCGGCTGGACATGACGGAGCCGCGTTACCCGCTCAGAGTTTACGTATGCGAGCAGTGTTTGCTGGTGCAAATCACCGGCGATCATGACGCCGGCGATATTTTCACCGAAGACTACCTCTATTTCGCATCCTATTCACTGGGCTGGGTCGCCCACGCCAGGGCCTACGTTCACAACGTCGCCGGCCGCTTCGGCCTTGATGGTTCCTCGCTCATGGTCGAGGTCGCGTCCAACGACGGGTATCTGTTGCAGCACGCGGTCGAGCTCGGCATTCCGTGCCTGGGAATCGATCCGGCCGGCGGATGCGCCGACGCCGCAGCGGAGAAAGGCGTCGAAACGCTCGTCGATTTCTTTGGCTCCGACACCGCCCGACGCGTGGTCGGGTCGCATGGCCAGGCCGATCTGATCTGCGGCAATAACGTGCTCGCGCACGTCCCGCCGCTCAATGATTTCGTCGCCGGCTTTCCCGTGTTGCTCAAGCCGGATGGCGTTCTGACGATGGAGTTCCCGCACCTGCAGAAATTGATCGAGAACTGCCAGTTCGACACCGTCTACGACGAGCATTATTCCTACTTCTCGCTCGCGGCCGCCAAAACGCTATTCGAACGGCACGGCCTCCGCGTGTTCGATGTCGAACAGTTACCCACCCATGGCGGATCGCTTCGTGTTTATGCCTGTCATGTCGACAGCGCACGACATGCCGAACAAGCGGCCGTCGGCGCCGTACTCGCCGGCGAACGCGATGCTGGGCTACTGGATCCTGCGTCCTATGACGGCTTTCAGGCGGAGGTCGATCGCATCATCGCTTCGTTCGAGCGGTTCCTCGCCGATGAACGCGCGGCCGGCCGGAAAGTCTGCGGTTTCGGAGCCGCCGCCAAGGGGAATACCTTTCTCAATACCTACGGCGCCGGGCCCGATACGTTCGCGTTCGTGTGCGACGATACGCCGGCGAAACAGGGCCGTCATCTGCCCGGCAGTCGCATTCCCGTCGTGTCGTCGGATGTTCTTTCAGTCGAGAAGCCGGACACCGTCGTCATTTTGCCGTGGAACGTCGCGCCCGAAATCGTCCGGCGAAACGCGCATGTCTTCGACTGGGGTGGCCGGTTTGTGACGTTCGTACCCGATGTCCGTGTCTATCAGGCGCTTGAGGACGTAGCATGAGCGGGTTTCTGATCACCGGCGCGACGAGCTACCTTGGCGAAAAACTGGTGCAGCGGTTGACGCAGTCGGGCCAACCGGTTCACGTCATTGCGCGCCCGACGTCGGATGCACGAAAGTTTGCAGGAATGCGGACGCCACCAACCATTCACGTCCACGACGGCTCGACGGAACAGCTCTGTGAGATCGTTGCCGGGATCGGCCCAATATCGGTGTGTCATCTTGCCAGCATGTATCGACGGACCCACGAGGCGGAGGACGTTCAGCCGATCATGGAGTCGATCGTCACGTTCGGCACCCAGCTGGTCGAGGCCATGTATCGTGCCAAGGCACGCCATCTCGTCACGCTGGGATCGTACTTCCAGTTCTACGGAAGCGACAGCCAGTCCGTCAATTTTTATGCCGCCGCCAAAAGCGCGTTCGACGCAATGCTCGATTATTACATGGATGCCCACGGCCTCCGCGTCGCACGCCTGATCCTGTTCGATGTCTACGGCGAGGATGATCCGCGGATCAAACTGATGACGGCGATCCGCAATGCGGTCCGGGACGGCCGTGCCGCCGATCTGACGGCGACCAGCCCGGGAATGAGTTTGGTTCATGTCGACGATGTCGTCGGCGCGATCGTCCATGCCGTCGAGAACAACGTCGAAGGTGGCCCGTTTGCCGTCAACGCGGATGAGATCGTAACCGCCGAAGAGGTTGTCGACGCGTTCGAGACGGAAACAGGATTGACGGTCAAGCGCAACCGGAGCGCCTTCGAACTCCCGGATCGTCACCCCGACTCCCCGTGGTCGGGACCGAGGCTGCCCGGATGGGAGCCGAAGATCGGTCTCCGGGACGGCGTTCGCCGCATGCTGCGTGCGGGGGCTTCCGATGAGACGTGAGGATCTTGCGCTTGAAGGCCCCTGCCTGATCGTCCTCGACGTGTTCGGTGACGAACGCGGCAGCTTCGTTGAAACCTACAGCGCCCGGAAACTCGCGGCGCTCGGGATCGAGGACGACTTCATCCTGGATGCCCGATCCGTTAACCGCAACGCCGGCACCCTGCGTGGACTGCATTTCCAGATTCCGCCGCATGCCCAGGCCAAACTGGTCAGGGTCAACCGTGGACATATGCTCGACATCATCGTCGACTTGCGCAAAGCGTCATCCGATTTCGGTCGCCATCTTGCAATCGAGCTTTCCGGTGACGATGCCCGGCTGTTGTACGTTCCGGCGGGATTCGCGCATGGTTTCTGCACCTTGAGCAATGACGTCGAGGTCGTCTACAAGTTGTCACGCGACCATTCGCCCGATCATGAGCGCGGCGTTCTCTGGTCGGATCCGGCACTCGGAATCGACTGGCCGGTCGAACCGGAGGACGCGACCCTTTCCGAGCGGGACCGGAAATTCCCGACGCTCGCCGAACTGCCGGAGTATTTCTGAACCGATGAAGGTTGTTGTCACAGGGGGGTGCGGATTTATCGGTTCGGCCGTGGTTCGGCAGCTGATCGCGGACGGCGACGAGGTGGTCAACGTCGACAGCCTGACCTACGCTGCAAACCCGGCCAATGTCGCGTCAGTCTCCGACGACCCGGGCTATGCCTTCGAGCATGTCGATATCAGGGGCTACGAGGCGATGCGGGGCGTGCTGGCCAGCCACCGCCCCGATTGCATTATGCACCTCGCTGCGGAATCGCATGTCGACCGCTCGATCGACGGGCCGGCGGCGTTCATCGAAACCAACATAAACGGCACCCATGCGCTGCTCGAGGCCGCTCGCGACTATTTGGCAAGCCTCGATGAAAACGGCCGCAAGGCGTTTCGCTTCCACCATGTCTCGACCGACGAAGTGTTCGGCTCGCTCGGGCTCGACGATCCTGCGTTCAACCATGAAACGCCGTACGACCCCCGCTCGCCCTATTCCGCCAGCAAGGCGGCATCCGATCATCTGGTTCGCGCCTGGGGTCATACGTTCGCCATCCCCGTGGTGCTCAGCAATTGTTCGAATAACTACGGGCCGTATCAGTTTCCCGAAAAGCTGATCCCCCTGGTCATTCTGCGCGCATTGTCCGGTCAGTCCCTGCCGGTTTACGGCAAGGGCGAGAACATCCGTGACTGGCTGCACGTCGAAGACCATGCGAGTGCATTGATCCGCGTTCTTAAACAGGGCCGCCTCGGCGAAACCTATCTGATTGGCGGGAATGCCGAGCGACGCAACATCGATGTCGTGCGGACAATTTGCACCATACTCGATGATCGTTTTCCCGACAGCCCGACAGTGCCGCACCAAAATCTCATCGAGTATGTGACCGACCGGCCCGGGCACGATCTTCGCTATGCCATCGATTCGTCGCGTACAACGCGCGAACTCGACTGGTCGCCCGCCCATGATTTCGAAACCGGCCTTGCGGAAACCGTCGACTGGTATATTCACAACTCGGACTGGTGGCGCCCGCTGACAGAAAGCCGCTACGATGGCGCACGGCTCGGTCTCGGCAACGACGGAGAAGGCGCATCGACATGAAGGGAATCGTACTCGCCGGCGGCGCCGGGTCGCGTCTCTATCCGATGACGCACGTCATCAACAAACAGCTACTGCCGGTTTACGACAAGCCGATGATCTATTACCCGCTGTCGGTGCTCATGCTCGCCGATATCCGCGATATCATGATCATCAGTTCGCCCAAGTTCCTTCCCCATTACCAAAGCCTGTTCGGTGACGGGTCCGATCTCGGTCTCAACATCAATTATGGCGAACAGCCGGAGCCGAACGGTTTGGCTGAAGCATTCATCATTGGCCGGGGATTCGTCGGGACCGATTCGGTTGCGCTGGTGTTGGGCGACAACATCTTCTTCGGTCATGGTTTCTCGGGCCTGCTTGCCGATAGCCGCGCACGCAGCGATGGCGCCACCGTCTTCGCCTATTGGGTCAACGATCCTGAGAATTTCGGCGTCGCCGAGGTCGATGGAAACGGCGCCGTGATCGGTCTTCGCGAGAAGCCGAAAGACCCAAAATCAAACTGGGCGGTCACGGGTCTCTACTTCTATGACAACGATGTGCTCGATATCGCCGCCGCCGTGGCGCCGTCCGCGAGAGGCGAACTTGAGATCACCGACGTCAATCGCGCGTATCTCGAACAAGGGCGTCTGCATGTAGAATTCATGGGCCGAGGGTATGCGTGGCTCGACACCGGCAGTCCGGCGACGCTCTTGCAGGCATCCCAGTTCGTCGAGACCATCGAACAGCGTCAGGGCTTCAAAATTGCCTGTCTTGAGGAAATTGCCCTGCGCAAGGGTTTCATCTCGCGTGATCACTTCATCGGTCTTGCGGAACGCCTGAGCGGCAACGAGTACGGCCGCTATCTCATGCGGCTCGCCGATCAAGGTCATATCTGACGTTTTGCCGAACGGCGGAGATTGCCCACATGTCTCTCGAACGCGTTACCGCCGTCTGTGTTCTGCACAACAGCGCTGCCGTCGTTGAAGACATGCTGAGAAGCCTGCCCGACAAGCTGGCCGTCATCGTCGTCGACAACTGTTCGACGGACGACGGCGCTACCATTGTCGCCCGAACGCGACCGTCGGCGAACATCATTCGAAGTACCGAGAACGGCGGTTACGGCCGTGGCATGAACCAGGCGCTCGCCGCCGTGGACACGCCATTCGCGCTGATCGTGAACCCGGATACGTCGTTTTCGGCGGGAGCTGTCGAAGCTTTACTTGCCACCGCAGACCGTTTTCCGGGGACGGCACTGATCGGCCCGCGGATATGCAATCCCGACGGTTCCGTCGAGATATCCCATGACGTTCCGCTTGACCGGCGCAAGGCCATGGGCCGCCGTAATAGGGAACCGGCCCCGGAAGGCCCCATCTGTACCGAGTTTCTGTCCGGCGCCGTGTGGTTCGCCAGAATGGATGCGGTCCGCGCCGTCGGCGCCTTCGATCCGAATATCTTTCTGTTCTACGAAGACGATGATCTGTGTCGCCGGTTACGGGACTCGGGCCATGTCTTGATGGTGGAGCCGAGCGCAACGGTGACCCATATCGGCGGCGGATCGGCCCCCGGGACGACGACGTATTCACGCCTCAGGTACTGGCACATGGCGTGGTCACGGCTCTACTTCGAACGAAAACATCTGGGCACCGCAGCCATGTGGCGGGTCTTTTGGCGCGAAGCGCCTGTGTACTTCCTCAAGGCTGTCGGTTACGGCTTGATCTTCAATCGCGGAAAGGCTCGGCGTGATTTCGCACGCGCTTGCGGCATGCTTGCCGCTGTCCGTGGTCGACCGGCACAATAGGCTCTTCCGACTGGACCAAAAACCGCATCGTGATAAAAGACGGCTTCCGACAATCGTTCCCGGGTTTCGCTCGATGACAACCAAGATTTCCCGCGCCTTGATTTCCGTATCCGACAAGAAGGGACTTGTCGATCTCGGCCGTTTTCTTGCAGGTAACGACATTGAAATCCTGTCGACGGGCGGCTCCGCACAAAAGTTGCGGGATTCCGGCGTTCCGGTAAACGAGGTCGCGGATTTCACAGGTTTTCCGGAAATCATGGATGGCCGCGTCAAAACGCTGCAGCCGATGATCCATGGCGGACTCTTGGGCATTCGCGACAATCCCGAGCATCAGGCACAGATGACCCAGCACGGTATCAAGCCGATCGATTTGCTGGTCGTGAACCTCTATCCGTTCGAGGCGACGGTCGCCGCCGAGGCCGAATTCGGCGATTGCATCGAAAACATCGATATCGGTGGCCCGGCACTGATCCGCGCCGCTGCCAAGAACCATGCGGACGTTACCGTCGTCGTTGACCCCGCGGATTATACCGCGGTCATGACCGATATGGCGACGAACGGCGGCGCGACATCGCCCGAGCTTCGCCGTAATCTCGCGGCCCGCGCCTATGCGCGGACGGCCGCCTACGATGCGGCAATTTCAGGTTGGTTTGCGGAGCAGGTCGGTGAGCCGTTTCCACGCACGGTTGCCTTGGGCGGTCATCTCGCTGAGGTCTTGCGTTACGGCGAAAACCCGCATCAACAGGCCGCCTTCTATACGAGCGGCGAAATACGCCCCGGCATCGCAACGGCCGAGCAGGTGCAAGGCAAGGCGCTCAGCTTCAACAACCTCAACGATACGGACGCGGCGTTCGAACTCGTTGCCGAGTTCACGGACGCCTCCGCTTGCGCCATCATCAAACACGCCAACCCATGCGGCGTTGCGACAGGCGAGACACTGCTCGAGGCCTACGAGAAGGCCTATGTATGCGACACGGTCAGCGCATTTGGCGGCATCGTCGCCCTGAACCGGACCCTGGATGCGGCGTCAGCGACAAAAATCACCGAGATTTTCACCGAGGTCATCATTGCGCCGGATGCCGATGACGACGCGCGCGAGATCGTTGCCGCCAAGAAAAATCTGCGCCTGCTGCTAACCGGCGCAATGCCGGACCCGCATGCGGCGGGTATGACGGCACGTACGTTGGCTGGCGGCATTTTGCTGCAAAACCGGGACAACGCGGTCGTATCGGACGATCTTCGCGTTGTCACCAAACGCCAGCCGAGCGACGCGGAAATGGCCGATCTCATGTTCGCCTTCACTGTTGCCAAGCACGTCAAGTCGAATGCCATCGTTTATGCCCGGAACGGCGCAACGGTCGGTATCGGCGCAGGCCAGATGAGTCGTGTCGATTCATCGACCATCGCCGCGATGAAGGCTGCAAGGTCAGGTGATGAACAGGGCTTGCCGGAGAGCCCCGCAATAGGCTCGGTTGTCGCATCGGATGCTTTCTTCCCATTCACCGACGGCCTGATCGCCGCCGCGGATGCCGGTGTGACCGCCGTGATCCAGCCAGGCGGCTCGGTCAAGGACGACGAGATCATCGCCGCTGCCGACACAGCCGGCCTCGCCATGGTGATGACCGGGATGCGCCATTTCCGACATTAGGCCCGGACAGCACCCGGTTTGTAGCCGCCGCCATAGCCAAGTCTGGCGTCCATCGCTAACGTAGCGCCGTCGATTCGTCGCCCCTCAACGTGACACGAACCCTGCGAGCTGATTTGCCCCAACCCGTCAAGCTTTCCCCGCGCTCACTTCTGATGGCCCTGGCCGCGTTCATTTTGACGGCCGGCATCGTCCTCGCCGTTCGGGACGCCATCGGCGCGTCGCAGCACTTGTTGGCGGACGTCGTTCCGGGTCTGCTGCTCGCGGGTCTTGCCGCACACGCGGTCACCCTCGCCGTCAACGCCCACCGGCTTGGTGTATCGCTCGAAATCAGCGGCGCCGTATCCAGACGCTTGAATTTGATCGGCCTCATCGACCTCATGGTTCTACACAATTTTCTGGTATCGTTCTTGCCCGCACGTCTTGGCGATGGTTACTACCCGTTCCTGGTCGCCCGCCGAGCCGGTGTCAGTGTCGGCGTCGGCGTCGGCAATCTGGTTCTGATCCGTGTTTTCGACGTGTTGGCCATCACCGTGATCTTGAGCGCTCTTGCACCGGTCGCGCTTGGCGCCGCGCAACTTGAACAGCTCTACCTTGTTGTCGTGCCGCTGCTGATTGTCTTGGCAATCGCATCCGCTCGGCTCGATTTGCTGTTGGCGGTTTTCCTCCGTATGACCGTCCGACTGCTGAAGAGAACTGCGTGGTCGAAGCGTATCTTCCGTGTCATCAACCAGGCCCGCCGGTGGATCGGCAATCTGAACACGCGGCAACGGGTCGTCATGGCTTTGCACAGCCTCGCGCCCTGGGCCGCCAGCGGATTTACATACTTCTTCATCATTCAGGCCGTGGGCATGGACATGACCTGGGCGCAGTCGATGTTCGCTGGAAAATTTGCCGAATTGGGGGCTGCCATTCCGATCCAGGCCGCAGGCGGGATCGGTGCCGGCGAAGGATTGCTGGCAACCGTTCTTGTCGGCTTCGGCGTACCGATTGGCATTGCCGTCATCGGCGCACTAAGCGTCCGGGTCGTTATCCTTGGTATTGTCGTTGCACTTTTTGTCGTGCGCGCCGTTTTGCTCATGCTTTTCGTAAGCCCGCAACGACGAAATCGTTCCATCTTTGCTGTTTTGTTTAGCCCGGACGGCATAGCGAACTAAACACCCGGACGGGCGGTCGATCTGATGTTCTATAGCCTCTCGAAAATTTTCTGGTTGCTCGTCAGTCCACTGTCGGTGATCGGATTTCTAATCGTTGCGGCTGCAGCCGCGCTTTGGGTAGGCTGGCGGCGGACCGGCTTGTGGCTGACCACCATAGCGGCCGGACTCGTATTGTTTGCGGCAACGGTGCCACTCGGCGCTTACGCCACTTTGGCGTTGGAGAACCGCTTTCCGGCCAACCCGCCGCTTCCGGCTGACGTCGATGGCATCATCGTGCTCGGTGGCCCTGTCGACCCGGTTGCCACACTTGCGCGCAACCAACCGGCCGTTGGCGGTTCCTTCGACCGCGTTTTGGTGTTTGCCGATCTGGCGGACCGGTATCCCGAAGCAAAACTGGTTTATACTGGCGGGCGCCACCTTGCCGAAACAGGGCCGGGCGAGGCAGCGGTGATGCCCGCGATCCTTCGCCGTCTCAACGTGGACCCGTCGCGGGTTATCCTCGAAAGCGATAGCCGCAACACATACCAGAACGCAGTCTACTCGCACTCACTCGCTGCGCCTGGTGACGATGAAGCCTGGGTTCTCGTCACGTCGGCGTCGCATATGCCACGCGCGATGGGAACGTTCCGTCAAGCCGGCTGGCCCGCGAGCCTGATCGCCTATCCGACGGATTTCCAGTTTCTTCCCGACGCGAAGCCGGCATGGTTTCAGTTCCGTCTCGGTGGCGGTCTCGGCCAACTCGGTCGCGCCATGCACGAAGCCGTGGGTCTTACCGCTTACTATCTGACCGGACGGTCGGAGGCATTGTTTCCCGGGCCTGTGACGGCGGACATTGAAAACGCCGGACAACCCTGATCTTCTGTCACCGTATGGGGTAGGGGTATCGGGCCATGGCCGAGTTCATTAACACCTACTTGAAAGAGACGAGCCGTATTCTCGCTGCGCTCGACCGCGACGCTTTCGAAAAGGTCGCTTCGGGACTTTCTGCGTCGCGGGATGCCGGCGGCCGCCTGTTCGTTCTCGGTGTCGGTGGCTCCGCCGGGCACGCCAGTCATGCGGTCAATGACTTCCGCAAGATTTGCGGCTTCGAAGCCTATGCGCCGACGGATAACGTCTCGGAGTTGACGGCTCGGACCAATGACGAGGGCTGGGAAACCGTCTTCGCCGAATACCTAAAGGGTTCCCGGCTATGTGAGAGCGACGCGGTTCTGGTGTTTTCCGTCGGTGGCGGAGACGTCGAACGAAATGTTTCGGCCAATCTCGTTCGCGCCCTGGAATACGCCGCAGCGGTCGGCGCCAAGACATTCGGGATCGTCGGCTCGCCGGAGGGTTTCACGGCAAGGAATGCCGATGCCTGCGTCGTCATCCCGCCCCTCTATCCGGAGCGGCGCACGCCGCATACCGAGGGCCTCGCCGCCGTTGTCTGGCATGCGCTCGTCAGCCATCCGGCCCTGAAAATGAACCAGACGAAGTGGGAATCGGTTCGGTGAGCGATCCGGCGGCGGACAAGCGCTACCTGATCGTCGGCGGGGCCGGATTTATCGGCAGTCACTTTGCGGATCGTCTGCTGGCGCAGAGCTCGACGGACGGCGTTACCGTCTACGATAATTTTACGTCCGGCCGGGCCTGGCATCTCGAAGGCCACATCGGCGACCCGCGCCTTACCGTCACCGAAGCAGACGTGCACGACCGGGACAGCCTACAAGACGCCTGCCGGGATCAGGACTGTGTCATCCTTCTTGCCGCCAATCCGGATATCGCGCGATCGGCAAGCGAACCGGACCTCGATTTCGATCAGGGCACGGTGCTGGTTCGCAACACCCTGGAGGCGATGCGTGAGACGGGGTGCAGGAAGATCCTCTATGTCTCGGGAAGTGGCGTCTATGGCGACATCGGCGAAACCGTCGCGCGTGAAGACGCCATCGATATTCGTCCGATCTCGACCTACGGCGCCGGCAAGCTCGCGGGCGAGGGGCTGATCGCGGCCTATACGCACATGTTCGACATGCAGGGCTTCAGTTTTCGCCTCGGCAATGTCGTCGGCCCGCGTCAGACACACGGCGTCGGGTACGATTTCATTCGCAAACTGAAAGCCGACCACCAAAGCCTCGACATCCTAGGCGACGGCTCGCAAAGCAAATCGTACATTCACGTCGATGACGTCATTGCCGGCATGCAGACCTGTTCAGCAAAGTCGGCCCGCGCCTACGATGTTTTCAATCTGGCAAGCGGCGACTACATCACCGTGGCCGAGATCGCGACACTGGCCGTCGCGGCACTCGGTTTCGATGATTCTTCTGTCGAACGTCGATATGCCGGTGGCGATCGAGGCTGGAAGGGCGACATTCCCGTCGTCCGCATGAGTATCGAGAAAGCCGCGGCACTCGGCTGGCAACCGCGCAACGGATCTGCAGAGGCTATGCGCATGGCCCTCGATGCAATACTCGCCGAGCCGCGTTGCTGGAACGCCTGACATGAAGAAGGCCGTGTTCCTCGACCGTGACGGCGTACTCAACAGGTCCATCGTCATCGACGGCATGCCGACGTCGCCGCAATCGCTTGGGGAAACGACGCTTTATGAAGACGTTGAAGACGCCTGCCGGCGGCTTCGCGGCGCAGGCTACATGCTGATCTGCGTCACCAATCAGCCCGATATCGCGCGTGGCAAGCAGAGCCTCGAGAGCATTGCCGAGATCAATACGCTGATCGATTCTGCGCTCCGGCTCGACGATATTCGTGTCTGCCCGCACGACGACGGCGACGCATGTCTTTGCCGCAAGCCAAAACCCGGCCTGATCACCGACGCCTGCAGGGATCATTGTATCGATCTTAGCATCAGCTTCATGGTCGGCGACCGGTGGCGCGACATCGATGCCGGTCGCGCCGCCGGGTGTGCTACCGTCTTCCTCGACCGCGGCTATCGCGAACGAAAGGCCGATGCGGATTATGTCTGCGGCGGGCTCGGCGAAGCGGCAGACTGGATCATTGCACGGGAAGAGGGGGCGGCATGATCATCGTTCGTACACCGCTCAGAATTTCGCTTGGCGGCGGCGGCACCGATTTGCCGTCCTATTATGAGGCACATGGCGGTTTCGTGCTGTCGGCCGCCATCGACAAGTATGTCTACACGACCGTGAATCGGGCGTTCCGGCCCGGCTACTTCCTCAAGTATTCGAAGAACGAGCACGTTGAGCGGCGCGAAGACATCGAGCATGCCATCTTCCGCACAGCCATCGAACTGATGGACCTCGAGACCCGGACTGAAATTGTCACCATGGCCGATGTGCCCGCCGGGACCGGGATGGGATCGTCGGGCAGTTTCACCGTCAGCCTGCTGCACGCACTGCACGCCCACAAGAAGATGCCGGTCTCACCGAACGAATTGGCCCGGCTCGCCAATCATCTCGAAATGAATATTCTGGGCGAACCGTGCGGCAAACAGGATCATTACATCGCCGCCTACGGCGGATTGCTTTGCCAGGCCTACGGCACCGGTGGTTCCGTCGAGGTTGCACCCCTCGCCATCGCCGACGATGCCCTGCGGTCGTTGCAGGAAGGGCTCATGCTGTTTTTCACCGGCTACAGTCGTGAGGCATCGTCGCTGCTCGCCGAACAGGCAGAGCGAACATCGGCAGGCGATGCAGAGATGGTCGACCGGCTGCACCAGGTCAAAGCGCTGGGCGATCACATTCGCACGGCTCTCGAGGCTGGCGATATCGACAACTTCGGAGCGCTGATGCACGAGCACTGGGAAACAAAACGCAAACGATCCGGCAGCATGAGCAGCGGGGCCATCGACGGGCTATATGCGCTGGCACGCGAGAACGGCGCGTTGGGCGGCAAGCTGGTCGGCGCCGGCGGCGGCGGATTCTTGCTCTTCTTCACGC
Source organism: Rhodospirillales bacterium (assembly GCA_965229715.1). Taxonomy (GTDB): domain Bacteria; phylum Pseudomonadota; class Alphaproteobacteria; order Rhodospirillales; family Casp-alpha2; genus JAVJST01. The sequence goes on from CBDDJL010000002.1 coordinate 267,046, forward strand.
GTGACCGAAGCCGTCTTCGCGGCGCCATGGCCGATGCCGGTTTGCAGGAACTGCCATTCACATTCGACTTCGACGGCTCCGTAACCTTGCTCAGGAACTAGGGTCTGAGCCCACCGATTTCACGCAATCCCGTTTACCGGAGACGCGCCGAATGCAAGAAGACAAGCGCAGGGACATGCAATGCATCATTCTTGCCGGCGGGCTCGGTACGCGGATGAAGCCGCTGACCGATACACTGCCAAAGTGGCTGCTGCCCGTCGCCGGCCGGCCATTTGCAGAGTGGCAGCTCGACTGGCTTGCCGCTCAGGGCATCAAGCAAGTTATCGTCTCCATCGGCGAAAAGGGCGGCATGATCGCGGATTATATGGCGATCAGCGCCGGACGCTGGCCGTTCGATATTCATCTCGTCGACGATGGCGTCCAACTCCGCGGCACTGGCGGCGCGGTGAGGAACGCGTGCGATCTTGCGGAACTCACGGGGGGCGTGATCGTGTTGTATGGCGACTCCTTCCTGACTCTCGATTTACCCGCCGTCTGGACCACATCCAAGGCGGGAGCTTATCCAGTCATGACGGTTCTCAGGAACGAAGGCCGCTGGGACGCCAGCAACGTCCGTATCGAGGGCGACCGGGTCGCGCTTTATGACAAGAGCCGGGAACGTGCAGAAGGCGTCGTCATGGATTACATCGATTATGGCCTTTCCGTGCTTCCGGTCGACACCGTGATGAAGGAAATACCGGCCGATACGGTGTTCGATCTTGCCGACCTGTTACGCGATCTCAGCATCGCCGGCCGCCTTCGGGCCTTTGAGGTCACTGAACGCTTCTACGAAATTGGCTCCCCGGGCGGACTCGCCGATCTCGAGCAATACCTTGCCGAAAACGCCTGACCGTGCGTCCCGTCACAGTCTAAATGCGAGAAAAAAGCGATGATGGCGTCATGCGCATCAAGCTTTTCGTCGACAGCGCCGATCTCGGCGTCATACTCCGGCATTACCGCGACCCGGATATTGCCGGCTTTACCACCAATCCGACCCTGATGCGGCGGGCCGGCATTTCCGACTACGCGGGCTTTGCGCGCGCGGTGCTCGATGCCATTCCCGACAGGCCGGTTTCGTTCGAGGTTTTTGCCGACGATCTCGACGGCATGGAGCGAGAAGCCCGCATCATCCGGTCGTGGGCCGACAACACGGTGGTCAAGATACCGGCGACGAACACACATGGCGTCAGCAGCGCGCCTGTCATCGAAAGGCTCTCCGCCGAAGGCCACCATCTGAACGTCACGGCCATTCTTTCGGCACGCAGGGCCGAAACGGTCATTCGCGCACTCGATCCGGCAGCACCGGCCATCGTCTCGGTTTTTGCCGGGCGCATCGCCGATACGGGCCGCGATCCCGAGCCCGTCGTGCGTGACTGCGTCGCCATGGTCGCCGACCGACCGCACACGGAAGTCCTGTGGGCCAGCCCGCGTGAGGTGTTGAACATCCATCACGCCGAACGCAGCGGTTGTCACATTATTACCGCGAGCGAAGATCTGCTGGCGAAACGACGACTGTTGGGCCGGGATCTCGACGATTATGCGCTCGAAACCGTCCGTATGTTCCATGACGACGCCAGCGCAGCCGGGTATTGTCTGACGGGCAATCGTCCGCTACAGACCGGTACCTATGGCGGCGACACCCACCCTTCTGTTCGATCTTGACGGCACCCTCGTCGACAGCGCGCCCGACGTATGCGGCGCGGTTAACCATGTGTTCGCCGAGGCCGGCCTGCCGGCGATCGCCGTCGACCGCATCAAGGGCTATCTCGGACACGGCGCCCGCGTCCTGATCGAGCGCGCCGTCGCCGATATGGACGAAAACCGCGATACGGAAACCCTCGACCGCCTGACCCACGCGTTTCTCGCCTATTACGCGGACCATCCCGTTGTTTCGTCGACGGTCTTCCCCGGTGTTTTCGATGCTCTCGAAACGCTGCGCGGTGAAGGCGCGACCATGGCCATCTGCACCAACAAGCCAAGCGTGACAACTGCGCCCGTGCTTGAGGCGCTCGATCTCGACGGCCGCTTCGATGCCGTCGTCTGCGGCGATCAGGTCGTCAATCGAAAGCCGCACGGCGATCATATCCGCGAAACCGTCGCCGCATGCGGCGGCGCCATGGAAACCGCCATCATGATCGGCGATAGCGAAAACGACATTCTTTCGGCGATCGATGCCGGCGTGCCGTCAATTGCGGTCCGTTTCGGCTACGCGCTCGGTCCTGTCGACGGGCTCGGCGCCGATATCGTTATCGACAGTTTTGACGAGCTCGCCGACGCCCTCTTCACGATCGGCGCGCGTAAGGATTAGCGCGCGTCGGGAACGGCGCGAAGCAACAGCAAACCGGCGACGAGAAAGACGATGATCGTCGCCATGCCGACGCGCTGGCTGTCGGTCGCCGCGGTGGCCCAGGCCAATGCAGCGGGTCCGAGAAACGCCGTGGCTTTTCCCGATAACGCGTAGAGTCCGAACATCTCCGTCCGGATGGCTGGCGGCGCGAGGCGCGCCATCATCGAACGGCTTGCCGATTGCGCCGGGCCGATAAACACGCCGAGCATCAGGCCGATAGCCCAGAACAGGGTTTTCCCCTCGATCACCAGCAACGCGCTGCCGAAGACGATAAGCCCGGCCAGGGCAACGCAGATAACCCGCTTCGGCCCCCAGCGATCGTCGGCCCAGGCAAAGGCGAAAGCACCCAGACCGGCGGTGACGTTGATGCCGATGCCGAACAGGATCAGCTCGTCGAAACCGAACCCAAACGTGCCCGCCGCATATATGCCGCCGAACGCGAACAACGTGTTGAGTCCGTCCGTATAGATCATGCGTGCGATCAGAAACCGAACCTGGATACGGTAGTCGCGGAGCCTGCGGAACGTATCCACAAGCTGGCGGAGCCCTTGCCGAACGGCTGTTGCGGCTGGTGTCATCACGGCCGGGCGATCCGGCGTCAAAAGAAACAGCGGCAGGGCGAACAGTACGGCCCAGACGGCGACAACAGGTCCGATAGCCCGCAGGTGTTCGGCGGTATCTTTGTCGAGACCGAACCATGGCGACTCGGTTTGAACGAAACCGATCAGTACCAGCGCAAGACAGCAGAGCCCACCGACATAGCCGATGCCCCACCCCCAGCCTGACAGCCGCCCAACTCGGCCCGCGGGCGCGATGTCGGGCAGCATGGCGTTATAAAACACCATGGCGGTCTCAAATGCCGCATTGCCGATCCCGATCAAAACAAGAGCCAACAAGACAAATGAAGGGTCGGGCTCAACCCACCACAACGACCCCGCTGAAACCGCCGTGAGCAGGGTGAAAAACAGCAGCCACGGCTTGCGGCGCCCGCCGTGATCGGCAATGGCGCCGATGATCGGCCCCATGAGTGCAACAGCGAACGCCGATGCACTGACGGCGTAACCCCATTGCGCGGTGCCCTGCGCAGGCGTGGTGGCAACGCCTTCGGTGAAGTAGGCAGCAAAGACAAACGTCATGATCACGGTCGGAAAGGCCGAGTTTGCCCAGTCGAATACGCACCAGGCGGCGAGACCGCCGGGCCGTGACGGCGTCGAATCGCCGCTCAAGCGCTGTAGATGGAGCGCAACTGACGGCTGGCGACGGCAATCATCGCCAGATCGTCCATGTCCGTGCTCCAAAGCTCGTCGAGGATCGCACTCGCCCGCTCAACCAAATCGTCGTCGGCCTTCATCCACTGATCGAATGCCCTGTTGACGTTCGACTTTGCGCCCGGCATCGACATGACCTTCCGGGTCAGCGCCGCCTGATGGCCGTATATTTCCTCGATCAGGGCGTCGACGGCGAGCTCGCGCCAGTGGCCGGCAGAGGCGAGTGCTTCGGCAGCAGCCCGCAAATGCCCGAGCCGGAAGTGAGTGCCGATCTTGTAATAGGCCGATGCCGCAACGGTTACGGGTGCTTTCGACTGTTCTGAGATTCGCGCCAGATCGCAACCAGGCACCATATTGACCAGGCCGGCAATGTCCCGTGCCGTGGATTCCGATACTCCGGCGTCCTGTAGCGGCTGGGCGCGCTTTTTAAGATCGCGGACGTAGCGCTCAGGCAGCGCCTTGACCTGGGACTTGGCCAGTTCAGCAACGGGACCTTGATAGCGCTCGATATGGGCATCGATGGCGAGACCCTTGTTGCCGTTCCGGAGGAACCACAGCGTGGCGCGCTCAAGCAGATTGTAAATGTCCTTCAGCATCCGGGTTTGAGTCTCCGCCGGAACCTTGTTGTCGAGACCCTCGATCGCTGCCCACAGTGGGCGCACCCCGTAGACTTCGCGCGCAATGACGTAGGCGCGGACAATCTCAGGCGCGCTCATTCCGGTGCGTTCGGCGAAACGGTGAACGAACTGTTCGCCAACCCGGTTGACCAACGAATTGGTCACCCGCGTCGCGATGATCTCCCGCTTCAGCCGGTGATTGACGATGCCCTTGCGGTACTTCTCGCGCATCGGTGTCGGGAAATAGCGGATCAGGTCCGCCGTCATTGCCGAATCGTCGGGGATATCGGATGCGAGAATTTCGTCGTATAGCCAGAGTTTGGCATACGACAACAGCACCGCCAGTTCGGGTCGGGTCAGCGCCATGCCGCGCTGGCCGCGTTCGTCGATGTCCTCATCGTTCGGCAGGAATTCGACATCACGGTCGAGCCGACCGCGGCGCTCCAGATCGCGCATCAGACGCTTCTGGCCTTCGAGCGCTTCCGTGCCGCTTGCCTGTGCCATGGTGATGGCCTGACTCTGCTGATAATTGTCGATCAACACGAGATCGGCGACCTCGTCCGTCATATCGGCGAGCAGCTTGTTGCGTTGCTTGGACCCGAGTTTGCCGGCCTGCATTTCAGCATCGAGCAGGATCTTGATGTTGACCTCGTGGTCCGAACAATCGACGCCAGCGGAATTATCGATAGCGTCCGTGTTGGACCGGCCGCCATTCTGGCCGTACTCGATGCGGCCCAACTGCGTCGCGCCGAGATTGGCGCCCTCGCCGATGACCTTGGCGCCGACCTCGGCGCCGTTGATGCGAATCGCGTCGTTGGCGCGATCGCCGGCGTCCGAGTTGCTCTCGCTTTCGGCCTTGATGTAGGTGCCGATACCACCAAACCACAGCAGATCCGCCGGTGACTGGAGCATGGCGCGAAGCAGCTCGTTCGGCGTGACCTTGTCCTTCGACAGGTTGAACAACTCCTTGATCTGCGGGGTCAAATTGAGCGTCTTTGCGCTTCGCTCGAAAATCGCGCCGCCCTTCGAGATCAGCCGTTTGTCGTAGTCGGTCCACGACGAGCGGCCCATGTCGAACAGACGCTTGCGTTCCTTCCACGTCTTTGCCGCGTCCGGATCGGGATCGATGAAGATATGAAGGTGATTGAAGGCGCCGACGAGGCGGATGTGCTTGGAAAGCAACATGCCGTTGCCGAAAACGTCGCCCGACATGTCGCCGACGCCGACCACCGTGAAATCCTCGTTCTGGATATCCGTACCGATCTCGCGGAAGTGGCGTTTCACGCACTCCCACGCGCCACGCGCGGTGATGCCCATGCCCTTGTGATCATAACCTTGCGAACCGCCGGAGGCGAAAGCGTCACCGAGCCAGTGCCCGTAAGCCTCGGACACGCCATTGGCGATATCCGAAAAAGTCGCCGTGCCCTTATCGGCGGCGACAACGAGATAGGGGTCGTCGGCGTCGCGGCGCACCACATTCTTGGGCGGCACGATCTTCGGCCCCTTGATGTTGTCCGTAATGTCGAGGAGGCCGGAAATAAAGAGCTTGTAGCACGCGATGCCTTCGTCGAGGAACGCCTCGCGGCCACCCTCGCTCGGCGGGCGCTTGACGACGAAACCGCCTTTCGAGCCGACCGGCACGATCACGGCGTTCTTGACTTGCTGCGCCTTGACGAGGCCCAACACTTCGGTGCGGAAGTCCTCCGGTCTGTCCGACCACCGCAAACCGCCGCGCGCGACCATCCCGAAGCGAAGATGCACGCCTTCGACCCGGGGGCTGTAAACGAAGATCTCGCGTAGCGGCCGGGGCAGAGGCATCTCGTCGAGCGCCTTCGAGTCGAACTTGAAAGACAGATAGGACTTACGCTCACCGCTCTCGGCTGTCTGATAGAAGTTGGTGCGGAGGGTGCTCTCCACCGCATTCAGGAAGCGGCGCAGAATGCGGTCCTCATCGGCGCTGGCGACTTTTTCAAGCGCCGATTCGTAGGCCGAACGAATTCGGCCGGCGACCGCATTGCGGTTCTTCGGTCCATCCGGATCGAAGTACGCCTCGAACAGTTTGACGACCTCGCGCGCGAACTCGGGATTTCGCGAAAGCGTTTGCTCCATGTAAATCTGTGAAAACTGGATGCCGGCCTGGCGCAGATACTTGCAGTACGCACGCAGCACGACGACCTGACGCCATGTCAGGCCGATACGGCAGACCAACGCATTGAACCCATCGCTCTCGATCTCGCCACGCCATACTCGCAGGAACGCCTCGTGGAAATTGTCGCGAATCTCGTTGAAAGCGACGGCGCGGCCGTCCTGGGTTGCGAGACCGAAATCGTGGATCATCACCGCGCGGCACGGGTCGGTCTCTGGCGTTACCTCATGCGGCGATTCCTCGACGACGCGAAAGCCCATGTGCTCGAACATCGGCAATGCATCGGAGAGCGGAATTGGTGTGTCGGGGTGATACAGCTTGAAGCGGATTTCATGCGGTTCGCAAACGTCGGGGCAATAGAGATTCATGCCGATCTCGTCCGACGCCAGCACATCGTCGACCATCGACGCATCCTCGACGGCGGTCTCCGCGCTGTACCGATGCTGATAGGCCGCACCGAACGCCTTGCCGAAACGACCCATCATGGCGCGACCGCCGCGTTCGCCGTGCGCTTCCTCGAACGCGTCGCGCAGATTGTCGGTCCATGTACGGGCAGCCTCTGCCACTTCTTCCTCGAGCTTCGCACGATCGACCTTCGGTACGTCGCCCGGCGTCGTGCCGATAATGAAATGGACCCGCGCCAGCGGACCGTCGCCGAACTGGGTGCGGAAAGCCGAAACCCGCCCGTTGTAAGCTTTCGCGAGAACGTCGCCAATGCGCTGACGAAGATCCGAGTTGAAGCGGTCGCGCGGCACGAAAACCAGGCACGACATGTGCCGCTCAAAATCGTCTCCGCGCACGAACAGGGCGACACGCTGGCGTTCCTGCAGGTGGAGGATGCCCATCGACGTCTCGAAAAGGTCATCGTCGGAAACCTGGAACAACTCGTCCCGCGGATAGGTTTCCAAAATGTTCATCAACGACTTGCCGTCATGGCTTGCCGGCCTGAAGCCGGCGCGCTGGACCGCGCGGTCGAGCTTCTGGCGCAGCAGCGGAATTTCTCGCGGAGTCCGGTTGTATGCGGATGATGTGAACAAGCCGACGAACAGACGCTGACCGATCAGATTGCCCTTCGCATCGAGCCGTTTGATGGCGATCGCATCCATGTGGACGCGGCGGTGAACGGTGGCGCGCGATTTCGTCTTGGTGACCATGATCAGGTCAGGATGGCCGAGAAACACCGGTACTTCAGGTAGCGTGTCGCTGCCGGGCTCGATGGCGTCGAACACCACCATTTTCGAATCGCGCAGCACGCCGAGCGCCGATTTCGAGTCGATGGACGCCTTGATCGATTTGCCCGATCCCTTGAACGTGTAATCGCGATAACCCAAGAAAGTGAAGTGGTTGTCGTGAATCCAGCTCAGAAACTCACGAACCTCGCCGACCTGCTCGGCGCTGTATCCGGCGGCACCGCCGACCTCGAGCTCCTCGATCAGCGACCACATACGGTGACGCATTGCGCGCCAGTCGTCGACGGCCTTGCGGACATCCGACAAGACGGCTTCCAGCGTTTTCTTGATCCTGGCATGGCCGTCTTTGGGTTCGTGACTGATTTCGTAGTGCATGAACGATTCGCGGATGACATCGGGGTCGCCCAGACCCGCCTCGCAAATCTGGTCGCGTTTTCCCTTGGAATTTCGGGTTACCTGAATAATCGGATGGATGACCGTATGGACGGTGAGTCCGAGCGACTGGAAGGCGCTGGTCACTGAGTCGACGAGAAACGGCATGTCGTCGTTGACGATCTGTACGGCCGTGCGTTCCGCCGTCCAGCCATCGGCCTTCATCGTCGGGTTGAAAATCTTGATGACGGCCTCGCCGGCCTTCCGGTTATCGGCGACGGAGAGGTGCCCAAGCGCGATCGCTGCGAGATCGCCATCGTCACGTTCCGCAATCTCATGCGGCGAGACGTGGCGATAGTATTGCTTGATGAAACGCTCGATTTCCCCCTTGCGGGATTTCGCCTTGCCTTTGGACGCGCGGCTTGCGACACGGCCGATCAGCCGCTTGATCTGTTGTTCGCCGTATCCCGTCATGGCCCCCTCCTGAAATTGCCGGCACCATTGATCCGGCGCACTATCGCGAGGTTAGACCAATCCTGCACCGGACGGAAGGCAAGCCGGCAATTAAAAAGGCGCGGAATCCGACTGGCGCAGAATGACGTTGCACGGCATTCTTTCATTGTCACCAGCGGCCGCGAGGACATCGTCATGACGGACCCCCTCAGTATTCCGACCCGCGATTTTGTCGGCTACGCAAACGATCCGCCACCGGCGAATTGGCCAGACGGCGCGCGGATCGCTATCAACTTCTGCATCAACTACGAGGAAGGCGGCGAGCGTTCCATTCTCAACGGTGACGACGGCTCGGAGGAGCGTCTCTCGGATGTCGCCGTTACACGACGCATCGGCCATCGCGACCTGAACATCGAACAAAGCTACGAGTACGGCTCTCGGGTCGGCTATTGGCGGATCATGGAGGCCTTCACCGAACGAGGTCTGCCGGCAACGGTCAATCTGGTCGGCATTGCCGGCCTCCGTAATCCTGTCGCCATCAGGGCGATGATCGATGCCGGTTTCGATCTCCAACCGCACGGTTGGAAATGGATCGACTACGACACGCTTGCCGAGGACGAAGAGCGCGAGCACATCCGCCTGCAGATCGAACAGGTCGAGGAGCTTACCGGCGAGAAGCCGCTCGGCTATTATGCGGGCCTTCCGTCGATCAACACCCGGCGCCTCATCGCCGAGGCCGGGTCGTTTCTGTACGATTCGGATTGCTACAACGACGATTTGCCGTACTGGTCGCCGGATTATCCAGGTCTGTTGTTGATCCCTTATTCCCTGGACACCAACGATTCGCGCTTCGGCAGGGCCGAACACGCCTATCAGGTCGCCGACGATTTCGTGACCTACATGAAGGACTCGTTCGACGTGCTTTACCGCGAAGGGGCCGAGCGGCCGAAAATGATGACCGTCGGACTGCACGCCAGATTGCTCGGCAGGCCCGGCCGGATCGTCGCCCTGCACCGTATACTCGATTACGCGATGTCCCACGACGATGTCTGGATCTGCCGGCGCGGCGATATCGCCCGGCACTGGCTTGAAAATCACCCGGATCCGAGGTCCGTTGCGTGACGCAGGGTAGCATCGACCGACTGGCGATGCAGGCGTCGGTTCTGGCACTTGGCGAGGACGATGCACGGCTATGCCGCGATATTCCCGATGCCCAGTGCAACGATCAGCCGATCAACTTCGTCTGGCACGTTGTCGCCAACACCCTGAGCAAGACCGGCGACGCCCTTGCCGACGCCAAGGTCGTTTTACCGTGGTTAATGGGATTTGTCGGCGCGCCGGTCTTCCTGATCGGGTTTCTGGTGCCGATCCGCGAGTCCCTGGCGCTGTTGCCGCAGATGGCCGTCGGCGGCTGGATTCGCGGGTTTGCCGTGCGCAAGCATTTCTGGGTCGCGAGCAGTGTGGTCGAGGGGCTTTGTGTGCTCGCCATGGCAGGCGTCGCAGTGGGCGGGTTCGACGGAACGACAGCCGGCTGGCTGATCGTCGGTCTTTTGGTGATTTTCTCGACGGCTCGCGGCGTCGCTTCCATTGCCTCGAAAGACACGCTTGGCAAGACCGTCTCCAAGGGGAAACGCGGACGGGTCAACGGTTATGCTGCAACGGCATCGGGTGTCGTTGCCGTCGCCATCGGGGTCTATCTCGCACTCAGCCCGGCAGATGCCCGCCCTGATTGGGTGCTTTACCTGATTGTTTCGATCGCCGGGCTTTCATGGCTGGCTGCGGCGGGCTTTTTCAGCCGCGTGCGGGAGCGCCCGGGGGCGACCGACGGATGACGCAATCTTTTCGAAGTCCTGAAAGGTCAGATGCGCGTTCTGTTGGAAGACGCGGAACTTCGCCGTTTTGTCATTGTTCGTACGCTGATGATGTCGACCGCCCTGTCGACGCCCGTCTATATTGCGCTGGCGCAACGGGAAACCGGCCTTTCGCTCTCGGGCCTGGGCTGGCTCATGGTCGCTAGCGGCCTTGCCAATGCGGTAAGCGCATCGGTCTGGGGAAATTTCTCTGACAGATCGAGCCGCCTGACGATGGTCTACGCATCGGCGCTCGGCGGAGCGGTCGCATTCATCGTTTTGATGATCCTGGCGTTCGCCGATGGTCTGGCGCCCAGTATTTATCTCTACGCCATCGCCCTGTTCGTGCTTTCGGTCGCCCACACCGGCGTGCGCATCGGCCGTAAGACCCATATCGTGGATCTCGCCGGCGGCGACAACAAATCGGCCTATGTCGCGCTTTCCAACACGGTCATCGGCGTGATGATGTTTGCGGTCGGCGCGATGATCGGGCTGCTCATGAATCTTGGTGCGGAGACCGCTCTAGCTGCGCTCGCGGCCATGGCGCTAACCGGATCCGCACTCGCGCTCCGTATGCGCGAGGTTCAGGCCTGAGTTCCGGGTTGCGTGGGATTTCCAGAAAAATGGAGCGGGCGATGAGATTCGAACTCACGACATCAACCTTGGCAAGGTTGCGCTCTACCCCTGAGCTACGCCCGCACCGGGTTCGGCATTCGAATATTCTGCCGAGAGCGCGGCGATCATAGTCATCGCCGCCAATGATGCAAGTGCGATTTCGCCGCCTTTTCGATCGGCTTTTATCGGGCCGCCTCGGCCGTCAATTCGGCGCGACCGCGCGGTCGATGAGGGCCCTGGCGGCCGTCTTCGCCGTTTCGGCGGCGACACGGCCCTGCCGACTGACCTGAGCGGTCACGATGGCGCCTTCAAGCAGCAACGCCAGCTCGGCTGCCAGCCCCGCCGGGTCCTCAACACCGAGGGCAGAGCATTGATCCTCGATGTAGCCGCGCATTAATGATTTAAACTCGCAGCACGCCTGACGGATCGGCGTATCGGTTTCCGAATATTCGCCGATGGCGTTGATGAACATGCAGCCGAAAAAGTTGTCGCCCTCGAACCACGACGCGGCGACGTCGTAAACCGCCAGAAGCCGGTCGCGCGGTGCACCGGCGCGATTCTCGACCTGCCGCATGAAGCCGTTGCGAAAGATTCCGTCGTACTTTTTCAACGCGGCGAGGATCAGTTCTTCCTTGGTCCGGAAATGCCGGTAGAGCGTGCGCTTCGATACGCGGGCTTCGTCGAGGATCGTATCGATCCCGGTCGCGTGAAATCCGTTGCGACCGAAAAGATCGATCGCCGTATCGACAAGGTGTTCGCGGCGGTCCGAGTGTTTCATCGCATCTTCGTAGTAAACTGATCTGTCTCATATATTGCCGAATAAAGGCGATAAAATCAAGCAACATAGTTGCGCGTTATCCTCATAACAGATGTAGAAGCTCACATTTTGTTGATGATATCGTCGTTGACAAAGGAAACAGATCGGTGTCTTTTACGGTCATGGGGAAACAGATCTGTTTCCTTTTTAACAACGACCTTTTATGGAGAAAAGACATGCCGCGCATTCCCGCCCTCGATCCCGCAACCGCACCCGGTGACGCCAAGACGCTGATGGACGGCGTCAGGTCCTCGATCGGGATGGTTCCCAACATCTTCGCTACCTTTGCCCAGTCGCCGAAGGTTCTCGAAGGCTTCCTCGCATTCAACGGCGCACTCGGCGACGGTTTGTTGCCCGGGGTGCTCCGTGAACAGATTGCTCTCGCGATGGCCGGCGCGAACCGCTGCGACTACTGCGCTTCCGCGCACTCGCTGATGGCCAAGGGCGCCGGCGTGGCGGAAGACGAGCGCGCCCGCAATCTGCGGGGCGAGTCCGTCGATGCGAAGACAGCGGCCGCACTCGCGTTCGTTCGATCCGTCGTTCATCAGCGCGGCAAGGTCGGCGATGCCGAGGTCGCGTCGCTGCGGACCGTCGGGTTCAGCGACGGCGAGATCGTTGAAATCGTCGCACACATCGGCGTCAACATGTTCACCAACTACTTCAATCACATCGTCGACACTGAAATCGACTTCCCGGCGGTTCGCACGACGGGCACCGCAGCGGCGGCCTGAACGCCGGTAAAACAGGAGATATAGCGATGAAAAAGATCTTTGTCGGCCTGACCCTGTCGTTCGCCATCGCCGCCGTCGCGATCTTCGGCCTTGCACCGAAAGGCGGCGCGCAGATGACTTACGCCGACGGTGTCGTGTCGTCCGACGGCGCAATCAGCGTGCCCGAGAATTTTCGCACGGACTATGTGATGCTCGGCGCCTGGTCGGTTGCCGGCGATGCGGATACCGGCGGCGGGGTCGGCCTGCACGTCGTCTACACCCAACCGGCATCGGTCGATGCCTATCGCGCAACAGGCACGTTCCCCGACGGCGCCGTTCTGGTCAAGGAACTGTTCAACGGCAACACACAACTCCTGACGACCGGTGAGGCGACAAGCGCCGCCGACGTCGCCGGATACTTCGTGATGGTCAAGGACGAGGTCGGCCGTTTTCCGGACAACCCGCTATGGGGTGACGGTTGGGGCTGGTCGTTCTTCACCGCCGACGATCCGGTCAAGACCGTCAGCACCGATTACGCGACGGATTGTCTCAACTGCCACGAACCGGCCCGAGCGAGCGATCTTGTTTACGACTTCGCCTACCCGGTACTAAAGCCCTAGCTTCCCCCGGCAAGGGCTACGGCGGGATGCCGGCCGGCGCCTCCTCCCGGATTTCGGCATTCTCGCCCTCCAGCGGCCGTTCCGGCGTTCCCCCCGCGCCGGACGGCCGCTTTACGTTGCGCGAGCGGGCGAGACTTGCCCGCCGTGGCGTTGCTGTCTAAGGTCCGCTCCGTTTCAGAGCGGAGACGAAACATGCCGGAACCCCGCCCGAAGACACGGGAAGAGCTTTTTGCCTTTTTGAACAGCCTCGGCATCGAAACCGAAACCCACGAACATGCACCGGTTTTCACCGTCGAGGAATCGAAGAGCGAGCGCGGCGAGCTCGACGGCGCCCATTGCAAGAACCTGTTTCTCAAGGACAAGAAGGGCCAGCTCTGGCTGGTCGTGGCGCACGAAGACCGCCCGATCGACATGAAGGAACTGCGCCACAAAATCGGCGCTCATCATCTGTCGTTCGGCAAGCCGGACCTGCTGATGGAAGTGCTCGGTGTCGAGCCTGGCTCGGTCACCGTTCTTGCCCTGATCAACGACACGGATACCCGCGTCAACGTGATCATCGACGAAGCGATCATGGCGGAGGAAATCCTCAACTGCCATCCGCTCATCAACTCGGCGACGACCCGCATCCGGACCGCCGACGTCCTGACGTTCGTACGCGCCTGCGGCCACGAACCGGCCGTCCGCCCGCTCGATTGAGCGCCGCCAGGCCGTCCGGCGGGGCGGGCTTGCGCATCGCCGGGCAACAGGCCATCTATATGGGCAACCCAACACGGATTTGAACGAAAGCAGACGACCATGGCGATCATTCTCGACGGCGGCGGCCAGAACAACGGCAATGGCGGAAACGGGAGCAACGGAGACGGGCCCGGGCCGGAGCCGCTTCGCGGCGAAATCATTCCCCCGGAGGGCGGCACGGCTGCGCCAGCGGGCGGTGGGCAATACGTCAAAGAGGGCTCGACCGACACATTCATGGCCGACGTTATCGAAGCCTCGATGCAGCATCCGGTCATCGTCGATTTCTGGGCGCCGTGGTGCGGACCCTGCAAGCAGCTCGGTCCGATGCTCGAAAAACTGGTCAATCAGGCCGGCGGCACGGTTCGCATGGTCAAGATCAACGTCGACGAAAACCCGGAAATCGCCCAGCAGCTCCGTGTCCAGTCGATTCCCATGGTTTACGCCTTTTCGAACGGCCAGCCGGTCGACGGTTTCCAGGGCGCGGTGCCGGAAAGCCAGCTCAAGTCGTTCATCGGCAAGCTGACGGGCGGCGCAAAGTCGCCGATCGACGAGATGCTCGAGGCTGCACAGTCTGCGCTCGATGCCGGCGACCATGACGAAGCGGCCCAGGGTTTCGGCGCTGTGCTGCAGCAAGACGGCAGCCATGCGGGCGCCATCGCGGGACTGATCCGCGCGGCGACGGCAATGGGCGACCTCGAAGGTGCGCGTGAGATCGTCGACGGCCTGACCGAGGAACTGCGTGCCAGCAGCGAGGTAACGGGCGCGGTGACGGCGCTTGAGCTTGCCGAGCAAACCGCCAATCCGGTCGACACCAACGCCTTCACGCAGCGTCTCGAAGCGGATCCGAACGATCACCAAGCACGATTTGACATGGCCGTCGCGCTTTACGGCGGTGGGCGCAACGCCGACGCCATCAACGAATTGATCGAGATCATCAAGCGCGAGCGTACCTGGAACGATGAGGCAGCGCGCCATCAATTGCTGAAGATTTTCGAGGCGCTCGGCCATAGTCACCCCGACACGGTCGAAGGCCGGCGACAACTTTCTGCCGTGCTGTTTTCGTGAGTTCTGATTACGCCCCTATTGAAGGTGGCCTCGGCGCGTTGCCGCGCGAAGTGGCTATCTTTCCGTTGAGCGGGGTGTTGATGCTGCCCGACGCGAAGCTTCCGTTGAACATCTTCGAGCCGCGCTACCTCAATATGATCGAGGACAGTCTGGGGGCCGGCCGTTTGGTCGGAATCGTGCAACCGCTCGCCGAAGGCGTCGAATCGCCGGCCGGTCAACCGACGGTGTACGAAGTCGGCAGTCTTGGGCGCATCATATCGTTTGCCGAAACCGGCGACGGGCGCTTCGTCATCACGCTGCTCGGTCTGACCCGATTTCGCATCGTCAACGAATTGACGGTACAACGCGGCTACCGTCGGGCCTCGATCAGTTACAAGGGGTTCGAGGCGGACCTCGACGAAGACGAGGGCCGGGTCGCCAACCGCGCACGGCTGATGGAGGCGGTTCACGCATACTTCGCGCAGGCCGGCATAGAGGCCGACTGGTCGACGATCGAGGATGCCGACGACGCTTCGCTGGTCACCTCGTTGTCCATGGTCTGCCCGTTCGAGGCAGGTGAGAAACAGGCGTTGCTGGAATGCAGCGGCACGGCCGAACGCGGCGATATGCTGATCGATCTCATGGTGCTCGCCATGCACGGCGACAACTCGCCGACGTCGATGCGGCACTAGGTTCGCACGGGCCAGAGCCGATAGCTGAAGGAGGCGTCATGCCGACGACACACAGGACCGTTGATCCGAAGCTTCTGGAGATCCTCGTTTGCCCATTGACCAAGGGGCCGCTGCGTTATGACGCCGGAGCGCAGGAACTGATCAGCGAACGCGCCGGGCTTGCGTTTCCGATCCGCGAGGGCGTGCCGATCATGCTACCCGACGAAGCGCGTGAAATCGGCGACGAAAAGCCGGGGCCGAAACTGGTCGAGGACTGAGACCGTGTCCGATCGGATCGATACCGGGCCGGCCCCGACGGAGCTTCGCTTCAACAAGGAAACCAAGACATTGCACGTGACGTTCGAGGACGGCGCGTCGTTCGCCCTCCCGGCCGAGTTTCTGCGCGTCGAAAGCCCGTCCGCCGAGGTTCAGGGCCACGGCCCGGGACAAAAGACCGTGGTCTCCGGTCGGCGGCACGTCAGCATCATGGGCATCGAGCCGGTCGGCAACTACGCGGTGCGCCTCAAATTCGACGACATGCACGACACCGGCATCTTTTCGTGGCCGATCCTTTACAACTACGGGCTCAATTATCAGGCGATATGGGACGATTATCTCGCCGCCCTCGACGAACAGGGCCTAAGCCGGGATCCGTGATCGACGATGAAGACCATCGGCATCCTCGGCGGCATGTCGGCCGCATCGACGCTGATCTACTACCGGGAGCTTTGCCGGCTGACCCGTGAACGGCTCGGTGGCCTGCATTCGCCGGAGCTGCTCATTCGATCCCTCGACTTCGCCGACATCGAGGCGCTGCAGGCGGCCGGCGACTGGACCGAAGCAGGGCGGCTCCTGAACGCCGAGGCCAAGGCGTTGCAGCGCGGCGGCGCGGATCTGCTCGTGCTTGCGACCAACACCATGCACAAGCTCGCCGACGAGACGATGGCAGGCATCGATCTGCCGATGGTGCACATCGCCGACGCGACCGCGTCGTGCATCGTGGCGCATGGCCGTGCGGCCCCCGGTCTGATGGCGACAGCCTTCACGATGGAGCAGACGTTCTATACGGACCGGCTAATCGCGGCCGGGCTTGCTCCGGTGATTCCCGATGACGCCGACCGGGCGACGACTCACCGCATCATCTACGACGAGCTCTGCAAGGATATCGTTCGCGAGGAGAGCAGGGCTGCGTACGTGGCCATCGCCGATCGGCTGGTGTCGCGGGGTGCGGACTGCCTGATCCTCGGCTGCACCGAGGTCGGCATGCTGCTAAACGCAGAGAATGTCTCGGTACCGGTCTACGACACCACGCTGATCCACTGCGAAGCGGCGCTCGACCTGGCGCTCGCCTGAACGGGCATCAGAGCGGCTCGCCGCGAAGCACGCGCGGCAGATCGCCGACCACACCCATGGCATGACGCATGAAGACCTTCTTGAGCGGACCGGCAGCGTTGACGGCAGCCATGCCGATGTCGCGGGCCGCGCGCGCCGGCGCGATATCGTTCGAGAACAACCGGTTCAGCATGTCGGTCATGGCCAGCATCAACGTATTGTCGAAGCCGCGCCAACGAGCGTAGCGTTCGAGCGTGGTCGACCCGCCGATATCCAAGCCGAGGCGGCGGGCATCGACAATCGCTTCGGCCAATGCTGCGGCATCGCGCAGACCCATATTGAGGCCCTGGCCGGCGATCGGATGCATGGCGTGAGCCGCATCGCCGGCGAGAGCGAGACGGTCGGCCACCGGTTCGCGCGCGAACTGCAACGACAGCGGATAGCACCAGCGCCGGGGTTCCGGTTCCACGTCACCGAGGAAATCGCCGAAACGGCGGCGGAGCTCGCCCGCGAAATCGCGGTCACTGAGCTGCATGATGGTCGGGGCAAGATGCTTCTTATCCGTCCACACGATGCTCGCCCGGTTGTCCCGGAGCGGCAGGATGGCAAACGGCCCCGACGGCAAAAACCGTTCATGAGCGATATTGTCGTGCGGCTTTTCATGCCGCACCGAACAAACGATGCCGACCTGATCGTAGTCCCAACGGGTGACCCGAATGCCGGCGGCGGCGCGCATGGCAGAGCCGCGCCCATCCGCCCCAATCAGCAGCCGGGCGCGGATTTCCCGGCCATCCCCGAGCCCGACGACAACGCCGCCCGGATTGCGTTCGACGCCGGCAACGGACGCGGGCGCCGCCACGGTAAGCGCGTCGAGCTCGGCGAAGCGCGCGGCGAGGGCGTGACGGATGTGACGGTTTTCGATCATGTACCCGAACGGCTCATCGCCGACGTCGCGATGGTCGTAATGCAGAAACAGCGGCGAACCACCGTCGGAGACGCGAATATCCTCGATTGGATTGACCGTGTCGGCCAGGGCCGCCCAAATCCCGGCGCCACGCAACGCGCGGTGGGTCGAGAGCGCGATCGCCGATGCGCGGCCGTCAAATTCGGGAACGAGACCGGTCCCGATAGCGGCGCGATCGATCATCACTGTCGGCACGCCTGATCCGGCGAGCAGGCACGCAATCGTTCCGCCGACCATGCCGGCGCCGACCACGGCAACGTCCGCCTCGACGATCTCTTTCTTGCGCGCCATGCCGATAACTTGGGCGCGTCCCGCGGGGTTGTCCAGACGGATCGCCAAGAGGCAGGACGGCGTTGCCCAATTCCTATGCGCCGGCCCGAAACTGATTAATTTTTGAGCATGTTTTCTGGCCAGCATTGCGTCTGTTCAAAAAATTCAAACCTAACCCATTGAAAAATAGTCTTTTTTCTAATCATCTGACTTTGGCACGGTATTTGAAACGAAATGGCCGGCATTTCGGCCACGGGATCCCGTCAAAAAAGGGAGACCGAAATGTTCAACCGTTACCGTTCCGGCCCGCTGAAGATTCTGGCGGCCATTGTCATGTTGATCGCCGGCGTTCTGCCGGATAACGCCGTCGCCGCCGTCTCCGGCGAGGTAGCCTACGTTTTCAATACCTTCTCGTTCCTGGTCCATGGCTTTCTGGTCATGCTCATGGCCGCGGGTTTCGCCATGCTCGAATCTGGCATGGTGCGGACCAAGAACGTGGCGACCATCTGTCTCAAGAATATCGCGCTCTATTCCGTTGCCGGCGTGGTGTTCTATCTCATCGGTTACAACGCGATGTACGACGGGGTCGACGGCGGCCTGGTCGGCAGTTTCACAGTCTGGGTCGGCGACAATTCGGCGATCGACGCCGGCGATTTCTCGGGCGGCTATTCGGCGGAGTCGGACTGGTTCTTCCAGATGGTGTTCGTTGCGACCACGGCCTCGATCATTTCCGGCACGGTCGCGGAACGCATCAAGCTGTGGCCGTTCCTGTTGTTCGTCGTTGTCATGGCCGGCGTTATCTACCCGGTGCAAGGCGCCTGGCAGTGGGGCGGCGGCTGGCTCGCGGAGATGGGTTTCTCGGACTTCGCCGGGTCGACCATCGTTCATTCGGCCGGCGGCTGGGCCGCGCTCGCCGGCGCCATCGTGCTCGGGGCCCGCAAGGGCAAGTTCGGCGCCGAAGGCCGGATTAACCCGATTCCGGGCTCATCGATGCCGCTGGTAACCCTCGGCACGTTCATTCTCTGGTTCGGCTGGTTCGGTTTCAACGGCGGCTCGCAGCTGGCCCTCGGGTCTGCCGCCGACGCGACGGCCATCGCCATCATCTACGCCAACACCAACATGGCGGCGGCCGGCGGCGTCATCGCGGCGATGGTCCTGACCCAGCTGATCTATAAAAAGGTCGACCTTTCCATCGTCCTGAACGGTGCTCTCGCCGGCCTCGTCAGCATTACCGCCGGGCCCGATACCCCGGCCATCTGGCAGGCCATCCTGATCGGCGGCATCGGCGGGACGATCGTGGTGTTCGCGGTGCCGTTGCTCGACCGCATGAAGGTCGACGACGTTGTCGGCGCCATACCGGTTCATCTCATGGCCGGCGTCTGGGGCACCCTGGCCGTGCCGCTGACCAATGATGGCGCATCATTCGGCGTTCAGCTAACCGGCATCGTCGCCATTGGCGCTTTCGTCTTCATCGCCAGCTTCATCGTCTGGACGATCATCAAGATGACGGTCGGCCTCCGGGTCGGCGATGAAGAGGAATACAGCGGCCTCGACACCACCGAACTCGGCCTCGAGGCCTATCCCGAGTTCGGCCGGGGTTCGCAGAAGATTTAGGCCGGCAACCTCCCTGCTACACAGGGGAGCCGGTCGGGCCGGTCGCACCGCTCAGCGGGGTGCGACCGGCCCGTTTCCTTGTCCGTAACGGCCGACAAAAGGACTTGCGGCGGGCGCGAAATCCGCCGATCACTGGCCCATGCAAAACAATCCGCTGCTCGAAACCCTGCCCGACTACCCGTTCGACCGGCTGCGCGCCCTGTTGAACGGCGTTTCGCCGCCGGAAGGCCTGGAACCGATATCCCTCGCGGTTGGCGAGCCGCAGCAACCGATCCCGGATTTCGCCTATGAAGTGCTGGCCGAAAATGGCGTCGACGGCTGGAACAGATACCCGCCGTTCAACGGGTCGCCAGACCTGCGCGCTGCCTTCGCCGGCTGGCTCGGCCGCCGATACGGACTGGGCCCGGGCGACATCGATCCCGACCGGCACGTTCTTGCCTGCGCCGGCACGCGCGAAGCGCTTTATCTGTTTCCGACATGGTTGGTGCCGTCGGAAAAGAACGGCAAACGGCCCATCGTCGCCATGCCGAACCCGTTCTATCACGTCTACGGGACTGGGGCGCTGGCCACGGGCGCCGAGTCATTTTACATGGCCGCGACACCGGAGACAGGCCATCTGCCCGATCTCGACGCACTCGACGGCGAAACCCTCGACCGTCTGGCGCTGATGTTCATCTGTTCGCCGGCCAACCCGCAGGGCGTGTTCGCCGATTCCGTCTATCTCGAGCGCGCCGTCGGGCTCGCCCGCAAGCACGACTTCGTTCTGGCTGTCGACGAATGCTACGCAGATGTCTACGACGACGCCCCGCCGCCGGGCGTGCTGCAAGTCTGCAAGGAAATGGGGGACGGCGGCTACGACAACATCATCGCGTTTCATTCGTTGTCGAAACGATCCAACGGCGCCGGCCTGCGCTCCGGCTTTCTCGCCGGCGATCCGGATATTCTCGCCGGATTTGGCCGGTTCCGGAGCTACATCGCGGCCAGCGTCCCGTTGCCGGTCGACCGGGTATCGGCGGCGCTGTGGGCCGACGACGGCCATGCCGCAGATGTCCGCGCCTTCTATCGTGCCAACATCGACCGTGCCGGGCGCGTGCTCGGTAATCGGTTCGGATTCTACCGCCCGCCCGGCGGTTTCTTTCTCTGGCTCGATGTCGGCGACGGCGAAACGGCGGCCCGAAAGCTCTGGCAGGATGCCGCGCTGCGGGTTCTGCCTGG
Source organism: Rhodospirillales bacterium (assembly GCA_965229715.1). Taxonomy (GTDB): domain Bacteria; phylum Pseudomonadota; class Alphaproteobacteria; order Rhodospirillales; family Casp-alpha2; genus JAVJST01. Next base: position 287,935 of record CBDDJL010000002.1, read on the forward strand.
CGCCCATACATCCCGGCCCGGCCCGGACGGCTCAGCCCCGGGCGATGCCTTCATCAGGATCGCGCTGGTGACGCCGGGTGCCGTGCTGGACGAGGCTTTGCGGCGGCTCGTTAACACCCTGTAAAGACCCTGTTCTCTACAAATAGGGCATGACCAGAACAGTCTCTCCGGCTTCCGGCGGGGCGCTGCTGCCGGCAGCCCTCGTTGCGTTCCTGAAGCGTCGCGCCCTCGAAGGGGCGGGGGTGCTTTTCATCGCCGCCGGCGGCGCCCTCATGGCCCTGCTGCTGAGTTACTCGCCCGCGGATCCGTCACTCAACAATGCGACCGGTCAAACCGCCACGAATATGCTGGGCCGGCCCGGCGCGCTTGTCGCCGACGTCATGTTGCAGGTGCTCGGCGTCACCGCCGTCCTGCCTGCATTGACCTTCTGGACCTGGGGCGTGCGTCTTGTCCGCAAGGATGGCGTCGGCCGCCCCGCGCTGCGCACCTTGTCGCTGCTGATCGCCATTGTCCTCGCTGGCGCGGCCTTGAGTTCTCTGTCGGTGCCCGGCAACTGGCCGCTGACGACCGGCCTCGGCGGTCTCGCCGGCGACATGTTGCATGCGCAGCTTGTCCTGCTCGGCGATCTCGCCCATCCCGTATACGGCCCGCCCGCGCTGGCGACGCTCGCCGCCGGACTGGCCACGAGCCTGATGGTCTTTGCCTTCGGTTGGTCATGGCGCGACTGGCGACTGGCGGGCGGCGCCATGCATCGCGCGTCGACCGAAGCGGTCAGCGGTGCGCGGCGCGTCGGCGGCACCGTCGGCAACCGCATCGGCACCATCGCCCACACCCTCGATGAGGTGCGTTTGCGCTTCTCCGACCGCGAGGTGTCCGATGCGCGCGTCGACGACGTGCTTGAGACGGAAATCATTACAGCCCGCGAACCGGCGTCGGTCAGCTCCGACACCGCATCCCGGAAAAAGCGCAAAAACACCGTCGTTTCGGCGCCCGCACCCCGTGCGCGGGCCGGCAAGAAAGCGGAGAAGGAGCGTCAGAAGAGCCTCGATCTCGGCGAGGACGGTGTTTACACCAACCCGCCTCTCGAACTGCTGGAAGAGACCAAAGCGCCGGCGGCCAAGAAGGTGAACACGGAGTCGCTGGAACAGAACGCACGTTTCCTGTCATCGGTTCTCGAAGACTTCGGCGTCCGTGGCGAGATCGTCAAGGTGCGTCCGGGACCGGTGGTTACGCTTTACGAACTCGAACCCGCACCGGGCACAAAGACCTCCCGCGTTATCGGGCTGTCGGATGACATTGCCCGCTCGATGAGCGCCATTTCGGTGCGCGTCGCCGTGGTGCCGGGCCGTAGCGTCATCGGTATCGAATTGCCGAACGGCGACCGCGAAATGGTTCAGCTTCGCGAACTGCTCGCCGCCGAAGCGTTCGAGAAAGCCTCGGCCAAGCTGCCGCTCGCGCTCGGCAAAGACATCGGCGGGGCACCGGTCATCGTCGATCTCGCGCGCATGCCACACCTGCTGATCGCCGGCACCACCGGATCGGGCAAGTCCGTCGGCATGAACGCGATGATCCTGTCGCTGCTCTATCGGCTGCGCCCGGACGAATGCAAGTTCATCATGATCGACCCGAAGATGCTTGAGCTTTCGGTTTACGACGACATTCCGCACCTGCTGACGCCGGTCGTCACCGATCCGTCAAAGGCCGTGGTCGCGCTGAAATGGACCGTGCGCGAGATGGAGGACCGCTACCGCGCCATGTCGCAGATGGGCGTGCGTAACATCGCCGGTTTCAATCAGCGCATCGTCGAAGCCCAGAAGAAAGGCGAAACCCTGACACGCCGGGTGCAAACCGGCTTCGACGAGGATGGCAAGCCGGTCTACGAGGACCAGCCGATCGCCAACGAACCGCTGCCTTACATCGTCGTCGTCGTCGACGAGATGGCCGACCTGATGCTGGTCGCCGGCAAGGACGTCGAAGCCGCGATACAGCGTCTGGCGCAGATGGCGCGCGCCGCCGGCATCCACCTAATCATGGCGACGCAACGCCCATCGGTCGACGTCATCACCGGCACGATCAAAGCGAACTTCCCGACCCGCATCAGCTTCCAGGTCACATCGAAGATCGACAGCCGTACGATCCTCGGCGAACAGGGCGCGGAAAACCTGCTCGGTCAGGGCGATATGCTTTACATGGCCGGCGGCGGGCGCATCACCCGGACCCACGGACCGTTCGTTTCGGACGAAGAGGTCGAGGAAGTCGTCGAGTTCCTGAAAGGTCAGGGCACGCCAAGCTACATCGAGGAAGTCACTACCGACGACGAAGCCGCTACCGGTCCGGGCAGCTCGGGCAGTGGCGGCGGCGCCGACGAGCTATACGACGAGGCCGTCGCGCTTGTCGCGCGCGAAGGCAAGGCCTCGACCAGCTTCATCCAGCGGCATTTACAGATCGGCTATAACCGCGCCGCCCGGATTATCGAAACGATGGAATCGGAAGGCGTCGTCTCGCCGGCCAATCGCGTCGGCCGCCGCGAGGTCCTGATCGGTAATCACTGAACTTGCGGCATCATTCGCCCGGGTTTAATCCGGGGACATGGACCACAAGCAGATCATCGCCGCCCTGCCGGCAGAGGACCGTAAACGCCTGTTGGAGAAATCCGACGCGGCGGGTCTGATCCACGCCGCCGTTCATTTCGGCCTGATCGGCATTATGGGCTACGCTATCGCCATCGAAGTGCCGTACTGGCCGTGGCTGATGATTCCGCAGGGCATCCTGATCATCTTCCTGTTCACCTTGCTGCACGAATGCGCGCACCTGACGCCGTTCAGAACCCATGCGTTCAACAAAATCGCGGCGTGGGTATCCGGATTTGCCATCCTGATCCCGCCAGAATGGTTTCTCTATTTCCACTTCGCCCATCACCGCTACACCCAGGACCCGGAACGGGACCCGGAACTCTCCGAGCCCAAACCCGAAACCCGGGCGGCGTATCTCTGGTATGTGAGCGGAATACCGACGTGGTTCGGTAACATGCGTCAACTGATCGGCAATCTGACCTATGCGAAGCCCGACGGCTTCACCCCGAAGTCGGCCTACGGCAAGGTGCGGCGGGAAGCGTTCCTGTTCATTGCCGGTTACGCAACCCTCACCGCGGGCTCGATTTATCTGAACACGGATGTGCTGCTCTGGACGTGGGTCGTACCGGCGCTTATCGGCCAACCGTTCCTCCGGCTCTATCTGATGGCCGAGCACGGCCTGTTGCCGAACGTTTCCAACATGATCGAAAACACGAGAACGACCCGCTCGAATGCTCTCGTCCGCACGCTTGCCTGGAACATGCCCTGGCACATCGAGCATCACGCCCTGCCGACAGTGCCGTTTCACCGGCTTCCCGATCTTCACCGACTGATCCGCGGCCACACGCCGGAGCCCGAAACCGGATATCTGGCGTTTCACCGCGACTACATCCGCCAACTTCGATGAAACCGAATTGCGCGGATTGTCGTGCACGCTTATATCTCGCGTCATGAGCGCGCTCCTGTCCCGTATCGTCGTTCTCTCACTCGTGCTGCTCGTGGCTCAGAATTCGGCCTCGCATGCGGCCCTGAGCGACGCAGACCGTGCCGCCATCGACAAGGTCGAGCGCTATATCAACGACATCGATACGTTGAAAGCGCGCTTCTTTCAGTTCACCTCCTCGGGCGAGGTCGCAGAGGGCGCGTTTTTCGTCGACCGTCCCGGGCGGATGCGGATCGAGTACGACCCGCCGGTGCCCGTTCTGATCGTCGCCGATGGTCTATTCCTTATCTACAACGACACCGAACTAAGCCAGGTCAGCCGCGTACCGCTGCTGTCGTCCCCCGCAAGCGTTCTACTGCGCGAGGATCTGAAGCTCGATGGCGACGGCCTCAGTGTCACCAACGTCGCACGCGGTAGCGGCACGTTGGAAATCACCGTCGAACAGACCGACGACCCGCTTGCCGGCCGCATCAGCCTGACGTTCTCCGACAACCCGCTCGCGTTACGCAAATGGACAGTGGTCGATGCCCAGGGGCTGATCACGGATTTCGCACTGGTCAATCCACGCTACGGTGTCGAGCTGGACCCCGAACTGTTTCGTTTCGTCGATGACATCGGCGCCGACGGTCAGGACCGGTAGGTCCGCCGGCCTTCAATCCGGCGCCGCCTGGTCGGTCTCGTCGAAGATCGACAGATCGAGCGATTCAATCGAGCCCATCCACATCGTCCCCTGCGTGTGATCGTAGAGATCGTCGCCGGTCATCGTGTGAATGAATACGGTCAAGTCGCCGCGGTTTTGGCCGAGCCACGGGATCAGCGCGCCGAAGGTTTCGGGCGCGAACGCGAGCTGACAACTCCACATCGGGTGCGGGCCGACGGGTTGACGGTGCATGCGGCCCATGGATACGCCGAATGCATCGCGCGCCCGTTCGCAGAGATCGCGCGCCCGATCGAACGTCTCCGCATCGAAATAGACATGGGCATGCCAGCCGACGATATTCTCCGGCGCCGGCATCGTCAGGGAACCAGCTTGTAGCCACCCGGCTCGGTGATCAACAGCCGTGCATTCGAGGGATCTTCCTCGATCTTCTGGCGCAACCGGTAAACGTGGGTTTCGAGCGTGTGGGTGGTGACGCCGGCGTTGTAACCCCAGACCTCGTCGAGGAGGACATCGCGGCTCACGACCCTGTCGCCGGTGCGGTAGAGATATTTGAGAATAGCGCCTTCCTTGTCGGTCAGGCGGACCTTTTTGCCGGTGTCGTTGTGGACCAGCATCTTGGCGCCCGGCTGAAACGAATAGGGACCGATGACGAACATGGCGTCGTCGGACCGTTCGTGTTGACGGATGTGGGCGCGGATACGAGCGAGCAGAACGCCGAGGCGAAACGGCTTGGTCACGTAGTCGTTGGCGCCGGCGTCGAGGCCGAGAATGGTATCGGCATCCGTATCCGCACCGGTCAGCATGATGATCGGCGATCGCACGCCGTTCTTGCGCATCAGCTTGCAGGCATCGCGGCCGTCCATGTCCGGCAGGCCGACATCGAGAAGGATGACCTCGTAGTAATCCTGCTTGGCAAGCTCCAGCCCCTTGGCCGCGCTGTTGGCGACAGTAACCTGAAACTCCTCGTGCAGTTGAAGCTGTTCGATCAGCATCTCGATGAGCGCGTCATCGTCGTCGACCAGCAATAGGTTCTTTCCGTTGCTCATGTTCACCTTCGAACTCTTTCCCCTAGGCCGACGCGGCGCCGGAATGCGGCATGACGCCGCGGAAGGGCCGCGACAATATATTTGTGCAGCGGCCTCGTATGTACAATAACCAAGCCCTCGGAAAGATGACAGTCGGCGGCGATCAAAGCTGCTGGCATTTTTGTGATAGACTGCGAGCGACATGAACGACAGTAAGCCCAATCTGGTGTCCGTTCCGGCATCGCGCGAGCCACTCTCGCGCCTTGCCATCGACCGCGCCGTCTCAGATCTGCGCAGGGGCCGCTTTGTCACCGTTCGCGGCGGCGGTGGCATGGCTATTCTGGCTGTCGCCGCAGAGGGGACGTCGCGCGAGGGTCTTGCGGAGCTCGTTGACGCGGCAGAGGCGTCGGTATCGCTGGCCATTACGGGGCGCAGGGCAACGGTGCTCAATCTTGTACCGTCGCCGGACCGGATTGCGTTGATCGAACCCAAGGAAAATGCCGAGTTGGCGCCGGAACTGGTGCGCGACCTCGCCGATCCGCTTGCCGGCGCACGCGCCGCCGATCTCCGAAATCAACTGAAGACCTTTACGGTCCGCCGCGTCGACCGTCATAGCGCGGAAGCGGCCGCCGTGCGCCTCGCCAAGATTGCGCGTCTGTTGCCGGCCGCCGCGGTGGCACAGCTCAAGGAACCGGCCGCCGACGATCTCGAAGGCTGGGTCCGCAGACATGACGGGGTCCTGGTCGATGCCGGCGACGTGTTCCAGTACGACGCCGTCACGGCCCGCAGCCTGCGCCGCGTCAGCGAGGCCGCCGTGCCTCTGATCGATGCCGCGCAATCGCGGGTCATTGCTTATCGTCCGGCCGACGGCGGCCTTGAGCACCTCGCGATCGTCATCGGCGAACCCGATCCGTCGGCGCCTGTTCTCGCGCGACTGCATTCGGAATGCTTCACCGGCGATCTTCTCGGCAGCCTGCGCTGCGATTGCGGCGACCAACTACGCGGCGCGCTGGCGGAGATTGCCGCTCAGGGCAGCGGCGTTCTGCTCTATCTGGCACAGGAGGGCCGTGGCATCGGTCTCGTCAATAAACTGCGCGCCTATGAGCTTCAGGACGCCGGTTTCGATACCCTTGAAGCCAACGAGCAGCTCGGATTCGATGCCGATGAGCGGGTCTATCTGCCGGCGGCACAAATGTTCCGCGATCTTGGTTTTTCCCGCATTCGCCTGATGACCAACAACCCGGAAAAAGTCGCCCAGCTCTCGGCCTGCGGCGTCGAAGTGGTTGAGCGGGTCGACCATGCGTTCCCGTCGAACCAGCACAATGAACACTATCTGAAGACCAAGGCATCGCGCAGCGGTCACCTGATATAGGGCAGCCAGTGAAACCGCGGACGGGGCGATAGACATCGCATGCCGGGCAAAATCTGCCGGGCGCGCCTAATCTGATTCATGTCGCCTCTTTAAAACGTTGAAAATCAAGCATTAACCTTGGCACGACCGTTGCTTGGGACTCCGCGAACGGGAGAACCGGCAATGGCACGCCCAGGCGACGATTTCGCCGTACAACAATACACCGCGAGCGTTCCGAGCAATCACGCACGCAACGTCGCCGTCATGCGCGACAAGGGTGAGGGCGCCCGCCTGATTCCAGGCCAGGACGACGGCCTTGGCCGCTACGATTTCGAGGGTCCGAGCGCCACGGGTGGCGGCGACGACATGACGTTTGCCGACCTCATCGATGTCGTCAATCCGCTGCAGCACATTCCCGGCGTGTCCGCGATCTACCGCGAAATGACCGGCGACGAACTGTCAGCGCCGGCGCGAATGGCCGGCGGTGCATTGTTCTTTGGTCCGATCGGTCTCGCCGCAGCCACCGCCAACGTCCTCGCAGAAGTCGTCACCGGGAAGGATATCGGCGAACATATTGCGGCCCTGTTTGGTTCGGAGGACGACATCGAGATTGCCGAGACCGATGCCGGCGCCTTGTCCGACACGGTTCTTCCCGGCGGTCTCAGCATCGACGAGTGGTTAAAGACGCCACCGCCGGGCATGCCCGAAGCCGACACGCCGACGGTTGACGGAACCCCGACGGCCATTCCCCCGGTCCGTGAAATCGAATCACGCTCCGTTCCCGATATTCTCAATCCGACAACCGCAGCCGCAGCGCCGGCTGGCGGCAATACGGCTCCAGTTGATGCCGTCAGCGTCAGCGGCCCGGTTGCCATCGAATCCTTGCCGGCCGATATTCTTGCCGCTCTCTACGGTGATGGATCTGTGCAGCCGGTCGTTGCGGCATCGGCGGAAGCCGCCAAGGCGATCGAGCGTGACGAACGCCAGGACGAAGCAAGCGCCGCATCGCCGTTCGGCTCGCTGGGCATTCCCGGCGAGGAAGATGGCGGTCTCAGCGGCCTGCAACCGGCGCTCGCGCCCAATCCGGCGGCATTCAACGATGCCGAGGCATTCGGCGCGGTTGCCAGCGACGGTGGCTGGTTCACGCAGGCCATGAACGATGCATTGGTGCGCTACGAAGATAGCGCTGCACTTCGCCGCGAGGCACAGAAGGTTTTCGTCGACGTTTCCCGATAATCGGGCCCCGGAACGACCCGAAAGTTGAACCGAGTATCCGGCCATGGCCGATCTTCATGTATTTTCAAACGGCATCCTGATCGCCGGCGGCAAACGGTACCGCTGTGCGCTGGGACCTGCCGGGGTGGTCACAAGGAAAACGGAAGGCGACGGCGGCACGCCGGCCGGAACCTTCCCGCTTCGACGCGTGCATTACCGGGCCGATCGACGCGCAGCCCCTGAAACGGGCCTGCCCGTCCGCGAGATCGGCGAGGATGACGGCTGGTGCGACGATCCGTCTCATGCAGCGTACAACACGCTTGTCGATCTGCCGACGGATGCCAGCCACGAAATCATGCGGCGCGATGACCCGATCTACGACGTTGTCGTCGAGATCGGCTATAACGACGACCCACCAATCCCCGGCCAAGGAAGCGCCATTTTCATGCACGTCGCCCGCCCGGATTACAGCCCGACTGCGGGGTGCGTCGCCCTGGCGCCAAGCGATCTCGATGGCCTGCTTAAAGGGCTGGACATCGAATCACGCATTCACATCTACAAGGTTGCGGCGCCCGATCACGGCGTAGACGATTTGCTCGATTGAACGGGTCGATCAGGCCTTTGGCCGCTCGCCAAAAATCGCACTACCGACCCGCACGTGTGTCGCCCCCATGCGAACGGCGGTTTCGTAATCGGCGCTCATGCCCATGCTTAATTTGGCCAGGCCGTTGCGCGCGGCAATCTTGGCCAGCAGAGCGAAATGCAGCGACGGCTCTTCATCAAGGGGCGGAATACACATCAGGCCGGTCAACGGCAACCGCAACTCATCCCGGCAAAGTGCGATCAGGTCGTCGGCCTCATCGGGTAACACTCCGGCTTTCTGAGGCTCGGCGCCGGTGTTGACCTGAACGAAGACGTCCGGCCGTTTGCCGGTCTCGTCCATCAGGTTGGCAAGCCGGCGCGCCAGCTTGACGCGGTCTACAGTCTCGATGACGTCGAAGGTTTCGAGCGCGTTCTTCACCTTGTTGCTTTGCAGCGGCCCGATCAAGTGCAGCGTCAGATCCGGCGTCGCCTCGCGCAGCGCGGGCCATTTATCCTCGGCCTCCTGAACGCGGTTTTCACCGAAAACGCGATGCCCCGCCTCGATCGCCGGCAAGATTCGATCGGCGCCATGTACCTTGCTGACCGCGACCAGCGATACGTCTGACGGCTTGCGGCCGGCATCCCGGGCGGCCGCGGCGATGCGCTCGTTGATATCCATCAGATTGCCGGCGACATCGACGGCGTCACGGCTGTTATCTATCATGCATACAGTCTCATCAGACGGCGATTGACGTGGTGACCGTAACAGACCCCAAGGCCCCGCTCCAAGCGCTTCGGCAATTGCCGAAGCGGATTCTGATGACGGACGACGACAGGCTACCGGACGCCGCACCGATGATCGCCCGGCTGCCTGCGGAAAGCGCCGTCATCGTTCGTGCACGCGATCCGGATACGCGTGCCGAACAGGCCCGGACATTGATCGAGCCGTGCGCGAAACACGGTGTGCGCTTGATGATTTCCGCAGATATCGCGTTGGCACGCGAGCTCGGAGCCGATGGCGTCCACATCCCTGAAGCCGCCCTGCGTGCAGATCCACGCAGGCCCGAGGGTCCGGTAGATTGGTTCGTCACCGCATCCGCCCATTCCGAAGATGCGCTGCAACGCGCAGCAGCGGCCGGCATTGACGCGGCGATCCTGTCCCCGGTGTTCCCGACCGCAAGTCACCCTGATGCAATGCCGCTCGGAATCGGGCAGTTCGCGGAGTTGGCCGCACGAGCCGGCTTGCCCGTCTTCGCCATGGGGGGCGTAACGGAGGACGATTTTGCCGCACTCGAAACCGCAGGCGCAGCGGGAATTGCCGGCATCGGCTTCGCGGGCTGACGAACGCCGGGTCCAAGCCGTGCCGGGTCTGGCCTGTGCCGAGGCTTTGGTATAAGAAAGTCCGCCCTTCGAACGATCCCGCAGACTGGCTTCCGGAGAACCTGCACGTGCCTGACCAGACGACCGAATCCGCCGCCGAATCGCGCTATAACGTCAAGGAATCCGAAGCCCGCTGGCAGCAGGTCTGGGAAGAGCACGGCTGTTTTTCGGTCAACGAGGACAGCGACAGGCCGAAGTACTACGTGCTCGAGATGTTTCCCTACCCCTCGGGCCGTATCCACATGGGACATGTCCGCAATTACACGCTCGGCGACGTGGTCGCGCGGTTCATGAAGGCGCGCGGCTTCAATGTCCTTCACCCCATGGGTTGGGACGCCTTCGGTCTGCCCGCCGAGAACGCCGCCATCGAAAACAATGTTCATCCGGCAAAATGGACCCGTGAGAACATTGCGACCATGCGCTCGCAGCTCAAATCCATGGGGCTCAGCTACGACTGGTCGCGCGAGATCGCGACCTGCGAGCCCGAATACTACAAGCACGAACAGAAGATGTTTCTCGACTTTCTCAGGGAAGGCCTTGTCTATCGCAAGGAGTCCTGGGTCAACTGGGACCCGGTCGAAAATACGGTCCTCGCCAACGAGCAAGTCATTGATGGCAAGGGCTGGCGTTCCGGTGCGCCTGTCGAGAAGCGCAAGCTGGCACAGTGGTTCCTAAAAATTACCGAATATGCGGAGGAGCTCCGCGACGCGCTCTCACAACTCGAGCGCTGGCCGGACCGTGTTCGACTGATGCAGGAGAACTGGATCGGCCGTTCGGAAGGCGCGCACATCCGCTTCGAGATCGAAGGCCGGGACGACGCCCTCGAGGTCTATACGACGCGACACGATACGATCTTCGGCATGACGTTCTGCGCCGTCGCGGCAAACCATCCGATTGCCGCCGAAATTGCGGCGAACAATCCCAAGCTCGCCTCCTTCGTCGAGGAGTGCAACCGCATGAGCACCAGCGAAGCGGACATCGAGAAAGCCGAGAAAAAAGGCTTCGATACCGGACTTCGCATTCGCCACCCGTTCGTCGACGGCAAGACGGTTCCGCTTTACGTCGCCAACTTCGTACTGATGGAGTACGGTACCGGCGCGATCTTCGGCTGTCCCGGCCACGACCAGCGCGACCTCGATTTCGCCCGCAAGTACGGCCTTGAGGTCATCCCGGTGATTGCGCCAAAAGACACCGATCCGAAGACGTTTGAAATCGGCAACGAGGCTTTCGTCGACCCGGGGGTGGCCGTCAACTCCGATTTCCTCGACGGCATGGACGTCCAGGATGCCAAGAGCGCCGTTGCCGACCGCATCGAGGCGGCTGGTATCGGTGAGCGTGCGATCAATTACCGGCTGCGCGACTGGGGCGTATCACGTCAACGCTACTGGGGTTGCCCGATCCCGGTCATCAAGTGCGGCGCGTGTGGCGTCGTTCCGGTGCCCGACGATCATTTGCCGGTCGAACTGCCCGGGGATGTCGAGCTCGGCGGCGCCGGCAACCCGCTCGCCGCACATCCAACCTGGAAACACGTCGACTGCCCGCAGTGCGGCAAGGCTGCCGAACGCGAGACCGACACCTTCGATACGTTCTTCGAATCGTCCTGGTATTTTGCCCGGTTTTGTTCGCCCCAAGCCGAAGATGTCGGCTTCACCAAGGCGGCCGCGGATTACTGGCTGCCCGTCGATCAGTACATCGGCGGCATCGAGCACGCCGTCCTGCACCTTCTCTATTCGCGATTCTTCACCCGCGCACTCAGCAAATGCGGCTACCTCGATCTCGACGAGCCATTCGCGGGTTTGATGACCCAGGGCATGGTCTGTCACGCGACGTTCCGGAACGACTCGGGTTGGCTGTTGCCGTCCGACGTCGAGTTCAAGGGCGGCGAGGCCTTTCATGTGAAGACCGGCGAGAAGGTCACCGTCGGCCGCACCGAAAAGATGAGCAAGTCGAAGAAGAACGTGGTCGACCCGGAAAACATTATCGCGACGTTCGGCGCCGATACGGCGCGCCTCTTCATGCTGTCTGACAGCCCGCCCGACCGTGATCTGGAATGGACAGATGCCGGTGTCGAAGGCGCCTGGCGTTACCTGAACCGTGTCTGGCGCAGCGTCATGAAGCCGAAGGCCCCCCTTGCCGTTGCCAACACGGCGGTTCCGGATACCGTCGATGGCGCGGCGCTTCAGACTTACAAGTTCTGTCACCGCACAATCGCCGGCGTTACCGATGACCTCGGGAGGTTTCATTTCAATAAGGCGGTTGCCCGAATTCGCGAACTTACCAACACCCTGGAGGATCTCACCGAAGATGGCGATGCCGCCGACGCCGTGCGGCGTTACGGTTGGGAAACCGCCATCATGCTGCTGGGCCCGATGATGCCGCACTTGTGCGAGGAACTGTGGCGCGGGCTCGGACATGATACACTGCTCGCCGATCAGCCGTGGCCCGAAGCGGATACGGCCATGCTTGGCGAAGACACGGTGGAAGTTGCGGTGCAGGTTAATGGCAAGCTGCGTGGAACGATTACCCTCGCCAAGGACGCCGGCGAGGATACGGCCCGGGATGCGGCGCTCGCCGTTGACAACGTACAGGCCGCGATGAGCGGCAAAGACATTCGCAAGCTGATTTATGTGCCGAACAGGATCGTCAATGTCGTTATCTAGATTCGTCGCCGCCCTGCTCATGGTCGCCGGAGTCTCTGCGCTCGGCGGTTGCGGTTTCGAGCCTCTCCATGGTCGCCAATCCGCGTCGTCCGCCGCCGAAATGGCAACCGTCCGTATCGCCATTATCGAGGACCGGGTCGGTCAACAGCTGCGCAATCGTTTGCTGCAACGGATGCAGCCGCGCGGCGGTTCGGACAACCCGAAGTGGTCGTTGTCGGTAACCCTGTCGGAATCGATCGATGAAGTCCTGGTCGAGGAATCGTCGTTCGGTACGCGGGCCAATCTCCGCCTGACCGCGTCGTTTCAGCTGCAGTCGACCGACTATGGCGACGGAATCAGCGCTTCACGATCCGGCAGCACGAGAAGTATCGCAAGCTACAACATTCTCGATTCGGAGTTCGAGTACGCAAACCTGATCGCCGAACGCGATGCCCGTGAGCGCGCGCTCGATCAGCTGGCGTCGGATATAACCCGCCAGGTGTCCTTGTGGCTGCGCGATGCGGCGCCGGAAAGCGGATAACGCCCGAACATGAAGGTTGCGCCGCGTTCGGTTGACTCGTTTCTTCGTTCTCCGGATCCGAAGGTCCGCGCGGCTCTTTTCTTCGGGCCCGATCACGGCATGGTCGCAGAGCGGGCCCGTATGGTGGGCGCGACAGCCGTCGACGATCTGAGCGATCCGTTCGCCGTCGTCGAACTGACGGAAGCCGATCTCAAAGACGACCCGGCGCGATTGGGCGATGAGGCCCGCGCCATATCTTTCGGTGGCGGCCGGCGGTTGGTCCGCGTTCGGGGCGGCGGCGAGGCGGTCGCCAGTGCACTGAAAAGCTATCTCGAGAACGCCGGTGAAGGATCCCTGATCGTCATAGAGGCCGGTGAACTGACGCCCCGGTCGGGATTGCGTGGCCTGTGCGAGAAGCATGACGCCTGTGCTGCGGTCGGATGTTATCCGGATCAGGGCGGCAGCCTTGCTGCGACAATCAACGCCGCTCTTGCCGATGCGGGCCTGTCGGCTGAACGCAACGCGGTCGATATCCTCGTTCGTCAGCTTGCCGAGGACCGCGGCATTGTGCGACAGGAAATTGCCAAGCTTGCGATTTACGCCGGCGATGAGGGCCGGGTGACGGCGGACGATGTCCTTGCGTGTCTAACCGATGCCGCTGCCGTGTCGCTTGACCGGCTGGCTTTTGCATGTGGCGACGGCGATGCGGTAGCGGTCGATGAACTGAGTCGTCGCGCGCTTGAAGAAGGTGTGTCGGAGATCGCCATCCTGCGCACGCTTCAAGCCCATTTCCTGAGGCTCGAATGGGTCGTCGCACAAGGTGGCGATGCCGTCTCGCGGCTGAGGCCGCCGGTGTTCTTTCAATTCAAGGAGCGGTTCCAACGACAGGCGCGAACCTGGAACCTCGGTGCGGTAAGGCGCGCACAGAACGCACTGACCGAAGCAGAAATCGGCTGCAAATCGACAGGGGAACCGGCAGCGCTGATCTGCAGCCGGGCTTTGTTGGCCGTCGCCAGCTGGGCGCCGAAGAGACGTTAACGACTTAGGATCGCCGGTCGACCGGCCCATGGCTCAGGCGGCGCAGCACTTCGTCCAATTGATCGAGAGTCGTGTAGCGAAGCGTCAGCGAACCGCCCGTGCCGGCGGTCTTGATCTCGACCCCAAGGCCGAGCACCGACGCGAGGTCGCGTTCTAGCGCCGCCGTATCGGCATCTTTCGTGGGTGGCTGGCGCTTCCTGCCCTTGCCGCCACCGCCGCCCGACGATTTTGCCAGCGCTTCGGCCTGGCGCACGCTGAGGCCGTCGTTGGCGATCCGGAGCGCCAGGCCCTCGGCGTCGTCGCGGCCGATCAGCGGGCGCACGTGGCCGGCGCTGAGCGTACCCTCGTCGACCAGCGCCTGAACGGGGCCCGGCAGGCTGAGAAGCCGAAGCGCGTTAGCAACCGCGCTGCGGCTCTTGCCGATGTGCTCGGCGAGTTTTTCCTGTGTGTGGCCGAATTCCTCCATCAGCCGGCGGAAACCTTCGGCCTCCTCGATCGGCGTCAGGTCCTCACGCTGGAGATTTTCGATCAGCCCGATCTCGAGCGCTTCCGCATCCGTCAGGTCGCGGACGATCGCCGGCATGTCGTGAACCCCGGCCTTCTGCGCCGCGCGCCAGCGCCGCTCGCCGGCGATAATCTCGTAGTGGTCCTGCTTGTCCGGATGCGGCCGCACGAGGATTGGCTGCAGAACCCCCTTCTCGCCGATCGACTGCGCCAAGGCATCGATCGCCTCTGCGTCCATGGTCCGGCGCGGCTGGTAGCGGCCCGCATGCAGAATCTGGATCGGCACGGTCTGTTGTGCGCTGCCGCCACCGGGCTTGGCGGTCACCATCCCCGGATTTGCTTCATCGCCACCAAGCAACGCGGACAGGCCGCGGCCGAGATTGCTCCGTTTCTTGGTGCTCATGGTGCGCTCACTTGCTGTTCGAGTTGCCGTTCGCGGTGAATGACCTCACTCGCGAGATGCAGATAGGCCTGACTGCCGGCGCAGCTGATATCGTAGATCAGCACCGGTCGGCCATGGGACGGGGCTTCGGAAACCCGCACGTTCCGCGGGATGACCGTGTTATAGACGAGATCGCCGAAATGCGCCCGAACGTCGCTCTCGACCATTAACGAGAGATTGTTGCGGCGGTCGTACATGGTCAGCACAATGCCCTGGATCGCGAGACGCGGGTTATAACCGGCACGAATGCGCTCGATCGTGCGTGTCAGGTGACTGATACCCTCAAGGGCGAAAAATTCGCACTGCAGCGGCACCAGAACCGCATCGGCGGCGACAAGACCGTTGACCGTCAGCAAGCCGAGGGCTGGCGGGCAATCGATCAGGATATAGTCGTAATCGAGGGCCGCGCCGCGCAGCGCATTTCGCAAGCGATATTCGCGGCGCTCAAGATCGATCAACTCAATTTCGGCCCCGCTAAGATCAATGCCTGACGCTATGACGTCCAATCCAGGGATATCGGTTTTGCGAATAACATCAATGAGTTGCGCTTCGTCTGTCAAAACATGGTAAATATTTTCTGAACGCGCCTGAGAATCCAGCCCCAGCCCCGTGCTGGCGTTACCCTGTGGATCAAGATCAACGATAAGGGCTTGTTTTTGAACGGCGGCCAATGCGGTCGCCAGGTTGATCGTCGTCGTGGTCTTGCCGACGCCGCCTTTTTGATTCGCCACCGCAATGATCCGCGGGCGCCTTGCGGTGGCGCTTGAGAGTGTACCGCTATCAGGCGTGACGTCGGAATACATGGATTTCGAGAGCCGCACTGGCCGCGTCGGCCAGACTGGGGTGATGAACGTGTTCTATATGCCACACCGTTTGAGCCTCGGTCAATTCGTCGGCCCATCGCCGGCCCTTGAGAAAGACGGCTCGGGCGCCCGGCTTTCCGATGGCATCGGCGTATTCGAGCAGTTTTACGAGAGGCGCGAGCGCCCGCGCCGTAATGACGTCCGCCGGCGGACCGTCGTAGGCCTCGATGCGGCAGTTGTGGATGGTTGCACGCGCACCCGTCACCCGCCGGGCCTCGGCGAGAAATGCTGCCTTACGGCCGTCGCTCTCGATAAGGTGCACATCGGTCACGCCCAGTATCGCCAGTACGAGACCGGGAAAGCCGGCGCCACTGCCAAGATCGGCGACAACCGGCGGCGCATCTGCCCGATGCTTCTGTAGGTACGGCATCAGCTGGGCGGAGTCGAGCACGTGACGGCGCCAGGCATTGTCCAAGGTTTCCTTGCCAACGAGGTTGATTTTCGCCTGCCATTTTTCAAGCAGTTCAAGATAAGCCGAAAGACGAGCCATCTGGTCGTCTGTGGCGCCGATCTCGGCCTGACTTACATCCGATTGTTTCACGTGAAACAAATCCGCTTAGGCGGCGCGCCGGCGAACATGTCCCAGCAGTGCGGTCAGCGCTGCGGGCGTAATGCCGGAAATGCGGGCGGCTGCGCCAAGCGTGCGCGGTCGCGCGGCGGTCAGCTTGTCGACCGCTTCGGCGGACAGCCCGCCGACCGTCGAGAAATCGAGATCCGGCGGAATGGCCAAGGCCTCGTCTCGCCGGAAGGCGTCGATATCCGCCTGCTGGCGGGCGAGGTAGGCATCGTAAAGCCCTTCGATGGCGAGTTGGTCGAATGTACCGTCGTCAATCTCAGCCGTTTCGGGCCAAATCGTCGTCAGCGGCGCACGTGTCATATCCGGATAGGACAGCAATTCCCACGCGGACCGGCGGCGGCCGTCCTGGTTAACGGCGATTCCGGCCTTGGACAATTCAGCGGGCGTCGCGACAGCGCCGCGAAGCCGGTTCCGCCCCTCATCCAGGCGATCCGCCTTTAACCGGTAGGCTGCGCGTCGTGCCCCACCGATACAACCGATGGCCTCGCCTTTCGGCGTCAGGCGCTGATCGGCATTGTCGGCACGCAACAACAACCGGTATTCGGCGCGCGCCGTGAACATCCGGTAGGGCTCGCGCGTTCCGAGCGTCACGAGATCGTCGATCATCACGCCGATAAAACCGTCGGCGCGGTCGAGCACAAACGTCTCGCCGCGACCGCCTGCGACGAGGGCGGCGTTGACGCCGGCGACCAGGCCCTGTCCGGCGGCCTCTTCATATCCCGTTGTGCCGTTGATCTGACCGGCCAGAAAAAGCCCCGGCATCGTCTGGGCTTCCAGGGTCGCATGGAGCGAACGGGGATCAACGTAATCATATTCGATGGCATACCCAGGGCGGATTATGCGCGCCTTTTCAAGGCCCGGGATCAGCGCCAACATTGCCGCCTGCGCCTCACGCGGTAGCGCCGTCGAAATCCCGTTGGGGTACACCGTGTCGTCGTCGAGGCCCTCGGGTTCCAGGAAAATCTGATGGCGCTCTCGGTCGGCAAAGCGCACCACCTTATCCTCGATGGAGGGGCAATAACGCGGCCCCGCCCCGGCAATGGCGCCGGAATTGATCGGCGCCCGATCGAGATTGGCGCGGATGACATCGTGCGCGGCCGGCGTGGTGCCGGTGATGTGGCATGGAATTTGGGGCGTTGTGATCTTGTCGGTCAGGTAGGAAAACGGCGTCGGCGGATCGTCGCCGGGCTGCACCTCAAGGGCGCCCCAATCGATGGTGCGGCCGTCGAGCCGGGGTGGCGTGCCGGTCTTCAGCCGGTCCAACGGCAGACCCAGGCGCTTGAAGGTGTAACTCAAGCCGACTGCGGGCCGGGCCCCTGCCCGGCCGGCGGGAAAGCGCTCCTCGCCGACGTGGATCATGCCGCGCAGGAATGTTCCACTCGTGATCACCACGGCGGCAGCGACATAGTGCCGGCCCGCTTCGGTCACAACGCCGGTTACACGGTTCCCTTCATCGATGATGAGATCGTCAACCGGCTCGGCACGCATGGTGAGGTTCGACACCTGGGCCAACAATGCCTGCACCGCCTGCTTGTAGAGCTTGCGGTCGGCCTGGGCCCGCGGGCCGCGCACCGCCGGGCCCTTCGAACGGTTGAGCATGCGGAACTGGATGCCGCCCCGGTCGATGGCGCGCCCCATGATGCCGTCGAGCGCATCGACCTCGCGAACGATTTGGCCCTTGGCGAGCCCGCCGATGGCCGGATTACAGGACATTTCGCCGATGGTTTCGAGATCGTGGGTCAGCAACAGCGTGCGCGCACCCATGCGCGCCGCGGCGGCCGCCGCCTCCGTGCCGGCGTGGCCGCCGCCGACGACAATGACGTCGAACGTGTCCTGCGTATCCTTCATGGTGACGCCGATATACAGATTTCCGCCCTCTCCTGCAATCGGCGGGACGGGAAATGTTTCACGTGAAACATCGGGCGCTCACTTGCCGATACAAAACTCGGAGAAAATGATGTCGAGAAGATCCTCGACATCGACGCGTCCGGCGATGCGCCCCAGAGCCGCGAGGGAAAATCGCAGATCTTCAGCCCACAGCTCGGCGCCCTGCGCATCGAGCGCCCGTCTCAACCCATCGCGCGCCTGCCCCAACGCCTCACGATGGCGCGCTCGCGTGATCAGTGCGCCGTCGGCACCGCCGAACGCGTCCGCCGCCGCGCTCCGCAGCCGCGCCTCCAGCGCATCCATACCGGCCCCGGTCGTTGCGGAAACAGCGATCAAGTCGACCCCCGGCGTCTCGGGCGTATGAGGCACCGGATCGAGATCCGCCTTGCTGACGATGCCGATTGCGCCGGGCGCCTCCAGCAGGGTCGCCGCTTCAGCATCGATCGCGGGCCAGCCTGCGCCGTCGATCAGTACAAAGCGCAGGTCCGCGTCGCCGGCAGCGGCGCGCGCCCGGCGAATGCCTTCGGTCTCGATCGGATCGTCGCTGTCGCGCAAACCCGCCGTATCGATCAGCGATACCGGGTAACCGCCGATTTCGGCAGCGACTTCTATGATGTCCCGCGTCGTTCCCGCGTATTCGGAAACGATCGCGGCATCGCGTCCGGCCAGCGCATTCAGCAGCGTCGACTTGCCGGCGTTGGGCGCGCCGACGATGGCGACCACCAGACCGTCCCTCAGCCGCTCTCCGGCGTGGCCGTCGGCCAGCACGGTCTCGATTTCGTCGCACACGCCCTCGATTTCTGCCCGCGCGCTGGAATCCAATGCATCCGGAAGGTCTTCGTCCGAGAAATCGATGGTCGCCTCCATGTGCGCCAACGAATGGATCAGACGATCCCGCCAAACATCGCACGCGCGTCCCAGAACACCCGATAGCTGGCGCAAGGCCTGGCGGCGCTGTGCTTCGGTCTCGGCGGCGATCAAATCCGCCAGGCCCTCGATTTCCGCAAGGTCGAGCTTGCCGTTATCGAACGCGCGGCGCGAAAACGCCCCCGGGTCCGCCATGGAAACGCCGTCGATGGCTTCCAGGGTGCGGAACACCGCATCGACCGTCGTGCGCCCGCCATGTAAATAAAGCTCGGCGGCATCCTCGCCGGTATAGCTCTCCGGCCCCGGGAACCAGGCGACAATCGCATCGTCGAGGATCTCGTCCGTGGCATCGCGCAAAGCGGCCCGCACCATGCGGCGCGGCGCATCGAGCGCGCGGGCCGCGCCAAGCGACGCCAGCACCTCGCGGGTTGCGGAGCCCGACAGGCGGATCACGGCGATGGCCGCCGGCGGCCGGCCGGACGCGAGTGCATAAATCGTTGTCGGTTGATGGGGTGGCGGCATGATCGATTCGGCTCCGCAAGGAACTCGATTCGGTTTCGATACAATATATAGTGTCATACAGAATCAATGACACTATATCGTCTTCAACCGTCCTCGGGTTGCAACATCAGACGATCGACACGCCCGCCGTCGCGGACGTGCGCCTCCAAAATTTCGTCCGCATCGGCCTGATTCTTCACCGTGTACCAGATTCCTTCCGGATAGATAACCATCGTCGGGCCCAGTTCGCAGCGGTCGAGGCACCCCGCGGCGTTGATGCGGACCCGCTCGAGGCCCATGGCCTTGGCGCGTTCCTTGATGTAGGTGCGCAGCTCGACCGAGCCCTTGTCGAGACAGCAGCCCCGAGGGTGCCCATCCGGGCGCTGGTTGGTGCAGACGAAAACGTGGCGCTCGTAATAGGCTGCCGGATCATCGTTCGCGGCGCCGCTCATGTATCCTTGTCTCCGCCCTTGCCGGCACCGCCGGCCGCTGTCTGCAGCTGCGACCAGAACATCTTCTGCATCTGCTCGAAGCTCTGCACGCCGGCCGGAAACCACGTCTTCATCAGGGTTTCGGGATCAACCCGGTCGAGATTGGCGCGCATCCGGTCCTCAAGTTCCTTCATCATCGCCTGTTGCAGCGGCTGCACGTCAGGCAGCCCGAGAAACGTTCGCGCTTCTTCCGGCGTACAGTCGATATCCACCGTGATTTTCATCCGTCAAATCTCCGTATCGTGCCCGGCGGTTCTTGCATCGCCGGAGCCGAGGGCCGAAGGTACGCGTTGACACGACAGAGGGCAACGAGGAACGCCCAGAGAGAAATGAATACTGCGATGACCACCGAAAACCAGCTCGTCAACGAAACCAGCCCCTACCTGCTGCAACACAAGGACAACCCGGTGCACTGGCGGGCCTGGGGCGACGACGCCCTTGCCGAGGCGAAGCGCGACAACAAGCCGATCCTGCTCTCGGTCGGTTATGCGGCTTGCCACTGGTGCCACGTCATGGCGCACGAAAGCTTCGAGAGCGACGCCATCGCCGATCTGATGAACGAGCATTTCGTCAACATCAAGGTCGACCGCGAGGAACGTCCGGACATCGACGCCATCTATCAGGCGGCGCTCGCCATGCTCGGCGAGCATGGCGGCTGGCCGCTAACCATGTTCCTGACGCCGGCGGGCGAACCGTTCTGGGGCGGCACCTACTTTCCGCCCGAGCCCCGCTTCGGCCGGCCCGGGTTTCCCCAGGTGCTGCAGCAGATCTCGGCGATCTACGCGAACGAACCCGACAAGGTGACGGCAAATGCCGACGCCCTCAGGGACGGGCTGGAAAAACTCGGAACCCCCGCCGGCGGTGGCGAGATGGCGCTCGCCGGGATCGACGAAATCGCCGTCGCCGCCCTGCAACTTGTCGATGCCGCACGCGGCGGCACACGCGGCGCGCCGAAATTCCCACAGCCGTCGCTGTTCCGATTTCTCTGGCACGCCCGCCTCAGGACCGGCGATCCACGTCTCGCCGACGCCGTCACCCTGACACTCGACCAGCTTTCGCAGGGCGGCATTTACGATCATCTCGGCGGCGGTTTCGCCCGCTATTCGGTCGACGATCGCTGGCTCGTGCCGCATTTCGAGAAAATGCTCTACGACAACGCGCTCCTGATCGAGCTGTTGGCCGATGTTTGGCTGGCGACCCAATCGGATCTGCACGCCCGACGTGTTCGCGAAACCGTCGACTGGATGCGGCGCGAGCTTGCCGTTTCCGTCGCCGGCGAAACTGCCTTCGCCAGCGCCTACGATGCCGACAGCGAGGGCGTCGAGGGTAAGTTCTATACCTGGTCCGAAGACGAGATTCGCGCCGTGCTGAGCGATGCCGGCCTCAGCGACGTCATCGACGATTTTCTGAGGACATACGGTACCGAGCTTACCGGCAACTGGGAGGGCGTCAATATTCTACACCGCGACCCGACCGAACACGACACCGCGGATCATCTCGCCGACGCCCGGAATGCCCTGTTCCGGGTTCGGGAGAAACGGGTCTGGCCGGGCCGCGACGACAAGGTGCTGACCGACTGGAACGGCCTCGCCATTGCCGCCTTGGCACGCGCCGGCGCCGTCATGGAAAAGCCCGAGTGGATCGATGCGGCTGTCTCCGCGTTTCGTTTCATTACCGCCAACGCCGAACACGACGGCCGGCTGTTGCACAGTTGGTGCGGTGGCGAGTCGCGCCACGCGGCGATCCTCGACGATTACGCCAACATGGCGCGCGGCGCACTGATGCTGCATCAGGCGACCGGCGACGACGGCTACGTCGGCGCGGCGCGGCGCTGGGTCGCCGTCGCCGATGCGCGCTACTGGGACGAAAGCCACGGCGCATACTTCCAGGCCGCAGACGACACCCGCGACCTCATCGTCCGCAACAAGGTCGTGTTCGACAATGCGACGCCGAGCGGCAACGGCGTCATGGCCGAGGTGCTCGCGCGGCTATGGCTGATTACCGGCGAAGACAGCTATCGCGAACGTGTGCAAAGCCTGATCCGGGCGCTGACCCCGGAGGACCCACGCGGATTGCTGAACCAGCCGTCGCTCGCTTCCGGCGCCGAAATTCTCGAGGCCGGGTTGCAGATCGTGATCGCCGGCGACAACGCCCGTGATCTGATGGCGGCGGCTGTGCGCCATGCGCCGCCGCTGGCGGTGATACAACACATCGGCAACGGCGAAACCCTGCCCGACGGCCATCCCGCTGCCGGCAAGGGACCCGTCGACGGCAAGCCCGCCGCCTACGTTTGCCGCGGGCCGGTGTGCGGCCTGCCGGTCACCGACCCTAGCGCGCTCGCTGGCGCCATTTCGGGGAATGCAGCGTGAGTTTCCTGAGCGTACCCTCCCCGGTCGGCGTGCTGACCCTGTTCGCCGGGGGCGACGCCCTCGTCGCCATCGAATGGGGCCGGGCGCCGGAAGACGGTGGCGCCGCAACGCCACCCGTTCTCCGCGAGGCCGCCACCCAGCTGAGTCAGTACTTTGACAGGGAACGCGAAGATTTCGACCTACCGCTCATGCCCGCCGGCACCGAACACGAACGTGCGGTGTGGGACGCCATGCTGCGCATCCCCTACGGCGCACAGCGAACCTATGGCGACATCGCCGGCGAGGTCGGCAGCGTCGCGCGCGCCGTTGGCGGCGCCTGCGGGCGCAACCCGATCCCCATTGTCATCCCGTGTCACCGGGTCGTCGGCGCCAACGGCCGCATGACCGGATTTTCCGGCGGCGAGGGCGTCGAGACCAAACAGTGGCTATTGCGCCACGAAGGCGCGCTGCTGACATGAACGGTATGTCTGGCGATTTCTTCCGGGACGGCTGGTGCCGCTTCGGCGCCGACCCGCGTCTCGCAGCGTGGGCCGAGAGCGCCCTGCCGGCAGCGCGCGCCACGGTCACGGATCCCGCCCAAGCCGAGTGGCACCGCTATCAGGGCACCTGGTTCGCCGGCGTCAATGCGTTGCCGAACGACCATAGCGGCGGCGTCGCTGGCGGCGCTCCGCTTGCCGGCTCGGCAATCGATTTCATCGCCGATACGCTGGGTCACGCGACCGGCAAGAACGGTTTCGTTTGGGACAAGGCGCAAATTTCAGTCTGTTATCCCGGCTATCCGCAACCGATGGAGAGCGAGAGCGATGCGCTGCACCGGTTCCGGCGCGACCGCGATGCCGCCCATGTTGATGGCCTTTTGCGCCACGGGCCCGAACGTCGGCGGTTTCTCAAGGAGTATCACGCCTTCATCCTCGGCATTCCGATGGTGCCGTTCGATGCCGGCGCGTCGCCATTCGTCATGTGGCGCGGGTCGCATGAAATGATGCGCTCGGCCTTTCGCACGCGTTTCGACGGCATCGCGCCGGAGCGCTGGACGGCGGAAGACGTCACCGACACCTATCACGCGGCGCGGCGCGAGGCCTTCGAGACCTGCGAGCGGGTCGAGATCCACGCGGCGCCCGGCGAGGCGTTTCTCGTTCACCGCCTTGCGTTGCACGGCATGGCGAAATGGCAGGACAACGCGAAGGCCGGCCCGGACGGCCGCATGATCGCCTACTTCCGGCCAGAAACGGGCGGGCCCGCCGAATGGCTGGACGCGCCGTAGCGTCCACGGTGCCGAAAAAACGCCTTTACCGCTTGGCCGAGGCAGTGTGAAATTCGTCACAGACGCCCGTAGCTCGGAAATCTATGGTTTCTCCCATGGCTGAAATCGGACTGACATCGGCGACCCAGAACGCCCTTCTCTCTTTGCAGCGGACCAGCAATCTGCAGGCCGATGCGTCACGTCGTCTGTCGACGGGCCAACGCGTCGAACGCGCGACCGACGACCCGGTCTCGTTTTTCCAGTCGAAAGCCCTGACCGACCGGCTGAGCGATCTTCGCGACGTCAAGGACGGCATCGGCCAGGCGCTGAGCAATGTCGAAACGGCGTTGGTCGGCACCGAAGCCATCGATTCCGTGGTGCGCCAGCTGCAAGGTCTGGTCAGTTCCGTGCGTGGCGGCACGGACGAGCAGCGTGCCGCGGCGGCCGACCAGTTCGATCAGTTGCGCCAACAGATCACGCTGCTCGCCGGCGACAGTTCGTTTCAGGGCAACAACCTGATCTCCGAAGAGCCGAACGATCTGAACGTGCGGTTCAACGAAAGCGGCTCATCGACAACCACGGTCGAAGGCGCCGACACGGGCGCCAACGGTCTCGGCATCGGCGCCGCGTCGTCGTTCAACGCTTTCGCGAGTGACGCCGATATCGACGCAGCCCTTGCCGAACTTCAGGGTGCGACCGACACGCTGCGTTCGCAGGCCGCGAGCCTCGGTTCCGATATTGCGCTGCTCAACACCCGCGAGACGTTCACCGAGAACATCTCCAACACGATCAACGAGGGCGCGGCAAAGCTGACCGAAGCCGACCTCAACGAGGAAGCCGCCAAGCAACTGGCGCTCAGCGTCCGCGGCCAGCTCGGGACCGAGGCCCTGCAGATCGCGCAGGAGAACCAGCTCGGCATCCTGCAGCTCTTCTGATCCGGCGATGAGCGATGCCTATCAGGCCTATGGCTCCCAAAGCCAGCGCGCTTTGACCGGGCGGCTGGGCGAAGCGCACGTCTTTACCGAAGCCGCCCGCCTGCTGCACGATGCGCGCGGCACCAACGACCGGGCGGCGTTGGTCCGCGCGCTCAAGCACAATCTCAACCTCTGGACCCATGTCCAGGTCGAGCTCTCGGCAGACAATCATCCGATGTCGGAGAGCCTGAAATCCGATCTCCTTGCGCTCAGCGTGTTCGTCGACAGGCGCACGGCGGAGGCGATTGCGGACCCGGACCCGGCGCTGGTCGACGCACTGGTCGAGATCAACCGCAACATGGCGCAGGGCCAGATGGGCGGCGCGCCGAACTCCGACGCCTGAGCAGTCCGCCGTTGCGCCGCACGGCAATCGGGTTTATGACCGTCCCTACATCGGTCGGGGTATCGCAGTCTCCCGGCAGCCCAAGGCAGATCGGGTTTTACGTCTGCCCAAGCACTGCTCGAACCTCTTTGAAGCGAGGAGGATTGAGCTATGGGCACGCACCCACATTCCATCACCATCCAAGATTTCATACAGGCCCGCGGCAGCGCCGAAGCCCCGGGCGTTTTCGATGTGCGCAAGGAACCCGCGTTTCGCGAGTCCGGGCGCATGATGCCGGGCGCCCGCTGGCGTCACCCATTCGCGGTCGACGGCTGGGCGGCGGATGCAACCGATACCGGACCGGTGATCGTTTACTGCGTCCACGGCCACGAAGTGAGCCAGGGCGTTGCCGCCTATCTGCGTGCCCGCGGTATCGATGCGCGGTTCCTCGAGGGCGGCTTCGAGGGATACGTCGAGGCCGGCGGCGAGACGGTGGCGGCATGAGCAACAACACAGATGGAAACATCCCGTTCGGTGAGGCATTCCGCGTCTGGCTTCGGATCGCGCTGCTCAGTTTCGGCGGACCGGCCGGCCAGATCGCGGTGATGCACCGCATCTTGGTCGACGAGAAGAGGTGGATCGGCGAGGCCCGGTTCCTGCACGCGCTGAACTACTGCATGCTGCTGCCGGGACCCGAGGCGCAACAGCTTGCGACCTATATCGGCTGGCTGCTGCACCGGACACTGGGCGGACTGATGGCGGGTGTTCTGTTCATCCTGCCGGGCGCTGCTGTCATCCTGATTCTCAGCATCCTCTACGCCGGTTATCAGGATATCCGCTTCGTCGAGGGTCTTTTCTTCGGCATCAAAGCCGCCGTGCTCGCCATCGTCATCGAGGCCGTACTCAAGATCGGCAAACGGGCGCTCCGGAACGGTGCGATGGTCGCGGTTGCCGGGGCGGCCTTTGTCGGCATCTTCTTTCTCGCCATCCCGTTCCCGGCCATTGTCGGTGGCGCGGCGCTTTTCGGCATCGCCGGCTACCTGATCCGGCCCGATACCTTCGCGTCCAAACCGGCGGCCGGGCCACCGATGGATACCGCCGTGATCGACGCGGCGCTCGATGGCGACGGGATCGGTCACATACGCCCCTCCCTGAGGCGTGCAGTGCGGGTCACGGCTCTTTGCCTCGTCCTCGCTCGCCGCGCTCTACGCCACGCTAGGGCCCGCACACGTCTATTTTCAAGAAAGCCTGTTCTTCTCGAAAATGGCCATCGTTACGTTCGGCGGCGCTTATGCGGTGCTTGCCTACGTCGCGCAACAAGCGGTCGACAACTACGGCTGGCTGGCGCCGGGCGAAATGCTCGACGGCCTCGGCATGGCCGAAACCACGCCGGGACCGCTGATCATGGTGCTGCAGTTCGTCGGCTTCATGGCCGCCTACCGCAATCCCGGCACGCTCGACCCGATGCTCGCCGGCACACTCGGCGCGGCGCTGACCACATGGGTCACGTTCGTGCCGTGTTTTCTCTGGATCTTCCTCGGCGGACCTTATGTGGAGAGGCTTCGCAGCTCGCGGATTCTGTCGGCCGCACTCTCCACGATCACCGCTGCCGTCGTCGGCGTGGTCCTGAATCTGGCATTGTGGTTCGCGTTGCAGGTCGTATTCAGCACTGTCGATGAACGCCACATCGGTATCGTCCGCCTTTATCTTCCCGATGTCTCAAGCGTCGATCCCGCGACACTGGTGATTGCCGTTGCCGCCATGGTCGCCATGTTCAGGTTCAAGACCGGCATGATCCCGACGTTGCTGGTGAGCGCGGCAAGCGGATTAGTTTGGATTTACTTCGGGTCTTGATGGCCGATTGACGTAATGTAGTCGCCGGGAAACCCGAGCGCCCGCAACGCTTCGCGAAGCTTGCCGGCATAGATGTCGTTTTGCTCATGCTCGGCCGGCGGCTCGTTCAGATTGTAACAGAGCGCGGCAGTCTCGCCGCCATCGAGGAGCCGGACGATGATGGTTGCCGGCCGATAATTTTCGAGGCCGGGGGCGCCATAGAGCTGCGCCAGCTCGCCATGCATCAACGCATAGACCATGCCGTAAGCCCGCGCGCCCGGCTCGGCAACAAGCGTCGCCCGGTTGCCTATTCGGAGAGCTAATCCGTCAGCGTACGCCATACGCGGGTTTGTCGGGATAACGCCGGCTGCCGCCAATACATCCGGGTCCATGAACAGCCCATAGAAGAAACCGTCGATCCGTCGCCCCGCCATGGGCGGACCTCTTCGATCAGGTATTCATGGAATCGAAGAAGTCGTTGTTGGTCTTCGCTTCCTTGAGTTTGCCGAGCAGGAACTCCATGGCGTCGGTGACGCCCATCGGCATAAGGATGCGGCGCAGGACCCACATCTTCGAGAGCACGCCCTTTTCGACGAGCAGCTCTTCCTTGCGGGTGCCCGACTTGGTGATATCGATCGACGGCCAGGTGCGCTTGTCGGAGAGCTTGCGGTCGAGAATGATTTCCGAGTTACCGGTGCCCTTGAACTCCTCGAAGATGACCTCGTCCATGCGCGAGCCGGTATCGATCAGCGCGGTCGCGATGATGGTCAACGAGCCGCCCTCCTCGATGTTGCGCGCCGCACCGAAAAAGCGCTTCGGCCGCTGCAGGGCGTTGGCGTCGACGCCGCCGGTCAGCACCTTGCCGGACGACGGCACGACCGTGTTGTAGGCGCGCGCCAGGCGGGTGATCGAATCGAGCAGGATGACCACGTCGCGCTTGTGCTCGACGAGGCGCTTGGCCTTCTCCAGCACCATGTCGGTGACCTGCACGTGGCGCGACGCCGGCTCGTCGAAGGTCGAGCTGACGACCTCGCCCTTGACCGAGCGGTCCATGTCCGTGACTTCCTCGGGCCGCTCGTCGATCAGCAGCACGATCAGGTAGCACTCCGGATGATTGGTCGAGATCGAGTGCGCGATGTTCTGCAGCATCACGGTCTTGCCGGTGCGCGGCGGCGCCACGACGAGCGCGCGCTGGCCCTTGCCGATGGGACAGATCAGGTCGATTACCCGGTGGGTCGGATCCTTGATCTTCGGATCCTCGATCTCCATGACCAGGCGTTCGTCCGGATAGAGCGGCGTCAGGTTATCGAAGTTGATGCGGTGACGGACCTGTTCCGGATCCTCGAAGTTCACCTTGTTGACCTTGAGAAGCGCGAAATACCGCTCGCCGTCTTTCGGTGCGCGGATCTCGCCTTCGACCGTGTCCCCGGTGCGCAGCCCGAAGCGGCGAACCTGGTTCGGCGAGACGTAAATATCGTCGGGCCCCGGCAGGTAGTTCGCTTCCGGGCTTCTCAGGAAACCGAACCCGTCCTGCAATACTTCCAGTACGCCGTCGCCGAAGATCGCGACGTCGTCGTCGGCGAGCTGCTTCAGGATCGCGAACATCATGTCCTGCTTGCGGAGCGAGCTGGCGTTCTCGATCTCGAGCTCTTCGGCATAGGCCAGCAGGTCAGCGGGTGATTTCTTCTTCAGTTCCTTGAGATTCATGGCGCTAATCTCTTTGCAAAGCGGCTTTTCGCGGGGTTGGCGTAAAAGCCTTGAAAGGGGAGCCGGCAGATTTATCGGCGGATGGATTCGCGGCGATGCGCAAATGCGGGGTGTAACGGTTGATCTGATGAATCCTGATGCCCAGGCGGATTCGATTGGAACGGTCTTTTGGAAGGCGGCTCGCCGGACGGCGCGCCGTTTGATGATGGCTGATTACCGAAGGCGGCGGCGGAAGTCAAATGAAGATTACATGTCGGGCCGGCAAAGGCCAATGCTCAGAAGGGCTTAACGACAACCATAATGACGAGAACGATCATCAGAACCGTCGGCGCTTCGTTGAGAAACCGATAGTACCGCGCCGATTTCTCGTTTCGGTCGGCGGCGAACGCGCGTTGCGCCTTGGCCATGATTTCGTGGCTGACCGCGAGACCGGCGACACAGCCGAGCTTGACGTAGACCCAGCCTTCTTCCCAGACGCCGGGCGAAAGCACGGCCAGCATGGCGCCGCCGAA
Organism: Rhodospirillales bacterium; assembly: GCA_965229715.1. GTDB lineage: Bacteria > Pseudomonadota > Alphaproteobacteria > Rhodospirillales > Casp-alpha2 > JAVJST01. The sequence goes on from CBDDJL010000002.1 coordinate 316,954, forward strand.
TACGAGCGAAAGCAGCGCGGCCGGGTTCATGATCGCCCGCAGCAACCGGCGCTCCATGATCTTGAAGGTTTCGGATTTGTCGGAGCCGGGTTCGGTGTCGGCATGGTAGACGAACAGGCGGGGCAGATACAAAAGGCCCGCCATCCAGGCGATAACGCTGATGACGTGCAGGGCCTTGATCCAGTCGTAATGTGCGATGAGAAAATCCACGGCCGCCTCCTAGCCTGTGGCCCGTATCGGACACTGGGTCCGATCGGCCGGACAGATGCGGGCGCCGGTATCGCTCGACGGCGTGGTCTCGCGGCCCCTCGCCCGCTGCACCGCGTCGGCGAGACCGGCGATGAAATCGGCATGGGTCGCAACGGCGGGAATGCGAACGTAAGCCGGGATGCCCTTTTCGTTCGCCAGCTCGCGGTATTCGATATCGAGTTCGACGAGGGTTTCGGAATGCTCCGAAACGAAGGCGATGGGCACGACGATAACGCCTGTTCCGTCCGACCCCGCACGCGCCAGTTCGTCCTCCGTCGACGGTCCGATCCACGCCAGCGGACCAACCCGGCTCTGATAGCAGACCACCGTATCCAGTTCGTCGTGTCCGGCCGCACCCAGCGCCTCGACCACGGTGGCGGCAGTCCGTTCGACCTGCCACTGATAGGGATCGCCCGCCGCAATGACCTTCTTCGGCAGTCCGTGCGCCGAAAACAGCACCCGGACGTTCTGACCCTCAGGCCAATCCTTGAGCGCCGTAGAAATCAAATTACATTGAGCCGCAATCCAGCCCGCGTTCTCGGGATAACAACAAACCGCGCGTGTCGGCACGTCGAGGCCGACGACGCGCGCAGCGCGATGCCATTCCTTCAACGACGATCCGGTCGTCGTCGTCGAGAATTGCGGATAGAGCGGCAACAGAACGATCTCATCGGGACTGTAATCGCGCACCCGCTCAGCTGTTTCGATGCTCATGGGGTGCCAATACCGCATGGCGACGAAGGCGCGGTATTCAGCGTCTTCGTCTCCGTCAGTGAGCGCTGCCTCAAGCGAACGGCACTGTTCCTCCGTTAGGTCCAACAACGGCGAGCCGCCGCCGAGATGTTCATAAATCTCGCGTGCGACCGGTGCTCGACGTTTCGAAATAAACCGCGCGAGCAGCCAACGGATCGGATTGGGCGCACTAATAATCGCAGGGTCATTGAACAGGTTGAACAAAAACGGCTCGACCGCATCCGGTTTATCCGGACCGCCGAGATTGAAGGTCACGATGGCGACCTTCCCCGTCATGCCGGTCCGACTTTGCGCACGCGCTCGACCAAGCGGGCAACGTTTTCAGGCGGTGTCTGCGGTACGATTCCGTGACCCAGATTGAAGATCATCGGGCCGGCGCCCAGAGTCGCCAGAATGCGATCCACCGCCGCGTCCATGGCATCGCCGCCAACCACCAGAAGTTGATTGTCGAGGTTGCCCTGAACCGCAACTTTGTCTTGAAGTCGGTCGCGCGCCCAATCGAGCGGCACGCCCGCATCGAGACCAACGGCATCAATCCCGGTCATGCTGACGTAATTCTCGATACGGATGCCCGCGTTTCTGGGAAAGCCGATGATGGGCACGTCCGGATGCGTGGTCCTGACGCCGTCGACGATCCGCCGCGTCGGCTCGGTAATCCATCGCTCGAAGGCGCCGTCCGGCACCAACCCGGCCCAGCTGTCGAACAGTTGCAGGACATCGGCGCCGTGTCTGACCTGTTGGTCGAGATAGCGGATCGTCGCACCGCATAGTACGTCCATCAGCCGATCGAGGCTTTCAGGATCTTCATAAGACCAGCGACGGAGCGTCTCGCCCTCGGTCCCGCTTCGGCCCTCGATCATATAGAGCGCAACCGTCCAGGGCGCACCGGCAAACCCGATCAGCGCCGTTTCCTCAGGCAATGCCTCGCGTAATCCCGATACGGTTTTGAAAACCGGCGCAAGATGATCCTCAACCGCTTCAAGCGAGAGCGTCTCGATGTCGTTCGCTTTGGTCAACGGCTCAAGCACCGGACCCTTACCTTCCTCGAAGGCAACCGACTGACCAAGAGCATCCGGGATGACGAGAATGTCGGAAAACAGGATCGCCGCATCAAAGCCGAAACGTTCAATCGGCTGCAGGGTAACCTCGATGGCGAGGTCCGGCGTATAGCAGAAATCGAGAAAGTTCGGCGCAGTGGCACGGCGTTCACGATACTCGGGCAGATAGCGGCCTGCCTGGCGCATCAGCCAGATCGGCGGCGGCGAGACGGTTTCACCTCGCAGAACACGAAGCATCTGATTATCAGGTCTTTTCGGAGACATTCAGGGTATCGATTTCCAGAAAACGGATCGCCGCATAAAACACTCTATTTATTTAGATAAAAAGGTTGTTGTTGTTGTAGTACGGTGAATACCGGGGATTAGATTTTGTCCACAATGTTATCCAGTCTTGAACAGGATGGCTGGCGGTATTTCACAGAATCATGGAGAAAAAATCCATAAAGCACTGATTCCGGGAGATTCTTGTTGTTGCAAGGGTGTATAACCCTGTGAGTCCCCCGCCTGAAGCGGCTTTCTACTATGTTGGAATTCGGGGTTATCAGACCCGGCGAACAGAATTGATGCCTTTGTATGGATGGATTTTGCTGCTGTTTTCAGATTCGGATAGCATGTCCCGATTCACCACGATGTAAGTTATCCCCAGATCGATACAAGGTTTAGACAGGGACTTATCCCATTGACAAAATTGTCTCTTCACATGGTTTCGGACTCGACGGGAGAAACCGTCAGCCATATCGCCAAGGCGGTCGTCGTTCAGTTCAAGGAACTGACTGTTGAGGAATACACGTGGCCGATGATGCGCTCACCCGTGCAGGTCGACGAATTACTCGATGTGCTACGTGCCCGGCCGGGTTTCGTCATCTACACCGTCGTCGATAAATCCATTCGCGACCAGATCGAAGCCGGCTGCCGGGAGATCGGCGTGCCGTGCGTTTCCGTGCTACAGCCTCTCGTCGATGGCCTGAAGGCGCATCTCAACCAGGATGTGGAAGCCCGCCCCGGTAAACAGCATGCGCTCGATCAGGACTATTTCGAACGCATTGAAGCAATGGACTTTGTGCTCAGTCACGATGACGGCCAGTCGGTTCGCGATCTGGAAAGTGCCGACGTCATATTGGTCGGCGTTTCGCGAACCTCGAAAACGCCAACCTGCATCTATCTCGGCAATCGTGGTGTAAAGGCCGCGAACTTCCCCATGGTGCCGGGGTGTGCCCTGCCGGATGAAATTTTCACGGTCGAAAGCCCCCTGATCGTCGGACTGACAAAGGATCCGAAACGCCTCGTCGAGGTCCGTCGCCAGCGCCTCCGCCTTTTGAACCAGGAAGCCGATACCGATTACGTCGATTTCGATCAGGTCGCGCAGGAGATCAACGATGCCCGGCGGCTCTTCGCCAAGTATGACTGGCCGGTCATCAATGTTTCGCGGCGTTCGATCGAGGAAACCGCAACAACGATTATACAGTTGCTGAAGCGGCGTGCGGGCGGCGAAGGAGAAGACGCGGCGGCTGAAACCGCCGCCTCGTGAAACAATTATCCCGTATCGTTCTGGCGTCAGCCAGTCCGTCACGCCGCCGCGTGCTCGAGAACGCCGGTCTCAAGATCGATGTGGTGCCGTCGGATGTCGATGAAGGCGCGCTTCGTGATGATATCGGCGAAATTGCGCCTGAAGAGCTCGCTGCCCGGCTGGCGGATGCAAAGGCTGCCGATGTCGCGCGACGCCACCCAACGGCCCCTGTCGTCGGCGCCGACCAGGTACTGGTGTGCGAAGGACGGCGTTTCGACAAGGCCGGTGACATGGCTAGGACCCGGACCCATCTCGCAGCTCTGCAGGGCCGCGATCATCAGCTCATTGCCGCGGTTTCTCTTTACCTCGGCGGCGAAGCCGTCTGGCAGTACCGCGAAACAGCACGGCTTACGATGCGTCCGCTGAACGGACAGCAGATCGATGCCTATCTCGATGCCGCCGGTCCGGCGATTCTGGGGTCCGTCGGCTGTTATCACCTCGAAGGTCTCGGCGCCCGGCTGTTCGACCGCGTCGAGGGCGATTTCTTCACGATCCTCGGTCTTCCGTTGTTGCCGCTGTTGGAAAGCCTTCGCCGGGCCGGTATTCTCGACTGAAAGCACGGGGGTCCGGTCATGAGTATCAGCGGCAGCACCATCCTCGCCGGCGTCGTCGGCTGGCCGATCGAACATTCACTGTCGCCACGGCTACACGGTTTCTGGCTGAACCAGCTCGGCATCGACGGCGATTATAGGGCGCTCGCCGTTGCCCCTGGCGATCTCGGGCCGGAAATTCGTGCGTTGGCCGCCAAGGGTTATCGCGGTGTAAACCTGACCGTGCCGCACAAGGAGACTGGCCTCGCCATTGCCGATGAGGTCGACCCATGGGCGGCTGCCATCGGCGCGGTCAATACGCTTGTGTTCGATGAGGGTGGCCGCATTCATGCCAGCAATACCGACGGCTTCGGCTTTATCGAAAACGTGCGCGCCGGTGCCCCCGAGCTTGATCTGCGGCTCGGGCCGACCGTGGTGATCGGCGCCGGCGGCGCGGCCCGCGCCGTCGTCGCGGCGCTGCTCGATGCGGACGCACGCGCCGTACGACTGATCAACCGGACCCGATCCCGTGCCGACGACCTCGCCCAACACCTTTCGTCCGCGTTCGGCGGCGCGTACAACGGCCTCATACAGGTTGCCGACTGGGAAACCCGCGATCAGGCGATTTCCGATGCAACCGCGTTGGTCAACACGACGACACTCGGCATGACCGGGCAGCCGCCACTTGAGTTGTCGCTCGATAGTCTGCCGCGCCACGCTACCGTCAACGATATCGTCTACACGCCGCTGGAAACGCCCCTGCTGGCGGCAGCGAGGGCGCGCGGCAACCCGACGGTCGACGGCATCGGTATGCTGTTGCATCAGGCCCGGCCCGGTTTCGAGGCCTGGTTCGGCGGTTGTCCTGTCGTCACGCCCGAGCTTCGGGCGCATGTGCTGGCGGCGATGCGGGCGCCGCAGACATGACCGGTCCGCTATGATTATTCTGGGCCTTACGGGCTCGATCGGCATGGGAAAGTCGACAACGGCCGGCATGTTCCGCAGCTTGGGCGTTCCTGTGCACGATGCTGACGCCGTGGTTCACGGGCTGCTCGGGCCGGGCGGCGATGCCGTGGCCGCTGTGGCCGATGCCTTTCCCGATACCCGTACCGGCGATGGAATCGACCGCGCGGTTCTCGGCCGGATCGTCTTTGAAGACGCCGCCGCGCTCGCCGATCTTGAGGCGATCCTGCATCCGTTGGTCAGGCGTTCGGAGCGCGCCTTCCTGGGGCGCCAGCGCCGGGCGCGCCAGCCGCTCGTCGTGCTGGATATTCCTTTGCTTTATGAAACCGGTGCGGAAAACCGGTGCGATGCCGTCGCCGTGGTTACGGCCCCGGGTTTCGTTCAGCGCCAGCGCGTGCTCTCGAGGACGGGCATGACCGAGGCCCGGTTCCGGGAAATCCTCGCGCGCCAGATCAGCGATGCCGATAAATGCCGCCTTGCGGATTATGTAATTCAAACTGGACTCGGCCGATATCACGCCTTGCAACAGGTCCGCGCAATCGTCAAATTGTTGACGCAGGCCTGATCGCCGCCGTGGCATTCTTGGCTGGCAATCCCTGGGCATTAAACATAAATCGGGCGCAGCGCCCGGGGAAGAAGCATGCGCGAAATCGCTCTCGATACGGAAACAACGGGTCTCGATCCCAACGATGGTCACCGGGTCGTCGAAATCGGCTGCGTCGAACTGATCAATCACGTGGCGACCGGCAAGACTTATCACCAGTACATCAACCCCGAGCGCGATATGCCGGAGCAGGCCTTTGCCGTTCACGGCCTTTCCGAGGAGTTCCTGTCGAGACACCCGGTATTTGCCGAGGTTGCCGGGGATTTCGTGGCCTTCGTCGGCGATTCGCCGCTGGTCATTCACAATGCCGCGTTCGACATGGGCTTCATCAACGCTGAGCTGGCGCGCGCTGGTCTGGAAGCGCTGGCGATGGAGCGCGCCATTGATACGGTGGGCATGGCCCGCCGCAAGTTCCCCGGCGCGCGCGCAAGCCTCGATGCGCTGTGCCAACGTTTCGACATCGATATCAGCCACCGTGAACTACATGGTGCACTGAAGGACGCGCAGCTTCTTGCCGAGGTCTATCTAGAACTTGCGGGCGGTCGCCAGCCCGGTCTCGAACTGGCTGCGGATCAGATCGCGGCAGCTGCCGATCCTGCGCTCGAGCGGGCCTATCGCGAACCGCGCCCGCATGCGGCGCGTGACGAAGAGAAGGCCCGTCACGCAGCCTTTCTGGAAAAGATCAAGGATCCGGTCTGGGTTCGTCCCGACGAATAGTGGGAAATGCGGAGCTTTATGCCTCGACCAGATCGGCCTCGCCCTGCTGATACATTTTGGTGAAATCGACCGGCGCCAGAAGCAGCGGCGGGAAGCCCGCGTCCCGGGTTACGTCGGCAACGATGTTGCGGGCAAACGGGAACAGGAGCCTGGGAACCTCGACCAGCAGCGCCGGTTTCAGCTCTTCGTCCGGCATGTCCGCCGAGATCAATCCGCCGTAGACGAGTTCGAGGACGAAGGCGACCGTCGAGCCGGTCTTGCATTCTGCATTGATCTGAATGACGACCTCGTAGGCGGTTTCCTGGAGCTTGGTTGCGCGAACATCGACATTGATCGAGATATCGGGGCTTTGCGCCCCCATGGCATTGAATACGTGCGGCGTCGAGGGCGCCTCGAACGACAAATCCTTAGTGTACTGAGCCGCCATCGATAATGATGTCGGCCCGCTGTCGGCGGCGGTCGTCTGATCTTCGGCCATGGGCTTTGCGTCCTTGCCTCTGGTTTCGGGTATTCGAATGGCCGGTTGGCTACCACGGATGCCCGGGAGCGGCAACCGCCGGCCGTTCGTGCTTCAATCGTTGCCGTCGGCGTTTCGTCCCGCTCTCTTGTTGCGCTTTTCGTCACCGGTTTCGGTGTCTGGCTCATGGTCGAGTGCCGGGTGCGCATCGGGATGCAGCGGGTCCGTTACATCCTCGAAATCGCCGTCGATGACCGGGCCTGCGCCGGGTCGGGCTCTGTCGCCGGGGCCTGGCCCATGCCCGCGGCCACCGGGCCGGCCGGTGTGAATCGTCGCGTTTCGCATCAGGTAGGCGAGCGCGTAACCGCCGAGCAGGCGGCGGAATGGCGGCAGGAAAAGAAGAAATCCGAAACCGTCGGTTATGAAACCGGGCGTTAGCAACAGCGCGCCCGCAATCAGCAGACACAGACCATCGAACAACTCTGCGACCGGTGCTTCGCCGCGGTCGGCGCTTTCCTGGATGCGACGAAGCGTGCCGAAACCTTGGTGACGCAGCAGTGCCGTGCCGATAAAGGCGGTGACGATAACCGCGCCAAGGGTCGGCCACAGGCCAAAACGGTCGCCGGCCTGGATAAAGACCGCGATTTCGCCGATCGGAACGGCGATCATCGCAAGGAGGATGATCAAGCCCACGCTTGCCCTTTCCCGTTGAACTGCTTATCTACCAAGGAGCGCCACGGTGTCGGCATAGCCGCGATCCGCCCGATGGTTGATCGTGTCGCGCCGTGTTTACTTGAGCAGCGCCCGTCGGTCCAGAGTCGAACTTTGGACAAAGCGGCGGGGACTGGTCGCCACTGAGAGTATAACGGGTCAGGCATGGACGCCGGGTTCCCCATCGACATTCTTCTGTTCGCCATGGTCGCCGCCTATCTGGTGTTCCGTTTGCGTAATGTGCTGGGCCGCCGCGACGGCCACGAGGGCAATTACGGCGACCCGTTCAAGCCCGACGAGCGCGAGGACGGATTTACCGAATCCATGGCCGAGGACGATCACTGGCGCGACGACGAAGAAGACACCGTCGTGCACCTGACCGACCGTAGCCGCGACCCGGCCCCGACGCCGGCGAGCGACATGGATGTCGACGGCATCCCCGGGCTGGCCGAAATTGCTGAACTCGACAACTCGTTCGACCCGGCCGGCTTCCGCGAGGGTGCCTGTGCCGCATTCGAAATGATTCTCAACGCCTATGCCGCCGGCGATACCGCGACGCTCAAAAATCTACTGAGCGCGGAAGTTTACGGTAACTTTGCCCAGGCGATCCGCGACCGCGAGCAGGCCGGCGAGCAGCTCGAAGACACGCTGGTCGGTATTCAGGCCGCCGACATCGTTGAGGCCTACACCGAAGGCCGCACGGCATTCGTGACCATGAAGTTCGTTACCGAGCAGGTCAATGTAACGCGCGATGAAAATGGCGATGTGGTCGACGGCGACCCGAACAAGGTCATCACAGTGACCGATTTCTGGACATTTTCCCGCGATACCCGTTCGCGCGATCCCAACTGGGCGCTGGTCGCGACCCAGAGCGCGGACTGAGCTGCCGATGCATCGGGGACTGAAGGCCGCCGCCGCGACCCTCGTTCTCGGCTTGGCGGCCTGCGCCGAACTCGCCAATCTGCCGATCAAGCTTCCGGAACCGACAACGGGCGATGATGCGGCCGAGCAACACGGCGCCTTCGTTCTCAATCGTACGACCTATGAGGAAATCGAGGGCTGGGGCGAGGATGATCTGCGCGAAGGTCTGGCAACGTTCCTGATTTCCTGCCAACGGATTGTCACCGGGGCCGGTGACCGGCCGTTCGGCGACGACCCACGAATGGGCACCGTCGCCGAATGGGCGCGAATTTGCGAAGATGCCCGGGACTACGCGGCCGGCACCCAACAGGCTGCCCGTTATTTCATCGAGAGCCGCTTCGAGCCCTACACGGTCAGCGGTGACGGCTCGCGCGAGGGTTTGTTCACCGGCTATTTCGAGCCGGAGTTGAACGGGTCGTGGCAGCCCGGCGGGCGCTTTCACGTGCCGCTCTATACCCGGCCCGACGATTTGATCGGCGCCAATCTCGGCCAATTCAGACCGGAATGGGACGGCACCAACATTGCCGGGCGGCTGCTTGACGACCAGTACGTACCCTACTACTCGCGCGCGGAAATCAACGCCGGCGCCCTGCAGGGCCGCGGGCTTGAGTTGATCTGGGTCGACAACCCGATCGACGCGTTCTTTCTCCATATTCAGGGCTCTGGCCGCATCAAGCTGGCGGGTGGCGGCTATGTCCGTGTCGGCTATGCCGGGCGCAACGGCCACCGCTATGTGCCGATCGGCCGGGAGCTCGTCGCCATGGGCGCGCTCAGCCAGGAAGCCGTGACCATGCCATCGATCCGACAATGGATGGATGCCCATCCGCTGGCGTCAGCCGATCTGATGAACCGCAACCCGTCCTATATCTTCTTCCGGGTGCTCGAAGAAGATTCCCCGGTCGGCGCCCAGGGCGTGCCGCTGACACCGGGCCGCAGTCTCGCGGTCGATCGCCGGCACGTCCCCTACGGCGTACCGATCTGGCTGGACACCCGCGATCCGCGCGACCAAAAACGCAATACACCGCTCCGCCGGCTGATGGTCGCCCAGGATACCGGCAGTGCCATCAAAGGCGGTGTGCGCGGCGACTTCTTCTGGGGCGCGGGCCGGATGGCGGCATTCGCCGCGGGTGTCATGAAGGAGCCTGGCGTCTATTATCTGTTGTTGCCGAAAAGCGCCCGGCCGAAACCGGCGCTTCCCGACTCACAGGGCGGCTGAACGACAGCCGGCATCGACATGACCGACGAACCCGAACCCGCAGGCAGCCCCGATCGCGCAACAGCATCGGGCGGCACGGCCGGCCCCGTCGTCGGTTTGTTCGTGACCTGTCTTGTCGACGTCATGCGGCCCCAGGTCGGTTTCGCCGCCGCGCGCCTTCTCGAGGACGCAGGGTGCCGCGTTGAGGTGCCGATGAGCCAGACGTGCTGTGGTCAACCGGCATTCAACTCTGGCGACCGGCGCGACAGCCGTGATATCGCGAAACAGGTTATCGCGGCATTCGAGGGGTTCGATCATGTCGTCGTTCCCTCGGGGTCATGTGCCGGGATGATCCGCGAACACTATCCCGACTTGATGGCCGACGAGTATGACTGGCATACTCGGGCGCTCGTTCTGGCCGGCAAGACCTATGAGCTGACCCAGTTTCTGACCGACGTCATGCATGTCGATATTGCCGAACGATACGAGGCGAAAGCGACCTATCACGACTCGTGCTCGGGCCTCCGCGAACTTGGCATTAAGGCGCAGCCGCGCGCCCTGCTGGCCGGTATAGAGGGGCTTGAAATCGTCGAGGGCGCAGAGGCCGAGACCTGCTGCGGGTTTGGCGGGCTGTTCTGTGTGAAGTATCCCGACGTTTCCGGCGCCATGGTCGACCGCAAGATCGACGACTTGGTGGCGACCGGGGCGGAAACCGTCCTCGGTGGCGATCTTGGCTGCCTGATGAACATTGCCGGCCGGCTGGCGCGGCGCGGCATCGGCATCGAGGCGCGACATGTGGCCGAGGTGCTGGCGGGCACCGCCACCGAGACCCCGGCGATCGGCCGCGGCCCGGATGACGGAGATCGCACGTGAGCACCCCTGCTTCGACCGCTCCCGTCTCAACCGGCGACTTTACCCGCGACGCGCGGCGCGCGCTCGCCGACGAGCAATTACAGGACGTGCTGGCATCCTTCTCCGACGGCTTTCCGGCGAAACGCGCCGAGGCCATTTCGCGCCTGCCGGAATTCGAGGACCTTCGCGACGCCGGCAAGGCGATCAAGGACCACGTGCTCGACAATCTGGACGTCTATCTCGAGCGTTTCGAGGCCGCCGTTACGGAAAGCGGCGGTCACGTGCATTGGTGCCGCGATGCCGCCGAGGCGCGCGATGTCGTGCTCGGGTTGTGCCGCGAGGCCGACGCCAAGACGGTGACCAAGTCGAAATCGATGGTCAGCGAAGAATGCGGCATCAACGAGCACCTCGCGGCCAACGGGATTGAGCCGGTCGAGACGGATCTGGGCGAGTACATCATTCAGCTCAGGGAGGAACCGCCGAGCCACATCATCGCGCCGGCGATCCATCTCAACAAACGCCAGGTCGCCGAGACCTTCCGCGCTGCCCACGCCGACAGACCGGCCGATCGTGCGCTCGAAGAGCCGCGCGTCATGCTCGATGAGGCGCGGGAAGAACTGCGCTCGAAGTTTCTCGCGGCCGACGTCGGGCTTTCCGGCGCCAACATGCTGGTTGCCGAGACAGGATCCATCGTTCTCGTCACCAACGAAGGCAACGCCGATCTGACCACCGCCCTGCCGAAAACCCACGTTGCGCTCGCGACCATCGAGAAGATCGTGCCGACCGTCGACGACGCGATGACCATCCTGCGGCTGTTGGCGCGGTCGGCTACCGGCCAGGACATCACGGTTTATTCGACCCTGATCACCGGACCCAAGCGCGCCGCCGATCTCGACGGCCCGGAAAACTTTCATGTTGTCATTGTCGACAATGGCCGTACCGCCATGTTCGCGAACGGATTCCGCGACATGCTGCGCTGCATTCGCTGCGGATCCTGCATCAACCACTGCCCGGTCTACGGCGTCGTCGGCGGTCATGCCTACAACTCGATGTACGCCGGTCCCATGGGGGCGGTCCTGACGCCGGGCGTGCGCGGCATCGAAACCGCCGGCGATTTGCCCAACGCGTCGACGCTCTGCGGCAAGTGCGCGACCGTATGCCCGATGAAGATTCCGTTGCCCGACATGTTGCGCCGCTGGCGCGAACGGCAGTTCGAGGCGGGCCGCGTCAAGGCCGGCCAGCGCGCCGGTCTCGGTCTCTGGGCCTTCGCCGCCAAGCGGCCGTGGCTCTATCGCCTGCTCAGCCGCGCCGGTCATCTGGCGCTTAAGCTCGCCGGCGGCAAGCGGGGCCGGGTCGCATCGTGCCCGGGGGCGGCGGGCTGGACAGTGGTGCGGGACCTGCCGGCGCCGCCGAGCGGGTCGGGCGGCACGTTCGTGGCGGCCTGGAAATCGGGACGACGGTCATGACAACGGGTGCGCCATCGGCGCGCGACGCCATCCTCGAACGGCTTGGCTACAGCCTTGGACGGGATGCGCGCGGGGAACGCGAAACCGCCGTCGATGCCTGGGTTGCGCGGGACAGCCGCCCGCCGCGTCCTGCCCGGGCGATTTCGGCAGGAACGGAGCGGACGGCGCGGTTTGTTGCGGAATCCCGGCGCAACGGTGCGACCGTGATCGAAATCGACGCGCTGATCGATTTGCCGGGCGCGCTTGCGGGTTACATGCGGGATCATAACCTCGGCGGCGCGTTCAGAGTTGCCGCCACGGAAAGCCTTGCCGATGTCGACTGGTCGTCGGATGCGATGTTGATGCCGGATACCGGTCCGGCCTCGCCGTCCGATGTGCTTTCCGTCTCTTCGGCGGTCGCCGGGGCCGCCGAAACCGGTTCGGTGATGTTCGTTTCCGGGCCCGAGACGCCGGCGACCCTGCATGTCCTGCCGCTGCACCACGTTTCCGTGATTCACGCCGGCGACATCGAGGGCGGTTACGAGGATGCGGTTGCGCGCGCACGCCGCGCTGCCGGCGTCATGCCGCGGGTGCTCAATATCATTACCGGTCCGTCGCGCACCGCCGATATCGAGCAGACACTGCTGATGGGGGCGCACGGACCCCAGGCCGAGGTCGTCATCGTGGTCGGGAGTTCATGATATGGGACGCCGGCTCGACCCCGACGAAGCCGAACTGTGGGAACGAATCGCCGCCGATATCGAGCCGCTCAACCCACATAAGCGCAATAAGTTGATCGAAACAGAGCCTGATCCAAGCGTATCCGAAAACAAGATCAAGAAAAAACGCCAAATTGACCAAAGAAGCTTAGATAAGGGCACGGCCATGGCCTTGGGCCGGCCCCGCAACCCAAACGCAAATATTGACAAGCGCACACTCGAACGCTTGAAGCGTGGAAAAATGAATATCGAGGCCCGCCTCGATCTTCATGGCCACACCCAGGAAAGCGCACACCGAGCCCTCGATGCCTTCATCGAAGCTGCGTACGATGCCGGCCGACGCTGCGTTCTCGTCATTACCGGCAAGGGCTTGCGGGGCGAGGAAGGCCGTCGCGGCGTGCTCCGCGAGAAGGTTCCGCAGTGGCTTTCCGGTAGCAGACTCAGCCCAATGATCGTATCATGGCAATCGGCCCAGCCGCGTGACGGCGGCGAGGGCGCGCTTTACATCCTGATCCGGCGGCGGCGATGACACCGTTTGGCGAACGTATCCGCGAACTTCGCAAGGTCCGTGGCATCACCCTGAAGAAGATGGCCGAGGATCTCGGCGTCTCGAGTGCGTATCTCTCGGCGCTCGAACACGGCCACCGCGGTCGCCCGGCGCCCGGCATGATCATGCAGATATGCGGCTATTTCGACCTGATTTGGGACCAAACCGAGGAGCTGAAGCGCCTCGCCCTGCTATCGCACCCGCGCGCCACCGTGGATACCGCGGGCCTCAGCCCGAAGGCCACCGAGCTCGCCAACACGCTGGCCGAACACATTGCGGAACTCGACGACGACACGCTGCAATGGATCCTCGACGAGATTCGCGGTCGCCTCGGCGCCAACGCCCGGCGCAAGTCGGGCAACGAACCGACGCACTGATGAATTGGCAGTGTTTCTCTGAGGTTTCTTATGCTTGAGAGAACCGAACAGACAAACTACTTTCGGCTGTAGCGTTCATCATTTCACCAAAGGCAATCCGATGTTGAATAGAAAATGGCGGGCTGCGGCGCTTGCGGCCGCGTTGATGGGGGTTGGTGGCTGCGCTTCTGTCGTCAGTGACGACGAATCCACGACCTACATTGGAACAAACCCTGAAAACGCACGGTGTGAATTGCACGGACAAGACTTTACTCGGGTCGTCAACACACCGGCCAGCCTACACCTTCCCGCGAATTCGGCTCCAATGACGATAGCGTGTCGCGCTGAAGGCTACTTTCTGACAACCGAAGAACTCGATACAGAAGCAGATGGATGGATCCTAGGAAACCTACTCTTCGGCGGCATCATTGGCATTGCCATCGACGCAGCAAGTGGTGCGGGCCAGAAGTTTCCGCCGCAAATATCGATCGTATTACAGCCAAGTGAGTTTACGTCTGAACAGGCGCGGGACGAATGGTTCGCAGCCCGGCGCACAGCTATCAACAATACTTGGGATAGCGCCGTCGAAGCGCTCGAAAAACAATGCAACGAGAACAACCGGACAAGACCCGAGAATTGCCCCCAACTGATGGAGAAAGCACTTTCCAGCAGACAGAGAGAGCTGGCCGAACTTGAGATCAATTATCCAAAATCACAAATCGTGCCGGAAAGGTCGGTTGTTGCAACCAGAGAAGCAAGCAGCGGAAGTCTTGTGCGGACAATGGATTCGGACGTTTTGGATGTAATTTTGAGCCGCAACGGGTATGCGTCACAGGCGGAAGCCCATGCCGATTATTTGACAATGGACACCGACGCTGCCGCTAAAGCCCGTTTTACCTCACTTCCGGGCGTTGCGAAAAATGCAATAATTGCCGAATTGGATCCGCGCTTCGGTAATGGCGACACTGAGTCAACTGGGTGGGGCGATGCGGATCTAAGAGAAGAAGATAGCCGTACGGCGAAAGCGCTCGAACCGATCATCGTCGAAGGACGCTGGGAATTCCGTCTCGAAGTTGTCGAGACGAAAGACAAGGCGTACCCAGGCAATACAGGATTCTGTAGTGTCGGAGACCATGCAGAGAGGGTCGTTGAAATAAAAAATCAAAAATTCAGTGGCTCGATGAGCGGAATTGAGGCCACGTCATTCATCAGATTTTCGGGCTCACAAACATCGGATGGAACGATCACCGTGAAGGCATATGCCAAGAGAAACAAAATCGACACAACCCTTTCACAGCGTGACGGAGCATTCACTGGAACGTTCCACGCTGTAAATGCATATGGCACATGCATTGGTGTGGCAGAGCTAAAAAAAGCTGACCCTGCCTAACCATTTGACCCGGATGTTCGGGTGACGGGTCATCACAAAATAAACTTCGATAGATCGCTGTTGCGGGCGAGATCGCCAACGCGCTCGCGGACGTAGTCTGCATCGACGCTCACCGCCTCGCCGGAGCGCTCCGAGGCCTCGAAGCTGATCTCTTCTAGCAACTTCTCCATTACCGTGTGCAGGCGCCGCGCGCCGATGTTCTCGACGCCGGAATTGATCTCGGCAGCAAGGTCGGCGACCTCGGCGATGCCGTCCTCGGCGAACGAGAGATCGACGTCCTCGACCCCCATCAATGCCGTGTACTGGGTCACCAGGCTGGCCTCCGGTTCGGTCAGAATGCGCACGAAATCGTCGCGGGTCAGCGCCTTCAACTCGACCCGGATCGGTAGCCGGCCCTGCAGTTCGGGCAGCATGTCAGCGGGCTTGGCGATGTGGAACGCGCCGGACGCAATGAACAGGATATGGTCGGTCTTCACCGGGCCGTGCTTGGTCGACACCGTCGTGCCCTCAATCAGCGGCAGCAGGTCGCGCTGTACGCCCTCACGGCTGACATCGCCGCCGCCGCCGGTCTTTTCGGATCGCGCGGTGATCTTGTCGATCTCGTCGAGAAAGACGATGCCGTTGTTTTCGACGAGATCGATGGCGTCGCGCACGACCTCGTCCTCGTCCAGGAGTTTGTCCGACTCCTCGGCGACCAACACGTCATAGGACTGATCCACGGACATCTTCTTCGGTTTGGTCTGCTGACCGAACGCCTTACCGAAGATGTCGTTGAGGTTGAGCATCCCCATCTGCGCGCCCGGCATGCCGGGGATATCGATGGTCGGCATGTTGGCGGACGATGTGCCCGAAACCTGCAGCTCGATTTCCTTGTCGTCGAGCTCGCCCTCGCGCAGCCGCTTGCGGAACTTCTCGCGGGTCTCGGCGGTTGCGTTCTCGCCGACCAGCGCATCGAGCACGCGCTCCTCGGCGTTGATCTCGGCCTTGGCGACGACGTTGGCCCGCAGCTTGTCGCGCACCATCAGGATGGCGATCTCGACGAGATCGCGGACGATCTGTTCGACGTCGCGGCCGACATAGCCGACCTCGGTGAACTTGGTCGCCTCGACCTTGATGAACGGCGCATCGGCGAGTTTGGCGAGCCGGCGGGCAATCTCGGTCTTGCCGCAGCCGGTCGGTCCGATCATCAGAATGTTCTTGGGCAGCACCTCCTCGCGCAGGCCTTCGTCGAGCTGCTGACGCCGCCAGCGGTTGCGGAGCGCAATGGCGACGGCGCGTTTGGCGTCGCCCTGTCCGACGATGTGACGGTCGAGCTCGGATACGATTTCGCGGGGTGTGAAACTCTTCATGCGGATAGAATCTTTCGAAAAATTAGGCTGCGTCGAGGGCTTCGACGACGACTTCGCGATTGGTGTAGACGCAGATCCCGGCGGCGATTTCCATGGCGCGGCGCGCGATCGCCTCGGCATCCATATCGTCGCGGTCGTAAAGCGCGCGGGCGGCGGCGAGCGCATAGTTGCCGCCGGAGCCGATGCCGATCAGGCCGTCTTCGGGCTCCAGCACGTCGCCGGTGCCGGTCAGCACCAGCGATACATCCTTGTCGGCGACCGCCATCATGGCCTCGAGGCGGCGCAGGTAACGGTCCGTGCGCCAGTCCTTGGCCATTTCGACGCAGGCGCGGGCGAGCTGACCGGGGTGTTGTTCGAGCTTGCCCTCGAGCCGCTCGAACAGCGCGAACGCGTCCGCCGTGGCGCCGGCAAACCCGGCAATCACGTCATCGCCCGCGAGGCGGCGGACCTTGCGGGCGTTGCCTTTGATCACCGTGTCCCCGAGGCTGACCTGACCGTCGCCGGCGACGACGACGCGGCCGCCCTTGCGCACGGCCAGGATCGTGGTGCCGTGCCAAATAGCGCCCGTGGTGGCTGTGGATTGCTCGCTCATGATGCTTCTCCCGGCGTGAAGCCTTCAAATGCGCCCATCGGACCGCCGGGTCAAGGGTGGGGACACGCCCAAGTCTTGAATTGTCTGTTGCCCGTGCCGTCTGTTACAAGATGCGCGCCTTTAACATGTGGAGATCGGGGCATGCGTCAGGCCACCGTCGAACGGACGACCAAGGAGACCAGCATCAGCGCCACCGTCGATCTCGACGGCACCGGCGAGTATACGGTTTCGACCGGCATCGGCTTTCTCGATCACATGCTCGAACAGCTGTCGCGGCACAGCCTGATCGACTTGACGGTCGAGGCGAAGGGTGACCTGCACATCGATTTCCATCACACCACCGAAGACACCGGCATCGCCATTGGCGAGGCGGTTTCCAAGGCGCTCGGCGACCGCGCCGGCATCGCTCGCTACGGCGAGGCGACGATCCCGATGGACGAAACGCTGAGCCGCGTGGCGCTCGATGCATCGAACCGGCCGTACCTGATCTGGCGCGTCGAATTCTCGAAACCGAAGCTCGGCGACATGGACACCGAACTGTTCAAGGAATGGTTCCAGGCATTCGCCCAGGCCGCCGGCCTGACGCTGCATGTCGATAACCTGTACGGCGAGAACAATCACCATATCGTCGAGTCGTGCTACAAGGGCCTCGCCCGCGCGCTGCGCCAGGCGATCGAGATCGATCCGCGGAAGGCCGATGCGGTTCCCTCGACGAAGGGCGTACTCGGCGGCTCGCTTTAGGGACACGCTGCCGACGTACGGCCCATAACGGAACAGGCATGAAAATCTATACGGCTCACGTCCGCCGCCACGGTCTCGACCCGGCCCGCGATCTCGTGCTGGTGCCGGAGGGATTCAGCTTCTGGGCATTTCTGTTCACGGCGCTCTGGGCGTTCTATCACCGCCTGTGGCTCGCCGGCCTGATCGTTGTCGCGCTTCACGGCCTCGTTGCCTGGGGCCTGATCCATTTCGGCGGCAACCCGGCGACGGGCCTGATCGCTGATCTCGCCATCGCCGCCGCTGCCGGCCTTTTCGGCAACGACGTCAGGCGCGGCAAGCTGGCGCGCCAGGGCTTTGTCGAGGAAGACGTGGTCGCCGGCGTTAATCTGCGGGACGCCGAGCGACGTTTTCTCGACGATCATCCGGCTCTGGCGCGCGCCATGGAGGGCGGCCTTGGCTAGCCGGCGGGTGTTTTCATGAGCGTCGCCATTGTCGACTACGGCTCCGGGAATCTGCGCTCGGCGGCCAAGGCGTTCGAGCGCGCCGCCGCCGGCGCGGTGGACATCGCGGTCACGTCGGATCCGGAAGCGGTGCGCCGCGCTGACCGTATCGTGCTGCCCGGCGTCGGCGCCTTTGCGGATTGCAAGGCGGGCCTCGAAGCGCTCGATGGCATGACGGATGCGCTGATCGAAGCGGTCATCGCGGGCGGCAAGCCGTTTCTCGGCATCTGCGTCGGCATGCAGTTGATGGCGACGCGCGGTCTCGAACACGGCGATCACGCCGGCCTCGACTGGATCGCTGGCGACGTCGGCCCGCTCGTGCCCGCCGATGCCGCGCTCAAGGTGCCGCACATGGGGTGGAACGAACTGAGCGTGAGTACAAACCATCCGGTGCTCGACGGTCTGACCGGCGGCGCGCACGTCTACTTCGTGCATTCGTACGCGATGAGCCCGGCCGATCCGTCGCATGCGCTGGCGACGACGGATTATGGCGGCGCCGTCACGGCCGCCGTCGGCCGCGACAACATGATCGGCACCCAGTTTCACCCGGAGAAAAGCCAGCGCGCCGGTCTCCGGCTGATCGGCAATTTCCTTGCCTGGAGGCCATGAGCGGATGAATCTCTATCCCGCCATCGATCTCAAGGACGGCCAGTGCGTGCGGTTGCTGCGCGGCGACATGGATGCCGCGACGGTGTTCGGCGACGACCCGGCGGCGCAGGCCCGCGCCTTCATCGATGCTGGCTGCCGCTGGTTGCATGTGGTCGATCTGAACGGCGCCTTCGCCGGCCGGCCGATCAACGCCGATGCGGTCGAGGGCATCGTCGGCGCGGCAGCCGACGCGAATGTCCCGGTACAGCTCGGCGGCGGCATCCGCGATCTCGACACCGTGGTGCGGTGGCTCGATGCCGGCATCGCCCGCGTCATTCTCGGCACCGCTGCGGTCAAAGACCCGGACATGGTGCGGGCCGCGTGCAAGGCGCACCCCGGCCGCGTTGCCGTCGGCATCGATGCGCGCGGCGGCATGGTCGCGGTCGAGGGCTGGGCCGATGTCTCCGAACTGACGGCGCTCGATCTCGCGCGCCGTTTTGAGGACGCCGGCGTCGCCGCCATCGTCTACACCGATATCGACCGCGACGGCGCCATGCAGGGCCCCAACGTCGAGGCGACCAAGGCGCTGGCGGAAACGGCTTCGATTCCGGTCATTGCGTCGGGCGGGATCTCGTGTCTCGACGATCTGGTTCGGCTGCGCGCTGCGATCCCGGCGCTCGACGGTGCGATCTCGGGCCGCGCGCTCTATGACGGCCGGCTCGATCTGGCGCAGGCCGTCGCGGCCCTTGCAGGTGATTCCGGGGAGGCCGCGTAATGCTGAAGGTTCGTGTCATTCCCTGTCTCGATGTCGAGGGCGGGCGCGTCGTCAAGGGCGTCAACTTCGTCGACCTCGTGGATGCCGGCGACCCGGTCGAGCAGGCCCGCGTCTACGACGCGGCCGGCGCCGACGAGCTGACATTTCTGGACATCACCGCCAGCCACGAACAGCGCGGCACCATCCTCGACGTGGTCCGGCGCACGGCGGAACAATGCTTCATGCCGCTGACCGTCGGCGGCGGCGTGCGCACGGTCGACGATATCCGCAATCTGTTGCTGGCCGGCGCCGACAAGGTCTCGATCATGACCGCCGCGGTGAAGAACCCGGATTTCGTGCGCGAGGCGGCGGAGAAGTTCGGCAGCCAGTGCATCGTCGTCGCCGTCGACGCAAAGTCGTCGGGCGACGGATTCGAGGTCTTCACCCACGGCGGCCGCGAGCCGACGGGCATCGATGCGGTCGAATACGCAAAGCAGGTGACGTCGCTCGGCGCCGGTGAAATCCTGCTGACATCCATGGATCGCGACGGCACCAAGCAGGGCTTCAATTTACCGCTGACGCACGCCATTGCCGACGCGGTTTCCGTGCCGGTCATCGCGTCGGGCGGGGTCGGCACGCTCAACCACCTTGTCGAGGGCGTCCGCGACGGGCATGCTTCGGCGGTGCTGGCGGCCTCGATCTTTCATTTCGGCGAATACTCGGTCGGCGAGGCGAAACGGCACATGCAGGCGGCGGGCATTCCGGTCCGCCTCGAAAAAGAAGACTGGGACGAGGACCGAACATGAACGACGGCGACCCTGTCGACGGCCGCATTCTCGACGAGCTGTTCGCTGTGATCGAGAGCCGCAAGGGCGGCGACCCCGATGCATCCTATACGGCGAAGCTGCTCCATGACGGACGCGAGCGCATCGCCCGAAAGATCGGCGAGGAGGCGGTCGAAACCGTACTCGCCGCGGCCAAGGACGACACCGGAGAGATCGCCGCGGAAAGCGCCGACGTGCTCTATCATCTCATGGTATTGTGGGCCGATGCCGGCCTACGTCCCGCCGACATCTGGGCGCGGCTCGAGGCGCGGCGCGGCATGTCCGGTATCGAGGAAAAGGCGTCGCGCACCGAATCAGCGGAGTAGGGAGACGGGCAGTGGCTTACGACAACGACAACATCTTCGCCAAGATTCTCCGGGGCGAGATTCCCTGCAATAAGGTCTACGAAGACGATCACGCGCTCGCGTTTCACGACATCAACCCGCAGGCGCCGGTTCACGTGCTGGTGATTCCGAAAGGCGCTTACGAGGACTTCACGACGTTCGCGGCAAGCGCGTCCGCCGAGGAGTTCGCGGGCTACACCCGCGCCATCGGCGAGACGGCACGGGTCTTGGGGCTCGAAGACGGCGGCTACCGGTTGCTGGTCAACAATGGCGCAGCGGCCGGCCAGGAGGTGCCGCACCTCCACGTGCACATCTTCGGCGGCGGGCCGCTCGGCCCGATGCTGGCCCAACCCTGAACGATGACGAACTGAACGAAGGACGCCTCATCGCGATCATGGCGGACGACGATACCGACGACGATGTCGACGAGGGAGGTCTCAGCCCGGAGGAGGTTCTGCTCGCCGTGATACGCAAGAGCCGCGCCGAGGCCGCCGCTGACAGACTAACCGGGGACGATGACGAACCGCCCCTCGATATCGAGATTCCGGAACCCGAGTTGCCGGCTTCGGTATTGATCGATGCGCCGTCCGAGGCGACGATCAAACCGGATGCGGCGCCCCGGCCCGCAGTGCCCGGGGAACCGGACCCCGTTCAACCCGCGCCGATGGCCGGGTATGAATTGCCTGGCGCCGCCGGATCCGGGCCCGTTCAGGCGGCGGTGCAAACCGAGCAACGCAAACCGATGATCGACCGCCCGGCGGTGCGCGAGACGCCCGCTCAGCTTGCCACCGACGTCGAGCGCGAAAACCCGTTCGTTTACGTTGCGCCCGTGGTGCCGAGGGGCGACCCGGGCGGCACCGGGTTCGAATTCTCATTTCGCCCGAAATCGGGCGGGCGCGGCTGACTGCACAGAGAGAGAGGATAACGCCATGAAGAACGTCTTTGCTGTGTTGGTCGCCTTGACGCTGGCAGTCGCCGGGTTGCCGGCGCTGGCCGCGGGCGGCGATGGCCTGATCGTCAAGAAAAGCGACTTCGGCGTAACCAAGACCCTCGACCGCCTCGGCATCGCGCTCGAGCGCGCCGGCATCAAGGTGTTCGCCCGGATCGATCATGCGAAAGGCGCGGCCGGGGCGGGCCTCGATCTGGCGCCGACGGCGGCCCTCATCTTCGGTTCGCCGAAGATCGGCACGCCGCTGATGCAGTCGAACCCGGCCATCGGTCTCGATCTGCCGCTCAAGGCCGCCGCCTGGCAGGACGCCGACGGCGCGACGTGGCTCGCCTACACGGACCCGGCGGTGCTCAAGATGCGGTACGGGATCGACGACCGCGATCCGGTGTTTGCGAAAATGACCGGCGCGCTCGACAAGTTCACCGACATGGCGACGAAGACCGGCGGGCTGCCGGCGCAATGAGGAGTTCGGAATGACAGACTGGACGGGCGGGTGTCTCTGCGGCGCAATCAAGTACCGGGCGACCGCGGATCCGGTGCGCGCCGTCAACTGCCACTGTGGCATGTGCCGCCGGTTTTCCGGTGCGGCGTTTCTGACTCACGTGCATTTCCCCGTCGAGCATTTCGAATGGCTCGGCGGCAAGCCAACGGTTTATCGCTCGTCCGGCTGGGGCGGGCGCGGCTTCTGCCCGGCCTGCGGTAGCTCGATCACCATGCACGAGGACGTGCTGACCGACCGCGTGCAGGTCACCCTCGGCAGTCTCGACCGCCCCGACGACGCCCCGCCCGACGATCACGTGTGGTTCAGGGACCGGGTCAAATGGCTGAGGCTCGACGACGACCTGACAAAGTTCGAGACCAGCAGCGATACCGTGCCGACCGACGCGCCGGACGATTAACTAGCTGAAAACAAAGCAAAAATCCCCTGCCATGTGCCGCGCGCAGGGGCGAAATGCGAATTCAACGGGTAGTCATACCGGCGGCCGACGCCTACCTTCATCGTCGAATGCTGCAATGCAGCAAATTTTTCGTATTGGATGAAGATCATGACGCAAGACCCCCTCAATCTGAACGGCATGAACCGGCGGTCGATCGAGTACCACATCGCCCGTGCCCGGAAGATGCGATCGAATACCATGGCCGATCTGGCGAAACAGGGCGGCCGCATCGCCGCCGGCCGTCTGGCGATTGTCGCCCACGCGGTTGCCGATTGGCTGGACGGTCACGCGGAGCAGCGCCGCACCGCCTGACCCCAGACCGGGTCATGTCCGGGCGCAGACCCGCCCGACTTCCGTCTGAACATGTCTGCTCTAACGGTCACGCGCTGGCGCGGATCGGCGCTACGTTTTCCGACGACCCGCCCGGCGGAATGCGCCGGTAACTCAGCGCCTCGGCGATGTGGATGCGCCGCACCGCGCCGCCGCCGTCGAGATCGGCGAGCGTGCGCGCCATGCGCAGCACCCGGTGATAGCCGCGGGCGGACAGTCTCATGCGTTCGGCGGCTTCGACCAGTAAAACCCGGCCGGCGGTATCGGGTTCGGCGATCTTTTCCAGCAGAGTGCCGTCGGCGTGCGCGTTACACCGGATATCGTCGGCGAGACCGGTGAACTCGGCGAAACGAGCCGTCTGAATGGCGCGGGCCGCGGCGACCCGGCGGGCAACATCGGCGGAGGTTTCGCGGGGCGCCGGCAGCGCCAGATCGGCGGGCGAGACCGCCGGCATCTCGACGGTGAGATCGATGCGGTCGTAAAGCGGACCGGAGATGCGCGCCTGATAGTCGCGTCCGCACCGGGGCGCTTTCGAGCACGCTTGTCCGGGATCGTCGAGATAGCCGCAACGGCACGGGTTCATCGCCGCGACCAGTTGGAATCGCGCCGGATAGCGGACCCGGCTGTTGACCCGCGCCACGGTGACCGAGCCGGTCTCGAGCGGCTGGCGCATGGCCTCCAGCGCGGCGCGTTGAAACTCCGGCAATTCATCGAGGAACAGGACGCCCATGTGGGCCAGCGAAACCTCGCCCGGGCGGGTTCGCTGGCCGCCGCCAACCAGCGCTGGCATGGAGGCCGAATGGTGCGGATCGCGGTACGGCCGGTGCGCCATCAGCCCGCCCTCGGGCAGCGTGCCGGCGAGGCTGTGTACCATCGAAACCTCCAGCATCTCGGCCGCCGTCATCGGCGGCAACAGACCGGGCAGGCGCTGCGCCAGCATCGACTTGCCGGCGCCCGGCGGGCCGAGCATCAGCAGGTTGTGGCCGCCCGCGGCGGCGACCTCGACGGCGCGCTTGGCGCTCTCCTGGCCCTTGATGTCGGCGAGATCGGCGTAGACCGGCGCTTCGGGCGCCGTGCCCGCCGCCGGCGGGCTCATCACCTGGGTGCCCTTGAAATGATTGATCAGGGCCAGCAATCCGTCGGCGGCCAGGACCTCCAGCTCCCCGGCCCAGGCCGCCTCGGCGCCCTGTGCCGCCGGGCAAATCAGGCCCTTGCCTTCGGATACAGCATGGATTGCGGCGGGCAGCACGCCGGCGACCGGATTGATGCGGCCATCGAGCGACAGCTCGCCCAGCGCAACAAAACTGTCGGCTTCCTGCGCCGGCACGATTTCCATGGCGGCCAACAGGCCGAGCGCGATGGGCAGGTCGAAGTGGCCGCCCTCCTTGATCAGATCGGCGGGCGCCATGTTGACCGTGATCCGCTTCGGCGGCAACGCGAGGCCGAGCGCATGCAGCGCCGAGCGGACCCGCTCGCGCGCCTCCGAGACCGCCTTGTCGGGCAGGCCGACGACGGAGAACGCGGGTAGGCCGGAGGCGATCTGGACCTGAACGTCGACGTCGAGCACGTCGACGCCGTTGAAGGCGACGGTGGCAATCCGCGCGACCATGGGTTGTCCGCCTCCCGCGATTGAATCGTAAAGGGAGTCGCAGCCTAGCTCGAACAAATGCAGAACATCAAGAGGAAAGAATCGTTAAACGGCCTGTTCGGCTTTGGCCATCGCCGCCAGTTTGCCCTTTTCCGGTTTGCCGGTCGGGGTGCGCGGCATGTCCGCGATGAAGCGGATGTGCTTCGGCACCATGAACTTGGCCATGCGTTCGCGGCAGTAATCGCGGAGATCGTCCTCCGTCAGGCGCGCGCCGGGCTTGAGCACGGCCCACAGCATGACGTCCTCCTCGCCGAACTCCCCCGGAATTCCAATAGCGGCGCAGTCCTCGACCAGCGGATGGGTCAGCGCGCCCTCCTCGACCTCGTAACCCGACACCATCTCGCCCTTGACCCGGATACGCTCGGCGATGCGGTGCATGAAATAGAATCGGCCTTCGTCGTCCATGCGGCCGATGTCGCCGGTATGGAACCAGAGATTGCGGCGGCTCTCCAGGGTCTTTTCCGGCATGTCGAAGTAGCCGTCGGCCATGACGCCGGGCTCCAGCGGGCGGATGACCATCTCGCCGGGCGTGTCCGGCGGCAGCGGATCGTCATTGTCGTCATGAATGGCGACCTCGAAGTGCGGCAGCACGATACCGCCCGGATGATCCCACTGCGGCACGACGACCCAGCCGGCGTCGGTCGAACCATAGCCGCCGCCGGGGATCAGGTGCAGCTTGAAGCGCGTGTCGAAATCCTTCTTCGGCACCGGCGCCGGCGTGCCCCAGCAGCGCGTCACCTTGTGCGTGTTTTCCTCGGGGCATGACGGCGCGGACCAGAGCAGTTGCTGCACCGATCCCAGCATCATGAACCAGGTCACGCCGTAGCGCTTCGCTTCCTTCCAGAACGCCGACACGCTGAACCGGTCGCGCAGGATCACGTGCCCGCCGGTCATCAGGGTCGGCAGTACGTCGTAATAGGCCGGCCCGATGTGCGACAGCGGATAGAACGAGTAATTCACGTCGTCCTCCGTCACGCGAAACGGGCCGATCATGTTTTCCGCCGTTCTGACGGCGTAGCGATGGGACAGCACGCAACCCTTCGACGTACCGGTCGTGCCCGAGGTGAACAGGATCGTCGCCGGGTCGGTGTCCCTGGCCCATGACTTGATGTGATCGTCGCGGTCCGCGAGCACGTCCTCGAAGGTGACGATCTCCCGGTCCGGGAACATCGCGCAGGCGCGTGTCGCGCCGTCAACCATGACCAGGGTCCGGATATGGGGAATCGCGTTCCGGACCTGGTCGAGCGCATCGAGATGCGCATCCGAGGTCACGATCAGCGGCGCCCCGGTCAGATCGATCATGCGGGCGAGCGCGGGACCGCGAAACGCCCGGTTGATGGAAACCTCGACGACGTCGATCTTCTTTAAAGCATAGGATGCAGCGAGATACGGGATGCCGTTTTCCAGCATGACGGCGGCATAGCGCGGCCCGGAACGCGCGTCGTCCGTGAAGCGCTCGCGCAGTCCGTGGGCGAGCCGGTTGGTCAACGCCTCAAGCGCAGCGTAGGTCACGCTCTCCCCGGTCTCGGCCATGGTGACCGCGGGCCTGTCGCCGAACCGGTCGGCGCAATCGTGAATGAGATCGCCGAGGGTGATGCGCAGCGCCATGAGGTCCGATCCCCGCCGCCGGTCCGTCAGCCCGAGACTCGCGCCTCGATTGCGTCCCAGATATCGGCTTCCAGTTGCGTTTCGTCGAACCGGGCGATTTCCTGCAGGCCGGTCGGGCTGGTGACGTTGATCTCGGTCAGCCACTCGCCGATGACGTCGATGCCGACGAAAATCATGCCACGCTTCTTCAGTTCCGGCCCGAGCCGTTCGCAAATCTCGATATCGCGCGCCGACATCTCGGATTTCAGGGGCGTGCCGCCGACATGCATGTTGGAGCGCGCCTCGCCCGCCGCCGGCACCCGGTTGATGACGCCTTTGGCCTCGCCATCGACGAGGATGATGCGCTTGTCGCCCTCGCGGATTTCCGGGAGGTACTTCTGCACGATCACCGGCTCGCGGTACATGAGCGTGAACATTTCCAGCAATGCATTCAGGTTCTCGTCGCCGGGCGTGACGTGAAAGACCCCGGCGCCGCCATTGCCGAACAGCGGCTTGACGATGATGTCGCCGTAGCGCTTGCGAAAATCGACGATGCGCGCACGGTCGGACGAAATCAGCGTCGGCGGCATCAGGTCCGGGAAATGAGTGACGTAGAGCTTCTCGGGCGCGTTGCGCACTTCGGCCGGGTCATTGACCACCAAAGTCTCCGGGTGCACGTGCTCCAGGATGTGCGTCGCGGTAATATAGGACATGTCGAACGGCGGGTCCTGACGCATCAACACCACGTCCATCTCGGCGAGATCGATTTCCGCCGGCGCGCCCAGGGTGAAGTGATTGCCCTTTTCGCGGCGCACTTCCATGGGTTCGGCCCGGGCGATCACGCGGCCTTCATCGAGCGCCAGCGCCGACGGCGGGTAGTGCCACAGTTCATGGCCTCGGTTCTGCGCTTCGAGCGCGAGCACGAAGGTGCTGTCGCCGTCGATATCGACGGACTGGATCGGGTCCATCTGAATGGCAACCTTGAGAGACATAGGCATCGGATCCGCTGGCGGTTAATGCAGCTTGCCGCGCAGTTCCTGCAACAGCAACGACGTGCTGTAACGGCTCTCGGTGCGGCTGTCGAGACGCATGTGATGTTCGAGCGCATGGATTGCGTCCCTGATTCGGTCGTGCCGGGCGTGGATCATGCCGGCCTCGCGCCACAGCGCCGGTTCGTCCGGTGCGATCAGCAGGGTGTTTTCGATGACCGTCAGTGCATCGTCGAGCCGTTCGCGGCGCAACAGGCGGACCTTGATGTTATTCTGCAGCCGCATCAGAACATCGCGATCGGAAGCTTCGCGGTAGTGCGCCGGCGTCAGCTCCGCGTCCAGCCCGGCGGCGGATTTGAGCAACTCGCGCAGGTCATACGGCGACAGTACCCGGCCGTCCTCGAACGGATCGAACAGCCGACGATCGCCGTCGACCTCGAGGCGCACCAGAAAACGGCCCGGGAAATCGATACCGCAGGCTTGCCAGCCCTGTTCGCGCGCGACATGGATGTAGAGAATGCCGAGCGCCACCGGCAGCCCCCGGCGACTGTCGATGACGCGCGTCAGGTTGGCGGCGTCGAGATCCTCGAAACTGTCCTCGTCGCCGCCGTACCCGTAACGACGGGCGATGATCTGTACCAGGGCCTCAAGCGCGCCGTCGACGTCGATGTGATCGGCGAGATAGAGAGAGACGTCACGGCTGAGGATCTTAAGGTGGCGCACGTAGGCCTCGGCGTCGACGCCCGTTCTTGACAGCAGCCCGAGATCGATGGCGGCCGGCGCGATATCGAAGTCGGCCTTCCCGGTCTGTTCGCCGCGCGCTTTCAACCGGCGACGAACCTCGGCGAGGCTTTCCCGGTCCGTGCGGCTGTCCGGTGAGCCGCGATTCACGTCTCCTCCGTGCCGCCCGCCGCCGGCGTGGCAACGCGGACGTGACTGATGACCCGGCGCACGCGCTCGATGTTGTTGGCGTGCGCGATGACCCGGTCAAGCTCGGCTTGGCTCTGTGCGATGCCGATGATGTAGACGACGCCATTGACGGTTTCGATCTCATAGTTGATCGACCAGATCTCGGTATCGAACGTCAGTTTGGTCGACAGCTTGGTCGAAATCCACGTGTCGTAAGCGAAATCCTCGATGCCCTCGTCGCTCTCGATCTGGAGCTCGTTGATCACGTCTTTGATGCCGTCGACTTCCCAGGCCAACCGCACAGCCTCGGCGCGCTGTTCCTCTGTTTTCATGATGCCGGTGAGCATGGCGCGGCCTTCCCAGACGTCGACGCCGACCTTGACCGCGAGATCGTTATTGGTGCGCACATAGTTGGCGATGATCTTCGCGGCCAGCGTGGAATCGCGGGCGACGCCCTCGACGCCGCGTTCCTGAAACGCCGCCAGCCCGACCGACGCGCCGGCGCCGATTGCCGTCTCGACACATCCGCTCAGGACCGGCGCGGCGAAGAGGATTGCCATGGCGGCGGCGATACGCCTCATGCGGCGCGGCACGCGGGTCAGGGTCAGCATGTTCGAGTCCTTCCATTCCGTTTCCGGCCATCTCGTTTCCGGCCATCTCGTTTCCGGCCATCTCGTTTCCGGAAAGCATAAGATTCTCCGACAATTGTGGCGGCAAGTTGGCCTCTTAGCACGAATTCGTTCGCAGGCCACGTCATAGCCGCCACGCATCGGGAATATGGTGCGGCAGGCGGCCGGGGCTAACCAGTACCGCATCGAAGCGCATGTCGAGGTCGGCGAGATCGCCGCGCCGTTGCAGAAAAACCCGGGCTGCGGCGGCAATCCGCATGCGTTGGCGCTGGACGATGGCGTCAGCGGCGTCGTTCTCGCGTGTTCGCGCCTTGACCTCGACGAAGGCGAGCATGTGCCCGCGCCGGACGATCAGATCGATTTCGCCCTGCGGCGACCGGAAACGGCGCTCGACAATGCGATAGCCCTTGAGCCGCAGCATCAGCGCCGCGGCGGCCTCGGCGCGCCGGCCACGGGCCTCGGCAACCCGGCGATTAGCCGCCGGCATCATTTTCGCGGCCGTTCTTCAGAACGACGGCGCGCTCATAGACCGCATTCTTCGCGAGACCGGTTTCGGCGACGACAGTTCTCACCGCATCGCGGAGCGAACCGGCCGCCAGCGCATCGCGCAACAGATCGTCGAGAGCCTCGCCGGACAAGGCGTTTGCGCCATCGGCCGGTGGGCCGACGACAATAACGATCTCGCCTTTCGGCGGACCGGATTCGGCATAATGGGCGGCGAGAGCGGATAGCGGCCCACGCCGCGCCTCTTCGTACATCTTGGTCATTTCGCGGAGCACCGCCGCCGGACGGTCGTCCAGCGCATCGGCCATATCGCCGAGGGAGGCTGCGAGCCGCTTCGCGCTTTCGAGGAACACCAGTGTCGCTGGTACGGTCGAGAGCTCTTCGAGGAATGCCCGGCGGGCGCCGGGCTTGTTCGGCGGAAAGCCCGCGAACAGGAACCGGTCCGTCGGCAGACCGGCCAGCGTCAATGCACACATCACGGACGACGCCCCGGGCAATGCCGTCACCGGAATATCCTCGGCAATGCACGCCTCGACGAGCTTGTAGCCGGGATCGTTGACCAGCGGCGTGCCTGCATCCGAGACCAGTGCCACGGAATCGCCCGATTTCAAGCGTTCGATGATGGCTGGCCGCGCCCGCGCGGCATTGTGCTCATGATAGGAAATCAGGGTCGACTTGATGCCATGCAGCGATAACAGTTTGCCGGTCGTCCGCGTATCTTCGCAGGCAACAGCATCTGCGCCGCCAAGAACATCGAGGGCGCGCAGCGTAATATCCCGAGCATTGCCGATGGGTGTCGCAACGATATGCAGCACGCCTTTCCGCACACCGGTTCCGGCAGGTTTACTCTCACCCACGGTGCGGCTAGGCTGCTCGCCGCCGGCCCCGTTCGCTCCGGAGTCCCTTTGAGATCGATCACCACGAGTCATCAATGATTGACCTTCCGTCCTCCATGAAGCGTCGCCGGGCGCCGTGTCTCAAGCTGACGGCGGTTGCGGCGGTGCTGCTGCTCGGCGCCTGTCAGCATCTTGTAAGCGGCGGCATTTCGCAAGGCTCCGCTCAACCGGCCGTCGTCTCGGAGCAAAGTCAGCCGGAAACCCAGCAACTGCCGGCTGTCGACGGTCCGAAGTATCCGGAAACCGCGGTGCCGGAGGCCTCCGAACCGGCAAGCGACTGGCAAGAAGCGCTTGCGCCCTATCTCCAGAATCAGGGCCAGGCGCAAGGCGACGCGGACCAGCAGGTCGTTCTCAAGCCGCCGGTTCTGCAGTTCGACGGCGACGCGATCCGCGTCGGCCTGATGCTGCCGCTGACCGGTCAGCACGGCGGCCTCGGCCGCGCTATGCTCGATGCGGCGCAACTTGCGCTGTTCGATTTTTCCGATGCGCGATTCGAGCTGCTGCCGCACGATACCAAGGGCCTGCCGGGCGAGGCGGCCTATTCCGCTAGTCTCGCCGTCGGCGACGGGGCGCAACTGATCATCGGACCGTTGCTCGGTCCATCGGTCGAGGCCGTTGCGCCGATGGCCCGCGCCGCGGGTGTGCCGGTGCTCGGCTTTTCCAGCGACCGCACGGTCGCGGGCGACGGAGTCTACACCATGGGGTTCCTGCCAGGCGCCGAGGTCGAACGGGTCGTCGCCTATGCCATCAGCCGGGGGTTGTCCCGTTTTGCCGTGCTGGCGCCCGACGATGCCTACGGCGCAACAATCACCGACGCGGTTTCGGCCGCCTTATCCTATTACGGCGGCAGCCTCGTCGATCTCGCCTACTATCACCCGTCGGGCGACAACCTCGATCCCGTGATTCGCGAGCTCGCCGATTACGATGAGCGCCGTCAGGCGCTGCTTGAGCTCCGCGCCGAGCTCGAACACAAGGAGGACGAGCTTTCTCATAAAGCGCTGGAGCGTCTCGAGAATCTCGAGACGCTTGGGGACCTGCCTTACGACGCGTTGCTGATCGCCGATGGTGGCGCGCGGTTGCAGCGGGTCGCGGCACTGCTGCCGTTTTACGATATCGATCCGCGCAAGGTCCGCATGCTCGGGACCGGGCAATGGGATGCCCAGGCGGTCGGCGCCGAACCGGCGCTGCTTGGCGGCTGGTACGCCGCACCGGAACCCGGAAAACGCCAGACGTTCATGGATCGCTTTCAATCGGTCTACGGCTACAATCCGCCGCGGCTGGCGACCCTGGCCTACGATGCCGCGGCGCTTGCCGCCGTATTGGCGCGAAGCGGCGAGGAGCGACCCTACACCGTCGAGGCATTGACTCAGCAAAGCGGTTATACCGGCCGGGACGGGATCTTCCGGTTCTCGCCCGCGGGTGTCGCGGAGCGCGGACTCGCCGTGCTGCAGGTGCGTCAGCGCGGCGCCGAGGTCATCGATCCGGCGCCGACATCGTTCGTCGCATTGACGAACTAGCTCCCGCCGATTCGGAAATCATGTCGCCGGCGCGTTCGGTCGGATCAGCGAACGACCGGCAGGTCGCGCCACCGGGTCGTGAAGCATGGCGAGCGGTAGGCCTGGCGCATATACCAGGTGCGGGTCCGCCGGACCTGGCCGTAATCGACGGCGCCGCCGCCGAATCGGCGATTGACGGCGTCCATCGCGGCCATCAGTCGCTCGCCTTTGTCGTCCCGGCGGTCGAACAGGTCGCGTGGCGCGGCGTGCTCGCGAGCGAGGCCGAGCAGCGTAACGCCGGCCCGTTTGTACGGCACGCCCGGCTGGTAAATCTGGCTCAGCGCCGCCAGCGCGGCGCGGTTGATGACGCCGGTGTGATGGCTCGGCGGATGTAATTCGACGGTTTCCGACGGAGCGGCCTGAGGCAGGTCATTGCGGAAACGGTTGCCGCGGATGGAGACGTGAACGGCGCCGGCAACGAGGTTGCGTTGGCGGATTTTTTCGGCGGCGCGAGCGGCGAAAGTCTTGATCAGATCCCGGAGTGTCGCCTCGTCCTCGACCATGTCCCCGAAACTGCGGCTGAAACGGACGGTTTTCTTGTCGGGCGGATTATCCTCGAAGGCGATGCATGGCACGCCGTTCAACTCGTCGACGGTGCGTAGGCCGACGACACCCAGGCACTGGCGCGCCCATGTCCGCTCGACGTTCCGGAGATCGCGTGCTGTCTCCAGACCAAGCTGTTCAAGTTTCCGCGCCCAGCGCCGGCCGATACCCCAGACGTCGCCGGGGCCGGACTGCGACAGTATTACGTCGCGCACATCGGGAGGCGTCAGATCGAATACGCCGCCGGCGGTTTTCTTGGCTGCGGCGTTCGCCAGCTTGGCCAAAGTCTTGGTCGGCCCGATGCCAATGGAGACCGGAATGCCGGTCCAGCGCAGCACCGTCGCACGGAGCGTCTCGGCATGGGCGGTGCGCTCGCCTGGCGCCAGGGCCGACAAGTCGAGAAAGCATTCGTCGATGCTGTAGATTTCCTGCGCCGGGGCGTGTCTGGCGAGCGTTTCCATGACCCGACGGCTCATGTCGCCATAAAGCGTAAAGTTGGCGGAGCGGATCTGCACCGCCCGGCACTCCGCGCGGCGGCGCATCTTGAACAGCGGTTCGCCCATGGCGACGCCGACCGCCTTGGCTTCCGGCGACCGCGAAATGACGCAGCCGTCGTTGTTGCTGAGCACCACTGTCGGTACGCCCCGCAATTCGGGCTGAAACACCCGCTCGCAGGCGACGTAGAAGTTGTTGCAATCCGCCAACGCGAACGAGGGGGCGAAAGACGGCATCATACGTGACGCTTGATGGTGTAGGTGACGACTCCCCAGATTTCGCCGTCCGGCGGCAGAACCGTTGCCCGGAATGCCGGGTTGGCCGGGATCAGCCACCAAACCCCCTGCCGTTTTTCCAGACGCTTGACCGTCATCTCGCCGCCGACGGCAGCAACGACAATGTGGTTAGGCCGGGCCTCGAGGCTGCGGTCGACGATCAGCAGGTCGCCGTCGCGAATCCCCACGCCGGCCATGGATTCGCCAGCGACCCGGACGACGAAGCTTGCCGCCGGGTGACGCACCAGATCGTTGAGATCGAGCGCGCCGTCGGTAAAGTCATCCGCCGGGCTCGGGAAACCGGCCGCGACGCGGCAACCGGCGAGCGGCAGAGGCGGCTTTCGGTCGTTCGGACGGCGGGCTGCAGAGCGAAACGCGGAAAAGAACATAACAAGAACATAAAAAACATCCGGCCCCATGTAAAATCATCTTTGCCGCCCCGGATCGTCAGTGATGGTCGATGACCGCGCCGAAATAGATTGGCACCGCGATGTAGCTGGCGAGAGCGAGGGCAAGAAGTGCGCGCACCCGACGATCGGCAAAACGACGCCACAGGATGATGCACAACACGACGCCCAGCAGGGCTTCCAGAACCGAGACGATATTGCCGCCAAAGGCCGGATCCCAGTAGGAGATCGGCGAGTGGAACTTCCAGTCGCTAAGCGGCCAGAAATGCCGGTGCGCATCGGTATTGTGGAACGGCAGGTCAAAGGCAACGTGTAACAGTGCCGCCGCGGCGGCGAGGACCGCCAACGCGCCGCAACGCGTGCGGCGCCAGACGAGGCCCGCGACAAGCAGTGTGAGGTAGAGCGGTACCGAGTTGCCGACGGCGAGCACGGCCTGCCAGTGATCCTGCCAATAGATTACGCGCCAGAGCTCCTCCTCCGTCACGCCCCGGACAATCCGCTCCCAGGCGAACAGCACGAAAAGCCCGAGGTCCGGCAGCAGCGCCGCCGCGAGCACGACCGGGTTGCGCCAGCGCTCGCCGGTTTCCGACTGCGGCCGGGCCAGCACCGCTGCGCCGATCAGTAGATGTGTCGGCGTATTCATGCCGCGAGAGATCCGCCGAGTAGAGCCGCAATCACACCGTTGAGTCGGAGCCGGCCTTCCGCGGTTGCCCGCAATCCGGGCTTGGTTTTTTCGACCAGGCCGCCATCGGTTAGCCGCATCAGCGCATCCGTGTCGACAACATCGCCGATTGTCAGGTTCGTTGCGGCGCGAAGGTCCGCATCCGAAAGGCCGTCGGTCAGCCTGAGGCCGGTCATGACGATCTCGGCGGCGCGTTCTTCGGGCGTTAGCGCGAGGGCCTTTGCCGTTCCGTGACCTTTCGTCTCGACGGCCGTGAGCCAGCGGTCGGGTCCGTGAATGCGATGCTCGGCCCGCCATGCGCCGCCGATTCTGAGCCGACCGTGGGCGCCGGGGCCGATGCCGAGATACGCTCCGCCGCACCAATAGGTCAGATTATGCCGGCAGGCGCGGCCGGGCCGCGCATGGTTTGAAATCTCGTAAGCCGGCAGTCCCGCAGCGGTGAGCTTCTCCTGCGTCATGTCGAAAATCGCCGCGCCGGTGTCCTCGTCCGCTGCTGCGACGCCCTCGCGGGCGAACGGCGTGCCGCTTTCGATGGTCAACTGGTAGACGGAGAGGTGATCCCCGGCGAGTCCGATCGCCTCGTCGAGCTCCGCCGACCAATCGGCGGCAGACTGGCCGGGCCGCGCACAGATCAGGTCGAACGAACGTCTTTCGAAGACAGTCGCGGCGGTTTCCAGGGCCTTCAGAGCCGACGTCCGGTCGTGACGGCGGCCAAGAAACCGGAGCGCCGAGTCGTCGAGCGACTGGACGCCAAGCGAAACCCGATTGACGCCGGCGTCGGCATAGGCGGCGAAGCGGTCCGCCTCGACACTCGACGGATTGGCCTCGAGCGTGACCTCGACATCATCGGTAAATCGGAAAGCCCGTTGCAGTGCATCGATCACGAGGGCGATGGTTTCCGGTTCCGCAAGCGACGGCGTGCCGCCGCCGAAGAAGACGCTGGTGACCGGGACGGCATCTCCGAGTTCGGCGGCGGCATGGCCGATCTCGGCGGCCAAGGCCCGCCGCCAACGCGCGTGATCGACACGGTCGGCGACGTGGCTGTTGAAATCGCAATACGGACACTTCGATTCGCAAAACGGCCAGTGAACGTAAACTCCGAAGCCCGCGTCGCTTGCGGTCTCAGTCATCGGAGAAGCAGGCGTCGACAAGCTGGCGGAAAGCGTTCGCCCGATGGCTCATGGCATGTTTCTCGGCCGGTTCGATCTCGGCGAAGGTTTCATCCCGGCCGCTGCCGACGAAGCTTTGCGGTACGAATACGGGATCGTAACCGAAGCCCTTGTCGCCGCGCGGCGGCCAGACGATCTCGCCCGACACGGTGCCCTCGAATACTTCCGTATCCCCGTCCGGCCAGCTCAATGCCAACGCACAGACGAACCGTGCCGAGCGGTCTTCCGAACCGCGCAGCATTTCCTCGACGGTTTCCATCGCCTTCATGAAATCCTTGTCCGGGCCGGCCCAGCGCGCCGAATAGATACCCGGCGCGCCGCCGAGCGCCGTGACCGCAAGACCGGAGTCGTCGGCTAGCGCCGGCATGCCGCCGGCCTTGGCGGCCGCTTCGGATTTGAGCCGTGCATTGGCGGCGAAGGTATTGCCGGTTTCCTCCGGCTCGGGCAGACCGAGATTGCCGGCGGAAATCACCTCGACGCCGAAGGGCTCGAGCAGTTCACCGATCTCGCGCACCTTGCCCGGATTGTGGCTGGCGATGATCAGTTTGTTTTCGGTGAAGCGCCGCGCCATGACCGCATCCCCGACTCAGAGACCGAGCGCGGCCCGCTGCATTCCGGCAAGCTCCGTGCAGCCCTTGCGCGCCAGCGCCATCAGATCGTCGAATGCTATCTGGTCGAACGGATCCTGTTCCGCCGTGGCCTGCACCTCGACGATGCCGCCAGCGCCGGTGAGTACGAAATTAGCATCCGCTTCGGCGGCGCTGTCCTCGGCATAGTCGAGATCGAGGACCGGCGCGCCTTCGTAGATGCCGCAACTGATTGCGGCGACCTCGCCGATCAGTGGCACGTCGGCGATCGCGCCGCGCCGAACCATTTCCTGCAGCGCGGCGTGCAACGCCACGTAACCGCCGGTGATCGCGGCGGTTCGCGTGCCGCCGTCGGCCTGCAGTACGTCGCAGTCGATGCGGACCTGCATTTCGCCCATGGCCTTGAAGTCCGTCACGGCTCGAAGCGCGCGGCCGATCAACCGCTGGATTTCCTGGGTCCGGCCCGATTGCTTGCCGCGTGCGGCCTCGCGGTCGGTTCGGGTGTTGGTCGAGCGCGGCAGCATGCCGTACTCTGCCGTGACCCAGCCGAGCCCGGAATCGCGGCGCCATGGCGGCAGACGTGTCTCGACGCTGGCGGTGCACAATACGTGGGTATCGCCGAACCGGACGAGGCAGGAACCTTCGGCGTGCTTGGAGAA
The DNA here is from genome assembly GCA_965229715.1 of Rhodospirillales bacterium. Classification (GTDB taxonomy): domain Bacteria; phylum Pseudomonadota; class Alphaproteobacteria; order Rhodospirillales; family Casp-alpha2; genus JAVJST01. The sequence goes on from CBDDJL010000002.1 coordinate 353,408, forward strand.
GCCGACCTCGAACGTCACGGATCGGAGTTGGTCGGCGGCGCGGCCGGAAGGTCTTGCGGCAACGGTCATGGCGGTCTCCCGTTCAGAATCGGCGCCAAGCTAAACCGGCGGCCGACGCGGGTAAAGGCCGGCCCGTTTTCCACCGCGTCCGTTGACGGTGTCCGGGGACGTGACTACATTCCGGGCACCTCAGGAAATGGTCCGAACGGCATGACGGCTGAACTGAATCAGAGATCTCGCGAGATTTTCCGACAAATCGTCGATTCGTACCTCGAATCGGGCGATCCGGTCGGCTCGCGCACGGTGTCGCGGCTGCTTGACGGCAAACTGTCGCCGGCGACGATTCGCAACGTCATGGCCGATCTTGAAGATGCCGGCCTGCTGTTTGCGCCGCACACATCGGCTGGCCGGATGCCGACCGAGCACGGCCTGCGGCTGTTCGTCGACGGCCTGTTGGAGGTCGGCAACGTTTCCGACAAGGAGCGCAGCGACATCGAGCGGCAGATGTCGGCGAGCCATTCGCTCGAGGGCGTGCTTGAAGAAGCCACGACGGCGATTTCGGGATTGTCCGGCGCTGCCGGACTGGTTGTCGCACCGAAAACAGAGGCGCCGCTGCGTCATATCGAATTCGTCAGTCTCAGCCCGGGCCGCGCGCTGGTCGTGCTGGTGACGGAAAACGGGGTCGTCGAAAACCGCCTGATCGAGGTGCCTGAGGGCCTGCCGCCATCGTCTCTTGTCGAGGCGACCAATTATCTCGGCTCGCGACTTGTCGGCCGCACCATCGAGGAGGCCTATGAAGACATCATGGGCGAGCTCGAAGCGCACCGTGCGGCGGTCGATGCCCTGACCCAGGATGTCGTCGAACGCGGCCTTGCGTCGTGGTCGGACGGCCAGGACTCGCGTGGCGGCACGCTGATCGTGCGTGGCCAGGCGAACCTGTTGGAGGACGTCGAAGGCAGCGTCGATATCGAACGCATCCGCGCACTGTTCCATGCCCTCGAACGCAAGGAGACGGTGCTCGAACTCCTATCGCTTGCCGACACCGCGGCGGGCGTACAGATTTTTATCGGCTCGTCGTCGAGCCTGTTCAACGTCGCTGGCTGTTCGATGATCGTCAGTCCCTACCAGGACAGCCGCGAAAAGATCGTCGGCGCCATCGGCGTGATCGGCCCGGCGCGTATCAACTATGCCCGCATCATTCCCATTGTCGATTATACCGCGCGTCTCGTCTCGAAGGCGATCAGCGGCGGTACGCGCGCTCAGGACGGAGTAAAGAGCAAGACATGAACGTCAAACAGGATCCGGCAGAGAGCCCTGAAAACGAAATCGCCGCCGAAGAGGCGCCCGCCGAAGCGAGCGTCGAAAACGGCGAAACCGAACAACCGGAAGGTGCCGCCGCCGCGCAGGCGGGAATCGAAACCGGCGACGTGCCCGGGAACGAACCCGTCGGCGAGCCAAGCGGCGAGCCGCCGATTCCGAGCTTTGAGTTGAACAAGGATAGCGGCGATGCGCCGACCGGCGGTGACGAGCAGGCAGCCCGCATCGCCGAACTCGAACTTGAGGTCGCCGAGGCGAAGGACAAGATGTTGCGCGCCGTGGCCGAGCAGGAAAACGTTCGCCGCCGCGCGCAGAAGGATGTCGAGAACGCAACCCGCCGCTCGATCAAGAGCTTCGCCAGCGATCTTCTCGCGGTGGCCGACAACCTGCGCCGCGCGCTCGACAGTATCGATGAGAGCACCCGCAAGGAAAACCCGGCGCTCGAAAACATGCTGATCGGCGTCGAGATGACCGAGCGTGAACTGATGAACGCGTTTGCACGGCACGGTATCCAGCAGATGCAGCCGGTCGGCCAGCGTTTCGACCCCAACATCCACGAAGCGATGTTCGAATACGACGATCCCGACCAGCCCGCCGGCACCGTCGGCCAGGTCATCGAAACCGGCTACCTGATTCAGGATCAGCCGTTACGCGCGGCCAAGGTCGGCGTTACCAAGGGCGGCCCTAAGGCGGATGCGCCGCCCGCCGCCGATGCGCCGGAAGCCGCGACACCTGCGGAATCGGCAAAAACGGACTCGGCCGCCGAGCCCGGCAGCCACATCGACGAAAACCTGTGAGGGCCGCGGATTTCCGGTTAAGAATCCTTAAAACCCCAGTTGCAGAGGGTTTTTGACCCGCCTATATATCGCCACGAACATTGAAGCCCGGAAAGTCGTTACGCGATACGGGTTTCGCCAACTTGAAATCCCAGGATTTGGGACCCCGAAGCGGCGGTGCTCGAGACGAGGCCGCCAACCCCTGCCGGAAAATCCTAAGCAAGGGAAGCGGGGCCGCTGAAGAAAAGGACGAAGACATGAGCAAGGTTATCGGTATCGATCTCGGCACGACGAACTCGTGCATCGCCATCATGGATGGCTCGAACGCCAAGGTCATCGAAAACGCGGAAGGCGCGCGCACGACGCCGTCGATGGTTGCCTTTACCGACGGCGACGAACGCCTCGTCGGCCAGCCGGCCAAGCGCCAGGCAGTGACCAACCCGGAAAACACGCTGTTTGCGATCAAGCGCCTGATCGGTCGTCGCTTCGACGATCCGATCACCAAGAAGGACGCCAAGATCGTCCCCTACAAGATCGTCAACGGTGACAACGGCGACGCTTGGGTCGAGGCCCAGGGCGAAAAGTATTCGCCGTCGCAAATCTCCAGTTTCATCCTTCGCAAGATGAAGGAAACCGCCGAGAGCTATCTCGGTGAGGATGTCACCCAGGCGGTGATCACGGTCCCTGCCTACTTCAACGATTCGCAGCGTCAGGCGACCAAGGACGCCGGCAAGATTGCCGGTCTCGAAGTGCTCCGCATCATCAACGAGCCGACCGCCGCGGCGCTTGCCTACGGTCTTGAAAAGAAAGAGAGCGGCACCATCGCGGTCTACGACCTCGGCGGCGGTACGTTCGATATTTCGGTTCTCGAAATCGGCGACGGCGTGTTCGAGGTGAAGTCGACCAACGGCGATACGTTCCTCGGCGGCGAAGACTTCGACAACCGCATCGTCGATTATCTCGCCGACGAGTTCAAAAAGGAAAACTCGATCGACCTCCGCGACGACAAGCTGGCGTTGCAGCGGCTCAAGGAAGCCGCCGAAAAGGCCAAGATCGAGCTGTCGTCGGGCATGCAGACCGAGGTCAACCTGCCGTTCATCACGGCCGACCAGTCCGGTCCGAAGCACCTCAACATCAAGCTGTCGCGCGCCAAGCTCGAAGCGCTGGTCGAGGATCTGATCGAGCGCACCGTCGAGCCGTGCAAGAAGGCGCTCAAGGACGCCGGCCTCAAGGCCTCGGAAATCGACGAGGTCATTCTTGTCGGCGGCATGACCCGCATGCCGAAGGTCATCGAGACGGTGAAGTCGACCTTCGGCAAGGACCCGCACAAGGGCGTCAACCCGGACGAGGTCGTCGCCATTGGCGCGGCCATCCAGGGCGGCGTGCTCAAGGGCGACGTCAAGGACGTGCTGCTGCTCGACGTGACGCCGCTGTCGCTGGGTATCGAGACGCTCGGCGGCGTGTTCACCCGCCTGATCGACCGCAACACGACGATCCCGACCCGCAAGAGCCAGGTGTTCTCGACCGCCGAGGACAGCCAGACCGCGGTGACGATCCGCGTGTTCCAGGGCGAGCGCGAAATGGCGGCCGACAATAAGCTGCTGGGTCAGTTCGATCTGGTTGGCATTCCGCCGTCCGCGCGCGGCGTGCCGCAGATCGAGGTCACCTTCGACATCGACGCCAACGGCATCGTCAACGTGTCGGCCAAGGACAAGGCCACCGGCAAGGAGCAGCAGATCCGCATTCAGGCTTCCGGCGGTCTGTCCGATGACGACATCGAGCGCATGGTTCAGGAAGCCGAGGAAAACGCCGAGACCGACAAGCAGCGGCGCGAGCTCGTCGAGGCCAAGAATCAGGCCGAGACCCTGGCCCACATGGTCGAGAAGAACCTTGCCGAATATGGAGACAAGATCTCGGCCGAAGACAAGGCCGCCGTAGAGAGCGCGCTGAGCGATCTCAACGACGTCAAGGAGGGCGAGGATCTCGATGACATCAAGGCCAAGACCGAGGCCTTGTCACAGGCGTCGATGAAGCTCGGCGAGGCGATGTACAAGGCGAGCCAGGAAGAAGGCGGCGATGCCGACTTCGATATGAGCTCGACCTCGTCGGACGGCGATGATGCCTCGGCCAAGTCGGATGACGACGCGACCGTCGTCGACGCCGACTTCGAGGAAGTCGATCCCGATCAGGACTCCAAGAAGGACTGACCTTCTGCGAACCCCGGCCCCGATAAGGGGCCGGGCATTCGGGATTGGAGTACTCGCCGATGGCCAAGGATTTTTACGAAACGCTGGGTGTCGAACGTGGCGCAAGCGGCGGCGAGCTGAAAAAGGCTTATCGCAAGCTCGCCATGAAGTACCACCCTGACCGCAATCCCGACGACAAGGAGGCGGAAAAGCGGTTCAAGGAGGTCAACGAAGCCTACGACATCCTGAAGGACGACCAGAAGCGCGCGGCCTACGACCGTTTCGGCCATGCCGCGTTCGAGGGCGGCGGTCCGGGCGCGGGCGGCGCCGGCTTCGGTGGCGGCGGTTTCGGCGGTTTCGGCGATATCTTCGAGGAGATGTTCGGTGACATGGGCGTGGGCGGCGGCGGCCGGCGCGGCCAGTCGGCCATGCAGGGCTCCGACCTGCGCTACAACATGCAGATCTCGCTGCAGGACGCGTTCGAGGGCCGCAAGACCCAGATCCGCGTGCCGACCAGCGTGACCTGCGAAACCTGCGACGGTTCCGGCGCGGCGGAGGGCAAGGCCCCCGTCAGCTGCGGCACCTGCGGCGGTCGTGGCCGGGTCCGCTCGCAATCCGGCTTCTTCACGGTCGAGCGCACATGCCACGCCTGCGGCGGTCAGGGTCAGGTGATCGACGACCCGTGCCGTACGTGCGGCGGCGAAGGCCGCGTGCACAAGGAAAAGACGCTCAGCGTCAACATCCCGGCCGGTGTCGAGGACGGCACCCGCATCCGACTCGCCGGCGAAGGCGAGGCCGGTATGCGCGGCGGCCCGCCGGGCGATTTATACATTTTCATCGGCATCAAGCCGCACCGGCTGTTCGTCCGCGACGGCGCCAACATTCACTGCAAGGTGCCGATCCCGATGACCACGGCGGCCCTCGGCGGCCAGATCGAGGTCCCGACCATCGACGGCAAGCGCGCCCGTGTGACCATCCCGGAAGGCACCTCGACGGGCCATCAGTTCCGTCTCAAGGACAAGGGCATGACCGTGTTGCGCACGAAATCGCGCGGCGACATGTTTGTGCAGGTTTTTGTCGAGACGCCGCAGAAATTGACCCGGAAGCAGAAGGAACTGCTGAAGCAGTTCCAGGACGATTCCGGCGACGACAAGCATAATCCTGAAAGCGCTGGCTTCTTCACCAAGGTCAAGGACATCTGGGAAGACCTGACGGACTGACGAGGGCGCCGTGGCTCAGGCTTCGTCGGCCAGCTTTTTGAACGAGTTACCGTCCAGAAGAAACGGTGAGACTTCCACCTCCGTCGTGCCGCCGAGCGACTCGTAGAATCGGTACGCCGGACGGTTCTCTGTCCATACGCCCCACATCACCCATCGTCCGCCGATAGCCCGGCTGTGTGCGGCCACGGCCGACATCAGTCGGCGACCCACACCGATCCGCCGCGCTGTCTCGACCACGAACATGTCGAGCAAGAACAAGCCAGGTCCCGGTGCATCGTCTGTCGAGTAGGCCCGATAGGCGATGGCGTAGCCGATCGCCTCGCCGCGGATCTCGGCGATCCACGTCATGAACCAGGGGTCGCCGCCGAAACCGTCGCGCTCGATGTCCGCCGTCGTTAATCCCGACGGTCCGCCCTCGAAGAACGTGCCCATTTCATCGATAAGGCCCAGCAGGGTGGCGGCATCGTTTTGGACCGCGCGCCGGACCCGGATCTTCGACGTCTTGTTCATGATGTTGCTCCGTCGCAAAGCAGGCCGGCGATCGCGGTCAGTTCTTTGGTCTGCGTCATACCCTCTTTCCACGTCAACCAGTAGCCGTCCTCAATGCGCATCGCCGGCTCGTCGAGTCGTCGCAGCGTATCGGATTCAAGATAAGGTCCCAGTAACGCCAGCGAACCGAGCATGACGCCGGCCCCGGCGAGGGTCGCGCTGAGTGCGTGGGTAATGGAATCGAACCTCACCGCATGCGGTTTCGGTGGCGCAACGCCGGTCGCCGCCGCCCATTCGCGCCAACCGTCGCGCGGGCCGGAGACCGCGATCTGCGGCAGGGTGCGCCAGTCGCCATCCGCGCTCCTGAGCAATCCCGGGGCAATGACGGGTGCAAGCACTTCGTCGAACATCTTGCGCGCCGTTGCGCCCGGCCAGTTGCCGTCGCCGAACCGAACCCACAGATCGGCCGTCGCCGCGCCGGCATCGGTATGCCGGTGAAACGTCGCGAACGTGATCTCGAGCGCCGGGAACGCCGCGAGAATGGTGGCGAGGCGCGGTGCGATCCAGAGATCGATGACCGATTGCGGCGCCGCGACGGTCAAGCGCCGGCGTGGTTTTCCGAACAGGTCCGCCGTGCTGCGTTGAAGCGCGGCGAGGGCCGACTGCACGTGCGGCGCATAGGCTTCGCCGTCGATCGTCAACTCCACGCCGCGTGGCAGGCGGTCGAAAAGCCGGGTGCCGAGTCGCGCTTCGAGCTTGCGGATGCGCTGGCTGACCGCAGCCTGGGTCAGGCCGAGTTCCTCGGCGGCGGCGGAGAAATTGCCGCGCCGCGCCGCCGATTCGAACACGCGGAGCCATTCGAGCGGCGGCAGCGCACTATAGGTGAACGGGGCAGACATAACGAAACCAATGCCTTTTACAGATTATTGGTTAATTGTCATTATATCCATTCCGGCCGAAGATCGCATCACGCAATGCACACGGAGGCGGGTATGGCACAACTTACGGGATCGACGATTATCGATAACGGTCGGGCGCTCCGCCTCACGTGGGCGGACGGCGCCGAGGCCCGTTTCCACGCCATCTGGCTGCGCGACAATGCCCCGGATGCCGAAACCCGGTCCGCCGGCAACGGCCAGAAACTGATCGCCGTCAATCAGCTACCCGCCGACACGACAGTCGCAGAGGTAACGGCCGAGGGCGGCGCGCTCGCCGTCCGGTTCATGCCGGAAGACAGGCCCGTGACGTTCGATGCCGGTTGGCTGCGCGATCATGCTTACGATCGCGCAACGCCGGCCGTTGCGGGATGGACTGCGGACGATATCGAAACCTGGGATGCATCCTTCGATCCAGGCCGCGCCACGGCGGCCTGGGATGCGCTCAACACCGACTCCGGCGCGCTTCGCGATTGGCTCGCCGCCGCCAATCGGTTCGGTTTCGCCAGAATGACCGGCGGGCCGGCCCGCGAAGGCGCGCTGCTCGACCTGACCGCGTTGTTCGGGTTCGCCCGCGAAACCAACTATGGCAAGATCTTCGAGGTCCGCACCGAGGTCAATCCGACCAATCTCGCCTATACCGGCCTCGGCCTGCAGGCCCACACCGACAACCCCTACCGCGATCCGCAACCGACCATGCAGATTCTCTACTGCCTGGAAAACTCGGCGGACGGCGGCGAATCGATTGTCGTCGATGGATGGCGCGCAGCGGAGCGGTTACGTGACGAAAACCCGGAAGCATTCGATCTGCTCAGCGGCTACTGCGCGCGCTTTGAATATGCGGGATCGGCGGACGTCCGCCTGCAATCGCGCCGTCCGATGATCGAACTGAACCCCGACGGCGAGATTGTCGCCGTCCGCTTCAACAACCGCAGCTGCGCCGCCATCACCGACGTACCCTACGACCGCATGGCGGACTATTACGACGCCTACCGCCGCATGGCCGATCTCGTCGACGATCCGGCCATGGGCGTTGCCTTCAAGCTGCAGCCGGGCGAGGCGTTTCTCGTCGACAACACCCGCGTGATGCACGCGCGAAAGGCCTATTCCGGTACCGGCACCCGCTGGCTGCAGGGCTGCTATCCGGACAAGGACGGCCTCAGGTCGACGCTCGCCGTGCTCTCGGCCGGCATGAAGGAGGCCGCAGAATGACACCGCAGGACATTGCCAAGCTGACACCGGAAACCGTCGTCGATTTCATCGTCGATGTCTTCGAGGGGCTGGCGAAAGAAGAGTATCTCGGTGAACCGGTCACCATCGCCGAGCACATGCTGCAGGCGGCGACGGTCGCCGAACGCAGCGGTCTCGACAAGCAGGTCGTCATCGCCGCGTTGCTTCATGACGTCGGCCACTTCACCAGCGAGCACGGCACCTTCGACATGAACGATACCATGGACCGGATGCACGAAGACGCGGGGGCAGCCCTGCTCGCGCCGTTCTTTCCGGCGGCGATCGTCGATTGCGTCCGCCATCACGTTGCGGCGAAACGCTATCTCTGCGCCAAGCGGCCGCATTATTTCGACCGTCTGTCGGAGGCCTCGGTGCACTCGCTCAATCTGCAGGGCGGCCCGATGAGCGCCGAGGAAATGGCGGCGTTCGAACGGCTCCCGCATTTCGAGACCGTGGTTCAGGTTCGCCACATGGACGACGCCGGCAAGGTCGCCGGCGGCGACGTGCTGCCGCTATCGCATTTCCTGCCCGCGCTCCGCGAGATGGTTGCCAAGCACGATGCGGGTCGCGCCGCCTGACCGATCGCTTGCCGGGGTGGCAATTTCCGCCGGCTTCTCCTATCACTGACACCACGATTGCAGCGTTGGAGGCGGCAATGAACATCGGGATCGTCGGATGCGCCGGCCGCATGGGCCGGATGCTGATATCGACCGTGCTGGAGACTGGGGGCGCGAGCCTCGCGGGCGGCACGGAGCGGCCGGGAAGCGATGCCGTCGGCAAGGATCTCGGCGTCCTGGCCGGTGCGGACGACGTCGGCGTCGCGGTCGGCGACGATACCCGCGCGCTGTTCGAGGCCTCGGACGTGGTTATCGATTTCACCGTCGCGGCGACGACCCGGGATCACGTAACGCTCGCCGCCAAAACCGGCACGGCGCTGGTCATCGGCACCACGGGATTATCGGATGAGGACCATGCCGCCATCGATACGGCGGCGAAAAGCATCTGTATCGTGCAGGCCGGCAACATGAGCGTTGGCGTCAATCTGTTGCTCGGTCTCGTCGAACAGGCGGCGGCGGCGCTTGGCGACGACTACGACATCGAGGTGCTGGAAATGCACCACCGCCACAAGGTCGATGCGCCGTCGGGGACGGCGCTGATGCTCGGCGAAGCGGCGGCGGCGGGCCGCAAGGTCGATCTCAAGGACAAGGCGCAACGGGTCCGCGACGGCCATACCGGCGCGCGCAAGGCGGGCGATATCGGCTTCGCGACGCTCCGGGGCGGTGGGGTCGTCGGCGAACACTCCGTCATCTTCGCGTCGGAGAAAGACCGCATCGAGATCACCCACAAGGCTGCCGACCGGGCGCTGTTCGCCACGGGCGCCGTCCGCGCCGCGTTGTGGTGCGGCGGCCGCGCACCGGGGCGGTACACCATGCGGGATGTTTTGGGGTTGGCGTAATGGACCGCACCGACGAGGCCGAGCGAAACCCAAAGGATATTGTCGGTAACGCCCAGCTTCTGGAGAACTCGATCGAATTTCAAGCCAAGCACTCTATGGCTCAAGACGCCATACGGTTTTTTGAGAAAGCTTCTGGCAGATTTCTATCCTGGTGCTTGGTTGTTACTGGGTTCGGGTTGGCGGTTTTTTTTGCAACCTACGGCGCAATAGACGCAACCCTACTGTTCGGTGCAATAGGCGCATTCGGCGCGTACCGATTGATCAAGGCGCATTTGGCAAAGCGCAATTGAGAAACGCTAAGCAGGAGCTCCGTTCCACACGGAAAGCTGCCTCAAACGATCCCGCAGTTCGTCGGCCAGCAGCTTCTTCTCGTCGGCCATCAGGAAGCGGCCGATCTCGGTTCGCCTGTCGCGCTCGCGGAGTTCCAGCCTGTTGCGGTCGTCGTCGATCCGGGTCAGCTCGACCTTGAGCCAGTGCGGGGACGCGGCCCACGTCCGCGTGCGGCCGAATGCGCCGATGCGGTCCACGGTGAAGGCGTCGTGGGTGATGGTGACGACCTCGTGGCTGCGCTGACCCCAGTAATGCAGGCGCAGCGCGGCGGCGAGCAGCACCACGTCGAGACCGACGAAGACCGAGACCGGCCACGCGCCGAGCACGCCGAACACCAGACTGACCGGCAGCGCGGCCAATGCGAACACGATGATCGCCGTGTTGATGTTGCGCGTGCTGGCGCTGCGCTGCGGTTCCAGCACCGCGCGGTAGAGAATACCGCGCCCGGAATCGGATTGGCTTGGACTTTGCATGACACCAGAATAGAAAGGACAGCAATGGCCATCCAGAGGAATCGGCTGTCCTCATACTTCGACAGGCTCAGTATGAGGTTTCGACGGTTCAGTATGAGGAAGTTTTTCGCCTCACCCTGAGCCCGACGAAGGGCGAGGTAAAAAGCAGGAAGCGAGCATGGTCAAAAAAGCCGACGTCGACGAATTTTACAGCCGCCTGTCGAGGATCAATCCGGCGCCGACCAGCGAACTCGACTGGCTCAACCCCTACACGCTGGTGGTCGCCGTGGCGTTGTCGGCGCAGGCGACCGACGTCGGCGTCAACAAGGCAACTGGCCCGCTGTTCAAGGCCGTGCAGACGCCCGAACAGATGGTCGCCCTCGGCGAGGCCAAGCTGAAGGACTACATCAAGACCATCGGGCTCTATAACACTAAGGCGAAGAATGTCATCAAGCTGTCGCAAATGCTGATCGACGAACACGGCGGCGAGGTGCCGCGCGACCGGGAATCGCTCGAAAGGCTGCCGGGCGTCGGCCGCAAGACCGCCAACGTGGTGCTCAACGTCGCCTTCGGCGAGCCGACCATCGCCGTCGACACGCATATCTTCCGGGTCTCGAACCGCACCGGGCTCGCGCCCGGCAAAACGCCGCTCGCGGTCGAAAAGAAGCTCGAGAAGGTGACGCCCGACAAATGGAAACTGCACGCGCACCATTGGCTGATCCTGCACGGACGCTACGTCTGCAAGGCGCGGAAACCCGACTGCGCCGCGTGCGTCGTCAACGACCTCTGCCGCTACAAGGCGAAGACGACTTTGTGAGCCCCGAAAACCCGGCCTCGTGATCGAACGTGTACGCGCCGGCGGCCGTTTCGTGCGATACTGCCGACATGGACGATCATGCTTCCGACTCGTATACCGGCGTCGGCGCGCTTGAGCACCTGACCGGCCCGTCGCGCGGGCGGATCACGTGGTTGAGCGCGCGATCGACCGACATCGCCCTGACCCCCGCCCATCTGGTCCATTGCGCCGAGACACGGAGCGGGCAGGCGCCCGACAATCTGATCGCCCGGTTCCGGCGGGTTGGCAGCGGATACGAGATGACCGTCGCGGCGGACCAAACGGTATGGGTCAACGGCAAGCCGGCGGCGACGGCGACGTTGGCGTCGGGTGACATGATCGAACTCGGCGAGGACGGCCCGCTGTCACGTTTCATTCTCTATCGCGAAGACCATGCGCCGCGCGAGAGCATCGCCGAGATGCTCGGAGACTCGATCGATTATCTGCGGGTCAGCCGGCAGCCTCTGACCCGGCGGCTGGGCCGGGCGACGACCTCGCTCGCACGCCGGCTCGCCAAAGAAACGACGCTCGCCTTCCGCTTTGCCGTGATTGTCGCCCTTCTGGCGCTCGGCGTTCTGGCCTTTCATCAATACCGTCTGGCGCAGGCATTGCAGGCCGAGGTTGCGAGCGGCGCACAGAAGCTCGAAACCTTTGCCGCCGCATTGGTTCAGACGCGAAACGAGGCGCTGACGCCGGAGGACCTGCGCCGCCTCGGCGAGCGTATCGATGAGCAGGTAACGACGAACGCCGACCGCCTTGCCGCGCTCGAAGCGCGATCCACCGCCAGCGCCCGGATCATCGCGGAGGCGTTGCCCTCTGTCGTCTTCCTGCAAGGAGCTTACGGGTTTCGGGAGAAAACGAGCGGCCGGCAACTGCGCCACGTGTTGGGCGGCGACGGTCTGCCGCGCTATGACCGGGGCGGCCAGCCGCGCCTGACGCTCGACGGCGACGGACCCGTTGCGGAACTGCAGTACACCGGCACGGGCTTCGTGCTCGGTGGCAACGGTATCATCGTGACCAACCGGCACGTGGCGATACCGTGGGAAGACGATGCCGGCGCCGCAGCGCTCGCGGAACAGGGGCTGGAACCAGGATTGACCCGTCTCGTTGCTTATTTTCCAGGCATTGCCGAGGCTGTGGCCGTCTCGCTGCAACGCGCCAGCGACGATGCCGATCTGGCACTGCTCGCGATCGATGGCGATATCGACCCTGGCCCCGGTCTGATGCTGGCGACCGATCCGCCGGGCCCGGGCACGGAAGTTCTGGTCATGGGCTATCCGACGGGCTTGCGCACCCTGCTGGTGCAGTCGGGCGACGCCTTTATCGAGGCCCTGGAATCGGAACCGGACATGGATTTCTGGCGCATTGCCGAGCGCCTCGCCGCGGAGGACAAGATCCAGCCGCTCGCCAGCCGCGGCATCATCGGCCAGGCGACCGCCGCGGCTGTGATTTACGACGCCGAAACCACCCACGGCGGCAGCGGCGGGCCGGTGCTCGACGCAGAGGGCCGCGTGGTCGCGGTCAACGCAGCGATCCTGCCGGAATACGGCGGCTCGAACATCGGCGTTCCCGCGGACCGGGTGCGGGCCTTGTTGGCCGACGGCGAAACGAACTAACCGATTCGTTGATCGAGGATTTCGCGGAGGCAATCGTCGCGCCCGGCACTCGTACCATCGGTTCCGCGAAAATCCAGGTACGCAAGCGCATAAGCGCCACCGCCTTCGTCATAGAAAAACAGATCGAGGGTGCAGCGGCCGGTTCGGTATTGCCACAGCTCGGCTGGCGGATCCTTGCGAACGAAGCCCGGCTTGCCGAGGATTTCGGTGATCTCCACGCCGCTTAAGCGAAGAAAACTCTGGGTATCCGGCACCGGCGGCGGTGCAGGCGCCGGTTCGGGCGCCGGCTCCGGCGTGGCCGACAATGACGCGACCGTCGTTTCCGGCTCGGCCGTTTCCACGGCCGCCTCGACTTGTTGGTGGGGGCGCGGGCTGCCGGCACAGGCAGCCAGAAACGAAATTGTCAGCAGGAAGAGCGCACCGCGCCCGAAGCGAATCATTCGTCGGCGCCGTCTTCCTCGGCATCGTCCGCTTTGTCTGCGGCCGCATCCACTGCCAGAGTCTGCATGTCGCCCCGGATTTCGCCGCCGGGCTCGATGACGATCGAACCGTAACGAACCGAACCGGTGATGCGGCCTGACTCGCGCACGGTCAGCCGTGCGGAAACCGTCAGTTCGCCGTCGAAATGACCAGAAACGATCGCTTCCTCGACCGCAGCTTTCCCCTTGAACATGCCGCCGGCGACGATCTCGACGCGCTTGGCGTCGGTCAGGCTCGACTCTTCGACCCGGCCCTCGACGACCAGGCGTTCGCAGTTGCTGATTTCGCCGCCCTTGAGGCGGATGGCACTGCCGACCATTAGTGTCTTTGCAGCGTCGCCGCCCCGCGCCGTGTCCCCGCCGCTCTTGCGGGGCGGCAGTCCGGGAATATCCGGCGTCCGGGCCGGGACGTCCGGGTGGAACGTCGAGCGCGGCGGAGACGCCGCCTCGGCGGGCTTGGCGAACGGTTTCAGGGGCGGTGGCGAAACCGCCTTATCCGCTTGCGCGTCAGCGACGTCGGTATTGTCGGTTGTCGGCGCATCGTCATCTGATCTTTTCTTGCTGAACATGCCGCGTCTCTCCTCAAGCACCGCACCCGGCGGCGACGTCTATCAAGCGGTGACCTCGCGCCCACCGGGGCTGTCCGATGGCCGCCAGGACTGGAACAGGTGGACCATCGTCGCCGTCGCCAGGATCGGTGCCAGCAGATTGACCACGGGTACCGTCAGCAACAATGCAATCCCGATACCGGCGACGAACAAGGCGCCCTGGCGTTGTTTTCGAAGCGCTCGTGCCGAGCGCTGATCCATGCGCCGAAGCGCCACCAGTTCGAAGTACTCACGGCCCAGAAGATAACCGTTGACCGCGTAGAAAACAAAAGGGAATACCGGCGGCACGATGAGGAACAGAAGCATAAACAGGTTGAGCGCGACGAGAACGCCGAGGAACTTGATCGCGGCGATGATGGCTTCGCCCGTCGACTGCCCGTTTGCTTTCGGCAAGTCGGGATAGTGACGATTCTCGACGGCATCGGCGACGCCGTCGAGAAAAATGCCGATCAGGCCACTGACCACGGCCGGAAACAGCAACCAGGTGAAAATCGCTGTCGCCAGGCCGCCGAGAATGTCGATGACGGTCTCCAGCCAGCCGACGGTGAACAATGCGGTTTCGCTCAGCAGAAAACCGATGACGAACCAAAGGGCCACGAAGCAGGTGAGTGCAATCGCCACGCTGAGCATGAGCGTGCGTTGAATTCGGGGGTCGTCGAGCTGACGGAGAGCTTTACTGAACGCCTGGAACATGGCCCCTGTTTAGCCGGGCGATCCGGCTCGTGCAAGCCGACCGAGAGCCTGTGGATCGCTGCTTGTGGCGCGGTCGGCCATGACTATACTGCCGCCCGATTCCGCGCCGTCCACCGCGCGGGCGCAGGCAACGTATCGGAAAGCAAAGCATGACAGGCCACCAGTTCGACGTCGTCGGCATCGGCAACGCCATCGTCGACGTTCTCGCCCGCAGCGACGATACGTTCCTTGCCGAACACGATCTGCCGAAAGGCGCCATGACCCTGATCGACGCTGACAGGGCTGCGGTGTTGCATGCCGCCATGTCGTCGCCGGTCGAGCGCTCCGGCGGTTCGGCAGCGAACACCATCGCCGGTGCCGCCTCGCTCGGTGCGCGCGCGGCTTTCATCGGCAAGGTACGCGATGACGCGCTTGGCGCCAGCTTTCGCCGAGCCATACAGGATGAAGGGGTGCACTTCGAAACCGCGGCCGCGACAGATGGCGCGCCGACGGCGCAATGTCTGATTTTTGTGACGCCGGACGGCCAACGGACCATGAATACCTATCTGGGCGCCAGCACGGACTTCGCCGCGGCGGATCTGGACGCCGACGTGATCGCCGCGTCGGCAGTGACGTATCTGGAAGGCTATCTTTGGGACAAGGCGCCAGCCAAGGAGGCATTTCTCGAAGCCGCCCGCATTGCCCACGACGCCGGCCGCCGGGTCGCTTTGTCGTTATCGGATCCGTTCTGTGTCGAACGCCATCGCGACGACTTCCTCGCCCTGCTCGAAGGCCATATCGATGTTTTGTTTGCCAATGAAGACGAGATCCGCTCGCTCTATCAGGTCGAATCCTTCGACGATGCGATGCAGCGCGTCCGCGGCCACTGCGACATCGCCGCTCTGACCCGGAGTGAGAAGGGCTCGGTCGTTATTTCCGGTGACGAAGTCCACATTGAAGATGCCGAACGAGTTGCCGCCGTGGTCGACACCACTGGGGCGGGTGACGCCTATGCCGCGGGATTCCTGTTCGGTCTCGGCCGCGGTCTCGGTCTCGATGCTGCCGCACGCATCGGCAGCATCGCTGCCGCCGAGGTCATCGGTCACGTCGGCGCACGGCCGGAACGGCCGCTTGGCGATCTCATCGCCGAGCGCATCGAAACGCACCTCTGACGCCATGACCGATCGCCGCAACATCGCCATTATCGCGCACGTCGACCACGGCAAGACCACGTTGGTCGATCAGTTGTTGCGCCAATCGGGCGCGGTGCGCTCGAACCAGCAGATCGCCGAGCGTGCGCTCGACCGCAACGATCTTGAACGCGAGCGGGGGATCACCATTCTCGCCAAGTGCACGTCCGTCGACTGGACGGGAAACCATGGCACGACCCGGGTCAACATCGTCGACACGCCCGGTCACGCCGATTTCGGCGGCGAGGTCGAACGCATCCTGACCATGGTCGACGGCGTCATCCTGTTGGTCGACGCCGCCGAAGGTCCGATGCCGCAGACGAAGTTCGTGACCCAGAAAGCGCTCGAGATCGGGTTGCGGCCGATTTTGGTGATCAACAAGGTCGACCGCCCGGACGGCCGCGCCGACGATGTGCTGAACGAGGTCTTCGATCTGTTCGCCGCGCTCGACGCCTCGGACGAGCAACTCGACTTCCCGACGCTCTACGCATCCGGCCGGGATGGCTGGGCGGCAGAGGAACCCGATGGACCGCGCGACGGGCTCGAACCGCTGTTCCGGTTGATCGTCGATCACGTTCCGCCGCCACAAGCCGACGAGAGCGGCCCGTTCGCCATGCTGGCGAGCCTGTTGGAGGCCGATCCCTTCCTCGGCCGCGTGCTGACGGGACGCATTCACGCCGGCGTGGTCAAGGTCAACGGACCGCTGAAGGCGCTGAGCCGGACGGGCGAGATCATCGAGACCGGCCGCATCACGAAGCTATTTGCCTACCGCGGCCTGGAACGGGTGCCGGTCGAAACGGCATCGGCCGGCGACATCATCGCCATTGCCGGGCTGGCGCAAGCGAACGTCGCCGACACGCTCTGCGATCCGGCCGTGGCCGAGCCTATTCCGGCACCGCCGATCGATCCGCCGACGTTGTCGATGACATTCTCGATCAACTCGTCGCCACTGGCCGGCACCGAGGGCAAGAAGGTGACGTCGCGGGTCATTCGCGACCGTTTGTTGGCCGAGGCCGAGGGCAACGTTGCGATCGAAGTTACGGAAACCGAAGACAAGGACGCTTTTCAGGTATCGGGCCGCGGAGAGCTGCAGTTCGGCGTATTGATCGAAACGATGCGGCGTGAAGGCTACGAGCTCTCGATTAGCCGTCCCCGCGTCATCTACCGCGAGGACCCGGAGACCGGCCAACGGCAGGAACCGATGGAGGAGGTCGTCGTCGATGTGGACGAGGACTACTCCGGCGTTGTCGTCGAGAGCATGGGGCTTCGCAAAGGCGAGCTCCGCGAGATGAAACCGGCTGAAGGCGGCAAGTCGCGGCTCGTTTTCATCGCACCGGCGCGCGGCCTGATCGGCTACCACGGCCAATTCCTGACCGAAACGCGGGGCACCGGCGTGATGAACCGGGTGTTCAGCGGTTACGGACCCGACAAGGGACCGATCGCGGGCCGCCGCAACGGCGTGCTGATCTCGAACGCGGCGGGCAAGACCGTGGCATACGCCCTGTGGGGTCTTGAGGAGCGCGGCGCCATGTTCGTCGGCGCCGGGGTCAAAGTCTACTCGGGTATGATCATCGGCGAAAACAGCCGCGCCGGCGACCTCGAAGTCAATCCGATGAAATCCAAGCAGCTGACTAATATTCGGGCCGCCGGATCGGATGAGAACATCCGTTTGACGCCCCCGCGACGGCTGTCGCTCGAACAGGCCATAGCCTATATCGAAGACGACGAGCTGGTCGAGGTCACGCCGGATAGCATCCGGCTGCGGAAGAGATATCTCGATCCGCACGAGCGAAAGAAGCATCAGCGCCGCGAATCCGCCGCCTGAATGCATTGGCGGGCGCGCGTTTCATTGTGCTAGGATTCTTTCCCGGAATCTTGCTACGACGTGTCTGGAGCAGAACGAACGTGATCGCCTCAAGGGCTCTCAAGGCTCTCGCCGTATGGATTGCGTTGACCGGGACCGTAGCATTCGGCGTCTCCCCGGCGACTGCCGCCGGCACCGTCACGGTCGGTTACAACTCCGAATGGTTGCCGTTCTCGTCCGGCGACGATTCCAGCGTGGACGGCATACTTGTTCAACTGGTGACAGAAATCATCGAATCACAGACCGATTATACGGTCGAAAACGTCGGGTTGCCGTGGGCACGGGTCCAGCGCGCAGTCGCGGACGGGCGCATCGATGCCATGGTGACGTTTGCCTCGGACGAACGCCTGACCTACGCGGACAAATCCGATCATGTGGTTTTTTCCCTTGAAACCAAAGCTTTCGTGCGCACCGGATCGGACGCTGAGCGTGCGATCCGGCAGAGCCCGGCTATGGATACGCATCGGCGGTTCATACACTGTACAATGCTGGCGGACCACTACAGCCAGACGACGTTGAACGAAAACGGCATCACGTTCGCGACAGGCCGCAACACCGAAGGCTGCATCAAACAGGTGCTGGCCGGCCGTCAGGACGTCTTTCTACATATTGCCGATACTGGCCGGGCGACAATCAATAGTCTGAAGGTTGCCGATCGGATCACGGTGTTGCCGAAGGTCTATACCAGCGTGCCGTTGCATTTCCTGCTTTCGAAAAAATCGCGGCACGCCGATCATTTTCTCGAAGTCTTCGATGCCGCGCTCGGCAACATGCTGCAGGACGGCCGCTATGCGAAACTTTTGCAATCGCTGCGCGGCGCCTCCAACTCAGTACGGGTCGCGACCCTCGAATGGCCGCCCTACACCGGGTCCGGTCTGCCCAACAACGGCGCGATCACCGAGATCGTCCGCCGGGCCTTCGAAATGGCAGGAATCGTCAGTGATGATCTGATCCTGCCGTGGAAACGCGCCATCGCCTATGCCGAGTCCGGAACTGACGGCGTTGCCGCTTATTTCCCCGGCTATCACTGCCGCCACCGGCCCGGCTTCGTCGCATCGGACCGGATCGGTCGCGGGCCTCTGAACCTTGCCGAACGCGCGGATGCGGACGTCCGGTGGTCGACACTTGACGACATGGCGGAACTGCATGTCGGCACCGTGGTCGGTTACGCCAACACCGAAGCGTTCGATGCGCGAGTCGCCGATGGACGGCAGGCGGTCGTGACATCGGTCAACGATGTCGAGAATTTGAAGAAACTCGTTGAAGGCAAGATTGATCTCGCGATCATCGATGGTTACGTGTTCGAACACCTGATGCGAACGCATCCCGAGCTTGCAGGTGCCCAGCAGGCGCTCAGACTGGATTCGCGGGCGCTCGAGACCAAAAATTTGTTTCTCTGCTTCCGCGACGACGAATCCGGACATAGGCTGCGGGAGTCTTTCAACCGAGGCTTGAAGGCTGTCGATCAAGATGCCATTTGGCGCCGTGCGCTAAAGGACGGTTGAACCCAATGCGGAGCCCGGACGCGAAATGAGCACGGATCGGTCGCCAACGCCGGACCAGATGACGGACCGAACACGAAGAATGCCGCGGACAATTCAAGGCCGTTTTCTGGTCTTGTTTTCGGCCAGTTTCGTGATTTTTCTGGGCGTTCTGATGGCGATTTTCACGACCGCCATTCACAATCTGAATTCAGACCGGCTGGATGATCGCGTGACCCGACTGACGGATGCGCAGAGTGCGGTTCTGGCAACATCGCTATGGCATCTCGACTACGACCGAATCGATGTCGTGCTCAGGGCAATCGTGGCCGATCCGGACATCGTGCGCGCGTCTGTGCGGGACGAAGCCGGCCGCAACCTGTCCACGGTGGACGATACGACGGAGAGGGACCAGGAACTTGTCACCGTCGAGCGCGCAATCACCTACGAGGCGGGCCCCGAGCCCGTCAAGATCGGGGGGCTGACCGTCGTCTATTCGACGCAGCGGTTGCGCACGGTTCTGATGCGCGATCTGTTATTCCAGGCGGGGTATGGCGCACTTATGCTGCTCGGCGCCCTGATCATCGCCCAGATCGTTAACCGGCGCGTCGTCATGACACCGGTGCAACGATTGCTCACGGCCATCAATCACCCACGCAAGGGTACGGAACGAACGCTCGTCGACTGGAATACCCGCGATGAAATCGGCGCGTTGGTTCAGGCTTTCAATGAGATGCAGACCCGTGAGCAGAATATCGAGGAGGAGCTCCGCGCCGCGAGGGACCGGCTTGAAGAGCGGGTTCTGGGGCGTACGCGCGAGCTTGAAAATGCGCTTCTGGAAGCGGAACGGGCAAATCGCGCGAAGTCCGAGTTTTTGGCAATGATGAGCCACGAGTTCCGGACCCCGTTGAACGCCATCCTCGGCTTCAGCGAAATGTTGCGCAGCAAGATTTTCGGCGCGCTCGGTTCCGAACGCTACGACGATTATGTCGACGATATCTATCTCAGCGGCGAGCGCATGCTGTCATTGGTCAACGATGTCCTCGATATCGCCGCAATCGAGGCCGGCAAACGGACTTTTGAAATCGCGCCGGTCGACGTTGGAGCGGTCGCCCGCGACTGTTTGCGCGAAGTTGATGTTGCCGCCCGCGAGAAAGAAATCGAACTGACGCTGGATATCGCCGATGGCGCAGAGCGGGCGGTTGCCGACGAACGCGCGCTTCGCCAGATCCTCATCAACCTGTTGACCAATGCCGTCAAGTACACGGAACCTGGCGGCAAGGTCTCGCTGCAAGCGGTTCGCAAGGGCCGCGGCACGGCGTTCCTCGTCAGCGATACCGGCATCGGCATCGAGCCGGCACTGGTCTCGTCCCTGACAGAGCCATTCACACAGGCCGTGACCAATCCGCACCTGACCCGGGAAGGCACGGGTCTCGGCCTCAGCATCGTCAAATCGCTGGTCGACGCGCATGGCGGCGAACTCGCGATCGAGAGTAAGGTCGGCAGCGGCACCACAGTGACGGTGACGCTCTGGGACAACGATTAGGCGGGGCGAATTCGGGTGCGTCTCAACAGCTGGTTTCGCTCCCTCGCCGTTTATCGCGACCGACCCGTCGCCGTGCTGTGCCTGTTCGGTTTTGCCAGCGGTCTGCCTCTCGCATTGGTTTTCGCAACGCTTTCGGCATGGCTCAGCGAGGCGGGCGTTTCTAAGACCCTGATCGGCCTGTTCGCCTGGGCGAGCACTGCCTACACCATGAAATTTCTGTGGTCCCCGGCGGTCGATCGGGTGCCGATCCCGCTGTTGACCCGATGGATGGGCCAGCGTCGGGCGTGGCTTCTGGTTTCGCAGGTCGCGGTCGTCGGCGCCATCGCCGGTCTTGGCGCGACCGACCCGGCCTCGGCCCTCGAATGGACGGCGTTATGGGCGGTGGTTCTCGCCACCGCGTCGGCGACCCAGGACATCGTCGCCGATGCGTATCGCGTCGAGTCTCTCGACGAAGAGCAACTCGCCGCCGGTGCGGCGATCTTTGTCTTCGGTTACCGGGTCGCCATGCTCGTATCCGGCGGCGGCGCGCTGATTGTCGCCAGTTTCGCCGGCTGGTTCTGGGCCTATGTGGCGATGGCCGGACTCATGGGACTCGGGATAATCGCAACCCTGATCAGCCCGGAGCCGGACCGGCCGGGAACCGACAATCCAAGACCGGCCGCTACGAACTCGGTGGGTGTAACGTGGTGGACGCGGACCGCAAGGGAGTTTCGTCGCGCCGTCATTGAGCCGTTCGCCGATTTCATGACGCGTCCCGGCTGGGTCCTGATTCTCGCGTTCGTCATTCTCTACAAATACGGTGACGCCCTGCTCGGCAACATGGCCAACCCGTTCTACATCGAGACCGGCTTTTCGACTGCCGAGATTGGTGTCGTCTCTAAGACATGGGGGTTTTTCGCGACGATTGCCGGCGGCATTGCTGGCGGTGTTTTGGCCGCGCGGTGGGGCATTCTCAGGGCGCTTCTCGTTGCCGGCGTGCTGCAGGCGCTCTCCAATCCGGTATTCGCCCTGCAGGCGGTTGTCGGATATTCGGTGCCAATGTTGACCTTCACCGTCGCGGCGGAGAACTTCACGGGCGGAATGGCGACAACCGTGTTCGTCGCGTATCTCTCAAGCCTCTGCAATGTCGCCTTCACGGCGACCCAGTACGCCCTGCTGTCGTCGTTCGCGGCATTCGCCCGCACCATCCTCTCGTCCGGCGGCGGCTGGCTCGCCGACCAGGTCGACTGGGTCAGTTACTTTTTGCTCACCGCAGGCGCCGCGGTGCCGGGGCTATTCCTGCTCCTCTGGTTGATCCGGCGCTATCCGCCGCCGCATCTCCGGCGTGGCGGCGATGCGGACGCGGCCTCGTCGGCGGGCATTGCCTGAGAACCGTCTAGGTCTTACTTTTACGGGCCTTAGTATCGTTCCTCGTTCATCCTTTGCTCCAGGAACACGCGCCCAGGAACATCCGTTATGGACCTTTCAAAAATTCCGGTCGGCCGCAACACGCCCTACGAGGTCAATGTCATCATCGAGATCCCGATGGGCGGCAGCCCGGTCAAGTACGAGCTCGACAAGGAATCGGGGGCCATGTACGTCGACCGTTTCCTGCATACGGCGATGTATTATCCCTGCAACTATGGCTTCATACCGCACACGCTTTCGGACGATGGCGATCCCGTCGATGCCGCGGTGCTCGGCCAGATGCCGGTGCAGCCTGGCGTGATTATCCGCTCGCGTCCGATCGGCGTGCTGATCATGGAAGACGAAAGCGGAATCGACGAAAAGATTCTTTGCGTACCCGTCGATGATCTGCACCCCTACTACACCGACGTCTCGTCCTATCGCGACGTGCGCCAGGTTCTGCTCGATCAACTCGCGCATTTCTTCGAGCATTATAAGGATCTCGAACGCGGCAAGTGGGTCAAGGTCAACCGCTGGGGCGGAACCGAGGAGGCACTCGATCTGATCCGCGAGGGCGCGGAGCGGGAAAAGGAGGCGAAGTCGTCCTGACGGCGGCGCTGGCCATGACTGACCGTATGACCGTTCACGAAGGCGATATCACGCGCCTCGATGTCGATGCCATCGTCAACGCAGCCAACGAATCACTGCTTGGCGGCGGCGGTGTCGACGGCGCGATCCACCGCGCCGCGGGACCCGAACTGCTTGAAGAATGCAAGGCGATCGGCGGGTGCCCGACGGGCGAGGCGCGCATCACCAAAGGCTATAAACTGCCGGCGCGTCATGTCATTCACACCGTGGGTCCGGTCTGGCAGGGCGGGATGTCGCTCGAGGACGAGTTGCTGGCGAGCTGCTATCGTTCGTCCATGCGGCTCGCGCGCGAAAACGGCGTTGGCAGTATCGCATTCCCCGCCATCAGCACCGGCGTCTACCGTTTTCCGGTCGTGCGCGCGGCGCACATTGCCGTGACATCTGTGCGTCAGGAGCTTGCCGACTCGCCTGCTATCGAGAGAGTTATCTTCTGTTGCTTCGGTGAGGAGTCGGCGGAGTTGCATCGGGACGCACTTGGGGCGCCGATGGCATGAGCACCGCTACCGCCCGCACCCAGGACAGTGCACCCGCCCGCGCGCCGGACGAATCTCAAGCTTCCGGCACGGCGGCGGATAAGGTCACGCCGATGATGGAACAATACCTTGCCATCAAGGCGGAAAACCCGGACGCGCTCCTGTTCTACCGCATGGGCGATTTTTACGAACTTTTCTTTGACGATGCGGTGACCGCTGCCGCGGCGCTGGATATCGCACTGACCAAGCGCGGCAAGCACCTCGGCGAGGATATCGCCATGTGCGGTGTGCCGGCGCATAGCCACGAAAGTTATCTTCAGCGCTTGATCCGCAAGGGTTACCGCGTTGCCATCTGCGAGCAGACGGAAGACCCGGCCGAGGCCAAGAAACGCGGCGGGTCCAAGGCGGTCGTGCGCCGCGAGGTCATCCGCATCGTGACCCCGGGCACCCTGACGGAGGACAGCCTGCTCGACGCCCGCTCGCACAACTATCTTGCTTGTGTCACGCGTGCCGAGGGCGGCGTCGCACTGGCGTGGATCGATGTTTCCACCGGTGCCCTGATGACGCAGGCATTGAAACCGGCGCATGTTCCGGCGGCGCTGGCGCGTCTCGCGCCGGGCGAGGTGTTGGTGTCGGAGAGCCTCGCGGGCGGCGATGCGACGGCGGACCTGTTCGCCGACTGGCACGACCGGCTGACCGTTGAACCCGCGAGCCGTTTCGATTCGGAAAACGCTCATCGGCGGCTGCTCGATCTCTACAAGGTCGAGACGCTGGACGGTTTTGGCGCTTTCAGTCGGGCCGAGATAGCCGCCGCCGGCGCGCTGATCGGTTATGTCGAGTTGACTCAAAAGGGCCGCCTGCCCCGCATCGCCTCGCCGCGCCAGGTGGCGCCCGGGGCCATCATGGAGATCGACGCCGCGACCCGGCGGAACCTGGAACTGACAGAGGTTTTGACAGGCGGGCGCAAGGGCAGCCTGCTGTCGATCATCGACCGAACCCTGACGGGGTCCGGCGCGCGCCTGCTCGCGGCCCGGCTGTCGGCACCGTTGACAGATATTCGCGCCATCGAGGACCGGCTCGATGCGGTCCAGTTTCATCTCGATGACACGGGCCTGCGGGACCGGGCCGCCGATCTGTTGAAAGGCGCGCCGGATATGGAACGCGCGCTTTCGCGGCTCAGTCTCGGGCGCGGCGGGCCGCGCGATCTCGCGGCTATCCGTGACGGCCTCGGCCGGGTCGCGAGGCTCGCCGAAATCCTTAAATCCAAAGGCGGCATGCCGGCGGCGATCGCCGACGCTGTCGGCCGCCTCGACCCGCGCCCGTCGTTGGCCGACGATCTCGCCGACACGCTGGAC
Source organism: Rhodospirillales bacterium (assembly GCA_965229715.1). Taxonomy (GTDB): domain Bacteria; phylum Pseudomonadota; class Alphaproteobacteria; order Rhodospirillales; family Casp-alpha2; genus JAVJST01. The sequence continues at coordinate 377,952 of CBDDJL010000002.1, forward strand.
GACGAATTGCCGTTGCTGGCGCGCGACGGCGGTCTGGTGCGGTCCGGTCACGATGCGACCCTCGATGAGTTCCGCTCGCTGCGCGACGAAAGCCGCCGTCTGATCGCCAACCTGCAGGCCGATTACCGCAAGCAAAGCGGCGTTTCGGCGCTCAAGGTGCGGCACAACAACGTTCTTGGCTATTTCGTCGAGGTACCGGCGAAGCACGGCGACACCCTAATGGCGGATAAGGACGGCCCGTTCGTTCATCGCCAGACCCTGGCTAATGCCGTGCGCTTCACGACGACCGAGCTCGGCGATCTCGAGGCTCGTATCCTGCAGGCCGGCGACAAGGCCCTTGCGCTCGAACTCGAGATTTTCGAACGGCTCCGCCAGGCCGTCCTCGCCGATGCCGCCGAGATCGCCGAAAGCGCCCGCGCCATGGCCGAGATCGATGTCGCGCGGGGCCTCGCAGAGCTGGCGGCGACACGGCAGTACGTACGGCCGGTATTGCTCGACGGTCACGACCTTGAATTGACGGCGGCGCGCCATCCGGTGGTCGAGGCGGCGCTTGAGGCATCCTCGGACGCGCCGTTCGTCGGCAATGACTGCAGGCTGTCGGATGCGGACCGGGTATGGCTGCTGACCGGCCCCAACATGGCGGGCAAGAGCACGTTCCTGCGTCAGACGGCACTGATTGCCGTTATGGCGCAGATGGGTGCGTACGTACCGTGCGACGCCGCGCGGATCGGCATTGTCGACCGTCTGTTTTCGCGCGTTGGTGCGGCCGACGATCTGGCGCGCGGCCGTTCGACCTTCATGGTCGAGATGGTTGAGACCGCGGCGATCCTCAACCAGGCGGGCACCGGCGCACTGGTCATTCTCGACGAGATCGGCCGCGGCACCGCAACCTACGACGGGCTCTCGATCGCCTGGGCGGTCGTCGAGCATCTGCATGAGGTCAACGGGTGCCGGGCGTTGTTCGCGACCCATTATCATGAACTCACGACCCTCGCCGAACGGCTCGGTGCCCTGAGTTGCCACACCATGCGTGTCAAGGAATGGCAGGGCGACGTCGTTTTCCTGCACGAAGTCGCCGACGGTGCGGCAGACCGCTCTTACGGCATCCATGTCGGCCGTCTTGCCGGGTTGCCGGATACCGTTGTTTCGCGCTCGGAAGAAATTCTGAAGCGCCTGGAAAGCGAGCAGACCGGCGCCGCGACCGGCAGTCTTGGCGACGATCTGCCGTTGTTTGCCGCTCAACCCCGGCCGATAGCAACCATGGCGGAGAATAATAAGATTAAGAAAATGATCGAAAATCTTGAAATCGACGATATGACGCCCAGAGAAGCACTGAATTGCCTTTATTCAATCAAGCGTGAGCTTATTTCCGATAAATAAGATCTTCATAATGATCTTGTATTGTCTAACGATCAAAATAAGGGCTTTTTCTTAATCTTATGTCGACAGCAATCGCTCCGTTAAACCGACCCACGTCAACGTTGGATCTTGATGCGTTAAAGACGGGCTTGCACCAAGACCTCCAGCAGGTGCTTGAGCCGTTGGAAACGTGGTCAGGGTATACGTCGGCCGATCGCGGAGCCGTGCTTGAGGCCTTCCGCGCTACGCTGAGCGGCGGTTACGGCGTCATCATGGATGCGGTTCTCAATGCCGCATTGCCGGCCAGCATTGCCATTCGGGCGCGGGCGCACGTCATCGATCTGATCATCGAAGACCTGTTCGAATTTACGCAGCGGGCGGTTTATCCGGGGTTCAGCCCGACCACCGGCGAACAGATCGCCATCGTTGCAACGGGCGGATACGGCCGGGGCGAATTGGCGCCGCACTCGGACATCGATCTCATGTTCTTGTTGCCGCACAAGCTTGCCGCGCGCACCGAACAGGTCTGCGAGTACATGCTTTATCTGTTGTGGGACCTGGGCCTCACCGTCGGTCACGCGACCCGTAACACCGACGAGGCGATACGCCTCGCGCGCGACGATCTGACGATCCGCACGGCGTTGCTGGAATCCCGTTGCGTCGTCGGTGACCGGGAACTCTTCCAAGGCTTCCGTCAGCGTTTCGATGACGAGGTGGTGCGCGACAGCGCCCTTGCCTTCGTCGAAGCCAAGTTGGCCGAACGCGATGAGCGCCACAACCGCATGGGCGATACCCGATATGTGCTCGAGCCGAACGTCAAGGAAGGCAAGGGCGGGCTGCGCGACCTGCAAACCCTGTTCTGGATCGCCAAGTACATCTACCGGGTCGATGACATGCAGGAGCTGGTCGACGAGGGCGTGTTCACGGAAGACGACGCACGGCTGTTCGACAAGGCGGCCAACTTCCTGTGGACCGTCCGTTCGCACCTGCATGACATTGCCGGGCGCGCCGACGACCGGCTGACCTTCGATGTGCAACCTGAAATCGGCCGCCGCATGGGTTACACCGACCATGCCGGCACCCAGGGCGTCGAGCGATTCATGAAGCACTATTTCCTGATTGCCAAGGACGTCGGCGACCTGACCCGCATTCTGTGCGCTGTGCTTGAGGAACAGCAAAAGAAAGGTCGCCGTCGGTTCGGTTTGCCGACCTTTGGCCTTGGCCGGAAAAAGGCCAAAACCGATGAGGCGTTCGATCTCGAAAGCGGCCGGCTTTCGGTCGCCGATCTCGGCGTGTTCGCAGAGAACCCTGCCCGCCTGCTGACGTTGTTTCTGACGGCGCACGACTATGACGCCGACATTCATCCGAACACGTTGCGCCTTGTGAAACAGAACCTGGGACGCATCGATCACGACCTGCAGCGCGACCCGGAAGCCAACGCCGCATTTCTCGATTTGCTGACGGCGCGCCGCAACCCGGAAAAAATGCTGATGATCATGAACGAAGCCGGTGTGTTCGGCCGCTTCGTGCCGGATTTCGGCCGGGTCGTCGCCCAGATGCAATACGACATGTACCACGTCTATACGGTCGACGAGCACACAATCCGGGCGCTCGGTATCCTCAACCGGATCGAGAGCGGCGATCTCGCCAAGGATCACCCTGTTTCGGCGCGAGTCGTGAAGGAAGTCCAGTCCCGCCGCGTGCTTTATGTCGCCGTGTTGCTGCACGACATAGCCAAGGGCCGCAAGGGCGACCACTCCGTTATCGGTGCCGACATTGCGCTTAGTTTGTGTCCGCGGTTCGGCCTCAACGAGTGGGAGACCGAGACCGTTTCGTGGCTGGTGCGCTATCACCTGCTCATGAGCATGACCGCGTTCAAGAGAGATCTCGACGATCCGCAAACCGTTCGCGATTTCGTCGCTGAGGTGCAGTCGCCGGAGCGGTTGCGCCTGCTCTTGATTCTGACGGTCGCCGACATCAGGGCGGTCGGGCCAAAGGTCTGGAACGCGTGGAAGGCGGAGCTGTTGCGCGAGCTTTATTATCGCAGCCAGGAAGTTCTGACCGGTGATGCCCCCGCCGACCGGCGCGGCCGGCGGATTGATGGCACCAAGCAGTCGTTGCGCGAAACGCTTGCGGGTTGGCCGGATGAAGACATCGACCGGTTTCTGTCCCTCGGTCGTGACAGTTATTGGCTTGGTTTCGATGTGCCGACCCTGGCCCGCCACGCTGAAATCGTCCGTAATGCCTACGGTCGCGAAAACCTGTTCGACGTCGTTTCGACGGCCGATCCTGAGCGGGACATCACCGAAATCATCGTTTACGCTCCGGATCACGCCGGCCTGTTCGCCAGTATCGCCGGGGCCTTGGCTGTGTCCGGCGCATCAATCGTGGACGCCAAGATCGCGACTCTGACCGACGGCATGGCCCTCGATACGTTTTGGGTGCAGGACGAGAATGGCCGCGCGTTCAACGATGCCGGCCGGCTCGAACGACTTCGCCGGCGTATCGCGCGCACGGTGCAGGGCGAGGTACGTGCCGGCAGCGAGATCGACCAGGCGCGATCCTCGGCAATTCCGCGCCGCTCAAACGTTTTCAAGGTGCCGCCGCGAGTCCTCATCGACAACGAGGCGAGCGGCGAGTCGACTGTCATCGAAGTCAACTGCCGCGACCGCCTCGGCTTGCTTTACGACCTCACCTCGGCGCTGACGCAAAGCCGTCTGCAAATCTCAAGTGCGCACATTTCGACCTTCGGCGAGCGCGTCGTCGACGTGTTCTATGTTCGCGACAGCTTCGGTCTCAAGGTTCGTGACAACAGCCGCATCAAGGCGCTGCGCCGCGCTTTGCTCGATGCTGCGGAAGGCGACGGCCCGAGCGATAGCCCGGTGCGCTCCGCCTGGTCGGCGGACATGGCGGCGGTAGACCGCGGTCCGCAGGAACGCCCCAATCAAAAGCCGGGCAGCAGTCGCGCCGAAACCGGCCGATCATGAAATTGCCATATCGGGCAATTAGGCGGGCGTCATGAACCTTCTCAAAGCCATTACGACCGTCGGCGGGTTTACCCTGCTCAGCCGGGTTTTCGGTTTCGTTCGTGATGTGCTGATCGCCGCGATCCTCGGCGCCGGATTCGTGGCGGATGCTTTCTTCGTGGCGTTCAAACTGCCCAATCTGTTCCGCAAGCTTTTCGCCGAGGGTGCCTTCGCCGCCGCGTTCGTGCCGATCTTTGCGGGCCGTCTCGAAACCGACGGCGAGAGCCCGGCCCGCGCCTTCGCCGAACAGGCGTTTTCGGTGCTCGCGGTTGCAGCGCTGCTTTTCGTCGCCGCGTTCGAAGCCGGAATGCCGTGGATCATGCAGGCCTTTGCGCCCGGCTTTCTCGAAGACCCGGCAAAATTCGATCTCGCCGTTGAGCTTACACGGATCACGTTCCCCTATCTGCTGTTCGTCTCACTGGTCTCTCTGATGGCCGGTGTGCTCAATTCGCTGGGCCGCTTCGCCGCCGCTGCCGCGACCCCGGTTTTGCTCAACCTTTGCCTGATCGGCGCCATTCTCTATCTGACGCCATACCTGCCGTCGGCCGGCCATGCACTGGCTTGGGGCGTATCGGTGGCCGGCGTCATTCAGTTCGTCTGGCTGTATGTCGCGGCAGCGAGAGCTGGCATACGAATCCGTTTCGTCACGCCACGGCTGACGCCGGAGGTCGGTCTGTTGTTTCGCCGCGCGCTGCCGGTCGCCGTTGGCGCCGGCGTCTATCAACTCAGCCTCGTTGTCGACATGGTCATCGCTTCGCTGCTGCCGTCCGGCTCGATCTCGTACCTGTTCTTCGCCGACCGGGTAAACCAGTTGCCGCTCGGCGTCGTCGGTATCGCCGTCGGCACCGCCTTGCTGCCGCTACTTAGTCGACAGCTCCGCGCCGGGAACGACGACGCTGCGGCGCACAGCCAGAACAGGGCCATTGAATTCGCCCTGTTGCTGACCCTGCCGGCGGCGGCAGCGCTGTTCGTTATCGCAACCCCGGTAATTGGCGTGTTGTTCGAACGGGGTGCGTTCGGCCCTGCCGAAACTGAGGCCACCGCCGCGGCGCTTGCCGTCTACGCCATCGGACTTCCCGCCTACGTGCTGGTTAAGGCGCTGGCGCCCGGGTTTTTCGCCCGCGAGGATACCAGGACGCCGGTCATCATCTCGTGCATTGCGCTTGCCGCCAACCTCATCCTGAACCTCATTTTGATGGGGCCGTTCCTGCATGTCGGCATTGCCATGGCGACAAGCGCCAGTGCCTGGCTCAATTGTCTGATGCTGGCCTGGGTGCTGAGGCGGCGCGGACACCTGCCGATCGACGCGCGACTGCTATCTCGGGTGCCGCGCACCGTTGCGTCGACGGCCGCCATGGTGTTCGTATTGATCGTTTCCGATACCGCGCTCGCCGGCCTGATTGGCGGTGGACAGATGGAGAAGATCGCGGGCCTCGTCCTGTTGGTCGGCGCCGGACTTGCGTCATTCGCCATTACCGCGCTCATCACGCGAGCGGCAGCGCCGTCGGACATCCGAGGACTTTTGCGACGGGCGGGCTGAGCCGTCGATCGGCTCGGCGCCAATCGGGCGGCGTTTGGCGAAGTCAACAGGTTTAATCTATTCATACATGAATGATTCATGTATGAATAAAAAATTGGAGATATCGATATGACGGAAAGACGTGGCAGTCTCCGGGTCGAGGACCAGCTTTGTTTCGCGCTCTATGCGGCGATGAATGCTGTCGTCCGGGCCTATCGGCCGATGCTGGCCGAGCACGGTCTGACCTACCCGCAGTACCTGGTGATGCTCGTACTGTGGCAGCACGGTCCGGCGAAGTTGCGCGAGGTCGCCGACCGGTTGCAACTGTCGCCGAGCGCCGTTAGCCCGCTGATCGACCGGCTCGAGGCCGGCGGCCTGCTGACCCGCGAGTCGACGGGAGATCGCCGCGTCACCGAGATTACCCTGACGGCGGACGGCGAAGCCCTGAAATCGGCGATCGCCGACGTGCAGGAACAGGTCGTCTGCCGGACCGGACTTACCGACGAAGCCTTCGCATCGTTACGTTCGGATTTGCACCAGTTTCTCGACGGCATGGACCCGAGCCCACGGCAGGGCGCGGCTTAGAACGACACGACAGCTGGGGACAACAGGTTTGAAACGGAAGGAAAGAACCGATGCCACAGCAAAGTCTTTATGAGCGTCTTGGCGGCGAGGACAACATCCGCGTCGTCGTTACGGACATTTTGAAAAACCATCATGCCAATCCGGCGGTCAGCCCACGCTATGCCGAAGCGAAGAAAAGCGACGAAGAACTTATTCGATTGGTCACGGCCCTCGTCTGCGACGGCACCGGCGGACCGCAGACGTACGACGGTATGTCGATGTTGGAGGCCCACACAGGCATGAATGTTTCGGAAGCCGAGTTCGTCGGCGTCATCGACGACATTCTTGCTGCCTTGAAGAAGCACGATGTCGGCGAGCTGGAGCAGGCGGAGCTCTTGGCGATCGCCTACGGCATGAAGGACGAAATCGTGCGCCGCTGAAGGCGTGCAGCCTGAGGGAAGAAATCAAATGGGTGACAAAATCACTTTGTATGGGTTCGACGGATCCACATATGTGCGCACAGTGCGCATGCTTTTCGCCGACAAGAGTGCCGAATATGAGCAGGTGCCGGTCAATGTTCTCGAGGGCGAACCAAGAGGGTCGGAACATCTGGCGCGCCATCCCTTCGGCAAAGTGCCGGTCGTCGATGTCGACGGTATCCGCATCCGCGAGACCGATGCGATCTGCCGTTATCTTGACGAAACACTAGAGGGCCCATCGCTCATCCCGGACAGTCCCAAGGACCGCGCCCGCATGAATGAGGCCATCAGCCTGATCAACAGCTACGGCTACAACGCTCTCGTCGGTGTTGCTGGGTATCATTTGTTCCCCGAGTTCATTGGCGGCGCCGACGACGATGCCCGCAAGCATTGTCTCGGAGAAAGCGAGAAGCTGCTCAAACTGTTGATCGAAAACAAGAACGGCGATCCCTGGCTTGCGGGTGCGAATCTCAGTCTCGCCGACTACTTCCTGGCGCCAATCTGCTTTTACGTCAGCCTGACGCCTGACGCCGATACCGTGTTCGCCGTTGACGGTTTCGGCGATTGGTGGAAGCGCATGCAGGATGTCGATTCGTTCAAGTCCACGGAACCTGATCTCGGCTGAGCTTTTTGCTCATCCGGGACGCGGCCCGGCACAGTCACCAGACACACCCCCCAGCTGTCTGACCTGCGCCGGGCCAACCCCGGTCACCGGCAACATGCAGGTGGCCGACTACTCCTGGGCTTGCGCGGCAGGGTCTTTCGATAGCCAGAGCAATTTCGCGTTCTGACCTTTCTCGGAGCAAAACCGCTTCAATGCGCTGGGACCCACTCTTTCCGGCAGGCGGTCGTTGATCACGATGTTGCTGTCCGGCTGATTAACGAAGTACCAAGCGGCGCTGGTGCAGGCCTCGACGGGCACGCCGACCGCGGTCACGCCGATCAAGCCAGCGCGATGTTCGACGGTCAGGGGCCACCCGTACTCGTGGGTTGCGGGACCCTTGCCGACTTTGGCCAGTTCCATTTCCACTACGAGCTTCTTGACGCGCGCGCCGGGCATGGCGCCGTGATCCATGAAAAAATAATAGTAGGCCGCGCCGGCACCGCCGCCCGCGACGACGACAAGAGCAAGGGCCGCGGCGATGATTTGCGCCGGCGCCCAGCGGTTGCGCGAGCGCGACGGACCGCGTTTGCCGTTGCCGGCCGATTTCTTGCGTCGCCTGGCGGCCGCCTCGGCGCGGATTTCGGCAGCCACCGCCTCTCGCCGGATACGCTCATCCTTGATAAGCCGCAACATGCCTGCAACCACACCGGCAACCTTCGGCAGCGCAGATGGCGGCAGATCGTCAGGCAGGATTGCCGAAAGCTCGTCCTCGAAATCGGCGAATGCGTCGGGCGGTTCCTCGTCGGCGTAAACCGTCTGCAACACGAACAGCGTGCTTTTACGAAGTGCGGCCGGCGACTTCGCCTGACCGATCAGGGGAATTAATCCCGTGTTCGCATCCTCGAACACGGTCTCCCAATCCGTCCGACCATCGGCCAACGCGGGCCAGGCAGATGATGATCGATCCCCAGGCATACTCTCGTCTTAAGCGAGAACGTCGCCCGTGTCAGGTGACAATTGTCATGGAGCGCTCGGACCTTAGCGCGAGAGCACCGCATGCAACCCGGCAAACAGCGCATTCACGGCCCGGGTTGCCCCCTGGCTGCTGAGCGGCACGGGGGTTGAGTCCGGCGATTCCCCCGAGAGTCGAAGCCCGATTCGATGCTGTTGCCGGCGGTCGAGGAACTCCGCCGTCAGCGCGAGGGTGCCGGGAGAATCGTCGTCGTTCGCCGCGTCGCTCCCCCATTCGAAATCCCGGCCGCACGACTGCCTGCTGCGGCCGGAGAGCCGCCTCCGTTGACGCTGGATGCGCGTGACCGTCGTTTCGCGACCGAAGAGACGGCGGATCGCCGCTATCAGACCACGGCGCCGATACTGCCGGGGAACACTCAACGTTTGGTAAATCTCAATCCGGTCGAACAATACTTCGTGGGGCTGAAACTGCAGGGTGAGACGCCGCGTACCGGATTTCATGGTGATCGCAAGGTCGCCTGTTTGTTCGACCTCGTAGCGGTCGCCTTGCCGGGAGGCGACATCGGCCAGACGCTCGACAAGCGTTGCAACCGCGGCGGTGGCGATCGCGTGGATGTCGTCTTCGATCTTACCGTCCTCGATCGGCGCTGCGGCCGGGAATACGGCCTGGGCCGACGGCGGGCGGGTCCCCACCGATGCAGCTTCGACGAGATCGGGTTCCGCGCCTTTCCGGCGCTTCGGCATTTCGATCAACTCGGCGTTGGCGCCTTGACGATTCCCGGGTGTTTCGAGCAAGTCCGGTTCGGCCCCGCGTTGCTTTTTCGGCATTTCGACGAGATCGGGATCGGCGCCGCGTTGCTTTTTCGGCATTTCGACGAGGTCGGGATCGGCGCCGCGTTTCTTTTTCGGCATTTCGACCAGATCAGGATCGGCGCCGCGCTCTCTTTTCGGCATTTCAACCATGTCCGGTTCGGCCCCGCGTTTCCGTGCGCTCGGGGGACCGGAAAGCGGTACGACGCTGTCTGTCTTTTTCCTGTTGCTGTCGCTCCAGCTCGAAAAGCCGGCCTTGCGCTCCTGCGACCGCTTGATGGCGTCCTGAATGGCGTTGTCAGAAGAGCGATTGTCAGCAGGCATGTGCCGAATCCTGAACGGTGGTTGCGGTACTCGCATTCCCCGGCAGTCCGCAGCCAGTCCACCATGAGTTGCTGAAGACAAAATGACAGTCGGCCGTCACCTTCCCCGGTAGCTTGACCCGATCAGACCGAAGCGCGATAAACGCCGTCCCCGGCGGGTCCGAACCGGTAGATAATCGACAGGAAAAGACGGTCAATGCAACGAATCTTCTCTGGCGTTCAGCCGACCGGCAATCTGCATCTCGGCAACTATCTCGGCGCGATCCGCAACTGGGTCCGGTTGCAGGACACGTATGAGTGCATCTTCTGTGTCGTCGATCTTCACGCCATCACGGTGTGGCAGGATCCGGAACAGCTACGTGCCAGCACCCGCGAAGTCGCCGCCGCGATGATCGCGGCGGGCGTCGACGCGGACCGGCATACCGTCTTCAATCAAAGTCAGGTTCCGGCGCACGCCGAGCTGGCCTGGGTTTTCAATTGCGTGGCGCGGCTTGGCTGGCTCAACCGGATGACCCAGTTCAAGGAGAAGGCTGGCAAGAATGCCGAAAAATCGTCGGCGGGACTCTATGTCTATCCCAACCTGATGGCGGCCGATATTCTCGCCTACAAGGCGACGCACGTTCCTGTCGGCGAGGATCAGAAACAGCACCTGGAACTCGCACGCGACATCGCGCAGAAATTCAACAACGATTTCGGCGTTGAGTTCTTTCCGCTGATCGAGCCGATCATTCAGGGTCCGGCGACGCGTGTTATGTCGCTACGCGACGGCGCCAACAAGATGAGTAAATCCGACCCGTCGGACATGTCGCGGATCAACATGATCGACAGCGCAGATGACATCGCCAAGAAGATCAGAAAAGCGCGGACCGACCCCGAACCATTGCCCGAATCGATTGGCGGCTTCGAAGGCCGCGCCGAAGCGGCAAATCTTGTCGGTATTTACGCCGCGCTGGCCGACACGACGAGCGAGCAGGTTCTGGCGGCGTTCGGCGGCAAGCCGTTCTCGGCGTTCAAGCCCGCACTCGCCGATCTGGCGGTCTACAAGCTGGGGCCGGTGCAGGAGGAGATGCGCCGTCTGGTCGCAGCACCGGATCACGTCGATGCTATTCTCGCGCGTGGTGCGGAGCGCGCGCGTGCAATTTCAAACCCCATCATCCGCGACGTTCATGATATCATCGGCTTCCTGCGTCCGTCGTCTTGAGCCGCCGGGTTCTTGACGCGGCTGCCGACCGCGACCACATGAAAGACCACACACGCAGCTGCGAAATAGATGGAATCGACGCATGTTTATTCAGACCGAATCAACGCCGAATCCGGCGACCCTGAAGTTTCTTCCCGGCAAGCCGGTAATGGCCAACGGGACCGCGAATTTCCCGACGGTGGATGAGGCCGCGGCATCGCCGTTGGCCAAGCGAATCTTTGCCGTCGACGGGGTGACCGGCGTTTTCCTCGGCGCTGATTTCGTGACGGCGACCAAGGACGACGGGCAGGACTGGGACGTCCTGAAGCCACGCGTGCTCAGTGCCATCATGGATCATTTCACCTCCGGCGATCCCGCCGTTACCGGTGAAACCGAAGAATCAGGTGCGTCGGATGCCGGCGAAGATTCCGAAATCGTGACGCAAATCAAGGAATTGCTGGACACCCGGGTGCGCCCCGCTGTGGCCCAGGATGGCGGCGATATCGTTTTTCAGGGGTTCGAGGACGGTATCGTTTATCTGCACATGCAGGGTGCCTGCGCCGGATGCCCGAGCTCGACCGCGACCCTCAAATACGGCATCGAGAACATGCTCCGGTACTATTTGCCGGAAGTCCGCGAGGTCAGACCGGTCGAACAGCCCTACTGATTTTGGCCGCATGGCCATATCAAATCTGTAATGCGGAAAATACCCATATGGAAAAACTTCGCCCTATTGGGTAGAAGAAGACTTGCCGGCCAGATGTTCCGACGCACATGGGGGAGCCGAGCAAGGCCAGACGCTCCTCCAGCAGAATGAACCGACCCGATCCAAACTGGATAGAGAACGGACATTGACATCGAACCGACGTGATACGGTCCAAGAGGGCCTGCCGGCTTTCATCCGCAACATGAGCCCGTTCGAACGCATAGCCGCCACCACACTGGCGGGCGTTGTCGCCGCCGGCGTTGTCGCGGCATCAGTGTTCCCGCCGTCGGGCGGCACTGGCGCGCCACGCGCGGCATTCGACCTCGAGAGCGTTTTGCGCCTCGAGCCGGTGCCGACGGTACCGGTTATCGCCGCCAGTCTTGAGGCGCCGGGCGCACGGGCGGGCCTCACGGTTGCCGAGGTGCGAAAAGCGCTCTCATACGATCTCGATAACATCGCCCAGGGCGATGCGTTGGTTCCGCGAGTCTTCATCAAGGAAATGCCGGCCGATCTCGATGAGGTTGCCGAGGTTTCGCTGAAGAAATCTGTCTTCTTTAAAAGCGTTTTACCCATGGTGTTGCACGTCAATGAAGAGCTGCTTCGCGATCGCGCGCGCCTGCAGGATATTCACGCACGCAAGACAGCGGGCGAGAAAATCAAGTCGGAAGACCGCCTTTGGCTGGCGATGATGAGCGACCGTTATGAAGTCGAGCGTGGCAATATCAAAACGCTGTTGCGTCGCGTCGATATCATTCCTCCCTCGCTGGCATTGGCCCAGGCGGCAAAGGAAAGCGGTTGGGGCACGTCGCGGTTCGCCGTCGAAGGCAACGCGCTGTTCGGTCAGTGGACATGGTCCGAAGAACACGGCATTGCCCCGAAAGACCGGGAAGAAGGCGAGGACCACCTTGTCCGGCAGTTCGATACGCCGATGGACTCGGTTCGTGCCTACATGCGCAATCTCAACACCCACCCGGCCTATCGCGAGCTCCGGGCCATGCGTGCCGAAATGCGCGCCAAGGACGAGGATATTGACGGGATTGCCCTTGCCGAGGGTCTCGAGCGCTATAGCGAGCTTGGCATGGAGTACGTTGAGCGTATCCGCAGCATGATCAGCTACAACGAGCTTAGCGTTTTCGACGATGCCAAGCTCAGCGATCTGCCCTCGATCTAGGTCCGAAAGCCGCTCGCAGCGATCAGCCGCCCGGCACCACGAACTGTCTGCCGAACCAGTGCCACCGTCCGGCATTTTCACCGCGCGCGGGCAGCGTGCAGTTGAGCCGGGAGCGGCCCGGTGGGAAGGGTTGTTCGGCGCGGACCTCGATCCGCGAACCGAGCCGTTCAATCGATGCCGCGCCCTCGTGCGATACGAAGCACGTCAACGAGTCGAGATCGCCGATGTCCTGCGTGACCGTAAAGCCCATCGCGGGCGGGTTTTCGAGGCCGGCGGACGGCCGCAGCGCCATATTTTCCGGCGTCACGTCGGCCGTCGGAATCGGCAGGGCATTGACCGCCGTACGAAACCGGCCCATGTCGGCGTATTTCTCGTTGAGCGGAAATCGTGGCAGATAAAACCAATCGTCTGACGCGCCGAATGCACCCGAGTGCTGGCCGAACGCCGCTTTGTATCCGGCATCGCGGACAATTTCGATGACGCCGAGCGAGGCCTCGCCATAGGGATACGCGAAAAGTTCCGGCACCTTACCAAGTTCCGCTTCGACACGGGCATTCGATTCGGCAACCTCTCGGCGGTTGCGCTCGGCGTCCGCCCAAGGCATGTGCAAATGCGTGACCGTGTGGCCGCCGATCTCGACGCCCGCTGCCTGCATCTCGCGCAACTGATCCCACGACATCATGTCGTCCAGACCTTCGTCTATCGGACCAGAAGATACGAACAGGGTAAATGGCAGGCCGGCGTCCCGGAGCCGCGGCCAGCCGCCCGTGTAGATGGTCTCGTAGGCATCGTCGATGGTGATCGCCACGGTTCGATCCGGCAGTGCCTCGCCGGCTGCCAGGCGGTCGACGATCGTGCTCAAATGCATGACCGTGTAATCGCCATTCGTCAGCTCGGCGATGTGTTGGTCGAGCTGTTCCAACGTGACATTGGTCGACGGATATCGGCTGTCGCCGAAGCGATGGTACATCAGCACAACGGCCGATGACTGTTCTGCGGCGAACGCGCTGTGCGGAAGCGTGCCGAACGCACCCGCCGTCAGGGTAGCGGCGATCAGGATGGCGAAAAAAAAGTCACGCATTCCGCGCAGTGTTGTGGCGGTTGTCTCGAACATGTCATGCTTATGCACGAAACCCGGCGGGTAAGGGAAGCGTTTTTACGACTCGCCCGTTGTGCAAGAGCTTGATTCAACAGGGCTTACCGAAAACGGCCCAAAGCCAAATGAACGGAGGATTTCATGACCGAACTCGACGCCGCAGGCCTCGATCTATTGTTCAACGATGCCCGCACGTACAACGAGTGGCGCGACGAACCGATTGCCAGCGGGTTGTTGGAAGAAGTCTGGTCGCTGGCCCGTATGGCGCCGACGAGTGCCAATTGCAGTCCGGCCCGTATCGTCTTCGTCTGCAGCGCCGAAGCCAAGGAGCGCCTGCGCCCGTGTCTGGCGGAAGGCAACGTCGACAAGACCATGGCCGCGCCGGCGACCGCGATCATTGGCTACGATATGACGTTCTACGAGAGATTGCCGGAGTTGTTTCCCCATACGGATGCCCGTTCGTGGTTCGTCGGCAACGATGACCTGATTACCGAGACCGCGTTCCGCAACGGATCGCTCCAGGGCGCCTATCTGATCATGGCCGCCCGCTCACTTGGCCTCGATTGCGGGCCGATGTCCGGCTTCGACAACGACAAGGTCGATGCGGCGTTCTTCGCGGAAACCGACGTGAAGAGCAACTTTCTCTGCAATCTCGGTTACGGCAAGCCGGATAATCTGCATCCACGCTCGCCGCGGCTGGCTTTCGATCAGGCCTGCTCCGTTCTGTGACACGCCGGGTTCTTGGCATCGATTCGGCGAGCGGCGCCTGTTCGGCGGCGTTGCTGGTCGGCGGTGCCACTGTGGCAAATCGCTTCGAAATCATGCAGCGCGGCCAGGCCGAAGCACTGGCGCCGATGGTCGACGGCGTCATGAACGATGCCGGCGTGACAGCGGATGACCTCGATCTGATCGGCGTGACCGTCGGCCCGGGCGCGTTTACCGGCGTCAGAATCGGTCTTGCCGCCGCCCGTGCGCTCGGTCTTGCCAGCAACACCCCAGTTGCCGGCATTACCACGTTCTCGGCCGTCGCCGCGGCCTGCCCCGATGGGGACCGCGACGCCAGGGCGCTCCTCGTCGTCATCGAATCGCGGCGCGACGATCATTTTCTGCAGTTGATCGGTGCTGGTGGCATAGCACTGGCCGAGCCGCGTGCGCTCGACGCATCGGATGTCCCGGCTTACGTCGGCGATCATGTCGGTTCGAACGGCGTGCGCCTCATCGGGGACGGTGCGGCGCGACTGTTTGAGGCAGGGGTGCTCACCGGTGCGATTCTCGGCGACGGCCCGGGCCTGCCGGATGCACGGCACGTCGCCGCGTTGGCCGCCCGCGTAAGCCCGGAAGCCATGAAACCGCCGATACCGCTTTATCTGCGTCCGCCGGATGTCGCGATACCCGCCGGGACGTGACCGGTGTGGATCAGACTTTCTTCAGGTGCAGGATGTGCGGTCCGGCCGACGGCCCATCCGGGTCTTCGGCTTCGAGAGACAGCACGTCGTGACCGTATTCACGAACCGAGCGCGGCACGTTGTCCAGTGGCTCTTCGCCCTGCAGGCGAACCGCAGC
This sequence comes from Rhodospirillales bacterium, assembly GCA_965229715.1. GTDB lineage: Bacteria > Pseudomonadota > Alphaproteobacteria > Rhodospirillales > Casp-alpha2 > JAVJST01. The sequence goes on from CBDDJL010000002.1 coordinate 393,324, forward strand.
CGTTTCGCCGGTCGACATGCGCTCGATCAGCAGTTTGGTCCGCACGAAGGTCATCGGGCAGATCTGATCGGTAATGTCGAGGTAATGATCGGCCTCGATACTTTGCATGTCCGCAGTTTTATTGGCTAACATCGAAACGCCTTGAAAAACACGCAACCATATTCTTGGTTGCAGGATTACCCTATATTTATAGTATCCGGCCAGCGGAACAACGGGTCAGCCGACATTCCGATGCTTTTGTAAACTTGGACCGACGCCATGACGGACAAACCGACAACAACGGAATTGCTTGAACTGACGACGGACATTGTCGCCGCGCACGTCGGCAACAACACCGTTGCGCCAGCCGATCTGCCGCAGCTCATCAACGACGTGTATAGGACACTCTCCGGGGTCGGCGATCAGGGGATGCAGACGGAAAGGCCGAAACCCGCGGTCGCAGTAAAGAAGTCGGTGTTTCCCGATCATCTGATCTGCCTCGAGGACGGCAAGAAGCTGAAAATGCTGAAGCGTCATCTGCGGACGGCCTACGGCATGTCGCCGGATGACTATCGCGAAAAGTGGGGCTTGCCGGCAGACTATCCGATGGTCGCGCCCAACTACGCCCGTCAGCGCAGCAACCTCGCCAAGAAGATCGGCCTCGGCACGAAACCGGCCAAGCGCAAGAAGGCGAAACGGTGATCCCGTCCCGCGTCATGTTCAGAAAGGCGCTCTGATGGCCGGCGGTGCGGTTAGCCGAATCGAACAGGCCTGTCGCGAACGCGGCATCAAGATGACCGTTCAACGCCGCGTTATCGCCGAAGTTCTGTCCAATGCCGACGATCATCCCGACGTCCAGGAATTGCACCGCCGCGCCGCCGCGATCGACGATCGCATTAGTCTTGCGACCGTTTATCGCACCGTCCGCCTTTTCGAGGAGGAAAATATCCTGGAACGGCATGACTTCGGCGACGGTCTGGCGCGGTACGAGGAGAGCCCCGAAGAGCATCACGACCACCTGATCAACGTTCGTACCGGTGAAGTGATCGAGTTCCACAACGAACGGATCGAGGCCCTGCAGGAAGAAATCGCGGCCGCACACGGCCTGAAGCTCGTCGGTCATCGCATGGAATTGTTCGGTGTGCCGGCCAAGCCGGGCAGCGGACGTAGGCGCACGGCCAAGAAGAAACTTTGATGAAAGCGAATTCCCCGTTTCTTGACAGGCAGTTAATCGGTGATAACTTGAAACCGAGATTGGTTGATCGAGAGGACATCGACACGAGCACCGAGCGAATGGCGAGACCGTATGGCCGCTAGACCTGAACCGGGACGCGTTATCCGCTTTCCCAAGCACGCTCGCGACTAATCCGTCCGATCATGGAAAAAACCCTTTTTATCAAAACCTACGGCTGCCAGATGAACGTCTACGACTCGGATCGTATGGCGGATCTGCTTGCGCCGCTCGGCTATGGTGCGACGGACGACCCGTCGTCCGCCGACATGATCATTCTCAACACCTGCCACATCCGTGAGAAGGCCGCCGAGAAGGTTTTTTCGGAACTCGGACGGCTGCGTCAGATGAAGGAAGAGCGTCGAACTGCCGGGCGCGACACGATCATCGCCGTTGCGGGTTGCGTGGCACAGGCCGAGGGCGAGGAAATCGTTCGCCGCGCGCCCTACGTCGACATGGTGTTCGGCCCACAGGCCTATCACCGTCTGCCGGAAATGGTCGCCAGGGCGGCGCGGGCCGGCGGCGCGGTTCTGGACACCGACTTTCCGGTCGAATCGAAGTTCGATCATATGCCCGGCAGCGCCCGGGTCGAGGGCAGCGCGGCATTCCTGACCATCCAGGAAGGTTGCGACAAGTTCTGTACGTTCTGTGTCGTACCCTACACGCGGGGCGCGGAGTTTTCGCGGCCCGTAACCGAGGTCATCCGCGAGGCGCGAACGCTGGCCGATGCCGGTGCGCGGGAGATCACGCTTCTGGGTCAGAACGTCAATGCCTATCACGGCGCGACGGATGGCGGCGGCGAGTGGGGCCTGGGCCGGTTGGTCCGGGCACTGGCCGATGTCCCTGGACTCGAGCGTATTCGCTACACGACGTCCTATCCGGCAGAGGTCGACGAGGAATTGATCGCCGCGCACCGAGACGTGCCGGAAATGATGCCGTTCCTGCATCTGCCGGTGCAGTCGGGATCCGATAGCGTGCTCAAGGCCATGAACCGCCGTCACAACGCCGACGATTACCGCCGCCTGGTCGAGCGGTTGCGCACGGCCCGACCCGATATCGCGCTTTCATCGGATTTCATTGTCGGTTTTCCGGGCGAGACCGATGCGGATTTCGAGGCGACCATGAAGCTGGTCGACGACATCGGTTTCGTGCAGGCGTTCTCGTTCAAGTACAGCCCGCGTCCGGGGACGCCCGCCGCGGCGATGCCGAACCAGGTGCCGGAGGCCGAAAAATCGGCCCGGCTCTCGGCGCTGCAGTCATTGCTCGAAAGCCAGCAATCGGTATTCAACGACGCCTGTCGGGGCCGTACGCTCCCGGTCCTGCTCGAACGACGGGGGCGCCATGCCGGTCAGCTGGTCGGCCGCAGCCCGTACATGCAGGCAGTACACCTCGAGGCATCGGATGACATGCTCGGTCGAATTGCCGACGTCACCATTGTCGAAACCCATCCGAACAGTCTTCGCGGCGAATTGACACGCGCGCCCGAACGATTGTCGGCCTAGATGCGAGGCGCTTGATGGCATCCAATCCAGGTGTTCAGGCGGCGGGCGGCGAGACCACCCTTGCCATGCAGTTCGCCGACAACGGTCTGGCTCAGGCGCTGTTCGGGTTCCATCACAGCCATCTCGTGCGTATCGAGGAAAAGCTCGACATCGCCATTCACGCGCGCGGTAACGAGCTGACCCTGCAAGGCGACGACGCTGCGGTCACAGAGGCGCGCAATGTGCTCGAAGGATTGTATGAACGACTTGAGAAAGGTCTCGACGTGACCGGCGATGAAGTCGATGCCGCGCTTCGCATGTCGAATGATGGCGATCCGTCCGACGCCACAATCACGATCAAGACCCGCAACCGGCTGATCTCGCCCAGAACGGCAAGCCAGGCGGCCTACCTTCGCGCCATCGATGAACACGAGCTTGTGTTCGCCCAAGGGCCGGCCGGTACCGGCAAGACCTATCTCGCCGTTGCCAAGGCGGTTGAGATGATGGTGCGCGGCGACGTCGATCGCATCATTCTCTCACGCCCTGCGGTCGAGGCGGGCGAACAGCTCGGGTTCCTGCCGGGCGACATGCGCGAAAAGGTCGATCCCTATCTGCGGCCGCTTTACGACGCGCTTCACGACATGCTGCCGGCCGCACAAGTTCAAAAACGGCTGGAAAGCGGCGAGATCGAGGTCGCACCGCTTGCCTTCATGCGGGGCCGCACGCTCGCCAATGCCTTCGTCATTCTCGACGAGGCGCAGAATACCACGGCCGTTCAGATGAAGATGTTTCTGACGCGGCTTGGCGAGAATGCGCGAATGGTGATCACCGGCGACTTGAGCCAGGTCGACCTGCCGCGCGGCATTCGATCCGGATTGCGTGACGCCATGGAAACCCTGAAGGGCGTCGAGGGCATCGCCTTTACCCAATTCGGCTCGGAAGACGTGGTGCGTCATCATCTGGTGACACGCATTGTCCGCGCTTACGATTCGGTGGAAAGCAGCCGTAAGTCGGCGGCACGCTATGAGAATGCGGTTAAGGCGGCGAATGGGCAGAACGACGATGAACGCTAACGCCGCCACCATGGCAAACACAGTCCCCGTGGGTGACGGTCTGATCGTCGATGTCGACGAACGGACGCCCGCGTGGGCGACGGCTGTCGATGCTCCCGCCGCACTTTGCGCCAAGGCGGCCGCAGCGGTTTATGGCCGCGTCGGTTCGGGGACGGCGGCGGAGGTTTCGATTGTCCTCGCCGACGACTCGTTCGTTCGCGAACTTAACCTGCGGTATCGCGGCAAGGACAAGGCGACCAACGTGCTGTCATTTCCCGGCGATGCCATGGTACCTGCCGGCATGCCGGCCATGCTCGGCGATATTGCGGTTGCTCTGGAGACCGTGCTCGGCGAAGCGGCAGCAGAGGACAAATGCGCGGCCGATCATCTCAGCCACATGATCGTTCACGGCATGTTGCACCTCCTCGGTTTTGACCATGAGGACGACAAGGACGCCGAGAAGATGGAATCCGAGGAGATCGCCATTCTCGGCGGCATCGGTGTTGAAAACCCCTACCGGACAGACGGATCCTGAGCAATGGCGCCGAACGATTGTAAACCGGACACACCGGAAACCGCCGCGGAACCCGCCAGTTCGCGCAGTAACGGCAACAACGGCAATGGCGACCATGGCCACCGCAAGAGCGGCTTCAGCGGCTGGATGAAAAGCTTATTTCGCGTGCGGAACGGCGACCAGTCGCTGCGCGAATCCCTTGACGAGCTGATGGAAGAACATGAGGGCGAAGCCGATTCCGTCGATGAAAGCGCGCGCGCGCTTCTCGCCAATATCATCGATCTCCGCGATATCAGCGTTTACGACGTCTGCGTGCCCCGTGCCGATATCGTTGCCGTCGACGAAAATGCGTCGCTCGATGACGTGTTGGCGGTCATGACCGAACGTGGCCACTCTCGTTTGCCGGTCTACAGGAACACGCTCGATGATGTGGTTGGCATGGTCCATATCAAGGATCTGATTCCGGTACGGACCGATTCTGCTGACTTCGCTCTGGATAAGGTGGTGCGGCGTATCCTGTTTGTTTCGCCTTCGATGCGTGTTCTCGAGTTGTTGCTGGAGATGCGGGTAACCCGCTCTCACATGGCCATTGTCGTCGACGAATTCGGGGGCGTCGACGGATTGGTGACAATCGAGGATCTGGTCGAGGAAATCGTCGGCGAAATCGAGGACGAACACGACGCCGTGCCGGAGCAGGATTTCATTCGCCGCACGGACGGCACTTATGAAGCCGACGCGCGCGTCGAGGTCGAAACCCTCGAAGAGACGTTCGGACCGTTTCTCGGCGACGATGAACGCGAGGACATCGACACGCTCGGCGGACTGGTGTTCGCGCTGGCCGGACACGTGCCGATCCGAGGTGAATTGGTCACCCACCCCGCCGGCCTCGAGTTTCAGGTTCTGGAGGCCGACCCGCGGCGTATCAAAAGGGTGCGAATTCGCGAGTCGTCTTTGCGCGACGCCGGAGAGTAAGCCGCATGAACCGCGCCCGTAACTGGTTGGCGGGGCGCCCATGCCGGCAACGTCTGATCGTTGCCCTTGCCGCGGGTGCGTCGACGGCGCTGGCGTTCCCACCGTTTTCGATCGTACCAGTGCTGGTGCCCGCCTTCGTGGCGTTGGTCTGGCTCGCAGCCGACGCTGGGCGGGCGCGGACCGCAGGATTTCTCGGTCTTGCCTTCGGCTTCGGCCAGTTTCTCGCGAGTCTCTACTGGATTACCGAAGCCTTCTACGTGATCGGCGGCCCGGCGTCGGTTGCCGCTTGGCCCGCCGTTGTCGCACTCAGTCTGTACCTTGCCGTCTATCCCGCTGTCGTCGCCGCAGCGGCACGAATATGGCTGCTGCGTCCGGCCGAGCCGGTCGGCATCGTTTCGCTTGCCGGGATTGCCGGCCTCTGGACGCTCGCCGAAGGTCTGCGCGGGTGGGCGTTCACGGGCTTTCCGTGGAACCCGATGGGCAACGTCTGGGTCGTTTCCGAAGCCATGTTGCAACCTGCCGCCGTCGCCGGCGTCTATGGGCTCAGCATGGTAACGGTTTTCGCCGCCGCATCGCCCGTCGCAACAGTCGGCAGCCGCCTGAACGGAGCCGTCGCCGGCGCGGCGATTCTGGGCCTGCTGTGGGCCAGCGGAACATGGCGTCTGACGACGGCTTCGTCGCCGGCTATCGGCGAGCGGGCGTCGCCTGTGCTTCGATTGGTGCAGCCGAGCATTCCGCAGCGCCTCAAGTGGCGGTCCGACCTGCGCGCCCGACACGTACAGGACCAATTTGTCATGAGCAGGTCGGTAGAAAACGACGCCGGTGCAGCACCCGATTTCGTGATCTGGGCGGAGACGGCGATCCCGTTTTACGTCAACGGGGATCGGGCGCTACTCGATCTGTTGGCTTCCGCGGCCCCGGAGGGCGGATTGCTGATTGCCGGCGGCCTCCGGCGCGGCGGCGATGATGCGCGCTACAACAGCATCTTCGCAGTCGATGGCAATGCTGCGACGGTTGCGTCGTACGACAAAGTTCATCTGGTGCCCTTTGGCGAATACATGCCGCTCGCAGATGTCCTGCCGTTCGGCAAGCTGACCGCCGGAACTGTCGATTTTACCCCAGGCGCGCGTTCAGAGCCGATGGTGCTTCCCGGACTCGCAACGGTTCAGCCGCTGATCTGTTTCGAGATCATCTTCCCGGGCAGCGTCGTTCCCGACGGCACGCGTCCGGACTGGTTGTTGAATCTGACCAACGATGCATGGTATGGCGACTCGATCGGACCCTATCAACACTTTGCCATCGCTCGATTGCGTGCGGTCGAAGAGGGATTACCGCTCGTACGTGTCGCCAACACCGGCATTTCCGGTGTGGTCGATGGTCACGGTAGGGTTGTCGCGTCACTGCCGCTCGGCGCGCGCGGCATTCTCGATGTGTCCGTGCCGGCGCCGTTGACGCCAACGGTGTTTGCGCGAATCGGTAATATCCTGCCCCTCGGTATCGCCGTTATTTTGATCGTTGCGGGCGTCATTTTCGCGCGTCGCGCGAGACCGGATTGAGGCTTCGCGCCCAGGGGCGGTTTCCGCCGATTTTTGTGCCGAAAGTGTGGCCGGCGGCAAGCGGATTGGTTGAATTGCCGCGGAAACGACCTAATCTGAATTGGGGGACGGACATGCTGGACGAGGCGGTTGGCAGCCGAACGGCTGCAGGCTTTCGACGGCCCAATGGGCCGGCGCCGGAACAAGGGACACATACTCATGAGCAAGAACCCAACGAAGAAGATGAAGAAGGTCAAACGCCTTCCGCCGGGCACCCCCAATCCCGTGGATGTCCACGTCGGTTCGCGGGTTCGCCTTCGGCGGACGCTGCTGGGAATCAGTCAGGAAAAACTCGGTGACGCCGTCGGTCTGACGTTTCAGCAAATTCAGAAATACGAACGTGGCGCCAACCGGATCGGCGCAAGCCGTATCTACGAACTCAGCCGCATTCTCGATGTGCCGATCGAGTTTTTCTTCGAAGACCTGCCGACCGAACTCAAGACCCACGAGGGCCGTTTCAAGGCCGGTCTCCGCGACAAGGAACAGGACGATTACGAGGTCGATCCGCTGGCCCGGCGCGAAACCCTGGAACTGGTCCGTGCCTACTACAAGATCACCGACCCACGGGTCCGCAAGCGGATCTTCGAACTGACCAAATCCATCGCCAAATCGGAGAGCGAGGGGTAGCTCGGACGAGAGCCGTAATCGGCTCTTGACCGCCGCTAAGAAGCCTGCCAAAAGACCGCCGCTCCGGTCGTCGGAGTCGTGGGTGGATTTCTGCTGCTTGCCGCCACGTTAAACAGGGGCTAAGTGCGAGGCACCGAAAGGCGACTCGCGCACGTTCGCGAGAGCCGGCCCCCTGATAATTTGAACCGTTTGCTCTGGAGGCCGCCGCCGTGTCGCTTTCGAATTACCTTTTCACCAGCGAGTCCGTATCCGAGGGTCACCCGGACAAGGTCTGCGACCGCATTTCCGACGCCGTTGTCGATGCGTTCCTGACCGCCGATCCCGAGGCGCGCGTCGCCTGCGAAACGCTGACGACAACGAACCGGATCGTGCTCGCGGGTGAGGTTCGCGGCCCGGCGCCGCTCGTCGACACCAACGGCAACATCGACGTTGCGCGCATGGAAGAGATTGCTCGCGCCGCGGTTCGTGACATTGGTTACGAGCAGGACGGGTTTCACTGGAAGCACGCCGATGTCGCGGTCCATCTGCATGCGCAATCGGCGGACATTGCCCAGGGTGTCGATGCCGCCGGCAACAAGGACGAGGGCGCTGGCGATCAGGGCATTATGTTCGGCTACGCCTGCACCGAGACCGAGGCTCTCATGCCGGCGCCGATCCATTATAGCCACGCTATTCTGAAGTCGCTTGCCGATGCCCGCCATTCCGGCGCTGAGCCGGGCCTCGGTCCGGACTCCAAGAGCCAGGTAACCCTGCGTTATGAAAATGACCGGCCGGTCGGTGCCACGTCGGTCGTGGTTTCGACGCAGCACGCCGAAAGCCTGACCGTCGACGAGGTCCGTGAAATCGTCCGCCCGCATGTGACGAACGTGTTGCCCGACGGCTGGATGTGTCCGGAGGAGGAGTTTTACGTCAACCCGACGGGCCGCTTCGTCATTGGCGGTCCGGATGGCGACGCCGGCCTGACCGGCCGCAAGATCATCGTCGACACATACGGTGGCGCCGCGCCCCACGGCGGCGGTGCATTTTCCGGCAAGGATCCGACCAAGGTTGACCGTTCGGCGGCCTATGCGGCGCGCTATCTGGCGAAGAACGTGGTTGCCGCGGGTCTTGCCGAGGGCTGCACCATTCAGCTGTCCTATGCCATCGGTGTCGCCAAGCCGCTCTCGGTCTACGTCAACACCCACGATACGGGCCGTGTCGACGAGACGAAACTGGTCGACATTCTTTGCGAGCTCGTCGATCTCAGCCCGCGCGGGATCCGCACCCATCTCGGCCTCAACAAGCCGATTTATGCGCGTACCTCGGCCTACGGCCATTTTGGTCGCACGCCGAATGAGGACGGCGGATTTTCGTGGGAAAAGACCGACCTCGTCGACGATCTGAAATCGGCGTTCGGCGCCCATTGACGGCAACGGACGGAACCGACCGTCAGGGCGGAGACCGGTTCTACGGCCGGCGCAAGGGAAAGCCGCTCCGCCCCGGCCGGCAGAAACTGGTCGACGAGCAACTGCCCGCGCTTCGCGTATCGCCGGACAAGCTTCGTGCCGGGCAATCGCTTGCCGACCTGTTTGCTGGCCACAAGCGGGCCTACTGGCTTGAGATCGGCTTCGGCGGCGGCGAGCACCTCGCGGATATGGCGGCCGGGAATTCCGACGTCGGCATCATCGGTTGCGAGCCGTTCATCAACGGCGTTGCCAGCCTGTTGAGTCACATCGCGGACGCGAACCTCAAGAATGTTCGCATCTGGGACGATGACGTGCGCGATCTGCTGCCCGCGTTGCCCGACGCGGCATTCGAACGCATCTTTCTTTTGTATCCCGATCCATGGCCGAAGACGCGCCACCACCGGCGCCGGTTCGTCAATGCCGAGAACCTGTCGACGGTCGCCCGGTTGCTGGCCGGCGGCGGCTTGTTTCGCTTCGCCAGCGACCACACGGGTTATGTCGCCTGGACGCTGGAACACATGTGCCGCGAGCCGGCGTTCGAGTGGTGCGCAGAGGGCCCTGCCGACTGGCGCGAACGGCCCGCCGACATGATCGAAACACGCTACGAGACCAAGGCCCGGCGGCAGGGCTCGGCCTGCGTTTATCTCGATTTTCGTCGCCGCCCGCGCTGAACGGTTTAGGGGGCCTTGGCCCTTGCGTTCCGACGATGCGAAGCGTATAACCCGCGTCAGTAATTCACATCGTCTCGTTAGGCCGCATGGACGGTCTGGTGGGGTGGGCCTCCGGCCCGCCTTTTTTGTTACCTGAAGACGAGGCGAAAAGAGGCATGGAGACGCCGTTCGTGACGCTCGAACAACGCGTTGCTGACATCATCGAGCCGGCTCTCGAAGACATGGGCTATGCGCTCGTGCGCGTTCAGCTTTCCGGCACCAAGCGGCCGCAGCTGCAGATCATGGCCGAGCACAAGAATCTCGGACCGATGACCGTCGATGACTGCGCCGACATCAGCCGCGCGGTTTCGGCACTGCTCGACGTCGAGGACCCGATCTCGGGTGCGTACAACCTCGAAGTCAGCTCGCCAGGCATCGACCGGCCACTGGTGCGCCTGAACGATTACGACCGCTTCAAGGGCCTGGTTGCCAAGGTCGACATGGCACAGCCGGTCGACGGGCGCAAGAAGTTGACCGGCCGCATCGCCGGCATCGAGGGCGAGACGGTCAAGGTCGAGACCGACCAAGGCGAAATCGCGGTGGCCTTCACCGATATCGCCAAAGCCAAACTTGTTATCACGGACGACCTGCTGGCCAATGCGCCGGGGCGGGGACTTTCTTAGGAGACCGAAAGATATGGAAACCGAAGCCGTTTACGCGCGACCCGAATTGCTGACGGTCGCCGATACCGTCGCCAAGGATAAGGGCATCGAACGCGAAGAGGTGTTCGAGGCGATGGAACAGGCCATCCAGAAGGCCGGCCGTTCGAAGTACGGCCTCGAGCACGACATCCGCGCCAAGATCGATCGCACGACCGGCGCCATCAGCCTGGCGCGCTATCAGGAAGTCGTCGAGGACGATGCCGAGATCGAGAACGAGGCGGCGCAGCTGCCGGTGACCGAGGCCAAGTCGTTGAAAGAGGACGCCGTCGTCGGCGAGTTTCTCGTCGATCCGCTGCCGCCGATCGATTTCGGCCGCATCGCCGCGCAGACCGCCAAGCAGGTCATCGTTCAGCGGGTCCGCGATGCCGAGCGTGCGCGTCAATACGAGGAGTACAAGGATCGCAAGGGCGAGATCGTCAACGGCCTCGTGAAGCGGGCCGAGTACGGCAACGTGATCGTCGATCTCGGCCGCGCCGAAGCGCTGCTGCGCCGCGACGAGTCGATCCCCCGCGAGCATTTCAACAACGGCGACCGTATTCGCGCGCTGATCTACGACGTCCGCGAGGAAACCCGCGGCCCGCAGATCTTCCTGTCGCGCACCCATCCGGACTTCATGGCCAAGCTGTTCGCCCAGGAAGTGCCGGAAATCTATGACGGCATCATCGAGATTATGGCCGTTGCCCGCGACCCGGGCTCACGCGCCAAGATTGCGGTGTTGTCACACGACTCGTCGATCGACCCGGTCGGACCCTGCATCGGTATGCGTGGCGCCCGCGTTCAGGCGGTCGTCGGCGAACTGCAGGGCGAAAAGATCGACATCATCCAGTGGTCGACGGATCCCGCGACCTTCATCGTCAACGCGCTGGCCCCGGCGGAAGTCGCCAAGGTCGTGCTCGACGAGGAAAACCAGCGGATCGAGGTCGTCGTACCCGACGAGCAACTGTCGCTCGCCATCGGACGGCGCGGCCAGAACGTGCGCCTCGCGTCGCAGCTTTCCGGGTGGCGCATCGACATCATGACAGAAGAAGCCGAGAGCGAAAAACGCCAGCAGGAGTTCAACGATCGCTCCGCCATGTTTATCGAAGGCCTCGACGTCGACGACGTGATTGCCCATCTGCTGGTCACCGAAGGTTTCTCCACCATCGAGGAAGTTGCCTACGTGCCGGTCGACGAACTGATGATGATCGAGGGCTTCGACGAGGACATCGCCGAGGAACTGCGGGCCCGCGCCCGCGGCTACCTCGAACGCCGCGACGAAGAGCTTCAGGCCCGCGCCAAGGAACTCGGCATCAATCCCGATCTCGGCGAGGTCGAGGGCGTTTCGACGACCATGATGGTCGAGCTTGGCGAGAAGGGCATCCTCAGCCGCGACGATCTCGCCGGCCTGACCGGCGAAGAACTGCGCCTGCTGCTGCGCCCCGAAACCACGGTCAAGGAGCTCGACGCGCTGCTTGAGAAGGACGACGACGAACTTCGCGACCTGCTGCGCGAGAGCCCGATGTATGCCTCCGACGCGGATGCGCTGATCGTCGCCGCTCGGGCGCATTGGTATGCGGACGAAGAGACACCTGAGGGAGACGGCGCCGATGCCGAAACCGAGGCAGCCGATGCGGCTGACGCAACCGATGCCGGCGACGACGAGGTGGCCCCGGCCGCCGGCGCCGGTTGAGGACGGAGAGGTGTTCACCGGATCATGCCACGTACACAAGCCCGCAACGAAACGGAGCGCCGCTGTATCGTCAGCGGGGAAACGTGCGCGCCTGACGCACTGATCCGTTTCGTCGTCGGGCCCGACGAGGCCATCGTTCCGGACGTTGACGGACGCTTGCCCGGCCGGGGTATCTGGCTGAGCGCCGACCGCGACAGCATCGATACGGCGCGCAAACGCAAGTTGTTCGCCCGTGCCGCGCGCCAGGCCGTGACTGTTCCCGATGCACTTGCCGACGATGTCGAGCGTTTGCTGCTGGATCGCTGCCTGCGGCGCCTCGGTCTCGCCCGGCGAGCGGGCGAAGCCGTTGCCGGTTTCGAGAAGGTTGCCGACTGGTTGAGGCGCGGCGGCGACAGAGAGCGTGGCGGTCTGTTGCTCGGTGCCCGGGATGGCGCGGCGGACGGCAAGGGCAAGCTTTCCCGTCTGGCCCGGGCGCTTGGCGAAGAAACCGGGATCGCCGTCGATACGATCGATTGTTTCGATGCTGCGGAACTCGGCGAGGCGCTCGGCGTCGACCATGCGGTGCATGTCGCCGTCTCGGAAGGCGGTAACGCGGCGGCGCTCAGGCGTGATGCGCGGCGGCTTCTGGGCGTCAGGAAGGGTGCCGACAAACAATGTTTGCAGGCGGACGCCTGAAAGACCATTTTAGCGGGCCCGATCGACTATCGAACGCATTGACGACGGGCGAAAGAGAGAAAGACGAGAGATGAGCGAGACGACGGAAAGCGACGACAAGGGCAAGAAGCTGGAGCTGAACAAGCCCCGGAAACTCGAGCTCAAGAAGACGGTCGAAACGGGTGCGATTCGCCAGAGCTTTTCGCACGGCCGAACCAAGATGGTGCAAGTCGAGGTGCGCAAGAAGCGGACCTTCGCCCGTGACGCCGGCGGCAAGATGTCGGAAGTGACCAGTGGAGAAGCCGTCGGACAAGAGGCCGATGATCTCGCAACGGCCACGTTCGGCCCGGCGCCCGCAGCACCGGCCGACGACGATCACCTGACGTCGCAGGAGCGCGAAGCCCGCGCCCGCGCGCTCGACGATGCGCGCCGCCGTGCCGAGGAAGAGGCCAACCGGCCGCCCGAGCCGGAACCAGAACCCGAGCCGGAGCCCGAACCCGAGCCGGAACCGGAGCCCGAAGCGGAGGTTGCCGCCGAACCGGCGCAGCCCGACGTCGTGCCCGGTCCGCCACCCGAGGATGAAGACGAGGAGCGTCGCCGGGCAGCCAAGAAGCATGCCAAGCCGGAAGCCGCGCCGGCCAAGAAACCGGCCGCGCGCCGCGATGGCGAAAAACGACGCCGCTCCGGCAAGCTGACCATCGCCGAAGCGCTCGGCGACGGCGAGGAGCGGATGCGTTCGCTCGCCTCGGTGCGCCGCGCCCGGGACAAGGAACGTCAGAAAGCCGCGCGCCAGGGACCCATGGAGGCCAAGAAGCAGGTTCGCGAGGTCACCGTACCGGAACACATTACGGTGCAGGAACTCGCCAACCGCATGGCGGAACGCGGCGCCGCGGTGATCAAGACACTGATGAACATGGGCGTCATGGTGACGATCAACGACACCATCGATGCGGATACGGCCGAGCTGGTGATTTCCGAGTTCGGCCACAACATGAAACGCGTCTCCGACGCCGACGTGGAGTTCGGTCTCAAGGGTGAGGATGACGATCCCAGCACCCTGCAGCCGCGCCCGCCGGTCGTGACCGTCATGGGTCACGTCGATCACGGCAAGACATCGCTGCTCGATGCGTTGCGTACCACGGACGTCGCCGACCACGAGGCCGGCGGTATTACCCAGCATATCGGCGCCTATCAGGTAAAGATGCCGAGCGGCGAGAAGATCACGTTTATCGATACGCCGGGCCACGCCGCATTCACCGAAATGCGGTCGCGCGGCGCCAGCGTCACCGATATCGTGGTGCTTTGTGTTGCGGCGAACGACGGCGTAATGCCGCAGACGGTCGAGGCGATCAATCACGCCAAGGCCGCCGAGGTGCCGATGATCGTCGCCATCAACAAGATGGATTTGCCGGAGGCGGACGCGAACCGGGTCAAGACGGACCTGTTGCAGCACGAGGTCGTCGTCGAAGACATGGGCGGCGATACCCAGGTCGTCGAGGTGTCGGCCAAGAACGGCACCAACCTCGACAAGCTCGAAGAGGCCATTCTGTTGCAGGCCGAGGTTCTTGAGCTCAAGGCCAATGCGGATCGCAACGCAGAGGGAGTCATCGTCGAATCGAAGATGGAACAGGGCCGCGGCTCTGTTGCCACGGTTCTCGTTCAGCGCGGCACTTTCAAGGTCGGCGATATCTTCGTCGCCGGCGCCGAATGGGGCAAGGTGCGCGCCTTCGTCGACGACCGCGGCAACAACATCGAAGAAGCCGGTCCGGGCATGCCGGTCGAGGTTCTCGGTCTCAACGGCACGCCGATGGCGGGTGACGAGGTCACGGTCGTCGACAGCGAGGGCCGTGCCCGCGAGGTCGTCGAGTACCGCCAGCAGAAGATTCGGGACGCCGCCGCCGTCAAGGGTGCGCGCGGCACGCTCGAGCAGATGTTCGAGAAGATCAAGGAGGGCGACAAGGAGGTGTTGCCCGTGGTCATCAAGGGCGATGTGCACGGCTCCATCGAGGCGCTGACCGGCGCCATCGAGAAGCTGGCCACCGACGAGGTCGAGGTCCAGGTGCTGCACAATGCGGTCGGCGGCATCAACGAATCCGATATCACGCTGGCGAACGCGTCGAAGGCGTTGGTGATCGGTTTCAACGTCCGCGCCAATCCGCAAGCCCGAGACATGGCCAAGCGCGACGGTATCGAGATTCGTTACTACTCGATCATCTACAACGTGATCGACGACCTGAAACAGGCCTTGTCGGGCATGCTGTCGCCGGAACGCCGCGAGACGATGATCGGTTACGCGGAAATTCGCGAAGTCTTCAATGTCTCGAAAGTCGGCAAGGTCGCCGGCTGCATGGTGACCGAGGGTCTGGTGAAACGCGGTGCCGGCGTGCGCCTGCTGCGCGACGACGTGGTGATCCACGAAGGCGAGCTGAGCCAGCTCAAGCGTTTCAAGGACGATGCCAAGGAAGTCCGCGAAGGCACCGAGTGCGGTATGGCTTTCGCCAATTACCAGGACCTTCAGGTCGGCGACATCATCGAGTGTTTCGAGGTCGAAGAAATCGCCCGCGAGCTGTAAGCGCACCGCCGCTTCCGTCATTCCCACGCAAGCGGGAATCCAGTTGCCGGTATTCTGGGCCCTCGTTTTCGCGGGGGTGACGCGATAGAGGAAATCGACATGGCGCGTCATGGACGTCACCAGTCTTCATCCAAGGCGCCGACGCAGCGCCAGTTGCGTGTCGGCGAGGAATTGCGCCATGCGGTGGCGCGGATCATCGAAAGCGGCGATCTGCGCGACCCGGATCTCAATGACGTCGTCGTAACCGTGACCGAGGTTCGCGTCAGCCCGGATCTGAAGAATGCCACGGCGTTCGTGGTCCCGCTCGGCGGCGCCAATGCCGAGCCGATCGTCGCCGCGTTACAGCGCGCGCGGCCGTTCATCCGCCGTCAGGTCGCCGGCATGGTCAATCTGCGCTATGCGCCCGACATCAGGTTCGAACGCGACGGCAGCTTCGACGAGGCGGGCCGTATCGACAGCCTGCTGAAACAGGTGCTGCCGCCGGAAAACGACGGCGGCTGAAGATGGCGCGCAAGCGCAAGGGCGATCCGGTTCATGGCTGGTTGGTCATCGACAAGCCGCAGGGCATAACCTCGACCCAGGTTGTCGGCAAGGTGCGCTGGTTGCTGCAGGCCCAGAAGGCCGGGCACGGCGGCACGCTCGATCCGATGGCGACGGGGATCCTGCCCATTGCGCTCGGCGAGGCGACCAAGACCGTCAGCTGGGCCATGGACGGCCGCAAGCGGTACCGGGCGACCGTGTGCTGGGGTCAGGCGACCGACACCGACGACGCCGAGGGCGACATCGTCGAGACGAGCGATGTGCGACCCGAAAAGCACGCCATCGGCGCGGCATTTGCGGATTTTCTCGGCGATATCGAACAGATCCCGCCGGCCTTTTCGGCGATCAAGATCGACGGCCGCCGCGCCTACGATCTGGCGCGCGCCGACGCTGCGCCGGAGATGACGCCGCGTACGGTGACGGTCAAGGACTTGACCCTCGTCGATGTGCCCGACGCCGATCACGCGGTGATCGATGTCGTTTGCGGCAAAGGCACCTATATCCGGTCTCTCGCCCGCGATCTTGCCGCCCGGCTCGGCACCGTCGGGCACCTTGTCGGGCTGCGCCGAACGGCCGTTGGACCGTTTTTCGAAAAACATGCGATTTCGCTGGATAAACTGGATGCTCTTCGTCATATTCCCGCCCGCAGAGAGACCCTCCTGCCTGTCGAGACCGTGCTGGACGACATCCCGGCTCTGGCCCTGACGGCGGAGGAGGCCCGAAGCCTTCGCCACGGACAACCGATTTCGGCTCTGGACGTGGGGCGCCGCACCCCGCTCGACGACGTTGGAGATAAAGACGTCGCCTGTGCTTTCGAGGACGGCAAACTGGTGGCTTTGGTCCGAATGGTTGGCGGCGAGATCCGCCCGGTCCGGGTTTTGAACACGTGACCGCAACATTTTGACAACGGAGTAGACGATGTCGATTACCGCTGAGCGGAAGCAGGAACTCATCGACGAGTTCGCCACGAAAAAGGGCGACACCGGTTCGCCCGAAGTTCAGGTCGCCATTCTGACCGAACGCATCTCGAACCTGACCGAACATCTCAAGGAACACGCCAAGGATTTCCATTCCCGCCGTGGCCTTCTGATGCTGGTCGGCCAGCGCCGCCGCCTTCTCGATTACGTAAAGAAGAAGGAGACGAAGCGCTACGAGGATCTGATCAAGCGCTTGGGCATTCGCCGCTAAATTGGCCTTCATCTCGATCCAACCGAAGAAACGCCGGTTTCGGGGAAATGAGTTCCCGGACCGGCTGCAACCGTTTGGGCGCAGGACAATCCTGACGGTCTGAATGGGTTGCGCGGTTGCGGCAATGGGGCCGTGACCGGGATGCGAGCGGATGGGCCGTTCGGATCCGAAGTATGCAAGGAAGTACGAAGATATGTTTCACGAATATCGCAAGGAAGTAGAGTGGGGCGGGCGTACGCTGGTCCTCGAGACCGGCAAGATTGCACGCCAGGCCGATGGGGCCGTGCTCGCGACGTACGGCGACACCAAGGTGCTGTGCACCGTTGTCGGCGAAAAAAAACCGAAGCCGGGATTGGATTTCTTCCCGCTGTCGGTCCACTACCAGGAAAAGACATTTGCTGCCGGCAAGATCCCTGGCGGCTTTTTCAAGCGCGAAGGCCGTCCCACCGAGAAGGAAACCCTGACCTCGCGCCTCATCGACCGGCCGATCCGGCCGCTGTTCGCCAAGGGATTCCGCAACGAGACGCAGGTTATCTGCACCGTGCTGTCGCACGATCTCGAAAACAACCCGGACATTCCGGCCTTGATCGGCACCTCGGCGGCCCTGACCATTTCCGGCCTGCCGTTCCTCGGACCGATCGGCGGCGCGCGCGTCGGTTACATCGACGGTGAGTATGTCGTCAACCCGACCGACCAGCAGATGGACGAAAGCGCGCTCGACCTCATCGTCGCCGGCACCCAGGAAGGCGTGCTGATGGTCGAATCCGAAGCCTCGGAACTGACCGAGGACGTGATGCTCGGCGCCGTGACCTTCGGTCATCAGTCGTTCCAGCCGGTTATCGACGCGATCATCGATCTCGCCGAAGCCTGCGCCAAAGACCCGATCGATCTGCCGGCCGAGCCCGAGGGCAAGGCGGCGCTCGCCGACCGCATCAAGTCGGCGGCCGAAGCCGATCTCCGCGCCGCATATGGCGAAAAGGTCAAGCAGGTCCGCCAGGAGAAGATCGCCGCCGCCAAGTCCGCGGTTCTCGCCGATCTCGAAGCCGACGAAAGCATCGACCAGGATCTGCTCGGCAAGGTCTTCGGCGACGTGTTCAAGAAGCTGGAGAGCGACATCGTTCGCCGCGATATTCTGAACACCGGCGAGCGTATCGACGGTCGCGACACCAAGACCGTCCGCCAGATCGCCTGCGAGGTCGGAGTCCTGCCCCGCGCGCACGGTTCGGCGCTGTTCACCCGCGGCGAAACCCAGGCGCTGGTCGTGACCACGCTGGGCACCGGCCAGGATGAGCAGATCATCGATGCGCTGGAAGGCGAGTGGCGCCAGCATTTCATGCTGCACTACAACTTCCCGCCGTATTCGGTGGGCGAGGCCGGCCGCTTCGGCTTCACCGGTCGCCGCGAAATCGGTCACGGTAAGCTGGCGTGGCGTGCGGTCAATCCGCTGCTGCCGTCGAAGGACGACTTCCCGTACACGATCCGCGTGGTCTCCGAGATCACCGAGTCGAACGGTTCGTCGTCGATGGCGACGGTCTGCGGTTCTTCGCTCTCGATGATGGATGCCGGTGTGCCGCTGACGCGGCCGATCGCCGGTATCGCCATGGGTCTGATTAAGGAAGGCGACGAGTTTGCCGTGCTGTCGGATATTCTCGGCGACGAGGACCATCTCGGCGACATGGACTTCAAGGTCGCGGGAACCGAGACCGGTATCACGTCGCTGCAGATGGACATCAAGATTACCTCGATCACCGAGGAAATCATGCGGATCGCCCTCGATCAGGCGAAGGACGGCCGCATGCACATCCTCGGCGAGATGTCGCAGGCGATTACCCAATCGCGCGACGGCGTCAACGAGAACGCGCCGCGGGTGACGGCTTTCACGATCAATAAGGACAAGATCCGTGAAGTTATCGGCCCGGGCGGCAAGATGATCCGCGAAATCTGCGAGACCACCGGCGCCAAGATCGATATCGAGGACGACGGTACGGTGAAGGTTGCCGCGGTCGACGAGAATGCGGCCAAGGCTGCGATCGATTGGATCAAGGGCATCACCGCGGAGCCCGAAGTCGGCGTCATCTACACCGGCAAGGTGGTGAAGACCGTCGATTTCGGCGCCTTCGTCAATTTCATGGGGAGCAAGGACGGTCTCGTCCATATTTCCGAGTTGGCGAATCACCGCGTCGGCCAGACGACCGATGTCGTCAATGTCGGCGACGAGGTCAAGGTCAAGCTGATCGGCATCGACGATCGCGGCAAGGTCAAGTTGTCGCTGCGCGCCGTCGATCAGGAATCCGGCGAGGATATCTCGGATCAGATTCCCGACAAGAAGAAGCGGGACAAGGACGAAAAGCCGGCCAAAGAAGCCAGCTAATTAGCGGACCGGGCCGGCCGGCTGCTAGGGCACCCGCCCCGCAGCCTGCCGGCCTTTTTCCGTTTTAAACAAGCCTGTTCGATGCGCTTGGTCTCACAGGTGCATTGCGATAAGGTTCCGGCCGGGGAAACGCCGCCGGCAACCCGGCGGCAGGGCTACAGGGACACGAAACGACTTGGAACGTAAATCCAACTATACCCGCGACGATCTGCTCGCACATGGCCGCGGCGAATTGTTCGGGCCGGAGTTTGCGCGACTGCCGGCACCGCCGATGCTGATGTTCGACCGCATAACGTCGGTCTCGGCGGACGGCGGCAAGTACGGCAAGGGCGAATTGACGGCCGAGTTCGATATTTCGCCCGATCTCTGGTTTTTCGAATGTCACTTCATCGACGACCCGGTCATGCCGGGCTGTCTCGGCCTCGACGCGCTCTGGCAGTTGCTCGGATTCTATCTCGGCTGGGCCGGCAATCCGGGCAAGGGCCGCGCCCTCGGTGTCGGTAGCGTCAAGTTCACCAATCAGGTGCTGACCACAAACTCGCTGGTGACCTACAAGGTCGACGTCAAGCGGGTGATGAGCCGGGCCATTACGCTCGGAATCGGCGATGGCGAAATGCATGTCGACGGTGAACTGGCCTATGAAATTCAGGACATGCGGGTTACGGTGGTACCGGAAGGCGCAGCGGACTAGCGAGGATCGATGAGACGCGCAGTCATAACCGGTATGGGCATTGTATCGCCGATCGGCAACAGCGTCGCGGAGGTCACCGAAGGCCTGCGCGCAGGGCGCTCGGGAATCGTTTTCTGCGAGGATTATGCCGAGCGTGGGTTCCGCAGCCACGTCCACGGCGCGCCGGATATCGATCTCGACGAACGCATCGACCGCAAGCTTCGCCGTTTCATGGGCGATGGCGCCGCGTACAGCTACGTTGCCATGTCGGAAGCCATCGCCAATGCCGGCCTTGAAGAATCCGATGTAACGCATGAACGAACCGGACTTGTCATGGGTTCGGGCGGCCCGTCGACCTCGGCCCAGGTCGCCGCCGCCGACACGGCGCGCGAAAAGGGGGCCAAGCGAATCGGCCCCTACGCGGTGCCGAAAACCATGTGTTCGACGGTTTCTGCCAATATGGCCACAGCCTTTCATATGCGGGGCCTCAGTTATTCGATTTCGTCGGCCTGCTCGACCAGCGCGCATTGCATCGGTAATGCCGCCGAGCTGGTCCAGTGGGACAAGCAGGATGTCGTCTTCGCCGGCGGCGGCGAGGAATTGCATTGGAGCCTGACGGTCCTGTTCGACGCCATGGGTGCGCTGTCGTCCAAGTACAACGATTCGCCGGAGCGTGCGTCGCGGCCGTTCGACGCCGATCGCGACGGTTTCGTCATCGCAGGCGGGGCGGGAGTCGTCGTCGTCGAGGAACTCGAGCATGCCAAAGCCCGAGGGGCCAAGATCTACGGCGAAGTTGTCGGCTATGGCGCAACGTCCGACGGCGTCGACATGGTCGCGCCGTCCGGCGAGGGGGCGGTGCGTTGCATGAAAATGGCGACCCAGGGCCTCGGCAACAAAACGGTCGACTACATCAATGCACACGGCACATCGACTCCGGCCGGTGATATGACGGAGCTCAAGGCCATCAATGACGTATTCGGGGCGCATCGGCCGCACATCTCGTCGACCAAGTCTTTGACGGGACACAGCCAGGGTGCAACAGGCGCGCACGAGGCGATCTATTCATTGCTGATGCTCGAGAACGACTTCATTGCAGCGTCCGCGAATGTCGACAACCTCGACCCTGAAGCCGGTGAGGCGGCCGTGGTGACCGAACGGATCGACGACGCAGGCCTCAACTGCGTGCTGACAAACAGTTTCGGTTTCGGTGGAACCAACGCGAGTCTCGCGTTTGCCCGCCATGACAACTGACGCGTAAGGGAGTTCGGAGCACGTGTCCGGCCAGGAACGGATTTCATCGATGGATCAGGCGGCGCCGGCGCGCATCATGGCCGGCAAGAAAGGCGTGATCATGGGTGTCGCCAACGATCATTCAATCGCCTGGGGCATCGCCCGAACGCTCTCGCTGCACGGCGCCGAGATGGCCTTTACCTATCAGGGCGAACAACTTGAAAAACGCGTGCGCCCACTGGCCGAATCGGTCGGCAGTTCGGTTGTCGTGCCGTGCGATGTCGAGAGCGATGAGTTGATTGCCTCGGCCTTCGGCGCGGTCGCCGACGCCATGGGTTCGATCGATTTCGTCGTTCATGCTATCGCCTATTCCGACAAGGGCGAGCTGAACGGCCACTACGTTGATACCACGCGCCAGAATTTCCGTCGCACCATGGATGTATCGTGTTACTCGTTCACGGCGACGGCGAAGGCCGCGTTGCCACTGATGACGGATGGCGGCAGCCTGTTGACGCTCACGTTTTCCGGCGCCGAACGGGTCGTGCCGAATTACAACGTCATGGGTGTCGCCAAGGCGGCGCTCGAGGCCAGCGTGCGCTATCTGGCGGCCGATCTCGGTGAGCATGGCATTCGCGTCAACGCGTTGTCAGCCGGTCCGGTCCGCACGCTCGCAGGCAGCGCCGTGGCGGGCGCCCGGCACACCTTCAAATGGAGCCAGACCCATGCGCCGCTTCGCCGTAATGCGGACCTCGACGACCTCGGCGGGGCAGCGCTCTATCTTCTGAGCGATCTCTCAAACGGGGTTTCGGGGGAGGTGCATCATGTCGACGGGGGTTACAATATCGTCGGAATTCCGCACCCTAACCGTCTCGGTGACTGATCGTCCGGCACGGACACATCTTTACAAAGCGTTGTCCGTGCACTAGTTTATATTTATTATAAACAAGCCCAGAGTGAACCGGAAGACAAATGGCAATTGCTCGTCCATATACGTCGATTATCGAACGGTTGCGGCATGTGGGACTGCGTCCGACGCGGCAACGCAAGGAACTCGGGCGGCTGCTGTTCGATGGGCCTGACCGCCACGTGACGGCCGAATCGCTGCACGACGAGGCCGCCCGCGCGGGTATTCAGGTGTCGCTTGCGACCGTCTACAATACCCTCAACCAGTTTACCGAGGCCGGTCTGATGCGGGAAATCGTCGTTGACGGCGACCGCGCCTACTTCGACACCAACACCTCCGATCATCACCATTTCTTCCACACCGACACCGGTGCGCTGGAAGACATCGACGGGCACGCGGTGTCCATCGGCAATTTGCCGGCAGCGCCGTCCGGGACGACGGTCGAGCGGGTCGATGTCATTGTCCGGGTCTCCGGCGCCCAGCGTTGAACGCCGTAACTCTTTAGAATTATTCTAAAAAATATTGACACCCTATGCCGTGAACGACATAGTGATTTGAGAATTATTGCTTCCCGATACGGGCGGCAACCAACCGGGACCGGAACGGTCCTTCATTCGAAAACCAGACAAGGGAGTGATGCCATGAGCTTGAAGGGCAGCCAAACCGAAGAAAACCTCAAAGCCGCTTTTGCCGGCGAGTCACAGGCCAATCGCCGCTATCTGTATTTCGCGCAGAAGGCCGACGTCGAGGGCTACAATGACGTCGCGGCGGTATTCCGTTCGACCGCCGAGGGCGAAACCGGCCACGCGCACGGCCATCTCGAATTTCTCGAAGAAGTCGGCGACCCGGCAACGGGGGAACCGATCGGCGGCACCGACGCCAATCTGAAGGCGGCAATTGCCGGCGAAACCCACGAATATACCGACATGTATCCGGGTATGGCGAAGACCGCCCGCGACGAAGGTTTTGACGAGATCGCCGACTGGTTCGAAACCCTGGCGAAAGCGGAGAAGTCGCACGCCGGCCGTTTCCAGAAGGCTCTCGACAGCCTCGACGCCTAAGCGGCGCACTCCGATCACCCGAGAGGGAAGAGCCCGGATTAGATCCCGGGGCTCTTCCCCCAGGGCCCGGCCGCATGGCTGCGGCCGAGGGTTCTGTGCGACCTAAAGCGGGACCAATCGACCTGGAGGAGCGGAATCATGAGTGAAGGCAGCCTTGAAGCCCCCGAACGGCACACTATCCCATGGAAAGACGCGGACTTCTATGACGAGGCGAAACTCGACGAGGAGCTGCGCCGTGTTTTCGATATCTGCCATGGTTGTCGACGCTGCTTCAATTTGTGCGACAGCTTCCCGCGCCTGTTCGATCTGATCGACGAGTCGGATACGGGAGAACTCGACTCCGTCGACAGCAAGGATTTCAAGCCGGTCGTCGATGCCTGCACGCTCTGCGACATGTGTTTTATGACCAAGTGTCCTTACGTGCCGCCGCACGAGTTCAATCTCGATTTCCCGCACCTGATGCTGCGCGCCCGCGCCATCGAGCAAAAGAAAGGCGGGCCCGGGTTCTTCAAAAAACAGCTCACCGAAACGGACCGCAACGGCAGGCTGTGCTGCTCCATGTCCGGTCCTTCCAACTGGGCGAGCAAGACCGGCAATACGCTCACCCGCCCGTTGATGGAAGCGGTCGCTGGCGTTCACCGGGATGCCGAGTTGCCGCCGTTCAGCGATGGAACGTTGGAGAAAAAGGCGCGCGCCGCCGTGCCGCCGATCAATGAGGACGCGCCGGCAAATGGGCGTAAGGCGGTTCTCTATGCGACCTGTTTTTCCAACTACAACGCACCGGACATCGGACTCGCCGCCCGCAAGATTCTGGCAATGAACGGCGTCGAAACGGAGGTCCTGCATCCGGGATGCTGCGGCATGCCGCAATTGGAGCACGGCGATATCGAACGGGTCGCCGATCATGCGCGGACCGTTGCCAAGGCGTTCAAGCCTTGGATCGAAAAAGGTTATGACATCGTGCCGCTGGTGCCGTCGTGTTCGCTGATGCTGAAGTTCGAATGGCCACTGATCCTGCCGGAAGACGACGATATCAAGTTGCTCTCCGGCGCAACCCGCGACGTCAGCGAATACATCGTCTCGATCGCCAAGAAAGAAGGGTTGGCCGAGGGCATTCAACCGCTGGAGGGCGGCATCACGGTTCATATCGCCTGTCATGCGCGGGCTCAGAACATCGGTCAGAAAGCAGCGGAACTCCTGCGCCTGATTCCCGATACGGATGTCAGCGTCATCGAACGCTGTTCCGGACACGGCGGATCATGGGGCATCATGAAGGAAAACTTCGAGGTCGGCCTCAAGGTTGGCAAACCGGTTGCGCGCCAGGCGGCCAAGGCGCAATCGAAATACATCGTGTCCGAATGCCCGCTAGCCCGCGATCACATTCTGCAGGGCATTGATCGTCTCGGCGACGGAGCCACGAGCGAGGGCATTGCCGGGAACAAGCATCCGGTCGAACTTCTCGCCGCAGCTTACGGACTTTGAACCAAACGGGAGGTCATGACGATGAGTAAAAGCCGTCACGAAATCACCCGCGACGACATCATCACGATGGACGCCTACGCGGCCGAGCGTAAGGACCGACGCCGACGCATCAGCGCGATCAAAAAGGATCGCCGCGTACACGTCGGACCCGACGCCACGTTCTACTTCGAGAACTACGACACCATGTGGCATCAGATTCACGAAATGCTTTACATCGAGCAGGGCGGCGAAGAGCAGATTGCCGACGAGCTTGCGGCATACAATCCGCTGATTCCGAAGGGCCGGGAACTGGTTGCGACCCTGATGTTCGAAATCGAGGACGAACGCCGGCGTACGGCGTTTCTGGCCGGTCTCGGCGGTGTCGAGGAGACCGTCACGATCGAGTTCGGCGGGCACGTCGTCAAGGGCGTACCGGAAGCGGATGTCGACCGGACCACGGCTGACGGCAAGGCATCATCGGTGCAGTTTCTGCACTTTCCGTTTACCGACGAGCAGGTCGCCGCGTTCCGCGCGCCGGAGACAAAAGCAACCATCGGAATCGATCATCCGAAGTATGGTCATATGGCAAAACTCTCGGAAGAGACCCGCGCCGCACTGGGCCAAGACTTCGACTGATCCCTACCCGCGAATGCGGTTCGTCTGACCCGAAAATCTTCGATTGCCGTCCGAGCCCAAACCGGGATAGACATCCGGTGAACGGGGAGGACGGCATGACGTATTGCGTGGGAATGATTGTCGACGAGGGTCTGGTCATGGTCGCGGACTCGCGGACCAATGCCGGCGTGGACCATGTTTCGACATTCCGCAAAATGACCATATGGGAGCGTGCCGGCGAGCGTGTCCTGACCCTTGCGAGCTCCGGCAATCTGGCCATCGCTCAAGCGACGCTCAATCGGCTCAACGAAGGCCTTCATGCCGACCGCGACAACGGCGATGAGGTTGAAACACTGCTGACCGTCAAGAGCATGCGCGATGCGGCGCAACTCGTCGGGCGGGCGATCCGCGAAGTGCACGCGCTCGATGCAGAATCGATGAAGGAACAAGGCAGCGACTTTCAGGCCTCGTTCCTGCTTGGCGGCCAGATATCAGGCGGCAGCATGCGTCTGTTTCTCATTTACGCCGCGGGGAACTTCATCGAAACGACACCGGAAACGCCGTTTTTTCAGATCGGCGAGACGAAGTACGGGAAACCAATTCTCGATCGTCTTGCCCGCCATCAGTTGTCATTGACGGAGGCCGTGAAGATCGGGCTGATTTCCATGGACTCGACGATCCGCTCGAATATTTCGGTCGGCTTACCGCTCGACGTGCTCGTTGCGGAGCGGGATGCCCTATCGGTACGGCGGCATGTGATCATCGACGAGCACGATCCCTACTACAATGCGCTCCGCGAAAACTGGTCCAACGGTCTGGGCGCCGCCTTCCACGGTCTGCCTGCGGTTCCCTGGTTGGACTGATTGGCGCGCCGTCAGGCCGCGCTTGCAGGACCGGCGCGCTCGACCGACGTAACCGATACGTCGACCTCGAGGTCGATAAAGTCGTCGGCGGCGCCGAAAAAGGTGCCGGTAATCGGTATCGCCTGCGACGGGTCGCGTGTCACCGCGACGCGGATCAGACGATTCCCGCCGACAATCCCGTTGGTCGGATCGAACTCGATCCAGCCTGACCCGGGCAGATAGGTCTGCATCCACGCGTGCGTAGCGCCGGCGCCGCGTATGCCGCCTTGACCGTCGGCGGGATCGAACAGATAGCCAGTTACAAATCTGGACGCGATACCGAGCGTCCGCGCCGCTTCCATCATCAGCAAAGCGAAATCTCGGCATGAGCCCTGCTTCAGCCGCAGGGTCTCGGCCGGCGGCTGCGTGCCTTCATCGAGTCTCTCAACGTAAGCAAACTGTTTGTTGATGGTCTCGTTCATGCCGCGGAGCACGCTCAGGGTGTCACTGGATCCCGCAGAGCTCAGAAAGCTGCGGGCCCAGGCTTCAAGGCCGCCGTCATCGTCCGGATAGTGCCGGAAGGCCGAGCGGCCGAGATCGTCGCGTTCATCGGTGGTGTAGTTGACGGGCAAGAATTGACCGCGTGGCGCGATGGGAAACACAGGCCATTGTGCGGCAAACTGTTCGACAGTGACATCGCTATCGAAGACCAGCTCGTCGGCGCCGGCGGTGAATGTCGCGACCGCGATCGAGTTGCCGAAAACGTCGTGTTTCCACCGAACGTCCGCCTTCGGCGAGATGCTCAACGTACTTGAGACATGACGCAGATCGTGACTGTCCCGAGGCCGGAACATCAGTCGGTGTTCGCCAAACGTGACGGGCTGGCGGTATCGATAAACGGTACGGTGTTTGATTTGCAACAGGCTCATTTCGACCGGCCTACGTCCCATGACCGAAGCAGTCGCGGCGCAAGTGGTCCGTGACCCTGTTCAGATGCTGCTGGGTTTTATCCATGGCGTCATGAACGCCTGATTGCACAATCCGAGCGGGGTCGGCGCTGCCGACCGAAGCGCGAAGGTCGTCAGTCGCCGCCAGGGCGTCGCGCGCGGTGCCGATCTTGTGGTGATTGAACAATCGCATCAGGTAATACTGGGCCTCCGAAATTGACGCGAGCAGCGAGCGCGGGAATGCGCCGTCGGATATCATGAAACCCAACACGTCTTCCGGGCGCATGCGGATCGGACTGGTGCGGCGGAAGGCCTGATATCCCGCGGCGGACCGTAGCAGGACCGTCCACAGTGAATCCAGCGCCGGATCGCCGACCGAATAACCGGAAAGCATGATGCGCCGGTATCCGATATCGATCAGCCGGGACGTCTGGTCGGCCCGCTCGATCGCCTTACCGAGCCAATAAAAGCACCAGCCCTCGTCCTGATAGAGCGTGCCCTCGGTGATGCCAGCATGAGCCTGACACGCTTCCTTGATATCGCCGCAGACCTCGGAAATCCGGCGTGGCGTGACGTCCCGCTTGCGAAACGCCGTACAGGTCGAATTGAGGACGTTGATCTGCGCCCACATTTCGGTCGAGATCAGGTGCCGGATCGTGCGGGCATTTTCGCGTGCGGTGGCGATGTCGGAGACGAGCGATGTCGGATTGTCCGCGTCGATGACGTAGAACTGCAGCACCGATTTGACGTCTGGCTCGCCATAGGTCGCCTTGAACCGGTCGAGATCCGCGTTCATCTCGAGAATTGCCGTCCAGTCCTGTATGCCCAGGCGGTTGCGGGCATGGGTTTCGGTGACATCGATAATGCGCGCCAGATTTTCGGCCCGTTCCATGTACCGCGCGAGCCAGAAGATGTTCTCCGATATTCGTGCGAGCCAGCTATTCCTCAAGAACCCAGGTATCCTTCGATCCGCCGCCTTGGGATGAATTGACGATCAGCGATCCCTTGGTCAGCGCAACCCGCGACAGGCCGCCGGGCAGCACCCACGTGCTTTGGCCGGTAACGGCAAATGGCCGCAGGTCGACGTGGCGAGGCTGAACGCCCCCCGGAGTCAGCGTCGGCGCCACCGACAGGTCGACGACCGGCTGCGAAATATAGTTCTCGGGTTTCTGGCGCAGTTCGCGGCGGCGTTTATCCAGCTCCGCCTGGCTTGCCCGCGGACCGATAAGGACACCGTAGCCGCCGGACTCGCCGACGGGTTTGACGACCAGTTTCTTCAGATGGTCGAGGGTATAGTCCAGGCCCGCCTTCTCACGGCAGATATGAGTCTCGACGTTGTTCAGGATGGGGTCTTCATCGAGATAGTAACGCACGATCCGCGGCATGTAGGCATAGACGGCCTTGTCGTCGGCGACGCCTGTTCCGACAGCATTCGCAAGGGTTACGTTGCCGCGCGCGTAGGCTCGCATGAGCCCGGGAACGCCAAGCATGCTGGTCGGGTTGAATGCCTTCGGATCGAGAAAGTCGTCGTTGATGCGGCGGTAGATGACGTGCACCGGCTCCAGGCCGCCGGCGGTTTTCATGTAAACCCGGTCATTGTCGACGACGAGATCATGACCTTCGACGAGGGGTACGCCCATCTCCCGGGCGAGGAAAACGTGTTCGAAGTAGGCGGAGTTGTAGATACCGGGCGACATCAGCACGACCTGCGCCGTTTCTTCCTCGATGCCTTCGGGCGCAACCTGGCTTAGTGCCTGACGAAGACGAAGGCCGTAATCCGATACGGGACGAATACCGACACCTTCCATGAGATCCGGGAAGGTGCGCAGCATCAGGTGGCGGTTCTCGACGACATAGGAGACGCCCGAAGGCGTACGGCCGTTATCCTCAAGAACGCGGAACTCGCCGGCGCCGTCGCGCACAAGATCGATGCCGCAGATGTGAACGTACGTCCCGCCGGGCACATCGATGCCCTTCATTTCCTTGCGGTAGTTCTCGTTGCCGACAACGAGCTCGCGCGGAATGATCTTGTCTTTCAGGATCTTGCCGTCGTGATAGATATCGTGAAGAAACGTGTTGATGGCGAGAATGCGCTGCTTGGCGCCCCGTTCGATGATGTCCCAGTCACGCGCCGAAATCAGCCGCGGCAGAACGTCGAACGGTAAGATGCGATCAATCGCCGTCG
Organism: Rhodospirillales bacterium; assembly: GCA_965229715.1. Taxonomy (GTDB): domain Bacteria; phylum Pseudomonadota; class Alphaproteobacteria; order Rhodospirillales; family Casp-alpha2; genus JAVJST01. The sequence continues at coordinate 422,501 of CBDDJL010000002.1, forward strand.
CATCTGAATAGACGGTAAAAGTGATTCCGAGATTGTAGAGCTCGCGTTCAGCGGCCTTGGCCCGGCGCCGCAGTCCGTCGATGCTCATTCGGGCCAGTCGCTTGGCGACGCGTGCGTGCGGCCCCTTGGCCGCCAGCTTGCTCTTGGGCAACCCCAAAAGTTCGCAGAAGTAGCGGCCCTGGGCGTAGCCCGTCAGCAACGTGTCTCTCGCAGCCATGATCGAAGTCTAGGCATCCGCCGGTGGCATGTAAAATGCCTTCCGCAACACCGCGTTGCCGGGTCAGTCGTCGGTTTCGAGCGAGTAGACCGATTGTGTCGTTTTCGGCACCGGCGCAAATGCAAGCCGCATCAGTTTGTCGGCAACGTAGGATCGCATCAGTGAGCGGATGAGGACGAACGCCGCGAGCCCGCCCAGCACGCCGACCATCACCACAAACAGTGCGCCGGCATCGAAGTGTTCCATGGTCAGTCCGACGGTGGCCGGCCCGAGAATAGCTCCCGTCCCGTACAGAAGCAGCAATCCGCTTGAGACCTCGACGAGTTCCTCGTTCGGTGCGTAATCGTTCACGTGCGCGAGGCCGAGCGGATAGAGCGGCACCATGAAGCTGCCGTGCAGCACAGCAACGGCAATGGCCGTGGCTTGCGAGTCGAACGGCATGACGGTCAGCGTCAACGCCGTGGACATCGTACCCAGACAGCAGGCGACGATAATCCAGCGCCGATCGACGAAATCCGACACGCGGCCGATCGGCCATTGTCCAATCGCGCCACCGACCACGAATGCCGCCATGAAGATCGTGATATCGCCGATGATCATGCCCTTTGACTGGGCGAACACCGGACCGAGGGACCAGAACGAACCTTCCACGAACCCGACGGCGATGCAGGCAACGAACCCGGACGGGGACAACGACCACAATCGGCCGATACGCAGGCGTGCCTCCGGGATCGGTTTGGGCGTGGCGGTATCGATCAGGGTCAACGGCACCAATGCAAGCGCGATGAAGATGGCGGCGAGGGTGAACTGCTCGTAAGCGGCGACATCGAACAGATTGACCGCCATTTGGCCGCCGACGGTCAGAATACTCGTCAGGATAACGTAGATCGACAGAACTGCGCCGCGAATCTCGTTTCCGGCGCTGTCGTTGAGCCAGCTTTCGATGACCAGATACAGGATCGCGATGCAGACGCCGCCGAGCGCGCGCAGGACGCACCATGTGATCGGTTCGACGATGCTGGGAAAGATCAGCACGGTAATCCCCATCAATGCGCCGAATCCGGCGAAGCAGCGGATATGACCGACCTGTTTGACCATCTTCGGTCCAATCAGGCAGCCGAGCGCGAACCCGGCGAAATGCACGGTGCCCATCAGGCCGATCAGGCCTTCGGCAAAGCCCTCGTATTGGGCGCGGATCGGCAGCACGGTGATCAACAGTGCGTTGCCGAGAAAGACCATCGCGGCACAGGTCAGGATCGTGCCCAGAGAACGGGGGAGGCGCATGGCCGGGGTCGCTTTCGTGCCGCCGCGGAGATTTCCAGCTGACAATGCCCGACGAAGGCGAGATGCTGCAACCGGTTCGACGCATTCCACGGGAGAGAGCGCCATGTCAAAACGTCTCGAAGGACGAACCGCCATCGTTACCGGCGCCACGAACGGTATCGGCCGGGCGATCGCGATCCGGTTCGCGGCGGAGGGAGCGCATGTCTACGCCATGGATGTGACGGAACACCCACGCGGGGGCGATGCACCCGTCGCCCATGCCATTGCTGATGCGGGCGGGTCGTGCGTTTTCAGCATCGGGGACGTGTCGATGTGGGCCGATATCGACGGGGTGGTGAACCGCGCGGTGGGCGACCGCGGCCGGCTCGATGTCATCGTCAACAACGCCGCCCTCGGCCAGGGAAGCCGTCTGACCGAGACCTCCGAGGATGAGTGGGACCGGGTCATGGCGGTCAACGCCAAGGGCGTGTTCATGGGCTGCAAGCGCGCGGTGCAGCAGATGCTGACCCAGGAACCTGCCGGCGCCGACCTCGGCCGGGCGCGCGGCCGCATCGTCAACATCTCTTCGCAGCACGGCATGATCTGTTCGCCGGGGCATCTTGCCTATGGGGTCGGCAAGGCCGCCGTCGTCTACATGACGCGCCAGATCGCCGCCGATTATGCGAAGGACGGTATCGTCTGCAACGCGGTTGCGCCCGGCAAGATCCTGTCCGGCGGCGACGAGGAGATCATGAAAACCGATCCGGCCTGGCGCGACGGCGCCATCGCCCGCACGCCCATGCCCCGGCTCGGCGATCCGATGGACGTCGCGTCGGCGGCGCTGTTTCTTGCGTCCGACGAAGCCAGCTATATCACCGGCGAGAACCTGATGGTCGACGGCGGGTGGATGGCCGCATGACCGGGACGAAGGAGCGCTATGCCGATATCCGCGCCGAGGTCGGCAAGCTATGCGCCGGATTTCCCGGCGAGTACTGGCGCGCGCTCGACCGCGACGGGGCCTACCCGGCCGGTTTCGTTCGCGCACTGACCGATGCGGGATATCTCGCCGCGCTGATCCCGGAGGCGTACGGCGGCTCGGGCCTGCCGCTTGCCGCCGCTTCGGCGATCCTCGAGGAAATCCACCGCGCCGGCTGTAACGGCGCGGCGTGCCACGCGCAGATGTACACCATGGGAACGCTGCTCCAGCACGGCAACGCGGCGCAGAAACAACGGTTTCTGCCGGCCATTGCCGCCGGCGATCTTCGCCTGCAGGCGTTCGGCGTCACCGAACCCGCGAGCGGCAGCGACACGACGTCCATTCGCACGTTTGCGCGGCGCGACGGCGACGCCTATGTCGTCAAGGGACAGAAGGTCTGGACCTCGCGGGCCGAGCATTCCGATTTGATGATTCTTTTGGCGCGCACGACCGCACGGGATGAGGTCGCCAAACGCACCGACGGGCTCTCGGTCTTCATCGTCGACATGCGCGACGCCCGGCAGGACGGCCTCACCGTCCGGCCGATCGAGACCATGATGAACCACGCCACGACCGAAGTTTTCTTCGATGACGTGCGTGTTCCGGCAGAAAATCTTATCGGCGAGGAAGGCAAGGGCTTCCGCTATATCCTATCGGGCATGAACGCCGAACGCATCCTGATCGCATCGGAATGCATCGGCGACGCCAGGTGGTTCATCGACACCGGGTCGGCCTACGCCCGTGAACGCACGGTTTTCGACCGGCCCATCGGGCAGAATCAAGGCGTTCAGTTCCCTCTGGCGCAATCGTACGCGGCGATGTGCGCGGCAGCGCTGATGGTCGCCGAGGCGGCCCGTCTCTATGACGCGGGCGAGAATTGTGCGGCGGAGGCCAACATGGCGAAAATGCTCGCCGCCGATGCATCGTGGGCGGCGGCGAATGCGTGTCTGCAGACCCACGGCGGATTCGGTTTCGCTAAGGAATACGACATTGAACGCAAGTTCCGGGAAACCCGGCTCTATCAGGTTGCGCCGGTTTCGACGAACCTGATCCTCGCCTATCTCGCGGAACACGTTCTGGATTTGCCTCGCTCGTATTGATGTTCGAGCGACACGGCGGTTTAGAGCAGATTCACACGTTTTGACGAAACACCCCGCGCTTCCGTCAAAACGTAATCCGATCTAGTCGCCGGAGAAATCCTGGACGACCTGTTGCTTTCTGACGGAAATCGAACCGGGCAGCTTCATCTTGATCCGCGTGCCGCGGTTTTCGGTGCTGACGATCTCCAGCTTACCGCCGAGCTCCCGCACGATCCGGTTGACGATGGCAATTCCCTGACCGCTGCCCTTGTCGGGCGTGGCCGGGGCATCGGACTGATGCGACGCCAGCAGGCGGTCGATTTGTTCCCGGGTCATGCCGATGCCGGAATCGCGGATCACCATGATAAACGTGTCGTCTGTCGGGTCGACTTGGGCATCGATATCGATCTTGCCGCCCGACGGCGTGAACTTGACGGCGTTGGATACCAGATTGGTCAAGGCCCGATGCATTTCGCGAGGACTCGCCCTGAGATTGGGGAATTGCGAGTCGATCGACGCATTCAGTGCAATCCCGCGTTCCCGTGCCTGAGCGGAGAACAGGGATTTGATTTCCTCGACCATGGCCGAGGCGTCGAGGGGTGTGTCCGGCTCCGGTTCGGTCAGTTCGGTGTCGACGTACTCACTCAGTAGAGAATTGCAAAGCGTGAGCAGTCGATTGCAGGCGGTATCGATCGTTTCCGCGTATTCCTTGTATTCCGGGCGGCCGAGTGGCCCAAGCGCCTCGCTCCGCAGCAGTGAAATATAACCCATCATCGCCGCCAGCGGGTTCTTCACATCGTGGACGATATCCGCGATGGCGCCGCGATAGCGGTCTTCCATTTCCGCCTCACGCTTGATGGCCCTCTCAAGCGCCGTTTCGGCGGCGGTTAACTGCGCTTTGAGTTCCCGGTCGTCGGCCATTCTGTCGCACCACTTGTCCCGGCCGCGATGCCCGACCGGATACTGTTTTTTCTTACAGATACAGAATGGGTCCGGTAATGGATATACGTAATCCCCGATGGCAGCCGGGGGAATTGTCCGGACGACGGATGACAGGCGTTATTCGAACGCCTCGTCCTTGTATACGCCCCACATATCGACATGTCGCAGCCAGCCCTGTTCATCGCCGAAAGTGACGCGGCACCAGCCGCCGTTGCAATCGGCCAGCGCGCCGATCACGCCCGGCTCGACACGGGCCAGCATGCGGCTGCCGGCGTCGGGCGATGCGCGCAGGTTACGCATTTCCCCAGTGACGATAACGGTTCGCTTGCCGCTCAGCATGCTCTGGTGAACCCAGCCCTGCGTCCCTTCCCAGTCGCGCACCTTCCGCCAGGTTTCATACTCGGCGATGATTTCGACGGGCAACCCGCGCCGCGCATAGACCCAATCGACCGGATACTGCACCCCGGGTCCCGTGCGCATGTTGATCTCATCGGCGCGGAAGCTGACGAAACGGGGCAACGGCAGGCCGCTGGCGTTCTGGCCCACCGCCACGGTCGCGAACACCGGTGTCGTTAGCGCGGCGACTACGAGCGCAGCGACGCATAATGCGCGGATCGGCCAGCACGATGTCGTTCGGATTCTCTTCATGGCGCCCTTCTAACAGCCAATGATTAACGATTTGCTGTTTCCGATCAATGATTTGCAATGCAACGACGATCCACGGGCACAGACTCCCGGCTGGACAACCCGGAGGCCGCTTGCTATGGCCTTCGCAGCACTGATCGGCGCACGCGCGGGGCGCGAACTCGCCGGTCAACAACGGCTTCACGCGAAGGAGTGGCGCTCGATGTCTGCCAAGAAACCGACCGTCGTCGTTACACGAAAACTGCCGGACGCCATCGAAACGCGGATGATGGAGCTGTTCGACGTCAGCCTCAACATCGAGGACGAGCCGATGTCAAAGGCGGCCCTCGTCGAGGCGATGAAGACGGCGGACGTGCTCGTTCCGACGTTGACCGACCGCATCGACGCGGGCGTGCTGGCGCAGGCCGGAGAGAATCTCCGCCTGATCGCCAACTACGGCACCGGTGTCGATCACATCGACCTCGCAACCGCCCGGCAGCGCAATATCGTCGTGACCAACACACCGGACGTGCTGACCGAGGACACCGCCGACATGACCATGGCGCTGATCCTCGCCGTGCCACGCCGCCTGACCGAGGGCGAAAATGCCCTTCACAATGCTGAATGGAAGGGTTGGTCGCCGACCTGGATGCTCGGCAACCGGATTTACGGCAAGCGCCTTGGCATTATCGGCATGGGCCGCATCGGTCAGGCGCTGGCGCGCCGCGCGCGGGGCTTCGGCCTTTCGGTTCACTATCACAATCGTCGTCAGTTGCACGAAGATATCGAGAACGAGCTCGAGGCGACGTATTGGGAGAGCCTTGATCAGATGCTGGCGCGCATGGACATCGTCTCGATCAATTGCCCGCACACGCCGGCGACCTATCACTTGCTGTCGGCGCGCCGCCTTAAGCTGCTGCGTCCGTCGGCCTATCTGGTCAACACAGCGCGCGGCGAGATTGTCGACGAAAACGCGCTGACCCGCATGCTAAGGGACGGCGAACTTGCCGGCGCCGGTCTCGACGTGTTCGAGCACGAACCGGCCGTGAACCCGAAGCTGCTGGAACTCAACAACGTGACGCTGTTGCCGCACATGGGATCCGCGACCGTCGAGGGCCGCATCGATATGGGCGAAAAGGTGCTGATCAACATCAAGACCTTTGCCGACGGTCACAACCCGCCGGACCGGGTGCTCACCGATGGTTTCTGATCGGCGGTAAGCGGCATGACCAGAACCTATGCCTGGCCCGAAGGGCACTGGAACTGGCCGATTACCATTAACCACAAGCACGGCGTCCGCGCCGGCGACATGATCCATGTCGGCGGACAGGTCGCCCTGACGTCATCGGGTGACGTTCTGTACCCCGGCGACCTGGACCGACAGGTGCCCTGCGTCATGGGGTATCTCGCGAACGTACTCACCGAGCTGGAGGCCGATTTGGCCGACCTCGTGCGCCTTCGGTGTTTTTACGTCAGCGACGGTACGATCGACGAAGACGCCTTCCTCGCGTCGGTCGGCGCGTGTCTGCCGGCGGATGCGGCGCCGGCGGTGACCGCGATTCCCGTCCCCTATCTGGCGTACGACGGCATGCTGGTCGAAATCGAAGGCATCGCCATGCGTGCCGAAGACGGCGGCCGGCTGTCTCGTGAGACCGTTGCCGCCGACGGCCCGTCGCCGCTGCCCGCGCCCTTCGTGCAGGCGGTGCGCTGCGGCCAAATGATCTACGTCAGCGGCCAATCGCCGCGCGACGCGTCGGGCACGGTCACCGATCCTGGTAATATCGTTGCCCAGACCCACACGGTCGTTGGATACGTCGTCGACCGACTCGAACCGTTCGGCGCCGATCTTGCCGATGTCGTGAAGATCAACCGCTGGTACGGCGGACAAGGCGGGATTGACGATTTCGAGCCCGCCGCCCTGGCGTGCGCCGGCTATTTCACCGAACCGGGGCCGGCGGCGACGGGCATTCCGATCCCCCGTCACGCCTTCGACGGCATGCGCATGAAAATCGAGATGGTGGCGATGCTCGGCGAGGATGGCACGCGGCTTGAGCGCGAGCACGTCTGGCCAGAGGGGCATTGGGATTGGCACGTGCATCTACCGTACAAGCACGGTCTCCGGTGCGGGAATAGGGTCTTTCTAGGCGGGCAGGTCTCGCTCGACGGTCAGGGCCGCGCCATCGAGCCGGGCGATCTGACGGCGCAAACCCACGCCAGCATGGAGAATATCCGTCGCATTCTCGCCGCGTTCGGCCTCGGTTTCGACGACGCGGTCAAGGTGCTGGCGCTTTATCACGGCGATTGCGGCGAGGACGCACTGAACGCCAACCTGCCGATCCGGTCGTCCTATTTCACCGATCCGGCTCCGGCGACGACCGGCGTGCCCCTGCCCGAACTTGCCTATCCGGGCATGATGATCGAAATCGACATCGACGCGATCGTCGATTGACGGGACCGTCATTCGGTTCAACGACAACGGGCAGACCGGAGCCCGCGATATTTTCGCTAAACCTTGAACCGGCACAACAGCGTGTCGCCGGATTCAATGAAATACACGTAGCTACCGTAGGTCTTGATATCCTGGTTGGTCGGCGTGCCGGTAATGACGGGTGAGGGCCAGCGTATGAACGGGCCGGCATAGGTCTCGGGCTCGACATGTGTCGAAACAGGCACGGACGATTTGGTCTGGGCCACGTTCAACGGGTGAGACGACAGCTCGGTGCGTTGCGGAATGACATTGTAGGATTTCCTGAAGACCTTCCGTTTTCCAGTCGGATGATTGGCATCGATCGTGTTTACGTATCCGTCTCGACTGATGAATACGGGAACCGGCTTGGCCATCAGATCGTTCAGATCGGGTCCATTGACGCTGTGGTTTTCATACACATCGACCTCGTTGGTGTTCCAGTCGAACCGGTAGACTTCGTCAGGCCCCCTGTGGGTCAGCCAAATGGTCTCGTTCGCTTCATCGATAGCGATATCGCTGATTCCCGCCGTGCCGATCCCGTCAATAGAGAAGCCGGTTATTTTGTTCGACGAAGGCTCGAACACAGCGAATTGATGTTTACCACTCCCATTGACCAGATTGAGGGAGAACCAGAGCCGTGAGAACTTGTCGTATCTTAATTGGTGTGGATACGAGAGATCCGATGGGAGCACCCAGTAGTCGACTGTGCCGCTGTTCTTGTTCAGTTCCGAGCGGGCAATGGTCGGATTGTCCTGCGGCGGCGCATTCTTTCGCAGGGGATTGTTGCGGGCTGTCGAAGACGACCAGATTCGCTTCTTCTCATCTTGCTGGATCGAGTACGACCACAGACTGAGATGGTTCGGATTGGGCGTAAAGATCGTGGCTCTGGCCAGGCGTGTGTCGAACCGGACCAGGCCTCCAACGGGGATCGACAACGTCGATAGGATGAGGTAGCGCCCCTGTCGCAGGATGTCCCAAAGCGTCAAACCGCCAGACGGGTTGGTAATTTGCCATTCCACGGTTTTTTTCTTCGACGGCACGAACAAGCCGATCTTGTCGACAATGTATTTGACGTAAAAAATACGTTGCCGTTCCGGCAGGATGTTTTTGAGATATGCGTGGGCTTCCGGCGGCAGTTCGAAAATCTCAATCTTCGCCATGTCTCCCCCTTTGCGCGATTGTCGATATGCACCGATTCACGTGACGGTTGAGGGTACATTGGATCGCGCTTTCGACGCAATTTTTGCGGATAAGGACGGTTTTGCAAACTGACCCGTTCCGGGGACAAAAACGCAACGGCGCGGCCCCCGCGGACCGCGCCGTATGTGTTTCGGTCATATCGCCAGCATCAGGCGGCTTCGGCGAAGCGCGACTTGACCTGGGCCAGTACGGCGCCCTTATCGATGTCGTTGGCGCCCATGGCGATCATGGCATCCGCGAACTTCGAGATGATGGTGGTGATCGCGTCCTCGGTCAGCTGGTTGAGGATGCCGATACGGACCTGAACCGGCTCCGACAGCGTCGGCCAGATGCAGAAGCCCTCGGCGCGGCAGCCCTGAACCAGTTCCTTCTCGCGGCCCGCGAGGCCGTCCGGCAGGTTGCAGACGACGAGGCTGGTCATGTTCGAGGTCACCTTGCAGCCCATGGCCGCGACGGCGTCGCGCAGGATCGCCTCGTGGAACGCATAGTCGGCGGCCTTCTGGGCCTTGCCGTGCATCAGGCTGAGCCGCAGCGCCTCGTGCATGGCGGCGACCGCATAACACGAATGGGTCTGGTGATAGGCCGGGGCATCCACGTCCTCGCCGTCCATGATCGCCCAGTGGCGGGCGGCGAGGATCGGGTGGTGGACGTAGTTGTAGCAGCCGCGCTTCTTGACGATGTCGATGTATTCGTTGCGGAAGCTCACCGGCGCGTAGGTCAGCGGCAGGCCGAGCACGCCCTTCTGCGGGCACGACGCCCAGCCGACGACGGCGGGGTAATCGTCGATGTCGAAGTTCTCGATGCCGAGGCTCGACACCGCGTCGATCAGGCCCATGACGCCGTGCTTCGCGCAGGCGTCGTTGAAGCCCTTGATGTCGTTGATGCGGCCTGAGCCGGTTTCCCAGTGCGACATGAAGACCCACATCGGCTTGTGTTCCTCAAGCGCCGCATCGACCATTTCGCCGGTCACGGACGTACCATGCTCGACGTCGATCTGGATCACGTTGGCCGGCTTCGGCTGGATCGGGTCGGTGGCCAGGTCTTCCGGCGTCGAGGCCTTCATGCGGAGCGACTGGCAGTCGATGCCGCTGAACGTGCCGTTGTTGAAGCAAACGACCTTGTCGCCCGGCAGAACGGCGCTGTGCAGACAATCGAGACCGTTCCAACCGGTTCCGGCGATGGCGTAGGTGTAGACATTCTCGGTGCCCCACATCTCGCGCAGCATGAACTTGATTTCCTTCATGCCGCGGATGACGTCGGCCTGCATGTGGTCGGCGACGCCCTGGCGCGCGAAGGCTTCGAGAACGCGGGGGTCGGTGTTGCCCGGGCCCGGACCGGCGGCGAGGGTTTCGGGGATCACGAGTTCGGGAAAAATGGTCATGGTTTCTACTCGTCGCAAAATGTGGACACGTCCTCGGTTCACGCCGCCCCCTGAAATGCATTTCAGCCGCAATTCTTCGGGCGCGGACGCGATGAAGTACCGGAAGTAGCGCAATTTTCCCAGAAAAAAACGTCTGATAGCGAAGTTGGAAGTCTCAAAAGCGTCGTCATGCCGGGCGGCGGCGGCGACACGAGGACCGACACACCCGTAACGCCCCCGCGCTTGCATATGTGGTAGAGTCTGGCCTGACTTTCGCAAAACGGAGGCCAACCATGCCGAAACCCGAAATCGTCGACAACGATGCCTGGCTCAAGGCTCGCACGGCCCTGCTCGAAAAGGAAAAGGCGTTTACCCGGTCACGGGACGAATTGACGCGAGAGCGCCGGAAAATGCCATGGCGCCGGGTCGAAAAGGAATACGAATTCGACGGGCCCGACGGGCGCGAGAGCCTCGCCGATCTTTTCGCCGGCCGGCGCCAGCTTATCGTCTATCATTTCATGTTCGGCCCGGACTGGGACGAACCGTGCAAGAGTTGCTCGTTCCTCGCCGACCACTTCGACCCGGCCGTCGTGCATCTTGCCCGGCGCGATGTCACGATGATCGCCGCCTCGCGCGCGCCGCTCGAGAAACTGGAGGCCACGAAGGCGCGACTCGGCTGGTCCTTCAAATGGGTCTCGGCGGGCGACGGCGACTTCAACCGCGACTTTGGCGTCTGGTTCACGCCGGAGGAGATCGAGCAGGAAGACTGCCGCTATAATTACAGGACCGGTTCCTTCCCGAGCACCGACGCGCCGGGCGCCAGCGTGTTCGCCAAGGACGAAAACGGCGCCGTGCACCACACCTATTCGGTCTATCAGCGCGGCCTCGACATGTTCATCGCCGCCTACCACTATCTCGATATCGTGCCGAAGGGCCGCGACGAGGACGATCTGTCCTACACCATGGAATGGCTGCGGCTGAACGACTCGTACGAATAGGGCGGTCTCAGATAAAGACCAGTTGCCCGTCCTTCGCCGGGCCGGACAGGAACGTGACCAAGCCGCCGGGCGCGACGTCGATATCCCGGCGCAGCGTATCGGCGGAGAGGTTTCGGGCCTTGAGCCCCATCTCGCAGACCATGACCGTCACACCCATTTCGCCGCAGGATTCCAGCAACTCCTCGAACGTGGCGATCTTGTCGGCGGCGAAGCGGTCGTCCATGGCGCCGCCGAGCTCGCCGGTGGTCGTCGGCAGCGCCCGCCATGCGGGGTCGCCGGCGGCGTCGAGCATCAGCGCGCGGCACGCATCCATGGTGAAAAACAGGCTCGCCGGCCGGTCGATGGCGGCGGCGGACGCGGCCATCGCGAGCGCGTAATGCACTTTGTCGAAGCGGCCGTCGTAGACGACGATGTTGAGGGCGTGCTTGGCCGTATCACCCGGCATCGCAAACCGCCCCTTCATCGCTGATTTCATGAACCGAGAGATCGGCGATCGAGGGTTGATCGCCGCATAGCGGACACCCCGGGTCGGCCTTGACGGCGATGCGCCGGAACTCGGCGGCGAGGCCCTCGTACATCATCAATGTACCCGACAGGGTGTCGCCGATGCCGAGCAGTTCCTTGATGACCTCCGTCGCCTGCAGCGAGCCCATGACCCCGCACAGTGCGCCCAGAACGCCGGCTTCGGCGCAGCTCGGGATCTGGCCCGGCGGCGGCGGTTCGCGGAAGATGCAGCGATAGCATGGCCCGTGCCCGCCCTCGCCGTCCCGGTCGAACGCCTTGAAGGTGGCAAGCTGGCCGTCGAAACGCAGGATGGCGGCCGACACCAGCGGTACTTTCGCGAAGTAGGCCGCGTCGTTGATTAGAAACCGGGTTTCGAAATTATCGGTGCCGTCGGCAACCACGTCGTATCGGCCGATCAGGTCGATGGCGTTCGACGCATCGATACGGCCCTTGTGGAGTTCGAGACGGACGTCCGGGTTGATCGCTTTCAATGCCTGTTCGGCGCTCTCGACCTTGTCGACGCCGACCCGGTCGGTGGTGTGCAGCACCTGACGTTGCAGATTGGAGAGATCGACGGTGTCCGGATCGATGACGCCGAGGGTGCCGACGCCCGCGGCGGCGAGATAAAGCAGAACCGGCGACCCGAGCCCGCCGGCGCCGACCACCAGAACCCGGCTTTCGAGCAGCTTGGCCTGACCGGTGCCGCCGATATCCGGCAGCAGAATGTGCCGGGCGTAGCGTTCGATCTGTTCCTCGTTGAACTCCATCGGTTTACCGCCGCCTAATCGAGGCCGAGGCCGTCGAACAGCGCGGTCGAGAGATAGCGCTCGGCGAACGACGGCAGGATGATGACGATGTTCTTGCCGTCCATGCCGGATCGCTGCGCGACCTCGACGGCGGCGGACAGGGCGGCGCCCGAGGAGATCCCGATCGGCAAGCCTTCGAGCTTGGCGACGTGGCGCGCCATCTTCATCGCGGTTTCGTTGCCGATCCGCAAGATTTCGTCGATCAGATCGGTCTCCAGATTGCCGGGCACGAAGCCGGCGCCGATGCCCTGGATCTTGTGCGGACCGGGCATCCCGCCCGACAGCACCGGGCTGTCCTCCGGCTCAACGGCGACGACGTGGAAGCCCGGCTTACGCTCCTTGATGATGCGGCCGACGCCGGTCAGCGTGCCGCCGGTGCCGACGCCGCTGATCAGGACATCGGCCTGTCCATCGGTGTCCGTCCAGATTTCCTCCGCGGTGGTGCGCTCGTGGATCGCCGGATTCGCCGGGTTGTCGAACTGCTGCAGCATGATGGCGTTGGGCGTCTCGTCGACGATCTCCTGTGCCCGCGCGATGGCGCCCGCCATGCCCTTAGCCGCCGGTGTGAGTTCCAATTCGGCGCCGAGAAACGCCAGCATCTTGCGGCGTTCCACCGACATGCTTTCCGGCATGGTCAAAACCAGGCGATAGCCCTTGGCCGCGCAGACGAAGGCGAGCGCGATACCCGTATTGCCCGACGTCGGCTCCACGAGGATTGGCTTGCCGTCGATACGGCCGTCCTGTTCCGCCGCCTCGATCATGGCGAGGCCGATGCGGTCCTTGACCGAGGCCAGCGGATTGAAGAACTCGCACTTGCCGAGCAGGTTGGCCTTTACACCCGCATCCTCGGCGAGACGGTCGAGGCGGACCAGCGGCGTGCCGCCGATGGTGTCGAGGATTGACGAAAAAATCTTGCCTCGCGGGGCGGCGGGTTCGCTCATGTCTTTAACTCCGGTCTTCAGGGGTTGTTCGGTGTCGTCAAATGGCGAAATCGAGGCTGCGGCGTCCTTCGCTCCGGATGTCGGCCTTGTAGGCATCGGAGCACAGATCCTCGATGGTCACGGCGTTAAGTTTTTCCATCATGCTGGCCTGCATCTCGTCGACCAGCGGTCGGATGATCTTGCCGCCGAGTTCCGAGCGGCAGATCTCGTCGTCCTTGACGTCGCCGCTCTCGACCTCGCGGACGACCTTGACGATGTCGCCGATGGTGATCCGCCGGCGCTCTCGCGCCAATCGGTAACCACCGCGCGGGCCGCGCACGCCGATCAGGATGCCGTGGCGCACGAGCTGCTGCAGCGCCTGTTCGAGATAGCGCCGCGGGATGCCCTGGCGGCGCGTGATCTCGCGGCTCTGGACCGGCTCGCTGCCGGCGTGATAGGCGATATCGAGTACCGCTTCGATCGCGTAGAGCATCTTCTTCGACAGTCTCAGCATAAAATCCCCGGCCCTGCTGTTGTCTTCCTACTCGGCGGCATTGACGCCCGTCGATCCGTAGCCGCCCGCGCCGCGCGACGTTTCCGGCAGCGTATCGGTCTCGGTCCATGCGACCTGATGGACCGCATGCACGACCATCTGCGCGATCCGCATGCCGCGTTCGACGGTAAACGGTTCCTGCCCGTGATTGATCAGTACGACGCCGACCTCGCCCCGGTAGTCGGCATCAATGGTGCCGGGCGCGTTGAGAACCGTGACGCCATGCTTGAGCGCGAGGCCCGAGCGTGGCCGGACCTGGGCTTCGAAACCGGCCGGCAGCGCGATGGCGAGGCCGGTCGGGATCAACCGGCGTTCGCCGGGCGTGAGCGTCACCGGGGCATCGACCGCGGCCAGCAGATCGCATCCGGCGCTGTCGGCGGTGGCGTAGGCCGGCAGCGGCAGGTCCGCGCCGTGATCGAGCCGCGTGACCGCGATAAGCACGGATTCGGCGGCGCTCACGACGCCGCCTCGAACGTGTCGGCAATCCGCCCGGCAAGCCGGTTGGCGATGTCCCGTTTGGTCGCGCGCGGCCAGTTCTCGGCGCCGTCGGCGGTGATCAGGTGCACCGTGTTCTCCTCGCCGCCGAACGTGCCGGTGCCGTCCGAAACATCGTTGGCGACGATCCAGTCGCAGCCCTTGGCGGTGCGCTTGGCGGTCGCCAGTTCGACGACATTGCCGGTTTCGGCGGCGAACCCGACGAGCAGGCCGGGCCGACGATTGCCGAGACCGGCAAGCGTTTTCAGGATATCCGGATTCTCGGTCAGCGTCAGCAGTTGCGGTGCCGCGCCCGGCGATTTCTTGATCTTGCCCGTGGCGGTATCGGCAGTCCGCCAGTCGGCGACGGCGGCGGCGCAGACGGCGATATCCGCCGGCAGGGCGTTTTCGCAGGCCGCCAGCATGTCGCGCGCGGATTCGACCCGAATAACCTCGACACCGGCGGGGTCGTCGAGCGCCGTCGGACCCGAGACCAGCGTCGTTCGCGCGCCGAGACCGGCAAGCGCCCGCGCGATGGCGTGCCCCTGCTTGCCGGACGAGCGGTTGGCGATGTAGCGCACCGGATCGATGGGTTCGTGGGTCGGGCCGCTGGTGACCAGAGCATGCCGTCCGCTCAAGGGGGCGGTCTTGCCACTATGCCCCTGGCCGAAAAAATCGGTCACGGCCTCCAGGATCGCGGCCGGTTCGGCCATGCGGCCCATGCCGTACTCGCCGCAGGCCATGTCGCCTTCGTCGGGGCCGACCGTCAGCACGCCGCGCGAAACGAGGGTCTTCATATTGGCCCGCGTCGCGGCGTGCTCCCACATGCGGACGTTCATGGCGGGCGCGATCATGACCGGTTTGTCGGTCGCCAGTAGCGCCGTGGTCGCGAGGTCGCCGGCGAGGCCAGAGGCCATCTTGGCGATGATGTCCGCCGTTGCCGGCGCGACGACGACCAGATCGGCATCGCGCGACAGCTGGATATGACCCATGTCGCTCTCGTCGGTCAGCGAAAAGAGATCGCGGTAGACCGTATCGCCGGTCAGCGCGTCGAGCGACATCGGCGTGACGAACTGGGCTCCGCCCTCGGTCAGGATGGCGCGCACGCTGCCGCCCGCGTCGCGAATGCGGCGGACGAGTTCGAGCGTCTTGTAGGCGGCGATGCCGCCGGCGACGATCAGCAGAATGCGTTTTCCGGCCAGCATGTCGGATCCTTCCTCTAAACCCGCACGGCAAAAAGGAGAAATGCGGATTTAACGGTAAAAATGTGTGGATAACCTACGCGTGCCGAGTCCGCTCCGCAAGTCTTCTTCGGTTTCAAGGGTGTAACGATCTGCGCTGACCCTCCTGTATCGAAGTATGGATCCCTTGGCCGTCACCCCCGCGAAAGCGGGGGGCCAGAACAACAGGACGGCCGGATTCCCGATTGCGCGGGAATGACCCGGTTCTTAATGGATGAACCATAGAGAACAGGAGTCGTTTTAATCTTGGCGGTCTCTGTATTCTCTGTGATGCATCCGATACCCCCTCTCCCTGTCCCTCTCCCCCAAGGGGAGAGGGAACGGTGCCGCGTCCTCCTTCATTCCCTCCCCCTTGAAAGGGGGAGGGTTGGGTGGGGGTGAATCCTCGTATCGAAGTATGAGGGGTTCCTATAAAGCGAGGCCGAGCAGAAGGCCGGCAAGGGCCGCAAGCGCAAGCCACGGCCAGGCCCCGAACCGCCGCCGGCCGCCCTTGCGTAGCGCCCGGACGGTGGCGGGATCGAGCGTCACGCGGCCTTCCGCGAGCGCTTCGGCGCCGCGTTCGATGGCGGCCAGGGTGCGCGGCAGCCGGCGGACCGTATCGGCGAGATCGGTGGTGGCGTTGCGCATCCGGGCCTCCGGTCCGAGTTCGCGGCGCATCCAGTCCTCGATGAGCGGGCGCGCCATGACCCACATGTTGGCCTCGGGGTCGAGCATCCGCGCGGTGCCTTCGGCGACCAGCATGGTTTTCTGCAGCAGCAGGAGTTGCGGCTGCGCTTCCATTTCGAAAGTCTGGGCGACGTGAAACAGCAAGCCGAGCAGGCGGGCGATGGAGATTTCGTTCTGCGGTTTGTCGAGGATCGGCTCGGCGATGGCCCGGCAGGCCTGGGTAAACCCGTCCACGGACTTGTGGGCCGGCACCCAGCCGGCTTCGAAGTGGACCTCGGCGACGCGCCGATAGTCGCGCGTCAGAAAGCCCAGCAGCATCTCGCCGAGGTAGCGCCGGGTGCACACGTCGAGCCGTCCCATGATGCCGAAATCGACGGCGCCGATGCGGCCGTCCGGCATGACGAACAGGTTGCCCGGGTGCAGATCGCCGTGGAAAAAGCCGTCGCGGAACGCCTGGTTGAAGAAGGCGCGAGCGGCCTTTTCGAGCGCGTCGGACGGATCTTGCCCGGCGGCGACCAGCGCATCCCGGTCATCGACCGGCAGTCCCGGAACGCGTTCCGTGGTCAGCACGCGCCGTCCGGTCAGTCTCCAATCGACGGCGGGGATGTAAAAGTCCGCATCGCCCTTGAAGTTGTCGCGCATTTCCTGCGCGGCGGCGGCCTCGAAACGAAGGTCCATCTCCATGACGACCGTTTCGGCGAGGGTCGAAACCGCGGCGACAGGTTTGAATCGCAACGCATCCTCGATATTGGCCTCGATCAATTCGGCGACCCAGCGAAACATATCCAGATCGGCGGTAAAGCGGTCCTCGATGCCGGGGCGCAGAACCTTGACCGCGACTTCGCGGCCGTCCCGCGTAATTGCGAAGTGGACCTGCGCGATGGAGGCGGCGGCGACGGGGATGTCGTCGAACGCCTCGAACAACTCGTCGATCGAAGTCTCGAACTCGGCCTCGATTGCGGCGCGGGCCTCGCGGCCCGGAAACGGCGGCAGAGAATCTTGAAGCGTCGAGAGGTCCTCGCACAATTCTTCGCCGAGCAGGTCGGACCGGGTCGACAGCGCCTGACCGAGCTTGATGAAACTGGGGCCGGCTTCCTCCAGGGCGCGGGCGAGCCGCTCGCCGGGACGGCCCGGCGCCCGGCGCCATGAAACGAGCCGCGCCAGTCGCGAAACGGCCGGCGCAATGCCCGGCGTTTCCAACAGGAACAAGGCATCGTGGCGCGCCAGAATGCGCGCAACACGCAACAGTCTCAGCGCATTTCCCAAGCCATTGAACATGATTCAGATGCGCCAGGCCGAATGCAGCGCGGCGATGCCGCCCGAGAGATTGCGGTAGACGACGTTGCCCAGACCCGCATCGGCGATCATGCCGGCGAAGGTTTCCTGATCCGGGAACTGCCGGATGCTCTCCGCAAGATACCGATAGGCCTCGCTGTCGCCGGCGACGCCCTGGCCGAGCGCCGGCAGCACCGTGAACGAGTACTTGTCGTAAACCGCGGCGAGCGCCGGCAAGGCGACCTTGGAAAACTCGAGGCACAGGAAACGGCCGCCGGGCTTGAGCACGCGCCGCGCCTCCGACAAAACCCTGTCGATGTGCGTCACGTTGCGGATGCAGAAGGCGATGGTATAGGCGTCGAACGAGGCGTCGTCGAACGGCAGGTCTTCGGCGTCCGCCGGCTGAAAGTCGATGCCCTCAAGAATGCCCCTGTCGATGGCCCGGTCACGACCGACCCCGAGCATGTCCTCGTTGATGTCGGAGACCGTCACATGACCGCCGCCGGCGGCAAGAAACCGGAAGGCGATATCCCCGGTGCCGCCGCCGACGTCGAGCAGGCGCATCGGTCCCCGCGGGCGCAGCCAGTCGATCATCGCTGATTTCCACAGGCGGTGAACCCCGAGACTCATGAGGTCGTTCATCAGGTCGTAGCGAGAGGCGACGGACGAAAAGACATCGCCGACGAGGCCGGCTTTCTCGGTCTCGTCGACGGTGCGAAAACCGAAATGGGTCGTCGCGCCAGCGCTCGAATGTTCGGGTGTTTCTGCCATGGCGCGACACCATAGCCTACGGCCCAACTCTACGCTAGGTTCCGCCTATGCCCGAATTGCCCGAAGTCGAAACCGTCCGCCGTGGCCTGGTTCCCGTTCTCGAAGGACAGGTTCTGGTGCGCGTCATTCAGCGCCGGCCGGACCTGCGGTTCCCGTTGCCGGACGGATTCGGCCAACGGCTGACCGGGCGCACGATTGAGAGCGTCGGGCGGCGCGCCAAGTTCCTGCAGGTTCGCGTTTCCGGTGGCGAGACGCTGATCTGGCACCTCGGCATGTCGGGGCGGGTCATGATCTATACGGAGGCCGAACCGCCCCCA
Organism: Rhodospirillales bacterium; assembly: GCA_965229715.1. Classification (GTDB taxonomy): domain Bacteria; phylum Pseudomonadota; class Alphaproteobacteria; order Rhodospirillales; family Casp-alpha2; genus JAVJST01. The sequence goes on from CBDDJL010000002.1 coordinate 441,154, forward strand.
CCGGCGGCCCACGACCACATCGAATTCGTGACCGGTGGCGGCGTCACGATCCGGTTCAACGACGCCCGCCGGTTCGGTTTCATGGACCTTGTGGAGCCCGGTGGGCTGGATGCCTATCCGATGTTGGCGAGTCTCGGTCCGGAACCGCTTGGCGATGCTTTCGACGGCGTGATGCTAGCCGCGCGCCTCAAGGGCAAGAACACGCCGATCAAGGCGGCGCTGCTCGATCAGCGGGTCGTTGCCGGAATCGGCAATATCTATGCGAGCGAGGCGCTTTACCGTGCCGGGATCTCGCCCCGGCGCACGGCGCGCACCGTGCAGGGCGGCCGCGCAACGAAGCTCGCCGCCGCGATCCGCGATGTTCTAGGGGAGGCGATCGCTGCGGGCGGTTCGACATTACGCGATCATCGCCAGCCGAACGGCGAACTCGGTTACTTTCAGCACACGTTCAGGGTTTATGACCGCGCCGGCGAACCGTGTCCGGGGTGCGATTGCGGCGGCGTCATCCGCCAGATCGTTCAATCGGGCCGCTCGACATTCTATTGCACGCACCGCCAACGCTAGATCGGATCACGTTTTGACGGAAACACGGGGTGTTTCGTCAAATCGTGTGAATCCGATCGATTCTTTAAGACTTAGAGCAGATTCACATGTTTTGCGGATCGCAAAAGCGATTCCGACAAAACATGACCTGCTCTAGGTTGCCGGAGATGGCGGCGGCATTTCTCGTGCAAAGCGGGCAAGCCAGGATATATAAAGAGATCATGACCTTGCCGATCCGTTTTCTTTCCGCATTTTTGCTGATCGCGGTTCTCGCCATGCCGCGTTTTGCGGCGGCGGGCGGCAATGCCGACGGCTTCGTCGACGGTATCGAGGATCTCCCCCTGATGAGCGGACTCGCCGAGACCGAAGGCGGTTCGCTGATTTTCGACTCGGCTGCCGGGCGGGTGGTCGAGGCCTATGCGGTGGGTGCGGTCGACGCAGCCGAAGTCACGGCTTTTTACGGCCGCAGTCTGCCGCAACTCGGCTGGACCCAGGTCGGCCCGACGATGTTTCGGCGCGAGGGCGAAATCCTCGTGATCGAGTACATCGATGAAGCGGCTGGCAGCGGTCCGCTGACCGTTCGTTTCGCGGTCTCGCCCGCAGACGGCTAGTCGATATACATGGCAGGCGTTTGGCGGGGATTTCCCCGGGGTTTCCGGGCTTGACGCGCCCCACCGGCATCGATATACACCACGCCTTCGAATACGAGATTAACGTTCAGGACTTGAAATATGGCCAATTCTCCGCAGGCGAAGAAGCGCATCCGTCAAACTGCGCGCCGCACCGAAGCCAACCGCATGCGCCGGAGCCGGATCCGCACGTTCGTCCGCTCCGTCGAGGAAGCGATCGCGAGCGGCGACGCCGATGCCGCCCAAGCGGCCCTGCGGGCTGCCGAACCGGAACTCGCACGCGGTGCGCGTCATGGCATCCTGAGCCGCAATACGGCCGCGCGGAAAGTTTCGCGGCTGTCGGCGCGGATCAAGGCGCTCAGCGCTTAAAATTTCTGGGATCGACCCGCGAATGGGCCGCGCCGGATGGTGCGGCCTTTTTTGTGACCAGAATCAAGCGCCTGTCGGCGCCCCGTAAATTCTGACCTCCGGCGGACTCAAACAGGGGCTCGGAGTCAAGAGATAGAATCGAGATTTTTTCCACTTATTCCCCAGTTACCGTCGTTGCTTCGGTGAGCGACCGCCACTAAGATCACCCCGTCCTGCAGATCGCGGGACGCAATGAGAGCGGACACGCCGTATCGGCACCAAGCCGGACCGATGTCCGCGGATAACGGGAAACTCGAGACGTTGGGAGCACGAGGATCGTTCGGCAGCAGGGGAACATGACCCGGTAGCGTCCGGCGTCATTGTTGCGCGAACTTCATCGGCAGATCGGGTAGACCTGTAGCGCGCTCTTGGCGGTCCGGTAACGGATCGTGCGCTGGGAATGATAACAAGCTGCCGGCAACAGTGCCGGTGCTCGCAAGTTGGTTTTTGGCTGCGGCAGGGATGCCGGGGTCCGGGGGTCCGAATTCGATGACGAGCCAAGCAGGCGAACATTCTCACCAAGAACACTGGTCCGCCATCAGTGCTCAACTCAGGAGCGAAATTGGCGAAGCTGCTTTCCAAAGCTGGATCAAACCCATCAACGTTCGTGAGATCTCGAACGAGGGCGTGGTGCGTCTTACCGTGCCGACACGGTTCATGCGCGATTGGGTTTTGGCCTACTATGCCGAACGGTTGACGGAACTCTGGGGCGGCCAGATTGACGGCATCAAGGACGTCGATGTCCAGGTTCAATCCGATCGCGCCGTAGCCGCGCCGCCAGTGCGCGAAGAGCTGTGCGCCGCAGACGCCACGGCCAAGGTCGCCGACAAGGCTGAGGACATCAGCGCGCCGCTGGACCCGCGTTATACATTCGATAATTTCGTTGTCGGCAAGCCGAACGAGTTCGCTTACGCCGCGGCGCGCCGCGTTGCCGAGGCGAAGACCGTGCCGTTCAACCCGCTTTTCCTCTATGGCGGCGTCGGTCTCGGCAAGACCCACCTGATGCATGCGGTGGCTTGGCATATCCGTAATCTGACGCCGGGCCGCAACGTCATGTACCTGTCGGCCGAGAAGTTCATGTACCGCTTCATCCGTGCGCTGCGCGAACAGAACACGGTCGATTTCAAGGCTCAGTTCCGTTCCGTCGACGTGTTGATGATCGACGACGTGCAGTTCATCAGTGGCAAGGACTCGACCCAGGAAGAGTTCTTCCACACGTTCAACGCCCTCGTCGATCAGGGCCGCCAGATCATCATCTCGGCGGACAAATCGCCATCAGACCTGGAAGGCATGGAGGAGCGGCTGATTTCGCGCCTCAACTGTGGTCTCGTGGCCGACATTCATGCAACGACCTACGAGCTGCGCCTCGGCATCCTGCAGTCCAAGGCCGAACACCTCGGCGTCGAGATTCCCCAGAAGGTGCTTGAATTCCTCGCCCACAAGGTCACGTCCAACGTTCGCGAGCTCGAGGGCGGCCTCAATCGCGTCGTTGCGCACGCCCAGTTGGTCGGCCGCGAAATCTCGCTCGAAACCACCCAGGACGTGCTGCACGATCTGCTGCGCGCCAACGACCGGCGCGTTACCATCGAGGAGATCCAGAAGCGCGTTGCGCAACACTTCAATATTCGGATTTCCGACATGCACTCGGCGCGGCGGGCGCGCTCCGTGGCGCGGCCCCGGCAGGTCGCAATGTATCTGGCCAAGCATCTGACGGCGCGCTCGCTGCCTGAAATCGGGCGCAAGTTCGGCGGCCGCGATCACACCACGGTCATGCACGCCGTCAAGAAGATCGATGAGTTGCGGGAGCGGGACTCCGGGTTCGCCGAGGACGTCGAGCTGCTGCGCCGGATGCTCGAGAGCTGAACGCGGATTTCGAATATTCAATGCATTGAAATCTAACGTTTAATCGGCGCTGTTGCGGCGCGGAATCTGCTTACCTTTCATAGGCCGTGTGATATACTGTCGGCGATTCGCCGGAACACCCGGATTTGCACCGCAAGGCACGGGAATTTCGGCGGATTGGCGCTCTATCCGGGCGTGTTTTTGCGGGTGCGAGACGCCGCAAAAAATTCTTCCCTTGGCCGCGTTCGGCGGTCGCAGAATTCGTTATCGGGCCAGCGGCAACCGACCGCCGGATCCACTCACCGCCCAGCACAGATCAGCAAAGATACGAAGCGTCATTATGAAAATTACCATCGAACGGGCGGCGCTCCTGAAATCCCTCGGACATGTCCAGAGCGTCGTCGAGCGCCGCAATACCATCCCCATCCTGTCCAACGTCAAGCTGTCGGCCAGGGACGGACGGCTCGATCTCAACGCCACGGATATGGACCTCGACATCGTCGCCGGCGTCGAGGCGGATGTGTCGCAGGATGGCGCAACGACGGCGCCGGCCCATACGCTCTATGAGTTCGTGCGGCGCCTGCCCGATGGCGCGCAGGTCGAACTGGAAGCATCCGAGGGCAATCTGGCGCTGCGCTCGGGCCGCGCCAACGGCTCGCTAGCGTGCCTGCCGACTGAGGATTTTCCGGTCATGGCGAGCGGCGATCCGACCCACGGTTTCGAACTGCCCGCGGGCGATCTGAAGGCGCTGATCGACCATACCCGGTTTGCGATTTCGACCGAGGAAACCCGCTATTATCTGAACGGCGTCTATCTCCATGCCGCCGAGCGCGACGGCTCAGCCGTGTTGCGCGCGGTCGCCACCGACGGCCACCGGCTGGCGCTGAGCGAGGGTCCGCTGCCCGACGGCGCGGCCGGCATGCCCGGCGTCATCGTGCCGCGCAAGACGGTCGCCGAGCTGCGCAAGCTGCTGGAGGACGTTACCGGCAACGTCAGCGTTGCGCTGTCGGAGGCCAAGGTCCGCTTCTCGTTCGAGGAAGCCGTGCTGACGTCGAAACTGATCGACGGCACGTTCCCCGATTACCAGCGCGTGATCCCGGAAGGCAACGACAAGGTGCTGGAAACCGAGTGCGCCGGGTTCGTCAAGGCCGTGGAACTGGTTTCGTCGATCACCAGCGAAAAGTCCCGCGCCATCAAGCTGGCAATCAGCGACGCCGGCATGACGCTCTCGGCGTCGAGCACCGAACAGGGGTCGGCGACCTACGATCTCGAAGTGTCCTATGGCGGCGACTCCCTTGAGATCGGTTTCAATGCACGTTATTTGCTCGATATCGCGCAGCAGATCGAGGGCGGTACGCTCCGCTTCACGTTCGCCGACTCCGCCTCGCCGACCATCATTCAGGACGTCGACGACGCGGCGGCGCTCTACGTGCTGATGCCGATGCGGGTTTGACCCGGGGCGGCATCGTCAGGTTGATCGGAACCATATGACCAGCGCGACCGTTCAGACGTTCGATTCGCCCCGGCCGGCGCCCCGTTCGGGCGCCGCGGCAGCGGTCGAACGGCTGACTCTGACCGCGTTCCGTTGCTACGAGTCCGCCCGGATCGAGACCGGCGGGCGCTCCGTCGTCCTGACCGGGGCGAACGGCGCGGGGAAAACCAATGTGCTTGAGGCCGTTTCCATGCTCACGCCGGGACGCGGTCTGCGCCGCGCCCGGCTTGGCGATCTGGCGCGCACCGTGCCGGGCGAGGCCTGCCGCAGCAACTGGGCGGTTGCGGCGACCGTCACGGGACCGCGCGGCGAGACGGAAATCGGCACCGGCGTGGCCGCCGGCGACGACAAGCGGACGGTTCACATCGATGGCCGTACCGTGCGCGGTCAGGCCGCGCTTGGCGAACACATAGGCGCGCAATGGCTGACGCCGGCGATGGATCGCATCTTCGTCGAGGGCCGGTCGGGCCGACGGCGGTTTCTCGACCGCCTCGTTTACAACATCGACCCGGCCCATGCCGGCCGCATCACGACGTACGAGCACGCCATGCGCGAGCGGGCACGGTTGCTGCGCGACGGTGGCGACGCCGGCTGGATCGGCGTGCTCGAAGAAACCATGGCCGCCAAGGGAACCGCGGTCGCGGCGGCAAGGCGCGATCTCGTCGCCCGGCTCAACCGCTACTGCCACGACGCGGACGGCCCGTTTCCAGGCGCCGCGCTTGAAGCACGGGGCGCAGTCGAAAACTGGCTTGCCGAGGGCGACGCGCTCGATGCCGAGGACCGGTTGAAGACCGGCCTCGCCGCCGGCCGCCGCCACGATGGCGACACGGGCGGCGCGCGGACCGGTCCGCACCGCAGCGACCTCGGCGTCGTCCACCTGCCGTCGGGGCAGGCGGCGGACCTCTGTTCGACCGGCGAACAAAAGGCGCTGCTGGTCGCCATCGTCATCGCCGCTGCGCGCATGGCCGCCGCCGAATGCGGCCGGTTGCCGGTGTTGCTGCTCGACGAAATCACCGCGCATCTCGATGCCCCCCGCCGCGACGGTCTGTTCGACATGCTGACCGGCCTCGGCGCCCAGGTCTGGACGACCGGAACCGATGCCGACCTGTTCGCCGGTCTGCGCGGCACGGCGCGGTTCTTCACCGTTGCCGACGCCGTGCTGACGCCGGATTGAACGTTGACGACCGAATACGGATTGATCGAAAGAAACCGAGCCCATGAGCGACGAAACCGAAATGACCCCTGAGGATGACGCGATCGAGAACGGCGACGCGTACGGCGCCGATTCGATCAAGGTGCTGCGCGGCCTCGAAGCCGTCCGCAAGCGCCCGGGCATGTACATCGGCGATACCGACGACGGCTCGGGCCTGCACCACATGGTCTACGAGGTCGTCGACAACGCTATCGACGAAGCGCTCGCCGGTCACTGCGATCTCGTCAAGGTGCAGCTCAACGGCGAGGGTTCGGTCACGGTTTCGGACAACGGCCGCGGCATCCCCGTCGATATCCATGAGGAGGAAGGCGTCTCGGCGGCCGAGGTCATCATGACCCAGCTGCACGCCGGCGGTAAGTTCGACCAGAACTCCTACAAGGTCTCGGGCGGTCTGCACGGCGTCGGTGTGTCCGTCGTCAATGCGCTGTCCGACTGGCTCGAACTCCGCATCTGGCGCGACGGCAAGGAACATTACGTCCGCTTCGAGGGCGGCGAGACGGTTGAATCGCTGAAGATTGTCGGCGACGCTCCGGCAAAGGAGGGCGGCGGAAAGTATTCGGGCAGCGAAATCACGTTCTTCCCGTCGCCCAAGACCTTCACCATGACCGAGTTCGATTTCGGCACGCTGGAGCACCGCCTGCGCGAACTGGCGTTCCTCAATTCCGGTGTGCATCTCCAGCTGATCGACGACCGCTACCCGGAACAGACCGTCGTCGATCTGCACTACGAGGGCGGCCTGCAGGCGTTTGTCGAGTATCTCGACCGCTCCAAGAACCGGGTCACCGACCGGATCATTTCCGGCATCGGCGAGAAGGAAGGCGTCACCGTCGAGTTCGCGCTGCAATGGAACGACAGCTATCACGAGACGACGCTGTGCTTCACCAACAACATCCCGCAGCGCGACGGCGGCACGCACCTGGCAGGTTTCCGGGGCGCGCTGACGCGGACCATCAACAACTACGCCAATGCGACGGGTATCTCGAAAAAGGCCAAGGTCGGCATCACCGGCGACGACGCCCGCGAGGGCATGACCTGCATCGTCTCGGTCAAGGTGCCGGATCCGAAGTTTTCGTCGCAGACCAAGGACAAACTGGTCAGCTCCGAGGTGCGGCCGATCGTCGAGAGCGAGATCGGCGAGGCGCTCGATCGCTTTTTCGAGGAGCACCCGAACGAGGCCAAGAAGGTCATCACCAAGATCGTCGAGGCCGCTGCCGCGCGCGAGGCGGCGCGCAAGGCGCGCGAGCTGACGCGGCGCAAGGGCGCGCTGGACATCTCGTCGCTGCCCGGCAAGCTCGCCGATTGCCAGGAGCGCGATCCGGCGCTCGCCGAACTGTTCATCGTCGAGGGCGACTCGGCCGGCGGCTCCGCCAAGCAGGGCCGTCACCGCGCCAATCAGGCGATCCTGCCGCTACGCGGCAAGATCCTCAACGTCGAGCGCGCCCGCGTCGACAAGATGCTGTCGTCGGCGGAAATCGGCACCCTGATCACCGCGCTCGGCACCGGTGTCGGCGACGAGTTCAACATCGAGAAGTGCCGCTACCACAAGATCATCATCATGACGGACGCCGACGTCGACGGCAGCCATATCCGCACGCTCCTGCTGACGTTCTTCTTCCGCCAGATGCCGGCGATCGTCGAGGCCGGCTACCTCTACATCGCGCAACCGCCGCTCTACCGGGCGAAGCGCGGTAATTCCGAGGTCTACCTCAAGGACGACGGCCAGATGGAGCGTTATCTTTTCAACGCCGCCGTCGAGGAAGGCTCGGTGTTCACGACCCATGACGGCCATCAGATCGCCGGCAACGACCTGCTCGATCTCGTCGGCAAGGCGAGCCGGGTGCGCACCCTGATGCTGCGCCTCGCACAGCGGGTGCCGGTCAGCATCGTCGAACAGACGGCCATTCTCGGCGCGCTCAACCAGGATATTCTGGCCGATACCGAACAGGCGGTAACGGCGGCGGATTACATCGCCAAGCGCCTCGATGCGCTTTCCGATCCGCTGGAGCGCGGCTGGGAAGGCGGCGTCGACGATGACGGCAGCCTCGTGTTCAAGCGCACGCTGCGTGGCGTCACCGAAACCCACCAGCTCGACGGCGCGCTGATCCGCTCGTCGGACGCGCGGTCCCTCGACGCCTACGCGCCGGAATTCCAGAAGCTTTACGCCCGCCACGGCGCGATCACGGTCAAGGACGCGGAACGGGTAATCACCGGGCCGATCTCGCTGGTCGAAGCCGTCACCGCGGCGGGCCGCAAGGGCGTCTCGATGCAGCGCTACAAGGGTCTCGGCGAGATGAACCCGGACCAGCTGTGGGAGACGACGCTGGATCCGAACGCGCGCGCCCTGCTGCAGGTCCGCGTCAGCCACCAGGACGACGCCGAGGAGGTGTTCTCGACCCTGATGGGCGACATCGTCGAGCCGCGCCGCGAATTCATCCAGGACAATGCGCTGAAAGTGGCGAACCTGGACGTGTGACGCCTGTTGCGTGCGTGGATGGGCTCAACAGCCGAGCATCGTGACGGACAACGCGAAAATGATCTGACTTACTTTTCGGGATTTTTCGCGATGTTTCCAGGCGCCACCGACTCTTCTCCGTTAAATGGTCCATCGTTTATTTTAGTGAATGGAGGATCAAACACCGCTACGAAACGACACAAACGGAGAGAGATTCTCTCAGCGCTCTGGTCAGTTCCAGTGATCGGCAACGTTCTGCATGGCGCGCAACGCGCCGTCCAATTCCTTTCCGGCATCGGTCAGTCCGTAGCTGACTTTAGGTGGGACGGTCGGCTCATAGTCGCGAAAGACGATACCCTCTTTCTCGAGCATGCGTAGACGGTCGGTCAGGACTTTCGAAGAAATTCCATCTACCAAGCGCCGCAACTCGCCGTGACGAGTCGTCCCGTTGTGGCTCAACACCCAAAGAATGTGTGTCGTCCACTCCCCGGCAAGAAGTCGGAACACACGGTCAAGCGGACACCCTTTAGGAATCGAAGTGCCCGCAGAACGGCCTTTAGTCACTTGTAGTCCCCTGCTTACCAATCGGTGCCTACTTTACAATCGATATTAATATACCAAACATTGGTGAGAGTTGGAAATTCCGGACGACAGGGTACCTGCGGCGCACTCAGCACCCACAAATCACGGCGAAAGCGAGCGACGACAGGCGTTTGCGTCGGCACGTTTCTGCATCCCCATGAGCACGGAATTCCTCATTCTTGAACGTATGACCCGGACGGGCTGCGTTTGGCTACTGACGATAAGGAGAATTCCCATGTCACCGACCCGCACCACGCAAAGTAGATTGGCGGCGTTTGTCGTGCTTGTTGTCACCTTGGCGGGGATGCCCGCGTTCGCTCAGCAAATCGCTCAGCCAAATCCGGCGGAACGGCTTCTTACACCGAGCAACCACACGTTGATCCTGATCGATCACCAGCCCCAGATGGCCTTTGCGGCGAACTCGATCGATACCAATCTGTTAATCAACAACGCCACTGGGCTTGCCAAGGCAGGCAAGGCGTTCGGTGTTCCCACGATCTTGACGACCGTGGCCGAAGAAACCTTTTCGGGACCGCTGTTCCCGACGGTGCAGGCGGTGTTTCCCGATCAGAAGCCCATCGACCGCACGACGATGAATACGTGGGAGGACAGGCGCATTACTGACCGGGTGAACGAGATCGGCCGGCGTAAAATCGTGATTGCGGCCCTATGGACCGAGGTTTGCGGCGTCTTTCCCGTCCTTTCCGCCCTCGATCAGGGCTATGAGGTCTATTTTGTGACCGATGCGTCTGGCGGCATGTCCGAACGGATCCACGACGATGCTGTCGACCGCATGGTGCAAGCGGGTGCCACGCCGATCACCTGGATGCAGTATCTGCTCGAGCTGCAGCGCGACTGGGCCCGGCCCGAGACCTACGAGGTTACCAACCAGATTGCCAAGGACCATGGCGGCGCCTATGGCCTCGGTATCCTCTATGCCAAGACCATGTTCGGTGCGTCGGAAGGCGGCAACTGAGGCGCGCATCACCCCAAAACTCGTAACGCGGAGAGAAACATTACCATGGGCCCCAAAAAATTATTGCCGTCCGTTGAATTGTTGCGGCATCGATGGTTCGGTATTGCCAGCGCTGCGGTGGCGCTGTTCACGCTCGCCGGACCTGCGCTTGCCCAATCCGGTGACGTTGATCTCATCCTCACGGGCGGAAACGTCGCGACGCTCGATCCGCTGCGGCCGCGGGTCGAGGCAATCGCCATCGATGACGGTGTTATCGTCGCGACGGGTGACAATCGCGCAATCTTGGAACGTCGGGGCGATGCCACCGAGGTCATCGATCTCGGCGGCCGCATGGTGATCCCAGGCCTCAACGACAGCCACACCCACGTCGTGCGCGGCGGACGGTTCTACAATACCGAGCTCCGCTGGGACGGCGTCGACACGCTGGCGCGCGGCATCGACATGGTCCGCCGGCAGGCGGCGCGCACGCCAAGCGGTCAATGGGTCCGCGTCATCGGCGGCTGGTCGCCGTTCCAGTTCGCCGAACGGCGCATGCCGAAGCCGGCGGAGCTGACCGAGGCTGCGCCGGATACGCCGGTTTTTGTGCTCTTCCTCTATAGCCGGGGCTTTCTGAACAAGGCTGGCGTCGAGGCCCTCGGTATCACGGCCGAAACGAAGGCGCCGGCCGGCGGACGCTACGAGATAACGCAAGACGGTGGCGCGATCCTGTGGGCCGAACCCAATCCTACGATCCTCTATCAGACCATTGGCGCACTGCCGGGGCTATCGGAGGCCGATCAGGTCAACTCCACGAAACACTTCTACCGCGAGTTGAACCGGTTTGGGATTACCAGCGCCGTCGACGCCGGCGGCGGGGGTCATGTTTTTCCGGAGAACTATATCGGCTCCCTGCGCCTCGCGGACACCGGAGAAATGCCGGTCCGGGTCTCGAACTATCTGTTCCCCCAACGGCCTGGCAAGGAACTTGAGGACTTTGAGACCTGGACGAAAAACTGGGCCGTCAACGTCAATATGGCCGATAGGCTCGCCCATGGCTTTGTCATCGAGGGCGGTGGCGAATTCCTCGTCTGGTCGGCGGGCGACTTCGAGAATTTCACGGCAGAGATGCCCGATATCACGACGCGGGACGGTTGGCGCGACGAGTTGATGGCGGTTACGCGCCATCTCCTTCAGGAACGTTGGCCGATCCGCATTCACGCCACCTACGACCAGTCTATCGGCTACATCATGGACGTTTTCGAAGCGGCTCATGCAGCAGAACGCGCCGAAGGCCGGTCCGGCTTTGCCGGCGTACGCTGGGCCATCGACCACGCCGAAACCGCAAGCCTCGAAAATCTCCGCCGTATCGCCGCGCTAGGCGGCGGCATCGCCATCCAGGCGCGGATGGCCTATGCGGGCGAGTATTTCGCCGAGCGCTACGGTGAGGATGCCGCGGCCACGGCGCCGCCGATCCGTGACATCATCGAACTCGGCATTCCGCTCGGCGCCGGCTCAGATGCGACGAGAGTCGCGAGCTACAACCCCTGGGTCGCACTTCATTGGCTGGTGACGGGCAAGACCGTCGGCGGCATGGAGACGCGCTCCGAGCGTCATCGTCTCAGTCGCGAAGAAGCGCTCATGCTCTACACGGTCGGCAGCGCCTGGTTCTCCGGAGAAGAGGCAATCAAGGGCCGCATCGCTCCCGGCCAACTCGCCGATCTGGCGGTGTTGAGCGCGGACTACTTCTCCGTGCCAGAAGACGAAATCGACGACATCGAAAGCGTGCTTACGATCACGGGCGGTAACATCGTTTATGGCACGGCCCCTTTTGCGGCGCGCGTCCCGGAACTGCCGCCTGTCAGGCCCGACTGGTCACCCGTTGCCGTGTTTGGCGGATACGCGAAAAATGGTCCATAGCGAGCCGAGAAGATCGCTGTGAAATGACCTTTTACGGGAGAATGAGACATCGTTCGATGTTCGCACCAAATGTAACCGACAATGCGAAGACTCTCATATATCGCGTCAGCAATTTCTCATTGTTTGTGTCGCAATGCGTAGCGGTTTCACGCAACCGTTCACATTCGATTCCCGCATCAAGCGTCAATTCACATTACGTCTTTCGGAGCGGCGCCATCGATCTTTCGGCTTGATCCCGGGCCGGGTTCGGGCGTCACTAGGGTATGACCGTTCACTACCGAGTGTTCGAGAATCATGCTCTCGTGGTTGGCCATTTCCGCCAGAGCCTCACCAAGGCGGTCTTTTTCGAGGGAATTCGGCGGCTTTCCGAGCACCCGGATTTCAGGCCCGGTTTCGACCGCCTGGCTATCCTCTACGACGATCTCGACCTGTCGGCGCTCGACGCCGACGACATGGCCGATATAGGGAATCGAATTCTGGACACGTATTTCGGGGGCGATCCGCAACACGGACCGGATGAAGTGCTGTTCCGGATCGCCGCGGTTTCATCAACCGCCATCAACAAGGTGATTTTCAACCTCTACGGCGCGGTTCTCGAATCCGGCATGCCTTCGCCCGTCCCATACAGACTGTTCCAGGACGTGGACATCGCATTGGCCTGGCTGGGCAAGCCCGATATCGATCCGGGCGAACTCCGGATCGAACGGATGACGGGCGTTATCGACTGATGCGGCTGCGCAACCGGCGGGCGTAAGCTACTGCCCGTACCGCGCCGCCGTCAGGCCGTCGAAGTCGATCTCCGGTCGCTTGTCCAGCACCGCATCGGCGACGGCGCGGCCCGAGCCGCAGGCCATGGTCCAGCCGAGCGTTCCGTGTCCGGTGTTCAAAAACAGGTTGTCGTAACGGGTCGGGCCGAGCACCGGCGTGCCGTCCGGCGTCATTGGTCGGAGACCGGTCCAGCCTTCGGCCTTGGAAACGTCGCCACCCTTCGGGAACAGGTCCGAGATCACATGCCGGACGGCGTTCGTCGAGCGCTTGCCGAGTTTCCGGTTGTAGCCGATCAGCTCCGCCTGGCCGGCAACGCGGATGCGGTCGCCAAGCCGCGTGATCGCGACCTTGTGGCTTTCGTCCATGATCGTCGATTGCGGCGCCGAGGAATCGTCGGTCACCGGCAGCGTGATCGAGTAGCCCTTGACCGGGTAGATCGGCAGGTCGATGCCGATCTTTTCGAGCAAACCCGGTGCATACGGCCCCATGCAGCAGACGTAGCGGTTGCCGGTGATACGGTCCTGGTCGGTATCGACGCCGGTGATCTTTCCGCCCTCTCGGGCGAAGCCCTTGACCGTCTGGCCGTAGTGAAAGTCGACGCCCATGGACGCGGCTTTCTCGGCAAGCGACATGGTGAACATGCGGCAATCGCCGGTTCGGTCCGCCGTCAGTCTAAGCCCGCCGACGAACTTGTCGGCGACGTGACGAAGGCCCGGCTCGGCGGCGATGCAGCCGTCGCGGTCGAGTACCTCGAAGGGGCTCGCGAACGCCGCCAGCACGTCCTGGTCGGCTTTCGAGTTGGACAATTGTTTTTCGGTCCGGAACAGCTGCAGCGTGCCTTGCTGGCGGAGGTCGAAGTCGAGTTCAACCTCGTTCAGAAGATCGCTCAGACATTCCCGGCTGTAATTCGAAATCCGCACCATGCGCCCCTTGTTGAGCGCATAGCTCGCGGCGTTGCAGTTCTGCAGCATGCGCACGCACCAGCCCCACATATCAGGACTGATCAACGGCCAGATGAACAGCGGCCGATGCTTCATGAACAACCACTTGATCGCCTTCAGCGGAATGCCGGGCGCGGCCCACGGCGAGGTCATGCCGTACGACAGCTCGCCGGCATTGGCGAAACTGGTCTCCATGCCGGGACCGGGCTGGCGGTCGAGCACGGTAACGTCCGCGCCGGCTTTCGCCAGATAGTAGGCCGTCGTGACCCCGATCACGCCGGCGCCGAGCACGACGATACGCATGTCGCTGCCTCTCCCCCGAGAAGATTCCGGCCAAAATGCCGGCCCCGTTCATTCTGCATGGCTGGGTGAGTTTCAGGCAACCGCTGCGTTGCCGTGTTGGTTTGCCAAAATGCCGCCGCAATTGCGGCCTAAACCGCGCGGCGTTCAGCGGTTTTAACGGTTTCATAAGCGCGGCAGGGCGATAAACAGCCATGACGAAGTCCAGAAAATCTGCGCCAAGAAAACGCGCTTCCACACAGAAGAACGCCCCGCGAAAGGGCTGGTTCCGGCGCGTCGCGGGCGGGCTGGTCTACTGGTCGGCCGTCGCCGCCGTCTGGGGCGTCATCGTTCTCGGTGGGGTTCTGGCGTATTACGCGTGGGATTTGCCCGATGTCGACCAGGCCTTCGCCCACACCCGTCAGCCCTCCGTTGCCGTGCTCGCGGCGGATGGCGCCGAGCTTGCTACCATCGGTGACGTCTACGGCACTGCGGTGACCGTGAACGACGTGCCGGTGCATCTGAGCCAGGCGGTGATGGCCATCGAGGACCGCCGCTTCCGAGACCATTTCGGGCTCGACCCGATCGGCCTGGCGCGCGCCATGTGGGTTAACCTGAACGCCGGGCGCATCGTGCAGGGTGGTTCGACCATCACCCAGCAGGTCGCCAAGAACCTGTTTCTGACGCCGGAGCGCACGATCAAGCGGAAGGTGCAGGAACTGCTGCTTGCGCTCTGGTTGGAGAGCAAGTTCACCAAGGACGAGATCCTCACGGTTTATCTCAATCGCGTCTATCTCGGGTCCGGGGCCTACGGCGTCGATGCCGCCGCGCGGCGCTACTTCGGCATTCCGGCTGCGAAACTGTCGACCTATCAGTCGGCGTTGATTGCGGGGCTGCTCAAGGCGCCCAGCCGCCTTAATCCGGCGAACGACTCCGATGCCGCGCATGCCAGGGCAAAGACTGTCCTCGCCAGCATGACGGCGGCCGGCTATCTGTCCAGGGCCGAGGCCGAGCGGGCCGCCGCGGAGCGCGGCAGCTTCGTTGCCGCCCGTCGCGGCGGCGGGGCGCGCTACTTCGTCGACTGGGTGCTCGACCAAGTGACCGATTTCGTATCGGTCGAACGCGACATCGTTGTCGTCACGACGCTGGATGCGGGTCTGCAGCGCCGGGCCGAAACCCTCGTCCAGGCGGCGGTCGACGCCGAAACGGACATCGGTCAGGCCGCCGCCGTGGTAATGACGCCCGACGGCGCCGTGCGCGCCATGGTCGGCGGGCGCAGTTACTACGACAGTCAGTACAACCGCGCGACGCAGGCGCTGCGTCAACCCGGCTCTGCCTTCAAGCCGGTGGTTTATCTCGCGGGCCTCGAGGCCGGTCTGCGGCCGCATGACGAGATGATCGACGAGCCGATCAGCATCGGTGCCTGGTCGCCCAAGAACTTCGGCGGTCAGCATGCCGGCACCATGCGCCTCGACGAGGCGCTGGCCCGTTCAGTCAATACCATTGCCGTGAAGACGGCACAGCATGCCGGGTGGGGCAACGTCGCCAAGACGGCGCGGCGGCTTGGCATTTCGGGAACTATCGACCCCAACCCCTCTCTTGCGCTTGGCAGCGCCGAGGTTTCGCTGATCGACATGACGGCGGCGTATGCCGTTTTCGCCAACGGTGGGTACGGCGCCTGGCCCTATGCCATCACGGAGATTCGCGACCGGAACGGAACGGTCCTCTATACCCGTCACGGCGGTGGACCGGGCCGCATCGTCAATGCCGACGATGCCGCCGACATGAACCGCATGCTGGCCCTGGCTGTCACTGAAGGAACCGGTCGCAAGGCGGCGCTCGATCGGCCCGCAGCCGGCAAAACGGGCACCAGCCAGAATCACCGCGACGGCTGGTTCGTCGGCTACACGGGCGAACTCGTCGCAGGCGTTTGGATGGGCAACGACGACGCCAGCCCGGCCGGGCTGCTCACGGGCGGCGGCGCTCCAGCTGCGCTCTGGCGATCGGTCATGAATGAAGCGCACGCAGGCAGACCCGTGGTCGCCCTATTCGATGCGCCGTCGCGCGAGCCGGTGTTCGCCGACCAACGCGGCGCGGGCCAAAGAAACGATCAGCGAGACGACGTCAGCCGCCACGCGCGGCGCGACAACGAACTCGACGGCAATCTGCTGGGCTGGCTCGCCGATCTGATCGGCAAGGGCGGCTAGGCAGAGACGGGCAAGGTAAGCCGGGTCAGGGTGCCATGCCTTTTTTGCGCAGTTCTTTGATCGCTTCCGGTGTCTTCTCGAGGTGGTCGAGATCCATGCCCTTAAGGACGCCGGGCGCCTTGGTGAACTGGATCTTGTTGTAGGTCGTGAGTTCGACCCGGTTGCCCCACGGGTCGTAGAAATCGAGGAACGGGCCGCCGATGAACGTGACACCCATGGCCTCCAGGGTGTGGCGGGCAAGATCCTTATCGTCGACGACAATGCCGAAATGACGATCCTTATCCGGCGTCCTGTCGGCGTTCAGAGAAAAGTTGATGAACTGGTCGCCGAAGTAGATGAACGCGGCCTTGTCGCTTCGGCTCTCGATTTCGAAATCCAGGAAAGCGCCGTAGAACGCCAGCGCCTCGCCGATATCGCCGACTTCCAGCGCGACGTGATTGATGCCAACGGCAACCGCCTTGCGTTGCTCCGCCATCTCAACCCCCCGTATTCTTGCTCATGCGGGTAATGGTATCGGTTGTCGAATGCCCGTCTTCGAGCTCGGCCAAGAGAATCTCGCCGCCATAGCCGAGTACGATATCGGCGCCGACAACCGTCTCGACCGTATAGTCCGCGCCCTTGACCAGCACATCCGGTTTCAACGCGTTGATCAGGTCGATCGGCGTTTCATCGGAAAACAGCACCACTGCGTCGACCGTCGAAAGCGATGCGAGTACGGCGCTCCGGGCGGCTTCGTTCTGAACGGGGCGTCCCTCGCCTTTCAAGCCGCGAACCGACGAGTCGCTGTTCAACCCGACGACCAGCCGGTCGCACGCGTTGCGGGCCTGGGCGAGCAGCGAGACGTGACCCGGATGCAGCAGATCGAAGCAACCGTTGGTAAAGCCGATCCGACGACCGTTCCGGCGCCATGCCGCAACCCGGTCGATGGCCTGTTCACGGCCGAGCACTTTGGCTTCGGCCCGACTTCGGTCCTGATGGCGAATTTGATGCAGCACGTCTTCGGCAAGTGCGACGGCGGTGCCGACCTTGCCCACGGCGATTCCAGCCGCGACGTTGGCAAGCGCGGCCGCCTCGACCCAGCGCGCGCCTGCGCCCCGAGCGGCGGCCAACGCAGCGACGACCGTATCGCCGGCGCCCGAGACGTCGAACACCTCGCGAGCCTCGGCGGGCAGATGGTCGACGGTGCCGTCGGCGGTGACCAGGGTCATGCCATCCTGGCTGCGGGTGACGAGAACGGCGCCGAAGTCGTCGTCGACGATCAGAGATTTTGCTGCATCGACGATTTCGCTGTCGCCCTTTGTCGCATGACCGACCGCCTCGCCGAGCTCGGCCCGGTTGGGCGTAATCACGTCGGCGCCCTGATAGCGCCAGAAGTCGCGCCCCTTGGGATCGACAATGACGGGGAGACCGGCTTTGTGCGCGAGATCGATGACGCGGCCAATGACGCCGGGACCGAGTACGCCCTTGCCGTAATCGGACAGCACCACGGCGCCGCAAGTCTTCATCGCTTTCTTGGCGGCGGCGACGATCTTGTCGGCAGCCTTCTCGGTCAAGGCGCCGAGGGTTTCCCGGTCGGCGCGCAGCAATTGCTGCGCGCCGCCGATGTAACGGGTCTTGATACCGGTCTTGCGCCCGGACTCGACGATCAGGTGGGCGTCGACCGTCGCGACCGCGCCGAAAAGATCCTTGAGATCCTTGCCCGCGCCGTCGTCCCCAATCACTGCGACGACGTCGGCGTGTCCGCCGAGGGCAGCGATATTGCGGGCCACGTTCCCGACGCCGCCGAGCATGCTGCTTTCACGGTCGACATGCAGGACAGGTACCGGCGCTTCGGGCGAGATTCGCTCGACCGAACCGCTGACGAAGCGGTCGAGCATGATGTCACCGACGCATAGCACGCGGGACGAGGGCAGCCGTTCAACGAGGGCGATGAGATCCATGTCCGCCATCATGCGTACCCGAGGCGTTTCTCGATGGCGCCGCACAGCATCTGACCGATCAGAATGTGCATCTCCTGAATGCGCGCCGTGGTGTCCGACGGAACGGTCAGGCATGGATCGGCGACGCTCGCCATCGGTCCGCCGTCACGCCCCGAGAATCCAGCCGCCGTGCAGTTCATGTCGCGCGCTTGCCGCAATCCGTCGATAACGTTCTGCGAGCGTCCCGATGTCGAAATGCCGATGACGACGTCGCCGGCACGGCAAAGCGCTTCGACCTGACGCGCGAACAGGCGTTCGAAACCGAGGTCGTTACCGATCGCGGTCAGCGCCGAGGTATCGGTCGTCAGCGCCAGCGCCGGGATCGCCGGGCGGTTGTCGATGTATCGCACAGTCAGTTCCGTTGCCAGATGCTGGGCATCCGAGGCACTGCCGCCGTTGCCGAAGAAGACGATCTTGCCGCCGCCCTCGATCGACGCGATGCAGGCGTCGAGCAACGCCGCAAACGGCGCGCGGACGGCATCGCGGGTCGCCTGGAGCACGTCTGCATGCTCGCCGAACTCTGCATTCAGGAAGGCGTCGACATCCATGGCGGTCTTTTAGCCCGCCGGGGCCATTTTGCAAAGCGGTGCAACCGCGGGCCGCGGACTAATCGCCCTTGAAAACGGGACGCCGTTTCTCGCGCGCCGCCGCAAGCCCTTCGGCGGGATCGGCGCTCGTGTAGATGCGGGCGTAGGCGTCGTCGACGAGGTCGCTGTCGGCGGGGTCGGGCCCGTCGATGATGCGTTTCGTGTAGTGCAGCGAAAGGGGCGCGTTGTCAGCAAGAACTTCCAGAACCCGGCTGCAGTCGCCGGCGAAAGCGTCGCTCTCGAAAACCTGGGTCACGAGACCCCATTCAAGCGCCGTTTCGGCGGCGATGCCTTCGCCGGTCAACATCAACCATTTCGCGCGGGCGGCACCGACCGCATCGACGAGCCTGCGTGTGTCGACGGGCGCATACAGTAATCCGAGTTTCGGGACCGGAATCCGGAACTGCGCCCGGGCGGCGGCGAGACGAATGTCGCATGCGAGCGTGAATCCGATCGCCGCGCCGATCGCCGATCCGTTGATCAGGGCGACTGTCGGCTTGGCGCATGCGGCAACGGCGGCAACCGCCGCGCTCAACTGTTCGTCGTAGGCGGGTGCCTTATCCGGGCTCTCTCGGCTCGGCGGAAGTTCCTTGAGATCGACGCCGGCGGAAAAAAGGATATCGCCGCTGCCTGTCAATGCGATGACGCGGATCGCTTCGTCGGCATCGGCTGCCCTGACGGCGTCCGCCACGGCGTCCATCATGGCGAGCGACAGGGAGTTGCGCGCATCCGGGCGATCGATGACCACTCGGGCAACGCGCCCGGCAATGTCGAGATGGATATTCGGGTGAGTCACGAATCACCTGCCGCTGACGATACTGGAAACAGACGGGCGGCATCATGCCCGAGGCCGGTCGGCCCGCCAAGCCCACCCGCGCGTTACGGTGTATCGGATTCCAGGAACGGAATGACGAGATCCTGCGACCGCGCCGAGAGCACCATCAGCAGACGTTCGCCACTGTCCGCTTCCCATGGCAACAGGAGTCGCTCGTAATTGAGCCAGATTGGCTCGCTGCCGGGTGGTGCGAAGAAAGCCCTGAAATGATCGTATCGCGCCTCGTCCCTTTCCATGACCGGCGTGAAATCCGCGCAGACCGCGTCTTCATAATCGTCGTCCGACCAGCAATCTTGTGCCGCACGCCCGATTACCGCATCCGACCATGTCGGGCCAAAAATCTCGGCGGCGGCGGATTTCCGCCCCGCGTAGGCATAAACCAAGTGGTCGCCGTTGGCGACTTGCCGGAACAGCAGCGAATGCTGAATGACGCCATTCAACCGGTGAAATTGTCTCGTGTCCAATTGCCCGCCCATACGTAACCAGGTCTCGACCGTTTGGGCGATCAGGGGGCGACCGTCATAAGCACGGGACAGGCCGAGCTGTTTCCGGGTGATGCCGGTAAATGCCTGTGTTCCGGCATACCGAAGGACTGTGAGGATGCGTCGCGCGGCATCTTCCGGCGTATCGAAGACTTCAGAATTCCAGGCGCCGTAACGAAATCGAAGCGCCGCCGCGGTCTGCCGAGCAGGCGGCAATCGGCGCAGCCATTCGACAACGCTGATCAGTGCGTTCCCCGGCGCAAGATCAACGTTCCAGTGAATATCGACGATGCGGGCGAAGATCCGGACGTCGACCCGGTCTTCCGGACAATTCGCAGCATGCGTTGCGACTTCGAGCCATCCGCCATAACGGTCGATCAACCAGCGCCCGGGCCGGTCGCCGATCGGCGGGTGTCCGGATTGGCTTCGCACGATTGATCACCCGCCCCTTCGGTATGCCTGACGGCGTTCCGCCGATCGTTCCCTGCATGGTAATCGACATTTCGGCCGGATGCGATAGCTTCGAGAGGCAAAAAGTATCGATTCCTTAAGCCGCGATTGGCAAAGTGAGCATTAGGGCGCGATTTGACGGCCCGATTTATGCTATCAAAACCGGACGCGGAAGAGCGGAGGCACGTTTGGCGGAAGTCCGATACTCGACGGGTCCCGGGCGAGACGATCAAACCGAGGAGGCATTGCTCCTCGACCAGTTGAAACGTGTCCGCCATGACCCGCTCGGCTACTTTGCCGTTCACGTGCATCTATCTAAGTTGCGCCCCGGCAACCAGCAAAAGCACTTCCTCGATATTGCAGCGCGCACATTCGACGACTTCATCGCGAATAATGAAGCGTTGCTCTATTCGCTCTACAACAACGATATCGTCATGGTTTGCCACAATGTGCCGATCGACGATGTCGATCCGGTGATCGAGAAGGTCCGCGGCTTGTTTCCCGAAGATCCGCTGACCGAGGCGCCGCTTGGCAGCTATGACGACCGTTTCAGTACGTGGTACGACCTGTCGCAGCCTGATGACCTGAAATCGCTTGCCGCCGCCGCCAACGATCTCGCGGCTGCCGCCGAGGTCAAGCGCGAGGAAGACCGCAAGGCGTTAGCGAAGCAAAAGAAAGAAGCCGATCGCGGCAAGGCGCTGGCGCCGGATAACCTCGCCGCCATCAATCAGAAAATGAAAACCACGCAAATCGCCGACCTGATCCGCAATCAGGCGGCTTACCGCGTGATTCCCGGCAAGAAGGGCGAAATCGTCTTCCGTGAGTTCTTCATTACGATGTCGGAACTGAAGAACCGTGTCGCTCCCAATATCAACCTGTTCTCGAGCCCCTGGCTGTTTCAATACCTGACCGAAACGCTCGATCGGCGCATGCTCGCGGTCATCGGTAAACGAAACCCCGCGTCGGCGCCCGACGACATCAGTCTCAACCTGAACATCGGCACCGTCATGTCGCGCGAGTTCCAGGCGTTCCACGAACTGATCGAGGAACATTCGTCGAAGTTCATCATCGAGATGCAGATGATCGATATTTTTGCAGACATGTACAATTACCGAATGGCTCGCGATCTGCTGCGTGAACGCGGCTATCGGGTGCTGATCGATGGTCTTAACCCGCTGGCGATCCACTTCTTCGATCCATCGCACCTGCAGGCGGACTACATGAAGATCAGCTGGGGCCCCGAGTTCGTCGGCGACGAGCAGGAAGAGAAGGTCGCCGAAATGCGCCGCATCGTCGCCAACGCCGGAAAGGACGGTGTTGTGCTCTCCAGGGTCGACTCCCAGGAAGCCGTAAAATGGGGAGCGGCTCTCGGGATCACGCGCTTCCAGGGCTTCTTTATCGACAAGCTGGTTGCGGCCATGAAGGCGCAAGTGCCTCAAGCCTCAAAACCATCGGCCCCGAAACCAGCGGCAAAACAGGACGCCAAACCGGCGCCGAAACCGGCTCAGAAGCCGGCCGCGGAGAGCTAAGATGGCCGATGCCGCTGAAGCCCCGAAACGCTTGCCGTCTCAGGAACAACTGCTGGTCGATTATGTCCGGCGACTTGAACAGCACGCGGCTGGGCGCTCGCTGGCACAGGTGCACCTGTCGTCACTGCGCCCGTTCAACCGCCGCGACCAGCACTTGCGGGCCGCCGCCAATGAATTCGAGTCGCTGATCAAATCGCAATCCGGTCAGCTTTTTTTGCTAAAGACCGGCGATATCTTCTTCTTCTTCAAGAACGAGGCGCGTGGACAGGTCGAGACCGCAGTTCGCAAGGTCAAGTACATGTTCAGCGACGACCCGCTCGTCGCCGACGAGGAAAAGACCGGCACCACCTTTGCGTCCTGGTACGACGCCAATACGCAATTTGCGGATATCCAGCGCGTCGTTAAGTCGCTCGCCGAGGCGGAGGCGCGCCGAGCCGAGGATGCCAAGAACCGTATGGACGCGCGCGCCGCGCTGCGCGCCAAACAGAAGATGGGCGAACCGCTGACGCCTGAGGTTCTGGCTCGCATCGAGGGATCGCTCGGCAATGCCGATCTCTCGAATCTCGTGCGCCGTCAGTTCGCCTGCGCCGTCGACGACAATATGATCCCGGAACAGACCTTTTCCGAGTTGTTCATCTCGATCCAGGATTTGCGCGAGACTCTGATGCCCAACATCAACCTTCTCGCCAACCGCTGGCTGTTCCAGCATCTGACCGAAACGCTCGATCGCCGCATGCTGTCGATGCTGAGCAAAACGGACCGGGTCGCGATTTCCGGTGACATCAGTTTCAACATCAACATTCGCACCCTGATGGCACAGGATTTCCTGTTGTTCGATGACAATGTCGCGGCGAGCCGGCGTGGCTCGATGATTATCGAGCTTCAGAAGGAAGATATTTTCGCCGACCTGGGTTCGTATTTGTTTGCCCGCGAGTTCGTACAATCCAAGGGTTACCGCGTGGCGCTCGACGGCCTGACGTTCGAGACATTGCAGGTCATCGATCATCGGCGACTCGGCGTCGATATTCTGAAACTTGTCTGGAATTCGGAGCTTGCGGACGGTGGCGAGAACGTTGCCGCGCAGGTTCGCCAGATCGTCGAAGAGTTTGGCGAAGGCAACACCGTGTTGTGCCGCTGTGATAACCGCGAAGCGATCGAGTTCGGCCGCTCGGTCGGGATCAACACGTTCCAGGGCCGCTATATCGAAAACCTGATCGCCGAAGATGGCCGACGCCGCGACCTGTTGCGTCTCAAGCGCCGCATGGAGCGCGCCGAGGAAGAAGGCGAGGAAGCGCAAGAAGACGACGATTGATCGCCCCACGGGGGAGATCAGTCGCCTTTGTCGCTGACACCGGCCTCCGCGAACGTCGCCATGTCATTATGACAGTGCACCGCCGCGCGAACGATGCCGGCCGCAAGGGCGGCGCCGGACCCTTCGCCGAGCCGCATGTCGAGATCGAGCAGGGGGGTCATGCCGAGCGCATCGAGCAGTAATCGGTGCCCAGGTTCTTTCGACACATGCCCGGCGACGCAATGATCGAGTGCAACCGGATTCATCGCCTGAAGACATGCGGCGGCGGCACAGGCAACGTAGCCGTCGAGCACCACCGGCACCCGTTCGAGGCGTGCGGCCACGACGATCCCCGCCATGGCTGCCAGTTCCCGGCCGCCAAGTCGGCGCAGTATCTCGATTCCGTGGATCGGGCCTGACGAGTCCATGGCGTGAAGGCGGACGGATTTACGGACAATATCGGCCTTGCGGGACAGTGCATCGCCGGCAACGCCGGTGCCGGGACCGGTCCAGTTCAAGGCATCGCCCCCGAACAGCGCCATCGAGATTGCCGCGGCGGAAGTGGTGTTGCCGATACCCATCTCGCCGATACAGAGCAGATCGGCGGTTTCGTCGAGCGCGGCCATACCGGCGGCGAATGCGGCGACAATCTCAGCTTCGCTCATGGCTGGGCATTCGGAGAAATCCGCCGTCGGGGTATCGAGGTCCAGCGCGACGACATCGAGATGCGCACCGATAGAACGACACAACTGGTTGATCGCGGCCCCGCCGGCCGCGAAATTGCCCACCATCTGCGCCGTGACGTCGGCAGGGAACGCCGAAACGCCCTTGGCGGTGACGCCGTGGTTGGCGGCAAAAACACGGACGCAAATCGTCTCGGCGGACGGCGGATGGCGGCCTTGCCAGGCCGCCATCCAGCGGGCGATGCCCTCGAGCCGGCCGAGGGCGCCGGGCGGCTTGGTCAACTGCGGTTCGCGTTCGTCCGCAGCTTGGGCTGCCACGGCGTCGGCTACCGGCAGGTCGGCGAGCAACGTTAGAATATCATCGATGCTGGCAGGCGAGGTATGCACCATCCGTGTTATTCCTTGCCGCGTTGGCGTGAACGCCCTATCACGCGGGAACCAAAACAGTCATCGAAACCGAGAGCGGCATAGGCCACATGACTGACGAAAACAAGTCTGGTGAAAACAAGTCCGGCAAAGGCGATACGCGCCACGACGCGAAGCTGGCGCCGGAAGGCCTGGCGCGATGGCGCGACGACATGCGGGTCGTCATCGGGTTTCTGACGCGTCTACCGGTCGGCAATATCGACCATGCGCGCGGTCTTGCCGACGCGGCCTGGGCGTTCCCGGTGGCGGGCGTCATTGTCGGTGGCTTCGGCGCCGCTGTGCTTCACATTGATGGGATAATCGGCCTGCCGATCTGGTGCGGTTCGTTTCTCGCGATTGCCGTCATGACGTTGGTGACCGGCGCGCTGCACGAAGACGGTCTCGCCGATGTCGCCGACGGGTTCGGTGGCGGCGCCGTCGCAACCCGCAAACTTGAGATCATGCGCGACAGCCGTATCGGCAGTTACGGCGTGTTGGCGTTAATCTTCAGCGTCGGTTTACGTGTCGCGGCACTAAGCGCATTTGTCCGTCCCGATCTCGCCGCGGCGGTGTTGATGAGCAGCGCCATCCTGTCCCGCGCAACGCTGCCGGCGATGATGCACGTTCTGCCGATGGCCCGTGACGATGGACTGGCGCACGGTGCCGGCCGTCCCACCCAAGCGACGGCGGGTGTATCGCTCGCGCTCGGGGCGGGGGCCGCATTGTTCATTCTGCAGCCGCACCTTATGACCGTACTGATCGTGCTGAGTGCGGCGGCGGCGGGGGCGGCGGCAATCGCCATTCTGGCCAAGCGCCAGATCGGCGGCCAGACCGGGGACGTCATCGGCGCGGCGCAACAGGTCTCGGAGACCGCCGTACTGCTGACGGCGGCGGCGATGCTGACATGATCAACCAACCGATCGAGAGTTCCACGGTCACCCGCTGGTGGTGGATCCGCCACGCACCGGTCATCGACGGCGCGGGCAGACTTTACGGCCAGGAAGACCTCGACTGCGATACCGGCAACCGGGCGCGTTTCGAAATCCTGGCGAGCCTGATTCCGGCGGATGCCGTGTGGTTCGCGACGCCGCTGAACCGGACCCGGAAAACGTTGGCCGCCATTGCCGACGCCGGACCGCATGAACCCGAGCCGACGCTGGTTGCCGATTTCATGGAGCAATATTTCGGCGATTGGCAGGGTTTGCGCTGGGATGAAATGGAAGCCCGCGATCCCGAGAAGTATGCCGAGTTCTGGACCGATCCGTCCGGCAACGCGCCGCCCGGCGGCGAAAGCTTCGCCGGCGTCATCGAACGGGTCGCCCCGGCGATGGAGCGTTTGACCAACGAGCACGGCGGACGGGATATCGTTTGCGTCGCCCATGGCGGATCGATTCGTGCCGCCGTTGCCCACGCCCTCGATTTGCATCATGAGCGCGGCCTGTCGCTGACCATCGATACCCTGTCGCTGACCCGGATCGACCATATCGAGGGCGGCGTGCTCAACGGCCGCGGTCAGGCCTGGCGCGTCGTCGGGGTCAATCGATGAGCGGAAACGTCACACTCGTTCTCGGTGGTGCGCGCTCGGGCAAGAGCGCCCATGCCGAAAGCCTGATAGAATCTCTCGGCGGCGGCGTTTACATCGCGACCGCCGAAGCATGGGACGACGAAATGCGAGACCGTATCCGCCTGCATCAGGCGCGCCGCGGGTCGCACTGGCAAACCCGCGAAGTGCCGCTCGATCTCGCGGCGGCCGTCGGGGAACACGTAGGGACGCCTATCCTGATCGATTGCCTGACGATCTGGCTTTCGAACCTCATGCATTATGAAAGAGACGCCGATGCGGCAATCGACGAACTGCTCAAGGCGTTCGCGGGCGTCACTGCGCCAGTCGTGGTCGTTTCCAACGAACTCGGCCTCGGCATTGTGCCGGAGAATGCGCTTGCCCGGTCGTTTCGCGATGTGCACGGGCGCATGAATCAGACGGTGGCGGCGGCGGCCTCCCGTGTGGTATTCGTCGCCGCTGGATTGCCACTCACTCTCAAGGACGAAACGACATGAAAATCCCAGCCACCGTGATCACCGGATTCCTTGGCGCCGGCAAAACGACGACGATCCGTCACATGCTGGCGAATGCAAAGGGCCGCCGCATCGCCTTGGTCATCAACGAGTTCGGCGATCTCGGGATCGACCGTGAGCTGGTCACCGGCTGCGGCATCGAAGGCTGTAAGGACGACGACGTGGTCGAACTTGCCAACGGATGCATTTGCTGCACCGTGGCCGACGACTTCCTGCCGACCATGGAAGCCCTCCTGGATCGCGAGGATCCGCCCGATCACATCGTTATCGAGACCTCGGGTCTGGCGCTTCCGAAACCGCTCGTGAAAGCGTTCAACTGGCCGGAAATCCGCGCCCGCGTTACCGTCGACGGCGTGGTCGCGCTGATCGATGCGCCAGCAGTTGCCGAAGGCCGCTTTGCCGGCGACCCTGACGCGGTTCAACAGGCGCGCGAGGCCGATGAGGCGCTGGATCATGAGTCGCCTCTCGAAGAGGTCTTCGAGGACCAGCTCGCCTGCGCCGACCTCGTCGTTCTCAACAAGACCGACCTTCTCGACGATGCCGGACTCGACGGCGTCCGCGCGCGGATCAAGGACGATCTGCCGGCGGGCGTGAAGGTCGTGCCGGCCCGTCATGGCGAAATCGATATCGACGTCCTGCTCGGTCTCTCGGCCTCCGTCGAGGACAAGATCGAGGCCCGCTGGTCGCATCATGACGGCGTCGACGGCGAACACGACCACGACGATTTCGAGAGCTTCATCGCCGAGATCGGCGACGTGACCGATGCCGAGGCGCTTGAGGAGCGTATCCGCACAGTCGCCAGAGAGCATGATATTCTACGCATCAAGGGATTCGTTCATGTACCCGGCAAGGACATGCGCCTCGCCATACAGGCCGTCGGTAGCCGCATCGAGCGCTATTTCGACCGGGATTGGCGCGAGGGCGAAGCCCGTGAAAGCCGCTTGGTCGTAATCGGCGAACACGACCTCGATCAGGAAGCGGTGCGCCGCGCACTTGCTGGCTAATGCATCTTCTTGCCGCCCAGCCGGGTGCCATCAGCGACGGGTCGGAAGCCATCGATCTCGGCCAGTCGCCCGGCGACATCGTCTTTCTCTCCGCCGCCGATACGGAACTGGCCTTGCTATCCGATGCACGGGCGAAGTTGGACGACTATCCCTCGCTTCGCCTCGCCAATATTCTGCATCTCGGCCACAACATGTCGGTCGACCTCTATGCCGACGCCGTCATTCGCCATGCGAAGCTCGTGGTGGTTCGTCTGCTCGGCGGGCGCGGATACTGGACCTATGGCGCAGAGCAGCTTTCGGGTATATGCCGCAAGGCCGGCATCCCCATCGCTTTCCTGCCGGGCGACGACCAACCGGATGCCGAACTGAGCGGCTTGACCACGCTGCCATCCGATGCGGCGCACCGGTTGTGGCAATACCTCGTGCACGGGGGCGCCGAGAACGCGCTTTCGTTTCTCGGCTATGCCGCCGAGCTGACCGGCGCGGCGGGGGATTGGCCCGCCACTTGGAAAGAACCCGCTCCGCTGGTGCGCGCGGGACTCTACTGGCCGGGCACGCCATCTCCCGATCTTGATCGCCTGCGTAGCGAATGGCGGGACGGGCGACCTGTAGCGGCCCTCGTTTTCTATCGTGCGCTCGTGCAAGCCGGGAATACCCGTGCCGTCGACGCGCTGGTCGAGGGGTGCACGGACGCCGGGCTCAATCCGCTTCCGGTGTTCGTGCAAAGCCTGAAGGATCCCGTCGTCGCTGCAACCGTGGCCGAGGCGTTCGCCGCCGCTCCGCCCGCCGTCATCGTCAACGCGACTGGCTTCGCCGTGTCCTCGCCGGGTCAGAAAAAGTCAGAAACCCCGTTCGACGAGGCCGACTGCCCGGTCCTGCAGGCCGTATTTTCCGGCGGCAATCTCTCGGGCTGGCAAGATGGCGTCGCCGGTCTTTCGGCCCGCGATATCGCCATGAATGTGGCGCTCCCGGAGGTCGACGGCCGCATTTTCTCGCGTGCAGCGTCGTTCAAGGGCAAGGCGCGGCGCGATCCGCTGACCGAAACCGATATCGTCGCCTACGAGCCGGTGCCCGACAGGGTTGCGTTCGTCGCCGAACTGGCGGCGCGCTGGGCGAGGCTGCGTGAAAAGGCGCCGGCGGAGCGTTGCATTGCGCTCGTGCTCGCCAATTATCCGAACAAGGACGGTCGCCTCGGCAACGGCGTCGGCCTGGATACGCCCGCCGGCACGTTGAACGTGCTGCACGCGCTTCGCGACGCGGGCTATCGTATCGACGATCTGCCCGAGGATGGCAACGGCCTGATCGAGCGCATGCAATCCGGCCCGACCAACGATTTCGCGCGCTTGCGGGAGCGCGAAATCCGGGAAACCCTCGGGATGAACGATTATCAGCTGTTCTTCGCGGGCTTGCCGGCTGCCGTGCAGTCGGCCGTGACGGAACGCTGGGGAGCGCCCGAGGCCGATCCGTTCTTCCTGCCGGGCGATCTGGACTGCGGCCGGTTCGTCTTGCCCGCCTTCCGGCTCGGGAACGTGATCGTCGGTTTGCAGCCGGCACGCGGCTACAATATCGATCCGGTCGAGAGCTACCACGACCCCGATCTCGTGCCGCCGCACAATTATCTGGCGTTTTACGCCTGGCTGCGTGAGGTCGAGGATGTCGACGCCGTCGTTCACATGGGCAAGCACGGCAACATGGAATGGTTGCCGGGCAAGTCGCTGGCGCTGTCCGAAACCTGCTTCCCGGAAGCCGTGTTCGGCGCCCTGCCGCATCTCTATCCGTTCATCGTCAACGACCCGGGCGAGGGGACCCAGGCCAAACGCCGCGCGCAGGCGGTGATCGTCGATCATCTGACGCCGCCGTTGACCCGCGCCGAGAGTTACGGCCCGCTCCGCGACCTGGAGCAGTTGGTCGACGAATATTACGAGGCCGCCGGCGTCGATCCCCGCCGCCTTAAGGTGCTGAAAAAGGAAATTCTGTCGCTGTGCCGGGTGACGGGTGTCGGTGTCGATTGCGGCATGGCGGAAGACGAGGACGAAGATGAATCGCTTCGCAAGCTCGACAACTATCTCTGCGAATTGAAAGAACTGCAGATCCGCGACGGTCTGCATGTCTTCGGGTCGAGCCCGGCCGATGATCTACTGACCGACTTGCTGGTCGCATTGGTACGGGTGCCGCGCGACGGTGGAGACGGCGAGGGCGCATCGATTTTGCGGGCGCTGGCGTCGGACCTTGGCTTCGATACGGAAATATTCGACCCCTTGTCCTGCGAGATGGCCGCACCGTGGAGCGGACCGAAGCCGGATGTTCTGGCGGCGTTTCTCGATACGCCCTGGCGGACCATGGGCGATACGGTGGAACGGCTCGAATTGCTGGCGCAAGCACTGGTCGCGGGCGAGCGAGAGGCCGAAGCCGACTGGCCGGCGACCCGCGTTGTCCTCGACGGCATCGAAGACCGCTTGCGCCCGGCGGTGGTCGGGTCGGGGGCCGCCGAAATCGGTGGCTTGCTGACGGGGCTCGACGGTCGGTTCGTACAGCCCGGATCGTCGGGGGCGCCGACCCGCGGCCGCCCGGACGTGCTGCCTACGGGCCGCAACTTCTACTCCGTCGATACGCGCACCGTACCGACGCCGGCGGCCTGGACGCTCGGCTGGAAATCCGCATCGTTGCTGATCGAGACGTACCGTCAGGATCACGGCGAATGGCCAAAGGCCATGGCCGTCAGCGCCTGGGGCACGTCCAACATGCGGACCGGCGGCGACGATATCGCACAAGGCTTGGCGCTCATGGGTGTGCGCCCGACATGGGATACGGCATCGCGCCGCGTGACCGGGTTCGAGGTGCTGCCCGCCGACGTGCTCGACCGCCCCCGCGTCGATGTGACGCTCCGGGTTTCCGGGTTCTTCCGCGACGCGTTTCCGGCGTTGATCGATCTGTTCGATTCGGCGGCGCGGGCGGTGTCGGCGCTCGACGAGCCGGAGACCGTCAACCCGGCCGCCGCTCGTCGACGTTCTGAAATCGCGGATCTGATAGCCGACGGTATCGACGAAGCGGAGGCGGAGCGCCGCGCCGGGTTCCGGGTGTTCGGTTCAAAACCGGGTGCCTACGGCGCGGGTCTGCAGGCCATGATCGACGAGCGCGGCTGGTCCGACGACAGCGATCTCGCGCGGGCCTACATCGCCTGGGGCGGATACGCGTACGGCGGCGGCACGGCCGGCGAAAGCGCGCATGGCGTTTTCGAGACGCGCCTCGGCAGCACCGACGCGGTGATCCACAACCAGGATAACCGCGAGCACGATCTGCTCGACTCCGACGATTACTACCAATTCGAGGGGGGTATGACCGCGGCGGTTCGAATGCTCAAGGGCGAGCAGCCGACGGTTTATCACAACGATCACTCGAGGCCCGAGAACCCGCGCATCCGCACGTTGGAGGACGAGATTGGCCGTGTCGTCCGCGCCCGCGTCGTCAATCCGAAATGGATCGCCGGCGTCATGCGGCATGGTTACAAGGGGGCGTTCGAGATGGCGGCGACGGTGGATTACATGTTCGCCTTCGCCGCAACGGCGCGATGCGTGCGCGACCATCATTTCGATGCCGTGTTCGATGCGTACCTGAACGACGAGCACGTTCGATCGTTTCTGGAAGCGAACAATCCCGATGCACTGGCCGAAATGGCGGCGCGGCTTCGCGAAGCGCAGGACCGGGGCTTGTGGCGGCCGCGCCGTAACGATACCCGGCCGATGCTCGACGGCCTCGCGGCCTGACGACCATGCCGTTATACTGACGCCGATTCCCTGACGAGAGGACCAGATGGCAGAAAACGACAGCGACACAGAGGAACTCAACCGCCGACACGCCGAAAAGATGAAAAAGAAGAAGGCGGCGCGGGACAAAATTCTGGCGACAAAGACGATCGAGAAGGGCCTGCTGATCGTCCATACCGGCAAGGGCAAGGGTAAGTCGACCGCCGCCATGGGCCTGGCGGCGCGCGCCGTCGGCAACGGCATGAAGGTCGGCATCGTCCAGTTCGTGAAGGGCGTCTGGGAAACCGGCGAACGCAAGGTGCTCGAACATTTCCCCGATCTTTGCGTCATGAAGGCGATGGGCGAGGGCTTTACCTGGGAAACCCAGGACCGCGAGCGCGATCTTGCCGCCGCGCGGTCCGCATGGGATGCCGCCAAGGAGATGATGGCCGATCCGTCGTTCGACATGATCATCCTCGACGAGTTGAATATCGTCTTGCGCTACGACAACCTGCCGCTCGACGAGATCCTGGAGACGCTCGCCAACAAGCGTGAGATGCTGCATGTCGTCGTGACGGGCCGCAACGCCAAGGACGAGTTGATTGAGGCGGCCGACCTGGTCACCGAGATGACGCAGGTGAAACATCCGTTCCGGTCCGGCGTGAAGGCGCAGAAAGGCGTCGAGTTCTGATGCGATTTCTTGGATATTTCGTTTTTGCCGTCGCCGCGGCCGGTCTCGCTGCTTGCGCACAGTTCGTCGATCCGCCCGAGAAACTTGCTCCGGCCGTTCTCGAGCAATCCGTCGATACCATGGCGTCGTTTCGCGGTTCCGCCGAACTGAAGGAGATCGACCAGCACATCGGCGATGCCGCCGGCATTCTGATTCTGCCCCGTGTCGTCAAGGGCGGCCTGATCGGTGCTGCCGAGGCCGGCACCGGCGTGCTGCTTGCCCGTCGGGCGGGATCGGAATGGAGTTATCCGGTGTTCTATCTGCTGAGCGCCGGCAGCGTCGGCTTGCAGGCAGGCCTTCAGGAAACGTCCGTCATTATGGTCATCAAGACCCAGGAAGCACTGGATGCCATGGTCGAGCATCAGGGCAAGTTTGGCGCCGATGTCGGTGTCACCGTCGGTTGGGCGGGCAAAGGTGTCGAAGCGGCGACGACGATGAGCGGCGGTTACGACGTGCTGGCGTTTTCGGCGGCAGGCTTGGGACTTTTCGGCGGCGTGTCGCTTGAGGGCGCCGCGCTGGTCCGCCGAAGCGACATGAACGCGGCACTTTACGGCGCCGAAGCGTCGCCACGCGATATTCTGTTCGGCGGTGCTTACTCGAACCCGGTCGCCGATCCGCTGCGCGCCGCCATCAATCCCCGCTGATCCGCCATGACCGGCCCGCTGCCCGGTGCGATCATGTTGCAGGGCACCGGCTCGGATGTCGGCAAATCGCTGCTCGTGGCTGGGTTGTGCCGGGCATACCGCGCGCGCGGCCTGTCGGTCAGGCCGTTCAAGCCGCAGAACATGTCGAACAATGCGGCCGTCACGGTCGACGGCGGCGAAATCGGCCGCGCACAGGCGCTGCAGGCGCGCGCAGCCGGGGTCGATCCGACACGCCACATGAACCCGGTTCTCTTGAAACCGCAAACGGAGACCGGCGCGCAGGTCGTCGTGCAGGGCAAGGTGCTGACGTCGGCGACCGCACGGGATTACCGCGATCTCAAGCCGCAACTCATGCCGCGCGTTCTGGAGAGCTTTGCGGAAATCGGCCGCGATGCGGACATCGTCATTGTCGAAGGCGCAGGCAGCGCCGCCGAGGTCAATTTGCGCGATGGCGACATCGCCAACATGGGATTTGCCGAGGCGGCAAACGTTCCCGTCGTGCTGGTCGGCGACATCGACCGCGGCGGCGTCATCGCCTCGATCGTCGGCACATACGAGCTGCTGAGCGAGCGTGAACGCGCGCTCGTCGCCGGTTACCTGATCAACAAGTTTCGCGGCGATCCTGCTCTGTTCGAAAGCGCCATCGACCTGATCGATGCGCGCACCGGATACAAGAGCTTCGGTGTCGTGCCGTTTTTCGCCGAAGCGCGGAAATTGCCGAAGGAAGACGCCCTGACGCTCGACAATTCAAGGCCTGAAAAGAAGAGCGGTGCCTCGATCCGGGTTGCCGTTCCGCGCCTGCCGCGGATCGCCAACTTCGACGATCTCGATCCGTTGAATGCCGAACCGGACGTTGATGTGGTTATCGTCGAAGCGGGTGACCCGCTACCGGGCGATGCCGATATCGTGCTGATTCCCGGCTCGAAGGCGACTCGCGGCGACCTCGAAGCGCTCCTCGATGCCGGCTGGCATATTGATATCGCGGCGCACCACAGGCGTGGCGGGATTGTCGTCGGTCTGTGCGGTGGTTACCAGATGCTGGGTCGGACGGTTTCCGATCCGGAGGGCATCGAGGGCGCGCCCGGCGATACGCCGGGTCTCGGCCTGCTCGACGTAACGACCGTAATGGGCGGCGACAAAACCCTGACGGAGGTTTCGCTCACAGATGCGATAGACGGCACAACGACCTACGGTTACGAAATCCATATGGGTTTGACGACGGGACCGGACCGGGCGCGGCCATGGCTGAGAACGACGGACGGGGCGGACGAAGGCGCGCGATCCCCCGACGGGCGGGTCCTGGGTTGTTACGCGCATGGTGTTTTCGCTGCCGACGAGTTTCGTAAAGCCTTCCTCGCCCGCGTCCGGACCGGCCGGTTGTCTGATGTTGCGTACGAAGAGGACATCGAGCGCGCGCTCGATGCTCTCGCTCGGCATATGGAGGCCCACGTGGATCTCGACGGGTTGTTGGCGCTTTCCCGTTCAACCTAGATCGGGTCACGTTTTGACGGAAACACAATGTGTTTCCGTCAAAACATGATCTGCTATAGCCAAATCATGCGGGCTGCGGCGATGGCGGCGACGACGCCGAAATTGATCAACCCGGCAACGACATAGAGATAAAGCGCACGCCGGATATCCCCGTGGGTCGCCCGGGCGCTGCCGTCGCCGACCCATGGATCCTTAACCACGCGGCCGGGATAGCGTCTGGGCCCCGCGAGCGCGATGTTGAGGGCGCCGGCGACCGCGCCTTCCGGCCATCCGGCATTGACCGAGCGGTGCTTGCCCGCATCGCGAAGCATGACCTTCAGTGCTTTGAGCGGATGCGCCGTCGGCGTGAACATGGCTGCGAACACCAGTATCAATCCCGACAAACGCGCCGGCACGAAGTTCACGATGTCGTCGATGCGTGCGGCGGAAAAACCGAAGGCGCGGTAACGGTCGTCCTTGTAGCCGACCATCGAATCCAGGGTGTTGATCGCCTTGTAAACAATCAATCCCGGGAACCCGAACAGAACGTACCAGAACACCGGCGCAATGACGCCGTCCGAGAAATTTTCCGCGAGCGATTCGATGGCCGCACGACTGACGCCGTGCTCGTCGAGTTGTGCAGGATCGCGGCCGACGATATGCGAGACTTCGCCACGGGCATCTTCGAGGCTGCCATCACGAAGCGCAACGCCGACCCGCCGTACAGCGTCGAACAGTCCGCGCTGCGCAATCAACGTGGTCGCAAGTATCAGCTCAATGATCCACCCGAACGGATGGAATGCGGTCAGCCAGGTAACGCCGTACCCGACAGCGCCAGCTACGCCACAGACGATCACGACGGTGATGAAACCGCGCACAGCACGGTCCATGTTGGACCTCTTCTCGCGGTTGAGTTTGCGGTCGAGCACGCCAATCAACCCGCCGACAATGGCGACCGGATGTCGGATAAAACGGAAAATGAACCGGGCTTCGCCGATGTAGGCCTCGATGGCCATGGCGAACAATAAAATCAACAGCGGCTCAAGTCCGCTGCCGCCCGTTTGCCAATCGGTGAAATCCGTCCAGAACATTGGCGGAGCATGCGCACCGGCGCCGCGGGCGTCAACGCATTGCTATGTCGAGTGTGTTCCCGCCAAACTTCCATTATAAAAGAAGGGATTCCATTCGGTAATCCGGGGAAACATGGACCAATTCGCCCGCATCCTCGATGTCTTGCGCAACGCGCCGCCGGAAGCCGTGGCCGGCGGCGTCACCGTCTTCGTGTTGATCATCGGGTGGCTGCTGGCGCGGAGCTTGTTTGGCGGGAAGTCCGATCCAGAAGAACCGACGCCGATGAAGCGCCTGACGACCGAGCGCAAGACGCTTGATC
Source organism: Rhodospirillales bacterium (assembly GCA_965229715.1). Lineage (GTDB taxonomy): Bacteria > Pseudomonadota > Alphaproteobacteria > Rhodospirillales > Casp-alpha2 > JAVJST01. The sequence goes on from CBDDJL010000002.1 coordinate 476,680, forward strand.
CCGAGAACCCTGCACTGACCGGTTTCCGAAAGACGCTTTCGGCCAAGGGCGTTCCCGCCGCGGATCAGCATGCCTTGATTCGCGAATACGCCAACCAACTCGGTGAGGCTAAGGTTCGCCTCGCCGAAATCGCCGAAACCGATAAGGATGCAGAGGAGCAGTTGGTCGTAGTCCAGAACGCCCTCGATTCCGGCGCGTTCGACGATGCCTTGAGCGCCCTCGACAGGCTTGGCGGCGATCGCACCGAGTCGGGGCGCGATTTACGTCATCAGGCGGAGCGGCGGTTGATGGCGGGGGCGCTGTCCCGTCTCGTCGCCGGCGACCTTGCACTGGCGGCGCGGGATTCGTCGGCTGCCGAGCGACATTACAGGCTGGCTCTCGAGTCGCTGCCGGCTGGCGCCGACAACCTGTTGGCGGAATGTCTGAATAAGCATGGCACGGCAGCTTATCGCGCCAATCGGCTGGAAGTTGCGGCAATGTCGTTCCGACGCGCGGTCAAACTACTGGAGCGGCTGAAAGGAAACAGTGACGCCGACGTGGCGACGGCGCTGAACAATCTGGCCATGCTGTATTATGCGCGGGGCGAGTTCAATGCGGCGGAGCCGCTTTATCGCCGCGCCCTGACCATCGACGAGGCGATCGGCGGGGAGAATTCGACGGCGGTCGCGACCGACCTCAACAACCTCGCCCTGCTTCTGAAGCAGTTGAACCGTATCGACGAGGCGGAACCGTTGCTGAAGCGGGCGCTTGCGATCAAGGAGAAGGCGCTCGATCCCGGCCACCCAAGTTTGATCACGGGTCTTCGCAACTATGCCACGGTGTTGCGTGCGCTCGGTCGCGAGGAAGAGGCGGAGACCCTCGAAAAACGCGCGGATGCGCTGCCCCCCGAACGGCGGCCGGAGGAGGACCATGGTGAGACCGACACGGCCAAGTTGGCCGCGAAGGCAGCCGCCGCAAGCTAGGCGGTTTCGCAGACTTCGACACTCTTGCGAGCGTGTCCGCGAACGGCGACCAGTACCGTGAAGGCGAGCGACAATCCGCACAGCGTCGCCATGAAGCCGTGCGGTTCCCACAGATCCATGGCGAGACCGGCCAGCGGCGGCACGGTGATATTCGATATCTCGAACGTCATGATGAACGCGGCATTGGCGGCGGTCAGCATGCCGCCCGTGTAGCGTTCACCGATCATCGCCAGACTGACCGTATAGAGCGCCCAGGCAAATCCGCCCCATAGGAAAAGAGCGGCGTACATGGGCCATCCGCTGCCGACGCTGAGTGTGACGGCCAGCGGACCGATGGTGGCAATCGAGCCGCACAAGATCATGGTCTGACGCCGGCCCCAACGATCGCCGAGCCAGCCGACCGGCAACTGAAGCAGCAGATTGCCGAAAATAAAGATACTGACGGCAGTGAGGGCCGCAGTTTCTTCCAGGCCGATACGAAGGCCCCACACCGGCATGAGCGAAAATACGGCCGTATCCAGAGCACCGGCGAGCAACGCCGCGCCGAATATCGTCGGTGCGGCAAGAGCGAAACCGCTAAGCCGTGATTTTTCGTGTTTCCGAAGTGTCGGCGCGAACGGACTCATGACGATGGTCGCGAAAATCGCGATGCCCATGAACAATGCGCTCCAATAGAAACCCGCCGCTCCGTCCAATCCAACGAACGTCAATATCAGCGGGCCGGCAGCGAAACCGGCGGCGACTCCGGATCCATAGGCGGCGGTGATCTGGCCGCGATATCGTTGCGGCGCGATGGCGCTCATCCAGGTTTCGGATATGACCCACGGAATGGCGATGCCCATACCCATGACGAAACGGATGATGAACCAATTGACCACACTGTCGACATGCGGCAAGGCGCTCACAAGCGCGGTTAACCCGACAAGACTGACCGTAAGCAGAATTCCCGCGTGAAAGCGCGCCATGAGTCGCGGCATCACCAGCGCCATGCACACGATACCGATGGCCGCCATCGAGGAATTGGCGCCGATCAAGCCCTCCGATACACCCCGGTCTTCAAGCGTCAATGCGATCAGCGGCGCGAGGCCGCCGAAAGCGAGACCGAAGCCGAAGTTACTGATGAGAATCGCAAGCAGACTGAGCCAGACAACGCGCGGCGTCAGCGTCGGCGCGGTACCCTCGCTCATTGCGATTTGTTCATCGGTCATCGGCCGAACCTTTTGAAATGGCCGTCCCGTTTGGACCGATGCCCGATGGAAGTCAATCGGCGCCGCGTTTCAATCGTGTCGCCGAATGAACACCGGAAGTCCCGTTTTGACTGTCCGACACCGGACAGCCTCGTTATAGTGCGGCCTCGTCCGATAAAGCCGAAGGCAATGACCAGCCGATCCGGACGCCGACCATGTAGCGCTCGAAGGCAAGGACCAAGCGATGACCGATCAAGCAACAGCCGTGATGATTTGCGGCCACGGCAGCCGGGATCAGGCCGCCGTAGACGAGTTCAACTCCCTCGCCAGCCATTTTCGCCAACGCCTGCCCGACATGGATGTCGAGAGTGGGTTTCTCGAGTTCGCAACGCCGGTGATTCGAGAGGGCCTCGAAAAGCTGAAAGACCGGGGTGCCAAACGCATTGTTTGCGTACCGAGCATGCTGTTCGCCGCGGGTCACGTGAAAAACGATCTGCCGAGCGAGGTGAATAACTTCGGTGCGGAAAATCCCGATCTCGAAATGATTTACGGCCGTGAGCTGGCGATCGATCCGAAACTGCTGCGGGTCGCTGGCGAGCGTATCGAAGCGGCTGAAAAGCAGGCCGGCGATCACGTCCGTCGCCAGGATACGTTGCTCATGGTCGTCGGCCGCGGCACCAACGATTCGGATGCCAACTCGAATGTCTCCAAGGTCGCGCGGATGCTCTGGGAGGGCATGGGCTTCGGCTGGGCCGAGGTCAGTTTTTCGGGCGTCGCCTACCCGCTGGTCAACGAGGGCCTCGAGCGCGCCACGAAGCTCGGTTACAAACGCATCATCGTGTTTCCGTACTTCCTGTTCACCGGTATCCTGGTGCGCCGGATCTATTCTTGGGCCGACGAAGTGCAGGCCGCGCACCCCGATATCGAAATCGTCAAGGCGGGTTATCTGAACGACCACGAGGGCGTCATTGATGCCTTTATCGATCGCGTGCACGAAGCCCTGAAGGGCGAAAACGCGATGAACTGTCAGCTTTGCAAATACCGCGACCAGATCATCGGGTATGAGACCGACGTCGGCGTGCCGCAGGTTGGCCACCATCATCACGTACAGGGTATCGGCACGGACGGTCACGGCGCCCATGATCACGGCGTGCATCACGGTCATCATCACCATCATCATGGGCATGGCCACGACCATCACCACGGTCACGAGTACGATCATGGTGACGCAACGAAACCCGACTGACGCACGGCCGCAAGGGGGCTAGGTGTTCGAATATCTGCGCGATCCGGCGGCGATCTACGCCGAGTCGTTCCGGCGCATACGCGCCGAAACGCCGCTCGACCATATTGATCCGGTGCTACAGCCGGTCGCCGTCCGCATTGTACATGCGTGCGGAATGCCCGAGGTGGTCGGCAATCTTTCGGCAACGCCAGGGGCGGTCGATGCCGTCAGGACGGCGCTCGCCGCCGGTGCGCCGGTGCTGACTGATGCGCGTATGGTCGCCGAGGGGATTATCCGGGCGCGCCTGCCGGCCGCAAACGAGATCATCTGCACCCTGAACGATCCCCGAACCGCGGATCATGCGGTCGCCATCGGCAACACCCGGTCGGCTGCGGCGATCGATCTGTGGGATGATTTTCTGGCCGACGCCGTGGTCGTCATCGGCAATGCACCGACCGCGCTGTTTCGGTTGCTCGAACGGCTCGCCGATGGCGTTGCGCGGCCTGCTGCCATTCTGGGTTTTCCGGTCGGATTCGTCGGCGCGGCGGAATCGAAGGATGCGCTCATCGCGCACGCCGGCGATGTCCCTTTTATCACCCTGCGCGGCCGGATCGGTGGTAGCGCCATCGCCGCCGCCGCGCTCAATGCCATCGCCGGAGGCGACAGATGACGCCCTGGCTTACGGTGATCGGCGTTGGTGCCGGCGGGCTCGCTGGGTTGGATGGCATCGCTCGTCGCGCGCTCGCCGAAGCGCAGCTCGTGGTCGGCGGCGAGCGCCATCAGGCGATGATTTCGGACAGCGATATCGGCGCCGACGCCGAGCGCTTCACCTGGACCTGTGGCATCGACCGGACAGCGCGAGAAATCGGCAAGTGGCGTGACAAAAAGGTCGCGGTTCTGGTGACCGGCGATCCGATGAACTACGGCGCCGGCACAACGCTTGCCAGGTATTTCGATCCGCAGGAAATGATCGTCATTCCACACCCCGGCGCGTTCAGTCTGGCTTGCGCGCGTATGGTCTGGTCCATTCCCGACGTGACGACCATGACCGTGCACGGTCGCGCGTTGACCGCTGTAAACCTGCATCTGAGACCGGACGCCCGAATCGTCGCTCTGAGCTGGAATGGCGAAACCCCGATGCAAGTCGCAGCAATGCTGAGCGAGCGAGGGTTCGGGCCGAGCCGGCTAACGGCCTTCTGCAACATGGGCGCTGCAGACGAAGAACGATTCGACGGCACGGCATCCGACTGGCCGCACGGACGGGTCGCCGATCTGAATACAATCTGCATCGAGTGTGTCGCCGGACCGGATGCGTTGTGGTGGCCGCGGATGCCGGGTCTCCCCGAAGATGCTTTCGTGCATGATGGCCAGATTACTAAACGGGAGGTTCGCAGCGTGACCGTATCGGCGCTCGGGCCGATGCCGGGAGAGCTGTTGTGGGATATCGGCGCAGGGTCGGGGTCGGTCGCCATCGAATGGTTGCGCGCCGTCGACGGCGCGCAGGCCGTCGCTGTCGAGAAAGATTCGGGTCGCGCCGCCAATATCCGGATCAACGCGGATAACCTCGGCGTGCCGAGGCTCGACATCGTCGAAGGCGAAGCACCGGCCGTTTTCGATTCGCTTGAAGGCCCGCCGGATGCCGTCTTCGTCGGCGGCGGTCATGTCGCGCCCGGGCTGTTCGAGCACGCGTTTGGCGCGTTGCGTCCGGGTGGGCGGCTGGTCGCCAATGCCGTGACCCTCGATGGCGAAGCGCAGCTCGTTCGCTGGGGCGAGAAACTCGGCGGTACGTTTACCAGATTGGCCGTGGCGCGTTCCGATGCGGTGGGTAGACGCACGGCGCTTCGACCAATGATGGATGTCATGCAGCTCAAGGTAATCAAGTCATGACCGGCACGCTCTACGGCATCGGTGTCGGGCCCGGCGATCCTGAGTTGATTACGCTCAAGGCCGCCCGAATCCTGCAGACCGCGGATGTGATCGCCTATCCGGCGCCCGATACGGGCGAGAGTCTCGCCCGCGCCATCGCCGCGCCGCACATTCCCGACGGTCGAACGGAGATCGCCATTGTGACCCCGATGGTGCCCGGCAAGTTTCCGGCCCACGATGTCTATGACCGTTATTCCGACGAGATCGCCGGTCATCTCGGCGCCGGCCGTGATGTGGCGCTGCTGTGCGAAGGCGACCCGTTTCTTTATGGCTCCTTCATGTACGTGTTCGCTCGGTTAGAGGGCGAGCATCGGGTCGAGGTCGTTCCAGGTGTGTCGTCGCTCGGCGCCTGTGCTGCTGTCGCTGGTGCGCCGCTGGTTTCGCGACATCAGGTGCTGACCGTTCTGCCGGCGACCCTGCCGGACGATGAACTGCGACGACGCATCTCCGACTCGCCGGCAGCCGCCGTGATGAAGGTTGGCCGCCACGTCGCCAAGGTTCGGGCAGTCCTGGATGCCATCGGCCGCACCGATGATGCCTGGTATGTGGAAAGGGCGACCATGGAGAACGAACGCGTCATGCCGTTTGCCGCGTTCGACGACGAAACGGCACCTTATTTTTCGATGGTTCTGGTCCGCTGTTCCGAAGGAGAGGCCGGTTGAGCACGACACCTGTTATCGTCATTCTTGACGTCGGCGCAGCGGAGCTCGCCGGATGCATCAAGGCGACAGCGCCGGGCGCGGAAATCCACGGGTACGCGCAGCGTTTGCACGGTCATAACGTCGTTGACGTGACGTTTGAGAGCGCTGCAGCGCACCTGCAATCGTTGTTCGGTTCCGGGCGACCGATCGTCGGTATTTGTGCCGCCGGTATTCTGATCCGCGCGCTCGCACCGGTCCTTGGCGACAAGACGGCGGAACCGCCGGTCATTGCCGTGGCCGGCGACGGGTCCGCCGTCGTGCCATTGCTCGGAGGGCATCATGGAGCGAATGCCCTGGCCGCGAAAATCGCGGACGCATTGAATATCTCGGTGGCGATGACGACAGCAAGCGACGTCCGCGTCGGCATCGCGCTTGACGAGCCGCCCCCGGGTTGGCGGTTGGCGGATTCCGGTCGGGCCAAGGACGCCATGGCGCGGATCATCGCCGGTGCCGGAGTCTCGCTTGATGCCGAGTCCGGCGATGCCAAGTGGCTGGACGGTTTGAAACGCGATGGAGATGGCGATGTCGTTCGGATTGCCGTGACCCATCGCTCGACGGTCTGTGACGCCGATCTGACCTACCATCCGCCGGTGCTGACGTTGGGCGTCGGTTGCGAACGCAACTGTGATCCGGCCGAGCTACGCGAACTCGCGATGCAGACGCTGGTGGACAATCAACTGAGCGCGAGCGCCGTGGCCTGTGTGACGTCCATCGACCTCAAGGCTGACGAAGCGGCGGTTCACGCGCTTGCGACGCACCTCGGCGTGCAAGCGCGCTTTTTCCCGGCGGCCGAGCTGGAAGAAGAGGCAGGGCGTCTCGAAAATCCATCCGATGTCGTGTTTCAGGAAACCGGTTGTCACGGTGTCGCCGAGGGTGCGGCGCTGCGTTCGGTCGGGCGCGACGGAAATCTGATCGTCGGTAAGGCCAAATCCCGGCGTGCGACCTGTGCCGTCGGTTTGGCGCCGCGCGATATAGATTCCGCTGCTATCGGCCGTGCTCGAGGCAGGCTTGCCGTCGTCGGCATCGGCCCCGGTCAAGCAGGCTGGCGTACCCCGGAGGTGACGCGGCTCGTGTCGCAAGCGACCGACGTGGTCGGATACGGGTTGTACCTCGATCTTCTCGGCACCCTCACCGACGGTAAAACGCGCCACCATTCGGAACTTGCGGAAGAAGAAATCCGCGTTCGAAAGGCGCTCGATCTTGCGGCGGAGGGGCGTTCGGTGGCGCTCGTTTGCTCCGGCGACGCCGGGATTTATGCGTTGGCGACATTGGTGTTCGAACTGCTGGATCGCGAGGATCGTGCCGACTGGAACCGGGTCGACATCGCTGTCTCGCCCGGCGTTTCCGCAATACAGGCCGCCGCCGCCCGTATTGGCGCACCGATCGGCCACGATTTTTGCACCGTGTCGCTTTCCGATCTTCTGACGCCGTGGCCAGAAATCATTCGTCGGCTCAAGGGTGCGGCAAAGGGCGATTTCGTCGTCGCGCTCTACAACCCGGTATCGAAACGCCGCCGTCATCAGATCGAAACCGCGCGCGATATCCTGCTGGCCGAACGGCCGGCAGAGACGCCCGTCGTTCTGGCGCGCAACCTGGGCCGGCCGGGCGAGGTCATCAACGTAATCCGACTCGGCGATCTGACGGCGGACAGCGCCGACATGCTGACGCTGGTACTGATCGGCAATTCGCAAAGCCGTCTGATCGAGCGTGGTGGACATCGTTGGGTTTACACGCCGCGCGGTTATGCCGCCAAAATGCCGGAGTCCGATCACGGTGACCGTAGCGAGGTGGGAGGCGCAGGATGACCGTTCACTTCATCGGTGCGGGACCCGGTGCGCCTGACCTCATTACGGTACGCGGCCTCAATCTGATCCGCTCGGCACCCGTTGTCCTCTATGCCGGCTCCCTTGTGCCGGCAGAGGTCGTCGCCGAGGCGCCCGCCGACGCGCGGGTGATCGATACCGCGCCCATGAATCTGGACGAAATCATTGCCGAAATCGATGCGGCGCATCGCGACGGATTGGACGTGGCGCGGGTTCATTCCGGCGACCCGTCGATATACGGCGCCATTGCCGAGCAGATGCGCCGGCTCGACGGTCTCGGCATCCCTTACGATGTGACGCCGGGCGTCTCAGCGTATGCGGCTGCGGCGGCCGCGATCGGCCGTGAGCTGACGTTGCCGGACGTAAGCCAAACAGTCATTCTGACCCGCACCGCCGTACGTAGCTCCGGGATGCCAGACGGTGAAGATCTGGAAACGCTCGGTCGCAGTGGTGCGACGCTGGCAATCCATCTCTCGGTCAACAACCTCGCCAAGGTGGTGCGCGAGCTCATACCGCATTACGGCGCGGACTGTCCGGTTGTCGTCGCTTATCGGGTTTCGTGGCCGGACCAGGAAATCGTCACGGGCACGCTTGCCGATATTCGCGACACGGTGAAGGCGGCCGGTTTTACGCGAACCGCGCTAATCATGGTCGGCCGGGTCTTCGGCGAAGCCGGGTTCGACGACAGTCGGCTGTACGCCGTCGATCATCACCATGTGCTGCGTCCGAAGCGGGTTTAGCCGGCTTCCAGGCCGAGAGTCGAAACCGCCCATTCAAAGGCCAGGTCGACGGTTTCGACGCAATCGCCCGCGGGTGGGTCAGGGCGCTCGATCATAATGACCGGAATTGCCAGTTCGGCCGCAGCCTGTAGCTTCGCCGCAGTTGCCTCGCCGCCGCTTTCCTTGGTGAGCAGCGCGTCGATTTCTTGATCTTGCATGAGTGCGCGTTCAGATGCGTGATCGAAGGGCGGGCGCTGAATGATGCGCTCGGAATTGGCGAGCGGCAGCGGCGCTTCGTGCGCTTCGATCTGGCGAACCAGAAAACGGACGTTGTTGAGGTTCGACAAGGCGTCGAGATCGCGATGGCCGACGGTGACGAGAACGGTGCCGATTTGCATCTCAGCAATGGTCTCCGCCGCGGCGGTCATGTCCACGACACGCCGTACGTCAAGGCCATCGGGAAGCTTCCAGCGCGGCCGGTCGAGTACAACGTGCGGGACGCCGGCGGCATCGCAGGCACGTGCGGTATGGCGGCTGATCTGCGCGGCGAAAGGATGGGTCGCATCGATCACGGCATCGATCGCTTCGTCGTGCAGAAATGCCTCGATCCCGGTTTGTCCGCCGAACCCGCCATGACGCACGTTGCCCTTGGGTAACCGCGCATCGCGTGTGCGTCCGGCGAGCGAGGTTATGACGTCAACGTGGACACCCCAGCTTTCGACCGCGCGGTTCGCAAGCGTGCGGGCCTCGTGCGTGCCGCCCATGATCAGCAGACGCTTAGTGGGCACCGGCGAGCGCTCCTTCCGTCTTGCCGATCAGATTGCCTTCGCGGTCGAAGATGATGATGCCGATATCGACGCCACCCGACACCGTGGCGAGGGCGACTTCGCGAGCCTGTTTCGCCACCGCATCGGCGAGCGGCACGTTTTCAGCTGCGGCCAACCGGTGCGCGCCGAGGGCCGTGTTGGCATCGAGGATTGCCGCCTGCAGGACGTCGTCCCCGCCAAGCACGCCGACCGTTCTGGCGAGCGCGCCGAGATCGACCTCGGATCGCGCCGAATGGAGATCCATGTGTCCTTGGGCCAGTTTGCTCATTTTACCGAAGCCGCTGGCAATGGTGAGGCGGGGTAACGGGTGTTCGCGAAGATACTTCAGCAACCCGCCCGCGAAGTCGCCCATGTCGATCAATGCCTGGTCTGAAAGGCCGAACATCTCGCGTGCAGCGGCTTCCGATGTCGACCCCGTCGCTGCGGCGATGTGCCGGATACCGGCGGCGCGGGCGACGTCGATGCCGCGATGGATCGAGTGAATCCACGAAGCGCAGGAATAGGGCACGACCACGCCCGTTGTGCCGAGAACCGAGAGTCCGCCAACGATGCCGAGGCGTCCGTTCATGGTTTTTTGCGCCATGACCTCACCCATCGGTATCGAGACCGTAACCACAATGTCGCGCCAGCCATCGAGACGGCCGGCCGCGGCCATCAGGTTGTCGCGGATCATCTCGCGCGGTTTGGGATTGATCGCCGGTTCGCCGACGTCGAGCGGCAGACCGGGAAGCGTAACGGTGCCGACGCCGTCACCGGCGCGATACGTGATGCCGGCGCCGTCTTCGCCGCGCGAGACGGTGACGACGATTTCGGCGCCGTGGGTCACATCCGGATCGTCGCCGGCATCCTTGATGATGCCCACGGTTGCCGTATCGCCCTCGAGGCATTCGCGATTGAGCGCGAATGCCGGCGTCAGGCCGCGCGGTAGCCGGATGGTGACCGGATCGGGGAATGCGCCTGTCAGCAGAGCTTCGTACGCTGCGACCGCCGCCGCCGTTGCGCAGGCGCCGGTGGTCCACCCCTTGCGAAGCTCGCTGTCAGACGGGGCAACGGGCTTTCGCATAATATCGCGTGGTTCATCCTTCATGACCGGCATTGTGCGTTCCCGATACCTGCCTGTCATGGGTCTTTCCGTCAATTGCGGCAAGGAATTGATTTGGCGCAAGGACGAACAATGCCGGCCGGTTAGTATGCGGTCATAGGCCGAATGTCATTCGAGCAAGAGTTATGAACGACCCCATCGCAGCTATGGTGCCCGATGCATATGCGCCGGCGGAAATTGCCCGACGCATCGAAACCGCCGGTGTCGCAAAAGCGAAGCTGGAGGCCTTGCCACTGCTCGCGCTGGCGGTGTTGGCCGGCGCCTTTATTGCCCTTGGCGCCATGTTTTTCCTTGTGAGCGTGACAGACACGGGGCTTGGCTTCGGGCCGACCCGATTGCTTGGCGGCGTCGCGTTTTCGCTGGGATTGATTCTCGTCGTCATCGGCGGTGCCGAATTGTTTACCGGCAATGCACTGATTGTCATGGGCTGGGCGCATGGCACCGTATCTGCTGGTGCGCTACTGCGAAACTGGGGCTTCGCTTATATCGGCAATCTGATCGGCGCCGTGGCGATGGCGTACGCCGCATATGGCGCGGACCTCCATGAACTCGCCGGTGGGCGGGTCGGCGAAACCGCGTTGGCTGTGGCTGTGGCCAAAACATCACTGCCGATATGGCCGGCTTTTATAAAGGGTGTGCTGTGCAACATTCTCGTCTGTCTTGCCGTGTGGCTTTGTTTCGCGGCACGCTCGGCAGGGTCGAAGGTCGTCTGCATTGTCTTTCCGATTGCTGCGTTCGTCGCTCTCGGCTTCGAGCATAGTATCGCCAACATGTTTTTTATCCCGTTCGGCATGCTGCTCGGCGGCGATATTAGCTTCGGCGGATTTCTCGGCAATCTGGTGCCGGTAACGCTTGGCAACATCGTCGGCGGCGGCGCATGCGTCGCACTCACATACTACGTAATCTATCTGCGGGGCCGATCATGATTGCGCGAAGCGTTTCGCGCCGGCTGGACTAGTGCGGGCCGTCGATTATCATGCCGCACCGAAGATCACCGAAACCGGATTGCAACCATGCCAACCGCTCGCATCATTACGGCCATCCTGATTGTCGTTGCCTCCATCGGCGCGTTTGCAATTACCTATTTGACGGGCCGTTATGCCGATGAACCGGGCGCCGTGACGGAAAGCGGCAAACCCAATATCGGCGGTCCCTTCGAACTTGTGAATCACAGGGGTGAGCCCGTTGCGTCGTCGGACTACGAAGGTTCGTACCTGTTGGTTTTCTTCGGCTACACGTTCTGCCCGGATATCTGCCCGGATACGCTGACCCGGGTTTCGACCGCGCTCGACCTGCTCGGCGACGATGCGGAAAACATCGTCCCGCTGTTCATTACCATCGACCCCGCCCGCGACACGCCGGACTACATGCGGGAGTACATTTCCTACTTCCACCCGAAGATTATCGGCCTGACGGGCTCCGATGCACAGATCGCCGATGTCGCCAAGGTCTACGGGGTCTATTACGCGAAGGGTGCCGTCGACGAGAGCGACCCAGAATCGTACCTGATGGACCACACGTCGATTACCTATCTGATGGATCCGTCGGGACGCTATGCCGCGCATTTCTCGCACGGGGCGACGCCAGAAGACATGGCCGCCGGTATTCGCCGCGTCCTAAAAGATGGCTGATCTCGGTGCGGGCCTGATCGTTGCGGCGCCGGCGTCGGGAAGCGGCAAGACGACACTGACCCTCGGTCTGTTGCGCGCATTTCGAAACGCCGGCCTGAGCGTGCAGTCGGTAAAGGCCGGACCTGACTATATCGATCCCGGGTTTCATGCGGCTGCGACCGGGCGGCCGTGTCCGAACTTCGATATCTGGGCCATGCGTCGACATGTTGCCGAATCGATTGCGATGGCCGGTGCAAACGCTGATCTTACTGTCTGCGAGGGCGTCATGGGGCTGTTCGACGGCGCCACCGCGGAGACCGGCTCGACTGCCGATATCGCAGCAATGACGGGATGGCCTGTCGTGCTGATTGTCGATGCCCGCGCGCAGGCGGCATCTGCCGCCGCCGTGGTGCGCGGGTTTGCCGAGCATCGGGCGGACGTGCGCGTCGCGGGCGTGGTTTTCAACCGGGTCGCGAGCGAACGCCATCGCCGGCATATTCTCGACGCCATGGCGGCGCTGCCTGACATTGCTGTCCTCGGGTTTTTGCCGGGACGCGAGGATTTGACCGTGCCGAGCCGTCATCTGGGTCTGGTGCAGGCCATGGAACTGGCCGATGCGGAAGCGATGATCGAAGCCGCTGCCACCCATGTCGGCGAGCATATCGACCTGGACGCTCTCCGGGCATTGGCAATGCCGGCCGCCGTCGGCGGCATGGGCGTTGCCGGCCCGGCACTGCCGCCGCTGGGTCAGCGCATCGCCGTCGCCGATGATGCGGCATTCGCCTTCCGATATCCCCACGTCATGCAAGGCTGGCGAGACGCCGGTGCCGAGATTATGCCGTTTTCGCCACTTGCCGGCGGCGGTCCGCCGGATGATGCGGATGCGATCTATCTGGCGGGCGGATACCCGGAACTTCATGCCGGGGCGATCGCCGCCAACGAGCCGTTCATGGCGGGCCTCCGCGCGGCAGCGGAGAGTGGCAATGCAATTTTCGGCGAATGCGGCGGTTACATGGTGCTGGGCGAGGGGCTTGTCGATGCGGACGGCACCCGGCATGCCATGGCGGGCCTGCTGCCGGTCGAAACCTCGTTCGCAAAGCGCAAACTGCACCTCGGTTATCGCCGCGCGACACTGGCAACCGGATGCGGTTTTGGCCCCGCCGGAGCGGTTTACCGTGGCCACGAGTTTCATTATGCGAGCATTGTCCGCGAAGACACGTCCTCGCCGCTGTTCGAACTGACCGATGCGTTCGGCGATCCGCTCCCCCCCGCCGGTGCCGTGCGCGGCAGCGTCGCGGGTTCGTTCATTCACCTGATCGACCGCGAAGAATCATGACCGCCCTTACGCCGTTCTGGAAACGTAAATCCCTCGACGAAATGAGCCCTGCCGAATGGGAGAGCCTGTGCGACGGTTGCGCCAAGTGCTGTCTCGGCAAGGTCGACGACCCCGCGGGCACGGGGTTGGTGACCACCGCGGTTGCCTGCCGGCTACTCGATATCGAGGCTTGCCGCTGCACGTCTTATGGGGATCGGCATCGTTTCGTACCGGATTGCGTGCGCCTGACGCCCGCGAAGGTGCGCAAGCTCGCGTGGTTGCCCGCGACCTGCGCCTATCGGCTTCTGGCCGAGGGCGGCGACCTGCCGGGTTGGCACCCGCTGATCTCGGGTGAACCGGAGAGCGTGCATGCGGCCGGTCAGTCGGTGCGCGGCCGTGCGATATCGGAGCGCGGGGTTGACGACCCGGCCTTGCATCCTGCGCCGTGGGCGAAATAATCGTCGTCTGGATCAAACACCCGAATATCGGCCCGCCTATGGTAGCCACGCGATGACTGAAACCGCACCGTTTTGGGAGACGAAATCCCTCGCCGAGATGTCCGAGGCAGAGTGGGAAAGCCTGTGCGACGGTTGCGGCAAGTGCTGCCTCAACAAGTTGATCGACGACGATACCAACGAGATACATCATACGGATGTCGCTTGCCGGCTGCTCGATCTTGAGACCTGCCGCTGTCGCGACTATCAAAACCGTCAGCGCGAGGTGCCGGATTGTCAGGTTCTGCGGGCGGAAGCCATCGCCGGCTTTCGCTGGTTGCCGTCGACGTGCGCCTACCGATTGTTGTCGGAGGGCAAAGGATTGCCCGACTGGCATCCGTTGATCACGGGAGACCCGGAAAGTGTGCACCGCGCCGGTATTTCAGTGCGTGACCGCGCCTTTTCCGAGGACGATATTCTCGATCTCGAAACCCGAATTGTGGAGTGGCCTGCATGACCGACCGACACCCCGTGAGCGGCATCTACGCCGCTGTTTCGACCCCGTTTGACGCCGCCGACGAGGTCGTCCTCGACCGATACGTCGCGCATTGTAACTGGCTGCTGCGGAACGGCTGCGATGGGCTCGGTATCCTCGGTTCGACCGGAGAGGCCAACTCGCTGACCATGAGCGAGCGGAAACGGCTCATCGACGCGGTCGTTAACGGGGGCATCGATCCGGCCCGGCTGATGCCCGGAACCGGTTGCTGCGCGCTGGCCGATACCATCGAACTGACGAAACACAGTGTCGGCGCGGGTGCCGACACCGTGCTGATGTTGCCGCCGTTTTTCTACAAGAACAATTCGGACGACGGTCTCGTCGAGGCGTTCAGCCGGGTGATCGACGGCGTCGGCGATTCGCGATTGAAGGTGCTGCTTTATCACTTCCCGCAGATGTCGGGCGTTCCGATCACCCAGGGTGTCGCGCGCCGGCTGGTCGATCGCTTTCCCGGCGTTGTCGTCGGTATGAAGGACAGTTCCGGCGATCTCGACGCCATGACGGCGATGATGGATGCGGTGCCGGAGCTCGCCATGTTTCCCGGTTCGGAGCGGCTGCTCGGCGACCGGCTGACCCGTGTCGCCGGCTGCATCACCGCCGGTGCCAATGTCGAAGCGCCGCTGATTCGCGCGGTGTGGGATCAGCGCGGATCGGATGGAGTGAATCCGACCGATATCGATGTCATGGTCGAGGTCAATCTGCTGCTCCGTGAATACGGCTTGTTTGCGCCGATCAAGGCGCTGCTCGCCCGCAATACCGGCGAGCCCGAATGGGAAAACCTGCGCCCGCCGCTGATGCCGCTCAGCAATGAGAGGAAAGCGGCATTCCTCGCTGCGTTCGACGCCATCGGTTACCGCTTACCGGTGGCAGCCTGAACGCGCGATGGCCGGAAGGGACGACACCGACGATCCGATCCTGGTCGATGGCCGTGCGCTGCCTATTGCGTATCGCGTCAATCGCCGCGCGCGGCGATTGATTCTACGTCTCGACGACGAAACGGGCGGCGCCGTCGTCACACTGCCGCCCGGCGTTTCCCGGGCCGAAGGCCGCCGTTTTGCCGAAGAACGTGCCGACTGGCTCGCTCGCCGCATCGAGCGCCGGCCGACGCGCATCCCGTTCGAGCCGGGCGTTACCATTCCGGTGTTGGGCGAGGATCGGATCATCCGGCTGAGTAATGAGGGGCGCGGCCCGGTCGTGCTCGGTGAGGACGAACTGATCGTCAAGGGTGCGCCGGAGCATACGCCGCGGCGTGTCCGCGACTGGCTGAAAGACGAAGCACGTCGGCAAATCGAACCCCGTGCCATGGACCTCGCGGACCGGGTCGGCCAGACGCTGCGTCGCGTCACCATTCGTGATACGCGGTCTCGCTGGGGATCGTGCTCGACCAACGGCGGGCTCAATTTCTCGTGGCGGCTGGTGATGGCGCCTGCGTGGGTTCTCGAGTATGTCGTCGCCCACGAGGTCGCCCATCTTATCGAGCACAATCACGGCCCCCGGTTCTGGGCGCAGGTCGAGCGGATCAACGGCGACGCCGAGCGCGGCAGAGCGTGGCTCAATGTGCACGGACCGGCCCTGCACCGCTATGGATGATACTTTCACGCCAAACATCGGATAGCACGACCGGGATGCGGGTCTATAATTGCGGGCATGACACAGACAGCCCTCAAGTACGACGTCACCGAATCGGATCCCCGCTGGCAACAGGTCGTCGGTCGCGACCGCCGCGCGGACGGCCAATTCGTCATGGCGGTCCGCACCACCGGAATCTACTGCCGGCCGTCATGCCCGGCTCGGTTACCGAAACCCGAGAACGTGCAATTTTATGCCCTGCCGGAAGCGGCGGAGCATGCGGGGTACAGGCCCTGCAAACGCTGTCGCCCCGAGCAGGCGGCGCCGGAAACCCCCGACGCGCAACTGGTCAGAAAGGTTTGCGACGTGATCGAGTCATACGAAGAAAGCCTGCCGACGCTGGAAGATATTTCGGAAGAGATCGGACTCGGACCGCATCAGGTTCAGAAGCGCTTCACCCGGATCATGGGTGTGTCGCCGCGCACATATGCCGATCAGATCCGCCGCACGCGCGCCCGCACGCTTCTAAAAGAAGATGCCGGTGTCGGCGATGCCCTCTACGGCGCCGGATACGGATCGTCGAGCCGGCTCTACGAAAACGCTGGCGAGTGGCTTGGCATGACGCCGGCGAGTTACGCAAAGGGCGGCGCCGGGGCATTACTGCGCTACGTGCTGGCCGATTGTCCGCTCGGTCGCATGATCGTCGCCGCGACCGAACGGGGCGTTGCCTTCATCGGGTTCGGCGACAAGGACGGCGAATTGCTGGGCGAGTTGCAGCGCGACTTTCCGGCCGCCGGCATCGCGGCCGACGACGGTCGCCTGATGAGTTGGATTGCCGACATTCAGGACGAGCTCAACGGCGGACCGCCGGCGCTCGGTGTGCCGCTCGATATCGTCGCGACGGCATTCCAGGCCCGGGTCTGGCGGGCTTTGCGCAATATCCCCAAGGGCGAGACGAAGACGTACGGCGAGATTGCCGCCGAATTGGGTCAGCCCAAAGCGGCGCGCGCCGTTGGCCGCGCCTGCGCCACCAACCCGGTGTCGCTCGTCGTGCCGTGCCATCGCGCGGTCGGATCGAGCGGCTCGCTGACGGGTTACCGCTGGGGCACGGAGCGGAAGCGTCAACTGCTCGAGAGCGAGCGGCAGGACATCGCCGACGATTGAGGTTAGCATCGGCGCTCCCGATCAATCAGCGGAGCGCCACCGATGGCCTGGATCAAAACCATTCACGAAGACGATGCCGAAGGCGATCTCGCCAGGATTTATGACGGCGTCGCGAAGCGGCTCGGTTCCGTCGGCAATTTCGGCCGCGGGTTCAGCCTCAAGCCGCACATGTACGAGACCTTTATCAAGGCCTACATGGATGCCTGTTTTCACAAGGGGAACGTCCTGCCGCCGTGGTATCACGAGGCGGTCGCGACCTACGTCAGCGTTCTGAATGGTTGCGGGTTCTGCGTCGCCCACCATGCGGCCGCGCTATTGCAGCATTGTCCGGACGAGGATTTCGCCCTGGCGGCGACCGGCGCGCTGGCGGCCGACGATCCGGGCCACTTCTTCAAGGGCAAGGAGTTGGCCGGTCTGGAGTACGTCCGCCAACTGACGCTCGATCCGGGTTCGGTCGAGAAGATCGATATCGGCGACCTGCGCGATGCCGGTTTGAGCGATGAGGAGATTTTGGAGATCAATCTGACCGCCGGTGTATTCGCCTGGGCCAATCGCTATGTTTCGGGCCTCGGCATTTCCATCGAAGGCGAGACGCTGCGTTAGATTCTGTCATCGCGGCGAACGTCGCGGTCCCTGTGTAACCGGCGCGCCGCCTTGATGGCGAACTTCAGGATCTGATTGCGCCGCCGGGTGCCGTTCATCTTGCGCTTCGGCGCCGGGCGCACAATCGCGCCGTGAAATGCGTCGGCGACGATGATCCCGGCGTCTTCGGGTAAAATTTCGAGCGGAAATCCTCCGGCAACGGCGAAGTAAAACGCGTCGCAATGGGGCAGATATTCAGGCCATTTCCCATCGGCGCGGAAATCCCGTTCGGATGCCTTGACCTCGGCGACGATGAACTGGCTTTGCTTGTCGAGGCCGATGACATCGACGCGGCGATTGTTGCTGAGCGGAAACTCGGTGAGCGGCTCATACCGCATGTTGGCGAATAGCCGGCAGACGCCGCGGGCAATATCGTCGGCGCTCAGCACGTCGCCGTGAAAGTCGAAATCGAACGGCGTGAGGGGCAGATCGGTTTGTTTTTTGTTCATTTTTTGTTCTTATCTTGGCCTTCCTACTTAACCGTTAATACGCCAAGGATCAACGGGTCGTTCCGGTCCGTGACGCAGACCCGGAGGCCGGCTACGATGACGGTCATGAATCGACCGCCGACCGATCTTTCCAGTATCGAACGCCAGGGGAGCCATCGCCTGCGTGTCGAGACAGCGGGTGCCGGCCTTTACGAGATTACGCAGGCGGTCGAGACGTGGGTCGGCGAAACCGGCATGACCGAGGGCATGCTCACCGTTTTTTGCCGACACACCAGCGCATCGCTGACGATCCAGGAAAATGCCGATCCGGACGTGCAACGCGACCTCGGCGACTTCATGGCCAGACTGGTGCGTGACGACCCGTCGCTTTATCGCCACACGGCCGAGGGGCCGGATGACATGCCGGCGCATATCAGGAGTGCGCTGACCGATGTTTCGCTCTCGATTCCGCTTTCCGGCGGTCGTCTCGTGCTCGGTACGTGGCAGGGAATTTATCTCTTCGAGCACCGCCGCCGGTCGCATCGGCGCGAGGTTCACCTGCATCTGATGGGGGCCTGAATGCCGCGGTCGGGTGTCAATAGCTGGGGGGCGTAATGGCCCAAACCACGACGGTTTCCTCGTCCGAGGGGTTGTCGTAGCGATGCGGCCGGTCGCTCTCGAAGGCGAAACTGTCGCCCGCTTTCAGGATGACCTCCCGATCGCCGATCCAGAGCCGGAGCTGACCCGAGACCACGATGCCGGCTTCTTCGCCGATGTGGCTGTACGGTTCCTCGCCGCTCGCTGAGCCAGGCGGGAAAACGCATCGCAGAAGTTCGATTTTTCGTCTTAGGTTGGGTGACAGCAACTCATCGGTGATCCCGCTGTTGAAGGTGAGCTTGCGGCGCTGGTCTGCACGTACGATCACGTCGCGCAGCGGACCCGGCTCGTTGACGTTCGGCGAGAAGAACCAGCTGATGGTGACGCTGAGCGCCCGGCTGATCGAGTGCAGCGCCTTTACCGACGGACTCGATTTGCCACGCTCGATCTGGCTGAGGTAACCCTGCGACAGACCCGTCGCCTCGCCGACCTCGGCCAGCGTCAAGCCGCGCGCGCGACGTAGATCCCGAATCTCGGCGCCGACACGGTCGTCGATTTCCAACAGTTGCGCGACGTCGATGACCTGATGGTCCTGATCGGCGATGCCGTCCTGTGCCGAAGCACGGTCGAGCCGTTGAAGTTTCGTGACAGTCATGGCCGTCGCTCGCTGTGGCAATCCTGAGGGACGAGATTAACCGGTTCCGCCGCGATGGTGAAGTAAAACCGAAAAATTTTACAAAAAGTGAAAAAATACGTTCCAATCTTTACATAGCTGATGTAGGACTCCCCGATACCATTTACCGGAGAGAATGGGTTGAGTGTACCTGAGAAAACGGATGTGCTGGTCATCGGCGGCGGCGTCGCCGGATGTTCGATCGCGTATCATCTGACGAAAATCGGGATCACCGACGTGGTCCTGTGCGAGCGTAAACAATTGACCTGCGGCACGACGTGGCATGCCGCGGGCCTTGTCACGCAGCTCCGCGCCACCCGTAACATGACCGAGCTCGCCAAGTATACGGGCGAGTTGTTTTCCGATCTCGAGGCCGAAACCGGCCAAGCCACGGGTTTCAAAAAGAACGGCTCCCTGCGTCTCGCGAAACACGATGCGCGTTTCGAGGAATTGAAACGCGGTGCTTCCATGGCGCGAAACTTCGGTCTTGAGGTCCACGTCATCGCCCCGGCCGAGGTCAAGGAACGTTGGCCATTTGCCGAGGTCGACGATCTCGTCGGCGCGCTTTGGATGCCGAATGACGGCCAGGTCAATCCGGCAGACGTCACCGTTGCCATGGCCAAGGGCGCCCGGCAGGGCGGCGCGGTCATCATCGAAAACAATCCGGTAACGGAAATTCTTGTCGAACGCGGCCGTGTTGTCGGCGCCGAGACGGCGCAAGGCCGGATCGAGGCGAAGAAGGTCGTCATCGCCGGCGGCATGTGGTCGCGCGATCTTGCCGCGACCATCGGTGTCAACCTGCCGCTCCATGCAGCCGAACACTTCTACATCGTGACCGAGCCGATCCCCGATTTGCCACGGGATCTGCCGGTGATGTTTCTCGGCGATGAATGCTCATACTACAAGGAAGACGCTGGTAAGCTTCTGCTCGGTTGTTTCGAGCCGAATGCAAAGCCTTGGGGACACGACGGTATCCCCGACGACTTCTGCTTCGATTCCCTGCCGGAAGATTTCGAGCATTTCGAACCGATTCTCGAAATGGCGATCAAACGGGTTCCGGCCCTTGCAGAAACCGGTATCCAGCTGTTCTTCAACGGACCAGAGAGCTTTACGCCGGACGACCGCTATCTCCTCGGTGAAACACCCGAAGTCGAAAATCTCTATTGCGCCTGCGGCTTCAATTCTGTCGGCATCCTGTCGTCCGGCGGTGTCGGAAAGTCGTTGGCGCAATGGATCAAGGACGGGCGGCCGCCGTTCGAACTCGCCGATGTCGACGTGCGCCGCATGATGCCGTTCCAGACCAACTCGAGTTATCTATTCGACCGGACGACCGAGACGCTTGGCTTGCTCTTCGATATGCATTGGCCGAACCGGCAGTTCGCGACCGCCCGTGGCGTCCGTCGCAGCCCGTTTCACGACCGCCTGACGGCGACGGGCGCCTTCATGACGGAAGCCGCAGGTTTCGAGCGGCCGGGATTCTTCGGCTCGCCCGGCTCGACGCCCGAGATTGCCTACTCTTACGGGAGGCAGAGTTGGTTCGATGCCTGCGGGAACGAATGCCGCAACACACGCGATGGTGTGACCCTGTTCGACCAGAGTTGTTTCACAAAGTTCATGATCGAGGGACGTGACGCCTGTAGCGCCCTCAATCGGATCTGCGCCAACGACATCAATGTCGAGCCGGGGCGCGTGGTTTACACGCAGTGGCTCAACGAACGCGGCGGTATCGAAGCCGATGTCACGGTAACCCGTATCGATGAGTCATCGTTCATGGTGGTTTCGATTGCCGCCAACCAGACTCGCGACAAGGCGTGGCTGGCCCGGCATATGCCGGACGACGCCCATGTCTTTGTCCACGACGTGACGTCGGGATTGCCCATGCTCTCGCTGATGGGGCCGAAATCACGGGTGCTGCTCGAGCAGGTATCGGGCGCCGATTTCTCGAACGGTGCGTTCC
This sequence comes from Rhodospirillales bacterium, assembly GCA_965229715.1. Lineage (GTDB taxonomy): Bacteria > Pseudomonadota > Alphaproteobacteria > Rhodospirillales > Casp-alpha2 > JAVJST01. The sequence continues at coordinate 498,097 of CBDDJL010000002.1, forward strand.
CCTTTGGAACCAGCCGGGAAATCGAGATCGGCTACGCCAAGGTGCGGGCAAGTCGCCTGACTTTCGTCGGCGAACTGGGGTGGGAACTCTACGTGCCCGCCGAATTCGCCCAGCACGTTTTCGACGTCATCGTCGACGCCGGCGACGCCTTCGGTCTTCGACACGGCGGTTTCTTCGCCATTAATGCCATGCGCATGGAAAAGGGCTATCGCCACTGGGGTCACGATATCGGCGAAGAAGACACGCCGCTGCAGGCCGGCCTCGGCTTCGCCGTGAAGTACGAAAAGCCTGGCGGGTTCATCGGTCGCGATGCCGTGCTCCGGCAACGTGACGAAGGCATACCACGGCGTCGCCTCGCTCACGTCCGACTCGCCGATGAACATGACGTGATGCTCTATCACGACGAACCGATCTGGGCCGGTAACAATATCGTCGGCTCGGTCACCTCCGGCGCATACGGCCATCGTGTCGGGGGCTCGCTTGGTCTCGGATACGTCGAGTTCGAGGACGGCGTCACGCAGGATGTGCTCGACAACCACACGTTCGAGATCGAGGTCGCTTGGGAACGCTACCCGGCGATGCTGCAGTTAAAACCCTGGTACGACCCGGACGGCGTGAACATCAAAGGTTAGTGCGGCCGGTTGCTGCACACCGGTGGCCCATAGGGTCTCTGGTCATCATTGAAAGCAACAGAGTGATTCAATAGGGAGATACACCATGACAGTTCTTGAGAGATTTTCCGAACTGAGTTCCAAGATCTACGTCGGCGGCCAATACCGTGCATCGGCGGCAACAACGGGCATCGATGTGATCGATCCCGCGACCGAGGATAAACTGGGCGAAATCCCGGAGACCACCGAAACCGAAATGGATGAGGCGGTCGCGGCAGCCAACAAGGCGCAAAAAGCCTGGAACGCCCGCTCGCCACTGGATCGCAGCCACGTACTCCACGACGTCGCCAACAAGATGGCGACGATGACGGAGCAGTTCGGCGAAGCGCTGACCCGGGAGATGGGCAAACCCTACAAGGAATCCGTCGACGAGGTTCATTGGAGCGTTCACAACATCCGCTACTATGCGGAAATGGGCCGCAGCGAAGTCGGAAAAGTCCTCGGAACCGCGGTCGAAGGACAGTTTCACTATACCCTCAAGCAGCCGCTTGGCACCTGCGTACTGATCTTGCCGTTCAACTATCCGATGGTGCTTCTGGCATGGGAGGCAAGCGCCGCACTCGCCGCGGGCAATGCGGTCATCATCAAACCGTCGCAATACACGTCGCTCACCACACTGTTGTTCGCTGAAGCGTTTTCGGCGTTGCCGGAGGGGCTCTTTCAGGTCGTTACCGGCGAGGCGCCGGCTGGCAAGTACCTGGTCGAACACCCGGATACGCATATGATCGGGTTTACCGGCAGCATTCCGGTCGGCATTTCGGTCTCGGAGACCTGTGGGCGTCTGATGAAGCGTTGCCTGATCGAGAACTCCGGCAACGATCCGTTCATCATCATGCCGTCGGCACCGATGGATGTCACTGCGCGCGCGGCCGCATTCTCGGCCTACATGAACTGCGGTCAGATCTGCGTTTCGGCGGAGCGGTTCTTCGTGCACGAGAAAATTCACGATGAATTTATCGAGCGCCTCGTCGATGAAACCAAGAAGGTCCGGCTCGGCAACGGCCTCGAAAAAGTCGATATGGGGCCGATCGTTTCTCAAAAGGAACGCGACCGTTACGAGGCGGTTCTCAAGAAGGCCGTGGACGAAGGCGCCGAAGCGGCCATCGGCGGCGGCCGCCCAAGCGAGTTCAACAAGGGCTGGTTCGTCGAGCCAACCGTTCTGGTCGGCTGCAATGACGGCATGAGTATCTTCAACAATGAGAGCTTCGGACCCGTGGCGCCGATCTGCAAAGTGTCGAGTTACGAGGAGGCGATGTCCAAGGCCAACAACTCGAAATACGGCCTCGGGGCCAATATCTACACGAGCGATTTGAAAGAAGGGATTAGGGCGGCGGAGGATTTCCAGGCCGGCATGGTCTGGGTCAACGCGCCGCTGCTCGACAACGACGCCGGGCCGTTTGGCGGTACGAAGCTGAGCGGTATGGGCCGTCAACTCGGTGCCGAAGGGCTCGAAACGTTCCGCAACACAAAGACGGTTATGATCGACCCGGACTGCAACACGCAGGATTTCTGGTGGTTCCCCTACGACGACAAGGAGGCTTATGGCGGCTCATCCGGGCACTAGGGCGCCGGCAGAATAGCTGTTTCGGTTCCGCAAAGGCTGGATTATGCTACTGGCAACCGGCCGTTCTCGACACGGACAAGGCCGAAAAAACGATAATAAAGAATGTCAAAACAAGGGAGTAAGACATGTTCAAAAAGAAACTAATTGGATTGGCGGCGGCGTTCGCAACCGTCATGACTATGGCGTCGACGCCGAAGGCGGCTGAGCTCGGCGCCGTCGACGAGCCGATCAAGCTGACGCTTTTCGAGTGGACCGGTCAGCACGTGACGTCTCACATTTATGCTCACATTCTTCGCAAGATGGGCTACACGGTCGAACACGTCACGGCCGGTTATCTCGCTTCCGGTCAGGCCGTTGCCGACGGCGGCATTACCGTTGCTGTGGAAATGTGGGGCAACAACCTTGGTGATTTCTACCCGAGCCTGATGGCTGACGGAAAGATCGAGAACATCGGCGATGTCGGCATCAGTGCCCGCGAAGGTTGGCTCTATCCGGCGCATATGAAGGAAGCCTGCCCGGGCTTGCCGGCGTGGGATGCATTCAAGGCCTGCAGCCAGGCGTTTGCGACGGCCGAGACCTATCCGAATGGCCGTCTTCTCGCGTATCCTGCTGACTGGGGCACCCGGTCAGCTGATTTGATCGCCGGCGAGGGACTCAACTTTACCGCCGTACCGTCGGGTTCGGAAGGTGCGTTGGTTGCCGAAATGGCCGCTGCGATCGAAGCGAAAACGCCGCTGGTAAAGATGTTCTGGGCGCCGCACTGGTCGCTCGCGACGATCGATGCCGAATGGGTCGATATGCCGGCCGATGTCATGGCCAAGTATAGCCTAGTGCCGCCGGAAACCTTCAACGCCGCGTGGCCCGGCATGAAGGACAAGTGGCCTGCGGCCCACGCGTTCCTGTCGAAGTTCCGCATCTCGAACGAGATTCAGGAACCGATCATGGGCGCTGTCGACAATGACGGCGGCGATGTCGTCGAACTCACCAAGAAGTGGGTCGAAGAGAACGAGAGTCTCTGGCGGCCGCTCGTCGACGACGCCACATCGTAAAAAGAGTACCGTAAGGTTCGGGGCCGGTCCAAAATGGGCCGGCCTCAACTCTTTTAAGCCTGAGGGCTACCGGTGCGTCCGATCACGGGCAGCGCCGCAATATCAATAACAACAATAACTGGGGCGCCATGTCCGCAGTTAGACTGCCCAAGGGGAGACAAAAATGACGGATAGCCCGGTCAAGCTCCAGTGCCGTAACGTCTGGAAGGTTTACGGTGAGGATCCGAAGCAGTTCTTTCCGGACGGCACGGGTGATGTTGCCGATCCCGCAGCGACTGTTGCCCGGATACGTGAGAGCGGCCATATCCCGGCCGCCGCCAACGTCAGCTTCGACGTTCACGTCGGTGAGATTTTTGTCATCATGGGCCTGTCGGGGTCCGGCAAGTCGACCATGGTCCGCTGTCTCTCGCGGCTTGTGGAGCCGACCGCCGGCGAAGTGTTGCTCGACGGCGACGATCTCCTCAAGGCAAGTGAGCAGGAGCTTATCGAGATTCGTCGCCACAAGATGGGCATGGTGTTTCAGGGCTTTGGCTTGCTGCCGCATCTTTCGGTTCTGGATAACGTTGCATTCCCGCTGAAAATCCAGGGTGTGGACGAAGTGGAGCGCCGGGCCCGCGCCGCCAAGATGATCGAACTGGTCGGTCTGGACGGCCGCGAGGATGCATTTCCACGCCAGTTGTCCGGCGGTCAGCAACAGCGTGTCGGGATCGCCCGGTCGCTGGCCGTGGAGCCGGAACTCTGGTTCCTTGACGAGCCGTTTTCGGCCCTCGATCCGTTAATTCGCCGTCAGATGCAGGATGAGTTCGTGCGCCTGCAGACGATGCTGCACAAGACGATCGTCTTCATTACTCATGATTTTCTGGAGGCGCTGAAACTCGCCGATCGTATCGTGATCATGAAAGACGGCGAGGTTGTGCAGATGGGTACCCCGGCCGAACTCGTACTCAATCCGGCGACCGATTATGTCGCCGAGTTTACCGAGGACGTGCCGCTCGTCCGTGTCATTACATGCGGCTCGATCATGGTGCCGGCGGAGGGCGATCTCGACCGTTCCGCCACGGCGCATCCGAACACCACGCTCGAAGACTTGTTACCCAATTTCGCCAATCGGGAGAATCCGGTTCCGGTCGTGGATGACGACGATCAGGTTGTCGGCATGGTGACGCCCGGCGGCGTGGTCAAGGCGCTTGCCGAGAGTGAAGCGAGGACGCACCACTCATGAGCGACGGAACGGGCACAAACAGGGCAGCCGGCAAATCCCTGCCCGAGGGTTTCCTGCCCTGGCTGATCGTCGGTCTGTTCGCAGTTGCGTGTTTCGCGCTGCGTGCAGAGTTGACGTGGCTTCAGGACTATCCCAAGGATTGGGTCGTTCCGATCATGGACTGGATCAACGTCCTTACCGGCTGGTTCGTCGAGAACTTCCGATGGGCTTTCCGCGCAATTTCATGGACTCTCGATTGGCCGATGACGGGGGCGCTATGGGTTTTCAATTCGGTTCCGTGGCCGGCCACCATGGCCGTGGTCGGCATCATTGCGCACCGCGCGGGCGGATGGCGTCTGACGGCATTCACGACGGCGGCGCTCGGCTATATGGTGATCGTCGGATATTGGGACGAAAGCATGGCGACCTTGTCGCTGGTTGTGGTCTCGGTCCCGCTTTCTGTCGGCCTTGGCCTGCTCCTCGGCATTCTCGCTTTCCGCTCGCCGCGTATGGACCGTTTTATCCAGCCGACTCTCGATCTGATGCAGACAATTCCGGCGTTCGCCTATCTGATCCCGATTCTGTTCCTGTTCGGCTTCGGCCCTGTGGTCGGATTGATCGCCAGCGCGATCTATTCGGCGCCGCCGATGGTTCGCAATACCATATTGGGACTCCGCCGGGTGCCGCCTGACATTCTTGATTCCGCCGTTATGTCCGGTTGTACCCCGCGCCAACGATTCTGGCAGGTCGAGATTCCGACGGCGCTGCCGCAGATCATGGTCGGCGTCAACCAGACCACCATGGCGGCCCTGAGCATGGTCATCATCGCCGCGATTATCGGCGGTTTCGCCGATATCGGTTGGGAAGTCCTATCGACCATGCGAAAGGCGCAGTTCGGCCAGAGCCTGCTGTCCGGTTTGGTGATTGCTCTTCTGGCGATGATCCTCGACCGCATCAGCTGGGGTTTGGCCGAGCGCCAGAATGCGTTGCCCGATCCGGCAAGCCGTACGATCTGGACGCGCCACAAGCACCTGCTAATGGCGCTTTTCGTGCTGGCCGGGTTCGTTGTTGCTGCGCAAATCGCACCATGGATCGGCAGTTACCCTGATGCCTGGGTGTTCTATCCGGCCGATTCTCTGAACGATGGCGTAAAATACATCGTCCGCAACTACAACGAACTGATGACGTCGGTGAAAACGTCGACGCTGTTCTATCTGATGCTGCCGATCCGCATCGGATTCGTCAAAACGATTAGTCCGTTCTCGTGGGGTTTCCAGCTCGAAAACTGGATGATCTGGGCTTACGCGATCGCCGTTGCTGCCTTCGCCGTTTACGCTTGGCGGCGCTGGAGCTGGGCCACTTCAGTCACAACCGTCATCTTCGGCGGGCTGTTGTTTTACGGTACAACCGGGACGCCCTGGCCGGTCTTCATGGCCGTGATCACGCTCATCGCGTGGCAGGCGGGCGGACGCAACGTTGCGCTTTTTGCCCTTTTCTCCATGGTCTTCATGCTGATCAACGGTATCTGGCAGCAAGCCATGCTGTCCGTCTATCTGTGCGGTGCGGCGGTGATGATCTGCGTCGTTCTCGGCGGCTCGCTCGGTATTTGGGCGGCGCATAGCGACAGGTTCTCGGCCTTCGTGCGGCCAATCAACGATACGCTGCAGACCATGCCGCAGTTCGTGTTGCTGATACCGATTTTGATGCTGTTCAAAGTTGGTGAGTTTACGGCCCTTCTGGCGATCATTGCTTATGCCATCGTTCCAATGATCCGTTATGTCGAGCACGGTTTGCGGGGGGTTCCCGCCGAAATCGTCGAGGCGTCGAATCAGATGGGGTGCACCGGTCGGCAGATGCTGTTCGAGGTCAAGATGCCACTGGCCCTTCCGGTGATCATGCTCGGTCTTAACCAGACGATCATGTACGGTCTCGCCATGCTGGTGATTGCCGCTCTGGTCGGGACACAGGGTCTTGGCCAGGCCGTTTATCTCGCGCTCGGCAAGGCGAATGCCGGCGCCGGTCTGGTAACAGGTCTTTCGATGGCGCTGATCGCCATGGTCGCCGACCGTATCCTGCAGGCGATCAGCCGACGTCGCCAGGAAGCGCTCGGACTGTAAAATGACATACGGAACATTGCGATTGAGACCCTGGGCCAATTCGCCATCGCCCTGGCCGCGCCGATTTAGGAGAAGTGCATGAACGTCGGTCAGATTTTGCGTGGGAAGACCAAAGGCGCCGCGAGTATCGTCGAAACCGCGACAGTGCGCGATGCCGTCGACGAATTGGCGCAACGTCGTATCGGGCTGTTACTCGTAACAGACAATGACGGCGTATTCTGCGGCGTAACCTCCGAACGCGACGTCATGCGCGCATTGTCTGAAAAGGGTGGCGACTGCTTGAGCAACAGAGTCGGCGATCTAATGACACGCGACGTCATTACGTGTCGGCCGGCTGAGGACAGCCATGATGCGTTGGTCCTGATGGGGCAAAACACCATCAGGCATTTGCCGGTGGTCGATGGCGGCGATCCGGTTGGCGTTATCAGTGCAACCGATATACTGCGTTCACTTTCGGAAACCGGATCAGCCGAGGAGCGCGCCGCCCTATGGACGAAGGTCGCCTGGGTCTGAACGATACAGTGCCGTCGCGTCCGCAATGGATGATGATCGGCGGCGCGATCGCGATCACGGCTATTCTCGCGTATCAGGCGTCGGCTTTCGGCATAACCAAAGCCGTACTACTGTTGCTCGGCGTTGCATTGGGACTCGTGCTTTTTCATGCGAGTTTCGGATTTAGCGGCGCATACCGGCGATTTATCGAAGACCGAGACGTGAGCGGCGTCGTTGCGCAATTGGTCATGCTCGCTGTCGCAATTCTGCTTTTCGCGCCGTTCCTGAGTGCGGGTGAAATCGCCGGGCGGCGAGTCGTCGGGGCAGTGGCGCCCGTCGGCGTCGGTATGGCTTTCGGCGCTTTCCTGTTCGGTGTCGGTATGCAAATTGCCGGTGGCTGCGCCTCAGGAACGCTGTTTACTGCGGGCGGCGGTAGCAGTCGGATGGTGATCGTTCTGCTTGCGTTTTGCGCCGGCGCGTTTGCCGGCAGTCTGCATCTCGGTTGGTGGAACGAGTTACCTCGGATGCCCGCTATGTCGCTCGGAAAGATCTGGGGTTGGCCCATGGCGGTCGCCGCCCAGCTGGTGTTTCTCGCGTTCATTGGCTGGGCGCTCTACAAGGCAGGTGGTCGGCTTGCGCGGCCGCTGTGGTCATCGGGCGGCGGCAATTGGCTGCGCGGGCCGCTACCCTTTGGCGTCGGCGGGATCATGCTCGCCCTGTTGGCGTTCGCCGTCTTGGCGACAGCCGGCCACCCATGGTCGGTGACTTGGGGCTTTACCCTCTGGGGCGCAAAGGTTGCGGCGGTGTTTGGGTGGGAGCCTGTGTCGAGTCGTTTCTGGGACTCCGGGTTTCCGGCTCGTGCGCTTGCCCGTCCAGTTCTCAGCGACAACGTTAGCCTAACCAACATCGGCATCATGCTGGGCGCGATGATTGCCAGTGCCGCAGCATCGCGACTGCGGTTCCGTATTTCACTCTCGGGCCGGGATATCGCAACAGCCATCATCGGGGGATTGCTGCTCGGATACGGCGCGCGGCTCGCCTACGGCTGCAATATCGGCGCGTTTTTTAGCGGTGTCGCGTCCTCCAGTCTGCACGGCTGGGTCTGGATCGCCGCAGCTGCTGTCGGCAATGTTGTCGGCGTCAGGCTGCGGAAACCGGCTGACTAATCTTCGACTACAAGGCGAAAGCCGACGAGGATGTGCTTGAGATGGCGTGGCCGGGTGTGGCGCGCCGCGGGCCGGCAGATACCGCAGCCGCTGTCGTCCCAGGACCCGCCTTTTACGACATAACGGTCTTGAGTATAGGTCGAGCGTGTCCACTCGTAGACCTGCCCGGCGGCGTCCAGCATACCGTACGGACTGGCGCCGTTAGGGTGCGCATCTACTGATACTGTGTCGAATGGTCCATTGTCGTGGCTGTTGAGGCGTGTCGGATCGAAGGATTCGCCCCACGGAAATCTCCGGCCGTCGGTGCCGCGGGCCGCTTTTTCCCATTGTTCCTCGGTCGGCAGTTGCCAGTTCAAACCGGTCTTCGCCGCCAGCCAACGGGCGTAGCGCGCAGCGCTGTCCCAACTCACCATAACGACGGGATGATCGTTACGGCCTGCGGGCGGGGTACCGCCAAGCCAGGCATGGCGGCGCGTTCTCTCGTAGGGGTGGATCAGACCGTAGCCTTGCCATTCCGGTTTTGAAACGTTCGGTGCGGGTTCGCCGGTTGCGGCGACGAAATCCGCATACTGCCGATTTGTTACCAGGGTGCGCATGATCCGGTAGGCGCCGGTCTTCAGTGTTTTCCGGTCGCGCTCGTTTTCGTACCAGCGCCGGTCGCGGGTCCGGGAATGGCCGTATGCCGCTTCGTCGAGCTTGTAGGCGGCCTCGCGTTCCGCCCGGTCGGAACCGGTGATAAAAGATCCCGCAGGGATGCGGATGAGGTCGAACGCTTGCGTACCGCCATAGACTCGGAAGGGAATGGACAATGCAACGGTGAAACCGCTCGTGATCTGCAACATCCGGCGGCGATTGAGTTTCCTGTTTATCGAGGCGGCATCGACCATGACGGGACGTTAGTGCTGCCTTCAGTAATTCGCCAGTCCACTCACAACGTTGTGATTTCGATTGTGTGGCTGGATTGTGGGGAATTTGGGACGTTTGGGATGGCAGATCGGGAGACTGTCTGACATTTGCCGGTATACCGGCCCAAAAAAGACATCGAGAGGAGGCCTAACGTGCGGTCTATGAAACGTAACCTACTTACGACGACGGTAATCACGACCTTGGTCGGTGCCGGCGTTGTCGCGGTCGGCGTGTCGACGACGTCTTCCGCTTCGGCATCGTCCTATGGGGCAGACGAAAGCGGTTTGCTGCCGATGGCGAAGCCACGTTCCGGGGCCGTCCAACTGGCTTCGTCCGATGCGTGCAACCCCTGCGGCGGGTGCAATCCCTGCGGTGGGTGCAATCCCTGCGGCGGGTGCAATCCATGTGGCGGCTGTAATCCATGTGACGCCTGCAATCCCTGTAAATGCAATCCATGCGGCAGCGGCAGCCTTTGGGACGACGACCCCTATCTTCAATTGGCTTCGTCCGATGCATGCAACCCGTGTGCGGCGGCGTGCAACCCGTGCAATCCCTGCGGCGGGTGCAACCCGTGCGCGGCGGCGTGCAACCCGTGCAATCCCTGCGGCGGGTGCAACCCGTGCGCGGCGGCGTGCAATCCGTGCAATCCCTGTGGCGGGTGCAACCCGTGTGCGGCGGCGTGCAACCCCTGCAATCCCTGCGGCGGGTGCAACCCGTGTGCGGCGGCGTGCAACCCCTGCAATCCCTGCGGCGGCTGTAATCCGTGCGCGGCGGCGTGCAACCCCTGCAATCCGTGTGCGTGGGCCTGCAATCCCTGTAATCCGTGCGGTGCGTGCAATCCATGCAACCCATGTGCGGCTGGCGGAACCGCTTCATCCAAGTGTGTCGTTCCACGACTCGCGAGTGCGTGCAATCCTTGCAATCCGTGCGCGGCATGCAACCCGTGTGCTGCGGCGTGTAATCCCTGCAACCCGTGCGGCGGGTGCAACCCGTGTGCGGCGGCGTGCAACCCATGTAATCCCTGCGGTGGCTGCAACCCGTGTGCGGCAGCGTGCAATCCTTGCAACCCGTGTGCGGCCTGTAATCCTTGCAATCCGTGCGGCGGGTGCAATCCGTGTGGCGGCGGCGCCGTGGCCGAGTTGACACCGTGTGAGGCGGCCGAAGTCTACGACTGCCTCAGGGGCGAGATGAAGGCGGCCTATGCAAAGGCCGGCTACGCATCGATCAGCGGTTACCAGAGCTGGCTGAACGTGGCGAAGACGCCCTATCAGTCGGCGACCCACGGCTCGCGTTATGTCAACAATTATGCGAGTCCGCATGGCGATTACCGTTACGCCAAGTACGAAGAGGCCGGCACCATGCCGCTCGGCAGTGTGCTCGCCAAGGACAGCTTCCTCGTGAAATCGAATGGCAAGGCCGCCATGGGACCGTTGTTCATCATGGAAAAGATGGCTGACGGATTTAACGAGGAATCCGGCGACTGGCGCTATGCCATGATCATGCCGAACGGCAAGCTTGTCGGTATGACGAAGGGCAAAAACGCCAAGGCGGTTGCATTCTGCAACGATTGTCACGTCGCCGTGGCTGATGGGCAGGACTACATGTTCCTGTTGCCCGAAGACGCCCGTAAGTAATGACGCGAGACCGGGCGGCCCGGCACGGCCGCCCGGAAGACCCATACCCCTATGACTCCGGGAGCGGCGGCATGTAGCCGCCGTTCTCCATTTTTTTGCGATACACACATGGCTTTGAAATGGTGGCGGTTGATCTTACCTTATCGAAATCTTCTTCCGGATCGGGACGGAGCGGTATGACCGAGATCGATTTCCAGGCGCTGAAACCAGCTCGATTGCAGTCCATGCTGATTGCGGGAGAGCAGATTCTCGAGTGTTATCGGGTGCTGCGTAAGGCAAACGCCAATATCGTCGGCGAGCTGCTCAAGGGGCAGGGCGAGTTCATCCAGTGGAACCATTATCCGAAAGGGGATGTTTTCGATCGCGAGACACATTCCCAATACTATTATCATGCCCATCCGCCTGAGACGCGCGAAGACGTGTACGGTTCCGAACACGGCCACTTTCACACCTTCGTGCGGCCGAAGGGTATGCCGCCCGGGGTCAAGCCGGTCAAACTCAAGGATTATAAAAAGCCGAAGGGCGATAACGAGGCGGTTTGCCATTTGATGGGTATTTCAATGGACCGGAAGGGCTTTCCGATTCGAATGTTCACGACAAATCGGTGGGTTACGGGCGAGACCTGGTACGGCGGACGGGACGTGATCAGGATTCTCGACCGGTTCGACATGGACCATGCCTATCCATCATGGCCGGTAAACATCTGGATAACCGCAATGATGCGGTTGTTCCGACCGCAGATCGAAACCCTCATCCTCGATCGGGATGCATCGGTGAATGCGTACAAGAAGGTGCATCCGGGCGAGAATGTCTACGAGGATCGCAATTTCGAGGTGCCGTCCTTTCTCGATATATCTGTCGACGATCAGGTTGCTGCGGTCAGAGCGACGCTCGAAGCTGCCTAAGCCGGTTATAGCGTCATCGCTTATCGCGTCATTGTGTAACAGAGTGTCGTCGTTCGTCGGGCATGGCGTTTATACTGCCGCCATCCAATCGATGAACGGGAATCGGGTATGAACGATCCTTCCACTGAAATAAGTCAACTGGAGCCTCCTCAGAATACACGTGGCAGGAGGCGCTTCGGCGAGTTCCTGTTCGGCCCGGCACCCGAGGAGAACCTGCCCGAGCGCATTCGGCTCAATATCGAGAGTCAGCAGCGTCAGAGCGAAATACTGGTCGGCTGGATTCAGCTGACGATGGTGCTGACCATGGGAACGCTCTATCTGTTGTCACCCAAGACCGCATCGCCCGATGCGATCGCCACGGTGCCGTGGGCACTCGGGCTCTATCTCGTGTTCACGCTCGCGCGACTGATCGCGTCCTACCGGATCAATCTGCCGCCCTGGGTGCTGGCGCTGTCGGTCGTTGTCGACATGGCATTGCTCATGACCTTGATCTGGAGTTTCCATATCCAGTACGAGCAACCGGCGTCTTTCTATCTGAAGGCGCCGACGATGCTTTACGCCTTCATCTTCATTGCACTTCGCGCGCTTCGGTTCGATGCCCGCTACTTGTTGATGGCTGGCGGTGCGGCGATTATCGGCTGGATGTTTCTGATGTTCTACGTCGTGTTCGCCGTTCCCGACGATCCGATGATCACGCGCGATTATGTCGAGTATCTGACGTCCAATTCGATTCTGATCGGCGCGGAAATCGACAAGCTGTTGTCGCTGGCAATCGTCACCCTGGTTCTGGCAACGGCAATCTATCGGGCTCAACGCATGCTCAACCGTGCCGCACTCGATCAGGTTGCCGCACAGGATTTATCGCGATTCGTCTCTCGCGAAGTTGCGGATCGCATCACGCATGCCGACGAGACGATCAGGCCCGGCGACGGCGAATCCCGCTTCGCAACCGTCATGTTCACCGATATTGAGGGTTTCTCGACGTTCTCCGAAGGGATGACGTCAGCAGAACTGGTTCGCACGCTGAACGATTATTTCGCATCGATCTATGAGGCGATCCGGCCCTATGGCGGCGTTATCACCCAGTACCAGGGCGACGCCATGCTGATCGCGTTCAACACGATCCAGCCGCAAGAAAATCATGCAGAAAACGCCATTCGCACCGCATTCGCCATTCAGGAGATTTGCAGTGGGCGTCGCTTCGGCGACGGCGTCGCGTTGAAGACCCGGTGCGGTATCAACACTGGCGAAATGACCGTCGGTGCCGTTGGCGCCGAGGAACGGTTGATTTTCACGGTGCACGGCGACGAAGTGAACATCGCGGCGCGACTCGAACAGATCAACAAGGAATACGGCACCTACATCATGGTTTCGGCCTCTACGAAGCAAGCGGCCGGCGACATGTTCGCGTACAAACGGGTTGGCGATGTTGTGGTAAAGGGTCGAACCCAACCGACCGATATCTACACCGTCGCACCGCTGGATGCCGGGTAACCCAAAATCCGCTATACATTTTGCGGAATCGGAATCGCAAATCGGGTGCTGGGTAAATGGGACACTCCAAGGAAAACGACGGCTCCGGGGCTGTCGGCAAGGTGGTTGCCAGCGCGGCAAGTTTGCAGAGCCGGTTCCGCGACATTGTCGAAAACGCGCCCGAGGAAATCTCGCTGAAGGACACGGAAGGCCGATATCTGCTGGTTAACAGCCGGTTCGAGAAACTCGCCGGCATTCCCGCCAATGAGATCATTGGCCGAACGTCCGAAGAAATCTTCGGCCGATCTTTCGCACAATCCGGAATCGAACACGACCGTGAGGTTGTCGCCGCGAGAAAGGCGATCGAACGCGAGGAAGTGTTTCGCGTCGGTGCGCGGGAACGCGACTTTCTGACGACGAAGTTTCCCGTCTTCGACGATGAAGACAATGTCGTCGCCGTCGGCGCAATTCACGTCGATCTGACACAGCGCAATGCGGCGGAAAAGATGAAGAACGAGTTCGTTTCGATGATCAACCACGAGCTCCGTACGCCGCTGACGGCAATTCAAGGTGCCCTGCGAATGCTCGAATCCGGTGTTCTGGAAGACATGAACGACAAGTCGCGACAATTGGTTGCCGCAGCATTGCGCAACGCAGATCGAATGTTCGAACTGATTTCCGACCTGCTCGATGCGGAGTCAATCAACGCCGGGAAATTATCCATCGCCTTTGAACAGGTCGATCCGACGGAACTCCTCCGCAATGCCGTTGCCGATATGGAACCTGTCGGCGATCGTTATGGCGTGACGTTCAGGACCATTGCCGATAACGGGCTGCCCGAGATATCGGCCGATCCCGGCCGCCTGACGCAGGTCATCGTCAACTTGCTCTCGAACGCGGCCCGGTTTTCGGGCAACGCGCCAGAGGTTGCTGTTCGACTCGGGGGAGATGACACGACTCTGCGGTTAAGCGTCGAAGACCGTGGAATCGGTATCCCGAATGATTTCGAAGGCGATCTGTTCGAACCCTTCGTCCAGGTCGACGGCTCGAACACGCGTCAGAGTGGCGGAACCGGCCTCGGCTTGAGCATTTCGAAGGCAATTGTCGAAGCGCATGGCGGGACTATCGGCTACACGTCCGAGGAAGGTGTCGGCAGCACGTTCTTCGTCGAGCTACCTCTGCCGAGCTCGAAATTCAGCACCTAGTTCTTGTTGGCGATGATGCGGTTCTGTTCGCGAAGCCGGCGGATCATCTGCATGATGACGCGCCGCAGAACCGGATCGGCCTGGCCGAGACGCTTTTCAAATTGCTCGCGGCCAACTGCGATGGCGGTGGTTTCGACAAGGCAGCGTGCTGTTGCGCTTCGGGGCCCAGGATCGAGCAAGGCCATCTCGCCGATCATATCGCCCTTGCGCACAGTGCCGATGGCGATGGTCTTGCCATCGCGCCGGCAGGATATCTCGACTTCGCCGCTCTCAATGACATAAGCGAGGTCGCCCGCGTCGCCTTCGCGAAACATACGCTCACCGGCTTCGAAAGAGACCTTCTCCATGCTTTGACTCTCAGCCTCTTAGCACGCCGCCCGTCACGTCAGTGACCCGCTCGATGATCCTGGCGGAGACCGCCTCAATCTCCTCTTCGGTCAAAGTCTTATCCGTCGGTTGCAGCACGACGCTGATGGCGACAGATTTCTTCCCTTCGCCGAGATTGCCGCCCGAGAACACGTCGAAGACCTGTACGTCGGCAACAAGCTCCTTATCGGCGCCGCGCGCCGCGCCGATAAGCTTGTCGACGGCGACGTTTTCACCGACGACAAAAGCGAAGTCCCGGCTGATCGGTTGCAGGCTGGAAAGCCTGAGGAGCGGCTTTGCCGGCCCCTTGTTTTTTGCCTGTGGAATCGCATCGGCGAAAATCTCGAACGCAACGACGGGTCCCTTGACGTCCATCCGCCGAAGCACGCGCGGGTGGATCTCGCCAAACCGCGCCAGCGTGTTCTTCGGGCCGAGACGCAGCTCGCCCGCGCGGCCGGGATGGTACCACTCGGGTCCACTCGCATGGACCTGGAGCTTATCGACCGGCGCCCCGAGTTCTTCGAGTACGGCCAGCGCATCGGCCTTACCGTCGAAAACATCGACCGGGCGCGGGCTGACGGCCCAGTTGCGCGGTCCCGACTCGCCGGTTCGAATTCCGGCGATAACGACGCTCTCGTCGCCCGGGTTCGGGCCTTCGAATTGCGGGCCGATCTCGAACAGGCATCCGTTCGGCACACCCCGATCGTTGTTGCGCCCAATGGCCGCAATCAGGTTCGGTAAGACCGACGGGCGCATGACGTCGAGATCGCTCGAAATCGGATTGATGAGGCGGAGACCGTCATCGACACCGCCGAAAAGATCGGCATGGGACGACGGCAGAAACGAATAGGTCACGGCTTCGACCAGGCCGCGTGCCGCCAGTGTGCGCCGCGCCGCGTTGCGCCGTCGTTGCGATGGGTCGTAGGCGGTATCGGGCAAGCCGTCGGCCGCTGAAAACCGCACCGCAGGGATGCGGTCGTATCCGAACAGGCGAACGACCTCCTCGACCAGGCAGGCCTCGCAGACGATATCGGGCCGCCACGACGGTGCGACAGTGCGCAGAACATCGCCGTTTTGTTCGACCTCGAAACCAAGGGCGCTCAAGATCCGGACGATTTCGTCGGTCGCAATGTCGACGCCGCCCAGGGTGCGAACGCGCTCCAGGCGCAGATCGATGGTGCGACGCCAGTCCGGCGGACCGCCGGCAACGACGATTTCGGATGCTTCGCCACCGCAGAGATCGAGCACAAGCTGCGTGCCGATTTCCATGCCGTCGACGAGAAACTCGGGATCGATGCCACGCTCGAACCGGAAACGGGCATCGGATTGCAGATTGAGCTTACGGCCCGTCGCGGCGGTCCGCACGGGATCGAAATACGCCGCCTCGATGAAGACGTTGACGGTCTCTTCGGTACAACCGCTTTCCTCGCCGCCCATGACGCCGCCGAGGGCTTCGGGTTTTTCATCGTCGGCGATGACGGTCATCTCGCCGTCTAGGGTGTATTCTTTCTCATTCAGCGCCAGCAGCGTTTCGCCGGATTTGGCGAAGCGCACGTGGATGTCGCCGGTCACCTTGTCGGCATCGAATACGTGCAGCGGACGATTGTAGGCGAAGGTCATGAAATTGGTGATATCGACGAGCGCGGAAATTGGCCGCAGGCCGATCGACTCCAGCCGATCCTTCAGCCACTTGGGGCTCTCGCCGTTCTTCACGCCGCGTACGTAGCGGCCGACGAAGTAGGGGCACGCCTTGATGTCGTCGCCTTCGAAATCGAGGTGAACCTTGATCGGGCTCTCGAAGGCGCCGACAACCGGATCGTTGTCGATCGGTTTGAGAGTACCGAGACCGGCAGCCGCAAGGTCACGGGCGATGCCGCGCACGCCGAGGCAATCGCCCCGGTTCGGCGTGATGCCGATTTCGATAACCGGATCGTTCAGGCCCAACGCCTCGACGGCGGACGAGCCGATGGGGAATTCCTCGGTGAACTCGATGATGCCGTCATGCTCGTCGCTGATCTGCATCTCGCGTTCCGAGACCATCATGCCGTTGCTCTCGACGCCGCGAATTTCGGCTTTCTTCAGGGTGATGCCGGTGCCGGGGATGTATAGACCGTCCCGCGCAAAGACGCCGAGCAGACCAGATTTTGCGTTCGGCGCGCCGCACACGACCTGCACCGGATCGTCGGCGCCGTAGTCGACCGTGCAGACCCGAAGCCGGTCGGCATCGGGATGTTGCTTCGCCTCGACAATGCGCGCGACGACGAATTCCTCGAGACCCTTTGCGCGATCTTCGATCCGCTCGACCTCGTGACCGTTCATGGTCAGGCGCTCCGCGATCCCGTCGATCGTGGCGTCGGTTTCGAGATGTTCCTTGAGCCAGCCGAGGGTGAACTTCATCGGTTCAGTCCCCCGTTCAATCCGGCGACCAGGCTCGGCTGATTGAGCGCCGAGAAACCGTAATGGCGCAACCAGCGAAGATCGGACTCGTAGAACGTCCGGAGATCCGGGATGCCGTACTTGAGCATCGCCATGCGCTCGACGCCGAGGCCGAAGGCGAAGCCCTGGTATTCGGCGGGATCGATCCCGCAATTCGACAGCACGTTCGGATTGACCATGCCGCAGCCGAGAATCTCCAGCCAGTCGTCGCCGTGCCCGATGTTCAAGCCGCCGCCCTCGCGGGTGCAGCCGATATCGACCTCGGCCGAGGGTTCGGTGAACGGAAAATAGCTCGGCCTGAAGCGGACCGGCAGATCGTCGACGCCGAAGAACGTACGGCAGAACTCGATCAGGCACCCCTTCAGGTGGCCCATGTGGGTCTCCTTGTCGACGACGAGGCCTTCGACCTGATGGAACATCGGCGAATGCGTGGCGTCGTAGTCGAAGCGATAGGTGCGGCCCGGCACGATGATTCGGATCGGCGGCTTGGAGCTTTCCATGGTGCGGATCTGCACCGGCGACGTATGGGTGCGGAGGACAAGCCGCTCGTCTTCGCCATTCCCCGGAAGGTAGAACGTGTCGTGCTCCTGCCGCGCCGGGTGGTCGGGCGGAATGTTGAGCGCCGTGAAGTTGTGCCAGTCGTCCTCGATGCTCGGCCCCTCGGCGACCGAAAAGCCCATTTCGCCCAGAATGGCGACGACTTCCTCGATGGTCTGGCTGATCGGATGAATGCGGCCGCTGCTCTCCGGCCGGACCGGCAGCGTGACGTCGACCGTCTCGCCGACGAGGCGGGCGTCGAGTTCGGCATCGGCAAGGTCTGCTTTTCGCGCCTCGATGGCGTTGGCAACCTCGGTCTTCACTGCGTTGAGGCTCTGGCCGGCGGCCTTGCGGGCTTCCGGGTCGAGACCGCCGAGGTCCTTCATCATCGCCGTGACGGAGCCCTTCTTGCCGAGCGCGGCCACGCGGACGTCCTCGAGCGCGGCAACGCTCTCTGCGGCGGTAACGGCGGCGATCAGGTCGTCGCGTAACTGGTCAACATCCTGCATGCGATCTGGTCCGTTTGTTCAGCACCGAAAGCCGCCCGGAGACAACGCTCCGGCGCGGCTCTCAATGTCTGAGGAAAGCGTTTGATGCCTGCGAACAGGCCTTACTGCGCGAGAGCCGCCTGAGCTTGATCGACAAGCGCCTTGAACGACTCCGGTTCGCGCACGGCGAGATCCGAGAGCACCTTGCGGTCGAGCTCGATCCCCGCCTTGTTGAGGCCGTTCATGAACTGCGAATAGGTCAGGCCGTGTTCGCGCGCGCCGGCGTTGATCCGCTGAATCCAGAGGCGGCGGAACGTGCGCTTCTTGGCGCGGCGGTCGCGATAGGCGTACTGCAGGCCCTTCTCGACACGCTCGATGGCGATGCGAAAATTAGTGGAATTGCGGCCACGATAGCCTTTGGCCTGCTTGATGATCTTCTTGTGACGGGCGTGGGACGTCTTGCCCCGGGAAACGCGTGCCATGGTCCGGTTCTCCTCAGATCAGCGCTTCAGGCGTTCGGCATGTATGATTTGACGATCTTCGCGTCCTGCGGCGACAGGATCGTGGTGCCGCGGGTATTGCGAATGAACTTCTGCGAACGACGGCTCATGAAGTGGCGCTTGCCCGCTGCTTTGGCGCGGACCTTGCCCTTGGCCGTCAGGGAGAATCGAAGCTTGGTCGACGACTTCGTCTTCAACTTGGGCATTTCCATTTTCCTTTTCGTCTGCCGGCGCGGTGAAGAGACGCGCCGTGCTTTTCGGTTCTGAGCGGCTGGGCATGCCCCGCCGGACCGCTCGTTCATTCCGCTGCGCTAAGGCCTCGGAAGCGCCGGGTTATAACGGCCAGACGCCACGATATCAAGGGGTTTGAGGGGGGTGTGGGAGGACGAGGATATTCGATCAGGTTCAGGTACAACTCTCTGCACCTAGCTCGTGACATCTGCGTTTGCGGTTCAGCAATTCTCCTCTATACGAAAAGAAGGATCAGTTTTGTGGCATGTCTGCCATCTATCAGCTAGAAACAGGGTTACGAGGTCTCCCTTTTCATGCGCGCTGTCGTAACTGCGGCGTAAGAGCTAAAGTCTGCACATATCGTGCGCGCCGGATGGTCAATGTCTGATGCCGGCGTGATTGAAGGGGAGACCTCGTGCCGTACTGGGGGGCGTATTTTGGTCAGCCAATTCGCGTCAGCGTTCCGCCCGAGTTCGCGAGCGAAACAGCTCTTCTCGATTATCTTGGTCTTAGCACTGCGGAACTCCGGAAAATTTGGTTCTTTCGCAACCGAATGTATCAGCATTTCTTGATCGCGAAGGGACCGAATAAGTTCCGGATGATCAGCGCGCCGGACAAGCGACTGAAGTTTCTTCAGCGTAAACTTGCTGAAAAACTCGCCGAACTTTATCGGCCACGCCATCCGGTACACGGCTTCGTTCCCGGCAGATCGGTCAAGACAAACGCACTGGCACACTTCCGTCGCCGGTTCGTTATTAACATTGATCTCAAAGATTTTTTCCCGTCGATCACGGAGAACCGGGTCAAAGGGATGCTAAGATCACTCAACATTGACTCGCGCGTCGCCGAAATCATCGCGCGAATTTGCTGTAACAACGGGCATCTTCCTCAGGGCGCGCCGAGCAGTCCGGTTCTCTCAAATATGATATGTTTCCGTCTCGATCGGCAGTTGCTGACCGTTGCGAAGGAGGCCCGCTGCATCTACACCCGATACGCTGATGACATAACCTTCTCAAGCCATCAGCCACCTAAGGCATTGTTCGAGGCCACGCTTCCGCCAGCAGGGCGCATCTCACTTGACGATCTCGCAACCAATCTGTGCGATGCGATCCACAATAACGGCTTTGAGATCAATCAGGACAAGGCGCACTATGCTGATCGCCACTCTCGGCGAATGGTTACCGGCCTCAAAGTCAACCAATTGCTCAATGTCGACCGCCGATACGTTCGCAATATTCGTGCGGCCCTGCACTCGATTGAGAAGCTAGGCTCCGACGGCGCCGAGAAGAAGTTTCATGAGGTTCATGGAGGACGCTCCAGCCTTGCGGGACACCTCAGAGGCAAGATTTCGTATCTCACCCATATCAAGGGTCAATCGGACCCGGTTGTGCGCGGTGTTACGCTTCGATTTAACAAGTGCTTCCCGGCGCATCCAATCAATCTCAGACCAACTCCTGCTGAGGTTCAAGAGCGGGCGGTCTGGGTCGTCGAACATCCGGAGTTTCAAGGAACGGCCTTCTTTCTCAAGGGTGTGGGACTCGTAACTGCGGCCCACTGTGTGAAGGATGTGGATGAGGTCGAAATTCTACACCCCTCAAAACACGCAAACATGTTCAAGGTAAAAGTTCAGAAGATTGACCAGCATCGAGATTTAGCCGTCCTTAGCCATGAGGTTCCCGAGACCGAGTTCTTCGAACTTGATGCTGCGTCACAGGCTGTCGCAACTGGCGATCAGATGACGGCAATCGGATATCCTGGCTGGGCACCCGGCGATCCGCTTAACGTCAGACCCGGTGTCGTTAGCGCCGAAACCATCAAAAATGGTGTCAAACTCATCGAAGTGGCGCAAAAGCTGCCTCAAGGCATGTCCGGTGGGCCACTCCTTGATATCAATGACACCGTCTGTGGCATTATCCATAAGGGAGGGCCCGACGAAGGGCGCGATTTCGCCATTCACATTGAGGTCCTGAAGAAATGGCTCAAGGAAATGTAGCGGTTATTGTTGTTTGGCCGATTGCCATCGTGTTTGCCAAGTTCGCGTCCTTTCCGCTTGCGATCGATCACAAGTAAAATAGGAAATAATTCTTGACAAATGCCGTGGAATGTGGCAGGGTGGTTTCTGCTCTTTTTCACGGTGAATAGGATGTGACGGTTCGTGCGTTCCAGGCGGGATGTGCGGGCTGGACGTGTAGGATACAGGTGCCTTCCACGACAAAAGCGCGGTCGGCCAACCATGCCATCCCCGACCGCGCGGTGCTGGGCGAGAGGGCACGGTAGAATGTTTATCCGCCCCCATCGGATCAGCGAAGATAAACATTTTTCCGAATTCTCGTTTGAATTCAACGATGTCGCGTTCGCGTCGGGTACGCGGAAACTGCACGGGAAATCAGCGCGGGATCGGCGGAAAATGAACATGGATAAACATTCGCGTCGTGGCCGTACATGATCCGGCCATCCACGTGGATGCCCGTGTCGAGTACGGGTATGACGAGTCTTGCGCGGTGGTCATTCGAGGTGTCGCGGCAAGCGGCCGGAATGACCGAAAATGACCGTAAATGACCATTTTTTCGGACCCGGTTTCGTGCCGGATCAACGGGTTAGCGGATTCAGGCCGGAATCGCATGACCAAAATGACCATTTTGGGCTGTTCGGGTGCCGTGATGACCATTCAGGCAAATCAAACCGTTCGTCCCGGCGAAAGCCGGGACCTCGGGCTATTTCACGCAAGATCCCGGCTTGCGCCGGGATGAGCGGGAGAGAGTCCTCATGCTGAGCATGACGAAGTATGGGGAGGATCAGGGGCGCATGGCCAACCCAACCATCCCCATGCGCCCGACGGGACTTTTCTGTCGCGACAGGAACTAGGGATGCGCGCCGGGCCTCTCCTGTGCGGGGGTGACGAAATGAGGGTGTTGCAGGCACGTGCCTCGATCGGAGAGATTTAGGCTGGCCCCATCAGACCGGGCGCAATGCCTCCCAATAGAAATCCGGGGCCATTCCCATTGCGCGCAGTACTGATTCTGGAAGCTAACCGGAACCATTCGGGCCCGGCCAACCCGACCATCCCCGGGCCCGAGGCGTTTGGGGTCGGCGACCTTACTTGGGCGCCAGCACCATGGTCATCATGCGGCCTTCGGTCTTGGGGAACTGCTCGACCTTGGCGAGCTCGTCCATCTCTTCCTTGACCCGTTGAAGCACGGCGAGGCCGAGATCCTGGTGCGCCATCTCGCGGCCACGGAAGCGGATCGTCATCTTGACCTTGTCGCCGTCGTCGATGAAGCGCTTCACGTTGCGCATTTTCACGTCGTAATCGTGATCGTCGATGTTCGGGCGCATCTTGATCTCTTTGACGTCGATGACCTTCTGCTTCTTGCGCGCTTCGTTGGCCTTTTTCTGCGCCTCGTACTTGAACTTGCCGTAGTCGAGGATCTTGCAGACCGGCGGATCGGCATTGGGCGACACTTCGACCAGGTCGAGGCCGGCGTCGTAAGCGTGCTCAATTCCTTCTTCGACGGAGAGGACTCCGATCACTTCGCCGTCTGCGCCGACGACGCGGACTTCCGGGGCGGTGATCTGATCGTTGACGCGGGGCCCGTCACGGGTCGGCGTCTGATTCATCGGGGGTCTGGCTATGGTTCCAACCTTTCCAAAATTAATCTTTCATCCGGCGGGCTGTTCGAGTGCCGCGCCGTTTGCTGAACTCTCTGGGAGTGTTTCCTAAACGTTGCCCTCGCGACCTTCGTCCGGCCCTGCCGCTTCGGCGGCCAGTCTAACAATCGCGTCATCGAGGGCAAGGACTTCTTGGTTCTGTTCGCCCAGCCGGCGGATCGCGACACTGCGGTTCTCCGCTTCGCGCGCGCCGACGACGAGGATCGCCGGGACTTTTGCGACAGAGTGCTCACGGACCTTGAAGTTGATCTTCTCGCTGCGCAGGTCGAGTTCCGTCCGCAAGCCGGCCTTGCGCAGTTCGGCGGCGACCGCCTTCGCGTAGTCATCGACATCGTTCGTGATGCCGGCGACGACGCATTGCACCGGCGCCAGCCACAACGGAAAGCGGCCGGCGAAATTCTCGATCAGGATGCCGAGAAAGCGTTCGAACGAGCCCAGAATTGCGCGATGCAGCATGACCGGACGGTGTTTTTCGCCGTCTTCGCCGATGTAGGTCGCGTCGAGCCGTTCCGGCAGCACGAAATCGACCTGCAGCGTGCCGCACTGCCAGTCGCGGCCGATGGCGTCCCGCAGCACGAACTCCAGCTTCGGACCGTAGAACGCGCCTTCGCCCGGATTGAGCGAAACGTCGAGCCCGGTCGCCTCGGTCGCTTCCATCAGCGCGGCCTCGGCCTTGTCCCAAATGGCGTCCTCGCCAGCCCGCACGTCCGGCCGGTCGGAGAACTTGATGACCACGTCCTCGAAGCCGAAATCGCGATAGATCGAGAGCAGGAGGTCGCAGAAGATCTTGGTTTCCTCGGTGATCTGGTCTTCCGTGCAGAAGATGTGCGCATCGTCCTGGGTGAAGGCGCGAACGCGCATCAGGCCGTGCAGGGCGCCCGACGGTTCGTAGCGGTGGCAGGAACCGAACTCCGCCATGCGGAGCGGCAGGTCGCGATAGCTCACGATGCCGCTGTTCCTGAAAATCTGCACATGGCACGGGCAGTTCATGGGCTTGAGGGCCAGCATCCGATTGGCGCCGGTCGACGGCGCATCGTGGTCGTGCCCTTGAGATTGATTGGGACCGTGGGCTTCCGGATCGCTCTCGTCGACCTCGGCGACGAACATGTGCTCGCGGAATTTTTCCCAGTGACCGGATTTCTCCCAGAGATGCCGGTCGACGAGTTGCGGCGTCTTGACCTCGACGTACCCCGCGCCGTCGAGACGTCGGCGCATGTAGGCCTCGACGGACTTGTAGAGGTTCCAACCCTTCGGATGCCAGAACACAGAGCCGATGGCTTCTTCCTGCAGATGGAACAGGCCCATTTCGCGGCCGAGCTTGCGGTGGTCGCGCTTCTCGGCTTCCTCAAGCATGGTGAGGTGCGCCTTGAGCTGTTTCTGGTCGGCCCAGCCGGTCGCGTAGATGCGCTGCAATTGCGGGTTGGAAGCATCGCCGCGCCAATAGGCGCCGGCGAGCTTCATCAGTTTGAATGCCTTCGGCAGCTTTCCCGTTGACGGCAAATGCGGCCCGCGGCAGAGATCGACCCAGTCGCCCTGGCGGTACATGGTGATGTCTTCGTCCTCGGGCAGTTCCAAGACCCATTCGGCCTTGAAGGTCTCGCCCTTCTCGGCGAAATACTCGACAACATCGTCTCGATCCCAGACTTCGCGTACGATCGGCACGTCCCTGTCGATGATCTCGGCCATGCGCTGTTCGATGGCCTCGAAATCGTCGGTCGAGAACGGCTCTTCGCGGTGGAAGTCGTAGTAGAAACCGTCATCCGTCGCCGGGCCGAAGGTGATCTGGGTTCCCGGGAACAATTCCTGCACGGCCATGGCGAGAACGTGGGCGCCGTCGTGGCGCAAAAGTTCAAGCGCGTCCTCGTCCTTCGCCGTCACGATCGAAACCTCGGCGTCGCCCGGAATCTCACGGTCGAGGTCACGCATCTCGCCGTCGACGCGAACCGCGAGCGCCGCCTTGGCGAGGCCCGGTCCGATATCCTCGGCAACGGCACGTCCGGTCACGGCGCCATCGAAGGTGCGCACACTGCCGTCGGGCAGCGTGATGTTGACCGGATTATCGGCGTCGCTTGGCATCGGATCGTTCCCTGGTCGTTCCATAAACAAAAAAACCCTCCCGGACGTTCGGGAGGGGATGCGGCTGCCTCGATTTCGACGCGAACCTCATCGCCCCCCACGGGTCGTGAGGGTCGTAGTCGTGGTCGTAGTGGCCGTCGAGGCATTCATGGCGGTCTGTATCGGCAATCCGGCGCAGAGTGTCAAGAACGTCGGCCGATTCCCTTAATGTCGCGCCGTGCTCGCATACCCATCACGCGACCTTGAGAAAGGATTGAACGCCACGAGGATGAAAACCCAGTAGAGTACGCTCACGTCAATCGAGAAAAGGAACTGATGATGCGTATCGTTCGTTTTGCCCTGATGCTTGTCCTGCCGACGATGCTGTTTGCTGCCAGTCCGGCGCACGCGGACAAGGTCTATCAATCCTGGGGAACCGCCTTAGAGGGCACCGACCCGGTCGCCTATTTCACGGTGGGTAAGCCGGTCGAAGGTTCGTCCGATTTCGCCTACGAATGGAACGGCGCCGAATGGCACTTTGCCAGCGCCGAGAACCGGGACATGTTTGCTGCCGATCCGGAAAAGTACGCCCCCCAATACGGCGGATACTGCGCCTGGGCCGTGAGCCAGGGCTACACCGCGTCGACCGACCCGGACGCTTGGAAGATTGTCGACGGCAAGCTTTACCTTAACTACTCGAAGGGCGTTCAGGAACGTTGGCAGAAAGACGTGTCGGGTAACATCGCCAAAGGCGACGAGAACTGGCCGGGGATCGAGGAGTCTCTCTAGAAGACCCCGACATCGAGGCCGGCGGCCATCAGTTGGCCGAGCTCTTCGCATTCGGCGATAAAGGCTTCGTCCCACTCGCCTTTGCACAGCACGACATCCGTCACCGGTTTCCAGCGGAGGCCGGTGACGATGCTTTCGACGCCCCGGCGCGTCCCCGTGCCGTCGAGACCGGCGCGAATATAAAGCGCGTAAGGCAAACCTTGTTTCTCTTCGATGACGCCGTAATACGTGCGATCGAAGAAATCCTTCAGCGCGCCAGACATATAGCCGAGGTTCTCGGTCGTGCCGAGAATGATGGCGTCGCAGGCGAGGACATGCTCGGCGGTCGCATCGAACGGGCTGAGGGCCGTGACGTCGACGTTGTCGATGTCGTCCGATGTTGCGCCCCGCACCACCGCATCGCGAAGTGTCTGTGTGTTCGGTGACGGCACGTGACCGACGATCAGTAAAGATTTGCTGTTCATGGCGCCATGTCGCCTGCCATCTGCTCTTCCAACGCGTCGGCCACCTCGGCCGGGCCGAGTTCCGAGAGCGGGTTCCGGCGGACAATTCTAACGGATGGCCCGCGTTGCCCGCAAAGTGCCGGATCGGATGCGGCAGAGAACAGCACGACCGTCGGAGCCCCGGCACAGGCGATCAGGTGCATCGGCCCGGAATCGTTACCGACGGCTCCCGCCGCATGGCGCGCCAAAGCGGCCATTTCGAGGATCGACGTGGCGCCCATCAGGTTCGCAGCCGCTGGGGCGACCGCATGTATGCGGGCAATTTCATCGGCCTCGCTCGCGGTACCGATGAGAACAGGCTGATATCCCTTGTTGGCGAGTGTGTTCGCGAGAACCGCATAGTGTCCCGCCGGCCAGCGCTTTTCCGGCCGGTGTGCGGATCCGCCGGGCGCCATGAGTACGTACCTGTCCTTGAGCCTGAAACGGCTTGTGTCGGTTGTTACCCAATCAAGGGAAGGCGGCGGTACGTCGGCGATTCCGGCATCGTTCAACTGCTCGCGCTGGCGGTCGACTGTGTGCATGGCATCGCGGTCTGGATTTCGGTGCGGGTGCGAGCAACCTCGGGCGATGCCGGACCACTCAGGCCGGGCAGCCGATGGAAACATACGAAAGTAAGCGTTTGAGCGATCCGATGTTTGCAGGTCATAGACGCGATTGAACTGTCCGCCCCGCAAACGGCCGCGCAGACGGAGCAAGCCGACGGGGTTCGACCAGCGCGGCCGCTCATCAACCCAGATCTCCGAAAACCAGCCGGTCGATTCGAGGAAAGAGACGTAAGGTTTGGTCGTCAGCAGGATCAGATCGGCATCTGCATGGTGACGCCGAATGGCCGACATCGGGCCGAGCGCCTGCACAACGTCGCCCAGCGCGCTAAGTTTGATAATCAGGATACGTTCGCGGTTCGGTGTCGGCGCCGTCATGCCGGATCAGTTGCCGCTGCGGGCGGATTCCTGGCCCTGACCGAGGAGAACCTCGTCATAGACGGCAAGCGTCTTGGTGCACATCAATTCTGTCGAGAAGTTGCGTTGCACATGATCGACGGCCGTTTGCGCGAGCTGGGCACGGGCCGTTTCGTCCAGTGCCAGCGCTTTCTCAAGTGCTTTCGCAAGTGCATCGGCATCGCCCGGCGGCACCAGCCAGCCGGTGACGTCGGGCAGGATCGTCTCGCGGGCGCCGCCGTGGTCTGTCGCGACAATCGGCCGGCCGAGCGCCTGTGCCTCGATCACGACCCGTCCGAACGCCTCCGGATCGGTCGAGGCAGATACCACAACATCCGACAGCATGTAGGCGGCGGGCATATCGCTGCAATTGTCGACCAGCCGGACCACGGAGCCGAGATTGTGGCGCTCGATCAGGGTTTCGAGTTCAGATCTATAGTCAAGGCGGCCCTGGTCACCGCCAACCAGTAGACAGCGCACGTCATGACGACCAAGCTTGGCGATCGCTTCGATGAAGACGGTTTGCCCCTTCCAGCGCGTCAGACGGCCGGGCAACATCACAACCGGGTAGCCTTCGGTCAGACGCCAGGCGTTGGCGAGCTGAATGACCCGTTGCGCGGTCACGTTGGCGGCATTGAAACGCGACGTATCGACGCCGCGATGGATGGTGCGGATACGATCGTTCGGCACGCCGTATATGCGGCGGACGTGGCCGGCAATGAAGGCTGATATGGCGATCACGCGCTCGCCTTTTGTCATGACCGAATTGTAGAATCGCTTGAACGGATTAGCGTGACCGTAGGTGCCGTGAAATGTGGTGATCAGTGGACGTTTGGTCCGTTTCGCAGCGTAGTAGGCGCTCCACGCAGGCGCACGCGAGCGGGCATGAACGATGTCGACGTTCTCGCGCCGGATCAGATCGGCCAACCTGCCGATATTGGCGTACATCTGGAACGGGGCCTTTGTGTCGAGCGGCAATGTGACATGTTCAGCGCCGACCCGATCGAGTTCGTGCTGACGGGCGCCGCCCGCCGAGGCGACGATGGCGCGCCCGCCCGACTGAACGATGGCGCGGGCCATTTCGATGGTGCCGCGTTCCACGCCGCCGCTCGTGCCGAGCGCCGGCAAGACCTGGAGAACAGTTGCCATTCTCGGTCCGCTTGCGGATGCCGGATCGGGCACGGCCGGGGTTTCCGCCGGTTGGTCGATGCTGATAGTCTCTGCGTCGTCGTTCATGAAATTTCCTGGATGACTGGCCGTGACCGCTGACGGTCACACGTAGCACGGTGAGCGCGATATGACCTCAGAAATCCCGAAACCGCAATTCCTCGATGCCGGAAACGAGGTCAGGCTCGCCTATCACTATACACCGGGCAGTGCGCCAGGCGTCATGTTCCTGACCGGTTTCAAGTCCGATATGGAGGGCGGAAAGGCATTGGCCCTGGAAGCCCACTGCAAGGCGCGCGGTCAGGCCTTCACCCGGTTCGACTATCGCGGACACGGCGAATCATCCCATGCGTTCGAGGATGGCACGATCGGTGCCTGGGCGGATGACGCAATCGCGGTTCTCGATGCGGTTGCCGCAGGACCCCAGATACTTGTCGGCTCGAGCATGGGCGGTTGGATTATGTTGTTGGCCGCATTGGCGCGGACGGAGCGTATTGCCGGCCTCGTCGGCATCGCCGCGGCACCGGATTTCACCGAAGACCTGATTTGGGACGCCTTCGACGCCGATCAGCAAGCCGCGATCAAGCGCGACGGATATATCGAACTTCCGAACTGCTATGATGACGAGCCTTACCGCATCGTCTGGCCCTTGATCGAAGAAGGCCGCAATCATCTGCTTTTACGAGATACGATAGACCTGAATGTGCCGGTGCGTCTGATCCAGGGCATGCTCGACGAGGACGTGCCATGGCGCACGGCGCTCGCCATTCAGGAAAAGATCGTCAGCGACGACGTTGATGTTGTGCTCGTCAAAGACGGCGGGCACCGGTTATCAGAACCGCAGGATCTTGACCGATTGTGCCGTGTCGTCGATACCCTGCTGGACGGTCCGGGGCGAACGGACCAAGTAGACTGATTGCGGAGCGCAGGATGCCAATCAAACGATTGTTAGGCGGATACAGGAACTTCCGCAGCGGCTTGTGGCCCGAACAGGCGGATGTTTTCCGTCAGCTCGTGTTTGAAGGCCAGAAACCGCGCGTCGCCATGGTGGCGTGTTCGGACTCCCGCATCGATCCCGCCCACGAATTTCAAGCTGGCCCCGGCGAACTGTTCATGATCAGGAACGTCGCCAACCTCGTGCCGCCAATGGAAGAAGGCGGGACCTACCATGGTACCAGCGCTGCACTGGAGTTTGCCGTAAAGGAACTTGAGGTCGAACACATTGTGGTTCTGGGCCATGCGCACTGCGGCGGCGTCAAGGCGGTCATGGACCCTGACGCCGTGGCGGCAAAGGGTTACACGTTTGTTGCCGGATGGGTTTCGATGCTGACATCTGCCGCACGGCGGGTGCGGGCAACAATGCCTGACGCAACGCCGGAAGAACGTCAGCAGGCATGCGAGCGGCATGCCGTCTTGGTGTCGCTGGAGAATCTCACCACGTTCCCATGGATCAATGAACGTATTGGCGCCGGAAAGCTGCGATTGCACGGCTGGTATTTCGATATCGGAACCGGCGAATTGTCGATTTACGATGCGGTAAAAAATGATTTTCTGGTTGTTGTACCCGACTGATGTTCGGTTGCCGAAATCCGGTCTGAACGTCATCGGTCGCTCTGTGCTTTACTAAAGCCCCAAAGAAAGAGACATTCCCGCCTACGGGGGACATAACGCTTTACGGAGCGCCGGGCTCGCGTTTGCCGGATATGTCTGATCAGTCTGATTTCCCGCCTTTCGGCGTCATGGTGTCTGTCGATTTGTTGCTGGTTGTCCTCGCGGTAATCGGCACATTGACCATCGTCCTTCGCTGGCGATTTCTCAATCGGGTTGGCGCTTTGACCGGCGCCAGTTTTGTGTTGCTCGGTCTGTGGGCTTCGACGGCTCCGTTCATAGCGGATTTCGCCACAATGATCGTTTTGCCGCCGATCATCGGCATGCAGGAGTCGATGAGGCTGATGACGGCCGTGCATCTGCAGTTCAGCTGGTATCTGAACTCGGTCGCCGCCGTACTTACGTTAGCCGGACTCATGCTGTTGGTGTGGCGGTTATCGAAGCAGTTCAAGCAGCTTGAGGACTCCGAGGAGCGCTTCAAAGATTTTGCGGAATCCATCTCCGACTGGTTCTGGGAGATGGATGCAAACCTGCGGTTCACCTATTTCTCGCCGACTTTCGAGCGTGTTACGGGTGTCAGGCCCGACGCCTTGTTGGGCAAGACGCGTGAAGAAACCGGGATTCCGGGGGTTTCAGATGATGCGTTCAGGGAACATCTCTCAACGTTGCATTCGCGCAAATCGTTTCGTGATTTCCGACATACGCGCAATCATCCGGACGGCCGGTTGGTCCATATCGCGATCAATGGTCGTCCCCGATTCGATGATTCCGGGCGATTTGTCGGATACCGCGGTACCGGACGCGACGTTTCGAAACAGGTTCAGGCGGAAATTGAGCGTGAAGAGGCACTGCAACGAGCCCAGGCCGCCAATCGCACCAAGTCGGAATTCCTTGCCATGATGAGTCATGATTTCCGAACCCCGCTGAACGCCATTCTCGGTTATAGCGAACTGATCGAATCGGAAGCGTTGGGGCCCGATGCACGGGAGAAGTATCGGGAGTATGCCACTGACATTAACCAGAGCGGTCAACGCATGCTCCGTCTCGTCAGCGATATTCTGGAAATTTCGGCCATCGAGGCGGGCAAGCGCGTCATCAGCCAGGAGTCCGTCACGGTTGATGAAATGCTTCGGGTCTGCGCTAAAGAGCTTTCCAACGCGGCTGCTGAGAAAAACGTCGAGATCGACATCAATTGTGGAGAGGACGTGCCAAACATCGAGGCCGACCCGCGCGCAATGCATCAGATCGTCCAGAATCTCGTCTCGAACGCCATCAAGTACTCCAACAAGGGCGGCAAGGTTGCTGTCAGCGCCGAATTCGGGGGGAACAGCGTTGCGATAACCATCAGGGATGAGGGTGACGGCATTCCCGACGACATGCTCACCCGTATTCGGGAACCCTTCATGCAAGCCAAACGGGACCCGCACGTGGCAAACGAGGGATCGGGACTCGGTCTCGCAATTGTCGACACCTTGGTGAAACAGCACGGCGGCACCGTCGACATTGACTCGGAAGTCGGCAAGGGCACGTCCGTGTGCGTTTCGTTGCCTGTCGAGCTTGACGCGTCGGCGGCATGATGCCGACTTCCATCGTTTAGTCGATCAACCCCGTTTCTTCAGCAATGGAGCGCAATCCTGCCTGATAATCCGGGTGGCGAAGCATGACCTTGAGCTCGTCGCGAATGCGCCGATTGGAGACCTTCCGGTTGTCCTCCCAAAACGTCCGGCCCATTGCGGACATGTCACGCACTGCGTCCTCGAAGGACATTAACGGCGGCGGGTCGATGCCGAGCAACGCACAAGCATGAGTCGTGACATCTGCCGGTGCGGCGGGTTTGTCATCGCAAACATTGTAGATCGCGCCGGGGTTCGGGTTTGCAATCGATGCAAGCAATGTTGTCGCAATATCCTCCACGTGAATGCGGCCGAACAAGTGCCCGGGGCGGTCAATTCGCCGCGCTTTACCGGCTTTAATTGTATCGAAGACGCTGCGCCCCGGTCCGTAGATCCCCGCCAAACGGAAAATATGCACCGGGTGGCCGTGGTGGGCATGGAGGGCCATCCAAGCGTTTTCAGCGGCGACGCGCCGCTTCGCGCGATCCAAGGTCGGATGCGTCGGTGAACTTTCGTCGACCCAATCGCCGCCGCTATCGCCGTAGACTCCGGTTGTCGATAGATAGGCTGTCCAAACGATATCTTTGGCGACCTCCAATCGCTCACTCAATGCGTTCAGAACCGGGTCGCCATCTCTGTCGGGGGCAATGGAACTGACGATATGGGTTGCGGCGTCGAGGGCAGTCAGATCGGGGATGGCTCCTGCGGCAGGGTCGAACACCAGCACCTCGATCCCGCGTGCGGCCAAAGCCTCTGCTTTTTGCGGAGAGCGGCACGTGCCGGTGACGCGCCAGCCGTCGGCTAAAAGGCGATCAGCCAGCGCCTGCGCCGAATATCCGAGTCCGAATGCGAACAAATGGGACACGCGTAATCCTTATTTCCGTGAATCTTGTTTCTCGCAGGCGCGATGATTAAAGACAAAGCATGGGCAACACTTCAATCCGATTTCATCGGGCGATTATTGTGGTCGTCGCAGCGATTATGACACTGGCCGTGGACGCTCGCGCCGAGAATGCAGACGATGCGGCGCGCTACCGATCCTGCATGGAATTGATTGCCAAGAATGCCGAGGCGGCATTTGACGAAGCCGTTGCCTGGCAGGGATTGGGCGGCGGTGCGGCATCAGAGCATTGCGCCGGAGCGGCGCTGATGGCTCTGGGCTATCACCGCCAGGCAGCCGAGCGGCTGGAGACGTTGGCACAGCGGCCGATGCTCGAGGGGCCGCTGAAGGCCGGCCTTCTGCAGCAATCGGCGCAGGGCTGGCTTCTGGCAAACGAACCCGAGCGTGCTTATGCGGTTCTCACGGCGGCGATCGATATCAATCCGAATAATACGGACGTGTGGATCGACCGCGGGGCGGTTCTTGCGGAGATGACGCTCTACGACGAAGCCATCGAGGATTTGTCGCGCGCCTTGACCCTGTCGCCGGCCAATGCGGACGCTTGGGCATTTCGGGGGAGTGCGTTCCGCTATCTTGACCGGTTACCAGAAGCGATGCGGGACCTCGACGAGGCGATCCGCCTCGCACCGAACCATGTCGAGGCATATCTTGAGCGCGGCAATGTTCGCCGGCTTTTGGGCGACAACGCCGGCGCGCGCGTCGATTGGCTTCGTGTCATCGAACTCGAACCCGAGGCCGAAGCGGCCGATGCCGCGCGCGCGAATATCGCACGCATGGACGTGAAGGTCGATCAAGCGGGAGAGGCAGAATGACTGGGGCCGTAACAACCGGTTATGAAACCGACCGGCGCCTGCTGGAAACGATCACAACCTATCTGGCGAGCCGCACTGATGGGGCAATCCGCCGGTTTCGCGATGCATTCGATGTGGATGTCGGCAATTGGCAAGCCGTTCCTGCGAATCATCTGCCCGCCGCGGAAACGCTTGTCGATGCCGGGCCGCTGAGCGCCGGCGCCGAGCACGATGTCGTTACCGCGTTTGCATGCGTCCGTCATGCCCTTAAGTGGGAACAGAGTTACACGAAGGCGGATGGCGTCGTCGGCGACGACATGCTCAACGGTTACGGTTTCGCGGAAATCGTCGGAAAGCTCGGCCCGTTCGTCAGCGACAAGGTTCGCTCAGGCATCGGCGTGTGGGGTCCGAACATCGACTACCCGGCTCACCGCCACGGTGCGGAGGAGGTCTACGTCGTTGTTGCGGGGGAGGCCGAGTTTACTGTCGGTGACGCACCATCGGCGTGGCGTCGAACCGGAGATGCCGTGCTTGTACCGAGCAATATCGTTCACGGGTTCCGTACGGGAACGAAACCGCTGGTCGTTCTTTATGTTTGGCAGGATGGCGATCTCCGCGAAATATCGACGTTCCAGGATTCAGCCTAGAAATCGAGATCGGCGTAGTGCTTGGGCGGCGGAAAGCCGGGGATCTTGTCCGATAACAGGTTTCGAAAACTCGGGCGCGACTTGATGCGCGCATACCACGTCTTGACTGTGTCGAAGTCGTCCCATGGCACCTCGTTGATATAATCGAGGGATGACAGATGGGCCGCCGCGGCGATGTCAGCATAGCTGAGCGAGTCGCCGGCAAGCCAGTTCCGGCGTTCTGTCAGATAGGCGATGTACTGCAGGTGATACCGGAGATTTTTGTAACCGGCACGGATCGCCGCCGCATCGGGTTCGCCAAGACCGAGGAACCGTTTCATCATCTTCTCGCCAAGCAGGTTCTCGGTGACTTCGGCATTGAATTTGCCATCGAACCACTGGGCGAGACGGCGTGTTTCGGCCCGCGTCAACGCCGTTGCACCCATGATGGACGGTTCGGGTTTGATCTCGTCGATATATTCGCAGATGACCGATGCGCCGGATACGGCAGCCCCTTCGGGCTCGACCAGAACCGGTACCTCGCCTGCCGGGTTTAGCGCCAGGAACTCGTCGCGGCGTTCCCAGATGTTTTCCGCGCGCAACGTGAACTCGAGATCCTTCTCAGCCAACGCGATACGGACGGCACGGCAAAACGGAGAAAGCCAGAGGTGATAAAGGGTTCGCATGGGTTCAGCGCGGCCGCCGCAGGGTCATTCTAGTCGTTGATCGAACGGATTTCGGGCGCTGGTCGCTCCGCGTTTCTCACACGATTGTCAGAACCCGTCAGTAGATGTGTAACCTTTGTTCGAGGAATTAGGTTATGGTGGCCGGGTCAAACTCATTCAAGCGGGAAAACCATCCCGCATCTCGCCTATTATCAAGGAACGGTTACGATAATGTTGATCAAGCGCACACATGGTTGGGAAATTCCGGAACGCGAGGTGACGCCGCGCGCGCTGTTCGAGGATCGCCGCCGGTTCATCAAGGGTGCGGGTGCGGTCGGCTTAGGTGCGATCGCCGGCGGTCTCGCTTTGCCTGGGACGGTGTCCGCCGCGAAGCTTCCCGATGTAAAGCCGACCGAATACACCGCCGAGGCGCTCGACCTTGAGATCACCGATTACGACGATGTGACCAGTTACAACAACTTTTATGAGTTCGGTACCGGCAAGACCGATCCGAAGGCCAATGCACAGGACTTCGAGCCGCTGCCCTGGACCGTGACCGTCGGCGGGCACGTCGCCAATGCCGGCACGTACAGCTACGAGGATTTGATCAAGCCGCACGCGTTGGAAGAACGCGTCTACCGCTTCCGCTGCGTCGAGGCCTGGTCGATGGTCGTGCCGTGGGTCGGCATTCCGCTGGCGGACGTTATCAAGCGATTGGAGCCAGCATCGAATGCCAAGTACGTCGCCTTCCAGACGCTGCACGATCCTGAGCGCATGCCGGGGCAGAACCGTGCGGTGATCCCGTGGCCTTACGTTGAGGGCCTGCGAATGGACGAGGCAATGAATCCGCTAACGATGTTGGTGGTCGGGCTTTACGGCGAAACCCTGCCGAATCAAAACGGTGCGCCGATCCGCCTGATCGTGCCTTGGAAGTACGGCTTCAAGAGCATCAAGTCTATCGTCAGCCTCAATTTTACCGAGGAACAGCCGCCCTGTACGTGGAATATCGCCAATTCGCGCGAGTACGGGTTCTATTCCAACGTCAATCCGGAGGTTTCTCATCCGCGCTGGAGTCAAGCCAAGGAACGCGTCATCGGAACCGGCCTGTTTCCGGAACGCCGAGATACCCTGATGTTCAACGGTTATGCTGAACAGGTCGCCCACATGTACGAGGGTATGGATCTGGCAAAGTTCTTCTGAACATGAACTGAACGGACGCCGACGACGTTGAAGCAACGCAACCGTTTTCGCACCGCCAGTAAGGTCATCGTTTTCCTTGCCTGCCTGCTACCGATCGCGTGGGTTTTCTGGCGCGGGATCACGGGCGGGCCCGATGGACTCGGCCTCACGGCCAATCCGCCCGAATATCTCAATCGTTTTCTCGGCGATTGGGCCTTGCGGTTTATTCTGATCGCGCTCGCCGTCACGCCGGTTCGATTGCTGACCGGGCAGGTTTGGGTTTTGAGGTTCAGACGAATGCTCGGCCTCTTCGCATTCTTTTACGTCTGTCTGCATATCTCCAGCTATATCGTGTTCGATCAGTTTTTCGACTGGGCCGCGATCTGGGCCGATATCGTCAAGCGCACCTACATCACCATCGGCATGACCGCTTTCGTGCTGTTGATACCCATGGCCGTGACATCGACGGCCAAGATGGTTCGACGCCTCGGGCCGGATCGCTGGAAACGGTTGCATCAGGCGATTTACGTGATCGCACCGCTCGGTTGCGTGCATTTCATCATGATGGCGAAAGGCAACCGGCTCGAACCCTGGGTCTACCTCGGGATAGCCGTGGCCCTGCTTGCGGTGCGCGCGGTGCGCTATCTTGCACGGCGCCGGGAACGTACGGCATCTGCTTGACGACGGTTCAGCGCAAGCTGAGGATCGAAATGAATTGCTTCAACTGATTTCTGATTCCTGATACCCATCAGGAAGATCAACTGACAACCGCTGAGAGGTCGCGATGGAAACGGTCAGCTTTACACGCATGGCAGATGGCACGAAGGAAGAGTACGAGTTTCTCGAATCCCTCGAAGCCGACATGCTGAAGGGCCTGCCGGGCCGCCTGTTCGATATGCTGACGGGCGGTGGTGATGTGATGCAGGGCTACAAGATCACCCGCCTCGAACACAGCCTGCAGTCTGCGACGCGTGCTCACCGTGATGGCCGCGACGAGGACTACGTCGTCATGGCGTTGTTGCACGATATCGGCGACGGCGTGGCGCCGATGAACCACAGTGAACTCGCTGGCTCGATCCTGCGGCCCTACGTGTCTGAAGAACTCTACTGGATGGTGCGGCATCACGGCATGTTCCAAGCCTACTACTTCGCCCATCATCTCGGCATGGACCGCAACCTGCGCGACCGGCACCGCGACAGCCCGCACTTCGATGCGACGGTCGAGTTCTGCGAAAAATACGATCAGAACTGTTTCGATCCGGATTACGAGTACTTGCCGCTCGAATTTTTCGAACCGATGGTAACACGGATTTTCGGTCGCGAACCGTTCAGT
The DNA here is from genome assembly GCA_965229715.1 of Rhodospirillales bacterium. Lineage (GTDB taxonomy): Bacteria > Pseudomonadota > Alphaproteobacteria > Rhodospirillales > Casp-alpha2 > JAVJST01. The sequence continues at coordinate 534,875 of CBDDJL010000002.1, forward strand.
GAACTGAAGCGCGAACAGGCGGCCTGACGGGCATTCAGGCGTTTTCGAGTTCCCGGGCGACGACGAAGTCACCGAGCCGGAAGGCGCCGCTTTCCATCCGCGCCCATGCATTGCCGTCGGCGTCGAGCCGGATCAGCGTGGCGGTCGGGACCTTTTCTTGTAGACGATCAAGGTATTTGCTTGGCGCGCCGTCCGCCAGATCGAGCGCTAGGCGCTGAGTGCCCGGATTGTGACCGATCATCAGGATTGACCGGGCGTCTGCGGCCGCCGAGCGAAGAACATCCTTCAAACTGTGCGTTGCCGCTTCATAGATACGTGCTTCGTAGCGTATCTCAGGAACCGGGTTCCAAAGATCGAGCAACGGTTCCAGGGTCTCGCGGGTGCGCACGGCCGGCGAACAGAGGATCAAGCCCGGTCTGACGCCGTTTTGTTTCAACCACGTCCGGATCAGCATCCGCGCCGCCTTGCCGCGCGCATTCAACGGTCGGTCAAAATCATTCTGAGACGGATCGTTCCAACTCGATTTCGCATGACGCAAGAGATAGAGCGTTCCCATGGCCGGTCCCCGGTTGCGGTCGGTCGCATTACCTTAGCGGCACCGGCGGGGACGGCAAGTGCTAGAGCCGATCAGGGTTTGACGGTAACGCGTGAGCGACTCATCGAACCATGAAAATCTGATCTAGCGGACGGTGACCGGATGCGGGTGTGGCGCGTTGTAGAGATAGCCGCCGACATTGAACGGCATGCCGTCGGGCTGGCATCGGCCGTCGCGGTCTGCTGCTCGGGTCATCAGCATGTACTCGCCGGGAGTCGCATCCCATTCGAAGACAAACGGCGCCCATGCGTAGCACTCGTTCGGCCCGGTCAGTTCCGCATCCCGCCATGTTTCACCTTTATCGCAACTCCATTGCACATTGGCGATCGGCGCCGCCGGCGACCGGGCGTAACCGACGATACGTTGGCGTCCGGCATCCAGCGTCGCGGGCCAGGCAAGTGCGAGCGAGCTTTTGATGCTCTGCTCGGTCAACGGCCCGCCGTTTGCCGGCGCGTAGCGTTCACGCGGCCACGCATCGCCCATCATGACGTAAAGCTTCGTGTTCCGGTGAACCCATTGGTGGCGGGTATAGGCACCGATGGTATCGAGCCATTTGATCGAATAGGTGCCGACCCATCCCGGTACGATCAGTCGCGCCGGATAGCCGTGATCGGGGGGCAGCGGCTCGCCGTTCATTCGCAGCGCGACCAGCGTGTCGGGGTCGGCCGCCTTCTCGATGGGCAGCGCGCAGCGGATACCTTCCGGCGTTTCGACGCCCTTGTCGTGACCTTCGGCGACGATGCACGCCGTGTCGGGGTCAAGACCGGCCCTGTCGAGAAGCGCCATGAGCGGCACGCCGGTCCATTCCGCCATGCCGACCCCGCCCATATGCCACATGACCTCGTCGACGCCGGGGCGCCATTTGAGATCGCGGCCCTGGATGTCCTGATAGAATCGGCGATGGTTGCCGGCGCATTCGAGAAACGCCGGCACCGTCTTTTGATCCATAGATTCGAGATCGGCGAGCGAGAGCTCCAGCGCGTTCGCGGCGGCCTCTCCGCCGAGACGCAGCCGCCACGCGGCGACATCGATTTCGGGCGGCGGGCCGACACTGCAGATGAAGAAGTCTTCGTTCTTCGTGAGATAACCCTGCTGGCGTTCCATGGGCATCTCGACCGCGCCGTAGAGCGGTTTCAGGTGCGCGATGTCCTTGTGCCATCGATCGAGGGTGCGGGCGGCGATGTCGTCTTCGTCGGTCATCGGGTCGCGGCCTGTTCGCGGGGCAGGATGGTGCGCCCGGCAGGATTCGAACCTGCGACCCCAGGATTAGGAAGCTAGGGCACCATAATTACCTGCGCAAATAAGCACATAACTGTTTGATATTCAAAACACTGAAGTCCTTGAGCGGTGCTAGGGCGAATGTACAGTCTGTGTACAGCCAGTCTAGGCGGTATTGAATGTTCCGGGAGGTTCGCGAGGGCGAAATAGGCAGATGGCAATTGTCGCAAAGGCGCACGACGGCAACGTTGTAGTTGAGACTCGGAAGGAGACCAAGCGGCTCCAGCTTCGCGTGCGCGACATCGCTACTGGCGAATGGCAGCGATTTCCGTCTGGAACGACAGATATCGATGCCGCCTTAAGCCGGGGCGTATCAATCTTCCTTGGTAAACCTCTTGAGAAGGATGGTGCTGAACTGATCACTCGCCGTCGTTTCAAGTGGGTGTGCGATCGGTTCAAGGCAGACTTGGAGCGAGAGATTCGTGCTGGTTACGGAAGTCAGCATCGAGCCACCCAGATCTCAATTATCAGAAATTACATTGACCCGTTCTTTGGTCGACGCGACACCGCCGACATCGACCGACAAATGATTGATGCCTACGACCGTTTCGTAAAGGACAAGCTCGGACGAGTGCCAGCCAAGTCGACAATAAACTCACACTATGTCGTGCTGCGTGCCCTCTTCGACTATGCCGATCTTAAGAAGATTCGAGATATTCACACCTTCCCGCAATTGACGATCAAACGAAAGGGCCGCTCTAAAAAAGTCCGCCCAGAATTCACTATCGAGGAAATGCCCAAATTGATGGATTTCCTCTTTGTATGGCATCGTTCTCCGAAGCGTCAGCACCCTGTCACGATCTACAAGCGGCGACTCCTCTACTGCTTGGTGGGGTTCTGCTTCCTTACAGGTGTTCGCGCCGGGAAGGAGACTGACTTGCTGACGTGGGAAAACGTGAATGAGGATTTTGCAGATGTAGAGGGCAACCGGGCAGTCCAAATCATAATGCCGCACCGAAAGCCGGACGAATTTGGAGAAATGGCAAAAGTTTACGCGCCTTTGATGCTCAGACACTACTTGCGAAGGCTTCGCAAGCTGACCAAGCCTACGACGTCCCAGGCTCCGTTGTTTTCCATGCCGGATGGCGCGGTCGCAACCGAGATGAGTACCTTGTTCCGAAAGGCCTTGGACGAGTGTGGCCTCCGATATCGAAATGAATCAGATAGAGCACGCCGCCGTTCTCGCTGCCTCTACTCGCTCCGACACGGCTACGCCCACTACATGCTGACCCATCTCAAGGTCGATAAAGGCGTCTTGGCTGCCAACATGGGTACAAGCCCGCAAATGATTGACGAGCACTACGGCCACATTCGTACGGACTTGGCGGTCGCCGAACTCACCGGCAGCCCAGTACGGCGACCAGACCCAGAAACGTTACTGCGCCAGATCGTGCCAGTTGAACATCACGACGAGTACGAGAGAATGGTCGCGATTCATGAAAATTTGGAGCGGGGTCGAAATATTGATCCCATTGAAAAAGCAAAAGCGCTCGTCGCTAGGCACAGGAACAATGCCGCGTGAGTAAAAGTACACTAACATATGTTAGTGATTAGGCTCTCCAACAATCGAGTTTTCAAAAAGCGATAATAATTGACGCTGCGAATTCTCATGGTAAAACGGCTATAGTTTCCTTCGCGAAACCGGTTCTCATTGCGAACCGACCTTGACCTCTGGGTAGCGTGCGTGGGTTCGAGTCCCGCGAGGTCAACCAAACCCGAGTGAACTTCACTCCCGCATTTCTTTTCTTGTCCGTGTCGCGGACGGGTTTGGTCACGGTCGTTCGCAATGGAGGACACATCATGTCTTCGCAAATCGACCATCCTGCTGACCAATCAAATGGTCAGCCGGTAGGTGCGGACGAACGTGCTGACACTTCGTCTACACCGCTACCTGTTTCACGCTACGCGTGAAACTCCACCGCTACTTTGGTTGCGCCGCCGGGATAAATAAAATTGTGACAACCAAATAGGGGCCACATAAACGCGGCCAGCCGCCTCGATAAAGATAGGGGGCGTGAACACGAGTAGCGCCAACCGCGAGCCCAAGCCGTCCAAGTGAAGGACGACGACAGCGAGGAATAAAGGACATCGTCCGTGTAAGACTTCACGGATCGATGACCGGCGCAGGGTACCCGCATCGATGAGATTTGCCAACGTCGCAACGACTGTATCCATAACTGCGACCGCCCCAAAACAGCTCTACAATCTATTTCAGATTCAAGCTGCAAGAAGGCACTTAATGACACTGGTTTGATCGTCAGGTTTTGCGACTCTCACTTCGAGACACAGTTCCGCAAATTTCTCGTCGATGGTGGGGCGACTGGAGCAACCAGAAACTTCGTCGGTTATGGACCTGGGGATAACTAATACCGCGTGATATTGGCTTCGAGGGAGTGGTGCGCCCGGCAGGATTCGAACCTGCGACCCCAAGATTCATACCACTTCGGCTTTCGCCGCCGCTTTACGTTCGTGGTCTGGACTTTCCCTTCACCATAGGCCGAAGCCCTTAGGCGCTGCCCATCAAGTCTCTACACCTTCCCCTTTTGGGGCTTGGCACGGGATTGCCAGTGGCGAGATGCCAGTGAGGGTTCCCCGTTTTTGAGCAGATTCATCAAAGCGTTTCCAACCTTGATGCCCAATTCAATCAGGAATCTTGTGCTCTATCCGACTGAGCTACGGGCGCAACTAGTATCTCCATATCTCAAACTCAACAGGTGTTCATGTACATTCTGCCATGTACAGGTCTTTGTTTGTTCCTACTGAAAACCGTAGTTTTCTTAGCGCCCCGCCTGTAAAAACGTAGCATTAGGAATCCTGTGCTCTATCCGACTGAGCTACGGGCGCGACGCTGCGGCCCGTCTACACGGGTTTTGGCGAGATGTCCACGAAGGGAACCGGAGTTCAGTCCCCGAAGAGCGTGCTGACCGGCAACGAGTAATTGAGCATCAGCGTCTCGGTGCCGGGGTTCTTGTCGCCGATCGACGCGTTCGAATAGTGCGAGATCGAAAGCCCGAGGCGTGAGCGATCGTCGAAACGATAGGCAACTTCAAGCTGCGAGCGGAACTCAAGCTCGTGACCGAGGTCCTTGTCCGAGTCGCCCTGCTCATAGAAATGCGGTGCGAAGCTTGGGGTCACCACCCAGCGGCGGCCGAAATAGACATCCATCAAGACGCCGACGCCGACGAAGAAGCTGCCGCTCGACGTGCCGGCCACCGCGGCGAATGGCTTCAGGAAATAGAACTCCTCGTCAGAACGGTACTCGAGGCGAAACTCACCGGCGCTGTCGTCCTGCTTGTTGAAGTCGTACCAGCCCGCACCGAATGTGATGTAATCCGGATCGCCTTCGGCCTTTGCCGATCCTGCTGTGTGGATCAGCGCAACTGCAGCGGTGGCAAAGATAAAGAGGCGGCGCAAACGGATCATTTTCGTTCCCCCGGAATGCCGATGGCCGGCAACGGAAGCTGCATCTTATTCAATCGGTTAGGCATTGCAAGCCGCGAGCGTCGGCGGCGCGCTCGCCTATCGAACGCGCGCGAATTTTTGCGCGGCGTCGACAAGCGCCGCCAGGATCGGCGCCTCGAATGCCGAATGTCCGGCATTGTCGATGATTTGCAGATCCGCGCCAGGCCAGCCCGCCGCGAGCTTGTGGGCCGTCATGGGCGGGCAGATGACGTCGTAGCGGCCCTGCACGATCACCGCCGGCAGGTGTGCAATCCGCCCCAGGTTCGCCAGGATAAAGCCATCATCCATGAACATGTCATTGACGAAGTAGTGCGCCTCAAGCCGCGCCAGTGGCAGCGTCCCGCCGCCCTCTCCATTCGAAACCGGAATCAGCCGCGCACACGCACCCTCGTATCCGCCCCAGACCGTGGCCGCCGGCTGATGCACGGTACTGTCATCGGATATCAGCCGCGCATGATATGCCGTCAGAGGGTCGGTGCGTTCGCCTTCCGGTAGATACTCGATAAAACGGCGATATGCCTCGGGGAAGAACCGTCCCATGTCATGCATGAACCAGTCGACCTCGGCACGGGTCCCGAGAAAAATGCCACGCAGGATAAAGCCCGAGCATCGGTCCGGGTGGGCGATGCCGTAGGCAAGCCCCAATGTCGAACCCCAGGATCCGCCGAACACAAGCCACTGGTCGATATCCAGCTGAGTGCGAATGGCCTCGATATCGGCGATCAGATGATCGGTCGTGTTGGCGGTGACAGATGCCCGCGGTTTTGACTTGCCGCAGCCGCGCTGATCGAACAGCACGATTTGCCAGTGCGACGGATCGAACATGCGGCGGTGGGCCGTCGCGCACCCCGCGCCGGGACCGCCATGCAGAAAGATGACAGCCGGCGCGTCTGGATTGCCGCATGCTTCCCAATACACTTCGTGGCCATCGCCGGTGTCGAGATATCCGCTGATATAGGGCTCGATCGGCGGAAACAGGGGTGAAGAAACGCTCACGGCTGCAGGCTCTCCCGAATGGTGGCGTAATCTGGCGTATCGGGGGCAATGTGGCCGTGCCGAATGAGAAAGTCGATGATGACGACGGCGGAATCGAAGGCGATATCCTGGGTATTGCTCAAAATGTCGATCACCTTTCCGATCGGCCACCGATAGAACGCCTGTACTTCGCCGTCGGTGTTGATCGGCTCGAAATCATCGGGCAAGGCGAGATCGTAGTTGAAGTAGTGGCCATGGTTGACGCCGTCGGGTCGCCGAGCGCGAAAGCCGATCCAGCCGGCGTCCTGTGCCTGGCGCGCGACACTCTCTGGAATGCCCGCTTCCTCCCCACACTCCTTGATCAGATTGTCGAACGGCGAAATGTTCGTTGGCTGCCCACCGCTGACCAGGACATCGAGCTTGTCGGGACTGGTCGGTTTTGTCTTGGCGCGATGTTGCAGCCAGAGCGCGGCCTCACCGCCGTTCTCAACGTAGCCGTTAAGATTGACGGCGAAGGTCTTGATGCCCAACAAGGTCGCCGCCGCGCGCTCGACCTCGAGAACCGGCTCGTCGCCGAACATGTCCACCACAGGATAAAGCTCATTCCGCCAGCCCGTTACAACGCCTGCGTCGCGTAGCGCTGCCAGGGGGCGGGCAACCGCTGCCGTTCGCTCTGCCGGCGAGCGAAGACCGGCCTCGAGAGCGAGAACGCCGCCATCGATGCGGAATACGTCCGGCCACTCGGCAAGGTTTTGCGCGAAATCAGCGAGTGCGAGACCGACGGTACGACCGTCGGCGACGAACGGCAAAAGGCCGGTTTCGTCGATGTCGTTGGCTTCGCGGATGCGCTCGATCAGGCTCATGCCGCCTTGGTGCCCGAACGGTCTGGGCGATGCAACGAAAACCGTGCCCATGCTCGACTTCATCCTTCGTCAGACACAGGATGTGGTCGATGCCGGCCATGCTCAAGGGGTGGATCGACCGGGTTTGGAACTACGGCTGGGCCTACGATCCTGGAACGTATCCGCACCGCCACGTCTGGATGATCGGCGTTTGCGGCAACGGTGCCGAGGGTTTCGCCAAACGCGGCTACGACACGGCAATCCGCACTCAGCTCGAGGTTGGTATTCTGGAGTACTGCGGCGTCGAGAAGCCGCGTCTCGATCTGCTGCACGGCTCGATCGAGGACACCGGATGCGTCGACCGAATTCTGGAAGACGCCACGCAGCTAGGCGGTGCGTTTGCCGACGCCCTCGAATGATGGCCCTGGCGCCGGTCACAAAGTGACACGGCATGGCCCCTTACAGTCACGATGTTCCAATTGGTCGCCGGGCCTTGGAATTATCATATAACTCATTGAAAGCAGTTATTTTTTTCGACTCAAGCCGGTCGAATTCGGATATCATGTACCGATACAACAATCATGGAGGAGAGCAGTCATGAAGTATCTTCTCGAACACGACGATGCGCTCGTCAGCCTCGATGAGGGGTTTGCCGGGTTGCCGGTCGATCCCTACACACCGGGCGATTTCAGATACCGCCGCTACTCGGCATTCCGCCTCGCCGATGGGCGGGTGGAACTGCTGCCGCCCGAAACCTTTACACAAGGCAAGGACATCAACCGCTTCCTGGGCGACGTCGAACGAACGTATGAGCCGATCGAGGAAACGACCTGGGGGAGTCCGGCGTTCGCCGCGATGCTCGCCCACTTCGAGGAACACACCGCCGTTCGGATCGGCGCGCACATCGGCGTGCACCAGGTTCGCGTTTATGAGAGAGATGGCGCGGCCCTGACGCCCGAAGGCCGCCATCAGGACGGGTTCGACAGAATTGCGGTCTATATGATCGGCCGGCAAAACCTGGACGGCGGCAATCTGCGGTTATCGGAGAGTGCGACTGCCGAGGCCTTCCTCGAACTACCGCTGATGCCGGGAGACTACGTCGTACTCAATGACCGGGCGCTTTTCCATAATGCGTCTCCGATCGAACGCATCGATCCGGCGCAGGAAGGCTACGCCGACTTTTTTGTCGCGACATCTTGCGACGACAGCGCAACGGTAACGCGCCACTGAGGGCAGTAGAGTCCGGGTCAGGCTGCCGCGATCAAGTCTTTGATCCGGTCTGCCGCTTGTTCGGCTGAAAGTGCTGCCGTGTCGATGACGGTATGGTCGTGCGCAAAGGGTTCGTAGTCCCGGGCCAGAACGTCCGTCCATGTTGGCAGAGGCATGCCGGGGATGTCGCTTTCGCGGGTTTCGACACGCTCGTGGTGCAGAGCTCTATCTGAGCAGACGATCTCGATCTCCAACGCCGTTGCACCGGACTCGCGCGCCACGTTTAGCCAAGCCATACGGGTTGCCGCGACCGGGTTGACTGAATCGGCGACAACAGTTTGCGAGCCGAAGAGGTTGTCGCGGGCGATTGCGTAGGCTGTGAGGTAACCCGCGTCTCCAACCGGATCGATACCCGGTGTCGACATGGCCAATACATGTTCGATGCTGTCGATCCGAAGATGGAAGGCGCCGGTTACGCGCGCGAGATGGCGTGCGATAGACGTTTTTCCAACGCCGGGGAGGCCAGCGAGGACGATCAGAACAGGATTGTCGTGGCTTGTCCTACGCGCAGGCACGGACGCGGCGATGGGGTCAGGCCGCGGCGACCTTGCGGCCGTCCTTGGTGATCCGCACGTAAGCCCGGCGGCAGTGTTCCTGGCAATAGGGCTTTTCGGGCACAGCCGGTGCTCCGCAGAAGCGGAAGTTTTCGGTGCCGGGCTCGCCATCGGGCCAGCAGCACATGCCGTTCGACAGCTTGTCGAGCTTGATCATCTCGCCCATCGGCTTCTGTTCCGGGGCCGGCGGCGCGTTCCGGGTCGAGGTCACCCGTTTGGGCAGGCCGAGACGATGTACCTTGCCGACAACGGCATTCTTTGTGATACCGAGGCGTTCACCGATAACGCTGGTGGTCAGACCCTCTTCCCAGAGCGCGATCAGCGCGGCGATACGTTCCGGTGTCCATTCAAATGCCTCGGCCATGACGGCGATCCCCTTTTTTCTTGATTTGTGTCGTTGTGCAATAAATCCACAACATGTGCGGGACCGTACCGGATTTAGCGCGTTCAGGCAACTTTGAGACTATATTTTGTTGTGGATAAGGTCGTCATAAAGCCATTCGGCGTCGTGGCAGGGCTGCGTGAGTATCGCCTTCGCACCTGCACAAAAATGCGTTACGCGGCCCGCGCGGGCTGGCTATACTTCGCGCCTGAACCGCTGCAACGACGGGGAGATGCAGGATGGCGGACAACGAATTCGAGCGTTGGCGCGAACTGGCGCAGAAGGATCTGAAGGACAAACCGCTCGACGAGCACGTCTGGCACACGCCCGAGGGCATCGTCGTCAAGCCGCTCTACACGGCGGCGGATCTCGAAGGTCTTGAGCACATCGACTCGTTTCCGGGGTTGGCGCCCTACTTGCGCGGCCCGCGCGCGACCATGTACACCGGCAGACCGTGGACCATCCGCCAATATGCCGGGTTCTCGACCGCCGAGGAGTCCAACAAGTTCTACCGGGACAATCTCGCTGCCGGGCAGAAAGGTCTGTCCGTCGCCTTCGACCTGGCGACCCACCGGGGCTACGATTCCGATCATCCGCGCGTTGTCGGCGATGTCGGCAAGGCGGGCGTCGCCATCGACAGTGTCGAGGACATGAAGATCCTGTTCGACGGCATTCCGCTCGATGAGATGTCGGTTTCCATGACCATGAACGGCGCCGTGCTGCCGGTGCTGGCGGGTTACATCGTCGCGGCGGAAGAGCAGGGCGTCGGGCCGGAGAAGCTCTCGGGCACGATCCAGAACGATATCCTCAAGGAGTTCATGGTCCGGAACACCTATATCTACCCGCCGGCGCCGTCGATGCGCATCGTCGCCGACATCATCGGCTACACGGCCGAGCACATGCCGCGCTTCAATTCCATTTCGATTTCCGGCTATCACATGCAGGAAGCCGGCGCGACCCAGGTGCAGGAACTCGCGTTTACGCTTGCGGACGGCGTCGAGTACGTCCGCGCCGCGCTCGACAAGGGCATGGATATCGACGCCTTCGCGCCCCGGCTCTCGTTCTTCTTCGCCATCGGCATGAACTTCTTCATGGAGGTTGCCAAGCTGCGCGCCGCGCGCATGTTGTGGGCCGAATTGATGGCGCCGTTCGGGCCGAAAAACCCGCAATCGTCGATGCTGCGGACTCACTGCCAGACGTCCGGCGTCAGCCTCACCGAGAAGGACGCCTACAACAACGTCATCCGCACCACTATCGAGGCCATGGCGGCGGTGCTCGGCGGCACCCAATCGCTGCACACCAACGCGCTCGACGAGGCGATTGCACTGCCGACGCCGTTCTCGGCCCGCATCGCGCGCAATACGCAACTGGTCATCGCCGAGGAAACCGGGATTACCAACGTCGTCGATCCGATGGGCGGCAGTTACTACGTCGAGAGTTTGACGGCATCGCTCGCCGCCGAAGCGCGCAAGCTGATCGAGCAGGTCGACGATCTCGGCGGCATGACCCGCGCGGTCGAGGACGGCTTTCCGAAACGCGTCATCGAGGAATCGGCGGCGCGCCGCCAGGCCCGCATCGACCGGGGCGAAGAGATCGTCGTCGGCGTCAACAAGTACCAGCGCGGCGATGCAGACGAGATCGAGACGCTGGACATCGACAATACCGCGGTTCGCGAGTCGCAGATCGCCCGGCTCAAGACCATCCGCGAGAGCCGCGACGAGGCGAAATGCCAGGAGGCACTGGTCGCGCTGACCAATGCCGCCGGCAACGGCGAGGGCAATCTACTGGCCTTGAGCGTCGACGCCGCCCGAGCGCGGGCCAGCGTCGGCGAAATCTCCGATGCGCTGGAAAAGGTCTATGGCCGCCACCGGCCGAACACGCAGGCGATTTCCGGGGTCTATTCGGCGGCCTACGAAGGCGACGAGGATTTCGACGCGATCCGGGGGGAGGTGCAGGCGTTCGGCGAGACGAGCGGCCGGCGGCCTCGTATGCTGGTCGCCAAGATGGGCCAGGACGGGCACGACCGCGGCGCCAAGATCATCGCCACGGCGTTCGCCGACATCGGCTTCGAGGTCGATATCGGCGCGCTGTTCGCGACGCCGGAGGAAACCTGTCAGGAAGCCATCGAGAACGATGTTCACGTCATCGGCGTCAGTTCGCAGGCGGCGGGCCACAAGACCCTGGTGCCGCAACTGATCGATGCGCTGAAGGCCAAGGGCGCGGACGACATCATCGTCATCGTCGGCGGCGTCATCCCGCCCAAGGACTACGACTTCCTGAAGTCGAAGGGGGTTGCGGCGATCTACGGACCGGGCACGCACATTCCGACCGCCGCGCGCGATATTCTCGCCGTGATCCGGGGCGATACGCCCAAGGCTGCCGAATAAGCAACCGCGTACTAAAAGGCAGCCCCCATACTAAGCTTGTCGAAGTATGAGGCGCATCTCACCCTTCGTCGGGCTCAGGGTGAGGCGTCATTGTGCGCGGCCTGTTCGCCGTACACGACTTTCTTTCGGCGGTCATTCCCGCGAAAGCGGGAATCCAGAAACCGGGAATGCTGGACCCCCCGCTTTCGCGGGGGTGACGGCGGGGCTCAGAGCCTTCAGTCCGTCGGGTGCGGACCGTTCAGCGGGTGATCTTCATCGGGCATGGGTGTCATTCAGCGGTTGTTGCGAACGGCGGTGCTGATACCGCGTGCGCCGACCGGCGAAAACACCCGATCCCGCATGCCAGCCATGCGTTGACTGCAAGCGGACCTTGAGGTCACCGGCGGCAAACCTCCCGCAACGTTTCAGACCCCGACAGAATTGGTTGATGCAGATTAATGGCGGCTCGAACAGGTTCCTCGAAACAGCCCGGGGACGTCGGTATACTCGACGCTAAAGCCGTCCCGATCTGGAATGAGTCGAAGCTGGAACACAATCATGCGGCTCCCACGCTCGACGATCTTGGTCGCAAGGAGTGAGCCGTCGTTAAAGAATCCCCTGTGTCGGTAATACTGAGGCACTTGATCACCCAGGGAGATGACCGCCGCGTCACCACCGCGGGTTTCGTAGTACTGATCGATGAACGCCGTCGTGCCGCCGAAAAGTGGTCGAGACCGTCGCTGTCTTAAGCTGCCCATTCGCCGGCGTCGTCAATGAGAACGCCGCTTTCGTGCATTTCCCTGTTTCCGGTTTCGGACATCAATCGCTCCACGGCCAACCCTCGACCGGCTCGCCCTCGTCGTGCCCCTTGATCTTGTCGCCGAACTCGGCGGCCCAATCGATCGGTCTCTTGAACTCAAAGATGTGCAAATCAATGAAATAAGATGACCAGTCGGTCATCGAAAAGTAATGCTCCGATCCGTAGTCGTGAGGACCCGAGATCATATCGGTGATGCAGTAAAAATAGTACCAAGCCTTGACGAAATGCTCGCCGCCAGCCACTTCGCAGTATTGATCGTAAAACTTGGGCGTTGCGCCGACTAGGAAGTCGGCTTCTTCGAAGTCGGCCAGACCCCAATCGCCGGACGGGTCGAACATCAGGATTGGTTGATCCTGTATTGATTTTCCGAACAATCTCACGAACTCATTGAACCCGTCGTCGATGCCCTTGTTATCGGGCGTCACGACGCCGTAAGAGGGTGGTCTATCGTGCAGAGATTCGTAGTCTTCAGCGGGAATACTGTCGTTGGTCAGCACGAGACAGTCGGCGTCGCGTTTCTCAAGGCACCAGATCAGCGGATCGGTCCAGCTGCGAAGTTCAGGCAGGCCGTCACGCCGAGGAAAACCGTCAAACCACTCGACAGTATTACTTCTTATGTGGAGCATGCCCGGAGCGGGATCCATACCACTCTCCCACGAGCCGATACTGGTGGGCAACAGGATACCCTTCCACGCGGGATCGACAAAAGGCGGTTCCGGCTCAATATCGGGTCCGCCCCACAAGCACCGGGTATCGGGTTTAAAAACCCGGTTCCGCAGTTCGCGGAGCCGGGCGAAATCGGGGTCGTCTTCTGTGATGATTTTCATGGCGCACGACCCATCTGGTTGGATCGGGATGCTAGCATGCAGCCCGGTTCTCATCCACCGGCGTTAACCGGTTGACCGTACGCCGCACCATCACTTCCGCATGAATGGCTCCTTCGTCTTGTTGCCGAACCGCCACTTGTACGACCATTTCGGTTTATCTTTGCCGCCCCGGGGCTTTTCATACTCGACGGTCGGCCGTCCATCATGGCTTGAGTCACGATAGCGAACCCTGGTGCCGTCCGGCAGCTTGACTACTTTTCCTTCGTAGTCGGGCTTCACGATGGGGCTGGCCGCGCTCGGATCGCCGCCGAGATCGCGAACCAGATCGTCGAAGAACGCGCCTGCACGGTCGCGATTTTCTCCGGTGTCAATGGACAGTCCATTGTTGTTGCCGCCGTCGATGCGATAGTGTCGTGGCAATCGCTCCTCGATGACTTCCCGTTGCTCGGGCGAGCGGTTGTCGAGAGTGTCGAGGCCATCTTTAAGAAGGTTTTCCTCTGAGGTCAGGCCATCGGGGTTGTTTCGGATCTTGTCTCTGATCGCTTCGACCGGTGTCGGATCTGTTGGCGTGATGTGGAGGATAAGGTCGTCCGCAGTCGTTTCTTCCGACTGATCGGGCAGGGTCTCGGGTTTCTGCTCGATGGTCTGCTGTTCCGATGGCGGCAATGGCGATATCGGGTCGGCCTGCGGCAGGGTTTCTTTGTCCATCGCCGGGTCCGGCCGGTCTTCCGGGAGCGTTTCCGTCGTCGGCAGCGGCTCGGCAATGTCGGTGCGGCCAAGCAGGTCGTTCAGTGTGTCGAACGCCCATTGTTGGCCGGCCTCGATGCCGGCGGCGATCTTGTCGGCATTCTGCTGGGTGACGATGCCGGCGCCGACCAGTAACGGCAGGCTCATAAGCATGAGTGGAACGGCCTGCACAGCGGCAACCTCGACCTCGCCTTCCTTCGACGGTCGGGCGGTGCTGAGCGTGTCGCGAAGGTCGTCGTTGATCGCCCTGAAGGCTTGCTTGTCGCCCTCGGCGGCGTCCTCCAGATTCACCAGATTGAGGGCGCGGCCCATCCGTTCCGTTTCGTCGGGGAGTTCCTTCTTCAGGGCCGTGCGCCAGCGCTTGCAGGCTTCGGGATCGGCTTTGTGAAGCTGCGAGCAGAAGTCGCCGAGTTCGGCGCGCGCGCCGTTGCCGGAGTCCCGCACGGCATCCGCATGGGTGCGGGCCAGATCGCCGAGGTCCGATGTCTTGAGCGCCGCCCGCACGGTTCGCGCATTCTCCGCGATCACCTCGCCGTTTCTGCGTTTCTCTCGGATGCGCCCGGCGAGCTGCTCGACCTCGGGAACGAAGATTATCGCGCCCGGCGGCCGGCGGCCGGCGGCGGCGCGGCGGTTCGGGAACGAAGCCGGACGGGCGACCGAGCGGTTTTGTCCGGGCCGGCTGGTCGTCCCCGAGCAGCGAGCGTGGCGGCGGGATGCGGTCGACGATGCGCTTGAACGGGTCGACGATGCGTTTGAACGGGTCGGGGATCATCACGATCTCCAAATGGTTTCAGATAGCGAAATCGGTACGGGCGGTTGCAGGCTTGATGCCCCGGCGCCAATCGCGACGCGGTTTTGGCCGACCCGCCGCAGGCACGGCGGGAAGGGGATACGGTTCCTCGAGCAGGCAACCGGCGACCGCATCGAGCCCGTCGTCCGGACCGTCCGTATCGGGCCGCCAGTCCCGCATTTCAGAAATCAGCGGCGATGCCAGCACGTCCGCGTGAGCATAGAGACGGTTCGCGGCGAGCGCGGCGTCGAAAGCATCGAGGATGCGGAGTGCCTTCGGCGTCCGGTTCGACTGCTCGCGCACGGAAATTGCGAGGCCGCGTTCCCGCGCCAAACGTCGGAGCGTTCCTGGCACCATACGGCCGATGCCATTGGTCTCCACCGTAATGCGCGGGAGAAAATTGCGGTCGGCGAAGGCAATTGCCTTTTCGCATTGCTGGGTCAGTTCGTCAGTCTCATCCAGCCGCTTCGGGTCAAACGTGATGTATTCGATGGCATGGATGCGGCGGTTGCCGTCCTCGTCCGTGAAGACGCAGGCGATGACGCTGCCGTCGCCGCGTTCCGGGTCGCCGTACGCGGGATCCCACCAGCACGATGCCCGATTAAGCCGTTGAGCGCCGAGGCGAAGCGTCGCCTCGCCGCCGCCTTCGCTGTAGTCGAGCTCGGCGTCATAGGGTATTGCCCGCAAAACGGCCTAACAGGTACGGTGATCGTGGCAAGGGGTTTGGAGCCGGTCAAAGGATCGCCAGCACCGCTACCGTTGTTGCCCCACGTCACTGAGCCACCACTAACGATACCCTGCCAATACTTACCCGTGTCGCCGTCATAGGCGTGCGCGATGCGTAACGTGCCCAATCCAGCGCCAGTGAAATACGAAGCCGAAACGGTGGTTCCGTCTGCGTATGCGGTCGTGTCTGTTGATGTGAGTACGGTCCCCCAAAAATCTGCATTTGCGTCTTGGTTGTAGGTTCGGTCCCGATTAACCACACCCGTCACCAAGGGAGCGCCGCTCGCAGACGAAAGCATATCGGTTTCCCAATACCACTTACCGCTTTCAAGCAATTCCAATGTGGCCGGAAAAATGTTCGGCGCGGTCGAGTTGCGGACGTATGTATTGCTACCGTTAGAAATTGTCGGCGCAGTGGAGTTAACAGGCCATATGGGATTACCTGTTGCGAAGTTCCCTACCCCATTTACCGCGCTGTCGGTCGGCGTGTCGGAAACTTGGGTGATCGTGCCGTTGACGGTGAAGTCGTTGCCGTTGCCGCTATTATCAACGCCTGTAGACGGGTCCTTAATCCAAAATCCGTTTGTGCCAAAGGTAAGGTTCGTGAGGTTTTTAGGAATCCAGTTGCCATACGCGCCGGCTTCACCGAAATCGGACGGTGTAAGTGCCTGACCGTCCACCATGGCGACTTCGCACATATGTCCGTCGAAGTTATTGCCGCCGAGATTGCCAGCGTACTCGCCAATCGAAATAGGCCCGCCGTTGTTCAGTCGTGGTGTGTCGGTCATGTCGGGCGTCGTCGTAGCGGTATCGACCAACTGGATACCGTTTTGTAGAACTTGATCCGGTCTTCGGCGGTAGCGTTAGCGAAGTCGGCAACAACGACAAAATGATTCCAACCGTCTACTTCACGATGCAGCCCATCTGAAGCAACGTTCGCCTGAGTTGCTGCAGAAAAGTACGTTATCCAGCGGAGCTGATCACTACCATCGATATACCAGTCGTCAAAATCGTTACTGTTGAACAGTGACGATGCGTGCGCGCTGATAAAGGTCTGAGCCGATGCCAGTTTTGCGCGCTTCGCCCACAATGAGAGTGTGAACTGCTTCGGGTTATCGCCCGCCGACGCAGGGTTGAATGAAAGATACCCGCTCAATCCATCGAACAGCGCGGCGGCTTCGACGATGTAGCCGCCGTCATTGCGGAATGGGGGGCGTACAATCATCAGATATCCTCCGGATTGGCCGGCCAGCCCTGAGATGCCTGATAGCGGGCATCGCTCGCGGCGTACGAAGACGTGATCGAGAAGTCGTAATCCGAGATATCGGATGCCGGGGTGTCGGGTAGCGCGTCGATTGCGGCGAGATGCTCGTCACGGCGAATCCCGGTGATGATCCGATGCTCTGACATCTCATGTGCATACAACTCGATGCTCGAGAGACGCGTGGCCGAATTCGCACCAGCGGGTACGGTTTTGCCGTCGAGTGTCGTGAAGTTGACGCCGCTCGGGATCGTGTTCCCTTGTTCTGCCCACTGAAGGATCAACAGGATTTCGTTGATGCTTTCCCGGTCGCTTGCAAGCGCCAGGCCCGAGATCGAGAAGATCAGTCCGCCGTCCATCACCTGAGTTGCCTTGTTGCGGACTTCCGACTTGCGTAGCTGCCGCACTCGGGCTGCGGCAATGTCGGAGAGCGTGTTCGTTTCGGTGATTGTCCAGCCGTCGTTCGCGTAGGACCGCGATATCACGGATTGGTGTCTGTCCGGCCGGGCACCAGGCACAAAGGCATACAGGTCGTCGTCCGGATCCGGCCCGGCGTTGAGCCGAACGTCGCCATTGGGCATG
This sequence comes from Rhodospirillales bacterium, assembly GCA_965229715.1. GTDB lineage: Bacteria > Pseudomonadota > Alphaproteobacteria > Rhodospirillales > Casp-alpha2 > JAVJST01. The sequence continues at coordinate 552,351 of CBDDJL010000002.1, forward strand.
GTAATACGCTTGGGGTTGCGGGCGACCCTTGGGTCGCCGCCGTTCCAGAATGCAAGCATGGGATTTTCCTCGGTGATTGAAGGCAAAATCGAAACGATGAGCGGTCCACCGTCAGGCCCGCCAGCGCATGCAGTATCATTGCCGTCTTGCGATGGCAGATAGCGTGCACGGCTTTCGGCGCAGCGAATCGGCGCCGTCCCCGAACAATGAGTGCGGTGTAGAATGCGGTAGAGATGTGTGCGGGCGAAGCGGGGCCTGAGATTTCTTTCGTCAGACGGCCTGGGTAATTTCGAGATAGGTGTTCGTATTCAGTTTCGAGATACGCAGCAGATTGACCATGTTGGCGGTATTGTCGAACGACCCGGCGATTTCATTGAAGCCCGAGAGCGTCAGCGCGTAACCACCGGTCGCGTCGATGGTCAATTCGACTTCGCAGTAACCTTCGTCGGCATCGTCGGGCGCGGTCATCGTGAACGACCCGGTCATGGTGCCGTGTTGCACATTGCCGTCCGAAATGTGCAGCGTCGTCGCGGTGTTCAGGTTGCCGAGATCGTGCGACGTGCCGAGCATGCCGGCGGTCAGGGTGTCGGAAACGTCGGCCTTGAGAATATCCGCGTCTGCGGCTTCTGCGCCGAGTGTCGCCCGCGCCGTGGCTGCATCCGCATCGTCGAGCACGGTCGCCATGTACGAACTCGCCGGATAACTGCCGGGGTCCGCCGCGGCGATCGGCTCGCCCGCGGCATCGAACGCGAGATAGGTATCGGTGCGCGATGATTTGTCGGGCAATGTCAAATCCGCCGCCGTGTCGGTCGAGGCAAGCCTGAGGGTGCGGGCGATGCGGTCCTCCGCTTCCTGGATCATGGCGGTCAACCGGTCGAGCTCGTCGTTGATGACCTTGGCGCGGAACTCGCCCGACTCCTGGAAGTCGGAGGTTCGCTCGACGGTCAGATCGCGGAGCAGGGTAACCGACGCGGCATTGGGCGGTGCAGCGGCGAAATCTGCCGTGCCGCCGCTGTCGACCCCCGCGCCGGTGACGGTGTAATCGGTCGTCAGCACCTGTAGCGTCCCGTCGACGAAGACCGATAGATCGGCGTCCTCGAATATCGGGAACGGGTAGGTGAACACAGTCTGCACCCCGTCGGCGGTGTACTGAACGCGGGGGCTGATGTCGTTGATGACGATGTGGTCGGCCATGAAGGTCTCCTTGTCGATTGGGCAATGGGGTGCGAGCGCACGGACGGATGTCGCCCGCGCGCGCAGATGATTGATCCGGCAGGGGCCGGTCAAAGTGTTCAGGTTGTCAAGGTGAAGGCAGGGGTTCCGTCAACAGCAACTTACCGCCGTACGAGGGCGTGGCGCCGATTGACGAAGGTCAAGGCAGACACTCGATGCCGTATGACGCCATTTGATCGTGCACGATGGATTGGATTTCGGCTCCACGTTTTATTGTTTCTTGGGAACTCGTCGAACTGAGGCGTTCTAGGTTCTCAAGTGCGATATTCCTTCGGGGAGTATCCGGCGCACAATTGGCCGCCCATTGAAAAAGCACCATCGCCATTTCAGGGGCGTCTTGCTGTTCCTCAGCAAAAACAGCGCGCCATATCAAAGCATCATAGTCGCCATTATGCGCCCTGTTCTTCATCGCCCAGAATGTCGGGTCGAAATCGGGGTCGTCGGTCCAGGCAAAAGTATCTGCGGTGGCGTGTTCAACCGGCGGATTCCTGTTGCGCCGAATTGACACGAGCCATGTACTGTCTTGCAGAATTGTCTCCAGGGCCGCAGCGATTTCCTCACGTTTGTTACAACTATCCGGCAATCGCACCTCAATCCGGTAGGAGTTCTCCGAGATATTTTTGACTCGCGTAGGGTAACCAGCCGCACGGTATTCGTGCCGGTAAAGATGACCATCGACAAAATTGCGCAAGCTTTGGGTATCGGTGTCGGTCAGGCGTTGTTTCGATATTGCCTCGTACTCTATGTAACATTCGTCGCTTCGGAATCTTGGTGTCCATTCTAGCGCTTGGAACCGCTCCGTCTCGAAACGCATCTCATCCGGCACGTTGGGGACGTCCTCTGTTCGAGCCGCAAAAAGACCTATGACAAGTATACACGCGAAGACCACGGCAATCAGACGCTTCAAGACTCTCTCCTTCGACGATTGGTTTTCAAAACCAATTTGAAACCTATCTGGACAAATAAACCTTCAATTCATGTCCGGTGGAAGTGCCGTTCCGATCTGGTTGTGGTGGGATCTGCAATTCAAACTCCCAGCCATTGGGATTGTCAAAGGGAGGTACATGTTGGTTTCCGCGACTGCGATTCTCTATGTTTATGCCCGAGATTGATGTAACGCGCTGCGACAGATTGTCTGGTTCCGTCAGGAGTTGCATACGTTTCCCGCGATCATCCAACGGCCACCAAACGATGTCGTACTCCATGCCGTCTAGACCGAACGTATGGCTCGTGTGCCCAACGAGCACGGGCCCCTCCGTTCGGTAGGTGCGAACAGATCCTGTCTGGATTGCTTCCGGGCGTTGATTCCATTTGATATCCTTGAGGATTCTTTCTTTGCGTTCTTCGCTGCGTTCTTTGTGGACGTCCACTGATGTCGCCACCTCGCTCTCGGGCGCCGGCGAGTTGGGGTGGATGCGACGAGACTTGGGTTCTTCGTGCTCATTCTTCCGGTTATCTGAACGTTCTGCCTCGGTCGAGATCGCCTCTGGTCCATCGACACGAGCTATCGCCCTCTCCAACCGACCGGTCTCGGCGGGCAGTTCGCGCTTCATGGCGGCTTTCCAGCGCCGGCAGGTTTCGGGATCGGCCTTGTGAAGCTGCGAGCAGAAGTCGCCCAGTTCGGCTAGCGCGCCGTCGCCGGCGTCCCGCACCGCATCCGCATGGGTGCGGGCCAGATCGGTAAGGCCCGCGGTCTTGAGCGCCGCGCGTACGGCCCGCGCATTCTCCGCGATCACCTCGCTGTTCCCGCGCTTTTCGCGGATGCGCCCGGCGAGCCGCTCGACCTCGGGAACGAAGATTATTGCGCCCGGCGGCCGGCGCCGGGGCGGCGGTTCGGGAACGAAGCCAGGTGTGCGGCGAGGCGGCCTTCCAACCGCTTCGGGCTCGTTCTCGAACAGCGAGCGCGGCGGGGGAATCCGATCGACAATGCGTTTGAAGGGATCGGAGGTCATATCCTGTGACGCCTCCCGATGGGTTGGGTGGCGCGGAAGTCCCGTTGAATCGGTCTCACTCGGCCACGCGAGACGGTCTTTGTCGGCGACGGGTCGAAAAGGGATATCTTCGGAAGTTGACCTTCGAACTGTCCGAGTAGTCCTGTGGCGAGACCGAGCCCTTCCTCGAACAGGCTGGGGCCGGGCGACGTCGGGCTGTCGAGCTGGGAAAGGGTAAGATTTTCGAGACGTCGGCGGTCGGCAAGCCGCTGATTGCTTGCCGCAGTCAGGCCGGATAGTACCGCCGCCGCCGAACCGCCGGTGCCGACTCCGCCGGCGCCGAAGCGCGCACGTTTTGCCGCTAGTTCACGCCGCAGCCGCTTTTTTTCCTGTCGCTCCTCGATCTTACGGGTTTCAAGAATCTGCTGGCGTTGTGCGTTGGCGGCCCGTGCCTGGGCGGCGGCCTGTGCCTTTGCCTGACTGCGGGCCTGCTTCATGGATGCAACGGTGGTCAACCCTGATATGGCGAGGCTGACCGGATCGATACCGGACATGGCGGTCTCCTGAGTATGGTGAAGATCAGTCGTTGACGACGGGGGACGTCAGTCGTTGACGGCGATTTCGCTCGAAACCGCGAGCAAGGTGAACGGCAGCGGTGCGTCATGGGCGATGCGCCACAAGGGATCGATGCCGGCGCGACGCCAGCCGAATGCGCGCACCGACTTGTCGCCGCTAAACGCCGCTGGCGGCGCATCGAGCAAATTCGATCCGAGACGCTTGAACGGTACTTCGGCGAATCCTTTGCCGGAATCGACACGAAGCGCCGGCGTTTCGAGTAGCCGGAACGAGTGGGTCACCGGCCGCATGCGCCCGCCCTGGGTTGCGCCGGGGCCTGAGCCGACCACCGCGGGGAGCGGCTCGATCTCATGGGTGAACCCGAGCCCGGCTTCGAGGGTTTCGGCATCCGTTTCGAGGGTGATCGCGCCGCTCGATACCGTCCGGTCGGCGTGCGGCGCGCCGTCGGCAAGAACCTTGAGGACCTTGCCCTCGAGGTGGCCGAGGCCGCTCCAGTTCGCCGTCGCGGGATCCGACGTGCCCCGCAATGCGGCGTCGGTCGCAAGATCAGCATCGAACAACTCCAGGTATATGCCGCCGGATCGCGAGATCAAGGTATAGGTGTCGGTGCCGGACACGGCGACCGAGAGGAACGTGCCGTCGGTTTCCTGACGCGACCAGGCGGTGACTTTTTCGGCGCGGAAGATCGTCACGGTGGCGAGCGCACCGTCTTCGGTAACCACATGCAGCAGACGTCCCGATGGGTCGTAGTCCTGATCGGTCGCGCCCGTCAGCAGGTGCCGGGCCAATGTTGCAAGGTCCGTCGCCTGATAGGCTTGCTCGACGTCGGCGAATAGGAATTCGCGGAGCCCGACGCCGTCGCGTTGTGCGAAGATCGTGGCGCCGTCGACATCGCGGGGCGGCACACTGCGGTCGATGCGCGACCCGATACGGGTCTGGCGATTGACCTGTACGGTTTCCGGGGTCAGCGGATCGCCGGTCACCATCCATTCGGCACCGGATGTAAAGACCTGCAAGTGTCGGCCCGAGAACACCGCCGTGATGGCGTTGACTTGATCGGACAGCATGGCAAACTCGATGGCCTCGTCATCGAGACCTTCGCCAAGATCGAAGTTGAAGAGATCCGCCGACTTCGAGAGCCATAACCGGTTCGGCTGATCGCGCGACCCGCCGATAACCAATCGATCCTGATGAAACGCGACCGAGCGCGGCCACCCGCGCACCGCCGATAAAGCCTGTTCGGACCAGTCTTCGGTTGCGGCGGTGCCCGAGAGTGTCTCCTTAACCATCGCGGTCACTTGGGTCGCCGACGAGAAGGCGGTGATCTCGATCTCCTTGTTGGTGATGCGGAACCGGGTGCCGACGTGCGCCGTGTCGAAAACGTCGGTGGATGCGGTCACGGTAACGGAGCCGGTCGTGCCGCTCGGTGTCAGGGTCACGGTGTCGGCGGCGAACTTGTAGTGCGGTTGTTGCACGCGGTCGGACTGAGTGACGAACGTCCAATCGACGATGGTCCACGCGGTATCGGACGTGCGGGTAATTTTCTTCGGCACCACGTCCGGGTGAACGACCAGAAGGGTGTCCGCGCTTTGCACCCAGACGATGCCGTCGATCTGTTGTTCCGTCCACGGGGCGGCGACGGATGCGACTTCGACGCCGTCGCGAAAGACGGTCATCAACGCATCCGTAAAGGCGAGGATGTAGGCCTGTTCGGTGTTGAACTCGAAGGCGATGAGCCGGCCCGGTCCCGGTAAGGTGTCGAGATAGCGCAGTCCTGGCCGGCGCTGAACACCGCCGGTCGGCTGGATGAATACGTTGCGTAGCTTCGCCGCGCCGTTCTCGTAGGCGCGCAAGTCCGCCCGGCCGAGCAGGCCGCTGCCGATCTCGCCGGCGGTGAAGTTGGTCTTCTGAATGCGGATGCGTGCCATTACGCCCTCACATCCAGCAGCGAATAATCCTCGAACCGAGTGGTTGTTGCCTGTTGGCTGTCGGTGGAGCGGGCAGCACGGACTTCGTTTTCGGCGAGGCGGAACAGCAATTCCGCGCGGGTCGAGCTCTCGGTCAGCGGGATGCAGAACTCGGCCGCGAGGCGCGCGATCAGGGCCTGATCGAAGAACGGCGGAAACGTGCTCTCGTCCGGCCGGAAGATGTAGGTCAGCACGACATCCTCGGTGTTGGCGTGGAGCCGTTTTTCGGCGATGCGGTAATGCAGGCCACGCCCGCGGGCATCCGATCCGGCAGACAGCGCACGCAGGAAATCGTCCGGTAACTGGAACGCCGCATCGTAATCGGCGACCGGTTCGGCGGCGAGCTTGGGCAGGGTCCCCTGGCCGGTCGCGAAACGCCACGGGTGCGACGACAGCATGCCGTCGCGAACGCTGGGATAGAGGTTCGCCGCGACCTCGGCTTCGGCGGTGCCGTCCTCGAACGACGTGATGCTGTTCGCGCCGAGCTTCAGTAGCGCGCGCGAGCAGAGTGCGATGGAGCTGATCGCCATCGGTGTCTCCTTAAATATTGTGGAGAAAGCGGGCGGACACCGGGCATCGCGTGATACCCGGCGTCCGCCCGAGGTGGGGACAGGGAGAGAGGGTGTCCCGGTCGCGGCGTTACGACGCCGCCATCAGGCCGGCGGTCTGCAGCGCCGCGAGCGCCGCAGCGAGCTGCGTGCGGCATTCGGTGTCGACGGTTGAGCCGCCCGTCGGATCGGCGACGAAGGCGGCCTGATTGGGCACCTGGCCCAATGTGACGACACCCGAGACGATGCTGGCGATACCGGTAAGTCGGCTCGCCGGCGTGCCGTCGGTATCGGCGTTGACCAGGATCAGATCGCCAACGCGCAGGAGATCCGCCGCCGCGTCGAAGTAGTTGGCGGCCTCCGTTTCAGCAGCGGTATCGGTCGTGGTGTAATGCCACAGGGTAAAGCCGTTGGCGTAGGCCAGTACGCTGAGGTTCTTGGCGGTATAAGCCATCTGCGCCTCCTTAAGCCTCGAGGCAGCGCATGGAAACGACGCCCGAGGCGTCGATCAGGCAACTGCCCTGACTCATCATGTTGTTGACGAAATGTGCGGCACGGTCGCCGTGCCAGGTGATGTCGCTTTTCACGTCGCTGCCGACGGCGTGGCCGATTGCGGTGCGGTGGTACCAGTAACAGAACCGTACCGAACCGGTCAGCGTTAGGCCGGAGTGCGGAATCCAGAGGGTGCCGAGCCAGTTCTTGGCCTGCGTGCCCTTCCACGGCAGATCGTCGTCGCCGACGTAGTCCGCATTGGCGAACTCCTGAATGCCGAGGAGATCCGACCATTGTTTCCAGCCGACGACCGCATAGCGCTGACCGTCGTCCGGCACGTCCGCCTCGCCCAGCATTTCGAAGGCGGTCAGCACCTTGGCCTTGGTCAGGCCGTCGGAACCGTCGCCCGCGTAGTTGGTCGAGGTGTCGAGCTTGTCGATGACCAACTCATCGGTCTTGCGGCCGAGCGCATAGGCTCCCGCCTTGGCGGTAACGCTGCGCTCGTTGATGTTGGTCTTCAGTTCGTCGAGCGAGTCGACCCAATCGCCGGCATAAAAGTCGGCGAGTGAGCACTCGACCGGCGTATGATCGACGTTCATCACCGGCACCTTGCCGTGGCGCGCCTTGGTCGCAGCAGTGCCCTTGCCGACCGTCTGGAAGGTCGTCGAGGCGCCGACGATATTGTTTTTCACGCGCACGGTGTTGCGGAGCTTGGAACCCATCCGCTGATACTGCAGATGGACTTCCGCCTGGTAATGCTTGACGAACGAGTCCTTCACGTCCGTTGACATGCTTTTCTCCTATTGGGGTATGGATGTGTTCGGCGTTGTCGGCTTGGGGGTTATGGCTGCGGTCCGAGCGGCCGCCCCTGCCGGCGCCGTCAGGGAACGGCCGGGCCGGCGAATGCCGGTTGTCCGTCCGGGTTTGAATCCGTAACGGGATCGGGTCGGTTGGAACGGGTTGGCGCATGGGCGCGTAACGACAGGTGGGTTGCGTCGCCCGGCCGGATGATGCCGGATGGCGCCATGCCGGCGCGTTTCTGGAACGTGACGATCGCGTCGAGCAAACGCTCGCCGACAAAACCGGTCGGGCCTTCGCTCGGTTTCAGATCGAACACGCCCGCGTGTTCGAGCAGCATCTCGACGCGGGCCACGTCATCCGGATCGTTGGCGGCATCGCGCCCGACGGTATCCTTCAGGTTGGCCAGATCGCCGAGCGCGCTCAAGCGGCTGCGCGATCCGTCATCGGCGGTCAAACGGCCGAACGGATCCCGCCCGGCGGGGGCCGGGGAATCATCGTGAATCATGGGAGGTCTCCTGTGGTTGGGGTGCTGTGGGAAGGAATTATCGGGCCCTGGCCCTAGTTGGGGTAAAGCGCTTCGAAACCCGCCTGGACCCGGGCGACATAGGAAGGGTCTTCATCCCGCCAATATCGCGGGTCTTGCATCATTTGCTTGAGTTCGACCTCGGTGAGCATCGGCGAAGCGCCGCCGCCACGGATCACGGCCGGTTCGTCGGATTGCATCATCTGGCGTATGGCGAGAACGCCGTCGGCGGTCGACGAAAGGGCGGCGAGAGCGGCGGGCGCCAGGTTGGCCTGACCCCAGGCTTCGATTTGCGGTTTCAAGGTTCGCCATTGATCCTCGCCACCGACGTGGCGGACGATTTCCGCGGTTTCTCGGGTGTGATTCAGGTCGGCGGCGACGGTGTCGACCATCGGCAACAAGTAATCGGCGGCTAGTTCGTAAACGAGTGTCGCCTGCTCATTGTTGAATCCGGCCTCTGAGACTTTCGAGCACGATTTCCGACACGTCGAACCGTCCCGGCGCCTCCAATGGAGTTAGCCCGGATGAACCGACGGCTTTGGGGATGATCGTACCCGGAACCAGTTCGACAGTCGCCGGGTTGAGCACCCCGTCGTCGTCGGCCTGCCAGATGCCGGTCACGGCGATGGTTGCGTTCTTCAGCACCAGTTCGACGACCTTGTTCGCCGTCTTGATGTCAGGCAGAGCCTTCATGACCGGCGAGCGTCCGTAAATCTCGCCCGGCGCCTTCATCCAGCGAAAGTTGATGAAGGGGGTGCGGGTGAACCGCCCGGAGGCAAGCAGGCGCCCAGGCCCGCTCGGGGAGCCCGTTCGCGTCTGCGCATCGTCCCGGTCCGACAGGAAGGCGGTATATCGATGACGGCCACCTGCATCGGTCACGGCCTCGATGACGGTCAAAGGCTGCGGTTCGTTGCGACCGCCCGAGGCTGCTGCGTCGGCGATGCCGGTGGCCCGGGGGAATCGGTTTCGAAAGACTTCCGGCGACAACCGAGACTGTCGGAACGTGTTGCTCAACCGGCCGTCGGGACCTTCTTCGAAAGCGACCTCGCCAAGCGGTACGGAGGTAAAACGAAATGCGGACGGCTCGCCCGGCGCCGCTTCCTCAAATAGTAGCGATGCGGTGCCGACCGTAACGAGATCGAGAAACGCCTGATGCATCTCGACCGCGAAGTTGGAGCGTTCGAAGTGAGCGCGCACCCGTTCTGCGCTGCCCTCCAGCATGCGGGCAGTGTCATCGTCAGGTACATCCGATCCATCGGCGGCGCGTCCTTGCTCCAGCGAGAACCAACGGCTCCAGGGCGGGGTCAATTCCGCAAGCAGACTGGCGGCGAGTCGTTCCACGCCATCGGGGGCGGTGCCGTCGAACAGCTTTGCGGTCTTGACGTTGCCTGGCGAGGCCTCGCCGACGGCGGTCTCGCGCTGCGGCAATGCATAGGCATAACAATCGCGCCATGCCGGTTCCCATGCCAGACGACGTTCAATGGCGCGTTTTTGGCGGGCCGAAATCCTGTCGAGCTCGGCCTCATCCTGATCTGATTTTCCTGATGTCACCGTCACTCTCCCAGCAGCGATCGGCGCTCAGGCCTGAGATCGCTGAGGCTCAGCAGTCCCCTGGCACTTGTCGCGATGGTACTGCGCCGGCCACGGCGCGAGCGCTTGATCCGTGCCAGGCGGGCTTCGCGCTCTTCGACTTCCGGATCGATTTCCGGTTCCGGGGCCGGGGGCGGCGGGGGCGGCGCGGGAGATTTAAACAATCCACCCATGGACGGTCTCCTTTTCATGATGGCATAGGAATCGACACGCCTGCGCACACAAAAAAGCCCGCTCTGGGGAGCGGGCACCGGCTCGTTCAGTCTGGACGTATGTGTGCTGGTCGATGATAACCTTATAGCAAACCTTTTTCGAAAAGTCAAGTATTTTTTCCTATTATCTTGAAAAATATTTCCACAACCGATACGGCGTCAACGTAAACCGGCTGTGGACGCCGATGGTTCGCTTGACGTGTTCGACGCATGAAAAGACCGACGGTGATCGAGGTGCGGTCAGGCGGCCTTGGCATAGCGTGATAACGGCCCGGTTCCCCATTCGTCTATAGGCGGCGGCAATCTCGTACGGGGTTGCCGCACCGAGATCGCTGACAGCGACGCCTGTTGCGAGAGATTCGATGGCGACAGCGCGGCCGGTTGCGAACAGGACGACGAAACAATGACGAAATCCCGGGTGAAGCATCTTCAGCCACCAAAGATCCGTACGGTCGGCGAATACGACGACGGCGATCTCGCCCTGTCGGTTCAGTTCGCACGTGACCATGGGGCGTCTATAAACCATGTTATTTTTCAGTAACTTAATCAATTTTTACAATGCCCTTTACACGCAACGGCGTGGTTAGACGATCAAGCGCCTCGTCCCAAAGACGTGCGGCGTGTGTTTCGGCGGTGTGACGCGGATCGGGCGGGCGCAAGGCCGCTCCGAAGCGCACCAACACGGCGACGTGTTGCGGACCGAGCAGACCTGACCGGCGTAGTTGCATCAGTACGCGATAGATATCATCGGGATCGCACGGCCGTTCCACATCATTGGCGAAGCGATCGAAACGAGCACCCTCGTAGCGGAGGGTTTGGCAACGGGCAAACCAGAACCACGCGGCTTCTGCAGACTCGAATAGTTCTGCCCGGCAAATCGGGCTATGGACGACGGCGCGTTTGGTTCTTGGCATCTGTGGTTGACCTTTCAGAAAATACGACTTAAATCCTATATTCGGAGCGTGAAGAAGAGTCAATAAAAATAAGATGTTTTTCCTAGTGCAATTTCACGGCAACGCTATGACAATGTTCCCATGTTGAAGCACAAGGACGTTTGGGCCGCGATCGATCGTCTGGCCAGAGAGTACGGACTATCTGCATCCGGGTTGGCAAAGAAGGCTGGCCTCGATCCAACGACCTTCAACAAGAGCAAACGAACCACCCGCGACGGAAAGCTGCGCTGGCCCTCGACCGAGAGCGTGTCCAAAATTTTAAATGCTACCGGTGCGCCGCTTGGCGAGTTTGTCTCTTACATTGGCGAGGCCAACGGTGGCCATGTCTTCCGCAACGTGCCACTGCTCGGGATGGCGCAGGCGGGCGCCGAGGGCTTTTTCGACGATGCGGGTTTTCCGGTCGGTGGCGCGTGGGATGAGATCGCGTTCCCCGACCTCTCCGATCCCAATGCCTATGCGCTCGAGGTCAGCGGCGATAGCATGGAACCCGTTCTTCGCGACGGCGACACCGTGATCGTATCGCCGGCCGCGGCATTGCGCCGTGGCGACCGGGTCGTTGTGCGGACGAAGGACGGCGAGGTCATGGCCAAGGAGTTGAAGCGTCAGACCGCGCGCAAGCTCGAGGTCGCATCGCTCAATGCCGATCATGAAGACCGCAGCTTCGATATGCGCGACATCGATTGGGTCGCCCGTATCATCTGGGCCAGCCAGTAGCACCGTCATGAGCAAGGGACTGCACGGTGACGGTGGGCCGCGGAGAACGGTCGCCTGGATCGACGGTGAATGGCATGACAGCCGCGAAACCGCAAACGGCCGTCTTGAACTGATCGATCCGACGGCAAACGGATTGTGGCTCGGCATGACGGTGTTCGATGGCGCTCGGGTCTTTAGCAACGCGGCACCGGATCTCGACCGCCATTGCGCCCGGGTGGTGCGCTCCGCGGAGAAGTTAGGGCTCGCCCCGGACAGAAGCGGCGCGGAGATCGAGGCCCTCGCGCGCGACGGGATCGCCATGTTCGGGCCCGACACCGCACTCTATATTTGCCCGGTTTTCACCGGCGATTGCATGTCGGTCATCACCGACGATGACGAAACCCGTTTCATGATGCTGGTGCGCGAGGCGCCGATGCCGGAGCCGAAAGGCTTCACGGTCTGCCAGGTGCCGCAACGCCGTCCGGCCCGCGACATGGCGCCGACCGACGCCAAGGCGTCCTGCCTGTACCCGAACGTCATTCGCGGCATGCGCGCCGCTCAGGCCAAGGGATTCGACCAGGGCGTCGTGCTCGACCCGAACGGCAACGTTGCCGAGTTTTCGTTTTCCAATCTGTTCATGGTCAAGGACGGCGCCGTGCACACACCCGCCGACAATGGAACGTTCCTGAACGGCATCACCCGTCAGCGTATCGTCCGTCTGTTGCAGGACGATGGCGTGACCGTCGAGGAACGCTGCATCGATTTCGACGAATTGCTCGATGCCGACGAGCTGTTTGCGACCGGGAACTATAGCAAGGTGAGTCCGTGCACCCGGGTCGAGGATCACGACATGCCGTTTGGCGACATCACGAAACGCGCCCGCAATCTCTATTGGGAGTGGGCGCGCGGCCAGAATACATGATCCAGTGAACCGAAGCGTTCAGGCATTGAGATCCTCGCCGGACGCCGCGCGGCGCAACAGGGCGATCGAGTCTTCCAGGCCATAGAGCGCGATGAAAGAGCCCATGCGCGGACCCTGTTCCTGACCCAACAGAACTTCGTAGAGCGCCCGGAACCAGGCCTTGAGCTCGGGAAACGCATCGCGTTTGCCGACTTCATAGACTGCCGACTGGATGTCCTCCGCCGGCGCGTCTGATGGCATGTCCGCGAGCAGGTCGGCGAGATCGCTGAACGCCTGAGCCTCGTCCGGTGTCGCCTTGCGATAGGTCTTCGCCGGCAGGACAAAGTCCTGATAGTAGTTGATCGCGTAACCGACAAGCCGGTCGAGGAACGGTGCGTTCTCGGGTGTCGCATCCGGCCGGTAACGGCTGATGAAGTGCCATAGCACGGCCTTGTCGTCGGTGTGACAGACGTTCGCCAGATTGAGCAGGATCGAGAAACTCAGATGCGCTTGCTCGTTCGGCGGCGCGCCGCCATGGAGGTGCCAGGCGGGGTTTTCGATCTGCTTGGCAATGTCCTGTTCGGGGAATTTTTCAATGTGGCTTAGATATTCGTCGACCGCCTTCGGAATGACATCGAAATAAAGCCGCTTTGCGGTTTTCGGTTTCTGAAACATGAACAGTGAAAGGCTCTCGGGCGGCGCATAGCGCAGCCATTCCTCGACCGCGAGGCCATTGCCTTTCGACTTCGAGATTTTTTGACCCTTATCGTCGAGAAACAGTTCGTAATTGAAGCCGGCCGGGGGCTGACTGCCGAGCACGCGGCAGATCTTTCCGGCCTGTGTCACCGAGTCGATCAGATCCTTGCCCGACATTTCATAATCGACGCCGAGCGCGTGCCAGCGCATCGCCCAGTCGGGCTTCCACTGCAACTTGCATGCGCCACCGGTGACTGGCGTCTCGATTTTCTCGCCGTCCTCGTCCTCGTAGACGACGGTGCCGCTCTTGTCGTTGCGTTCCAAAATCGGCACCTGCAGCACGTGACCGGTCTTCGGCGAGATCGGCAGGAACGGGCTGTAGGTCTTGCGACGTTCCTCGCCGAGGGTCGGCAGCATGATGTTCATGACCGCGTCGTAGCGCTCCAGCACACGCAACAGAGCCTCGTCGAACATGCCGGCGCGATAGCATTCCGTGGAGCTCTTGAACTCGTAATCGAATCCGAACTGGTCGAGGAATGCCCGAAGCCGCGCATTGTTGTGGTGAGCAAAGCTATCATGGGTGCCGAACGGATCGGGAATATCCGTCAGCGGTTTGTGAAGATGCGGCGCGATGATTTCCTTGTTCGGAATGTTGTCGGGGATCTTGCGGAGTCCGTCCATGTCGTCGGAGAACGCGAACAGCTTTGTCGGCATGTCGGCCAGGTGCTCGAACGCATGGCGCACCATGGACGTCCGCGCGACTTCACCGAAGGTGCCGATATGCGGCAGGCCCGACGGGCCGTAGCCGGTCTCGAACAACACGTAGCCTTTCTCCGGCAGCTTGCCGTCGAGCCGTTTCAAAAGCGCACGCGCTTCGGCGAAGGGCCAGGCATTCGCGTTCTCGGCTAAGGCACGCATGTCGTCGGTCATCGGGTTTGTTCCTGTGGGTGTGAGTAGGCGGCGGGAAAGTACGGAGCGGAGGGCCTCTGGTCAACGCAATCGGCGCTACTTCCAGATCGGTTTGCCCGATCCGGGGATGCCGAGGGACTGCCATTTTCGCGTGACCTCGTCGATGATGTCGTCGGTCATGCGGATCTTGGTGCCCCAGTCGCGGTGGGTCTCGGGCGGCAGTTTGGTCGTGGCGTCGATGCCGAGCTTCGAGCCGAGGCCACTCTCGGGCGAAGCGAAGTCGAGATAGTCGATCGGCGTGTTCTCGATCAGGGTGATGTCGCGCGCCGGATCGACGTTGGTCGACATCGCCCACATCACGTCATTCCAATCGCGCGCATCAATGTCGTCATCCACAATGATAACGAACTTGGTGTACATGAACTGGCGCAGGTATGACCACACGCCAAGCATCACCCGCTTGGCGTGGCCGGGATACGCCTTCTTCATGGAGACCACGGCGACCCGGTAGGAACACGCTTCCGGCGGCAGCCAGAAATCGATGACCTCTGGGAATTGCTGGCGGAACAACGGCACGAACACGTCGTTGAGCGCCTCGCCGAGCACCGAGGGCTCGTCCGGCGGCCGGCCGGTGTAGGTCGAAAGATAGATCGGATTGCGCCGGTGCGTGATCGCCGAGACCGTGAACACCGGAAACGGCTCGACGGCATTGTAGTAACCGGTGTGGTCGCCGTAGGGGCCTTCGTCGCCGTAGTCTTCCAGCGAGACATGGCCCTCGATGACAATCTCCGCTTCGGCCGGCACTTTGAGCGGCACCGTCTTGCAGTCGACGAGCGCAACCTTCTCGCCGCGCAGCAGCCCGGCGAACTGATATTCGGACATGGTGTCGGGTACCGGTGTCACAGCCGCGAGAACGGTGCCGGGATCGGCGCCGATGACGGCGGCGGCGGGGATCGGATCGGGTCGGGTTTCCTTCCAGCGCTGATGATGCTGTGCGCCGCCCCGGTGCTTGAGCCAGCGCATGTAGGTGGTGTTGGATCCTGTCACCTGCATGCGATAGATGCCGAGATTGAAGTTATCGCGTTTGTCGCCGTCCCTCCTGCCAGCCTCCGGACCCTTGGTGACGACAAGCGGCCAGGTGATCAGCGGCGCCGGTTCGCCCGGCCAGCAGGTCTGGATCGGAAGGTTTGAAAGGTCGATGTCGTCGCCTGTTTTGACGATCTCCTGACAAAGCGCCGTTGATGTGTGCTTCGGCTGCATGGCCAGGACCTGGCGCGCCAGCGGTAGCATCTTGAAGGCTTCGCCAAGGTCCGATGGTGGCTCCGGCTGACGCAGGAAGGCCAGGGTTTCGCCGATCTCCCTCAATTGCGCAGGGGTTCGGTTCATGCCTAGCGCGACCCGTTCCACGGTGCCGAACAGGTTGACAAGAACCGGCATATCATAAGGCGAACCATCCTCGCGTATGACGTTCTCGAACAGGATGGCCGGGCCCCCCTCGGCGATCACGCGGGTCTGAATCTCCGTCATTTCAAGAATTGGCGACACCGGTTCCGTCACGCGAACCAGTTGGCCGCGGTCTTCGAGGTCGGTTACGAAGGCGCGCAACGAAGGATATGCCATCACCGAGGCCGTTTCAGTTCCATGTCGCTGCCATGAACACCGCCTCGCCCCAAAGGGTCAAGGAAATTAGGGGGTTAAGTGCAGTCCGGTTGTTTCACGCGCATTTAAGGGCTATTTTCCGCTTGGCGGCCTCGATCGTCTCGGGGAGCATGTTTCGGGCTGCCAGAAGGTTGATAACCGTCGCGGGTGCCATCCGCGGTGCGTTTTGGCGGGGCAGGCGATGGCGAACGATATGTCCGGTAAGGAAATGAACCAAAAAACCGGCGAGTTGAACTTTCAGCGTCTGATCGAGGTGGGGATCGCGCTGTCGTCCGAGCGCGACCACAACCGGCTGATGGAGCAAATTTTGCTCGAGGCCAAGGATATCTGCAACGCGGACGGCGGAACGCTGTATCTCAGGACATCCGAAGACGGTCTCAAGTTCGAGATCATGCGCACCGACTCCCTCGACATTGCCATGGGCGGGACGACAGGCAAGGAGATCACCTTCCCGCCGCTGCCGATGTACAACCAGGATAGCGGTGAGCCGAACCACAAAAACGTTGCGACCCACGCCGCGCTCTCAAACGAGTCGGTCAACATCGCCGATGCCTACAATTCTGACGAGTTCGATTTTACCGGCACGAAAAAATTCGACGAAGGCACCGGTTATCGCTCCAAGTCGTTTCTCGCTGTACCGCTGACAAACCACGAAAACGAGGTTGTCGGCGTGGTTCAGTTGCTGAATGCAAAGGACCGCGATACGGGCGACGTGATTTCTTTCGGCGCCGACGTGCAGCCGCTGGTTGAGGCGCTCTCATCGCTCGCCGCCGTGGCGCTCGATAACGCACAGCTGATCGAAGCACAAAAGAATCTGCTCGACTCCTTCATTACCCTTATCGCCTCCGCGATTGACGCCAAGTCTCCGTATACCGGCGGTCATTGTCAGCGTGTGCCTGAACTGACGATGATGCTGGCCGACGCAGCCTGCGATTCCAACGATGCCCCGTTCAACAATTTCGATCTCGACGACGAACAGCGTTACGAGCTCCGGATCGCTGCGCTGTTGCACGACTGCGGAAAGGTCACGACGCCCGAGTACGTCGTCGACAAGTCGACGAAATTGGAGACCATTTACGATCGTTTGCACGAAATCCGCATGCGGTTCGAGGTCGTCAAGCGCGAAGCCGAGATCGAAACCCTGCGGGCGATCATCGACGGCGGCGACAAGGCGGAGCTGGAAGCCAAACTCGCCGAAACCCTTGCCGAGCTCGATGACGATTTTGCATTTGTCGCGGAATGCAATGTCGGCGGCGAGTTCATGGCGCCAGAGCGCATCGAGCGGTTACAACAGATCGCCGAGCGGTCCTGGACGCGGACCATCAGCGATCGCATCGGTCTCTCGCATGAGGAGATCAAGCGCAAGAACCGGACGCCGGAACCGGAGCTGCCGGTGGTCGAGAATTTGCTGGTTGATCGGCTGGATCAGGTGATACCACGAACGGCGAGCCCGATCTTCGCAGAGGACAATCCGTACGGCTTCCAGCTCGATGTGCCGGAAAACCAGTTCAATCTCGGCGAGGTCTATAACCTGTCGATCGCGCGCGGCACTCTGACCGAGGAAGAGCGCTTCAAGATCAACGACCATATCGTGCAGACGATTATCATGCTCGAGCAGCTGCCGTTTCCGAAACACCTCCGCCGTGTGCCGGAGTACGCCGGTGGCCATCACGAAAAGATGGACGGTACGGGATACCCGAAAAAGCTGGCGCGCGACGACATGTCGGTGCCTGCGCGCATCATGGCGATTGCCGATATCTTCGAAGCGTTGACTGCGGCCGACCGGCCTTACAAGGCGCCGAAGAAACTGAGCGACAGCATCAAAATCATGTCGTTCATGAAAAAGGACGCGCACATTGACGGCGAATTGTTTGAATTGTTCCTGAAGTCCGGCGTCTACAGGGACTACGCCGAGCGTTTCCTCGACCCATCGCAGGTCGACGAAGTCGATATCAGTCAATATCTCGAAAAGCCGGCAGCCGAGTAATCCTTGTTAAGCAACCCCCGCTACCGTGCCGCCGGTTATCCCTATGTTCTACCGGACCGTTCCTACGTGATGGACCAGGGCAACCACCGCATGATCGAACCCGGCGACCCGTCGGTCGATTTCACTGGCCGTAAGCCCATTCTGGCGGTTGGTTCCAACATGTCGCCGTTGCAACTTGCACGTAAATTTCCGGGCGTGGATGGTGGCGTCATTCCCGTTACCCGGGTTCACCTGCGGGATTTCGACTCCGTCTATTCGACCCACTTCACAAGCTACGGCGCGATTCCCGCGACCCTGTTTCCTTCGCCCGGTACCACGGTGACGCTGTTCATTACGTGGCTGAGTCCGGAGCAGGAAGCCCGCATGCACGAGACCGAGGTCCCGTCGGAGAACTACGGCTTTTGCCGACTCGACGATATCGCCATGACCATCGAACAGGGGCCCGAAGGCTGCGAAGGTCTCGACTATCTGTTTTGCTACCTTTCCAGTCGCGGGGCCGTTGCCATCGATGGCGAGCCCGTTCCGTTGGCCGAAGTCCCAGCGGCGGACCGGCAGTGGAAGGCGCTCGATCAGGCGGGCATTCAGACACATGCGCGGAACTTGCTTGCACCCGATCTTTCGATAGACGATTTCATCGACCAGAACATCGGCGACCACGAACTGCGGCGGGAACGAACCGATGCACTTCATGAGGTCGCCCTGCCGTTCGTACGCGAAGGCATCGTTCCGATCGGTATGTAGAGGAGGCCACCATGACCTACCGCGCCGTCGTCGCCATGATGGAGCACGAGACCAACACGTTCTCGCCGGTGCCGACGCCGTTCTCGCGGTTCGGCACGCCCGAGGCGCCCCGCGGGCGCGCGGTGTACGACTTGTTCAAGGGCACCGGTACCGGACTCGGCGGGTTTCTCGATGTCGCCGACGAGTCCGGGATGGATATCGTCACGCCGATCGCCGCCAACGCGCCGCCGAGCGGCCGCGTCCATGCCGACGCTTACGAGACCATGTGCGGCGCCATTTGCGATGCCGTCGCCGCGGGATGCGATGTCTGTTTTCTCGACTTGCACGGCGCCATGGTTGCCGAAACCACGGACGACGGCGAGGGCACGCTATTGAAGCGAATCAGGGATATCGCGCCGGACTTGCCGATTGCCATCAGTCTCGACCTGCATGCCAACCTGACCCAAACGATTATCGACAACTGCGATGTCATCGTTGGCTACAAGACCTACCCGCATATCGACATGTACGAGGCGGGCGCCCATGCCGGACGTATCATGGTGCGGGCGCTCGCCGGCGAGGCTCGCCCGGTCATGGCCTGGGGCCAGCGGCCAATTCTTGCGCAGACGCTTCGCATGGGTCACGCCGACAAACCAATGGGGCCGATGATCGAGATGGCGCGTGAGGAAGAAGCGAGCGGTCTGCTTGCCGTCAGCGCTTTCGGTGGCTTTCCGCTCGCCGATTTTCACGACGCCGGTCTTTCCGTAGTTGCCGTCGCAGACGACGACAAGGCGGCGGCCGAGGCTGCGTGCGAACGGCTGCTCGATTATGCCTGGAACGAGCGCAAGGAATGGATTTTCCATTCCGAGCCGCTCGCCGAGACGATTGCGAAAGCCAAGCGAATCACTGAAGGGCCGGTGATTCTGCTCGATCACGCCGACAACACGGCATCGGGCGGCACCCAGGACACGACGGCGGTTCTCAAGGAGGTTATCGACCAGGAGCTCGAAGATGTTGCGATGTTCGGTATTTGCGATCCCGCTGCAGTTGCCGAGATGGAAGCCGCCGGCGCTGGCGCCGAAATTACCATCGACCTCGGCGGCAAGGTCGCGATGCCCGCGATTGATCGGGACGAAGGCGAACCGCTGCGCTTAACAGGCCGGGTCCGCGCCATTACCGACGGCTCGTTCGTAGTCACGGCGAAAATGGGCCGCGGAACCACCGAACACATGGGGAAAACAGCGCTATTCGAGGTCGGCAACGTGCAGATTGTCGTCTGCTCGCAGCACACGGAACCGTTCGATCTCGGCTGCTTCAGGAGCGTCGGCATCGAACCGACACGCAAGCGTTACCTGATTCTCAAGTCACGCATCCACTATCGCGCCGGCTTCGCCGACATCGCAAAGCATGAGATTCCGTGTAACGGCGTCGGGGTGACCAGCAGCGACAACAGTTTGTTCAGGTTCGAGAACGTGCGGCGGCCGATTTACCCGCTCGACGACGATTGTCCGGAACGGCCGAACTACGACGTCAAGGCTTTGTAGACGAGCGTGTTGAAGTGATGGACAGCATGTTCGCTTTCGTTGCTGCGTTCAGCATCGATCATGAAGCGGCCCTGATCGAACCCGAATGACTTGACGCCCTGCTGCAGCGCGATGTTGAGCTCCAGGTCCTCAGGACCGAGACCGTCATTCATCCATTTTTTGCACGCCGCCGTAACCTTCGATTCCGGTCGATCAGGGACATAATAACCGAACCGCACCAGTGTCTTCTCTGCCTCCAACGGGATGATCAGAAAATTGGCGACGATATCGGTATAGGGCACGAGATAGATGCATGTATTCGGAAACAGCCACCAGTTCATGTACATGTCGGTTTGATAGGCATCGTTACCGATTTTCTCGCCGAACATTTCCGTCAGCCCCGGTTTCGAAGGCCCGCCCAGGGTCCACCAGTTTCCACGGCAGATCGGCACATCTTTCTCGAAGTCGACGAAGGCAGCCAGTTCCTTGTGACGCGGTCCAGACAGCGTCAGGTGATACGACTCAATCGCGTTGTCGACGATGACTTTCCAATTCACGGGAACGACGAAATCCTCTTCTGTTTCTAGCGTGACGTCGTCGAGATCCGGGCTGAGGTCGCGCAGGAACGCTTCGGCGCCCGGAAACAGGGTGTTCATGTCGACGGCATCGGAGTCCAGATTCACGTACACGAAACCGGCAAACTCCTGAACCCGAACGGACTTCAGTGAAATCGCGGTTTTATCGAAATTCAACAGGCGTTCGGTCCGCGGCGCACCGCGAAGCTGTCCGTCGAGCCCATAGGTCCAGGCATGGTAAGGGCAAACAAGAGACCGTACGTTGTCGCCACGTCGTTCCTTGACGAGACGGGTTCCCCGGTGCTGGCAGACGTTGTGAAATGCGCGCAACTCACCGTCCTTGCCGCGGACGACGATAACGCTTTGTTCGAAAATACTGCAGGTAACGAACTGGCCCGGATTCCTGAGTTCGCTGACATGGGCGACCTGCGTCCATGCCTTGAAAAATACGGCATGTTTCTCCGCGTCCATGATCGCGGGATCAAAATAGTAACGCGATGGCAGGGTATGGGCTTCCTCAAGATCGCGATTCGGCCAATCCAGATTCAACGGGGTCATGATCCATGCTCCGTGGACAGTATTCGCGTAGCAAAATCTTTTTTAATTGAATAGTCAATTAAAAAAGAGCAAGTTACAATTCATTGCGTTTCGAGAGGTAAAGACATGCCCAAGGTCGGAATGGAACCGGTTCGCAAACGACAGATCATCGATGCGACGATGGGCTGTATCCACGAGCACGGAATGGCGAAAACAACCCTGCAGCGCATTGCCGCTCGTGCAGGATTCGCATCGGGGCTCATCGTTCACTACTTCGGGGACAAGGACGGTCTCTTGGAAGCGGTGTACCTAGATCTCTATTCTAGACTTGAGGCCGAGACGGCGTGTCGGCGGCAACGAGCCAATACGCCCATGGAAGAATTGTTCGCGGTTCTCGAAGCACAAGTCTGTGCCGAAATGGTTGCTCCAGAGATCGTTTCGACGTGGTTTGCACTCGGCGCCAAAGCGCCCGAAACGCCGGGGCTTTCAAAAATGGAACAGAATAACACCAGGCAACTTACCTCGGGTCTTGTGCGAACTCTGAAACGGGTCGGGCTCTCGAGATCGGAATCGAGAGACATCGCCGAGGAACTGGTGGTGTTGATATACGGTTTGTGGGTCAATCTGGCGAATAAGACGATACCGTCCTCGCGACGGGCGAAGGCGATATTGTTTCGAGTCGTACGCGCCCGCTTGCCACAATTTTTCGAAGCAACGTCGTGACCGGCGCTGCACAGATCCTTTACGGCACCACCTGACCGGCGACGATACCAGCGAGGACGATCAGGCCGAAATCGCGGTTCGATCTGAAGATTTTCTTGCAGTTCACCGGGTCGTCTATGTCGACGTTTCTGACCTGGCGCATCAGGTGGATGGCGCCGACGGCGAGGCCGACCGAGTATCCGATGCCGAGGTTCATGTCCCGTCCGACCAGGAACAGGATCAGCACGGTCAGTCCGTAGAACACGCCGAGCGCAGGCCGTGTCTTGTCGCCGAGCCGAAGCGCCGACGACTTGACCCCGGCCTGCACGTCGTCGGCCTTATCCTGATGGGCGTAGATGGTGTCGTATCCGAGCGTCCAGAACACACCAGCGGCGTAGACCATCAGTGGAATTTTATCGAGCGATCCTGTCACGGCGCTCCAACCAAGCAGCGCACCCCAGTTGAAGGTGAGGCCAAGCACAAGCTGCGGCCAGTAGGTCACCCGCTTGGCGAGCGGATAGATCGCGACCAGACCGAGAGAGGCGATCGCGAGACCGGCCGTAAAGAAATTGAACTGGCTCAGCACTGCGAGGCCGATAGCGAGTTGTAAGCCGAGGAACACGAGGGCCTGCGGGACGCTGACGGCGCCGCTGGGGATCGGCCGCGTTGCCGTCCGTGCCACCTTCGCATCGTACTCGCGGTCGACAATATCGTTGATCGTGCACCCCGCGCCCCGCATCACGAGGGAGCCGACGGCAAACAGGATGAGGAGTCGCCAGTCAGGCCAGCCGCCGCTGGCGAGCGCCACACCCCACCAACACGGCAATACGAGGAGCCATGTGCCGATCGGCCTGTCGAGCCGGGCGAGGCGGGCATAAGGTTTCAGCGAGTCGGGCAGTATGCGGTCGACCCAGGTGTCGGTACGAATGTCGGAGGCGTCTTCAGTCGATGTCGTCATGGCCCGACCCTAACCTTTGTCATGGGCTTGCGTCGAGGGTGCCAGGCCACGAAACTCCGGTCATGAGCGAACTTGCGACCACGCCTCGACTCTATGTTAAGCCGGATCTCGATCACGGTGGCGACATTGTGCTCGATGCCGCGCAAAGCCATTACCTGGTGCGGGTTATGCGGCGGGCAAACGGCGACCGGTTGCGTCTGTTCAATGGACGGCACGGCGAGTGGGCAGCGACGTTGACGGACGCCGACAAGAAGGCCTGCCGGCTGTCTCTCGACGAACGAACCCGCGAGCATGTCGAGGTGCCCGATATCTGGCTTTGTTTCGCGCCGATCAAGAAATCGCCGCTGGACTATCTTGTCGAGAAGGCGACGGAGTTGGGCATAGGCCGGCTTTTGCCGACCATTACCGAGCGCACCGAGAACCGCCGCGCCAATATTGAGCGCCTGGGTGACGTTGCCCGTGAAGCCGCCGAACAATGCGAGTGTCTCGCGGTGCCGGAGATTTGCGAATCGGACAGCCTGCGAAATCGTCTGGCTGCGTGGCCCGCGAACCGGACGTTGTTTTTCCTCGACGAGAGCCGCGAAGCGCGGCCGCTCGCGCACGAAGTTCGGGCCAATACCGGGCCCGCCGCGCTGATCACCGGGCCCGAGGGCGGGTTCACGCCGGTTGAACGCCAGACCTTGCTCGGTCATCCGGCGAGCGTCTCCTGTAGTCTTGGACCGCGTCTTTTGCGTGCCGAGACGGCTGCGGCAGCAGCGCTTGCGATCTGGCAATCTGTCGCCGGGGATTGCGCCTGAGACCCGGCAGGGTAGAGTAAGGGTACAACCTTTCACCATTTGACGGATTCATCACATGTCTGGACCTTCCGACGCGGCGGCGGGGGAACCGCTGACCGAAAAGCGTCAACTCATCGAACACCTGTCATCGGGCTGCAAACCCAAGGAAACATGGCGGATCGGCACCGAACACGAAAAATTCGCCTACGACCGCACGGAATACCGACCTCTTTCTTATGACCAGCCGGGCGGCATTCGCGATCTTCTGAACGGCATGACCGAGTTCGGCTGGCAGCCGGTCACCGAGGGCAACAACGTCATCGCGCTGAAGAAAAATGGCGGGGCGATCAGTCTGGAACCGGCAGGACAGGTCGAGCTTTCCGGCGCGCCGCTCGAGACCATTCATCAGACTTGCGGCGAGGTGAATGAACACCTGAGCCAGGTCAAGAAAGTCGCCAGCGAGCTCGACATCGTTTTTCTCGGCCTCGGCTACCGACCGCTTTGGACCGGCGACGATGTACCCTGGATGCCCAAGGGCCGCTACAAGATCATGCGCGAATACATGAAGAAGAAGGGCAATCTCGGAACCGAGATGATGCAGAATACCTGCACGGTACAGGTTAACCTCGACTTCGACAGCGAGAACACGATGGTCGAGATGTTCCGCATCGGCCTCGCCCTGCAGCCGGTCGCGACCGCGCTGTGGGCCAATTCGCCGTTCCGCGGGGGTGGGCCGAACGGCTATCTCAGCTACCGCAGCCACATCTGGTCGGATACCGATCCGGATCGTACCGGCATGCTGCCTTTCGTCTTCGAGGACGGCTTCGGCTTTGAACGTTACGTCGACTTCGCGCTCGACGTGCCGATGTACTTTGTCTATCGCGACGGCGTTTATCATGACGTATCGGGCAAGTCGTTTCGCGACTTCCTCGCTGGAAAGCTTCAGGGTTTCGAGGGCGAGCATCCGAAACCGAGCGACTGGGAGGACCATCTGACGACGATCTTTCCCGAGGTGCGCCTCAAGAAGTATCTCGAGATGCGCGGCGCCGACGGCGGCCCCTGGGCCCGGCTGTGCGCGCTACCGGCGTTCTGGGTCGGGTTGTTGTACGACGACCAGGCGCGCACCGACGCGCTTGACCTGATTGCCGACTGGACTGCGGAGGAGCGCCAGCAGCTGCGCGAACGGGTGCCGGTGACGGCGCTCAACACCCCGTTCCGGGGCGAGACCGTACGTGATCTGGCGTGCAAAGCGCTGACCATCTCGCGGGCCGGATTGTGCCGCCGCAACAAGACAGACTGGGTCGGCCTCGACGAAACCCATTTCCTGAAGCCGCTGTTCCAGATCGCCGATTCCGGGATCACCCCGGCGGAGGAAATGCTGAACGCCTACAAGAACCGCTGGGCCGGCGATATTCGCCCGGTGTTTCAGGAATACGCTTACTAAACGCCGCGCCGCGCCTCGGTCATCAGGTCGCCGAGGCGGCGCTTCTGGGTGCCGTCGCCGTCGAAGTTGGCGGGATCGAGCCATGTCTCGAACGCCGACTTCGCCGCCGGCCAGTCGCGGTCGAGAATGGCGAACCACGCCGTATCCCGATTGCGGCCCTTGGTTACGCTCATCTGGCGGAACACTCCTTCGTAGGCGAAGCCGAGGCGCTCGGCGGTGCGCTTTGAGGCGGCATTCAGGTTGTTGCACTTCCATTCGTAACGCCGGTAACCGAGTTCGTCGAAAACGCGGCGCATCAGCAGGTACATGGCCTCGGTCGACGCAGGCGTACGCTGAAGTAGCGGCGAATAGTGGATGTGGCCGGTCTCGATGACGCCGTTCGCCAGATCCATGCGCATCAGGCTGGCGATGCCGACCGCCTTCCCCGTTTCCTTGAACCGGATGGTATGAAACATCGGATCGGGTCCCAGGCAGGTCTCGCGCAGCCATTTGTCGTAACCCGCGAGGGTGTCGAACGGGCCGTAGGGCAGGTACGTCCAGTTGGCGCCGCCGGCATCGTGCATCACGGCATCGTAAAGCTCCGCCGCGTCGGTGTCGGCATCGATTGGCGCGACCGTGCACCAGCGGCCGACCATCGCCGTTGCCGGCGGGCGCTCGCACGGCGTCCAGCCGGGGACCTCGAAATCGAGCGGTTGGCCGAACTCGTTCTCGGCGCTCGGCGTCGTGATGTATTTCTCGGTCATGACAATTCTCCGTAAATCGATGCCGGACGCTACGCCCGTAGTGGCTCCCCCGAAAGCACCACTTTGAGACTGTTTTCCGGTCCGGATACGACCCCGCCCAGTCCCTCCACCTTGAAGTGGAGGGGTTCGGCAGGGAGATGCACTTGTCCGTGGGTCTTTCCATCGTCGAACCGTATGCCCATATTGACGGCAGCAGCAAAGAGCGAGGCCACGATGAGCGTCACCGACCGGACCAACAACCTGTTCTTCGAGCGCACCGGGCTGGAGCGTGCCCGTGTCGAGGCCATTGTCGACGATGCGCTCGGCCAGGCCGACGACGGCGAGATGTTTCTCGAGTATCGCCAGTCAGAAAGCCTGACCTGGGACAACGGGCATCTGAAGAACGCGTCCTACGATACCCTGCAGGGCTTTGGATTGCGTGCAGTGTCCGGCGAGGCGACCGGCTACGCGCACGGCTCCGATATATCGGAAGAGGCCATGCAGCGCGCGGCGGCGACCGTGAAGGCGGTTGGCGCCGGACGGTCCAGCGAGGCGGCGGCCCCGCCCATCGGGACCAACCGGATTCTCTACGCCGCCGACAACCCGCTCGACGACATGGACTTCGCTGCCAAGGTCGAACTGCTGGAGACTATCGATACCCACGCGCGCGCCGCAGACGAGCGGGTGCGACAGGTTTCAGTCAATCTCTCGGGCCAGTGGCAGGCGGTCGAGATCATGCGGACCGGCGGCGAGGCCGCACGTGATATCCGGCCCCTGGTGCGGCTCAACGTCTCCGTCGTTCTGGAACAGGACGGCAAGATGGAATCGGGCGGTTACGGTTGTGGCGGCCGGGCCGCCTACGAAGGCTTTGTCACTGAGGCGACATGGCGGCATGCGGTTTCCGAGGCCATCCGACAGGCCGACGTCAACCTGTGCGCAGTTCCGGCGCCGGCGGGCGAGGTGCCGGTGGTACTTGGCTCCGGCTGGCCTGGCATCCTGTTGCACGAGGCCATCGGCCACGGCCTTGAGGGCGATTTCAACCGCAAGAAGACCTCGGCGTTCGCCGGCCTGATGGGGCAACGCGTGGCTTCGCCCGGCGTCACGGTGATCGACGACGGCACCATGCAGGACCGGCGTGGCTCGCTGACCGTCGACGACGAGGGCACGCCGACCCAGCGCACGGTGCTGATCGAGGACGGCATCCTGACCGGCTATATCCACGACCGGTTGAACGGCCGCCTGATGGGCGCCGGCTCGACCGGCAACGGGCGGCGCGAAAGCTATGCCCACAGTCCGATGCCCCGCATGACCAACACCATTATGCTGGGCGGCGAACACGACCCGGCGGAAATTCTGGCCAGCGTGAAAAAAGGAATTTACGCAGTGACTTTCGGTGGCGGCCAGGTCGACATCACGTCCGGCAAGTTCGTTTTTTCGTGCACAGAGGCCTACGAGATCGAGGACGGCAAGGTTGGCCGTCCCGTCAAGGGCGCGACCCTGATCGGCAACGGCCCCGACGTGCTGACGCGCGTTTCGATGATTGGCGGAGATATGGAACTCGATCCCGGTATTGGCACTTGCGGCAAGGACGGCCAAGGCGTTCCCGTCGGCGTCGGCCAGCCGACGATCAAGATCGACGAGTTGACGGTGGGCGGCACGGCAGTTGGTTGACCCCTCCCACATTTGACCCACGACAGTACCGCTAATCCCTTCTAGGCTCGCCGCGTCATGACGGACGCTGGCCGGGAAATCGTATCGACGCCGAGTACAACGCTCTCGCCCTTCGTGCGCGGCGCGCTGTTGCTGCTGCTGGCAATGTTCCTGTTCGATGTCATGGGGGCGATCATCAAGTATCTCGGTACGTTGACGACCGAGCGCGCCGACATCGCCTATCCCGCGCAGCAGCTCGCCGTGTTCCGCAATATCTTCGGGCTGGTCCCCTGCTTCGCCGTTCTCTTCGCCTCACGTGACTGGCATGCCGCGGGCCGGCCGCTGATTATCCGCCAATGGAAGCTCGGCCTCGGACGCGGCCTGATGATCGCCTTTGCCCAGTTCTGCTATTACACCGCACTGGTACACTTGGCTTTCGCCACGGCGACAACGCTTTCGTTTGCCGGGCCGTTGTTCATCACCGCGCTCTCCATGCCGGTGTTGGGACTTCGGGTCGGGCCGTGGCGTTGGCTCGCCGTCGTCGTCGGCTTTGTCGGCGTCATCCTGATCATGCGGCCCGGTAGCGATGTCTTCACCTACGCCGCCTTGCTGCCGATCGGTGCCGCGCTCGGCTATGCGGGGTCCAGCATTGCCATTCGCCTGATGGACGAGGACGTGCCGAGCGCCACGGTCAATCTCTATTCTACCACGGGGGCGCTTGCGGGTTCTCTCGTCGCCGTCCTTGGGACGGGCGGCTGGGTTCCCGTTGCATCCGCCCAGGACTGGTTTTGGCTGGCCGCCATGGGCGCCGCCGGCGGCTTTGCCGTGCTTTGCCTGATCGCCGCATACCGGCTCAGCGAGCCGGGCAATCTTGCGCCCTTCGAGTACTTTGGCATCCCGTTCTCGTTCGTTATCGGCTGGTACGTGTTCCACGAAGCGCCGTTCGACCGCCTGTTCCCTGGCGCGCTATTGATCGTCGCCGGCGGTCTGCTCATTGTCTGGCGGCAACGGGTCAATGAACAACGCCAGAAAACCGCGGCGGGCCAAGTGGCGTCCTGACCCTAGGTTGTCAGAAAATTCATGTAAGCTGGCGAGCGCTCCGCACCCGTTATGCGGTCGAAGGCCTTCAGTGCCAGCAGGGCGACGTCGATCGATTCGTAGATGTCGTTCATAATCAGCGCCAGCTTGAGCAACTTCTCTCCGTCGAGCTCGTCGAATCGCCGCACATCGGTATGGTAGACGGCGTCGGCCCACAGGTGGTTGTTCACGTTCTCGATCGGATCGTTGTTGATGACAACGGGGTTGAATGGCCGGCCGGCGATATGGTGAAACCGGTGAAACATCATGCCATAGCCGCGGATTACCGGGTCGATGTCCGCAAACAGCGGTTGGCCTTCGTACATGTCGATGAACTCGACCTCGGTATGAACGAGGACCACATCCCGCATGATGCGCCCGGCATGTCGGATAACATCGAGCTCCGAGCCCTGCACATCGATAAAGAGCGCGTCGGCGGTTTCGATCTCGGCGACATCGTCGAGCCGCACGGTCTCGACGGGCGTTTCGTGTGCCGTCGTCATCAGGTTCGGCAATTGCGTGTACATCGCGATCAGTTCGTCGTTCGTCGGATAGAGCGAACTGGTTAGGGCGAGCGCGTTTCGGCGGAAGGTGCCGCGTGTGCCGTCGCCGATCATGTAGGGATGGATGTCAGCCCGGTCGCCCCAATACGAAGCGGCCTGGGCCGCCGCCGTGGCATCGCCTTCAAATCCGATGACGTGGATCTTGTCGACATCCATCAGCGCCTGATACGCGAACTCTTCCTCGTTCAATGCCGCGCCGATGTCGATCACCGTGACGGCAGGCAGATCGTTGAAAAGCTTGGTCAGACTACCGGCCATGGAGGTGCTCCCGCTCGAGGCCCGGTCACACCGGGTCGGTGACGGGATTATCGGAACGGGCGATGAAGATTGCTTTAAAGCGGGGTCCCCGTTTGACGAAGCTTGCCGATCACACTCTCAAGCACCTGCAGGGTCTTGGCATCGATTTCGCGGGCCAGTGCGTCATGGGTACCGGATTTGGTCAGCGTCGTCCTGAGATCGGCGAAAAGATCGTGCAGCAAGGCACGGGCGGCGTCCTCGGTCAGTGACCAGTTCGCGCCGGGCCGTTCGGGGTCCGCCGGAATCATATTGCTATTGATCATTGCGACCAGCCAGTCGACACGTTTGTCCATATCCTTGAAGTGTTGCGCGATCAGGATTTCGGCACGCAGCGTGATGCGATGCGACTCACGGGTTTTGTAGACCTCGTTCCAGGTGAAGTTGTCGCCCAGCTTCCTGTGCATGCGGTCGGCCAGTTCGCTTGCGCTCTTTTGAAACCGCGACAGATTGTCCGGACCAATCATCAGGGAGAGCGCATTGAAAAAGCCCGGCAGGATACGCCGCGACAATCGGTCGGGTTCACGTGCGACGACCGCATCCGGCGCGAGGCGGGTTTCGAACGTGTGAACCATCAGGCGTTGGAAAGCGTTGCCGCGTTCACTCTCGGCGCGGTTGCGTTCCCGGGCCTTTGCGAAACTCTCGGCCGCTGTCAGAAAGACCGTCTCGATCTCCTTCATGCCGACCCGGAACTCGGCATCCATTTCGGCGATGTCGTCATCGTCCAGATGCCCGCCCTTGGCGGTCACGCGCCGCTTGAGCATATCCATGAATTTCTGATGGATGAGGTTCCCCAAGCCTTCGACATGCTCCTGGGCGGAGGCCACTGCTTCCCGTGCCAGACGTTTTGCTGCGGCGCGCTGCTCCGCCGAGGCCGGCGGTGGTGTTTCAGCGGCGGCGGGCGCCGACGCGGTCGTGGCATCCGTCACGGCGCTGTCGCCCCTGACGGTTCCGTCCTTGTCGTAGAAAACGACGTCTGATGGATTGTAGTCGTCGTCGTGGTTGGTGTGGTTGTCCGGCGAATTCGTGCCGGAAGGTGTGCCCTTTCCGGTACCCATGGGTCTGACTCCGCGTTTTTCTCGTCCCGATACTCTTGCGAATACATCCCCCGGACGCGACAAGCTTAGCATCTCTCGGGTGCGAAATACCGAAAATAAACAAAAAACGCTGAAATAAGCGCGCTGTGCTGATTTTAAGCCGAATGCAACTTACCGTTTGATGGGAGAGCGCGCACCCGCCGGCCTGTTCAATCTGGCGATGCCAGGAACGCCATGTAGTCGGGCGCATGACGGGTTCCGTTGCGGCGGTCGAACGCCTGCAGGGCGATAAACGCTACATCGATCGAGTCGTAGAGGTCGTTCATGATCAACGCCAGCTTCAACAACTGATCATTGGCGAGATCGTCGTAGCGTCGCGGGTCGGCCATGTAGACGGCGTCCGCCCACATCTGGTGTTTCAGATTGAGGTTCTCGTCGCCGCCGACGACGATCGGCGCGAATGGCCGTCCGCTTAGCCAGTAGAACTGGTGGAACATCAAGCCATGGCCCCGGATCACCGGGTCGACATCGGAAAACAGGGGCTGGTTTTCGTAAAGCGGGGCGAATTCGACTTCGGTGTGGACGATCAGGACGTCTTTCATGATGCGTTCCGCGTTGCGGATCACGTCGAGTTCGGCGCCTTGTACGTCGAGGAACAGGGCGTCCGCGGTGTCGATTTCCTCGATGTCGTCGAGCCGCACGGTCTCGACGGGCGTCTCCTGTTTGACGCGCATCGGGCCCGGCAACGAGGTGAACATCTCTAGAAACGCCGCATCCGGACGATAAAGTGAACTCGTCAGTAAGGACTTCGTCTCATAGAACGTCGCCGGTTGGCCATCTCCGATCAGGTAGGGGAAAATCTGCGCATTTCCACCAAGGTGTTCGGCGGATTCCGCCGCCGCATCGGCGTTTCCGTCAAAGCCGATGACGCGGGTTTTTCCGCTATCGATAAGCGATTGATAATCGAGGCGGCCGGCGTTCAGCGATGCGCCGACGTCGACGATGGTCACCGTCGGCAAATCGTCCAGAAACCGGGTCAGACTGCGTGGCACGAAAGGTCCCGTCATTCGAACGGCCGCGTGTCCGACCGCGACAGGGAGGATGCGGGCCCGGAGTGAAGATTGCTTTAACGCCGGTCAGGACGCCGGGTCACCGGAGGCCGCAGCCATCGAGCGTATCAGTCCGGCTGTCGCCTTGTGGTTTTCGTCAAACGCCATACCGAAGAAGATATCGTCGACCCAGATGATGGTGCCCTCGAACGGGCCAAACCGAGGGACGTCGATCTTGGCTTCTGCGCCGGGACCGGCGCCGGTTTCGCCGAGCTCCCGGACCTGGACCTTGGCGCCGTCGCCGGAGATATTGAGCAGCGTGGCTGCAAATTCAGCCTCGCCAAACGAAACCAGAATGTCGAGCATCAGCGGCACTCGCTCGGTGCGCCGCTGTTCTCTGCCGTCCGCAGGCGGCTCCAGTGGGTTTTCGTTCATGGCCGCATTCCTGAGTTCATTATGGTCAATATCCGACAGTTCTGGATAACAGCCGGACTCCGTAAAGCAATTGATCGATACCCGGTCCGGCACGTACCAACGGCAGACCGAGCACGTGATAGTCGCGCCCGGCATCGAACCGGATGGTCACGGGGCCGTAGGCGTGGCCGATGCAGGGGCTTTGCGCGGCCTTGCGATGAAACTCGATATCGGTCGGCGTGATGTGGCGCGCGTCCATTTCGGCGTCCGGCATCGCCGTCATGATCTTGCCCGTCAGGTCAAATTCGGAAATCTCGGCGATATTGGAACCCCAGAGCCGGACTCGAATTATCTCCGCGTCCGGACCGTCGAGATCGTAGACGGCAAGCCAACCCCACCATTCCTGTAGCTCCTGCAAATCGAAGTCTCGCCACCGAGGCAAGGCATTGCCCCGCCGCTTCGATCGCCACAGTTCGATCAGCGACGCGAAGGCC
Source organism: Rhodospirillales bacterium (assembly GCA_965229715.1). Classification (GTDB taxonomy): domain Bacteria; phylum Pseudomonadota; class Alphaproteobacteria; order Rhodospirillales; family Casp-alpha2; genus JAVJST01. Next base: position 584,557 of record CBDDJL010000002.1, read on the forward strand.
GGAAACACGCCGCTATCGACGTCGATGGGATGAAACTCGTAAAACCAGTCATCGTCGCGTCGCCATAACACGGGCCGGACCCTAATCCACGTCATCGGCTGTCTTGGGCAGCGGGCGCGGTGCGCCGGCGAATGGATCGTCGGCGCTTTCGGCCAGGCTGACGACGCGGCAGTCCGCGCACATGCGAAGCCGGTTCAGAGCTTCGTCGTCGGCGAACATAGAATGGCCGGTCATCTTCGCGACCACGGCCTCGATCGTCGATTTCGTCCCGAAGGGCTTGCCGCAGGCGACGCAGTTATACGGTTCCTCTTCCTTGATGGTCCGTTCGTTCCTGGCCTCGCCGGTGAAGTTCAGGCGGGTCCGGATGTCGATCGCGTCCTCCGGGCATGTGCGCGCGCAGATACCGCACTGAACGCAGGCGCTCTCGACGAACGACAGACGCGGGTATTCCGGATTGTCGCGAAGCGCATTGGCCGGGCATGCGCCGACGCACGAGAGGCAAAGCGTGCAGGCGTCAAGGTCGACATCGACGGTCCCGAACGGCGCGCCGTCGGGCAGCGCGATTTCATCGGGTGCGTCCGGCACCGCCGCGTGAAGCGAGGCGAGCGCGAGATCCAACAGACCGCGCTTGCGCCCGACCGGCTCGAACGGTTCGGGCGTCGGCGATTTCGTTTTCGACTTGCCGGCCGCCGCTTTTCGGAGATGGCGCGACAGCGCTTCCGGGTCCACTTCGTCAACGATTGTCGTCTTGCCATCCGCATAGCCCAGTTCCGCGAGGATGTGGTTCGAAAGCGCGACGACGTCTTCGAGCGCATCGAGTTCTCCGGCGTCGGCCGGGCCGATCAGGACGAATGACTGCTCGACCCCGAAAGTGCGGGCGGCGAGCAGGGTCTCGAGACTGACCTGCGTGGCGGCGTTGAGCGCGACCGGCACGACGTTCGCCGGCAGTCCGTCGAAGTGGCGGCCCATGGCGTCGATCATGTCCTCGCCGTGATCGGCGGAGTGGAACAGGAACATCAGGCGCTTGCCGCCGGCCTTCGCATATGTCCGGGCAAGGGTCCGCATGCGCCTGAGCAGCGCTTCGGGCAGCGGCAGGGCGTAGCGCACCGCGCCGGTCGGGCAGATGGATGCGCAGTTGCCGCATCCGGCGCAGATGTAGGGGTCGATCTCGACCTTTTCGCCGGCGGAGACAATGGCGCCCGTCGGACAATGGTCGATGCAGCGCGTGCAGCCGGTGATGCCGCTTCGAGCATGGGCACAGATCGCCGAGTCGTACTCGACGTAGCGCGGTTTCTCGAAGGTGCCGATCATGTCGGCGATCTCGAACACCGCCGTCATCACGGCCGCCGGATCGCCGGGATCGGGCCGGAAGTACCCGTCGCGTTTTTCGTGCGCGTTGAACAGGGGCGTGTCACCCCGCAAATCCAGTATGATGTCGCAAGCCGAGATGCTCTCCTCGGCCCCGTCGGGGCCCGGCGCAAGCGTGGCACGGGCGGTCGGATCGATGGCGGATGCGTTCTCGCATGCGACCTCGAAGGCGCCGAGATGGCCCGTCGCCGCAACCGCATCGACTGTAAAGACCGGCACGTCGGCGATGCGTGGCGGCATCATGCCGTCCCACCCGGTCAGCATCAGGGTGACGTCCATGCGGCCGGCGAGTCGGGTCGCGGCATCAAATGCGACGTCGCCGGCACCGATGACCAAGACCACACCTTCACTTTCCAGACTGACGCTCTTAGCGGCTTCGATGTCGAGCACGGCCTCAGCGATCAGTGCCGCCATTTTCGGCTGCGCCTTCTTGGCGTCTTTCGACCAACCGGCTTTTTCGCGGATGTTGACGAAGCGGAGATCGTCTTCCGATTCCATTTCGTCCGCCACGTCGACGAATAACGGCGCTTCCTGGGTGCAGCCGACGATGAGTTTCCCGATGCCGCCGAGCGCGCCCTCGAAGCGGTCAAGCTGATGGCGGCACAGCATCGTCGCCTCGTCTGGTAGCGACGATTTACCCACATCGAGAGTCTTGCGCAGCATCGCCGCGTCGAGCGGATTGCTGCCGCCGCAATCGCAGATCAGAATCCGGGGTTCCGGCTTCGCCATATCGGAGATGCTCCCTGTCCGCTTGATTTTGCGGTGTTGACCACCACTTGGTTTCGCTTTCATTACTATTCAACTGGACGCCCCGACAAGTCACACCATGTAAAGAACAAGAAGAGGTCGTGATCGGGGAGGGGAGATATCGATGGCGAATGCCGGCGAAGACACTGCCGAGAAGATGCGCGAAGCCGCGCACGAGAGCCTGCCTGTCGGCGTGGTTCTCGAGCGTCGCGAGATCGACAATCCGTGGCAGGATTACGAATGGCGCGCGGTCGGGGTGGCCGACGGTATCGTCGCCGAAACGGTCGAGAGCGACGATAGTTTCTGGCGCATGCTCGAGTCGGGCGATGACTGGACCCGTTTTCTGGTTCAGGGTTTCCGGATCGACCTCTATTCCGGCGAGACGGACGGCTACACGGTCAATCTCGCGCAACCCGCGCCAGCGGTTTACGTCGTGCTGCGGCCGGGCGAGGAGCGCGAGGACCACGACGTCGAACCGTTCGCCGTGACGGTCTGCCCCTACGAGGCCATGGGGTATGCAGAGAGCGGCGATGAACAGGTCGATAGCGTTGTCATGCCCACCGACGTGCGGACATGGGTCGAGGCGTTCGTTGAGCGGTATCACATCGAACGGCCATTCAAGAAACGCAAGCGCGACAAGAAGACGCCGGGTGGCCCGTCGAACTCGCGTCCACGCGGACGGTACGACGTATGAGCGACCCGAACGACAACGGCATGTTCTCCCGGTGGTCACGGCGAAAGGCGAAAGCGAAGAAGGGCGGCAGGCGCGGCAGCGCAGCGCCGGTTGCAACCGAGGATCGCGGAACGGCTGAGTCGGTGGCGGTCGAACCGGGCCCAGCCGGGTCGCCCGAAGTGGCGAATATTGTCACGACCGATGAGGCGACCAAGCCCGTCGATGCGGAAGAGGTCATCGCACCGGAAGATTTGCCGGATATCGAAACGCTGACGAATGAATCCGATTTCACCCCATTTCTGCGGAAGGGCGTGCCGGAAGAGCTCGCCAAGGCGGCGCTCCGGAAACTGTGGCTTAGCGACCCGGTGTTCGCCAATCTCGACGGCATGAACGATTACGACGAGAACTTCCGCAGGATCGACCGACTGATTGGCCTTGCCGATACCAACTATAAGGTTGGCAAGGGCTTCCTGAAGGATGAGGGCGAAGACACCGCCGAGGCCGGTGAAAAAACCGTTGGCGCAGATGAAGATGAGATGGGCGATATTGTCGAGAACGACGTGGGCGATGAAGCGGCAGACACGATCGTTGAAACCGATGAAAATGCCTCGCGGGATACCGATTCTGAACTCGGATGATATTGAAATGAAAAGACTTTCGTCGATAACGTCGATCTGTGGCGTGTGGTACGCCAGAAATCCTTCACAAGGCCGGCGAATCAGCGTACGATTGATCTAATAACCTCAACAGGGTGGTCGTTTTCCGGGTCGGGGGGACCGGCAAAACGCGGGAAAAATGACAAGCGACCCCGCTCTTCAAAGCCAGGATGCGACCGAGACCGCATCCGCTGAAATCGAAATCAGCGAAGCCGAGCGCGCGCGCGCCGGGTTCTATGCCCTTCTGGCGCGCCTGCTGTCAGCGCCGCCCGACAGAGAGTTGCTCGGGCAGATTGGCGACATCGAGGGCGACGAAAGCGTCATCGGCGAAGCGCTTGCGCGGCTCGCGAAATTGGCTCGCGCGACCGATGAAGAGGCTGCGGGAGACGAATTCTCTTTACTGTTTTATGGTAAGGGCGAGGGTGGCGAAGTGCTGCCCTACGCGTCCTATTACCGGACCGGCGTGCTGAACGACAAGCCGCTGGCGGACCTGCGTAGCGATATGGCCGAACTCGGCATCCAGCGCGGGGATCTGAACAAGGAACCGGAAGACCACATCGCCTTCGTTCTGGAGATGATGCACGGGCTGATTACCGGCGCGTTCGGCGCCGGAGCGGTCGATGTCGACCGCCAGACCCGGTTCTACAATGAACATCTCGCCCCCTGGGCGATCGACTTTTTTGAGGATTTGGAAGCTGCCAAATCGGCGACGCTGTTCGCCGCGGTGGCTGGCCTTGGCCGTGTGTTTCTGGAAATCGAACAGGACGCATTCCGAATGGCGGCCTGATGCCGCAAAGCCGTGGTTGCGCGACGCCCACGGCTTGGATGATGGAGTAGGAGAGGCTCAATGAAAGGCGATAAAGAGACGCCAAACATGGCCCGAAGGGACCTTTTGAGGAAGGCGGGGTTGGCAGCGGGTGCTGCCGGCGTGGCCGCCGTCGCTGCCAGCAGCGACGCCGAAGCCGCGGTAGCAGAGGATGCGACGGCATCTGCCGGCTACAGGGAGACCGAGCACGTTCAGACGTATTACGAACTGGCAAAGTTCTGATCTGAACGCGTTCCATTGCCCGACCGGTTTCTAGAATCGGGAGGGCGCTAGCATGAAGGGGAGAACCTGATGCTAACCAAGAAAACCAGCGGGGTTGCGCGACGCCCCCGACTGAAGAACGCATTGACCTCGGTGGTCGGTGCAACCATGGACCGCCGGGGTTTCCTGGCGCGTTCAGGCATGTTGGCCGGTGGTGCGGCGCTCGCGAGCGTGGCCCCGGCAGGTGTCGTTAAGAAAGCGCAGGCTCAGACCGCGGCAGCCGCGAACGTGACCAAGGTAAAGTCCGTTTGCACGCACTGCTCGGTCGGTTGCACGGTCATCGCTGAAGTTGAAAACGGCGTTTGGACGGGCCAGGAGCCTGGCTTCGAGAGCCCGATCAACCTCGGCGCGCATTGCGCCAAGGGCGCATCTGTGCGCCATCACGCGCACGGCGACCGGCGGCTGAAGTATCCGATGAAACTCGAGGGCGGCAAATGGAAGAAGGTCTCGTGGGAGACCGCCGTCAACGAAATCGGCGACAAGATGCTGTCGATCCGCGAGGCGTCCGGACCGGATTCGGTCTACTGGCTCGGCTCGGCGAAGTTCAACAACGAACAGGCCTATCTGTTCCGTAAGTTCTATGCCTTCTGGGGCTCGAACAACGGTGACCACCAGGCCCGTATCTGCCACTCCACCACAGTGGCCGGTGTGGCGAACACCTGGGGTTACGGTGCGATGACGAACTCGTATAACGACATGCATAACAGTCGTGCGATGTTCCTCATCGGCTCGAACCCGGCCGAAGCGCATCCGGTCGCAGTGCAGCACATCCTGAAGGCCAAGGAGCAGAACAACTCGGCGTTGATCGTCTGCGATCCGCGGTTCACGCGTACGGCGGCGCACGCCGACGAGTACGTGCGGTTCCGACCGGGTACCGACGTCGCGTTGATCTGGGGTCTTCTCTGGCACATCTTCGAGAACAGCTGGGAAGACAAGGAGTTCATCCGTCAGCGCGTCTGGGGACTCGATCAGATCAAGACCGAGGTCAGGAAGTGGACGCCGGAAGAAACCGAGCGCGTTACCGGTGTGCCCGGCTCACAGCTTCGCCGCGTTGCCCACACCATGGCGAACAACCGTCCGGGCACCATTGTCTGGTGCATGGGCGGTACCCAGCACACCAACGGCAACAACAACACCCGGGCCTACTGCATCCTGCAGTTGGCGCTCGGCAACATGGGTGTTGCCGGCGGCGGTGCGAACATCTTCCGTGGCCATGACAACGTGCAGGGCGCGACGGACATGTGCGTCCTATCGCACTCGTTGCCCGGTTACTACGGTCTCAAGACCGGTTCTTGGAAGCAGTCTCAAGACCGGTTCTTGGAAGCACTGGGCACGGGTCTGGGATGTCGATTACGACTACCTGCTCGGCCGTTTCGCTTCCAAAGACCTGATGGAGTCCAAGGGTATCCCGGTCAGTCGCTGGATTGATGGCGTTCTCGAAGACAAGAACAACATCGACCAGCCGGAAAACGTCCAGGCCATGGTGCTCTGGGGCCATGCGGTCAACTCGCAGACCCGTCTGCCGGAAATGAAGAAGGCGATGGAGAAGCTGGATCTGATGGTTGTCATCGATCCGGTGCCGACGTTCGCCTCGGTCATTCCCGACCGCGACGACGGCGTCTACGTGTTGCCGGCGTGCACACAGTTCGAGACCTACGGCTCGGTAACCGCGTCCAACCGGTCATTGCAGTGGCGTGACAAAGTGGTCGACCCGATCTTCGAATCGAAGTCGGACCAGGAGATCATGTACCTGCTGGCCACGAAGCTCGGCTTCGCGGACGAGATGTTCAAGAACATCTCGGTCAACGAAAACGAACCGCTGATCGAGGACATCACCCGTGAGTTCAATAAGGGAATGTGGACCATTGGTTACACCGGCCAGTCGCCGGAACGCCTGCGGCTTCACATGGCGAACCAGTCGACTTTCGACAAGACCTCGCTGCAAGCCGTGGGCGGTCCCGCCGACGGCGAGTACTACGGTCTGCCGTGGCCGTGCTGGGGGACTGCCGAAATGGGGCATCCCGGTACGCCGCTGCTCTACGACTCCAACAAGCCGGTGTCGCAGGGCGGCCTGACCTTCAGGGCGCGCTTCGGTGTCGAAAAGGACGGTGAGAACCTGCTTGCCGAGGGTTCGTACTCGGTTGGTTCGGAGCTCAAGGACGGATACCCCGAGTTCACGATGGCGATGCTCAAGAAGCTGGGATGGGACAAGGATCTCACCGCGGACGAACGGGCAACGATCGAGAAGATCGCAGGCGACAAGACCAACTGGAAGACCGATCTCTCGGGCGGTATCCAGCGCGTCGCGATCAAGCACGAATGTGCGCCGTTCGGCAACGCCAAGGCGCGGACCGTGGTCTGGACCTTCCCGGATCCGGTGCCGCTTCATCGCGAACCGCTCTACACCCCGCGCCGCGATCTTCTTCCGGAATACGAAACGTATGACGACAAGCAGGCCTACCGTCTGCCGACTCTCTACGCGTCGATCCAGAAGAACGACTACTCCAAGGACTTCCCGATCATTCTCACGTCGGGTCGTCTCGTGGAGTACGAGGGCGGCGGTGACGAGTCCCGTGCCAACCCGTGGCTCGCCGAGTTGCAGCAGGAGATGTTCTGCGAAATCAACACGCGCGACGCCAATAACCTCGGCATCACCGATGGCGCCTCCGTCTGGGTTCACAGCCCGGAAGGTGGCAAGGTGCTTGTCGCGGCCCTGATTACGGAACGTGTGGCGCCCGGCGTGGCGTTCATGCCGTTCCACTTCGGTGGCCATTGGCAGGGTGAAAGCCTCCGGCACAAGTATCCGGAAGGGGCCGATCCATACGTGTTGGGCGAAGCGTCCAATATGTGCGGTACCTACGGCTACGACTCCGTAACCCAGATGCAGGAATCGAAGACTACCCTGTGTCGCATTGAAGCAGCCTAAGGCTAGGGAGAGATAGAAATGGCTAGAATGCGTTTTCTCTGCGACGCCGAGCGCTGCATCGAATGCAACGCCTGCGTCACTGCGTGTAAGAACGAGAACGAGGTTCCTTGGGGAATTAACCGTCGGCGCGTCGTCACCATCAGTGACGGCAAGCCCGGCGAGCGCTCGATCTCGGTCGCGTGCATGCATTGCTCGGATGCGCCGTGTATCGCGGTGTGCCCGGTCGACTGCATCTACCAGACCGAGGAAGGCGTGGTTCTTCACTCAAAGGATCTCTGCATCGGCTGCGGTTATTGCTTCTTCGCGTGTCCGTTCGGCGCGCCGCAGTATCCGCAGGCCGGCAACTACGGCAGCCGGGGCAAGATGGACAAGTGCACCTTCTGCGCTGGCGGGCCCGAGGAAGATACGTCCGCGGCCGAATTCCAGAAATACGGTCGGAACCGTATCGCCGAGGGCAAGCTGCCGATTTGCGCAGAGATGTGCTCCACCAAGGCGCTCCTTGCCGGTGATGGCGACATGGTCTCGAACATCTATCGGGAACGTGTCGTGGCGCGCGGCTTCGGTTCGGGCGCCTGGGGCTGGGGTACGGCTTACGACCTCAAGTCAGGAAGCTGACGACAGAAGCGGACACGTCGGTGGGATCGGCACGGTTTTCGCGCCGGTCCCGCAGGCGCGCCCGAACGGAATTGAATACACGAGGAACAGCCATGCCGCGCCAATTCAGCCGCAAAACCCTGGTCATGACGTTCTTGATCGCTGGTACGCTGACGCTCGGCGCCTGCCGCGAAGAAGAGCAGGACCGGTTCATCATGTATGAACCCGGCGTCTACAAGGGAAAGAAAGATACACCGATCAGTGAGGCGCAAGCGACGGAACTGCGCAACAGGACAGCGCAGCAGCTCGGTGTGACACTCGGCACAGGGGCGGCCGGTATGATGACGGGCGACATTCGCCCACCTGAGTAACACGAGCTTGGCTCGCACGGGACAACGGGGAGAGGTTCGATGAGAACAACGGGTAAAACCACCACGACCTGGCTTCTGGGACTCGTGCTGGGTATTTCGATTTTAGGCATGTCCGCTTTGTGGACTGACGATGCGGCGGCTGACGTCCGTCCGCCGGACGATGCTGTCACCGACGGTGCGGTGCCCGGAAACACGCAAGGAACGGCTAGCGACTCGGAGATGTGGCGGGCCGTACGCCAAGGCATCGAGGGCGAGGTTACCATTCCGGATACCAAGGCCGGAGTTCTCGTGCAATCCGGCGGCGAGAGCCTGCGGGCCTTTCGCAACGGCCCGATGTCTGAAATCGGTGGTTGGGCCTTGTTGGCGATTTTCGTGCTGCTCGGCGTGTTCTACGCGCTGCGCGGTCGAATCAAGATCGATGCCGGTCCCTCCGGCCGAACCGTGCTGCGTTTCGGTTTCCTCGACCGTTTTGCCCATTGGCTGACGGCGGGATCCTTCGTCATTCTGGGTTTGACCGGGCTGAACATCCTCTATGGCCGCTACGTGATCAAACCGGTGATCGGTGCCGACGCCTTTGCCAGTGTAACGGCGGCCGGTAAGTATGCACATAATTTCCTGGGCTTTGCCTTTGCCCTCGGCGTCATTCTGATGCTTGTCCTGTGGCTTAAGGACAACATTCCGAACAGACATGACTTGAAATGGATTGCGCTGGGTGGCGGCATGTTTTCGAAGGGCGTGCACCCGCCGGCGGAGAAGTTCAATGCCGGTCAGAAACTGATTTTCTGGTCCGTCATCATTCTCGGCGGCTCACTGTCGATGACCGGGTTCGCATTGCTGTTCCCGTTCGAGATCTCGATGTTCGCCGGCACATTCAAGATTCTCAACGTGTTCGGGTTCGATCTGCCGACATCGCTAACGATGATGGAGGAGACGCAGCTCGCGTTGGTCTGGCACGGTATCGTTTCGTTGGCCCTGATGATCATGATCATAGCTCACATTTACATTGGTTCCGTTGGCATGGAGGGGGCGATCGATGCCATGACCACCGGCGAGGTCGATGAGAACTGGGCGCACGAGCATCATGCCTTGTGGCTCGAGGAAGAACGCCGGCGCGAACCGGCCGAGTAAACAATCGACTGTCCTCTTACACACAAAAAGGCCGATCGTTTGATCGGCCATTTTTTTTGCTCGAACGGGCTAAAGCTCGCGGTCGAATGCGAACGGTCAGAGTCGGGTCGATTCGGTGCTGAATCGCTCCGCCGAGGAGTCGCCCATGTTGTTGACCAGAACGCCGCTGACGACGGCAATTACGATGGCGGCGGCAAATCCAAGCCACATGGCGCGCATGGTTGTTCTCCCTGTTACCGAGAATACGATCATAACATTCCGATGGCGTGCATGGAAGCCGCCAAAGCGGAAATTATTCAGCCGGAACAATGCGCTCCATGTAGTCCAGTAGCGCGGCGAGATCGTCCTCGGCGTCGATTTGCTGGACCGGCATTTTGGTTCCCGGCATGTATCGGTCAGGGCCGTCGCGAAACAGGTTGGCAATGGTCGAACGTGACCAAACGATACCGGTGTCCGTCAACGCATCGGAATAGCGGTAATCTGCGACAGTACCGGCCGGTCTGCCGAAAAGCCCCTGAAAATGTGGTCCGGCGCGTTGTCGTTCCGCAGCGGTCAGGGCATGGCAGTTGGCGCACTTTCTATACAGTACCGCGCCCGCCTCATCGGTTTCGAGCCACGGCCGGGGAATGTCATGATTACCGTCCGTGCCGACGTCGATGGCGTCGCCGGAGGCGAGGTGCCAGACCTTGGCGCTTTCGTCCATACCGGCGGTGATGGCAAACCGGCCGTCGCCACTAATACCGACGGCCATAACCGGTCGGTCGTCGACCTTGAAACCGTTGATCAGCTCGCCGGTCTCGGTATTGAAATGGATCAGCAGACCGTCGATGTAGGTCACGGCTGCCGTGGCGCCGGTCGCGTCGAGCGAGACCGAGATCGGCTTCACCACTGGGTCGGCGAAGAATTCGGCTGTCATGGCCATGTCGCTGCTGCGCCAGATCCGTGCGGCGTTATCGAGTCCGACGGTGACGATGCGTTTTCCGTTTGCGGTGGCGTCGAGCGCCGTCAGGCCGAGATCGTGCGCCGCAATCGTGTCGGTCAGGGCGCCATTGCCAATTCGAAAGATCCGCATGTATCCGTCGCGCCCGGCGGAGACGATTCGTTCGCCGGAAATGAATGCGGCGGCGACGACAGGGATGCCGGTGTCGATACTGGCTTCTTTGCCGCCGCTATCGACATCGCGAACGACGATGCGACCGTCCCAGCCGCCACTCAGGAAGTGCTGTCCGTCGGTGGCGACGTCAACCGCCATAACCCGGCCTTCGTGGTCAAGGTATTCGGCGACGACACTACCGTCGTCAAGCGACCAGACGACGGTCTTGCCGTCGGCGCCGACCGAAATCGCGCGCGTGCCGCCCGGCAGGAAGCGCACGGCATTCACCGGGCCGTCATGGCGGTCGAGCGAGAGAATCTCGGTTTGTTCGTCGAACCGCCAGAGCTTGGCCGAGAAATCGAAACTCGCGGTCAATACCCGATTGGTTTCCGACGAAACGGCGATTGAGCGGATCATGCCGCCGTGGCCGATCATATCGGCGGAGGCGGATGCGGCAATGAGGGAAAATGCGGCGACGGCAAGCACCGCCGGGAACCCATTCAGGATACGGGTCAGTGCCGGGCGCAGAGGGCGCGTTCGACGTGTCATGCGGTGACCGGTCATGTTGCACGAAGTTTACCCGATTCGGGGCGACGCGGTCTATTCGCCTGTTACTCCCGGGGAGGCTGATTATAATCCCGCTAGCAAAACAGAAGGTGCCATGTGGACGAGCTCTGGCTGACATCGGGATATGCGCTACTGGAGCGCAATGCGGACGGTTATCTGGTGGTGACCGACGATTTCGTGCGCGCGTACCTGTCGCGTCCCGAGCTCGCCCCGGTAGACGAATCGTGCGCTGCGGAACGCGCGCTCCATGCCCGTCTGATGGACGATCCCTGGTCGCCCGTCGCCGACGATGAGGTTGCCGGTCTCGCCGATGCCGATGTTATTGAGAACTACCGGGTGATGCTCGGCTTTCGCGATCGGCTCGAAGCCGCCGCGACGGTCGAACAGTGCTATCTCGATCTGTTCACTGGCGGCGATGCGATCCGCATGCCGATTCTGTTCATCGATCATCTTGTCCATGCCATCGCGCGCAACATGCTGGACCCCGAGGACGACCCGTTCGAGTTGCGCGCGGCCGAGCTGTTTTTTCGCGAGCAGACGGTAACCAATGTTCAGGGTGCGATCCTGCTGGCGGACGCCGATACCGTCGATCTGCGCCAGCAGCGTCAGGACGGTGGGCATTTCAGTCTCATCGAACTGGCCAGCGATCAATCGGCGGCACAAGCGGTGGTCGAGCTGGATGTGTTGACGCCGGAGAACGCCGATGACTACCTGGCACGGTCGGACCGGTTCGACATGGCGCTCGATGTGACGTTTCCGCGCCGCGGCCTCGATGGAGTCTGTCGGATGCTGGAACGCTGGATCCGGCACTTCCTGAAGCGCGATGTGCGCATCCAGCCACGCCAGGAAATCGCCGACGAGCACTGGTCCTGGCACATCGGTCTCGATGTCGTATCGACCGATATCCTGAATGACCTCTATGAGGGGCGCGAGATTTCCCCTGGTCGGCTCGAGTCGCTGATCTCGCTGTTTGAACTGACCTTCAGGGACGGCGAAGGTCCGGCGGTCTATCTCGGCCTGAGCCGGGGTGACGACAAGCGGCTTCGCCTCAAGCCGCAGAACCTGCTGGTCAACTTGCCGCCGATGGTCGTGACCTGAGACTCTGAGGGAGGAGCGCCACCGTGATCGACGTCTTTCCGTTTGCCGGTTTCCCCGTTGCCGTGTTCGGGCTCGGCCCGCACGGACGCATAACGGCAAGATCTCTGGGCTTGAGCGAGGCCGAAGTCTGGGCTTGGGATGACGACGCGGTGAACCGGGAGGCCGCTGAAGACGACGACATTCCACTGACAGACTTGGGCGCCATCGACTGGCGTGAGCCGGTCAGCCTGGTTATCGAGCACGAAATTCCCCATGGCAGGAACGACGCGCACCCACTGGTCGTCGCGGCGCGTGAGGCCGGTTGCGAGGTGATCTCCGAAGTCGAATTGCTGGCCCGCGCGCAACGCGACGCGACGTATGTCGCGGTGGTTGCGCGGAACGACGAGTCTGAGACCCTCGACATCGTCGAGCACGTGTTTCAGGTCGCCGGCCGCGACGTCGAGGTCGGTGGCGGCGCGGACGACCCGGTCCTCGGCTGTCATCCGTTGGAGGTTGGCGGCGCCTACGTTCTTGCCATGCCGCCGGGCCGCGCCGACATCACGGTCTCGGTGACCTTCGACCAGGTGTTGTTCCTGGGGTTCGGCGACGGAGAATGGTCTCCGTACACCTCGCGCGACGAAGCTCTTGCCGCGATTCGCTGGATTTTTCATCGCCAGACTGCGCCGAAGGGCGCCGTGATCAACGTGGATGACGCAGCGGGACGGGATTTTTTCAACGAACTTGCGGCGGCCGGCGAACAGCTTCTGATCCCGCTTTCGTTGGCCGGCGGGGTAGCGGGCGGCATCTATGTCGACGGCGGCTGGCTGATCGACAACCGCAAGGGCGATGCTGTCCGCGTCGTGCAGTTGCCGGTAGCAGGCGACCCGGCGGCCATGCTGCGGGCCGCCGGTGCCTACGGTCTCGCCGTGTTGGCCGGCATCGCCGAACACGCTGCGATGGCCAGCATGATGAGCTTTTTCAACGACTGAATCTTGCCGCTAACATTCGTTCGAGAAACGGATGTCGGCGTAGCGGGCCGTTGCATAGCCGTTAGAGTTGTCCGTGTCCGTCATGATCGCAACGGCATCAATCTCGCGCGCATCGAAACCTGCAAAGCTTCGGAAATCCTCGCGAACATTGCGTGTCTCCATGGTCCACTTGCCCGCGCGGCTGTCACCAGAGCGGACCGCAATCATCGTCGATTGATCGGTAAACGCATTTGGCCAACTGGATCCCTCCGGTTGTTGACCCGCCCAAACGTAACTCAGGGTCCGGGTTTGCCAGAAAGCCAAGCCACCGGATTTGATGGCATAGATGCGGGCCGCGTAGTCGTCACCGGCTTTGGTGGTCTCTTTGAGCCCAACCAAAGGCCGTGTGATCTTCCATTTCCAGTGCAGACACGGTGTCTCTTCGAGATCGATTGAGACCTTGCGGTAAATGCCAGATGCGGAATCGTCGCTCTCCGCAAGAAGTACGGCCATGCCGTCCTCCTCGACAATTGTGTATCGCGTCTCGCCGTCGAAGGTCTCCACCGTCCAGTCCTCGAGCCGGGTTTCACCGAACTGACTGATCTGAACATCCGCGGTACCCGACGCGATGGCCATAAACGACAGGATGGCCGCGGCGGAGAGCATGCGGAGAATTCGTGCGCAGCGGGGCGCCCACATCGTCGGTACAGCGTTCACGTCGCCGTCCAGACGCCGCCGGGCCCAAGCAGCGGGTGCCGTTCGATCAGGTCGGCGATGGCCAGCCGGCCACGCTCCCCATCCGAGGGATAGAACGCCAGCGGATCGGCAAGATCGAGATCGGCTTGGAGAAAACCCACCGCGGTCGCGTAGGCGCAGAAGCCGACGTAGGCGACGTTGTAACCGCCTTCCTGAATGACCAACAGGCGGCCGTCGCAGAGTTTGTCAGCGGCAACGGAAATTGCCCGTGCCATTTCGTGGAAACCTTTCATGGACAGCACCTGACGGCCGTTTGGGTCGAACTGATTTCCGTCCTGTCCGTTGGAAACGATAATCAGATCTGGCTCGAAGGCGCTTAACGCTGGGATCACGATGTCGCGGACAACAGTGGTATAAGTTTCGTCGCCGAGGCCCATGGCGAGCGGCAGGTTGATGTTGTAGCCCTCGCCGGCGCCCTTGCCGATTTCGTCGACACCACCGGTCTCCGGATGGCTCTCGTCGCTCCACGGGCCGTGATCCATGTGCAACGAAATGAACAGTACGTCGTCGCGCTCATAGAATCCGGTCTGCGTTCCGTTGCCGTGATGCACGTCCCAATCGAGGATCGCGATCCTCTTGTTCCCGGCCTTTAGCGCCATTTCCGCCGCGAGTCCGTTGGCATTGACGAAGCAGTAACCATCGGCAACGTCGGGCGCGGCGTGATGCCCCGGCGGACGGACGATGGCATAGCCCTTGTTCGATGAGCCGTCGAGGATACGCTCCAACGCCATCAACGGCGTGCCGGCAGCGGCGCGGACGCTCGCCATCCCGCCTCGCGGCAGATACGTGGTGTCGGTGGCCCACGCGCCGTCGACGTCCCACGCCTTCATCTGCTCCAGATAGGCGCCGGTATGAAACAGCAGGATCTCGTCATCGGTCGCGTGACGTCCGTCGTGCCACATGAAACGGGCGGCTGACGGTGCGCGCTCCATGACCGACTTAATGTTGACAATCCGGTCCGGCCCTTCGGCGAACGGAGTCTGAATGGCGAGCAGCGGCGACGGCGGACGTTCAAACAATCCGTCCGGCGGACGCGGGCTCAGCACGTCCTCATGAAAATAGACATCGAGCGTATCGGCCATTTTCTCTTCTCCCCGCAGTCGTAAGACCGTGTGCTTCTACTATAAGATCAACCTCAGCATGAGGACGTGTGCGATTGAACCGTCCACAATGCGACGGATGGCCGCTGGCTCCAGGTCCGCTGGAATGCAAGGATACGAACATGACAGGACGCGACGTGAGAAAACCGCTGCTGCACCGTGGGCCAAAAAGCTCTTCTGACAAGAAGGACGAGTCTAAGTCGCCGATCGGGAACGACGAAAAGCCGGTGGATGGCGCGCAAAGCGATAGCGGCGGGAGCGGCAAGGACGAACGATCGGAGTCGATCGGCTCTTGAGGCCGTATGGCCGTTGATCGCGAAACTGCTTGACTTATAAGAGCTTTTAGAGCCTTCTCCCGCCAGCGAACCTCCTTTCAGACTCGGGTTTCGACGCGCCGACGGGCTTACGCGCCAACCGGCCATCAGATTTTCGGACATATTGAGGCGTTTCGTCAGGCAGGCTACCGGCAACGGGGAGCCTGGCCGAGCACGCCAGCATTTCGCCGGCACGCCATCGCGCACATGCGCGGCGGCCGCAATGATATTTGAACAAGAAAGAAGAATACAGAATGACAAACTTTGTGGGCCTTGAATTGGCTCAACCTATCCTCCGCGCCGTTCAGGAAAGCGGATACACGCAACCGACGCCGATCCAGGCGCAAACCATTCCCACGCTCGTCTCTGGGCGCGATGTGCTGGGCATTGCCCAGACCGGCACCGGCAAGACGGCGGCGTTTGCGCTGCCGCTGTTGCATCAACTCTCTCGCGTGAACCGCAAAGCCGAGAGCCGCCGGCCCCGCGCACTGATCCTAGCGCCGACCCGAGAGCTTGCCGGCCAGATCGCCGACAACATCCGGACCTACGGTAAGTACGCGCACCTGCGTTCGATGACCGTTTTCGGCGGCGTCTCGATCCGTCCGCAGATTAAACAGCTCGAAAAGGGCGTTCACATCCTCGTCGCCACCCCGGGACGCCTTCTCGACCTCATGAATCAGGGTTGCGTGACGCTCTCCGGCATCGAGGTTTTCGTTCTCGATGAAGCCGACCGCATGCTCGACATGGGTTTCGTCCGCGACGTGCGGAAGATCATGGAGAAACTGCCTCGTGAGCGTCAGACGGCGCTGTTTTCGGCAACCATGCCAAGTGCGGTCAAGGGATTGGCCGGCGATTTGCTGACAGATCCGGTTCGCGTCGAGGTCGCGCCGGCTGCCACGACCGCCGAGAAGGTCAATCAGCACGTCATGTTCGTGCCGAAGGACAAGAAGCGGGCATTGCTCAGCGATCTGATGCGCGACGAGGCAGTCAGCCGCGTGCTGGTCTTTACCCGCACGAAGCATGGCGCCGACCGGGTCGCGCGCCATCTGCAGCAGGGTGGCGTCAGTTCCGACGCCATTCATGGTAACAAGGCGCAGAACGCCCGCCAGCGTGCGCTGACCGGGTTCCGTAACGGTGATGTCCGGGTCCTTGTGGCGACGGACATTGCGGCTCGCGGCATCGATGTCGACGGCGTCACCCACGTCATCAACTTCGAATTGCCGAACGACCCGGAATCCTACGTGCATCGGATTGGCCGCACAGCGCGGGCCGGGGCAGCCGGCAGCGCGATTTCGTTTTGCGACCATGAAGAACGCGCTTACCTCAGCGATATCGAGCGCACCATTCGCCAGACCGTGCCGGTCGATGCCGATCATCCGTTCCACGTTGCCGAACTCGTCAATGGCCCGGGGACTCCGCACAAGCCCGCCAAAAAGCGCCCGGGCCAACGCCGCCGCAAGCGGAACAATCAGGGCTGGAAGGACCGCCGCGCCGCTTAAGGCGCGGCGCCCGTCCGCCTAGAACCGACAAGGGAGCCGACATGGCCAGCAATCCGCGCAACAAAGCCGACAAGCATTTCGCCGCCAGTCAGAAGAAGGCAGATCAGGTTCTCCGCGACAAGGAAAAGGCCCGCACGGAACGCGCGGTGAAAACCGCGCGGCTCCGCGAGTTGCGGCTTGCGAAAGAGGCACAAGAAAAATCGGCTGAGGACTGATCTTCAGTCCAAGGGCTTGCAAAATCCCGGATCTTTCCGCTATATCCTGTTTCCACGTGGTGATTTGGGCGACCAGCTTGCGGCCACGGTAAAAATAACCGCTAAAAGGTCATGAGGTTTCGACCCCCTGACCCCGAGCGGGCCAGGGGATTTTTTATGTCCCCGGCGCCTTTTGATAAACAACGGTATGCGGAGGACAAGCTCATGCCGATCGAGAAACCGCTGAAGGACAGCTGGCGGTCGCAGACGCGTCTGGTGCGTGGCGGCAACCACCGTTCGCCCCATGGCGAGACCAGCGAAGGCCTGTTTCTGACATCGGGTTATGTTTACGACAGTCCGGAAGAAGCCGAGGCGGCCTTCAAGGGCGAGAAATCGCGCTACATCTATTCGCGTTACGCCAACCCGACGGTCAGCATGTTCGAAGAACGTCTCGCGCTGGTTGAAGGCGCCCGGCATTGCGTTGCGACGGCGTCGGGCATGTCGGCGATGTATTCGGCGCTCGCCTGCATGCTACGCGCCGGCGACCGGGTCGTCGCGTCGCGGGCGCTCTTCGGTTCGTGTCATTACGTCCTGACCGAACAGCTGCCGCGCTTCGGAATCGAAACGGAACTCGTGGACGGCACCGATCTCACGGCTTGGGAAGCGGCGCTGAGCAAGCCGGCGAATGCGGTGTTCCTGGAAACGCCGTCCAATCCGACACTCGAGATCATCGATATCGACGCCGTTGCCGACCTCGCGCACAAGGCGGGCGCACGGCTCGTCGTCGATAACGTCTTCGCCTCGCCGATCCTGCAAAAGCCACTGGAACACGGCGCCGATGTCGTCATGTATTCGGCGACCAAGCATATCGACGGTCAGGGAAGGGTGTTGGGCGGCGCCATCCTGTTCAACGACACGGACTATCTCGAAGATCACCTGAAACCCTACATGCGCCATACCGGCGCGTGTATCAGCCCGTTCAACGCCTGGACCCTGTTGAAGGGCCTGGAGACCCTTGACCTGCGGGTTCGGCGCCATGCCGAGAATGCGCTCGGCGTCGCCAAATTTCTCGAAGGCCACGGCAAGATTGGCCGCGTGCTCTATCCCGATCTGCCGAGCCACCCACAGCATAATCTGGCGCGCCGGCAGATGGAGGCCGGCGGCACCGTCGTTTCGTTCGAGGTGCCGGGCGGCAAGTCGGGGGCGTTCGCCTTCCTCAAGGGACTCGAGCTGATCGACATTTCGAACAATCTCGGCGACACCAAGTCGTTGACCACCCATCCAGCGACGACGACCCATCAGCGGTTGACGCCAGAGGAGCGCGGCGAACTCGGGATCGGCGACGGGCTGGTTCGGGTTTCCGTCGGTCTTGAGGATATCGCCGATCTGACCGAAGACTTGGATCAGGCGCTGGCAAGCGTCGCCTAGTCCGGTTTCTTTCCATCGTGCGCAGCGGTCACCGTTTCCGTCTCGACGCCGGAAACGGTTTGTGCGGTGATAACGGACTCGTTGAAGCTGACACGTTCTTCGACGCCGGTCCGTGCGCGGGTGCGGATTCGCCAGAAGACGAACAGGATCAGGGCTGTATGCACGCTCGCGGTGTACAGGAACAATCCCGGCGAGCCGGCGAAATTGGTTACGAAACCGGCGATTAGCGGCCCCACGGCCGCGCCGGCGCCGAACGTGAGCAACAGACCGCTGGAGACCTTGACCATTTCGTCGGGCGCCGCATGGTCATTGGTATGCGCAGCGACCAGCGCATAAAGCGGGAATGCGCCGGCGCCGAACAGGCAGCCGAGCGTCATGAACCAGATGTCGTCGAGCTTGGGAAATACGGTCATGAGGATGGCCGCGCTGGCGGCGATCACGGCGGCGACAATGACCGTCAGACGGCGGTCCATCCGGTCCGACGCCGCGCCGAGCGGCCATTGCAGCAGTGCGCCGCCGATGACGACGACGCTCATGAAAAGGCCGACGCCGGCGACGTCGAAGCCGCGGTCATGGGCGAACACCGGACCGAACGTCCAGAAGGCCCCGTTGCTGAGCCCGATGGCGGCGCAACCGGCAAACCCGACCGGCGAGGTGCGGTAGAGATCGACGATGTTGGGCAACACGAATGGCGGTGGCGTCGGCGCGGAGACGGTCGTGAACGCGATTGGCAGCGTCGCGATGGAGACGAGGACCGAAGCCAGTGCGAACAAGCTGAAGGCTGCCGGGTCGCCGAGACCGATCATCAGTTGCCCCATGGTCATGACGGTCAGGTTGATGACCGAGTAGACGGAAAACACGGTGCCGCGTTGTTCATTGGTAGACTTTTCGTTGAGCCAGCTTTCGATCACGACATAGAGAATCGCGAAGCACACGCCGGTCAAGGCACGGAACAGCGCCCACAGCACCGGCTCGACGACCATGGCGTGCAGCAACGCCGTGACCGAAGCGACGGACGCCATCGCCATGAAGGTGCGGATGTGTCCGCCGCGCTCCAGCAGCATGGGTCCGAATACGCAACCCAGAGTGAAACCGGCGAAATAGCCGGTGCCGAGAAGGCCGAGCTCGAAGCTGCCGAACTGTTCGATGCTGCCGCGGACCGGGATCAGCGTGCCCTGCAGGCCGTTGCCCATCAGCAGGATGGCGGTCGACAACAGCAGCGCCGAAACGCCGCCCATCGTTTTTGCCAGACTCGGGCGTGGAGTGCCGTCTACAGGTTTTGCAGTCGTAGGCGCTTTGGTCATGCGATTCATTCAATCATGCGGAGCGTACCATCGCATGATTCGGTTTTGCGAGGAAGCCTCTGCGCGCCTACCACCAGTATCGTGGATAGCGGATGCCGCATCTGAGATTGTTGAACAGAACTGCAACGAGAACGATGGCCAGCACGCCGATCAGGGTTGGGAACATCAGAAAATCCCAGCCGGGGGCAATCGTCATGATGACAATCGGATCGGCTGCCGCCGGGGGATGACCGGTGTGGGTGAGTTGCATGACGGCGATGGCGGCGCCCATGGCAAATGCAAGGGCCACAGGCCCGTCGCCCAGGATGACGAGACACGTCAAGCCGATCAGCGAAGCGACGAGGTGGCCGCCGACAATGTTGCGGGGCTGCGCCAGCGGACTGTCCGGCACGGCGAAGGCAAGAAAGCAGGTCGCGCCGAACGGCGCCATCAGCAGATTGCTTCCTGTATAGGCCGCAAGTCCGGCAACGACGGCGATCGCCAGCGCGCCGCCGGTTCCCGCGGCGAGCGTCGACAGCATGCCCGGGTAGGGCGGTCGGGCCTCGCCGCCCGTCATCTTGCGAATATAGGTGGCCACGCGTTCCATGATTCTGTTCTCAATTCTGCTTGATCGATGATTCCAGCTCGGCGATCCGTGCGTGTAGCGGCGCGACCATCGCGTCGATTTCCGACTCCGTGAACCGGGGCGTGATGTGTTGTGGGCAATTCCAGTCGGCGGCTTCGACGTCGATGACGAGGGCCCGTTCGACCAGCGCGCGATACCCGGGCAACGCCAATCGGGACATCAGTTCGGGATCCTCGTCCTTATGCACGATACGGGTACGGCCCCAAATTTTCAGACGCCGGCGGTTTGCGTAATCCATTAGAATGATCGAGATGCGTTCGTCGCCGTTCAGGTTGCCGACACTCAGGTACTGTGTATTGCCGCGAAAATCCGGATAGGCGAGGGTCCGCTCGTCGATCACCTTCAGAAAACCCGCCGGTCCGCCACGAAATTGCACGTAGGGCCAGCCGGTTTCGCCGACGGTCGCCTGATAAAAGCCGTCACGCGCCGCAATGAATGCGGCTTCTGGGTCGCCGAGGGGCGCGCCCGAGTCCTCACCGTCGGCGAGTCGCTGATTGTGCGCGCGGCTACCGTAACGTTCCTGCGCGGCGACCACATTCGGGGTGAATGCGATGTCAGTAAAGCGTCTCGCCATCGTCCTGTCTCCTGTTGCCCGGTCGCCGGGCGGAGCCGGAGAACCGTGAATAGACGCATACAGGGTGTAGGATTTCGTATAAATAGCCTAAAATAAAAAAATTCTATTCAATAAATTGGAATAATAAATTGGACCGTCTCCGCGCCATGCAGGCCTTCGTGAAGATCGCCGACGAAGGCGGCTTTGCGGCAGCCGCGCGCTCGCTTGGCATTTCGCCGCCCGCCGTGACCCGTCTTGTTGCCATGCTTGAGGACCATGTCGGGACGCGATTGCTGGTGCGCACTACCCGCACAGTGCGCCCGACAGAGAGCGGCGCGCGTTTCCTCGAGGATTGCCGCCGGATTCTTTTGGAACTGGAAGAAGCCGAAGAATCGGCGGCGGGCTCGCATGCGGCGCCGCGCGGCACCCTGCACGTGACCGCTCCGGCCATGTTCGGCATGATGTATGTCGGCCCGGCCCTGGGAGAGTTCCTCGATACCTATCCCCTGTTGAACGCCAGAACCATGTTTGCCGATCGCATCGTCAACCTGGCGGACGAGGGACTTGACGTTGCCGTACGAATCGGTGAACTGCCCGACTCATCGTTGATTGCGGTGCGCGTCGGGGAAGTGCGACGCGTTGTCTTCGCCGCTCCCGGCTATATCGCACGCTACGGTCGGCCGGAATCGCCGGGTGATCTGGGACAGCATCGCATCGTGCATTCGTTGGCCGTGCGGCCGTCGCCGGAATGGGAATTCCAGATCGACGGGAAGACAAATCTTGTCCGCGTGCACGCCCGGCTGCAGATGAACACCAACGACGCGGTGATCGATCTCGTGCGTCGTGATTGGGGAATATCGCGGCTGTTGTCTTATCAAATCGGCCCGGATCTCGCCGCCGGCCTCCTCGAGCCTTTGTTGCAGGCCTACGAAATGCCCGCCATGCCGATTCACGTCGTTCATCAGGAAGGCCGTCTCGCCTCCGCTAAGGTACGGGCCTTCGTGGATTGGATGGTCGACCGGTTGCGCGCCCATCCGCATCTTCAATGATATCTAAATTTTAGAATTATTATTACAATTATCGGAATATTGTTTTGTAGAACAGCTGTATTCCGCTGTTTTACCATCCGGTGTTAGTGCCTCCTCCCCGTACGGAACGGCCGTACGACCGCAATGGAGGAATTCATGACATCCAAACCCATCACGTCGGGCGCTCACCACATCGGCCTGACAGTTCCCGATCTCGAGGCGAGCCAACGGTTCTTCGTTACGACCTTGGGCCTGGAACAGGTTGGCGATATACCTGACTATCCCGCCGTATTTCTGAGCGACGGCGTCACCATGATCACGCTCTGGCAAGCAGCGGATCCCGCAACAGCGGTGCCGTTCGACCGTCGAAACGGTATCGGGCTGCATCACTTGGCGCTCAAGGTCGCGGATGCCACTGCTCTTGAGGAGGTGCATGACAGGTTGACATCCGCCGCGGGCGTGGCGATCGAGTTTGCTCCCGAAGCCCTCGGCGACAAAGGTGCGCGACATATGATGTGTCGCATTCCGGGCGGTATCCGCGTGGAGTTCATCGCGGCGTAGGCTGTAGCGTCCGCGTCGCCTACTCGGCCGGCGTTGTTGCCGGTTTCTTCGTGGCGCGGGCGGCTTGCAGCCGGCGTCGCCGCTCGTTGATCAGCGCATCGCCTTCCGGTGTGCCGTCGTGGAAACTGTTGAAAATCTTGTCCCAGGGTGTTTCCGGCGCACCGTAGTTGCAGTCGAAAAACCGATGATGCAGTTGGTGGAAGAAATCGCCGACCTGTAGCGACAATCCGCCGATTTTGAGCTTGTCATACCCGCAGTGCGACACGGGCCCGCCAAGCGTGTGCAGCATGATCTGCATCAGCACATGGATTGGGTGCGCGGGGATCAGCAGATAGATCAGGGTATCCGTGTAGAGCCCGACATGTTCCACCGGATGCATGGCGTGGCCTGACCACGGCCCGACGTTGATGTTTTTGTGGTGCCAAGCATGCCACCAGCGATAGAGCGGCTCGGCATGGAATAGCCGATGAAACCAGTAAAAGTGAAAACCACCCCAGATCGGCACCAGCAGCATGAGGGCGACGAACCACACCGGATTCGTGTCGAAGCCAATCATCGTCGCATAGCCGTTGGCGTAGACCCACCAGATCAGACATTCGAACAGCGTCCCGACAATGACGGACGATGTCAGTGTCCAGAACATGTTGTCGAGAACCTGATTGTTGAAGTGGAAGACCCGGGAGTTTCGCGCTAACGGACGTGCGTCGTAGCGAGTGTCGTCGCCCTGTTTCTTGTAACCGTGAAGCCACAGATGCATTGCGCCACAGACCGTGAAAACGAGCACGAAGTTGCGCAACCAGATCTCGAACATCCAGTCGAAACGGAATTCTACCGCGCGCTCCAAGGCTGGCGTGAACCACATCCAGATTACGGCGGCGATGAGCAGATACCAGAATCGATCGCGGTTCGGCAGCCACGACCTGACGACGTGGACGATGCAATCGAGCGGCCGCAGCGGCCATTCGGCAATCGGCGCATGACGGATCGGTATGGTCGGCGGCAGATAATTCCAACGGGTGCGCAGCTGACGCGGTTTGTCGGAAATGGGTGCGTCGGTTGCGTGGGCATCGGTCATTGGGCAGCCCTCTGGCAGCAATTTCTGGTCTGTATTTTGTCGATGATCGCGCTAAACGGACGAAAATCGCCAATGAAAAATCAATCGGCTTAGGATAAGTACCGCTTACGCTAGAATGTCACGTCATAGGCCTGGTATTCGTTCCATTCACGATAAATTTCGATATCGTGCCGAGCTTTTCATTTAGCTAAGCTTAAACGCTTAAATTGAAATCCACTCGTTGGCTGAGACCGATAAGGTAGCGGTCAGGAATGTGCGGTAATATGAGCAGGACATGTCAGCCACGATCCTCGTTGTCGAAGACGACACTATTATTCAAGGCCTCGTCGAAACGGCCCTTCGCAAGGCAGGGCACGATGTGTTGCTTGTCGGCAGCGGTTCAGAAATGTTCGACGCCCTTGCCGGCGGGCAGGCAATCGATCTGATCCTTCTCGATCTCGGATTGCCCGATGGCGACGCCATGCCCCATATCATGGATATCCGCGAAAAATCAGAGATCCCAATCGTTATCATAACTGCTCGCGGCCGACAGGACGATCGGCTCATGGCCCTCGGACTCGGTGCGGACGATTATCTGACGAAACCGATCGATATTCGCGAACTCGCACTGCGCGTCGGCAATATCCTCGCCCGAAACCGCGGCAAGCCACGCCCGTCGTTAGAAGGATTGGTTGGTGATACGCCGCGGGCGACCCCGATGCCGGCAACGCGCTCGAAACCCAAAAAGAAACGAGAGATCAGTATGGGTGCCGTTGTCGGTGTACTGATGCTCGCTCTGATCGCGGGCGGCGGCGTCTATCTGGGGTTGATCGGTGGCGTGCTGGATAGCCCGGCGCCGCAGCAGACTGCCGTCGTACCCGAACCTCAACCTGAACAGCAATCGAAGCCTGTTGCGGGCCCCACGTCAGAATCCGGGTCGTCTTCGACAAGTGAATCGGCCAGTGATGCCGCCGACGAAGCGTCGCTCGATCAGGTGCAGCAACCTGAATCGTCGGCGCAGGTCACAGTGGAGTTGCCGCCGAAAAGCGACGGTGGCGGGATTGAGACCGCGACCACTGAAACCACCACGGCAACCATTGTCACCATCCCCGGCCCGGACGGGACTGCCGTGGACAAGGCGGACGGCAAAGCGAAACCCGGCAAGACCTCGACCGCACCGTCAACCACACTCCCGAAGGCTTTCGTTCTTGGTTATGGTTGGGTTCTCGACACAACCTGCCCACCGTTGCCCGAGGTTTCGTGGTGGACCCAGCAATCGCACGAAGAGATGGCGCACCATGTGGTTCGCAAGTTGAAGGGCGACTGGCAAGCCTACATCGACAATCTGACCTCGCAACTGGCAACCATGTACGATATCGCCGAGCGCGATTCGGCCGCCGTCACGCGCACCGGTGAACGCCTCGAGGGCGCTGCGCTGCAGACCTACATCGAACAATCGATCGAACGGCTTAAAGTCGTGCGCTGCCTTGCTGAAGAGGCAGACCAGGCCAAAACCACCCAGCCTTGAACGCCGTCGGCGTTCAAAGCCCTCGCGCAGCGGCACACAGATTCTTCAGTTTCGTTATCGCCAGGTCGCGGCCGAGAAATCCGAGGCCGCAGTCAGGCGCCGCCCATAGCCGTTCCTTGTCGATGTGGCCAAGCGCTTCGGAAAGGCGGACCTGGATGGCGTCGGCGGGCTCGACCCGGCTCTCGGCAATGGCGACGGCGCCGAAGATCACCGTGGTTTCGTGGAAGCGGTCCAGAAGCGTCAGGTCGTTGTGCCGGTGGGCGTCCTCGATCGAGACCTGATCGACGGGCGAGGCCTCGATGGCGTCGGCCAGATCGAAATACGACTGCGGGTCCGCCTTGTGATAATCGGTCTGATCGAGGTGATTGGGATAGCCGCAGCACATGTGCATGACACGGGTGACGTCGCCGTAATCACCGGTGCCGCCGCCAACGCCTTCGAAACAGCGGGCCAAATTGGCAATGCCGTAGTTGAGCGCTTCCGTCGCCTTGCGCGCGAAAAGCGGCTCGTCGATCTGGATGTAGCGGCAGCCGGCTTCGGCCAACGCCCGCACCTCGGCGTTCAGGGCGGTTGCCAGATCGGCGCCGAGCTTGGCCGGATCGCCGTAATGCTCGTCTGCCGTGGTGTCGGCGATGGTCAGAGGTCCGGGTATCGTGATCTTCACCGGCCGGTCGCTCTTGGCCTGTGCCGTCTGCCAGTCGTGCACCAGAAACCCGGTTTCGCGGACCCGTATATCGCCGGCAATCGTCGGCAGATCGGCCTCATAGGCGCCGTTTCGCAGGACCCGTCGGGTCAGATGTTCGAAATCGAAGCCGTCGAGATGGCGGCAATGATAATGAACGTAGTTTTCGCGACGCTGTTCACCGTCGGTCGGCACATCGATGCCGCATTCGACCTGATCCGCAACGGCGGCGTCCGTCGCCTCCTGAAACAACGCTTCGGCTTCGTCACCTGCTTTCGCCAGATCCTCGGCGTATCGTTCCGTGACCTTTGACGTGCTCATGCCGTCCTTGACCTGGAACCAGTCGACGACCGGCACGTAGTCGGGTTTCGGATAGGCGCCGATGCAGGTGGTTTTCAGGCTCATGACCGTTTTCCCTCGTCTTGCGATTTGCTGCCGTGCGATACGATACGCATGGCAACGGCAACGACTAGTGTAGCCGCGACCAGGTAGGGCGTGAAGAGGCCCAGCAGATAGCCGTTCATCGTAGTAATGACAGCCCATATCGCCATTGCAGTAAGCAGATACAGGGGAACGCGTCCCGAAAGCCCAAGCAGGGTCCCGAAGATGACGATTGCTGTGGGGCCGGGCGCGCTTCCCGCCAACGGCAAACCGGTCGGGTCTGCGCCGGTTTCAAGCCAGAACAATACCGGGTACGCAACGAGTCCGATGGCGGTGATGATTGCGGCGGCGCGTTTCTGAAGGTTTATGTCGGTAGTATACGTTGGATATCTCATGGCAACGGCCAACAACGCTGCCGAGAACATCAGCCAGTAGCCACCATAGATCGGCGCCATGAAATCCAGCGGTGACATCGCACCCAATTGATAGGGTCCGCCAACGACGGCGGCGCAACCGGCAAGACAGAAAAGGGCTGTGCGCGCCCGACCCGGCGCCGTATTGCTGCGAGCGAGATAGCGCACGATCCAGGCGCAGGCGCCAAGACCGGCCGCGACGGCAGGCCACCACGTCGCATTGAAGTGTGCGAAAGTGGCGGCAAAAACGTCGATGGAGTAAGGCAATTCCGTCATCGTCGGTGACGCGGTTTCCAGCGTTCAGAGGGATTCCACATATGCCGCCATCCGCCGGGCCATCGCGGCATCGGGCAACGGCCCCGGAAGCGCGCCCATGTTTTCGTCCATGTGCGCCGGCACCGAGGTCGCCGGTATCGCACAAGTTACCGCAGGGTGGGCGAGGACGAATTTGAGGAAAAATTGCGCCCAGTTAGTAGCGTCGAACTCCTGCGCCCACTCGGGCAATGGCGTATCGCCGACATGATGGAACAGGTCTTTGCGTCGGAACGGCCGGTTGACGATGACCGCAATCCCGCGGTCGCGTGCGAGCGGTAGCAGACGCGCCTCCGCCTCGCGGTCGAGGATGTTGTAGGTGAACTGGACGAAGTCAATGGGTTGGCTCTCCATGATCTTCATCATTTCAGCGTGTCGGCTGCCGTGCGACGTCGTAATGCCGACGTAGCGGACGCGATCGGCTGCTTTTGCATCGAACA
Organism: Rhodospirillales bacterium; assembly: GCA_965229715.1. Classification (GTDB taxonomy): domain Bacteria; phylum Pseudomonadota; class Alphaproteobacteria; order Rhodospirillales; family Casp-alpha2; genus JAVJST01. The sequence continues at coordinate 611,984 of CBDDJL010000002.1, forward strand.
GAAAAGCAAGGTGCTCGCGCCAATCGACCAGATTGTGAACCTGCATCAGATCGAACCGTTCAATACCCCAAAGCGTTTCCGAGCGGGCAAGTTGTTCCGCTGTGCCGCCGCCTGCGGGGGTCCAGATCTTCGATGCGGAAACGAGTGCGCGGGGATCGTCGATCCGGGCCAGACACCAGCCGATGACGTCTTCGGCCGTGCCGTACATCGGCGACGAGTCGATCATGCCGCCGCCAGCGGCGAGAAAACGCCGCGTGATGTCGAGGCAGTTGCGGCGAAGCGTTTCGGATTCGCCGACATTGAACTCGACCCAGGTGCCCATGCCGAGCGCCGGAATGCGTTCGCCGGTCGAGGGGATCGTGCGGAATACAGCCCCGGCATCGTCGGCGCGGCCAATTGCGGGGGCAGTCAATACCGATGCAACCCCAAGGGCTGCGGCACTGGCAAGAAATCCTCGCCTACCGACCTGTTTATCATTGCTTGCCATCGTCACACCGAATTGGTGATGCGCGGCCGAGATTCAAGTCCGCGACACTACGCGTTGCGCCACGGCAGGCCGTGCTTCTTCCAGCCGCCGACACTGCCGCGGCAGCCGGTTTCGTCCTTGTCGCCCTCGAATCCTTCGAGAACGTTGTAGCACGCGGTGTAGCCCTCAGCGGTCAAGGCGGCTGCGGCCGACTGGCTGCGTTGCCCAGAGCGGCAAAGGAACAGGATCGGCGCGTCGGTCTCAGGGACAATTGTCTTTATGGCATCGACGAAGCCGGGATTGACTGCCATGTCGGGGAAACTCAGCCATTCCTCGAACACGGTTGCCTTGCCGATGCTATCAAGGATCGGCACGCCGACGAAGGTCCACTCCGCTTCGGTACGGCAGTCGACCAGTACGGCGCGCGGTTCCTTCTCGAGCATGTCCCAGGCCTGGGCCGGGGTTCGGTCGCCTGCGTAAGGGTGGTCATTCATGACCGACATTCTAGGCCCGCCGGCTCGGCGTGCAAGCAGTCTGGAACGCCGAGCGCAGCGAGCCGATTCAGGCGACCAGGCCACCCTCCCAGCCGAACGGCGGCAAGTAAAACCCGACGGCGATCATCGGGTGATCGTTCGCTCGGATGGTATGGGTTTCATAGGAACGGTTGAAGAACGTCGCACCCGGCGCAAGGCGGGACCAGCCGCGGCCGTCGTGTGACCAGTCCGCGTCGCCGGCGATGACGTAATAGAGTTCCTCGATGCGGTGGGCGTGCAACGGGTAGGTGACGCCCGATTCGATGACCATCAGCAGGGCGATGTAGCGGTCCTCGGCCGTGAACAGCGCGTCCTGCTCGCCGACCAGCAGCGTACCCCAGATTTTTTCCGCGAAATGCCTGTGCTCGGGTTCAGGATAGAACTGCTCTGAGCGGAACCACGAGCAGAGCGGCAACAACTCCCGAACAGCCGCGAACACGGTTTCGTCGATGGCGGGACCGCCCTGCGAGAAGGCAACGCGGAGGTCTTCGGCAGGTGGAACGCCGACGGGCAGCGGTAGATTCGCCGAGAGCGGCGCGGCTCTCATTTCTGCAACGAGCCCGCGGGCGAAATCCTCGGCGCCGGGCTCCCGAATGGTTGCTGCCGCCAGCCCGTCGGCGAAGCTCTCGATCAGGTATCTGGCGGTTTTCCAAGCCTGTACGGCCGGCCCGCCAGCGGCGGCATCGTGATCGCTCATGGTCAGCATACTAGTGACGAAGAACGGTGATGCATAGCCGTAAACCCGTTGAAAACGCATGAAAAATTAGTTAACACATAAAAAATTTGTATAAAATAAATAAAAAACTTGATTTAAGTGTAAAAATGCTTAGGTAAGCGGTCATCCTGCGGGCCTGACGGTCCAACCCACCAAACTGAATGAAGACCCTCGCCATGACCCTCGATATTGCACGCCCTCTCGAAGACACAAGCCCGAACGTCTACTTCCCGATCGAACCGCAGGACCAACCTCTGCCGGGCTCGCTCAGTCAGGAAACCGTGGTGTCCGTGAAACACTGGACGGACCGGCTGTTCTCGTTTCGTATTTCGCGCCCGGCATCGTTCCGCTTCCGCTCGGGCGAGTTCGTCATGCTCGGCCTGTTCAACGAGACGAAACCGCTGCTTCGTGCCTATTCGATCGCCAGCCCGGCTTGGGACGACGAGCTCGAGTTTTTTTCGATCAAGGTGCCGGACGGGCCGCTGACCTCGCGTCTTCAACACGTGAACGTTGGCGACAAGGTTTTGCTCGGCCGCAAGCCCACAGGCACGTTGACGCTCGATGCGCTGACGCCGGCCAAGACGCTCTACATGTTTTCGACCGGCACCGGCATCGCGCCGTTCGTCAGTCTGATCCGCGATCCCGAAACGTACGAAAAGTTCGAGAATGTGGTGCTGACGCATACCTGCCGCACGGTAGCGGAGCTTCAGTACGGTTACGACATCGTTGCCGCCCTTCAGGAAGACCCGCTGATCGGCGAGTTCGTCGATGGCCGGCTGATCCACGACACAAGCGTGACGCAGGAGGACTATCACCGGGTCGGTCGTATCACGACGCGGATTGAAAACGGCCAGTTGTTTCGCGAAATCGACAAGGCGCCGCTCGAACCCGCAACCGACCGGGTGATGATCTGCGGCTCCATGGCGATGCTCAAGGATACGGCGGCGCTCGTCGAGGCGCGCGGTTTCGTCGAGGGATCCAACGCGGCACCGGCCGACTACGTCGTCGAGAAGGCCTTTGCCGGCTAGGGCACCATCGGATCGGCGGGGGCAACCCCCATACTTCGTCGCGCTCAGCATGAGGGACTTGGGCAATAATCCTCACCCTGAACTTGACGACCTGCCTTCGCCGTAACGAAGCTTCGGCTTCGCGCAGGCAGGAGGATGAGGGGGTCTCCTTGGCACCTTTTGCTTTATTCCGCACTGTGCGCGCCTGTATTCTCCCGCCGACCTTGAGGCAGCAATCCCCTGGAAGTGCATGACGACGGAAACTCCCCGCCTGGACCTCGCCTTCGATCTGACGTTCGAGGATCTCTACAGCCGTGACGGTCTCGTCCGGCTCGACGACAAATTTCTCGCTCATCTGGCCACGGCTGACGAGACCCTGAAGAATGCGTTGGTCGCAGCGCGCGGTGCCGTCGATGCGATCGAAAGCCAGGATGAGGCGGAACTCCTGCTGCGGCTTGCGCCGCACGTCGACGACTTCGTTGCCGCGTTGTTCGGCATCAAGGCCGAAGTACAGGCCCGCGCTGCGGAACATCACGCGCTGGCCCCGACGTTTGCCTGCCGGCGCCTATTCGTGCAACGCACAGCGCTGAAGAAAATCAAGCCCGATGCTGCCGCCGACATCGACGGCGATGCCGCCACCGCGGTCCTAGAGGCTGCGCTCGGCGCGCCCGTCAGCGAGGCGCTCTACGTCGAGAAGGTCATGGCCTGGATGGATGACGCCGAGGTCCATGCCGACGCCCTGGACGCGGCGGCAACCTATGCGGCGTGGCGCACCCATGGGGCGGGCAAGACGCTTGGACCCAGCGTGCTGTTCAAGGAGCCGGAGAAGCTCGACTTCTACGATCTTGTGCCGCATCTCGAGACCGCGAAGGTCGCCGAGGCGGACGTCCGGGTTATGGCGGACGAACACATTCGGCGGCGGCCCGGGTTCAAGCTGACGGACGAGGGCGCCGATCTTGCGGGCGCGCTATCGGAGGCGCACTACTGCATCTTCTGCCACAATCAGGGCAAGGACTCGTGCTCCAAGGGCCTCAAGGACAAGAAGACCGGTGAATTTCGCCGGACGGTGTTCGGGGTCAACCTGACGGGGTGCCCGCTTGAGGAAAAGATTTCCGAGATGCACCTCGCGAAGACCGAGGGGCACATCGTCGGCGCACTCGGCATCGCGGTCGTCGACAATCCGATGATTGCCGGCACCGGACACCGCATCTGCAACGACTGCATGAAGGCCTGCGTCTATCAGAAGCAGGACCCGGTCGATATTCCGAAGGCCGAAACTCGCATCCTCAAGGACGTTCTGGATCTACCGTGGGGCTTCGAGATCTATAGCCTGCTGACACGCTGGAACCCGCTCAATCTCGAGCGGCCGTATCCGAAGGCGGAAACAGACTACAAGGTGCTTGTCGTCGGCCTCGGTCCGGCCGGATTTACCCTCGCACATCACCTCTTGAACGATGGTCACATGGTTGCGGCCATCGACGGCGCGAAGATCGAACCGCTCGATGCCAATCTTTCGGGCGTGAAACCGGACGGTACGCGCAAGCGCTTCAAGCCGGTTCATCGTATTGACGATATCCGCGACGAGCTCGACGACCGGGTCATGGCCGGTTTCGGCGGCGTGGCTGAATACGGCATTACGGTCCGTTGGGATAAGAACTTCCTCAAGATCATCCGGCTGTTGCTCGAGCGCCGGGCCGCGTTCTCGATGTTCGGCGGCACGCGTTTCGGCGGCGCCATTGCCGAGGACTCGGCTTATGCCATGGGCTTCGACCACATCGCGCTCTGTGCTGGCGCCGGCAAGCCGACCGTCCTTAACATCCCGAACGGCCTTGCTCCCGGCGTCCGGCAGGCATCCGATTTCCTGATGGCGCTGCAGCTGACCGGCGCGGCCAAGCCCGACAACATCGCCAATCTGCAGGTCCGGCTCCCCGTGGTCGTCGTTGGCGGCGGACTGACGGCGGTCGACACGGCGACCGAATCGCTCGCCTACTATGTGGTGCAGGTCGAGAAGTTCCTGAAACGTTACGAGATTCTTTGTGACGAATTGGGCGAAGACGGCGCGCGGGCGGGATGGACGGTCGAAGAAGCCAACATCGCCGATGAGTTCCTGGCCCATGCCCAGGCGATTCGGGACGAACGCGCTGACGCTGAAACCGAGGGTCGCGAACCACGTATTCTGGAACTGCTAAACGGTTGGGGCGGAGTCACATTGGCCTACCGGCGTCGCATGATCGATGCACCGAGCTATACGCTCAATCACGAGGAAGTCGCCAAGGCGATGGAAGAAGGCGTCCGCTTCGCCGAATTACTCTCGCCGACCGGCATCGACGTCGACGGTGATGGCCGCACCGAGGCCATTCATTTCGAACGCCAGTCACTCGATGACGATGGCCGGCTGGCCGGAACCGGCGAGGACGTTCGTTTGCCGGCGCGGACCGTGCTGGTCGCGGCCGGCACACAGCCCAACACCGTCCTTGCGCGCGAGCGCGGCGGCCTCCACCGGATCGACGGCAAGTATTTTTCCGCCATCGACGAAGATGGTCATCATGTTTCGCCGGAACCGCTCACCAAGCCCGAAACGCCTCAGGTGCTGATGGCGTTGAAGGACGACGGTTGCGATGTCAGCTTCTTCGGCGATCTGCATCCGAGCTTCAAGGGCAACGTCGTCGGCGCCATGGGCAGCGCCAAGCAGGGCTATCCCGTGATCTCGCGGACGTTGGCGCGGCGCATGCCGACACCGGGCGGCGTCGAGCAACTTCGCGAGCACCTCGACCACAGCCTGCGGCCGACGGTCCACAAGGTCGTTCGTCTTACGCCGACGATCGTCGAGGTCATCGTTCACGCGCCGCGCGCGGCGCGCTCGTTCCAGCCGGGCCAGTTCTACCGGCTGCAAAACTTCGAGGCGTTGGCGCCGCGCGTCGACGGCACGACCCTGGCCATGGAGGGCCTCGCCATGACGGGCGCCTGGGTCGATCGCGAAAAGGGTCTGGTCTCCGTTATCGCGCTCGAAATGGGCGGTTCATCCGACCTCTGCCAGCATCTTCAGCCGGGCGAACCGGTGGTTCTTATGGGGCCGACCGGATCGCCGACCGAAATCGTACCGAACGAGACGGTTGTTCTCGTCGGCGGCGGTCTCGGCAATGCGGTGCTGTTTTCCATCGGTCAGGCATTCCGCGGCCGCGGCGCACGTGTGCTGTATTTCGCTGGTTACAAGAACCCGCAGGACCGTTACCACGAGGCGAACATCGAGGCAGCTGCCGACATGGTCATCTGGTGCTGCGATGTGGATCCCGGCTTCCAGCCAGGTCGTCCGCAGGATCGCGCCTTCATCGGCAATATCGTCGAGGCCATGCAGGCCTATGCCGACGGCGAACTCGGTCCGGTCGGCATCCGGCTCGACGAGGCCGACCGCATTGTCGCCATTGGCTCGGACGGCATGATGAATGCGGTCAAGCAGGCGCGGCACGAGAGATTGAAGACCTATTTCCGCGCCGATCACGCGGCCATCGGCTCCATCAACTCGCCGATGCAATGCATGATGAAGGAAATCTGCGCCCAGTGCCTGCAGCGCCACATCGATCCCGAAACCGGGCAGGAGACAGTGGTTTATTCGTGTTTCAACCAGGATCAACCGCTCGACCACGTCGATTTTGGCTGCCTGAAGGACCGGTTGCGGCAGAACGGCGTACAGGAAAAGTTGACGGCCAAGTGGATTGCCCGGTGCCTGAGCCGCTTGCAACCGCCCGCCGACTACAGCATCTAATACTCATGGCTGACGCTGATTCCCGCCTTGACCTGCTCGATGACCTGCTGGCCCGCGCTCTGCGCGCGGGCGCCGATGCCGCCGATGCGATCTATGTCGAGGGCACATCCGTGTCCATCGCCGTCCGTCTCGGCGAGACGGAGCATCTTGAGCGGTCGGAAGGCGCCGATCTCGGCCTTCGCGTTTTCAAGGGCAAGCGCCAAGCAGTCGTATCAAGCTCCGACGTGACGCCAGGCGCCCTCGACGAGCTTGTCGAGCGGGCCGTCGCCATGGCCGGTACCGTGCCGGAGGACCCCTACTGCGGTATCGCCGACCCCGATCAGCTCAGCCGCGAATATCCCGACATCGACGCTGAGGACCCGACCGAGCCGGAGGCCGAGACGCTGGAAGCACGGGCTCTGGAGGCCGAGGACGCGGCGCGGGCCGTCGCGGGCGTGACGAATTCTGAAGGCGCCGGGGCGAGCTTCGGCCGGACGCGGGTCACGCTTGGCGCTTCCAACGGGTTTCGCGGTGAACGCGCCGGGACGCGGTCTTCGATCAGCGCCAGCGTGCTGGCCGGCGAGGGTACGGCGATGGAACGCGATTACGACTTTTCGAGCGCGGTATTTTCCGAGGATCTCGATGATCCGGCGGCCATCGGCCGCAATGCGGGCGAGAAGGCCGTCGCCCGCCTCGGGCCACAGAAGCCGCCGTCGGCGACCGTGCCGGTCGTCTTCGATCCGCGCGTATCCGGCAGTCTGCTGGGCCACCTTTCGAGTGCGATCAACGGTAACGCTATCGCACGTGGCTCCAGCTTCCTTAAGGACATGTTGGGCGAGCAGATTTTTCCGAAGGCCGTCACCATCGTCGACGATCCGCACCGCGACCGCGGCCTGCGCTCGAAGCCATTCGACGCCGAAGGTTTGACCACGGCACGGTGCGACATCGTTGCCAACGGCGAACTGACGACCTGGATTCTGGATCTGCATTCGGCCCGAGAGCTGGGCCTTGCCCCGACCGGGCACGCGTCGCGTGGAACGGGCGGTCCGCCATCGCCGTCGGTCACGAATTTCTACATGGCGCCCGGCAGCATCAGCCGAGCCGATCTGATCGCCGGAATCGATCGTGGCCTGCTGGTGACCGAAATGATCGGCATGGGTGTCAACGGCGTAACCGGCGACTACAGCCGGGGTGCCTCGGGGTTCTGGATCGAGAACGGTGAGATCGCCTATCCGGTCAGCGAGATTACCATCGCCGGCAACCTGAAGGAGATGTTTGCCCATGTCACCGCTGCCGAAGATCTCGTTTTCCGCTATGGCACGAACGCGCCGACGCTCCGCGTCGACGGTATGACGGTGGCCGGCAAGTAAACCGGACCGCTTTCGTTTCAACCGCCCCCCGTGATATGGTGTCAGCCCATCGAGTCGGGGATATAAGCCCTTGAGTCACAATACAGAAATCGTATCCCAAAGACCTGAGGGGCGGGACCGTGCGTCGACACGCGTGCTGATGCGCCGGCTGTATCAGGACAGCATCCATCGCCATGTCCGGACGTTGCTGCTTGCGGTCCTGTTCATGGCGATCGTCGCGGCGGCGACGGGGGCCATTCCACTGCTCATGGAGCGGGTGGTGAACGATATCTTTATCGCCCGCAATCAGGACATGTTGTGGTGGGTTGGTGGCGCGGTTGCGGTGACCTTCCTGGTCAAGGGTGCGGCTAACTTCGTGCAGATTTTCCTGATGAGCCGGGTCGGATTTCGTATCGTCAACGACTTTCAGAAGCGGTTATTCGCTCATCTGACCCGTCTCGATGTCGGTTTCTTCCAGCGCCGCCGTTCCGGCGATCTGGTCTCGCGCTTCACGGTCGACCTCAATGCCATGCGGGGCGCCGTTTCGAACGCCCTGACGAGTCTTGGCAAGGATCTGCTGTCGCTGATCTTCCTGGTCGGCGTAATGTTTTATCAGGACGTCCTGTTGGCCATTATTGCGTTTGTCGTCTTTCCCGTTGCCATCTACCCGATCTACCGGCTAGGGCGCCGGTTACGAAAGGCGGTGGTCACGGCACAAGGCGAAATGGGCCAGCTGACGACCCTGACGAACCAGACATTCCAGGGCATTCGGCTGGTGAAATCCTACCGGATGGAGGCCTACGAGCAATCGAGGTTTGACGGCATTGTCGATACCATTCTCCGGTTGAGCCTGAAGGCGACGACGTCGCGCGCGCTGTCGAGCCCGGTCATGGAGACTCTTGGCGGCGTTGCCGCGGCGGCCGTGGTCGTTTATGGCGGGCTTCGCGTCATCGAGGGTCAGACCGATCCTGGTTCCTTCTTTTCCTTTATCACCGCGATGCTGACGGCGTATGAGCCGGCCAAAAGGCTCGCGAACCTGAATGCAAGCGTTCAGGAAGGGCTCGCCGGGGCCGAGCGGATGTACGATGTCTTCGATACCGGAGCAACGATTCGGGATGCGGACGATGCGAAACCGATCGTCGTGACCGCTGGCGAGATTTGTCTGGAGGGTGTCACGTTTGCATATGGCGCAGACGACGAAAGCCCGGCGCTCGCGGATGTGACCATGAGGATACCGGCTGGCAAAACCGTCGCTCTGGTCGGCGCGTCCGGCGCGGGCAAATCGACAGTCCTGAATTTGATCCCACGCTTTTACGATCCTGACGCGGGTCGCGTGACCATCGATGGGACCGATGTCAGAACGGCGACCGTCGAGTCGCTGATGCAATCCATTGGCCTCGTCAGTCAGGAAGTCACGCTGTTCGACGACACCGTTCGCGCTAACATCGGTTACGGTCGTCCGGGTGCATCGGACGCGGATATCGAAGCCGCCGCGCGGGCTGCGGCGGCACACGAGTTCATCGTTGCCATGCCCAACGGTTACGACACCATGGTTGGCGAACAGGGCCTGAAGCTGTCAGGCGGTCAACGCCAGCGTATCGCCATCGCCCGCGCCATCCTGAAGAACGCGCCGATCCTGTTGCTCGACGAGGCGACATCGGCGCTCGATTCCGAATCCGAGCAGCATGTGCAGGCGGCGCTTGCCCGTTTGATGAGTGACCGTACCGCCGTCGTCATCGCGCATCGGCTGTCGACGGTGCAGCATGCCGACGTGATTTACGTCCTCGACGCCGGTGCCGTGGTCGAACAGGGCACACACACAGAGCTGTTGGCGAGGAACGGCTACTACGCCCGGTTCCACGAGATGCAGTTTTCGTCGTCCTCGGCGCGCGCCGAGGATGCCAGGAACGAAACGGCCGCCCGCGCGGCCGGCGCATAACGGAGTTCACGGATCGTGCGGCCGGTCAAGAAACTGCTGTCGAACGATGCCGTCCGCCGATGCCTTTGCTTCATCGGTTCGCTCTACATTCGTCTCGTGCATGCGACAACGCGCTGGACCGTGGTGCGGGGCGAGATACCCGCACGGTACTGGGACGAAGGCGAACCCTTTATTCTTGCCTTTTGGCATGGTCGCTTGTTGATGATGCCGTACAGCTGGCCGCGCGGTCGCGCTATCCACATGCTGATCTCGGAACATCGCGACGGCCGCCTGATCGCCGATACGGTTGCGCATTTCGGCATCGAGACTGTCGCCGGGTCGAGCACGCGCGGTGGCGTCGGTGCACTCAAGCGCATGGTCGGCATGCTGAAGGCCGGCGGTTATGTTGGCATCACGCCCGACGGCCCCCGCGGTCCCCGCATGCGTGCCAGCGAAGGCGTTTCCGCCGTTGCCCGTCTCTCCGGTGCCCCCGTCATTCCGGCGACTTATGCCGTGTCTCGCCGCAAGGTGCTGGGAAGTTGGGACCGGTTTATCGTCGCCTGGCCCTTTGCGCACGGCGTCATCGTGTGGGGCGATCCCGTCGCTGTGCCGCCCGACGCCGATGGCGTGGCGCTCGAAACCGCGCGACTGGCCATCGAAAACGGACTCAACGCCATCACCGCAGAGGCGGACGAGATGGTCGGACAGGCGACCGTCGAACCGGCTCCGCTCGGGGTCGCCGGGGTTGGATCATGAAGCTCGCGCTCTACCGACTGGCAACGAACCTCGGTGGGCCGTTTATCCGGCTTTATCTGCAGCGGCGCATGGCCGGCGGCCGCGAGGACCGCTCACGGTTCGAAGAACGCCTCGGCCTGGCATCGCTTCCCAGGCCGGTGGGACCGCTCGTGTGGCTGCATGGCGCCAGCGTTGGCGAGGCGCTCTCCATGTTGCCGCTGATTGCCCGGATTCGGCGGGACGATCCGACGCGCAATATCCTCGTCACTACGGGAACGGTCACGTCCGCGTCTCTGATGGCCGATCGGTTGCCCGATGGTGCCTTGCATCAGTACGTGCCAGTCGACCGCGTTGCCTGGGTGCGTCAATTCCTCGATCACTGGTCGCCCGACGTGGCGCTCTGGATGGAGTCCGAGTTGTGGCCCAACCTTGTTCTCGAAACGGCGGCCCGCGAGATTCCCATGGTTCTCGTCAACGGCAGAATGTCGGACCGCTCGTACGCGAAATGGCGTCGACACCCCGGTCTCATTCGCCGGTTGCTCACGGCCTTTGGGCTTTGCCTCGGTCAGACGGACATCGATGCCGAACGCTTCGCCGCTCTCGGTGCCCCCGCCGTAGCCTGTGCGGGTAATCTGAAGTTTGCTGCCGAACCGCTGCCGGCCAATGCGGCGGCTGTCGATGCTATGCGGGAAATGACAGGTGATCGGCCCTGCTGGCTCGCCGCGAGCACGCACGCTGGAGAGGAAGCGATTGCCGGGCGCGCGCACCGGGCCGTGCAGACGACGCTCCCAGATCTCCTGACCGTCGTCGTCCCGCGCCATCCGGAGCGCGGCGCGTCTATCGCCGGTGAGCTTTCTGATGCCGGGCTCGTCGTCGCGCGCCGCAGCAGTGGCGACGTAGTGACGGCCGACACGGATATCTATTTGGCGGATACATTGGGCGAGCTTGGCCTTTTTTATCGTACGGCGGACGCCGTGTTCATGGGAAAATCGATGACGCGAAAGGGTGGGCAAAATCCGGTCGAGCCGGCACGACTTGGAGCGGCGCTGCTATATGGTCCGTACATGGATAACTTCTCGGAGATTGCCCGTCGGCTGGTCGACGAAGGCGGGGCTTTGCAGGTTGCGAACGTGGCCGAGCTGGCGGCCGCTCTCGTTCGACTGCTCGGCGATCGTGCCGAGGCGGAGACGATGGGTGCACGCGCCACGGCGTTCGCCGAGCGTGAGGCCGGTGTGATTGATCGGGTTTACGAGACACTCTCGCCTTATTTCGGAGCGGTAGGCCGATGAAGGCGCCGGCCTATTGGCGGTTTCGAAATGGCGGTCTGATATCGCTGGCGCTGGCGCCGGCCGGCTGGTGCTACGGCGCCGGAACCGCGCTTCGGCAGCGCTTCGGCAAACCGACGAGGTTCGCCGTGCCAATCATCTGTGTTGGTAATCTGATCACCGGTGGTGCGGGCAAAACGCCGGTCGTGATGGATGTCGCTGCCCGACTTGCCGCACGCGGTCTCGATGCACATGCCCTGACGCGCGGTTACGGCGGCACGGCGTTCGGTCCGCAGCGGGTTATGCCCGAAGATGACCCGCACGAGGTCGGCGATGAGGCGCTTTTGCTCGCGCGCAATGGACCGACTTGGGTTGCCGACGACCGTGTTCGCGGATGTCGCGAAGCGGTAAACGCCGGCGCCGGAGCCATCGTGTTCGACGATGGTTTTCAGGATCCCACCGTTGCCCGGGATCTGTCGCTGATCGTCGTCGACGGCGGCTATGGTTTCGGCAACGGGCGGATGATCCCGGCGGGGCCGCTGCGCGAGACCGTGCCGACAGGACTGAGACGCGCTGATGCGGTCGTGCTGATTGGCGAAGACCGTTGCGACGTCGAACGGGCGGTCGGTGGACGAACGCCGATCCTGAGGGCGAGATCATTGCTCGGCCCGACGGTTGAGACGTTGAAACGGAAACCCGTCCTCGCCTTCGCCGGTATCGGTCGGCCGGAGAAGTTCTTCGACGATCTGTCCGCAGCCGGCCTCGATGTTGCCGGGCAACGCGCCTTCGCCGACCACCATCACTTCGACGATCGCGAATTGCAGGCTCTGCAAGTGGGTGCATCGGAAAAGAATGCAGTGCTGGTCTGCACGGAGAAGGATTGGGTGCGCTTGTCGAATGCCTGGCGCGACCGTGTTACGCCGGTGTCGATGAGCCTGGCATGGGACGATCCGGCCGCGCTCGAAACGCTGCTCGACAAAGCCCAAACGAAAGGTGGAGATCGGGATGGCTGAACGGGGTGCCGCCGTCAGCCTCGCCCACCGGCTTCAGGCGGCTCTTGCAGGCGCGGTGTTCGCCGTCGTTCGGCTGTTACCGGTGCGGATGGCGTCCGCGCTCGGCGGCTTTATCGGCCGCACCATCGGGCCAATATCAGGCAAGAACCGGATCGCGCGCCGTAATATCGAACGCGCCATGCCCGAGCTTTCGCCGGCCGAGGTCGATGCCGTGTTGCGCGGCATGTGGGTTAACCTGGGGCGGACCCTGTTCGAGTTCCCGCACCTCCTGTCGTTACGCTTCGAGGGGCCGGATGCGGAGATCGAGGTCGTCGGCGCAGACCGCATTGCGATGCTTCGCGATGATGGGGAAGCCGGCATCTTCTTTTCGGCGCATATGGCAAACTGGGAGACGGCGGCGCTTAGCGTGGTGAACGGTGGATTGCCGATCCATCTAATCTACCGACCGCCGAACAATCCGGCGATGGAGCCGCTTTTCGGCAAGCGCCATCCGGGCGCGGGCGAACTGCTGCCCAAAGGTTCGCGTGGCGCCAAGCGGGCGTTGCAGCTTCTCAAGGCCGGCGAACATTTGGGAATCCTTGTCGACCAGAAGATGAATGACGGCATCCCCGTGCCGTTCTTCGGCCGCGACGCCATGACCGCGCCGGCGCTTGCGCAGTTTGCCCTGCGGTTCGACTGCCCTGTGGTGCCAGTGCGCGTCGAGCGGCTCGACGGGTGCCGTTTTCGAATCACGCACCACGCCCCACTCGAGATTGAGAAAACCGGCGATGCAAAAATCGATGTTCGGAACTTGATGGCAGAAATCAATGCCATGCTCGAAGGTTGGATCAGGGAACGCCCGGAACAGTGGTTCTGGGTCCATCGGCGCTGGCCGGATTAGAACGCGCCGAGAGGTGCCACGGCGGCACGCGCTACAGCGATGTGGCGTCGCTTCAGGGAAGACAGGCGAAACGGGTCTTTGGGCGCGCTCAGTCTTCGCTATCGCCGTCGGTGCCGACGACAATGGTCGATGTCGATTGGTCGCCTGCGGTCTGCGTGCTTTGCGCCGAGTGATCGCCGAAACAGCCGGCGCCCGCGACGGCGGGCAACGAGGCGTTCAGCAAGAAGGCCAAGGCAAAGGCCGAACCGAGGATACGCATGATCGATCTCCTGCGTTCGGACGGACAATCCGTCTGACATCAGCGTACGCCCGTTTCGCCCGTGAAATCAAGGTGCGGCCCGGATCTCACCCTTCCGGCATCGGCCCCGCGACCAGCATGGGGTCGAGTTGCGTGGCAAACAGCGTGACGCCCCAGTGCAGATGAGGGCCTGTCGCCCGGCCCGTTTGACCGACCGCGCCGATGGTCTGGCCGGCCTCGACATCGTCGCCCTCGACAACTGCAATATCGCTCATGTGGGTATAGACCGACATCAGACCGTGACCGTGATCGATCATCACCGTCTTGCCGGTCAGCACCATATCCTCGTGTGCCAGACGGATGGTGCCCGGCCCCATGGCGCCTATGGGCGTGCCTTCCGGCGCGGCGATGTCGACACCGAAATGGGGGCGTCGCGGATTGCCGTTGAGGATGCGCTGCGACCCGTATACGCCCGTGATCGTGCCGGTCAGCGGCCAGACGAAACCCTCGACGAACGACGCCTCGGCGCTATCGTGTTTACGGACCTCACGAATCTGGCCGATTTCACGTCCAATCCGTTCGGCTGTCTCGGGATCAGGCGTTACAGTTTTTTTTGGCAGGCCGTCGATGCGCTGGATGTCGTAGTCGCGGTGGACAATATCGAGCGAAGCCGTTGTCGAGCGGCCCTGGGGGTCCGTCGAAACGATCGATTTCGGTGTCTTGTCGTCGCGTCCGACAGCGACGAGGAACAGCCCGGTCGGCGAGACACGTACGTTCCGGCCGTCAACGCTGACGTTTGAGTCCGGCGCGATTTCACCAATGACCAACGCGCCCTGCTGCGCCGCATCCGGCAGTTTCAGATAGGGCTCCGCGTGCGCTTGCGAAAGCGGCCCTGTCACAAGAACGAGCACGGTGAACACGAGTATCCGGATCACAGTAATTCTCCTTGATCGTCGTTTTTCGGCTTCGCCTTCGATTGCTTCGGCTTTGCGCCGCCGCGTTCCGCGCGGGCGGTGATGCCGCCGTCGGCGAACTCGATACCCAACGCCGCGCCCGCCGCGACGGCTTTCGCACTTCTGACGGGTGCGCCCCCTGCATCGGTGACCAGCGCAAATCCGCGCTCCAGCGTGCCCTTGTAGGAATAACCCGTCAGTAATTTGCCCGCCGTCTCCAGCCGTGCATCGAGATCGCGCAGCCGCCGGGGAAGGGCTCGGGAAAGACGGTCGACATTGCCCGCCAGCCGTTCGCCGGCGCGGGCGATCAGTGCGGTTGGCCGCACCAACCGGTCAGTGGCGGCGGAAAGACGTTGCTCGCGGCGTTGCAGGCCAACGGTCAGGCTTTGCTGGAAACGTTCTGACCAGTCGTCGAGCCGCTGGGCGCGTTCGTCGACGACGCGGCCCAATCGTGGCAAGCCGCGCGCAAGCGCCGTCAATCGGTTATCCCTGTCGGCAATCAGTCGGTTGCCGGCCCGCAACAGCCGGCGCTCCAACTCGGCTACGCGTGCGAGCAGTTCGACGCGTACCGGCACGGCCATTTCCGCCGCCGCGGTCGGAGTTGGTGCGCGCACGTCGGCAGCGTGATCGATCAGCGTCCAGTCGGTTTCGTGACCGACGGCTGAGATTAGCGGGATGGCGCTCTCGGCAGCGGCGCGGACGACGATCTCCTCATTGAAGGCCCAAAGGTCCTCGAGGCTGCCGCCACCCCGGGCAACGATCAGCACGTCCGGACGCGGCACAACCCCGGCGCCATCAATTGCGTTGAAGCCGCGAACAGCGGCGGCGATCTGTTCTGCTGCGCCATCGCCCTGAACCGGCACCGGCCACACGAGTACGTGGCGCGGGAACCGATCCCCGATACGGTGCAGAATATCGCGAATGACGGCACCGGTCGGCGATGTCACCACGCCGATCACTCCTGGCAGGTCGGGCAGCGGCTGTTTGGCGTCCTCGTCGAAAAGGCCTTCTGCGGCAAGTTTGCGGCGGCGGTCTTCCAGCAGCTTCAGTAGCGCGCCCTCGCCGGCAACCTCCATGGCATCGATGACAAGCTGATACTTGGAACGTCCGGCATAGGTGGTGACCCGGCCGGTGACGATGACCTCGATACCGTCTTCAGGCACGAGCGATAGCCGGCCGGCTGTTGTTCGCCAGCAAACCCCGTCGACGATGGCGTCCTCGTCCTTCAGCGTCATGTAGAGGTGGCCGGATGCCGCGCGTTTGAAGCCGGATATTTCACCGCGCACGCGAACGCGGGGGAATGCGCCCTCGACGGTGCGTTTTACCGCATGGGAAATTTCGGATACCGAAAAAGTCGGGACATTGTCGGTGGTATCCGGGTATTGGCCGTTTTCAGTCATGATGAGACGTGTTTATCTAGGGCCGAAATGATTGGCGGCGGATGAGTTCGACTCTAGCCACCATACGCGAGGGAATGCCGCGAATGAAAGTACTGCTGGTTGGATCGGGAGGCCGCGAACACGCACTCGCCAAGGCAATCGCCGGATCGCCGCTGTGCGGCAGGCTCTATGCCGCGCCTGGCAATCCCGGTATCGCCCAGATTGCCGAATGCGTTCACATTGGCGCGGAAGACAATGACGCGCTGGTTCGCTTCGCCAAGGAGGAGGGTATCGATTTCGTCGTTGTCGGTCCTGAAGCGCCCCTGGTCTCGGGCCTCGTCGATCAGCTGGAAGTGGCGGGCATCGCGGCGTTCGGACCGAGCGCCCGTGCCGCCGAGTTGGAGGGTTCCAAGGGCTTTACCAAGGATCTCTGCGACCGTTACGACATTCCGACTGCCGAGTACCGCCGGTTCGATGAGCCGGACGCGGCGAAGGATTACATACACTTGGTCGGCGCGCCGATCGTTGTGAAGGCCGACGGTCTCGCGGCGGGAAAGGGCGTGATCATCTGCCGAAACGAGAACGAGGCCTTCGCCGCTATCGATCACATTATGACCGAACAGGCGTTCGGTGAGGCGGCGGGCGCCGAGGTCGTGATCGAGAAGTTTCTCGAAGGCGAGGAACTCAGTTTTTTCGCGCTGGTCGACGGCGAGCGGGCGCTGCCAATGGCCTCGGCCCAGGATCACAAGGCTGCCCATGACGGCGACGAGGGGCCCAATACCGGCGGAATGGGCGCCTATAGCCCGGCGCCCGTGGCCGACGCAAAGCTGACCAAGCGGATCATGGCCGAAATCATCGAGCCGACGGTCGCCGGTATGGCTGCCGACGGCCGGCCGTTCAAGGGCGTGCTGTTTGCCGGGCTGATGATCACCGCCGACGGGCCGCAGCTCATCGAGTACAACGTGCGGTTCGGCGATCCGGAATGCCAAGTCCTGACCATGCGCCTGAAATCCGATCTGCTGGAGGCACTGTATGCCAGCGCCGAGGGTCGTCTCGACGAAATCAAGCTGTCGTGGCGGCGCGATACGGCGCTGATGGTAGTAATGGCGGCGAACGGATATCCCGGTCACTACGAAAAAGGCACCGTCATTCACAACCTCGACAAGGCCGAAGCGATCAAGGGCGTCGCGGTGTTCCATGCCGGGACCGCACGCAACAACGGCGATCTCGTCGCCACCGGTGGCCGAGTGCTCGGTATCGGCGCGTTGGGCAAGACCGTCAAGGATGCCCAGAAACTGGCCTACAAGGGCGTCGACGCTATCGACTGGCCGCAAGGTTTCTTCCGCCGCGATATCGGGTGGCGTGCGGTGAAACGAAAGTAACGCGTTAAAGAACCAACAATTCGCAGGGTCCAGTACCGGCCAACATGCGAAGGCCCGTGTCCTCCAACAACCAGGTGCCGCCCTGAATGACGCCGAGATGCTCGTCCGGCAGTTCGAGGCACGAATGCAGCACGAACGCCATGCCGGGTTCGAGCGTGTAATCGAAGCCACGGGCGATCTGCAGCGTTTCCAGCCAGACCGGCGGGTAGGCGATTCCGATGCCGTAGCCGAAGCGCATCATCGCCGCGTGCTCGAGTCCATGCGCGCGGAGCGGTGCGAGCGAGGCTTCTTCCACATCGCCGACCGCCACGCCCGGCCGGACGGTATCAATGCCGGCACGCAGCGAGGCGATGCCGATATCGTAAAGCTCGCGTGCCTCGGCGGACGGTTCGCCGCAGGCGAGAGTTTGAATCGCCGTGGCGTGATAGCGGCCCGCAACACCAGCGAATTCCGCGTGGATCAGATCGCCGCTCTCGATCGGGCGTGCCCGAGGCGTCGCGTGGCCGCCCGCCGTTCGAGTGCCTGAGCTGAGCTCTGTCGGAATGGCCCAATAGTCGCTGCCGGCGCGCCGCATGGCCCCCTCGATCTCGGCGGCAAGCGCGATCTCGCTGACGCCGGGCCGTACGGATGCGGTCATCGCCGCCAGACCTGCCTCCGCGTAGACCGCCGCCTGTTCCAGATAGGCGATTTCGGCAGGAGATTTGATGTGCCGGAGGTCGCCGAGCAGGCCCGTGGCATCGACGAGATCCAACGGATCTAACGCTACACGCAATGCATCACCGAGCGCCATCGGCAGGGCATAGGACGCGCACTCAATCCCCACGCGCCCTTGCGTCACGCCCTTTTCCGCGGCGATTTCCCGGACTCGTTCGGCATAGTCCTCACGGACAAGGTCGTAGGTGCGGACATCGCTGACCCGCGACGTTTCCCGTGCCAGATCGATATCCACGTCGCGCAACAGGAGCGTCGGTCTGTCGTCTCCGGTCGTGAAAATTAGCGCTTGCGGACTGTTGACCGAAACCCAGCTGTCATAGCCGCTGACGTAGTAGATGTTCTCCGGCGCCGAGAGAACGCAGGCGGCGAACCCTGCATCGGCGAGGGCGCGTCGTGTTCGCATCAGGCGCGCGTCGAGTTCGGCTTGATCGAAGGTGGCGTAGGCGGGCGTACTGGACATAACGATCAGGCATTCTGGTTGAGGTAGGCGCCGGTCGTTCCGGCGGGCAGGCCTTCGAGCGGCTCGGTAAACTGGACAGCTGCGCCGCCATCGTAGGTGCGGGCGACGGTTCCGGTTACGGTCCCGAGACTCTCGCTATGCAGCTCGACGAATGCGCCGTTGTCGATGACCGGAGCACTGAGCGAGAGCGCCATGCCGCTCAGCGATACGTCCTGCGCCTTTGTTTCGATTTGAGAGCCGTCGCTGGTCCGGACATCGACTTTGTCTTGGTATGCATGTCGTTCGGCGCGGGGCCGGATACCGGTGTTATCGATCCTCATGGCACGCCGTCCCCCCCAACTTCACTGCAGTGCGCATCTTAACCCTACCAGCAGACGGTGGCGGACACTACAGGGGCTGCGCATGACGTGCTGCCGCTTGACCGCCCGCCCGGGCGACGTCACCTTTCCGCCATGCAGGTGTTCAAGGATTATCGCGAAATTCCCGATGCCTTCCGGAGCGCGGCTATCGCCATCGGTAACTTTGACGGCGTCCACCTGGGGCACCGCGCGGTGATTGGCGAGGCCGGACGCATCGCCCGCGCCCAGGGCTTGCCATGGGCAGTGATGAGCTTCGAGCCTCATCCGCGGCTGTACTTCAAACCCGACCAGCCGCCGTTCCGCATCACGCCCGAGCGAGCCAAGACCCGGGCTATTGCCGATCTCGGGGTCGACGTGATGGTCGTCCTGCCCTTCGATAAAGCCCTCGCGACCATGGAGGCCGAGACCTTTGTCAAGGATGTGCTGGTCGGCGGACTGGATGTGCATCACGTGGTTTGCGGCTACGACTTTCACTTCGGTAAGGGCCGCAAGGGAAACCCGGCGATGCTGCTGGATGCCGGTCAGCGCCATGGATTCGACTTTACCGTTGTCAACGAAGTCGACGATGCCGACGGTCACAAATACTCGTCGACCGGGATCCGAGAACACCTGATGGCCGGCGATCCACGGGCCGCGGCGGAAATGCTGGGACGGCCGTTCGAGATCGTCGGACAGGTTGCGCACGGTGATAAGCGTGGCCGGACCATCGGTTTCCCGACCGCGAACGTCGTGCTCGGCGACCACGTCGAACCAGCTTTTGGAATCTACGCCGTGCAACTCGCCGTCGATGACGGAGACAACGGCCAAAACGACGATTCGAGTCCGCAATGGATCGATGGTGTCGCTAACCTCGGCATCCGGCCCATGTTCGAAACCAGCGAGCCCTGGCTCGAAGTCTTTCTGTTCGACTGGTCGGGCGACCTTTACGACCAATGGGTGCGGGTGCGGGTGCTCGATTTCATCCGCCCGGAACAGAAGTTCGACGGGCTGGACGATCTGAAAACACAGATTGCCGAAGACTGCCAGACGGCGCGGCGGTTGCTGGCCAGTTCGTGAGGAGACGGGCAGGAATCCAGCCTTCGTGGCTTGCTCTCCGACGGCTTCAGCGACTATAGTCCGCCGCCATGATACCGCGACGCACCATCGCCGAAAGATCGGATCGCAAACGGGCGAAACACGACGTGTTTTCGACGTTTCGAGTGAATCCGGTAGATTTTATTTCCGGTCGAATTATGTGACCCGCGCCGAGGGGGCCGCGAGGCGGCTCCGCGCGGGTTTTGAAAACTCTTTACAAAACGCAATACGATGAAGCGCCCCCACGAAAGTTACATGTGCGGCGCAGACGAGAGACCATCCGAACATGCCATCCGATAACGCTGTCGATTACAAATCCACGGTCTATCTGCCGAAGACCGATTTTCCGATGAAGGCCGGGCTGCCCCAGAACGAGCCGAAGATCCTGGCGCGCTGGGAAGAACAGGACATCTACCGGCTGCAACGCGACAAGAGCGCCGGCCGGGAAAAGTTCATCCTGCATGACGGCCCACCGTATGCGAACGGGCATCTGCACATTGGCCACGCGCTGAATAAGATCCTGAAGGACGTCATCAACCGCAGCCAACAGATGATGGGCAAGGACTCGGTCTATGTGCCCGGCTGGGACTGCCACGGTTTGCCCATCGAATGGAAGATCGAGGAGCAGTACCGTAAGGCGGGCAAGGATAAGGACGAGGTGCCGATCGTCGAATTTCGCAAGGAATGCCGCGAGTTTGCCGACCACTGGATCGACGTCCAACGTGACGAATTCAAACGCCTCGGCGTCATCGGCGACTGGCCCAATCCCTATACGACCATGACCTATGCCGCCGAAGCGCAGATCGTTCGCGAACTCGGCAAGTTCCTCATGAACGGCTCGCTCTACCGCGGCTCCAAGCCGGTGATGTGGTCGCCGGTCGAAAAAACCGCCCTGGCCGAGGCGGAGATCGAGTATCACGACCACACCTCGACGACGATTTTCGTACGCTTCCCGGTAATTGACGGCCCGACGGAGCTGACGGACGCCAGTGTCGTGATCTGGACAACGACGCCCTGGACCATGCCCGGCAACCGCGCCGTCGCCTACGGCCCCGATATCGATTACCGCGTCATCGAGGTCACGGCAGTTGCCGACGGCAGCCTTGCGACGGTCGGCGAGAAGCTGGTGGTGGCCGCCCTGCGTCAGGACGATTTCTGCGCGCAGACCGGCATTGAGGCTGTCAGCGTCGAGTGGGAAGGCAAGGGCGCTGCGCTTGAGGGCGTGATCTGCCGTCATCCCCTGCGCGGCCAGGGATTCGACTATGACGTGCCGGCGCTCGCCGCCGATTTCGCAACGACCGAAGAGGGCACCGGTATCGTTCATATTGCGCCGGGTCACGGCGCCGACGACTGGGTGCTCGGCACCCGTAACGGTATCGAGGTGCCGCAAACCGTCGGTGAGGACGGCTGTTTCTACGATCACGTTCCACTATTCGCGGGCAAGCACGTCTACAAGTGTAACGACGAGATCGCCGAAACCATCAGGGAAGCGGGCGGCCTGCTCGCCAAGGGCAAGGTCAAGCACCGCTATCCACACAGCTGGCGATCGAAGGCGCCGCTGATCTTCCGCAACACGTCTCAGTGGTTCGTGTCGATGGAATCGGACGGTCTTCGCGACAAGGCGCTCAAGGCCATCGACGAGACCCGCTTCGTGCCCGCCAGCGGTCAGCGCCGCTTGCGTGGCATGATCCAGGATCGGCCGGACTGGGTGCTGAGCCGCCAGCGCGCCTGGGGCGTGCCGATCACCGTTTTCGTCAACAAGGAAACCGGCGAGCCGCTACGCGATCAGGCGGTGCACGATCGTATTGCCGATGCTGTCGAGGCCGAAGGCGCCGACGCCTGGTTCGTCTCGCCACCTGAACGGTTCCTTGGTAATGATTACAGCGCAGAGGATTTCGAACAGGTTACAGACATTCTCGACGTTTGGTTCGATTCCGGCTCAACCCATGCCTTCGTGCTCGAGGCGCGGGACGATCTTCATTCGCCAGCGTCGCTCTATCTCGAAGGGTCCGATCAACATCGTGGCTGGTTTCATTCGTCGCTGCTGGAAAGTTGCGGCACCCGCGGGCGCGCGCCTTACGAGGCGGTTCTGACCCACGGCTTCGTCATGGCCGAGGACGGCCAGAAGATGTCCAAGTCATTGGGCAACGTCGTCGCGCCACAGGACGTCATCGACCAGCATGGCGCGGACATCCTCCGCCTCTGGGTCGTTGGCTCGGACTATTCGGAGGATCTCCGGATCGGGCCTGAGATTCTCAAACACCACTCGGATATCTACCGCCGGCTTCGCAACACGCTGCGCTACATGCTTGGCAACCTGAACGGGTTCTCGTCGGCCGAGCGGGTCGACGCTGCCGATATGCCGGAGCTCGAACGCTGGGTGCTGCACCGGCTCGCCGAAATGGACACGCTGATCCGCAAGGCCTGCGACGATTTCGATTTTCATCCGATGTTCCAGGAACTGCACAATTTCTGCGCCATGGACCTGTCGGCGTTCTACTTCGATATCCGCAAGGACGTGCTCTATTGCGACCGCGCCGATTCAATCCGCCGCCGGTCGGTGCGCACGGTGCTGGATACGCTGTTCAACTGTCTGACCACGTGGCTTGCGCCGCTGGTTTGCTATACGGCTGAAGAAGCTTGGCTTGCACGCATGGGTGAGGATGCGGAGAGCGTTCATCTGCAGACCTTCCCGGAGATTCCCGCTGGCTGGCGCGACGAAGCGCTTGATGCCAAATGGCAGATCATCCGCCGTTTCCGCCGGGTCGTCACCGGCGCGCTCGAGATCGAACGAGCGGAAAAGCGCATCGGCGCCAGCTTGCAGGCCGCGCCCGTTGTATACGCCGATACCGCATACCGCGAAGCGCTTGCGGGGTGGAGCAACGAACAGATCGCCGATCTTTGCATCACGTCCGACATCACGCTGGCAGACGGCGAGGCACCCGAAGGTGCTTTTAGCCTTGCCGAGGTCGCGGGCGTCGCCGTCGTGCCGAACGTTGCGTCCGGCGACAAGTGTCAGCGCTGTTGGAAGGTGCTCGATGATGTCGGTAGCGATAGCGCGCACCCGGATGTCTGCGGCCGGTGCGCCGACGCCGTGCATCATTTCGACAGCCAGGCCGCGTGATCGGGTGAACGCGCGGCCGCTCACCATGGGGTTGCTGATCGCACTCGGCGTCAGCTTGCTTGACCAGATCACCAAATGGTGGGTTCTGCTCGATCTGATGAACCCGCCCCGGGTGATTGAATTGCTGCCATTCTTCAATCTCGTGCTGGTGTGGAACCGGGGCGTCAGCTTCGGATTGTTTCCTGCCGGCAGCGCGACGGGACAATGGTTTCTGATCGGCGTCGCCGCCCTGATCGTTGCCGTCCTGGTTGTCTGGTTGCGGCGAGCAGAGGATCGCAAGACCATTTGCGCCATTGGACTGATTGTCGGCGGTGCGGTCGGCAACGTGATCGATCGGATCCTGCATGGTGCGGTCGTCGATTTCATCGACTGGCATGTGGGCGGCTATCATTGGCCCGCGTTCAACATCGCCGATTCGGCAATCACGGTCGGCGCGGTGCTGCTGATTCTTGATTCCTTAACGTCGAAACCGCACAATAAGGACAGCGAGTCAGTAAAGGATCCGCAATGAAGTCAGTACGCGCCATGGCCATCGTCGTTGCCGCGGGTTTGTTCGTCGGTGCGTGCAGCGATGTCCGCGAGGCGATCATTCCTAGCAAGACGCCGCCGGACGAGTTCGCGGTCTACACCCGCGCGCCGTTGAGCCTGCCCCCCGACTACGGCCTCAGGGTACCGGAGCCAGGCGCCGAGCGGCCGCAAAACGTGAAGCCGACCGATATCGCCAAACAGGTCACAATCGGTATTCTCGAACAGGAGTCGCAAGAACCGGTTGCTGAAACTGCGGGACTGAGCGAACTGCTCACGAAAACCGGTGTCCCCGAGGCGGAACCGGACATTCGCGCGCTCGTCAATCGCGAGACGTCCGTCCTTGCCGCTGAGGACGAAACCGTCGTTGACGATCTCCTGTTCTGGAAAGATAAATCGCAATACGGTGTCGAGGTCGATCCGGTTGCGGAGACCCGGCGTATTCAGGAGAATCAGGCGCTTGGCGAGCCGATTACCAAGGGCGATGTCCCGACGATAGAGCGCGGCAAGAAGGGCTTGCTTGAAGACCTGTTCTGAGGCGCAGACCACCAACCAAAACGTGATATCGCGTGACGCCGAAGGTCTTGAACGTTTGGCGACATAAGCCAATATGAAGCTGTGACGGGCGCAGTGACCGCAGCCGCCCACGTTTCTTCGGATTGACGACATGCGCCTGATCGCCATCCTGACCTTTCTGATGCTCTTGCTCGGACCGATGCGGGCGGATGCGGGTGTGTTCGACCCGGAAACCTTCACACTCGACAATGGCATGCAGGTGGTCGTGGTCTCGAACCATCGCGTTCCGGTGGTGACGCACATGGTCTGGTACAAGGTCGGTTCAGCCGACGAGGGGCCGGGCGAAAGCGGCATTGCGCACTTTCTGGAACATCTGATGTTCAAGGGCACCGAGCGCTTTCCCGGCGGCACGTTCTCGACCTTGGTGGCGCAGAACGGCGGTCAGCAGAACGCCTTCACATCCTATGACTATACCGGTTATTTCCAGACCGTCGCGCGTGACCGGCTCGAATTGATGATGGAAATGGAAGCCGACCGCATGACCAACCTGACGCTTTCGGAGACCGATGTGGTAACCGAGCGCGAGGTGGTCATTGAGGAACGCCGTAGCCGCACCGACAACAATCCCGGCGCGCAACTTCGCGAACAGGTCAACGCAGCGCTCTATCTCAATCACCCGTATCGGCGCCCGGTCATTGGCTGGCATCATGAGATCGCCGGGCTCGATTACGACCGCATCATTGCCTTCTACGAGCGTTGGTACGCGCCGAACAATGCGATTCTCGTGGTTGCCGGGGACATTACGGCCGACGAACTGAGGCCGCTTTCCGAAAAATACTACGGTGTCATTCCACCCGCCGATACCCCGGCGCGAATCCGGCCCCAGGAACCGCCGCAGCGTGCCGCCCGGGAGGTCGAGCTGGTCGATGCTCGCGTTCGCCAACCCTCGTGGCAACGCGCCTATCTGGCGCCGAGTTACGTGACCGGTGCGACCGAACACGCCGACGCACTTCAGATTCTCGCGGATATTCTCGGTGGCGGACCGACCAGCCGACTCTATCGCGCGCTTCTCATCGAACAGGGGATCGCGGTGTCGGCGGGCGCTTATTACAGCCCCGACAATCTGGGCCCGGGCGAGTTCGGCGTCTATGCGAGTCCGGCGCCCGGGACCGATATGGCAACACTGACAGCGGCTGTCGAAGCCGAGATTGCCGACATCATGGCCAACGGCGTCACCGCAGCCGAACTCAAACGCGCCGTCGACGGCATGAAAGCCAGTGCCGTGTTTGCGCGCGACTCGCTCTCGACGGGGGCCCGCGTACTGGGCTCCGCGCTGGCATCGGGTCAAACCATTGAGGACGTCGAGACCTGGCCCGAACGTATAGCCGCCGTCTCGCCCGACGATGTGAAGGCGGCTGCGGCCCACGTATTCCGGATCACCCAGTCTGTCACCTCGCGTCTGTTGCCGGCGAGGGGTGCGCCATGAGTCGTTTGTTCGCCGCCGTTCTCATTTTGGTTGCCGTTGCCGTCGCGCCACGGCACGCTGCCGCCGTCGAAGTCAAGGAAATCGTCTCGGAAAGCGGCGTCACCGCCTGGTTGGTGGAGGACCATAGCAACCCCATTATCGCCGTGCGTTTCGCCTTTCGCGGCGGCGCTGCGCTCGATCCGGCGGGGAAGGGCGGGCTCGCCAACATGGTTTCGGGGCTCCTCGACGAAGGCGCCGGAGATCTCGACAACCAGGCGTTTCAACGCACGCTGGAGGAACACTCGATCCGTCTCGGTTTCAGCGCCGGCAAGGACACCTTTGGCGGCAGCATGAGCATGTTGACCGCGGAGTCGGATGTCGCTTGGGACATGTTGCGACTGGCGATCACCGAACCACGCTTCGACGCGGAACCGGTTGAGCGAATTCGTGGTCAGATTCTTGCCGGCCTGCGTCAACGTGCCGAGGATCCCGACAGTATCGCCGGTCTGGCCCTGTTCGAAACGCTATTCCCGGACCACCCCTATGCAACGCCGACGGATGGCACCGAGGATAGCGTCACAGCGATCACGGTAGATGATCTCCGGGGTTTTGTCGCTCGGCGACTGGCGCTCGAGAACCTCGTCGTCGGCGTTGTCGGGGATATTTCGGTCGATGAGTTGCGCACGGCCTTGGACCGGGTGTTCGGCGGCTTGCCGGCAGAAATGGGCGGCGAGATGGTTGCCGACGTTGAGCCGCGCGCAACGGGCGGACTGGATGTCATCAGGAAGCCAGTGCCGCAGAGTACCGTCCTGTTTGCACAACCGGGACCGTCGCGGGACGACCCGGATTTCTATGCGCTGTATGTGATGAACTATCTTTTGGGCGGTGGCGGTTTTACGTCCCGCCTTTACGAGGAAGTGCGCGAGAAGCGGGGCCTCGCCTATTCGGTCTACAGTTACATTGCGCCATACGACCATACCGCCATCATCGCCGGCGGCGCCGGTACCGCGAATGCTCGCGTCGTCGAAACCATCGAAGTCGTCCGCGCCGAATGGCGGCGCATGGCCGAGGACGGCGTCACTGCCGAAGAACTGGCCGATGCCAAGACCTATCTGACCGGATCCTATCCGTTACGTTTCACGTCGAGCGGTGGCATCGCCGACATGTTGGTCGGCGTGCAACTCGATAACCTCGGTCGCGATTATTTCGACATTCGTAACGGATTGATCGAGGCGGTCACTCTCGATGACATCAACCGGGTTGCGGCCGAATGGCTCGACCCCGATTCGCTGACAATCGTCGTGGTCGGCGACCCTGCCAATCTGGAAACCGCGAACTGACGCGCCGGAGCCGTTGAAGCAAAACGGGATTCCGCCGACCGGCAAGCGCAAGCTGGCTGGGCATCTGCGGCTTTGATAGGATCAGGACGAATCATCCCGCGTTTCGCCTGTTCACGGAATCCCTTGATGAGCGAGCCCTACGATCCGTTAGACGCCGATCTGGCCGTCGCCCGCGAGGCGGCGTGGGCGGCGCTGGAGGCGCACGGCAAAGGCCAGAAATCCCGCCGCATCGATAGTTTGTTCGCAGACAATGAGGACCGATTCCAGCAATTCAGCCGGTGTATCGACGGATTGCTGGTGGATTTCTCTCGCAGCCGGCTCAGCCAGACGACGGTGGGTCTGCTAGAGGATCTGGTCGCGGCTGCGAATGTCGCCGGTGCGCGCGATAGCCTGTTTGACGGTCAAGCGGTCAACTCCAGCGAGGGACGATCCGCACGCCACGCCGAGCTGCGTGCACCGGACGCAGCAGGAGAATTTTCAAATTCCCTTGAAGCCATGCTTGCGCTTGCGACAGCGATACGCAGTCGCGATCGCCTCGGGGTGACAGGAAAGCCGTTGAAGACGATGGTGCACCTCGGCATCGGCGGATCCGAACTGGGCCCCCGGGCCGTCGTCTCGGCGCTGGCCGGCGCCCAGGCCGATCCGCGTGTTCATTTCGTCGGCAACATGGACGGCCACGAGATTGCGGAAACGCTCGCCGAACTGGATCCGGAAACGACCCATTTCACGCTCGCGTCCAAGAGTTTCGGCACCGAGGAAACCCTGACCAACGGTGTTACCGCGCGTAGCTGGCTTGAGAAACGGTTCGGCGATAATTGGAACCGGCAGATGATCGCGATCACCGCGAGTCAGGCCCGGGCCCGGGCGTTCGGATTCGATGACGACGGCATTCTCACAATACCGGAATCCGTGGGCGGCCGGTTCTCGCTTTGGTCGGCGGTCGGTCTTCCGGTAGCCGTTGCTATCGGCGTGAAAAACTTCCGTGCGCTGTTAGAGGGCGCGCGCATCATCGACGAGAACTTCCTGACCGCGCCGTTCAGGGAAAATCTTGCCATGCTTCTTGGTGCGGTCGATGCCTGGAACGGTTCGATCGAGGATATCGACGCCCGTGCCATCATCGCCTACGACGCCCGCCTTCGGCATCTGCCGCCGCATCTCCAACAACTTGAAATGGAGAGTCTCGGCAAGCGCGTCGGACAAGACGGATCGCCGGTGAACCGTCATACGGCGCCGATCGTTTTTGGCGGTGTGGGTTCAGATGCGCAGCACGGGTTCTTCCAGGCGCTGCATCAGGGAACGCGGCGTTTCACCGTTGAATTCATCGGTTGCGCCCGGCCCGGACACGACCTGCCCGTCCATCACGAACGTCAGCTCGCCAACCTGATCGCCCAGGGCGAGGCGTTGATGCACGGATACGACGGCGGCAAGGATTCAAAACTTTCGGTTCACAAGGCGCTCGGCGGCGATCACCCATCGACGACCATCATGCTGGATTCCCTGACGCCCCGGATTCTCGGGATGCTGTTGGCGCTCTACGAGCACCGGGTGTTCGTCAACGGCGTACTGTGGGGTATCAATCCGTTCGATCAATGGGGAGTTGAGCGGGGCAAGAAACTCGCCGGCGATATCGAGCGCGCCATCGTCGGCTATGCCAGCGCGGCCTCCGAGCGCGACCCGGCTAGCGCTGGCATGATCGAGCACCTTCGCCGGATCAAGGGCAATGGAGCATGACCTTACGACGACTCCCTGAGCAACTCGTGAATCGTATCGCCGCTGGCGAGGTCGTTGAGCGTCCGGCATCCGTCGCCAAGGAACTGATCGAGAACGCCATTGATGCCGGCGCACGGCATATCGATGTTGTCGCACGGGACGGCGGCCAGACACAGCTGACCGTAATGGATGACGGTTGCGGCATGACGTCGGACGAACTGACCCTCGCCATCGAACGTCATGCGACCTCGAAACTGCCGGACGACGATTTGGTGCATATCGAAACACTGGGTTTTCGAGGCGAGGCGTTGCCGTCCATCGGCGCCGTTGCCCGTCTCGTCATCACGTCGCGGAAATCAGGCGCCGGGGACGCCTGGTCGATCCGCGTCGACGGTGGCCGGATTACACCGCCGGTACCGGCTGCGCTATCGAGGGGCACCCGGGTCGAAGTCAGCGATCTGTTCTACGCGACGCCGGCGCGCCTCAAGTTCCTGAAGACCGTGCGCACGGAAATGAGCCGCATCGCCGAGACCGTGAACCGGCATGCCATGGCGCATCCAGATATCGGCTTTACCCTGTCGGACGGCAGTCGGCGCAGCATCAACCTCGCGCCCGGCGAGGGTGATCTGTTCGAAACACGTCTCGAACGGCTTGCGGCTATCATGGGCCGTGATTTTGCCGACAACGCCATGCCGATAGAGGCGGTCCGCGAAGATGCGGCGCTGACAGGCTACGCGTCTCTACCGACATTCAATCGCGGCAATGCCGCCATGCAGTTTCTATTCGTCAACGACCGCCCCGTGCGTGACAAGCTAATCGTCGGGGCCGTGCGCGGTGCGTATCGCGATTTTCTCGGCCATGACCGCCATCCGCTGGTGGCGCTGTTTCTCGATGTGCCAGCCGAACAGGTCGACGTCAACGTCCACCCGGCCAAGACGGAAGTCCGCTTCAAGGATGCGGGCCGCATTCGTGGTCTGATCGTCTCTGCGCTCAAGCATGCGCTTGCGGAAGCCGGGCACCGGGCATCGACATCGGTCGCCGGGCAGGCCCTGGGGGCATTCAGGTCCGACAACCATGGCGGCAATACGATTCCTTATTCCCGGTCTGGACCATCTTACGGTGGCGGCTGGAGCGGGTCATCTGCTGTGCTGGCCCGCCAAGCGGATGCCTACCATGCTCCGTTGCCCGGTCTTTCCGATCAGCCCGTTGCGCGCCACGTCGAGGACGTCGAAACGGCGGCTGATACCGTGCCGGCCGATTACCCCCTTGGAGTCGCCCGCGCCCAAGTGCACGAGACCTATGTTGTCGCTCAGACCGGTGATGGTATCGTCATCGTCGATCAGCATGCGGCACACGAGCGTCTCGTCCACGAGCGCATTAAGAAGGCGCTCGATGTCGGCGGGGTTCAGCGCCAGGGCTTGCTGATTCCGGAAATCGTCGAGATGAGCGAGGACGCCGCCGGGCGGTTGCTGGAACGTTCGGACGAACTGGCGGAGCTCGGCCTCGTCATCGAGGGGTTCGGTCCCGGTGCGGTCATGGTGCGCGAAACCCCGGCGCTGCTGGGCGAGATGAACGTCAAGGGACTGCTCAACGATCTGGCGGACGATCTCGGCGAGTACGAGGATTCAATCGTGCTTCGCAATCGCCTTGGCGACGTTTGCGCGACCATGGCGTGCCACGGATCGATTCGGGCCGGCCGGCGACTGACGGGCGAGGAAATGAACGCGCTGCTGCGCGAGATGGAGGCGACGCCCCATTCAGGCCAGTGCAGCCATGGCCGTCCGACCTACGTCGAGCTCAAGCTCGCGGATATCGAAAAGCTGTTCGGACGGCGGTAGGCGCAACATGCCCCAGCGCGGAGTGATCGTCGTCGGACCGGAGGGAACGGGCAGCGTTTTCATCGCCCGGGTCATCTCCCACGTGATCGGTCACTGCCGAGATTTTGGCGATTGGGACGGTTACGGTTTCAATGATGCGGCGGGCGCAGAGAATCGCGTGCTTCACCGGTCGATTCCGTTCATGCGGCCAAAACAGTTTCACCACACGCCCGAGGAATTACTCGATCTGTTCGCAGGTTATGACGACGTCCGTTTCGTGCTTACGTCGCGCGACCGGACATTAGCGAACGCAAGCAAGATGCGTCGCTTTGGCGGATCGGTAGCGGAAGCCGAAGACGATCTGTCGATTGCGATGCCGTTGTTCGAGGCGCTGCTGGTGCGCGACGATACGTTTCTGTGGAGCTTCGAAACGATGGTGCTTTATGGTGCGCCTTACTTTCAGCGCCTCTACCGGTTCTTGGGCGTGACCAGTGATTTCATGCCCGAGATCATCGATGCCAACGCCAACCGTCTGGACAACGCAGACGCAGAGTCTTGAACAGGTTCTATCAGTCGCCGGTTCGTTGCAGAAAGTGCACCCGCGCCGCGCCGTAGTCGCGAACATCGATTGGCGTATACCCGGGGCCGGTAATCAGATCGTATTTGGCTTGAGTTTCGACGACGACGGTCGCATCCGGCGTCAACCACCCGAAGCGCGCGAGGCCGCGCAGCGCCGGTTCGACCAACCCCTGACCGTAAGGCGGGTCGAGAAACGCGATGTTTGCCGCCGCTGCCGTTCGAGGCATGGGGCCAAGCTTCGTCGTATCGAGCCGCAGCATGGTGCAGGCATCGAGGATTCCAAGTTTACTGGCGTTACGGCGGATAAGCGTGAGTGAATCGAGCGAACGATCTAGAAACAGCGCCTCTGCCGCGCCGCGTGACAGCGCTTCGAAACCAAGCGCGCCGGTACCGGCGAAGGCGTCGAGGACCGTCAAGCCCTGAAGGTCGATACCAGGTTTGCCATTGGCGAGGATGTTGAACACCGCCTCGCGGGCTCGAGCGCCGGTCGGTCGAACGTCCCGCCCCTTGGGCGTTTCAAGCAATCTTCCCCGGAACCGGCCGCTAACGATCTTCATGGGAAACTCTTTGCTGGCTCAATCCAGATTGAAGCCCTTGGGCAGGCTTGAGCGAAGCGCCTTGCGGGGCACCTCTTCGACGGCGCCGCGTTGCAACGTCCCGAGTTGAAACGGCCCATAGCCGATGCGGATCAGACGGTTCACATCGAGGCCGAGATGCTCCATTACCTTGCGGACTTCGCGATTCTTGCCTTCCTGAATGGCGACGCTGAGCCAGACATTGGCGCCGCCTTCCTTGGCGTGTTCAAGCTCGGCGCGAATCGGGCCGTATCGGATACCCGAGACCGTGACGCCGTTCGCAAGGCCGGCGAGGGCTTTTTGATCAACCCGACCGTGAACCCGAACCCGGTACTTTCGTGTCCAGCCGGTCTTTGGGCTTTCGAGTAGATTTTCGATGCCGCCGTCATTAGTTAGTAGAAGGAGGCCCTCGGAATTGATGTCGAGACGGCCCACGGAGACCACGCGCGGCATCTCTGGCGGCAGCCGTTCGAATACGGTAGCCCGCCCGCCGGGGTCGTCGTGGCTGACGATCAGGCCGGGCGGCTTGTGATAACGCCATAGCTTGGTTTCCTGTTTTCCGGCAATTGGCTTGCCGTCGACTGTAACGATATTGCCATCCGTCACGATTACAGCGGGGGTCTTCAGTTTCTTGCCGTCGACGGCGACGCGCCCCGCTTCGATCCAGCGCTCGGCCTCGCGGCGGGAACACAGACCCGCGCGCGCCATCACCTTGGCGATACGATTGCCTTTGTTCGTTGTCGGTTGGTCGGATTTATTTGGCATAGCACCCTTCCAGAATTGATGCGGACCCTATCAGGCCCCCCGTCCGGTGTCATGCGCGGCACAGCCTTGATCTTTTTGGACATGCGCTGCACCGTCGGGCCATGACCGATGATGCTAACGTGTTCATGGTTGCGGCGATTGAGCGGGCGCGTGCCGCCGATGTCGCAGGCGAGGTGCCTGTCGGCGCCGTCGTTGTGCGGAATGGCGTAGTCCTGGCTGCAGCCGGTAACCGTGTCGAAACGGATAACGATCCCAGCGCGCACGCGGAGATTCTGGTGATCCGGGAAGCCTGCCGTACCGAAGGCGCACCGCGTCTGCCCGACTGCGATCTCTACGTCACGCTGGAGCCCTGCGCCATGTGTGCCCAGGCAATCGCCAACGCGCGAATTCGGCGGCTCTATTTTGGTGCTTACGACCCCAAGGGCGGCGGCGTCGAGCACGGGGCGACGGTTTTCCGTCAACCGACATGCCATCACGCACCCGAGGTTTATGGCGGTATCGCCGAGCGCGAGGCAGGCGACCTGCTGAAGGCCTTCTTTACAAGCCGGCGCTAGGGCCCTGACCCTAGATCAATAACCCGTGTCGGCATGCAACGGCGCGGTTTCCTCGAACAGGCGCTTCTGTTCGTCTGACGCCGGTGCCTGATGTGTATCCTTCCATTCCGAATACGGCATGCCATAGACGATCTCGCGGGCAGCTTCCAGATCGATATCGAGGCCCTTGTCGCGCGCCGCGGCAGCGTACCATTTCGACAGGCAGTTGCGGCAAAAACCGGCAAGGTTCATCAGGTCGATGTTCTGGACATCCGTACGCTTCTGAAGGTGGGCCACAAGACCGCGAAAAGCGGCGGCTTCAAGCTCGGTTCGGATCTTCTCGTCGATGTCGTTCATGGAATCCTCCGGGTCGTGTAGGTCATTGACTGGAAATGTGGGCGGAGAGGTGTCGCATCGCAAGTACGTCTCACTGCGGTCGGCGGGAGACCAGGCGCGGCTGCGAGCTCAATTTTCGGCCGCCCGTACGGTTTTCCTGTCCGGTTTCGTCAGCTGCATCGTCGTCGGAATCCGCGATCGCATCCGCCGGCGGATCGCCCCCGGCGAAAAGCAGACTGTCGGCATCGAACAGGTCGGACCCGGCATTCCGGGCGTCGCGTTTGTTGCGAATCAGCGAGACGGTGCGTTCGACCACGGGCTCGCGGTGCGGCGAGCGCTTGTTGGCCAGCCGGTGGGCTTTTGCGAGCGCCTTGACGACGTCCTCGGCATCAAGGCGCCCGTGGCGCTCGTCGCGCCACCGCAGGTAGGCCGCCATGGTCCAGGAGTGCGCCGGAAGCGACCGAAGGCGGCGTTTCGCGCACCATTGAATGAAATCTCGCCAGATCGGATCGACGGGTTTCGCTTTTTGTGTCCGTCGGGCCATGACCCTTGTTCCGAAGCCGTCAGACTCGGAACTCCTTGAGCACAGAATTGAGTTCGACCAGCTTGCGCTCCCAGATGTCGAGATCGTCCTCGTCGGCGTCCGGATCGTTCTCGGCAATCAGCTGCTTATGCATTGCGACCTGGGCCTCGACCACATTGATGACCTCGATCAGATGTGGTTCGGAAATGGTTTTGATGTTGACCTTGCCGTCGAACAGGAAGTCGGCGCGTTCCATCGGTCCCATGGACTCGGCCTGGTCGTCGATCTGCCGCCACTGGGTGTACCAGTCGTTGAACACCGAATCTGGATGTGGATTGCGCCCGCCCAGCTCTTCGTCCATGTGACCCATGATCGCCAGAAACTCGTGGACAGTGAACTTGATCTTGGCCATGAACCCTCTCGAAACTTCGCCGTGCCGGCCGTATCAGCCGGCGAATGGTGCCCCCAGCCGGACTCGAACCGGCACGTCCGCAAGGACAACAGATTTTGAGTCTGCCGCGTCTACCAATTCCGCCACAGGGGCAAGCCTGAACGCGGGCGCATGATACCCAAGGGCGGACATTAATCAACACCACCGGCCGATGAGATCGCGTGTTAGCGACGACGTTGTTTCGTAGCCTGCGGGCTGCTATGAGCAGCCACCGTCCTCGCAGGAGATCCGACACGTGCTGCGCCGAATGTATGACTGGACGCTGGAACAAGCTGCCCGGCCCTATGCCGAGCGCATGCTCGCATTCATCTCTTTTATCGAAAGCTCGGTGTTTCCGATCCCGCCGGACGTCATGCTGGTGCCGATGGTTCTGGCCGAGCGCGCCAAGGCGTGGCGTTTTGCGCTGGTCTGTACCGCCGCATCGGTGCTCGGCGGTATTGCCGGCTATCTGATCGGCGCGTTTCTGTTCGATCAGGTCGGCCAGCCAATCCTCGCGTTCTGGGGCTATGACGTGAAGTTTGCGGTTTTTCAGGCGGATTACGCCGAATGGGGCGCCTGGGCCGTGCTGTTTGCTGGGCTGACGCCGTTTCCGTTTAAGGTCATTACTATTCTGAGCGGCGCCGCCGGGCTCGATATCTGGGTTTTCACGTTGTCCTCCATCGTTGCGCGAGGCGGGCGATTTTTCCTCGAGGCCGCGTTGTTGTGGTGGTTCGGCAAGCCGATTCGCGCCTTCGTCGAGCGTTATCTCGGCTGGGTCGCCGCGGTGGCGCTTACGGCCTTGATTGGCGGCTTCGTTCTCGCCAAATTCATCCTATGAGCAGTTTCGTTTTCCATGCTGACGGGCAGCCTGATTGGCACCGTGCCGTACCGATCGGCATCATGACCGCGTCGGCGATCGCATTGGGATCTGCCTATATCGCCGAGTACGGCTTCAGTCTGGAGCCCTGTGCGCTGTGCCTTTATCAGCGTGTTCCCTATGCGCTTGCAGGCGTTCTCGGGATCGCCGCGCTCAGCCTGCCGCGAACGTCCCGCGCCAATCTGGTTGCGCTGGCGGCGCTGTTGTTCGCCATCGGCGCCGGTCTCGCCTTCTATCACGTCGGTGTCGAACAGCACTGGTGGGCTTCGGCGGCGGGATGCGGCGGCACCCTGCCTCTCAGCATGTCGGCGGACGATCTGCAGGCGGCCCTGATGGCGCCGCCCGATCCGGCCTGCGACGAGCCGACATGGGTCGTATTCGGGATTTCGATGGCGACATGGAACACGGGTATCAGTCTGGCTCTCGCCGCTCTCGCATGGCAGGGCTATGAGCGCATGCGGGGGCGTCAGCGATGAGCGACAAGCCGAAAACAGAGAAGCGAAAACGCGGCCTGCACGATGGTCTGCCCGGCGACCTCGGGCCGGCGGAAGCGGTGGCCCGCATGATCCGGGTCGATCATGCCGGCGAATACGGTGCTTGCCGGATTTACGAAGGCCAGCTCGCGGTCCTCGGTAAATCAGGATCCGCGGCCACCATCGAGTATATGGCGGAGCAGGAACGCCGTCATCTCGATACCTTCAACAAACTGGTCGCCGAGCGTCGCGTCCGGCCGACGGCCCTGCTGCCGTTTTGGCACCTTGCCGGCTTTGCCCTCGGGGCCGGAACGGCGCTCCTCGGCGAGAAAGCGGCGATGGCCTGCACGGTTGCGGTCGAGGAGGTCATCGACGAGCACTACGCCCGCCAGATCGAGACGTTGGGCGAGGACGAGTCGGCTCTGAGCGAGACGTTCGAGGAGTTTCGACAGGAAGAACTCGAACACCGTGAGACGGGTCTCGATCACGGCGCCGAACAGGCCCCCGGCTACGAACTGCTGAGCGGTGCGATCAAGCGCGGTTCGCGATTGGCGATCTGGCTGTCGGAGCGCTTCTAGCGCGCTCGCCCTTTACCGCGCCCAGGGTGAGCGCGCCCGTATCCTCATGCTTACTCCGACGAAGCATGAGACGGATTAGTCCTTCCGCCGCAAATGCGTCCGGGTCAGGCCGGAAACAATGCCGCGAAATGTGCGCACCTCCTGTTCCGTGAATTGCGCACGTTGCAACATGTTGCGGATATTGCGCACCATGGCCGGGCGTTTTTCCGGCGGCCGCAGAAAGCCGCAGTCGTCCAGCTCGCTCTCAAGATGCTCGAACAGGCCGTTGAGTTCCTGCTTGTTGGCGGGCCGCGCGGCACGATTCGAGGCGGTCTCACGCCACGTCGCTTCGTCGATGCCCGTCTGCAACCACTCATAACCGACACAGAACACCGCCTGGGCGAGATTGAGCGATTTAAACGCCGGGTTGAGCGGAACCGCCAGGATGGCGTCCGCCAACACGACGTCCTCGTTGGCGAGGCCTTTCGCCTCGGGTCCGAATATCACGCCTGTGGCGATGCCGTCACGATGTGCACGATGCAAGGTCGGCGCGGCTTCGCGGGGCGTCATGACCTGTTGCACGGAATCGCGGGGACGTGCGGTGGTCGCCAACACGAACTGAAGGTCGGCAACCGCATCGGCGGTCGTCTCGTAAATGCGTGCACCGTCGATTACCGCGTCGGCGCCCGAAGCAGCAGCGCGGGCGCGTTCGTTGGGCCAACCGTCGCGCGGGTCGACGATCCGCATGTCGGAAAGACCACAGTTCATCATGGCGCGGGCGCACATGCCGATATTTTCGCCGAGTTGCGGTCGGACGAGGATCATGACGGGCGGGCCGTCGGGAATAAGCTCGATCGCCGCTGACTCGGGTGCGGATTTATCGATGCCGGCCACGGGATCCGCCGTCCCGCCGGTTAGGCCGCGTCAGTGGTGTTGGCGACGGCAGTGGCGCCGTCACGCAGCAACATGTAGACGATACTGTCGCGGAGCGCATTGTAGGATGCGTCGATGATGTTGGGCGACACACCGACGGTGTTCCAGCGCTCGCCGTCGGTATCGGCAGATTCGATCATCACGCGTGTTACCGCGCGCGTGCCTTCGCCAGGCGTCAGAATCCGGACTTTATAGTCCGCGAGACGCAGGTTCTTGAGGTTCGGATAAAGTGGTATCAGCACCTTGCGGAGCGCGGCGTCCAATGCGTTGACAGGGCCGTTGCCCTCGGCGACAGCCATCAGGTCGTCATCGCCGATTTGCACCTTAACGGTCGCTTCCGACATGGTCACGAGTTCG
Source organism: Rhodospirillales bacterium (assembly GCA_965229715.1). Lineage (GTDB taxonomy): Bacteria > Pseudomonadota > Alphaproteobacteria > Rhodospirillales > Casp-alpha2 > JAVJST01. Next base: position 649,601 of record CBDDJL010000002.1, read on the forward strand.
CCCCGCGCGTTCCAGCGGCGTTCGTCGATCACGCGAAAGCTCGTGCAGCGGAAGTATTCCGGTACGTCCTGGAGCTCGCGTCGCGCCAACAATTCGAAACTCGCCTCGGCACCGTCGTAAGCGTAGCCGAAATACTCGTGTTCCTTGACGATCTCAACGAGGCGCATGACTTTCGGCTCGTCGGCATCGACCTCGATGCCGATATCGCGAAACCGGGCAAGGATGTTGGAGCGGCCCGACTGGTCGGAAACCACGATATGCCGGTGATTGCCGACGGTTTCCGGCTCAATGTGTTCGTAAGTTTTCGGATTCTTCTCGACCGCCGATACATGCAGGCCACCCTTGTGGGCAAATGCCGATTCGCCAACGTAGGGAGCATTGCGCGCTGGCGCGCGGTTGAGACGCTCGTCGAGCATATGCGAGACATGGGTCAGACGCGTCAAGCTTTCGGCCGTCATGCCTATTTCGGCGTTCATCTTGAGAGCTAGCGACGGAATGATGCTGATGAGATTGGCGTTGCCGCAGCGTTCGCCGAGACCGTTCAACGCGCCCTGGACCTGACGTGCGCCGGCGCGTACCGCGGCGAGCGAGTTGGCCACCGCATTGCCGGTATCATCATGACAGTGGATGCCGAGATGGGCTCCCGGTACATGCTGACACACGTCGGTAACGATCGCCTCGACCTCGTGCGGCAAGGTGCCGCCGTTCGTGTCGCACAGCACCACCCAGCGCGCACCCGCCTCATAGGCGGCGGTCACGCACTCCAGCGCGTATGCGCGATTACCCTTGTAACCGTCGAAGAAGTGTTCGGCGTCGAACAGGACTTCGTCCTTGCAAGCTGTCGCGTGACGGACGCTATCTGCGATCATTCGAACGTTTTCGTCGCGTTCGATACCGAGCGCGACATCGACGTGAAAGTCCCAGGTTTTGCCGACCATGCAAATAGCGCCACACGGCGCGTCGAGCAGGGCCTTCAGGCCGGGGTCGTTCTCCGTCGAGCGGCCGGCCCGGCGGGTCATGCCGAATGCGGAGATGCGCGCGGTCTTGAGGTTTGGCAGATCGGAAAAAAACGCGTCGTCCGTCGGATTGGCGCCCGGCCATCCGCCCTCGATGTAATCAATGCCGAGAGAATCGAGCTCGTGCGCGATGGCGGCCTTGTCTTCGGCGCTAAAATCGACGCCCTGGGTCTGCGCGCCGTCGCGCAGCGTAACATCATAGAGGTAGACGCGATCGTCACTCATCGGACACAGTCTTCAGGTTGCCAAAAAGAGGCGGGAGATTGCCTCATTTTCTCCCGAGTCTCAAGGACTTCCAAGGTCGTTGGACATATGTGGCGTCAGGCTTTGTCGCCTGTTTGCGTGACTGTATGTCAGGCTGAGCCGACGAGTTTCGTCAACTCGTCTGCCGGCATCGGCTTGCCAAAGAGATATCCTTGGCCGACGTCACATCCAAGTGCATTGAGGAAGGTCATCTGGCTCTCTGTCTCGATGCCCTCGGCGACAACGGCAAGGTTCAGTTGCTGAGCCATGCTGACGATGGTTCGTGCGATGGTCGCGGCGTCGCGATCATCGGGCAGGTTATTCACGAAGGCGCGGTCGACTTTGAGGTTATCGAGCGGAAACCTGGTCAGGTAGCTGAGAGCGGAGTAACCGGTGCCGAAGTCGTCCATGGAAACCGTAACGCCCAATTCCTTGAGGCCCATCAGCGTTTCAATGGTCCGCTCGGGGTTTTCGACCAACATGCTTTCGGTCAGCTCGAGATCGAGGAGCTTCGGTTCGAAGTCGGATTCCTTCAATGATTTTCGAATTCGATGTTCCAGGTCGCCATGCAGAAACTGGATTGCCGAGAGATTGACGCCAAAATGAATGGGGGGAAGGCCGTCTCTCAACCACGCCGCGCCCTGGTTGCAGACCCGGTCGAGAACCCATTGGCCGATGTCGATGATCAGACCGGTTTGCTCGGCGACGACGATGAATTCGGCTGGGGATACGAAGCCGAGTTCTCCCGAGTTCCAGCGAATCAGCGCTTCGGCGCCGACAACGTTGCGGCGCGAGAGGTCGACTTTCGGTTGATAGAGAAGGCTCAGTTCGTCGCGTTCAATGGCACGACGAAGATTGCGTTCGATATCGAGCCGGCGTTGAGCCTGTGCGCTAAGCGGCTGCGTGTAGAACACGTAACTGCCGGCAAAGTATTTCTTGGCGTGGTGTGTGACCGTATCCGCATGTTGCATGAGTTCAATTCTATCGTCTGCATCGTCGGGATAGTTGCAGATGCCGATGGTGCACGACGTGAAGATTTCCTTGTCTTCCACCTGCAGCGGCTTTGCCATATCGCTGCAAATGCGCTCGGCGATTTTCTCAATGGCATCGCGCGAGACCTCGGATGTGAAAAGAACGAAAAAATCGTCGCCGCCGAAATGCGCGAGGTATCCGAGGCCGTCGAGGTTCTCTTCTATGCGCTGAGCGGCGGCCAGAAGCACCTTGTCACCAAATACATGACCCATGGCGTCATTGATGCTCTTGAACGCGTTGAGGTCGCAGCTCATCAGAGCAAACGGCTCCCCCGTCGCGTACGTGCGCTCGATGGCGCGGTCGATCTCCTGTTCGAACAGATAGCGGTTCGGCAGGCCTGTCAGCGGATTGCGGGTGGCGAGACGTTCGAGTTCGTTCTCATTTTCCTTGCGCTCTGATATATCGCGAAACGATCCGATGGTCAGCTTGCGGCCGGCGAACGTCATGGAACTCACGCCGACCTCCAGCGGAAACACATTGCCGTTCTTCCGGCGACCCATGGTCTCGAAACGGGAGCTTGTCCCCCCGTCCGCCGATATCAATCGGGTCCGAACGTCTTCCCCCGGCGGTTGGTCGGTGTCCGTTGCCAGTAAGACGTCGATGTTTTTGTTGATGATTTCGCCCGACGTGTAGCCGAACACGGCCACAGCGGCTGCATTGATGGTTTCGATGGCGCCGGTTTCGTCGACGACGATAATGCCGTCGTTCACGGTATCCATGGTATTGCGAAGCCGTTCTTCGCGTTCAAGGATCGTACGAATGGTTCGCTGCCGTTCGGTGACGTCGCGCCCCGCGATAATGACGGAACGGCTGCCGGGATCTTCTTCCTCTTCGGGAGCAAACGGCAGCACGTTGATCTCCACGTCGAGGATGGTTCCGTCTCCGCGCTGTAGCTGAACCGGCACCTGTGCGCTCTCGTTCACAAGCAGGTCCATGTCGCCGATGAAGATTTCACGGTAATCGTCTTGCACGAAATCGGAGAATGGTCGGTCGAGCAGGGTGTCCGCATCCCACATGCCGAGCATGGCGATGCCGGCGGCGTTAATTTTCGTAATCCGCCCGCCGACACATATGCAGATCATATCGGGCGCCAGTTCGATGATGTGCTCGTAGTCGTCCTGCTGGCGGATTGCCGTAAGGCGTTCTCGCTCGGTTTCCTGATTGAAGCGGTCGAGGATGCCGCGTCCGGCATTGCCAATCAGGGTGGCGTATTCTCGGTACTGCGGATTGCCGAGCGGGCCCAGAAACTCCTGCGCCATCATCTCGGCGAAACCGATGATACTGTTGAGCGGCGTGCGGAGCTCATGACTGATGGCCGACAGGGTATCCCGGCCGGCCGATGCATAGGGATCGAAATCGGCATGGATGACAGCCACGACGACATGTCCGTTTGTGAGCCGGGCAATCCGGACGGTGCACGGCGCGGCGCTGTTTTTTTTCGTTGCATCGATGGATTGCGAGATGTCGGTGTTTCGGCATTCATCGATCGCATGCTCGATATCGCTGATCGAGGCCTCGACAAAAATGTCCGACAGTTCGATTCGCGCCCCAGGTTCGGACGTGGTCGTTGCCGCGGCACGGTTTGCGGCAACCAGCGTTAGACCTTCACGGTCGAGTGCCGTGATGTAGAGCGGAATGGGCAGCGCGTCGATGACCGATCGTTCGACCGTATCACTGGCGTCAGCAGGGTTCCTTCCAGCAAGAGGGTGCGGCTGAACCTGAACCATTTTGATGATTTTCCCGCCCCTGGCGTGCCCATTATTCTATATTTCTCATAAGTATAACCACTTATATCAAAAAGGGGAATATGTGATTCGTTTAAATTCTCGCCTCACGAGAATTTAGGAATTTGGGTTATATCGATTGATCTGTATTCTGCACGCTCTCGCGTGGGTTGCGAGAGGTGTTGTCGCTCCGCGCCATTGGATCCAGCGGAGAGACCAGCGGTGCGGTTCTCGGCATGGTGACGACGAATGCAGGCCGGTCGTCGCCCAGTTTTCTCGGGCGCCGGATCATGCGCCATGCAGCGAACAACGCGAGGGCACCGTGTGTTGCCGCAGTCACGCGATAAAGCGTGGCAAATGAGGATAAGTCGATCAGCGTCGAGGTAATGAGCGGACCGATCGAGGCGCCAACGCTATAAAACAACAGCATCGCAGTGGCGATTTCCATTCGCCGTTCCGGACCGCACAGATCGTTGATGTGGGCGACGCACAGTGAATAGATGGTCAGCGAGACGAAACCGAAGCAGAACATGGTGACGGCAAGGGTCAGAAAGGCGCCGCCATATTCGAAAGACAAAACCAGACCGAAGATGCTCGACGTCGCGGCGACACCCATGATGGTCCAGCGCCTGTCGAGTCTGTCCGACAGCCTGCCGACCGGGAACTGTCCGCACGCGCCGCCAAGGAGGAACGCCATCATGAACCAGCCGGTCTGTTGCGCAGAAAAACCCTGCGACGACATGAACACCGGCGCCAGTCCCCATGTCGAGCCATTTGCGAACCCGACGCAGATGATGCCGAACACGGCAATCGGCGACAACGTTGCCGCCCATTTGAGGTCGAGCTTGATTTTCGTCGGTGGCGTCGGCGATTGCCGCGTCGTCATTGAAACCGGGATCAGCGCGAGGATGATCAGCGCACTGGCATAGATAAACAGATCCGGTGCCGTGATGTCGGCGAGGCCCAGCAGGTTCTGTCCGCCAAGCGAGCCGCAGAACATCAGGACCTGGTAAATCGAGAATGTCGAACCCCGGTGCGTCTTGTCCGTCTTGTCGTTCAGCCAGGCCTCGATCACGGCATAGAGCCCCGACGCTGCCGCACCGTTGAGAACCCGAAGGCCGATCCATACCATGGGATTGGTAAATACGGGCATCAACATGATCGAGACTGCGGCAATCGCGGCGATCGAAGCGAATGTCCGAATGTAGCCGACACGGCGGACGGCCATCGGCACGGCAAAGCAACCGATCACGAATCCACCGAAGTAAGCGGTGCCCATCGCGCCGATCAGCGGCGTCGGAAAGGCTTCGGCATAACCGCGGAGCGGGATCAGCGTGTTGGTAAGCGATGCGCCCGTCTGCATTACAAACATCGAAATCAGCAGGGCGGCAACGGGCGCGAGGAAGGCGGGCATGATGGGGATCATTGCGTCCGTGCAGACTGGCGGCCAGCGCATTTTTCTTGTTCGTGCGACAAGTAATTGTCAGCCGGATGCAATGTTGGTTAGGCGCGCTTCCATGTCGTACCGTCGGCGCCGTCCTCCAGTACGATCCCCTGCGATGTCAATTCGTCGCGGATTTGATCGGCGCGGGCGAAATCCTTGTCGGTGCGGGCCTGATTACGCTCGGCAATCAGTGCTTCGATAGCACTTTCGTCAATGTCGGCGGAATCTTCTGGCGACCATTTGAACCAGTTGTCCGACGATTGCTGAAGGAGGCCTAAGACCTCGGCGGACGCAACCAGAGCGCCAAGGTTTCCATCGCTACGCAACTGGTGCAGGCGGCTAACGGCAAGTGGTGTGTTGAGATCGTCGGACAGTGCATCGGCGATCCCGGCGTTGATTTCGTGGCCGTATGACGGAGCGCCCTGCAGAACACGATAGAACCCATCCAACTCACGCTTTGCTTCGGCAATACCGGACTTGGTGAAATCGAGCGGTTGGCGGTAGTGGGTTTTGAGGAGAACGAGGCGGATCGCTTCTCCAGGAAATTCCTTGAGTAGTTCGTGGACGGTATAGAAGTTGCCGAGGCTCTTCGACATCTTCTCGCCCTCGGCCATCAGATAGCCGTTGTGCATCCAGTATCGCGCCATGATGTCGCTGCCATGGGCGCAGCGGCTCTGAGCAAGTTCATTCTCGTGATGCGGGAAAATCAGATCCTGGCCGCCACCGTGGATGTCGAACATCTCGCCGAGATATTCCTTCGCCATGGCCGAGCATTCGATATGCCAGCCCGGCCGGCCACGGCCCCATGGGCTATCCCATCCCGGCGTTTGATCGTCGGAAGGTTTCCACAAGACGAAGTCCGCTGGGTCCTTCTTATAAGGCGCGACGTCGACGCGGGCGCCGGCGATTAATTCGTCCCGGCTATGGCGAGACAAGCGGCCGTAATCGTCCATTGACGGCACATTGAACAGAACGTGGCCATCGGCCTCATAGGCGTTGCCGCGGCGGATCAGTTCTTCCGTCATCGTGATCATCTGTGGAATGTGATCGGTGCAGCGCGGCTCGACATCCGGCGGCAGTGCGCCGAGCGCGGCCATGTCTTCGTGAAAAACGGCGGCGGTTCGTTCGGTGATGGTGCGAATGTCCTCGCCGGTTTCACGCGAACGCGCGTTAATCTTGTCGTCGACGTCGGTGATGTTCCGGACGTAGGTCACCTTCGGGTAGAGACGCCGAAGCAGCCGCGCCAGCACATCGAAAACGACAACCGGTCTCGCGTTGCCGATATGCGCCAGATCGTAAACCGTCGGGCCGCACACATACATACGGACGTGTGCGGGATCGATCGGCTCGAACGGCTGTTTTTCCCGGCTCAGGGTGTTGTGAATGCGAAGGCTCATGATCGTCGTTTGTCCGGTCAGGCGGTCTCGCCGGCAAGGCGCCTCAGCGCCTTCGCACGTCCGATGACAGGTAACAGCTTCTGCAGTTCCGGTCCATGATCGCGCCCGGTCAGGGCAAGCCGGAGCGGCATGAACAGCGCTTTACCTTTGGCTCCGGTCTTCTCCTTGACGGCTCGTGTCCATGCTGGCCAAGTCTCTCCGTCCCACGGCTCGTCAGGGAGCAGATCTGCGGCAGACGCAAGAAATTCCAGATCCTCGACAACCGGCACGATCTCGCCGAAACACACCGTGTACCAAATGGCGACATCCGAGAAGGTTTCCAGATTCGGTCGCACGGCGTCCCAGAAGGCTTCGTCCGCGGTCACCAATCCCATCGCGAGAAGACGTTCCTGGATCTCGCCGAACGATCGCCCATGCAGCCAGCGTGCATTGAGCGCCCAGAGCCGGGCCGTATCAAAGCGTGGTTGGGCACGCCCGAAATGGCTAATGTCGAATGCGGCGGCGAGGGCGTTCAGGTCGTCGAAGACCTCGACGTCGTCCGATGTGCCGAGGGTTGCCAGCAAGCTGTTGACGGCCATCGGCTCGGCGCCTTGTTCACGCAAATCGCCGAGGCCAAATGAGCCGAGCCGCTTCGAGAGCGCCGCGCCATCGGCATCTGTCATCAACGGCAGATGCGCGAATGTTGATGGCGGCGCGCCGAGAGCTTCAAATAATTGTATCTGGATCGCCGAGTTGGTGACGTGATCCTCACCGCGGACGACGTGCGTTATTGCCATGTCGATATCGTCGACGGTCGAAGGCAGCATATAGAGAAAACTGCCGTCCTCGCGAATGAGCACCGGATCAGAGAGATTGCTGGCTTCGAAGGAAGTCGAGCCACGAACCTCGTCGTCGAAAGAAATCGTTCCGGCCGCCAGTTTGAATCGCCAGTGCGGACGGCGGCCTTCGTCTTCGAGTCGTAGTCGGTCGGCATCGCTAAGTGACAGGCCCGCACGATCGTAGATCGGTGGCTTGCCGGCGCGGCGTTGGCGATTACGGGCGAATTCGAGCTCTTCCTGGGTCTCGTAGCATGCGTAAAGACGACCGGCATTCCTTAGGCGCTCGGCAGCGGTTTCGTAGGATGCGATTCTGAGCGACTGACGCTCCGTTCTATCGAATAGCAGTCCGAGCCAAGTCAGATCGTCTTCAATGACGGCGGCGTATGCATCGGTTGAGCGCTCCCGGTCCGTATCGTCGAAGCGCAGAATGGCCTGGCCGCCAGCCGCCCGGGCAACAAGCCAGTTGATCAGTGCCATGCGAGCATTGCCGACGTGCAGACGGCCCGTCGGACTGGGCGCGAAACGAACGGTAACGGTCATCGTTGGCGAATCCGGGATGTGGCGGAACAAGGCGGCGAACCTATGGGCCAGCCGCGCGCGTGTCAACGAACAGGACACCGCGGAGAACGCCCGAATAAGCTCAGCGCGTTAACCATGTTTCAAGACCGTGCTGAAATACTCCTATCCCTGTGATATAAAACGACTGACAGCCACTTCTTTACATTATGGCTGCAGAAAGTCGCTCGACCGAGGGAAAGACGTGTCGACGGTCAAGGAATACAAGCGCGAAACGGTTGACGGCCGTGACGATGTCGAGGTCTACAGGCCCGGCAAGCTCGGATTGCGCCCGGACGGCCAGCGAGAGGACGCAGGGCAAGACAAATCGAAGGCGGCTCCGTTGCCTTTCTCCGTGGAAGAAGAGCGGGCGGCCAAGCAAAAGCCACAGGTCATAGACGGATCGCACATCAAGCCTAAGGACCGGCGTGGCGGCGGTCCCGGCCTGCGTGCCGACGGTCCCAAGACAAAGGTGAAGTCCAAGTTGATGGACGACCTTGCGGCGGAGATCGCAAACCCGACACCACCACCGCCGGATCAAACGCTTCCCGAGCCCGGCACGACCCGACAACAAGCCCCGGAGATTAGCCCGCCGAAGGCTCAAAAAGCTAAGCAGCCTGAACCCGCGCCGTCGCCTTCGGCGGCTACACCTGTACCTGAGAAAAAACGCAAACGAATGTCGACTGATCCGTCGGAACAGGGCCGCATGGTCGCCGAGTCCGTTGTTGGCGGCTTTGTCGGCGCGCTGCGTGGCCAGGCGGCCAAACGCGGTGGTGCGCTGACCGTCGAGGATGTCGAAGCGCTGAGCAGTTCATTCGAACGTCAGGCGGATGTCCTTGCCGACACGTTCTCCCGCCAGCTCAAGGGGTTCGCCGATGCCCGCAACAAGAGCCAATGGACGAACGAGCGCACCAATTCACTCAACCGGCTGATCGTAAAGAAATTCTCTCACCTTTTGGTCGACGAAACCGAGCTTGATAGGAAACCCGACGGCCTTTCTCGCCGTATCCTGCCGGGGTTCTTCGCATCGATGGAAATGATGATCGGCGCGGAGCACATGGAGGAATTCGAGTCGCAGGCGAATAACATTACCGACAAGCTGCGTCGCCGGCATGGAGCGCAATTTTCGTGGGATCACGCTTACGCCCACCGCGAGTCGAAGGCGCTGATCCTCGACGTTCTCGTTGCTGCGGCGCCCCACTTCGAGGAACTCGACAAGCGGCTCGACTGGATGCGCGAACGCATCAACACTCAATTGCCGCCGGCGAAACCGATCAGCACAAAGCCTGATTGGTCGCTTGAACCGATCGGACTGGTGCGGCTTCTGGATGCGCTGTTTGCCGATCTTCGCGTTGCGCTGGAAGACGATCTCGGCCGTTTGCGGATTACCAAACGCCACGGTTTCGAGGTTCTCGAGGCGCTACTCGAAGCCTTTGAGACATTCGACAAGAAGATCGCTGCAGCAAAAAATTAGCGGTTGCGGCGTGCGTCCCGTCGTCAGGATTTTCTCAGCAGGAACTCCCGACCAATCTTCACCGACGATTTGTCGTCATAGGCAACGATGTCAGCCGTGGCGTATGTCTCGGTCCACTTGTCGGGCAGGAATGAACCGGTACCGATCACGTCGATCGGCGCCTTGACGTCGGCCATCACCCGGCACTTGTCGACGCCGAACCCGGACGAGGCGACGATTTTCACATTGCCGTAACCGGCGTTGTCGAGTTTCTCACGCATCAGAAAAATCGCGGCGGCCGATACGCCCGTACCGGTGAGGTAACGAAGTTCGGTTTCGTTACGGTAGCGCCGGATAGCATCCGGCACGTGCCGTTCGAGGACCGCATAGCTTGTTTGCGGATCGAGGCCCTCGATAAAACGCCCCCCGTGAGTATCGAGGCGCACGCTGATGTTGCCGGCAATGGCGCGATCGTGGAACCGGCGGCAGACTTCGAGCGCATCAGTGATCTCGTTGCCGAAATAATCGACCAGCACGGTGATCGGGCCGTCGGGGAACGTTTCGGCGTACATTTCGGTCGCGCGGAGCGTCGAGCCGGCATAACCGATCAAGGCATGCGGCATCGTGCCTTTGCCTTCTGTCTGGCCGAAATAGTGGGACGTTGCGTTAGTCGCGTTGGCGATAAACCCGATGGCATTGACCCGTTTGCGTGCGGCTTCGGAACCAACGGACGCGGCATATGCCATCAGTTCCGCCATCTCGACGCCGGCCGCATGACGGGCATCCATGGCGAGGAAGGCAACGCCCGGCAAGTCGACGCACATGGTGTAGGCGTTATAGGCGGCAACGCAGGCTGCACCGAGTTTCTGCAAATAAAGTGTTTCAAGATCGACCAGTTCCCGGAAGGGCCCGGTGATGTAGAGAAGCGGCTCACCGGCGCCGGCCCACTCGCCTTCTTCGTAGTTGAGCGTAATATCGAACCGGGTGTTGCGTGCGGCAGCCATGTTTTCCAGCCAGCGCACCATGAGTCGCGGTGTGAAGATCACCGGCCGGCGCATGAACACCGCGTACGTCGTTTCGACATCGCCGAAGCGGCCGATAATTTTGCGGGTTTTCAGAAAGTAGTTGTCCGACCAGTCATGAACGAACCGTTCGGCCTCCGCCGGCAGCACGCCTGCGGGCACCGCAGCATCGCTGCCGGTTTCGACATTCGGTGACCGTTTCTTGCCGCTCATGCCCGGTTCTCCTATCGACCGGTCAACCGAAGACGGGTGATTAGGACCCAGCCGCAACTCGCGCCGGTTCGGTGATCCGCGCCTGTTTCAGGGTTTCAGCAAGAAGGAATGCCAGCTCCAGCGACTGTTGCGCATTGAGACGCGGATCGCAGTGCGTGTGATAACGGTCCTGCAGGTCCGTATCCGAAATCGCCTGGGCGCCGCCCGTGCATTCCGTGACGTCCTGGCCGGTCATTTCGATATGGATGCCGCCGGCGTGGGTGCCCTCGGCGCGGTGAACATCGAAGAAGCCACGAACCTCCGACAGGATGCGGTCGAAAGGCCTTGTCTTGTAGCCGGTCGAGCTCTTGATCACGTTGCCGTGCATCGGGTCGCAAGACCACACGACGTTGCGGCCTTCGCTCTTCACTTTGCGGACCAGTTTTGGCAAACCTTCCTCGACCTTGTCGGACCCCATGCGGGCGATCAGGGTCAGACGGCCCGGTTCGTTCTCCGGATTGAGTAGGTCGATCAAGCGAATCATCTCGTCAGGGTCGAGCGACGGGCCGCATTTCATTCCGATTGGGTTGGCGATGCCGCGCATGAATTCCACATGGGCGTGATCGATCTGACGCGTCCGATCGCCGATCCAGACGAAGTGCGCGGATGTGTCGTACCAAGCACCTGACGTTGAATCGACGCGTGTCATGGCTTGCTCGTAGTTCAGCAACAGCCCTTCGTGCGACGTGTAGAATTCGGTTTCACGAATTTGTGGCGTGGTCTCGGACGTCAGGCCGCAGGCGGCCATGAACGCCAGCGTCTGGTCGAGCTGATCGGCAAGATCCTGGTAACGGTGTCCTTCGGCGCTGTCGGAGACGAAACCGAGGTTCCACTGGTGCACCTTGTGAAGGTCGGCGTAGCCGCCTTGTGCGAAGGCCCGCAACAGGTTCAGGGTTGCGGCGGATTGGTTATAGACGCGCAAAAGGCGTTCAGGATCGGGAATACGGGCGTCCGCCGTGAAATCCATGCCGTTGACCATGTCGCCCTTGTAGCTCGGCAATTCGACATCATCGATGGTCTCCATCGGCGCCGAGCGTGGCTTGGCGAACTGGCCGGCCATGCGGCCGACTTTAACCACGGGGCATGCCGCGCCAAATGTCAGCACGACGGCCATTTGCAGCAGCACGCGGAAGGTGTCGCGGATGTTGTTCGGGTGGAATTCAGCAAAACTCTCGGCACAGTCGCCGCCTTGCAACAGAAATGCCCGACCGGCTGCAACATCGGCCAGCGAACGCTTCAGCTGCCGGGCTTCCCCGGCGAAGACCAGCGGCGGATAGTTAGCGAGCTGGTTTTCGACGGTCGCAAGGGCGTCCGCATCGGGATATTCGGGTAACTGAACGACCGGTTTTGAACGCCAGCTATCGGGTGACCATGCCTGGGCCATAGTACTGTCCTCGTATCGTGCGTCGTTTGCGGCCTAAGATCTTATCCACAAGACCGCTTGAATTGCGAGAGCAAGGGATATACGCCTTTGGAGCTATATTTGCCAGTCATTTGAGGCAATTGTCTCAAGTCCGGTGTTGCAATTGCACGAAATTTTGTGCGATGCAGCATCGCGGACTCGCGATTCAGACCTGTTATCATTATATGATGGGGACGAAAAAACGATCGGCTATCCGATGTCGGACGGGAAAGAGACAGCAACAGTCTGATTCCGACAAACGCGAAGCGCCTGAATTCACCATAAACGGCGCCGCTGGCCGAAAGCCTAAACGACCACCCTTGGGGGATACTTCGCCATGATTATCTATCCTGAAATCGAACTGCTCGACGGCAAAGTCGTGATGCTTGAGGACGGCGATCTCGATAAGCCGACTGTGGTTCACGAGGACGCGGTTGAGCTGGCGAAAAGCTACGCCGCTGCCGGTGCGCCGTGGATTCATGTCGTCGACCTCGATGCGGTCAAGCAAGGCGGACGTTTCAACCACGAGATCATTCTCACGATCATCGAAGAGATGAATATTCCCGTGCAGGTTGCCGGGGGTATGCGCACGTTGGCGTCGGTCGAGTGGTGGATCGATCATGGCGCGACTCGGGTCGTGCTCGGCACCGTGGCCGTCAAGGACCGCAATCTGGTTCGCGAGGCCTGCGCACTTCACCCCGGCCGGATTGTCGTCAGCATCGATGCCAAGGACGGCCTGGTCGTCATCGAAGGTTGGAAAGAGACGACCGCCTACACGGCCATGCAACTTGGCAAGGAACTTCAGAGTCTGGGTGTTGCCGAGATCATCTATACCGACATCGACTACAATCCGGAATTGCCGGACGCCAGCTTCGGCGAGACCGAGGAAATGGGACGTCAGTTGACGGTGCCGGTTATCTCCAGCGGCTTGGCGCGCGATCTCGACTCGTTGTCGACGCTCAAGTATCTGCAGAACATCTCCGGCTCCATCGTCGGCTACGCTCTGCATCGCAAGACGTTCACCCTCGATGAAGCGATTCTGCTTTGCATCTGATCCTTGGATGACCAACCTCGTTCGGTTGGAAAGCCGGGCAGGCTGCGGTATACGGGCGTCATGACGACGCCCGTTTACGTTTCGACACCACGTCCATGAGTGCTGAACGCCCGCCCGCCGCTACCGCGCGATTGCAGGCGGCATTGAACGCGCTCGGCAACGGTAACCTCGATGAAGCGCAACGACAGATCGATGCCTTTCGCGCTACCGACGCCGACCATCCCGAAGGGTTTCATATTGCCGGCTTGATCGCCTATCAGCGTGGCGACCATGCTGGTGCTGCGGAGTTGATGGCCGGTGCAATTGCCGCCGGATCGAAAAATCCGGCGCACCACGCGAATCTGGGATTGGCGCTCAAAACCTGCGGGCGCTTCGCCGAAGCCGTTGCGGCATACGACACAGTCGTCGATCTTGTGCCCGAAAACGGGAATGCATGGAATGACCGTGGTACGGCCCTTGCAGCCGCAGGCCGCGCACAGGAGGCCGCCGCAAGCTATCGCCGCGCGCTCGAAATCAACCCGCTCGACCACCGGGCGGCGGTCAACTTTGGCCATGCATTGCTCGCTAGCGGGCAGGCTGATGACGCGCTGCAACAGTTCGACCGTGCGCTACAGGCACAGCCGGCGTTCGCGCCAGCGCTTGACGGGCGCGGCCTCGCGCTCAAGCAACTCGACCGCTTGAGCGAGGCCGAAGCGGCCTTTGCCAAAGCTGCTGACATCGCTCTTGATGACGCCAAGGCATTGACCAATCTCGCAGCGTTGTTTGAGGAAACCAATCGGCCCGAGAAGGCAAAAGCCACCGCCGAGCAAGCACTCGCACGCAGACCCGGCGATCCGCATGCCGAGCTCATTCTCGCCAAATGCCGGCGTCGGGCTGATGAAATTGACAGTGCGATCGCGGGGCTGGCGGCGGTGCCGCGAGAGGGGCTTCCCGCCGCGTTGCGTCGCGATATCGCGTTCGAGCTCGCCCGGTTGTTTGATCGTGCCGAAGATCCGGCCGCAGCGTTTGCGGCCATGGAAGAGGGCAACCGGCAATCGCTGGCTGCTGAAGGCGAGGACGAGCGGCTCGGCGAGACGTTCCTACAAGTGGTGCGCGACCTAACCGATTGGGCAACGCCAGCGCATGCCCATCATGTTGCAACGATTGCCGATAGCGATGAATCGGGAGAGCCGGAGGATCCGATATTCCTCGTCGGATTTCCACGTTCGGGAACCACTCTGTTGGGCCAGATCATGGATGCGCATTCCGCTCTCTGCATGATTGAGGAGCGGCCGCTTCTGACGCCGGTTATCGAGTGCTTGCGGCGGGACTTCGGCGGATATCCATCGGGTCTGGAACATCTTGGAGCGCGCGATCTGGCCAATCTGAGAGCACGGTACTTCAATGCTGCGGAAACCGAATCCGGCGGCCTTGACGGACGCCGCCTCGTCGACAAGTTTCCGCTGCACATGATTCACGCAGGACTGATCGCATCCATTTTTCCGAACGCCCGTTACGTCTTCGCATTGCGTCATCCGTGTGATGTCGTATTGAGCTGCTTTATGCAGAACTTCAGGGTCAATGCGGCGATGGCCAACTTCTTTTCCATCGAGCGGGCGGCCCAGACGTACGATGCAGTGATGTCTCTTTGGCGTCGCAACGTGGTCGCATTCGATCCGGCCCGCCATACGGTGCGGTACGAGGATGTAGTCGAGGATTTCGGGGCACAGGCCGCAACACTGCTCGATTTTCTCGGTCTCCAATGGGAGGACGGCATTCGGGATTACGCCGAGCGTGCACGCGAACGTGGTCGTATCGACACACCGAGCTATCATCAGGTGACCGAGCAAATATACACCCGCGCCCGAGGACGCTGGCGGCGCTATGCCGACCAGATGGCGCCGGCGATGGCGAGTCTCGATCCCTGGATCGAAACCTACGGGTACGGTGACGAGCCATGAGTGGTATTGCCCTGGTGACCGGCGCGAGCAGTGGTATTGGCAGGGCGGTTGCCGAGCATCTGCTTGAGGCCGGTTGGCGGGTCATTTGCGCGGCGCGCGGACAGGGCAAACTGAAAGCAGTTTTTGCGGGCCGGGATGAGACGCTTATTTGGCCGCTCGACGTGACCGATGCCGACGCTGTCGCTGCCTTGCCCGATGCGTTGCCGACGGGCTGGCGTGATGTTGAAATCATTGTAGCGAACGCCGGGTCCGATGTCGGCGGACGCAAGCTGTTCGCTGATGGCGATATGACGGACTGGGCGTCGACCATCGAAACCAACGTGGTTGGGGTTATGCGGGTTTGTCATGCCTTGTTGCCGGGTATGTTGACACGCAAGCGTTGTGACGTCGTGATCATTGGGTCGATTTCAGGCCTTTCGGCCTATCCTGGCGGCGCGGCATACTCGCCGTCGAAATATGCCGTGCGGTCGTTTGCCGAATCGCTCCGACGTGACTATCCAGGTGCGCCGCTTCGCGTAATCGAAGTGCGGCCGGGTATCGTCGAAACCGGGTTTGCCACGGCTCGCACGGGCAGCGCGGCGGATGCCGCAGATTTCTATGATTCGTTTCCAGCAAAGCTTCAGGCATCGGATATCGCCGCTAGCGTCGCCTTCGCGATTGACCAACCGCAGCACGTCAACATTTCGGAAATTACCGTGGTGCCGACCGGAGACAAGCCATTCGGGAAGTGATCACGATTTGGCGGTATGACGCTGAAATGGTAGACTTTGCCAATCTTCGCCTGGGGCGTGCCCTGGGCCGTCCATGGGCGTTCCCCAGCCGAACAGCGAGGAGAACGCCCATGCGCATATCCGAAATTCTGAAACACAAGGGTAGCGACGTCTTCACCATGCGGCCATCAGAGCGTGTGGAGAAGGCAGTTGCCGCGTTTCGCGACCGCAAGATCGGCGCAATTGTTATCCAGGAGCCGCGCGGAGACATTGCCGGAATTTTAACCGAACGCGATGTGCTCAACGCCATCGCCGATCACGGCAGCGACACGCTCGACACCGCGATCATGAGCGTCATGTCGCACGCCCGAACCTGCAAGCTCGACGACAATGTACGGGACGTCATGAGCATGATGACGCTCAAGCGCGTGCGTCATGCCCCGGTCGTCGACGGCGGTGATCTTGTCGGCATGATCAGTATTGGCGATCTGGTGAAGCATCAACTCGACGAGGCTGAACTCGAAGTCAACACCATGCGGGATTTTGCCCGCACCCACTAGACCGACCGAGTTTTAACGGAAGCGTCACGAGATTCCGTCAAAACCGATGAGTCTGCCGTGAGGCAGCATTTAAGTTCAGTTTGCGCGTTTTTCCCGCATGGTAACGAACTCTTCTGCCGATGTCGGATGAATGCCGACGGTCGCGTCGAATTGTGCTTTGGTTGCGCCCGCTTTCATGGCGACGGCGAATCCCTGGGTAATCTCCGCCGCATCGACGCCGACCATGTGCAACCCGACGACACGGTCGCTGGCCCGGTCGACGATCAGCTTCATCATCGATTTCTCGTCGCGCGGGGTCAGGGTCAGTTTCATCGGGCCGAAGCGGGACACATAGACATCGATATCGCCGTACTTTTCCCGAGCTTCCGCTTCGCTCAAGCCGACAGTGCCGATGGACGGCTGACTGAAAACAGCCGACGGGATGTAGTCATAATCCAATGCGCGCGGGGTATCGCGATACAACGTATCGACCAACGCCATGGCCTCGGCAATGGCGACCGGTGTCAGGGCCATGCGGTCGGTGACATCGCCGATAGCATAGATGCTGTCGACAGTCGTTTTCGAATATTCATCGACCTTGATCGCCCCCTTCTTGTCGAGTTCGACGCCAACCTCCTCAAGGCCGATCCCGGTGGTATTCGGGTGCCGGCCCGTGGCGTACATGATCATTTCGGTGTCCATGGTCCATTCGTCGTTGAACGTCAGCGTGAAACCACCGTCACGCGGATCGATCCGTTCGATCACAGCATCGTTTTTGATGTCGATACCCTTCTTGAGCATCTCGTCGCGAAGCGCCAAGCGCACGTCCTCGTCGAAACCGCGCAAGATGTTGTCGGCGCGGATGACCTCCGTGACCTTGACGCCTGCGGCGTTGAAAATACCAGCGAACTCGACGGCGATGTAACCGCCGCCGACGATCACCATGTTGTCCGGCAGCTGTTCGAGATCGAGCGCCTCATTGGACGTGATCGCATGCTCGATGCCCGGGACGTCGGGGAGAGACGGCCAGCCACCGGTGGCGATCAGGATGGTCTCGGCAGTTACCGTCTTGTCGCCAATCTGTATGGTATGCGGGTCGGTCAGAATGCCGGTTCCGTCGATCAACTCGACACCGGGGCCGTCGAGAAGGCGATGATAAACACCTTCGAGCCGGTCGAGCTCCTCGTTCTTCATGCCGACGAGCTTGGCCCAGTCGGGCTGTGCACTTTCGGCATCAACGGTCCAACCCAGTGCAGCGGCGTCCTCGATTTCCTCGCCATAGTGGGAACCGTAGACCAACAACTTCTTCGGTACGCAGCCGCGCATCACGCAGGTGCCGCCTATGCGGAGATTTTCCGCGATACCGACGCGCTTACCGAGTGCCGCCGAAACGCGCGCCGCGCGGACACCGCCGGAGCCTGCGCCGATAACGAAGAGATCGTAGTCGTAAGTGGTCATGATCACGTGCCGCCGTTCCGTTTATTCGTCAGATTGGCGAATATGGCGGCTCAGCCCGGAATTGCAAAGGGCTGAGAACTCACGAGTTAGCGAGGCCGAAGAGTTGCACCGGCTTCGATGCGCCCCGCAGCTCGTGCGTGCCGAGATCGCGGAAAGGTTCTTCGAGACCACCGGCAAACGCCTCGGAAACGACAACATGCTCACTGAGCGTTTTGGTCATGCTCTCGATCCGAGCGGCTTCGTTGGCTGCTGGACCGATCACGGAAAATTCGACCCGGGAGGGCACGCCGATGTTGCCGTACATGATGCGGCCGACGTGAAGTCCAATACCGTACCCGAAAGGCTCATCGCCGCGTGCTGCGCGTTCGGCGTTGACGGTTTCGGCGCGTACAATTGCGTCCTTTGCAGCGACCAGTGCCAGTTTTCGCGCCTCGATCTCGGTAAATCTGTCGTCGGCAATCGGAAAGATTGCCAGCGCCGCGTCACCGATGAACCGGAGGACCACGCCGCCGCTGTCCATGACGGCGCCGGCGAGGGCAGAGAAGTAATCGTTCAGAAGCGTTAGAAAATGCTCGTGACCGAGTTTCTCTGCAAGGGGCGTCGAGTTCCGGAGATCCGAAAACCAGATAACCGCATCGATCATTTGTCCGGAACCCAGCGATATCTGGCCCTCGCGCACACGTGCACCAGCATCGGTGCCCAGATAGGCCTCGATGACATTGTGAAACAGGCGTTCGCGGCCCGCGAGCTTAGCGACCAGCGCGAATCGCGGCAGGACGCGCTTGATAAGATCGATTTCCTGCTTGGTGAAACCGCCCGCTTGATCCGTCGTGAAGGAGGCGATCATGCCGCCCTGACGGTTGAGCGCCATGTCGCCGGGGGCAAACCGGACTGTAAATCCGAGATAGTCGGTCGCGCCGTTGTCGCTGAATTTCTTCAGTATCGGATGGCGATTGGCGATGGTCGATGTCGGTGGCAAGCGGTGGCGGCAGAACGATTCCTGATTGTCGACCAAAACCTTGAGCGGGTTCTTCTCCCATGCTTCTGAATCGGCCCCGTCGTCGACTCGATAGGTATCGAGAACCGTGTCCTCGCCCCGATGCCACGTCAGGGAAATGGCATTCATCAGCGGATGTAAAGTCTGCATCGCCGCATGGACCCGCAAGAGAGGTATGCCTGCGGCATGGAACCGATCCCAGAAATCACTGTAAATGCGCTGATAGTCGTCGAGGCCCGCATTCAGAGCCTCGGCAACCATCCAGTCGATCAGCTCGCCAATTCTGCTATCGAGAGCTTCCTCCATGGACGGCGATTATAGGATCAGATATCGCCCATGCACATGTACTTGATCTCGACGAACTCCTCGATGCCGTACTTGGAGCCCTCACGGCCGGTGCCGGATTCCTTGACGCCGCCGAACGGGGCGACCTCGGTGGAGATGATGCCGGTGTTGATGCCGATAATGCCGTACTCGAGTTGCTCGGCGACGTTCCAGATACGGCCGATATCACGGCTGTAGAAGTAGGCGGCGAGACCGAACTCGGTATCGTTCGCCATTTTCAACACGTCCGCATCCTTCTTGAAGCGGAACAAAGGCGCGAGCGGGCCGAAGGTTTCCTCGCGGGCGACGGCCATCTTTTGGGTTACATCGGTGACGATGGTGGGCTGGAAGAAAGTGCCGCCGAGTTTGTGGCGCTTGCCGCCGGTGAGCACTTTGGCACCCTTCATCTTGGCGTCGTTCAGGTGCTCCTCGACTTTCTCGACTGCGGCTTCGTTGATCAGAGGTCCCTGATGCGTTTCGCCCTTCAGACCGTCGCCGACGACGAGTTTGGATACCGCCGTCTTCAGCTTCTTGGCGAAAGCGTCGTAGACCTTGTCCTGCACATAAATGCGATTGGCACAGACGCAGGTCTGGCCCGTATTGCGGAACTTGCACGCAATCGCGCCGGCGACTGCTGAGTCGAGATCCGCGTCATTGAAGACGATGAACGGCGCGTTACCGCCGAGTTCCATCGAGGTTTTCTTAACCGTACCGGCACATTGCTCCATGAGAATCTTGCCGATTTCCGTTGAGCCGGTGAACGACAGCTTTCGGACAGTCGGATTAGATGTCATTTCACTGCCGATGGCCCCCGAAGAACCGGTGACGACATTGAAAACGCCCTTGGGAATGCCGGCACGCTCGGCCAGCTCGGCGAGAGCGAGAGCCGAATAGGGCGTGTCACTCGCCGGCTTGCAGACGATCGGGCAGCCGGCGGCGAGAGCCGGACCGGCCTTCCGTGTGATCATCGCCGACGGAAAATTCCAAGGCGTGATCGATGCAACGACGCCGATCGGTTCCTTGGTTACGACGATTCGCTTGTCGGCGCCATGTGGCGGAATGACGTCGCCGTAAATTCGTTTGCCTTCCTCGGCAAACCATTCGATGAACGACGCGGCGTAAGCGATTTCGCCCTTGGCCTCGGCGAGCGGCTTGCCTTGTTCTGCCGTCATCAAAACGGCTAGGTCGTCGGCATTCTCCATCATCAAGTTGAACCATTTGCGGAGAATGTTCGCGCGTTCCTTCGCCAAAAGATTGCGCCACGCACCCCAGGACTTGTCCGCGGCCTTGATCGCGCGACGCGTTTCCCGCGCGCCCATTTTCGGCACCGAGCCAAGTTTCTTGCCTGTCGCCGGATTGAGCACGTCGACTGTCCCGCCATCATCGGCATCGCACCATTCGCCGTCGATAAAGCACTGCTGGCGGAAGAGGGATTTGTCTTTGAGTTTCATACTGTGCTCCTGATGTCGTGTTTTGCCGAATAGAATGGTCCGGCGTGGTGTTTTCTGGATAGAGGGACTATCAGTTTAGCATCCAATGTCAAATGTTTGACCTGTGACTGAAGACATGAGCGCGATGATTGGCGGTTAGGACGAATATGGCGAACGAAGAACACCCGGATGGCTTGAACACCAGAATTCCCCGTTGGGTGCCGTACACGGCGCTGATCCTCAGTGTCGCTGTTGCCTGGTTCTGGGCGGGCGAAGGAGGTATCCGGTTTGCAACAGAAGCGGATCACACGGATCAGCGTCAGGTGATGCGCGGGAAACAAATTTATGAGCAGCATTGCGCCCGATGCCACGGGGTTCAACTTGAAGGAGAGCCGAATTGGAAGACAGCTAAAGCGGACGGCACACTACCGGCGCCGCCGCACGACGCGAGCGGTCACACCTGGCACCACACGGACAAGCAGAACTTCGCCTATACCAAGTACGGCGCGGCGGGAATTGGCGCGCCGGCTAGTTTCAAGAGCGGCATGCCGGCATTTGAGGGGGTGTTGAGCGATGCGCAAATCTGGGATGCCCTTGCATTTATCGAGAGCACTTGGCCAGATGACATTCACCAACGGCGTCCCGAACCGTGAGGCAGGCCAACAATTCATCCGTGAATGAACGGTTGAGCCGGGCCAAAACCTGTTTGCAATCCGGTGATGCGCCTGGAGCAGAGGCCGCGTTCCGCGATGTCTTGGCGATTGATCCGCAGAATTTCGAAGCGAACGCAAGGTTGGGCCAATTGCTTATCGATTTGAACCGGGCGCATGCCGCGCGTCCCTTGTTGACGGCCGCTGCAAACGCGCGGCCCGACGACGCCGGCGCCGCTTTCATGGCCGGTCGGTCATGTGCGTTGAGTGGCGATTTTTCGAAAGCGGCCGAATGGTTCGAAGCCGCACGCGTTCTGGCCGACAACAATCCCGGCGTTCTTGCAGGCTTGATCGATGCGCTCGAGCGCGCGGGGCGCCTTGAGGAAGCGAAATTGGCGGCGGATTCGGCAGTCGATGAGTTTCCCGCAGATGTCGAGATTGTGGTACTCGCTGCCCGGGTTGCCCGGCGGCTGGGCGACATTGATACGGCGATACGCCGACTGGAGGCCATTAGCCCCGGTGCCGGCCGTCCGGCAGATCAGGCGTCACGATTTCACGAGCTCGCCCTGATCCGTGACAAGACCGGCGACTACGATGGCGCTTTTTCCCTCTTCACCCGAGCCAACGAGTGTTTTGCTGAAGTCTATCGCCGCAGGCGCATTCCTGAAGGTCTCCTGCAACAACAGATTGCCGAAATGGCGGCCTACGTCGGGAATGCGACGCCCGCCCTACTGGCGCCGGTCGACGGCGATGTCGATGGCTGGACGGGAGGATACGGCGTGCCGCATTTCGTCGTCGGATTTTTGCGTTCCGGAACGACCCTCGTTCATCAAATGCTGGATGCGCGCGGCGACGTTCACGTACTGGATGAACGGCCGATGGCGCTCCGCGTTCGCGGGTTTATTGCCGGCCGCGAGGGTGGTTATCCGGAGGCGCTTGCGACACTGGATCCCGCTGGCGCCGCCGAGGCCCGGGCATCCTATGAAACGGGACTGGCAAACAATCTGAAACCATACGGGATCGAACCGGGAAACGGTCTCCAGATGATTGACAAGTTTCCGCTCAATCTCTTGCGAGTGCCAATGATCCACAGGATGTCGCGGCAATGCCGTTTTGTCTTCGTGCTGCGCGACCCGCTCGATGTTTGCCTCAGTTGTTTCATGCAGGCGTTCCAACCGTCCGCGGCAACACGCGCGTTCCTCGACATGGCGGAAACCGCCCGTGTTTATGCTGCAATGATGATCTACTGGATTGATTTCACTGTAAAAGCCGAAGTGCCGATACACACGATTCGTTACGAAACGCTGATTTCGGACTTTGAGCCCAGCGCGCGGGCTCTTTGCGATTTCCTGAACCTGTCGTGGGATCCCGAAATGATGCGTTTCGACGAACATGCACGCCGCCGTGGCAGTGTTTCCAACCCCAGTTACCATCAGGTCGCGCGGCCGGTCTATTCGAATGCTGTGGAAAGGTGGCGATGCTATGAGACGAATCTGGCAGAAATCAGAGAGATTTTAGCGGATGTGCGTGGGCAACTTGGGTATGACTGAAAACTGGCTCGCAGGCAATTTTGGGACTGTTGCAAGATCACCACATCAAGAATCCAACTCCATTCATCACCGTTTGAAGGCGGATGTTAAGCCCTTGGAAACCATATGGTTAATATTCGTTGCAAAAATGACACACTGAATGCAAAAAGTGTTGCAGATATCCCTCGGATCCCTTGACCGAATAGCGTTTCACATGGCCTTATCGCTTCACCCACGCGCAACTAGTGTGCGGGTGCCCCCGGAACGTTCGGGGATTTCGTTAGAAAAATCCCGGATCCTCCGGGGCAAACGGAGAAATGAGAGGGTAACACCATGAAGAAGATCCTTATGGGTTCCACGGCTCTCGTCGCTGCAACCGCCGTCACCTCCGGTGCGGTCGAAGCGGGCGAGACGTCGCTGGACATCTCGGGCTACAACTATGCCTCCTACGGCCTCGTCTCGCGTGACGGCGCCAACGATATCGCCAACGGTAACGATCTCTACACCAACGGTGAAATTCACTTCAACGCGTCGACCACGCTCGATAGCGGTCTGACCATTTCGTACAAGGTCGAGATGGAAACCGAAGTTGGCAACAACAATGGCACCATCGACGAGAACGTCCTGACGCTCTCCGACAGCTGGGGCACGGTCAACATTGGTGGCGACGAACTGCCGACCACCAAGATGCACGTCACCGGCGCCATGTACACTGGTTGGCACGGCATCAACACGAACACCATCACCCCTTACGTTGGTTTCTCCACCAGCTATGGCGTGACCTCGGAGTTCCACGCTGCGTTCATGAACACCTACGGTACGTTCGGTCATAACGACTCGGACCAGGTGTCCTACTACTCGCCGCGCTTCAGCGGTCTGCAGATCGGTGTCGGTTATGCGCCGGACAACAAGCAGAACGACGGTCAGGTTGCCTCGCAGGCGATCTCTGACACCGTTTCCGTCGCGCTGAACTACTCGACCGAAATGTCGGGTGTTGGCATCGCTGCTTCGGCCGGTTACATCACCCACGGTGATGCCGGTGTCGGCGCTGCTGGCAACGACGACGCTGAGCTGTACAACTTCGGTCTCCAGCTCTCCACGGGCGGCTTCACCGCCGGCGTCAGCTACGCGACCGCCGATGGCGACGATGGCCCGACTGGTTCGATCACCAACGGTACGGTCGAATCCGAGACGATCACCGCCGGTCTGAAGTACAGCTCCGGTCCGTACACCGTCGGTGTCGCCTACGTTACGGGTGAAGCCGAAGGTACGACCGCGAACACCGCCGACGACGAAGGCGATCGTGCGATGGTCTCGCTCGCCTACTCGCTCGGTGGCGGCGCCACCTGGGACGCTCACGTCCTGTGGTCGGACATGGAAGGCGAGGACACCGGCGACGCCGATGACGTCGAAGCCGTCGGTTTCATCACCGGTATTGCCGTCAGCTTCTAAGCTGATCCGATCCGAATCCGTTTTAACAGGTTGAAAAACCTGTAAAAGCGATTGAAAGGGGAGCAACATTGTTGCTCCCCTTTCTACTTTCGCCGCTTCCTTTGCGCTTGATTAAAACCGGTTATATAAGTCAACGGTGATCAAACGTCCTCATACAGTGCGGCAGAATTCGCCGCTTACGGTTTGTTTATGAAAAAGCTGATCTGGCTGGCGTCCTATCCAAAGTCCGGCAACACGTGGATGCGGTCATTGTTGGCGAATTATCTCTTCTCCGACGGCGAACCGGTCAGTATTAACGCGCTGTCCAAATGGGCCGTCGGCGAGATGTCGGTCGATCACTATAAAGATCTTCTGCCGAAACCGGCCAATGAGATGCCTGCTGAAGCCATCTGTCAGATTCGCCCGGAGGTCCACCGTAGATTGTCGGATCTCAGTGAAGGCGCCATCATCGTCAAGACGCACAACCGCTTCGGGGTTGTGTGCGGCACGCCGACCATAACGCCGGAAGCGACAAGGGCGGCAATATACATCGTCCGGTCACCATTGGATGTTGTCGTATCTTTTGCCGATTTTTACGGTCTCAGCCTGGATGTCGCGATCAGCCGGACCGCCAGTCCCGATCTCGTTTTGCCTGCAGACGATTATCAGGTGCACCAATTTCTCGGATCGTGGAGCAGTAACGTCGCCAGTTGGATGCGTGCGACGGGAATTCCGGTGCTGATGGTTCGCTACGAAGCGTTGCTGGCAGACACACCTGACGTTTTCCGTAATGTGCTCGGGTTTCTGAATATTGATATTGATGAAGATAAAATGGCGTCGGCTATTGAGTTCAGTTCTTTCAAAAGCCTGAAATCGCAGGAACAACAAGAAGGTTTCGTAGAGGCATCGCCGGTCACTGATAGCGGATTTTTCCGCTCAGGGACTTCTGGCGGATGGCGGGAGGCGCTCAACGACGAGCAGGCCGGTAAGGTTATCCGTCATCATCAGGCGATGATGCGCAAGCTGCGGTATCTCGACGACAATGGCCACCCAACCGTCTAATCGTGGAAAACAGATCCATGGTGCGAACTGAGGCAACCCAATCCGCGCTTACTCAGGCACAGGGACTCGTCCAGCAGGGGCGTTTCGAGGATGCCCTCACAACCATCGATTCCAAATTGGAAGAAAACGACGCCCCGCAACCAATGTTGTGGATCGCCGCCATTTGCCACATGCAGATCCGGTCGTTCGACAGAGCGTTGTCGATATTGGAACGCATGCTCGAACGAGACCCGAATGCGGCGCAGATCCTCAATTTTAAAGGTGTAGCGCTGGCGGAATTGTATCGCCGTGACGAGGCTCAAGCTGCACTGGAGGCGGCCCACGGATTGAAACCGGACGATCCTGACATCACAGAGAATCTGGGAGTCATGTATGGCGAGAATGGCTATGTAAACGAATGTTTTCATACACTCTTGTCGTTGACCCATGTTCGCCACCTCAAGAAGAAGAGTATCCTCCATTTAATTCAGTGTGCGTTACTGATCGGGGAGCAACAGATCGCCGCCGATGCCGCGGCGTTGCTCAAGGGCGTCAAGGACGACCCCAAGGTCGACTATCTGTTGAACCGGCTTGCCCAGAACACAGGGAACATCGACGATGCCCAGAACATACTCGATGATATGCTGACGAAGTTCCCAGGCAATGCCGACGCTTTGTCCGACAAGGGCATCTTGGCAATGTCGGCTGGCCGCCAAGATGAAGCCAAACGCTACTTCAATGCATCGATCGAGACAGAACCGGGGCATACGACATCGCATTTTCTGCTCGCCCATATGGGCGGTAGTGGGGAGAAGGAACTTTCAGAAGAGACAATTGCGGATCGTGAACGCCGTCTCGAACTGATCAAGAGTGCGCTTGAAGACCCGACCCTGAAACATTTCGACAAGATCGAACTGAACTTCGCTGCGGGCAAGCTTCTCGATTCTCTGAAACAGTACGATGCGTGTTTCCCATATTATGTGGAAGGCAACGCGCTGCTATCGGCACGAACGTCGTTTCACATCGAAGAAACACAAACAATGTTCGACGACATCAAGCGCACGTTCGACGCTTCATTTTTTCGCAATGTTTGGCCCCGTCTTACGATAGGCCGCAAGACGCGCGGTGAACGGATGATTTATGTCGTTGGCATGGCGCGATCGGGAACGACGTTGACCGAACAGATTCTTGGGCGGCACCCGATGATAGATCCTGGCGGAGAGACGACAGATGTCATTCGCCTTGGTCGCCTGCTCGGCGATCGACACGGTTATTCAACGACATATCTTGAATTTCTCGATAAGATGGACGCATCTGCAATCGATGCGGTAGCGGAAGAATACGTGAGCGGAATCGAGAAACGTATCGGTGCCGATGGGTATCGTACGGACAAGGATCTCCGAAACTTCGTCCATGTGGCGCTCGTAAAGACTCTGTTTCCCGATGCAAAAATAATCCATGTTCGGCGCAATCCGATCGATACGTGCGTTTCGTGTTTCTTTCAGTTTTTCAAGATCTACAAGCACCAGTATTCCACAAACCTGGGGGACCTGGGCGCCTACTACCGATTCTATGATGAACTGATGTCACATTGGAACGAGACCGTACCAGACGACATCCTGACGATACGATACGAGGAGTTGGTCGCCGATCAACAGGCCGTAACGGCCCGCATGCTGGAGCATTGCGGTCTCCCATGGGATGACGCATGTTTGGAAGCGCAAGATAGCGGCAGCGTCAGAACGGCCAGTGTGTGGCAGGTTCGGCAGAAACTCTATACCGACTCTCAGGAACGCTGGCGCCGTTACGAAAAGCATCTCGGTCCGTTGATCGACGCGCTGGGCGATTTGGCTCAGACGTCGCCGGCCGATTGACCTGCATCCCGATATCGGAAGTGCGATGAACCGCAAGGAACGCCGCCGACAGCAGAAACAGGCAAAACAAACGCCTCCGGGTTCGAGCGCCGGCCGAACACGGGTGTCTGCGTCCGGTGGCGTGTCGCAGTTTCTTATGAGACAGGCGGGAGTCGGCTCCGCTCCGGGCGAGCAGCAGCGGCTTACCGATCGCGATGCCGACGCCCTCCTGATCGAGGGGGAAAAGTATCATCGTGGTGGCGATCTGGCGCAGGCGCTGGCCCTGTATCGTCAGGTGCTGGGTGCACATCCCGATCATTCCCGGGCTCTTACCCTGACGGGGTTGCTCGCGCACCAGCGCGGCGATTTCGGACCGGCGCGCCAGATGCTCGAGCGGTCGCTTGAGATCGACCCAAGTGACGCCGTCGCGCACAATGCCTACGGCAACACCCTGCGTCGATTGAACGAACCCGAAAAGGCGATTGAACATTTCAAGCGAGCGCTGGACCTTGATCCGGGATTTTCGCCGGCGTCGAACAATATCGGACTGACGTATCGCCAGCAGGGCGACCTGAAGCAAGCTGCCGAATGGTTCCGCAAGGCGCTTAAGGCCAACCCGGAAATGGCTGAAACGTGGAGCGGATTGGCGCGAACGGGGCGAATGACGCTCGATCAAGAGGAGGCTGATGCTGCCGAACGCGTGCTGACTTCGCCGCGCCTTGATGGAAGCGACAAGCGTCACATTCGATATGCGCTCGGCAAGCATTACGATGAAAAGGGCGACTTTGACAAAGCGATGGGGCATTTCGTTGCGGCCAATCAGCTTCGTGAGGCGGAAATCGATACCGAGCGTCCCACGCACCTCATGAAAAAGATGGTGGGATCGGTTCCGCAAGCATCAGCGGCCCCAGATTCGAACGATCCCGTGCCAGTTTTTATCTTCGGCATGCCGCGCTCGGGGACCACGCTGGTCGAGCAAATTCTTGCTACGCATCCCGATGTTGCGGCTGGCGGCGAGATCAATGTGATCGAAAAGGCGGTTGTCGAGGCATTTCCGACATTGCCCGAGTGTGATGAGACCTCATTCAAGGGCGTAGCCGGTCTCGACCATACGGCGCTTTCCGATATCCGAAACACCTTCTTCAAGTTCTTCTCCGGCTTTGCTAAGGGCAAGTCGCACGTAACGGACAAGTCGCCGTTCAATTTCCTTTATCTCGGGATTATTTCCCGCGCATTTCCCGACGCCCGATTGATTCATTGCGTGCGCGATCCGTTGGACACATGCCTTTCCATCTTTTTCACGGATTTCGACAGGTTACTCGGTATCACCACCGATCTCGGCGCTATCGGGCATTACTACGCCGGTTATCGCGACATGATGGGAACTTGGCCGTCGGTCCTCGATTTGCCCGTCCATGAACTGGCTTATGAAGCCCTACTCGATGATCAGGAAGCCGTCACACGCGAATTGCTGAAGGCGGCGGGGCTTTCCTGGAACGATGCCTGCCTGCGATTTTTCGAGAATAAACGTCTGGTTTCAACACCGAGCGACTGGCAGGTGCGTCAACCGCTCTACGCCGACTCCCGAGGACGTGCGGAGAACTACGCGGCGCATCTCAAGCCGTTGAAACAGGCGCTCGGGATGACAGGCTGACGCAATGGCGGTAGATGATGAAACCATAGCCGACGTTCGGCGGGCGATTGCCGCGGGCGATCTCGATGTGGCGGTTGAAATCGTCGAGCCGGTGTTGGCGGCCTTTCCCGACGACCCCAGAGCTAACTTTCTTCGCGGCGTCATTCATCATCGATGTGGTGAAGCCGAACAGGCGCTGTCTCTTGCTCGAAAGGCGGCT
This sequence comes from Rhodospirillales bacterium, assembly GCA_965229715.1. GTDB lineage: Bacteria > Pseudomonadota > Alphaproteobacteria > Rhodospirillales > Casp-alpha2 > JAVJST01. The sequence continues at coordinate 678,768 of CBDDJL010000002.1, forward strand.
ACGGCACATCCGCTGCCCGGCTACTGCCATAATCTGGCGGGCCTCGCGCTTCTCGAGATGGAGTGCAAGGACGAAGCTGTCGAGGCCTTTCAGCGGGCTCGGGAAGCCGACCCGGAAAATGCCGAGTTTGAGGCGAGTCTGGGGCGTGCCTTGCGATATGCAGGCCGCCACGCGGAGGCCGATCCGCTGCTCGATAGCGCAGCGCTGAAGAGTAGTAATATAGCTGCTTTGGTGGACCTCGGCGACTCGTTGCTGGAGCGACACAAGGTGAACGAGGCTGAGCGTTGTTTCGATGCAGTGTTGCAACGCGATCCCACGACCGTCGCAGCGTTGATTGGGCGAATACGCACGCGGTTTGCAAGGCAACCGGCTAACGGTGCAGAAAGCGAATGGCAACGGGCCATAAAACAGAATCCGGATGAACCTGATCTGTACGTCTATTATGCGCAGTATCTCGCCTCTGTCGGCCGACTGTCAGAGGCGACCTCTCAACTGGCTCGAGCGCTCGCTCTGTCGCCGGCACATGGCATGGCTCACTTCCACCTGGCACATCTCGCCGGTGAGCATGATGAGCGGATGGCGGCGAACGCGCCGTCGCTATCCGACCAAGGTCACCTGATCGAGGATGCCCTGCAAAAGAGGGGCGGACGATATGATGACCGAACCATGCTGCTCTTCGCAGCAGGGCGTCTGAAAGATCGAGTTGGAGAGTACGATAAGGCCTTTGAACATTACGCCGAGGCCAACCGACGGCACGCTGTGCATCAGATGTTCGACCCGGCGATTTACAACGATACCGTCGACAGGCTGATGCAGCATGTCGACGCAGCGACGATTGCGCGACTCTCCGATGCGCGCCGCCGGTCCGGCGTGTCGCTTGGAGAGAATCTCATTTTCATCGTCGGTATGCCACGGTCCGGGACCACGTTGATGGAACAAATCGTGGCAAGCCATCCCGATGTGATTGCCGGTGGCGAGCGGCCGGATCTCGACCGTTTAGCGGGCGAGCTCCATCAGCGTTGCGGCGTGGCCCAACCGTTTCCCGAGGCGCTCGCGGAAATTGATGGGGTCGCGCTGACGACCCTGTCGAGCGACTACCTCTCATCTCTGGGGGGGCTTTTCCGACCGGAGCAACGGCTAACCGATAAGACACCCCGCAATTTCCTGCTTGTTGGCCTGATTGCAGTTATGTTTCCCGAAGCACGTATCATTCACATGAACCGTGATCCGCGGGATACGTGCCTTTCTTGCTATCAACAGATGTTTGCGCGCGGATCGGTTGTCTATTCCTATGACGTCAATTGGCTGGGGCCTGTCTGGTGCGCCTATGATCGGATCATGCAGCATTGGTCGAGTGTCTTGCCTGTACCGGTTCTTGATGTCTCATACGAAGAACTCGCACGCCACCCCGAGACTGAAACGCGTCGAATTGCAGCGTATTGCGGGCTCGAATGGTCAGAGGACTGGTTGATGGGTACGGGCGCCCAGGGCCGAGTTGCAACAGCGAGCGTTGCGCAGGTGAGGGCGCCGCTGAACGATCAATCCGTTGGACGATGGCGCCGCTATGAGAAGCATTTAGGTCCCTTGTTGGCGGCCTTGCAGCCGTTATGATATGACACGGGGTCCGGCGAGCGCCCGGATTTAGCTGACAGGAATGGGCAGTATATGAACCGACGAATCAGAGCTCTAGTGGCAACAATCCTTTTGGCTCTCGGTGTTGCCGCATGCGGTGGTGCGAGCGAGGATGACGAAGTTCCGGTAACCGGCAAGGAAGCACGTGGGACCGAGACAGGCAGTATCTTCGGTGAAGGCGGAATACTTGGGGTGTTCTCTGACGAGAATACCGCTCCCGGAAGCCGGGGAGGTGGCGGTGCCGGCCTCGGTGTGAATACGTTCTTGTGGCGCGCCTCGCTCGATACGATCTCGTTTATGCCGGTGGCGTCGGCCGATCCTTTTGGCGGTGTAATCGTTACGGATTGGTTCGCGGCGGTCGATTCGCCAGGCGAGCGGTTCAAGTTGAACGTCTATATTCTGGGAACCGAGTTACGTGCGGATGGTGTCGTGGTTCGTGTCTTTCGGCAGATCCGGGATGGGAACGAGTGGCGCGATGCGGTCGTACCCGAAGGGACGGGAACGAAAATCGAGGACGCAATCCTGACCAAGGCCCGGACCATGCGGAATCAAACCTTGTTGACCAAGGATTAGATTGATCGCGGCGTTGTGCTCCGCAATCGATGTTCGCAGGAATGCCGGTGGGCGGTTACTGATCAAATACAGCGGTACGCTGATCGACGAACATTGCGGCCGCAACATTCAGGGTGCTCTTCTTGAGCAGTCCGACAGCGATGCGTCGCGGTACTGCCGGATCTGGGAGATTTACCGGCATTGCATCGGTGATCGTACGGTCTGCTTTCGCCGCACGGTTTTGAACTACCACCACCGGATCAGAGCTCGCTTAAAGGCTGCAGGAGCTGTTGCTGGTGCCGTGAGTCAACAACGGCGGGGGGTTCGTCGACTTCGTGGTGGGTACTGGCATCTTCAAGGAAGATCCGTTGCCGGTAAGAAGGATAACAAGCTTCCCTACTTGGGGCTTGCTATCTGAGCAGGGTATGACTCGCCGCGGTTTTTATTCGACCGTTACGCTTTTCGCCAGATTTCGCGGTTGATCGACGTCTGTACCGCGAATGACCGCGACGTGATAAGCAAGTAGCTGAACCGGAATCGCGTGCAGGATGGGTGCCACGAACGGGTCGACCGGCGGTAGGGCGATAGTCGCTGCCGCGAGCTCGCTCAACCGCTCTGCACCCTTATCGTCGGTGAAGAACACCACGCGGCCGCCCCGCGCCACGACTTCTTGCAGATTGGATGCGGTTTTCTCGAACAACGGGTCGGACGGCGCGATAACGATGACCGGAACCCTGTCGTCGATCAACGCGATCGGGCCGTGTTTCATCTCGCCAGCGGCATAACCTTCCGCGTGAATATAGGAGATTTCCTTGAGTTTTAACGCACCTTCAAGTGCGATGGGATAGCTCGTGCCACGGCCGAGGTATAGAACATCCCGGGCTTCGGCGACATCGGCGGCGATCGCCTGAATGCTTTCGTCATGGTTCAGCACCTCGGCAACGCGCGCCGGAACCTCCGTCAACGCGCCCATTAGCCGCGCCTCGCCGTCGGCATCGAGCGTCCCCCGTTCGCGCGCCAGGGCGATGGTCAGACAGGCCAAGACGGTTAGCTGGGTCGTAAATGCTTTCGTCGATGCGACGCCGATTTCCGGCCCGGCGTATGTCTGCCAAACCGAGTCGGATTCCCGCGCTATCGTGCTTTCCGGCACGTTGACGACAGAAACGATGCGCTGTCCCTGGGCCTTTGCATATCGCAACGACGCGAGCGTATCCATGGTTTCCCCGGATTGGGAAATGAACAGAGCAACACCGTTTTCTGGCATGTCGGCGGCGCGATATCTGAATTCGGAGGCGACATCGATCTCGACGGGAACCCGCGCGATTGTCTCGATCCAATACTTGGCGACCATGCCGGCAAGGTAGGCCGTGCCACAGGCGATGATCGTGACACGGCTAACATTTGTGGCATCGAATGCGAGCGGCAACGTTACCTGCCGCGTGCCAGGGTTTACGAACGAGTTGAGCGTATCGCCGATAACCTGCGGCTGTTCGAAAATCTCCTTGAGCATGAAATGACGGTAACCTGCCTTGCCGACAGCGGCGCCTGACAGGCTGGATTGATGTATCTTTCGGTCGACTTCGTTATCTGCGGAGTCGTAAATCGTCGCGCCGGTCGGCGTGACGACGGCCCAGTCGCCGTCCTCAAGGTACTGAATGCGATTGGTCAGGTGAGCGAGCGCCATGGCGTCGGAGCCAAGATACATCTCTCCATCACCGTATCCGATGGCCAGAGGGCTACCCTGGCGCGCGGCGATCATAAGATCGTGGTAGCCGGCAAACACGATGCCAAGGGCGAACGCGCCTTCCAATTCTTTTAATGCCTTGCCAGCCGCTGTGATCGGTTCGAGGCCGTCTTCCATATGCGCGTCGATCAGATGCGCAACGACCTCCGTGTCCGTATCCGACGCAAGATTATGACCGCGTTCGACGACACGGGCCTTGATGGACTGATAATTCTCGATGATGCCGTTGTGGACGAGGGCGACCTTTGCTGTGGCATGCGGATGCGCGTTACTCTCGTTGGGCACGCCATGGGTCGCCCATCGAGTATGGCCGATGCCAGTCGTGCCGCCGAGCGGTTCGGAATCGAGACGTGTGGCCAAGTTTCCTAGTTTGCCCTCGGCCCGCCGACGATCGATCGATCCGTTGACCAGGGTCGCGATACCGGCCGAGTCGTATCCGCGGTACTCAAGACGTTTCAGTCCTTCAAGCAGGAGAGGCGAGACGTCGCGGGTGCCGATAATGCCGATAATGCCGCACATGATAAATCTAGCCTTTCCGCTTTCGCTCTCGAATTCTCTTTGCCCCGTCGGCAAGGTTCTTTTGCTCTGCACGGGTTACGGCAAGATCGCCATCCGGGACATCGCGCGTAATCGTGCTGCCCGCACCGACGATGGCGCCAGCGCCGACACGAACGGGTGCGACGAGGGCAGTGTTTGAACCGATGAAAGCGCTAGCGCCGATCTCGGTCCGGTGCTTGTTGATGCCGTCGTAATTGCACGTGATGGTGCCGGCGCCGATGTTAGCGTTTTCGCCGACACCGGCGTCGCCAACATATGTCAGGTGGGCGGCCTTGGCGCCGGTCGAAAATGCTGCATTCTTCATTTCAACGAAGTTACCGATGCGACAGTTTTCACCGATGTCGGTGCCGCCCCGGAGGCGCGCGAACGGGCCAACGGAGGTGTGCGGTCCGATAACGGTATTTTCGATATGGCAAAACGCCCGGATTTTTACACCGTCACCGATATGTACATTGGGGCCGATGAACACATTAGGTTCGATAACCACGTCGCGTCCAAGGTTTGTATCCGCGCTCAGAAACACGGTATCCGGATCGATCATCGTGACGCCATTCGCCATTGCGCGTGCGCGTAAACGTTGCTGCATGACGGCTTCGGCCGCCGCAAGATCCTCGCGCGAATCGACGCCGATAACCTCGCTGCTGTCAGCTTCGATGACGGCGCAAACGTCACCGTCGTCGCGGGCGAGGCCGACGATATCGGTAAGATAATACTCGCCCTTCGCGTTATCGTTATCGAGCCGGTCGATCAGCGACCACAAACGGGCGCCATCGATCGCCATCGCGCCGGCATTGCAGAGGTCGATTTCGAGCTGTTCCGGTGTGGCATCGCGAGCCTCGACGATGGCCGAGAGGGTGCCCTGATTATCAGCGATCAATCGACCGTAGAGTCCCGGGTCGACAGGCCGGAATCCGAGAACGACCACCGCCGGGTTATCATTGTCTTCGCGACGCGCGATCATGGCATTGAGAGTTTCGGGTTCGATGAGCGGATCGGCACCGAACAGGACCAGCACTGTTCCGTCGACATTGCCGAGCGCTTTGCGGGCGGCGGCGACCGCATGTCCTGTTCCCAGACGCTTGCGCTGAATGGCGATCGCATGGGGGGCGACGACATCAGCCGCATCGATCATATCCTCCGATACTACGGTGACGATGCGATCGGCATGGACGGCTTCAAGGTTGTCGATCACGTGCCGAACCAATGGCTGCCCGGCGATCCGGTGCATCACCTTCGGTCGATCGGACTTCATTCGTGTGCCCTTGCCGGCGGCGAGAACGATACCGGTAACCGAGGGGCGCGCTGGATTTTTCGGAGAAACGGACGTCATGACGCTGATACAGGAATAACGCTGGAAGGCTTTGAAATCGGTTGGGAAATTGCCACAGGGGGCCGTCAGGGCCAAGTCAAAGATTGTTTCCGATTCCTGCAACCGGCGCTGCACATGAGACCTGCCTTGGGCCCCTTGGATTTCTTGACACCCGTGTGGCTGCAGCCTTATATGGCTCCCTTCCGAGCGGCCCGGCAACCAGCCGCCGCGCGAACCGGAGGGGCGCGTAGCTCAGCGGGAGAGCACTGCCTTCACACGGCAGGGGTCACTGGTTCAATCCCAGTCGCGCCCACCATCTCCGATGATTTATAGTATATGATCCTAAGTCATGACGGAGGCGGCGTGTTTGTGCTGACACCCGAGCAGAAAGCGAATTTCGATGAAAATGGCTTTCTCATCGTCGACAAACTGATCGACGATGAAACCGTCGCACGACTACGTGAACGCTATGACCGATTGTTTCGGGGCGAGTTCGAAACCGGCATTTCGCCGGATGAGGTCAATTGGCAGGAAGGCAAGAGCGATCCGTCGCTGTCGCGGCAAATCTGCAACGGCTGGCGCGCCGACCGCGCCGTAGCGGCAACGGTGCTGCGCGAAGACCTCGGCCGTGCGATTGCCGAACTCGGCGATTGGCCAGGAACCCGAATCATGCAGGACAATGTGATCTGGAAACCGCCGGGAACGCGCGCGCTTCTGTATCACCGCGACAATGCCTACCTTTCGTGGTTCCGGCCGACTGAGATGCTGTCGTGCTGGATCGCGCTCGATGAGACCAGATCCGACGCCGGCACGATAGAATTCGTTCGCGGGTCGCATCGCTGGAAGCCGACGGGTCCCGAGGGCGAGTTTCACGGTCCTGAGAATTATCGTGAGTTCATGGAAAAATCCGCAGCGGCCGAGGGTGTCGAGCCTGAGATCGTTCATGTCGAAGTGCCGCCTGGCGGCGGGTCGTTCCATCACGGTTGGACGTGGCACGGCTCGGGCAGCAACGCTGCTTCAGTCCCGCGTCGTTCGCTTGTGTTGCACGGTATCCGTAGCGATACGCACTACGTGCCCGAGAGACTGAATGAGGGGAACGGACCGGTCTACGGCCGCTACAAACGGTTCGGTGACGATACCATGGACGAGAACTACTTCCCAATCCTGTGGACTCGGAACGGCCATCGCACAGAGTCGATTGACTCTTACATCGCTGCTGCCCAACCCTAGGAGCCATGTCTGATTCCATTATCATTCGCGGCAAATGGGTCATTTGTGGCAGCGGTCCGGACGATACGATCCGAGACGGCGCCGTTGTCGTGGACGGAGGCAGGATCGCCGCAGTCGGTTCCTGGAATGAATTGTCGGATGCGTACCAGAACACAACCGTACTTGGGTCCGAGAACGCAGCCGTCATTCCCGGCCTGATCAACGCACACCACCACACCGGATCATTATCATACTGGCTGAACGGCATAGCGGACGATCTGCTCGAACCCTGGATCGTCATGACGCGGCTCGCACGCGATCCCGACGTGCGCCTTGGGACGACATTGAGTGCGGCGAAGTTGCTCCGGACCGGCGTCACGGCGGTCATGGATCTCTGTGGTTCAGGCCAAGACCCTCGATCATTCGAGCACAACATCAATGACAAGGCCTGCGCATACGACGATGTCGGTCTTCGCGTCAGGCTCGCACCGGGATCGACCGAAACAAGCCTGATTGTTCACGGTATCGGCGAGGACGACCGGTTTCTGGCGAGCTTGCCCGATGATCTTGCCGCTGGCGTGCGCCGCTTCTTTATCGACGTGCCGCGGTTGACGTCCGAAGAGTATCTCGACGGTGTCGAACGGCTGAACGCGGCGTGGCGGGATCATCCGACCGTATCGGTCTGGTACGGACCGCCGGGCCCACAGTGGGTTAGGGCGGAAACCATGCAGGAAGCGGCACGCCGTGCCGCGAAGCTCGATGCTGGCGTCCAGACCCATGCGACTGAGTCGCACTACGAAAAGCTTGAAAGCCTGCGCAATCATGGGAAAACCGCGATCAGTTACCTGCGCGATCTTGGCGTTCTCGATGAGCGATTTTCGATCGCGCACGGTGTTTGGGTGACCGAGCGCGACATCGAAACCCTCGCGGAGACCGGCGCCGGTTTGTCACACAATCCAAGCTCCAATCTGCGTCTACGGGCTGGCATTGCGCCGTTGAATGCCTTGCTCGCGAGCGGCGTTACTGTCGGTCTTGGCCTTGACGCAACGACGATCAATGACGATGACGACATGTTCGACGAGATGCGGCTTGCACTTCGTTTGCATCGCACGCCAGACATTGGCGGACCGGCGCCGTCAATCCGACAGGTGTTCGACATGGCGACCATCGGCGGCGCGAAGATCCTGGGCATGGGCGGCGAAATCGGGCGGCTTGAATCAGGATACAGGGCCGATATTGCCGTACTCGACTTGGACCGAATTGGCTGGCCTTGGCTATCGCCGGAGGCCGATCCGCTGGAGACGATCGTTATGCGGGCACGGGCGGAGGATGTGGCGACCGTAATGGTCGGCGGCGACATCGTTCTGCGTGGTGGCCAGACGACGAAGATTGATCTTGCGGCTACCGGTTCTGCGATCCGCAGTCAACTTGATGGCGTGGAAATCGATCCGGCGTACGATCGCGTTGTTCGCGCTCTCGTGCCGCATCTCGAACAATGGTATGCGGCGTGGGGGTATCCGTCCCACGATCCCTACGATCCGATGAATTCGCGCTTATAGGCGATGAGAACGGCGCTCGCGCGTAAGCTGGGAGATAAAACCGGTGATCGCAAAGTGATTCGCATGCGTGAGTAAGGCCGTTGCGAAACCGTCGTTGCTCGGAGTCAATGGGCAGAGCTGCTCGGCCCGTCTTCGTCGTCCCTGACCTTGTCAAAACCGTGCAGCACCATCTGCGGCGCGGTTGAGCTTTCCTCGACCTCGTCCAGCGTGTGGTGACAAGCGATCTCGTGGCCCTCGTCGTGAACGCGGATCGGCGCATCTTCCTTATCGCAGGTTCCCTCGATCGCAATCGGGCAGCGATTGAAGAACGGGCAACCGACACGCGTGATCTCCACGTCTCGGGCAATGCCTGCGGCGGCTTCGCGGGTCTGCATGGTGTCTTCGAGCCAGCCGATTCGCATTTCCGGCACTGACGTGATCAGCAACCGGGTGTAGGGATGAAACGGGGGCGACAGAACCTGATCTGTCGGCCCTTGCTCGACGACCCGCCCAGCATAGAGCACGACAATACGGTCGGCGAACGATGCGACGGTCGAAAGGTCGTGAGAAATGAACACGAACGAAACGCCCGTTTCCATTCGCAAATCCTTGAGCAGCTTGATGACATTGGCGCCGACAATGGAATCGAGTGCCGACGTGACCTCGTCGCAGAGCAGGACTTCGGGATTGCCGGCCAGTGCGCGCGCCAGATTGATACGCTGCTTCTGTCCGCCGGAAAGTTCCATCGGATAACGTTCCGCGAACTCGACGGGCAGTTCGACCATATCGAGGAGTTCGTAGACTCGGCGGCGTTTGTCATCGCCTTTCAAACCGAGATAGAACTCAACGGGGCGGCCCAGAATATCGCCGATGCGCTGACGCGGATTAAGCGCGGTATCGGCCATCTGAAAGACGAACTGGACCTTGCGGAGTTCGTCCCGTTCGCGGTTCTCGAGCGACGGCTCGAGAGTCTTGCCGTCGAGCACGATGTCGCCTTTGGCAGCCGGCAGAAGCCCAGCCATGACACGGGCGAGTGTCGATTTACCGCATCCGGATTCGCCAATAACCCCGACCACGTCGCCGCGGCCGATGTCGACGTTGACATTCCGAAGAATGGTGATTGCCGGCTCGCCGTCGACATTGCCACCGTACCCGGCGGTGATGTTCCGTGCCGAAAGTGCCGCCTCGTCGCGACCGTGCCCGTGCTCCTCGTCGTCGCCCATCCCGGCAACCGGGGAAGGGCGAACGGCGGCCATCAGGCGGCGCGTGTAGTCATGGGTCGGTTGGTTGATGATCTGATCGGCGGTGCCCATTTCCTGAATCTCACCGGCATAGAGCACGACGATTTTATCGGCGATCTGGGCGACGACGGACAGATCGTGCGTGACGTAGATCGCTGCCGAGCCTTCTTCCTGAATCACCTTCTTGAAAGCCTTGAGAACCTCGATCTGGGTCGTCACGTCGAGCGCCGTCGTCGGCTCATCGAGAACAAGCAGATCCGGCCGCCCGCATAACGCCATCGCTGCCATCAAGCGTTGCAACTGGCCGCCGGACACCTGATGGGGATAGCGGCGCCCCATGCGGTCTGGATCGGGTAGCTCGAGCGCGATATAGAGCTCTTCAGCGCGCTTGTCCGCCTCTTCCTGGGTCATGACTCCGTGCAGCACCGCCGGCTCGGTAACCTGTTCGCCGATAGTAATCGCCGGGTTGAACGTGGCTGCCGCGCTTTGCGCCAGATAGGCGACGTTCTTGCCGCGCATCTCGCGCTGATCGAGGGGCGGCATCGTCAGCACGTCCTTGCCATGCAACCGGACTTCGCCGCCGGCGAATTCGAGCCCCGGCTTGCAATAGGCGAGAGATGCCAGCGAGATCGTCGTCTTGCCAGAACCGGACTCGCCGATCAGGGCGACGACCTCGCCGGGCTCGATGTCGAACGACACGCCCTTGACGATCGGGATGATACTTCCGTCGTCTTCCTTGCGGGCCTGGATCTTCAGATTGTCGACTTCCAGAAGCGCCATGATTACACCATTTTCTTTGCCAGGCTGCCGCCGGACTTCGCCGAGACGTCGTCGACAATCAGATTGATGGAGATGGTCAGTGTCGCGATGGCAATCGCCGGCCAGATGGAGGCGTAGGAGCCGTAGCCGAGCCCCGACATGTTTTCCCGCACCATGCTGCCCCAATCGGACATCGGCGGTTGAACGCCGAGGCCGAGGAAACTCAGGCTCGAAATAAACAGGATGACGAAGACCAGCCGCAGGCCGAAGTCGGTTGCCAGCGGCATCGCCGCATTGGGCAACACCTCGCGGGTGATGATCCACCAGACACCTTCGCCACGTGCATGGGCGGCCTCGACGAAGTCCTGCACGATGATGTCCTGCCCAAGCGCTCGGGCGATACGGAACACGCTGGTCGCATAAATCAGCGACGCGACGGCAATCAGGATCGGGATCGTGGACCCCAGCGCCGCGACGGCGATCAGACCCAACATGATGCTGGGCAGTGACAGGATCGACTCGTTGACGCGGCTCAGAACCATGTCGGTCCAACCGCCGCGAACCGCGGCCGCAATGCCCATCGTGATACCGAAGAAGTAGGCGAGCATCGTCGAGAAGAACGAGATACCGATGGTCGTCCGTGCGCCCCAAATGACACGAGAGAACTCGTCGCGTCCGAGATAGTCGGAGCCAAGTACCATGATATTTTCGGATTCGGCACAGTATTGCTCGATCGCCTCCGGGGTCATTTCCGACAGATCGTAGATTTCCTCGGTGATTTCAGGGCACGAAAAAGCCGGCAGGAATCCATCGTCAGCGACGAACTCGGCCTCGTGGTAGGGCGCGATCCACGGTCCGAAGATTGCAATGAAGACCCAAAAGACGACAATGCCGGTTGCGATTTTTCCGACCCAGGAAAGCCTGATGCCGCGTTTTGGCGGCGCATCCGGCAGTTCCGCGAACTTGTCGACCGGATCGATGCTTTCCTTCTCGCTTACATCCGAGGCAGTTTCACCGGTGACGCCGTTGTTTGTCGTATCACTCATGTTCGTCACCTATTTCGGATGCCGCAAACGCGGATTGGAAACGATCGCCGCGATATCGGCCGCCAGCAGTAGGGCGATGTAAGTCGCGCAGAAGATCATGGCACAGGCCTGCACAAGCGGAAGGTCGCGGACTTGAACGCCGTCAATCATCAGTTTCGCGAGGCCGGGGTAAGCGAAAATAGTCTCGACGATGACCACGCCGCTAACCAGATAGGCGAGGTTGAGCGCGATGACATTGACGATCGGCCCGATCGCGTTGAAGAACGCGTGGCGCAGGATAATGCGCTTGCGAGGCACGCCCTTTAGAATTGCCATCTCGATGTAGGCCGAATTCATGACGTTGAGAATGCCGGCCCGGGTCATACGGATCATCTGGGCCGCGACCACGATCACCAAAGTTCCGATCGGTAGCGCCATGGCGCGCAGCCATTCGAGAAACGTCTGGTCTTCGCTCATGAAGGCGATGGATGGCAGCCATCGGAGCTTCACCGCCAGGAACAGCACGAGAAGGGTTGCGATCAGGAATTCCGGGACCGCGACGAGGCTCATCGTTCCAAATGTCAGGATACGGTCGAGCCAGGTGCCGGGATACATTGCCGCCAGCAGGCCGAGGACGACCGAGAGCGGCACCGCGATCGCGGCGACGACGCCGCCGAGCTCGAGGGTGTTGCCGATGCGAAACGTGATCAGGCTGGAAATCGTTGCGCCGCCGGCACTGGATATCCCCATGTCGCCGGTCAACAGATTGCCGAGCCAGATGAAGTATTGAATGTAAAGTGGCTGGTCGAGGCCCAGTTTCTTGCGAAGCGCAGCCAGGCTTTCGGGTGTCGCCGACTGGCCGAGCACGATCTGGGCCACGTCGCCTGGGATCACATTGAGTCCGAAGAAAACGAGTAGAGACACCACCCACAAGGTGACAAAGCCGATCAGGATACGGCGGATGATCATGGCCTGCATCATGGAATGGGCCCCTCCTACTGTGCGCGCCTTCAGGCGTTCTTGCTTGATGATTTTATCGTTGTTCGGCCGGTTTTTCACCGGCCGCGGCGACACCGGCCCGGAGACATACTCCGGGCCGGAATTTGCCGTTGTGCTATCGTTCGATGGGAGGGCTTACGCCTTCCAGACGAACTCGGGCCATTCGCAGCCACCAAAAGCGCCGAGCGGATTTTTGGTGATGCCCATGATGCTGTCGGCTGCGCCATCGGTGTAGTTCTGGTGCGCCGGAATGATCATGCCGGATTCATCGTGCGCGAGGGTCTGCATCTCGCACTGAATCTCGTACTTCTTGGCAGGATCGGTTTCAGCCTTCGACATCTTCAGCAGTTCGCCCATGCGTTCGTTTTTCCACACCGTGTCGTTCCATGGCGCATCCGGTGCGAACGCGATGTCGAGCATGACAGTCGCCGTTGGTCGCATGTTCCAGGTTACCGCGTTGAGCGGCTCCTTGAGCCATACGGCGCCCCAATAACCGTCGGTCGGAACCTTCTTGATTTCCAGATTGAAGCCGATCTTCTGGCACTCGCGTTGCCACATCAGAGAGGCGTCGGTGATACCCGGCATGACCTCTGCGACATGGAACGTGGCGCCATCGACACCCGACTTATTCAGGAAGTGTTTCGCCTGATCAGGATCGAAATCGCGGATCGGCAGTTCCTTGCAGAAGTCCACGCCATAGGCCGAGTTGATCGGGTGGTCGTTTCCGACCGTGCCCTGTCCCTTGAGAATCGATTTCACGATCTTGTCGCGGCGCTGCAGCAGCTTCATGCCCTTGACGAAGTCCGGGTTGTTGCCAGGGGCCTTGTCGAGCATCAGGCAGAAACCCATGTAGGCACCCGAGACCGTCGAGATGATCTTGGAGCCCGGGTTTGATTCGACCTGCTTGATCGCCTTCGGGTCGATCTGGATGGCCATGTCGACGTCGCCGGACATCAACGCGTTGACACGGGCCACCGGGTCGGTAATCGCGAAAATTTCGATTTCGTCGACATTCGCGCCATCGCGCCAATAGTCTTCGTTACGAATCTGTTTCGACCGTACACCCGGCTGGAAATCGACCGTCTTGAACGGACCGGAACCGACCGGAACCTGATCGTCCAGCGTGCCGGCCTTGGCGATCTTGAACTGCTTTTCACCGAGGAGCGTCGCAAAGTCCGAGTTCGGGCTGTCGAGGACCGCCTGAACTTCATACGGGCCAAGTTTCTTCCATTCCTTGACGCCGGCAACGAGCGTCTTCACGACCGAGGTCGAATCCTCGCCGTAATGCGTCGCCATGGTGGCCATGACGTCGTCGGCAGAAAATTTGGATCCGTCATGGAAGCGAACGTCCTCGCGTAGTTTGAAAGTCCAGACGGATGCATCCTTGTTTGGGCCGAATTCCTGCGCCAGTTCCGGCTGCGGAACGATGTCATCGTCGAGTTGGACCAGACTGTTGAAGTGCGCACGTCCTCGGCTGTAGTCGATATTCGAGGTGAATTCGTACGGTTTCATCTTGTCGTCGGGACCGTGCAGCGAGGACGAGTAGCGAATGCTGCCGCCCTTCTTGGGGGTCTGAGCGATCGCGTCACCGGCGGCGGCAACGAGACTGCCGGCGGCGGCGGCGGTCATGCCGGCGGCCATCATGATCTGCATGGCCTCACGACGAGTCGCACCCTTGTTCAAGGCGCGCGTAAGAGCACTCTTGTTCTCGTGGGTGAGATCGTCATAGGCGATGGTAGCGACGGACTCGTCGCCTTTGATATCTTTTGTCATTGTTTGGTCGTCTCCCTAGATTTCCCTGAGCAAGATGTTTTTTGGTCCTCTGACTTCGGTATGAAGCGCTGGGGCCGACCTTGCTGTATTCATTACAGCCGCATCTGCTTCAAAATGCAAACTGAGGGGGCCGAATTGGGATCCCCGAAACACTGAGAAATATTCACGCTTTGGTGATGACCGGTCACGTTCCGGCCCTTTTGTGAACCATGGGTCGCGAATTGGCTATCCGCGGGCGCCGTGGTAGCGTCGGCAAGCCCGTACCGTCAGGCAGAAGGTGACCGACGTGGAACAGCTTACGATCTCCAGCCGGCTTTTCAGCGATGTGGTGTGGAAACGCATCTTCGAGAATGCCGCACCGCGCTTGGTTGTCGAAGGACCAGCATTTTTCCGAGAAATTGAAGAACTTGATGCCTTGCGATCCCGGGCAGAATACAATACGGGATCGATCCCGGCGGCGTCGGCATGGTTGCTCTATGCGCTGACTTTTCTGTTTCGGCCGTCGATGGTGATCGAAATCGGAACCTTTATCGGTAAGAGCACCGTATCCATGGCGAAAGGTATGGACGAAGCCGGTATCGCAGATGGCATGATTCATACCTGCGATTACAGCAACGACATCGCGATACCCGCACCCGGCAAAACCAAGATCGTTCAATATCCGAAACAGAGTTCGACCGAGATGCTGACGGCAATCCGGCAAGCACACCAAGGCGATGGCTTGTTCGAAATGATTCACGTCGACGGGCGGTTACAGGATGAGGATCTCGCGTTGTTGGGCCAGCTCTGTTCCGACCGTATTGTGTTCGCCCTCGATGACTTCGAGGGGTGCGAGAAGGGCGTCGCCAATTACGCCAAACTCCGCGAGTCCGGCCTGATACCGCAATATATTCTGGTCAACCCGCCGTCCGAAGAGTTGGTCCGGTCATACGGTCTTCTTGATTACTCGACGACGGCGTTGTTGATCTCGCCGCACAGTATCGGCTTGACTGCGCAATAGCCCTGAAAACGTGAGTATCCGCCGGCAACGTCTTTTGATCCTTGGAGCATCCGGCTTCGTCGGCCAGGGAATCTACCGGATGCTCGGCCCGGAACGGGCAATCGCGACATTCCGTGAAAGACCTTTCGAGGGCGGCGTCCCGTTCGACGCCCTGACAATGGACCCGCTCGACCTGGTTTCCGCGGAGGATGTATCGTCGGCGGTTCTTTTGCTCGGCGATACCGATATCGATCGTGTGCATGCCGACCGCAAGCGCTCAGAGGCGATTAACGTCGCCGGCGTGAAGCGGATCGTCGACCGCTTGGTTCGGGCCGGAATTCGTATCGTTTACACATCGACCGACCTTGTTTTTGATGGCAAGCGGGGCAGTTACACGGAATTCGATCAGCCGAACCCAAAGGTTTTGTACGGTCGTCAGAAGTGGGCGGTCGAGCAGTATATCCGGGGCTGCGCCCCAGACTATACGATCCTCCGGCTTGCTAAGGTCGTCGGGGCCGACCCGGGCGACGGAACGCTGTTCTCCGCCTGGCTCAACGATATCGAAGCCGGGCGGCCTCTTCGCGTGGCGACGGATCAACGGTTTTCGCCGGTGTTTATCGACGATGTTGCAGCTGCCGTGCAGGCTGCTGCTGGCGGAGAATTGAATGGCACTTGCCACGTCGCCGGGCCGGTCGGCGATAGCCGACTGGGCCTCGTCGAATGCCTGATTGCGGCCGTTTCGGAACGCCAGCCTGTTAATGCGGACGTGCAGCCTTGTAGCATTCGTGATTTCGGGTTTGCCGACGAACGACCGCTGGATACCACGCTGGAGAGTCGTATCTGGGTCAATGAGACGGGCATCGAGCGCATGACGCCCAAGGATATCTGCCGTCGGCTTGTGACGGCGCACGCGGGCAGGGATATCTAGACATAATCGGGCGTTGAGAATTCGTTAACCATCATCGTGTGATATCCTACCGACGACCATGAGGCGGCAATCGAGGCCGGTATGCTCGGCAAAACGGAAGCGGAAGATTTTCTGATACGGCGGATTCGTCCCGGCGATACGGTCGATGATCTCGTTCGGTTCCCGAGTTTTTTCGAAATCGAGACGGTCAATGCCTGCAACGCCCGGTGCCCGATGTGCACCATCGAGGATTGGTCGCGGCATTCACCGACCATGAAAATGCCGTTGTTTCGGAAGATCGCCGACGAGATCATCGAACATGCCGGCCATGTTCGCCGCGTTAATTTGTACCGCGATGGCGAGCCGTTGTTGGACAAGAAGCTGCCTGACCGGCTGGAAATCCTTAAAACGGGCGGCGTGCGCGAAACAGCGATATCGACCAACGTATCCTTACTCGACGAAGCGCGCTCGAAGGCGTTGCTCGAAGCTGGGCTCGATATGGTCGTTCTCTCCATCGATAGCCTGAAGAAGGACGTTTTCGAGCGTATTCGTGCACGTTTGGTGTTCGAGGAGGTTATGGATAATGCGCTCAGGTTTATCGACCTTAGGAATCGTATCCGACCGTCCACGTCGATCTGGATGCGGATGATCCGCCAACAGGACAACATCGGTGAGTGGCCGGCATACCGGGCATTTTGGGCCGACAAGCTTTCGCCGAACGACCGCATCATGTACCACAACATTCACAATTGGGGCGGCCAGCTCGAGGGCTTCAAGGCGATCGACGGTACGCACGAGGTCAATCTGCCGTGCGTCGCGCTATGGTCGCTGATGGTGATCTTCGCCAATGGCGACGTGCCGAATTGCAACGTCGACTACAACGGTAAGTTTCCAAACGGAAATATCCGCGATCATTCGATCCAAGATATCTGGCAATCGCGGGTTATCGAGCAAAGACGGGCACTGCACCTCGGCAATCGTAAGGCGGAGATGTCGATTTGCGCCAAATGCAATGTGTGGGACGAACCGTCGGACCACGAGGTGCCGATTTCCAGCGAATACACGGAAAAGGTCGCAGTCAGCGGTCGTTGACCGTGGTGCCGGCTCTCGACTGTTCGATCATGTTTTTGATCGCCGTTTCCGTCATGCCGCTTGCCCGCGCAATGTCTGCCATCCAAGAGACGGCGTCGTCATTGCCCTGCGCCAGCGTGCAGGTGAAACCGAATTCGATCTCGGGCTCGCTGAACGTCATGGTGGCTGGTGCCGCGTCGGCATGGCTGCGGGCTTTCTCAAGATGGCCTTCGCGCAGCATCAGCAAGACGAGATTGCGGCGCGTCGCCTCGGATTCCGGCTCGATCTCAAGCGCCTGAACAAGCGCTTCCTCCGCCTCGTCGGTTCGACCGGCCTGCGCATACCAGACACCAAGAAGATTGAACGGCATCGGGTGGTTTTTTCGGTATCTCTCGGGCAATGAGAGCAGGGTTTGACGGTCGTCCTCGAACGTGCCGCGGAGAATTCCCTGATTGGCGAAGTCGACGACGCTGTCACAGACAAGCGTCTCGCTGATCTCCGATGAGAATCCGTTAACGCCATAGTGTTCGTTCTGGTGGTTCTCGACGTGAGCGGCGAAAGTTTCGAATTCGGATGCGATGGTCTCCAGTGTGTCGTCGGACCACGTGAGACGTAGTGAGTCCGGCATGCCGAAATACTGGTCGCCGGGCGTCAGGCCGTATTCTTGCCGGAAGTACTCTTCCGACGTGGCGAAATGTTCCGCGTTGCTGATTGATTTGAAAACCAGTGTCGGCGTGCCGAGGAAGTATGACACCATCATTGGCCCGTTGCTGACATGAAGATTGACGAACGCCGCCTGGTATAGGGCGGCGCGGAAATTGATGTCGATTGAGGCGAGCGGGCATTCCGGGGCGCCGGGAATGAGTGGGTCGGCATGGGCATTTGACGTATCGCGAATGACGACCGGCGCATAGGTCTCGCGGTCGAGACGGCTCTCGACAAAGTCACGCCAAGCATCGATGTTGCTGTTGCGCTCGGGATAATACTCGGCCTCACGCATGGTGATCGTTACGACACGTTTGTCGGCGGCAACCCGCTCGCAAAAAGCCTCTGCTGCCCGTCTCTTCTCATAAGGGGCGCTCATCTCTGGAAGCGTCTCGCCGCGTATGAAACCGGCGCTCAATGTTTGCCAATGATATTCGTTGACGGGATGCGACAGGGAATAGCCGCGTGGGAAGAAGTGGCCCGCACAATGGTCGAACAGGATCAATGCCTCCTCGCGCGACGACATGTGGCTAACGCATGCGCACCCCGGTGCCAGCCAGCACCCGGGCAACGTGATGTTCCGCATCATCGCCATCAGCACTGCCGGGTCCTGAGGCGGCCCACCAAAGCCGCGGAAGCCGTCTTTCTCGCCAGGCACGAAGATGTAGTGTGTTCGCGCGTATCCATGCCGGATTCGATACATTTCGGATGAGACGAGAAAGACGAAGAAATCGAACTTCGGGGTCGATGTAGCCAGATCGTAGAAGGCATAGAGGGTTCGGTTGTCTGTCATTTGCCCTGCTCGGAGCCGTTCATTGAGGAGTGTTTTCGAGGAGTGAGCGAATGTGTGGATCATGACCTGCGTCTAATCGGGCGGCGGCAAGATTCGCTTCTGTGCCGATGTCGCGCAGATAGACATCGTTATGCCATGTGCAGACCCGGCCGATGCATTGCGGCAGCAGGCCTGTGCTGATGTCGAGCGGTGGCTCGCCCAAACATTGCAGAATCTCGAAGACGGAAGGCTCGAAAACGTACACTGCGCCGTTGGCAAGGCGGCCCGGTGGGTCGGGCTGCTTCTCGTGAAACCCGATGACAAGTCCCGCTTCGTCGATTTCTACGATTCCGCAACTTGAAGGATCGTCGGCATCGAACGTCATCATCGTCATTATGGCATTTGCCGGCCGATCCTTGTGGCGAACGGTGAAATCCAAAACATCGAACCACGTCAAATTGTCGGCATGCGCCACGATAAACGCGTCATCGCCGAAAAAAGTGCGGTTGGCGAGCACCGTGCCGCCGGTGCCGAGAAGGACCGGTTCGTGCACGATCTCGACAACGTTGTGCCAGGGCCCGTTTCGGACATGCTCCTCGACCGCATTTGCCATGTAGTGTGTGTTGATCAGCACGCGATCGATTCCGCCCTCGGTCAATAGCTTGAGCCAGGCGTCGAGCAGAACGCCGTCACCGATCGGAACCAGGCATTTGGGTATCGTCTCGGTTAGCGGCCTCAGGCGCGTCCCAAATCCCGCGGCAAGCAGCAAAGCTCTCATGTAGGCAACCGTGCCAACAGTTGGTCGGTATTGAGCGGGCGATTGCCGACACGGCTAACCTGAATGCCGGCGGCAACGGACCCGAGATAAGCGCTTTCCCATATATTAGCGCCGACGGCGAGGCTCATGGATGAGCAGATCAGCAGACTGTCGCCGGCGCCCGACACATCGAGTGGAACACCATTCATGGCCGGAAGCTTATCGGTGATCAGCGCGTCTGTCGTCGTCTCCGGCGCATGAATGACCACGCCTTCCGCGCCGAGGGTAATGATCACGTTCCGAGTTCCGGTCGAGTTCCGGAGTTTGTCGGCAAGTACGACAAGACCGGCGTTATTGTCCCGTGCCGCGATACGTGCCTCGTGCTCGGTTGGCGAGATCAGGTGCATGCCCTTGAAGCGCGATATATCGCCGATCTGGGACGACGACTGGCTGTCCGCCACCATCGGCACGCTACGCTCGGTCGCCATATCGGTCAGGCGGGCGACAATGGTGTCGCTGAGGCAGCCGTAGCTGAAATCGGAAAAGACCAGCAAATCCGCATTGTCGAGCGCTGCTTCGATAGCGGCGCCGAGTTCGTCAGTCAGATCAAGGGAGATCTCGTGGTGCCGAAGATGGCTGACCCGAAGTAGGGTTTTGTCGTGTGCCCGATAGCGCTGCTTCAAAGTTGTCGGCCGGCTGCGATCCACCAGGAGTGTGTGCGAGACGTCGTAACCTGTCAGGGAGTCGCGGGCGAACGAGCCCGGCTCGTCGTCGCCGATGATCCCAAAATACTGCACGTTTGCTTTCAGCCCGCGGGCATGCGCCGCAACGATGGCGGCGCCGCCGATAAACCGGTCTTTGCGCAACGGCGAGACCACTAGCGTGGTGTCTTCGCGGGACATCCCGAGCGGCTCGCACATGACGTATTCGTCGACAATCATGTCGCCGACCACGACGATGTTCAGATCTTCGAACTTGGTAATCCAGTCGGCGAGATCGGCGCCATTGATCTTGTGCCGTTGCAGAAAACTCGTGGGCGTTCGGAATGCGCCCGGGCCCGTTGAATCGAGCTCCCACTGTAGCAGATCCATGGACGAGAACTGCACCTCGCCCGACGAGAACAGCAACGTGCCGCCATAACCTTCGACGATGTCGAGCTCGGGATTGAAATGGGTTTCGTGTTCCTTGCCCTTGACCACGATTTCCGGACGCAAGGCTGCTACAAACGCCTCGGGTTTACCCGGCAGGATGATCGCGTGATCGACAAAGTCGATGCTGTGCAAGCTCTCGAGGCGAAGCTCGCCGGGCAGGACTGCCTCGCTATGATCGTCGCTGTTGATCCCGACCACCAGCCGGTCCGCGCAATCGCGGGCGAACCGCAATAGCCGGAGGTGACCCGGGTGCACGACATTGAAATTGCCCGATACGAAGGCAATCTTCGTATCTGGTGAGAGTTCCTGTCGCAACGTTGCCGCGAGCGCGGCGTTGGGGTTGATGCTATCGGTCATGATTCATCGAGGTCGATAATGCAGCGTCCGGCAATGCGGCCGTCGCGCATGCCGGCAATGGCGTCGTTGATTTCGTCGAGTGCGAAGGTTTCGGTTACCAGGGATTTAAGATCAAGCCGGCCTTGCCGATAGAGCCGGTGGAAGCGTGGAATATCAAGGTGCGGCTGGGCGTCGCCGCCGTGTGAGCCGATCATGGACTTGCCGAAGTGTAACGGTAGCGTATCGATGCTCGCCCGGTCTGCATGGTCGGGCACGCCGACCAATACGACTCGACCGGACTCGCCGATCATGTTGTAGCCCATCTCGATGATGTCCGAACGCCCGGTGTTGTCGACGAACACATTGAGCGGGCGTCCATCGAGGACATCGTTCATTGCCTGCCGGACATCGCCGTTCGCCGCATTGACGGTATGGGTCGCGCCCATCTTTCGGGCAAGATCGAGGCGGTTGTCATGAAGGTCGACGGCGACGATCGGATCGGCGGTGACCATGTGCGCCGCCTGTACGATACTGAGGCCGATGCCCCCTGCGCCGAAGACGACGACTGATTCGCCAACCTGTAGTTTGGCATCGTTCTGGACGACGCCAAATCCGGTAGTCACGGCACATCCGTAGAGTGCTGCTATGTCCTTCTCTGTTTCGGGGTCGATCCGTGTTAGGCGATTTTCCGAAACCACGGCACGCTCGTTGAAGGTGGTAACCTTGCCGGCGCTGACAGTTTTGTCGTCCCAGCCGTATCGTGCCGGTTCGGCGTCGATTCCGAGGCCCGGGCGCCAGTGCATGACGACGGTGTCGTCGGTTGCCACATGCCGCACCCCCGGTCCGGTTTCTTCGACTGTGGCGAATCCTTCGTGCCCCATCAGGTGTGGCAGATAGGGATCGGGACCCTTGATGCCGTCGATTTCGCCCAATTGGGAACCGCAAATGCCACTGCAGTGAACGCGTACGCGAACCTGTCCGACGGCAAGCGTCTCGGGCATGTTAATCTCGTCGATAATCAATGGTTTCCCTTGTTCGACGAGAATTGCGGCGCGGGTCGTCATGGACGGCATAATCAGTTCTCGATTGCTCCGTTTCGTCGTTTACTCGAAGAAAATGAATGAATGATCCCCGTCATATCCGCAGCGGTCGAACCACCACTGCCATTCTTTGGGAGAATTAAACGCTTCGCAGGTTACCTGCCAGTAAAGCAGATTCGCTTTTTCTTCCTCGGACCGATACGACTCGACGCATACATATTTGTTCGTGCGGCCAACGCGGACGATTTCTCGGATCGCTCTGTCTAGCTCGTGACACGGCAGGTTGTGCAGCGTGTTGATCGAGATCACCAGATCGAAACTTGCGTTGTCGAAAGGCAGTGACGCCGCGCTGCCACAGGCAATCGTTTCCTTGATCTCATTCTTGGCGTGTTCGATGGCATAGGCTGAAATGTCGAGGCCCCGCACTTCGAGTCCCGGCATGGCCTCCGCAAGATCGTACAGCAGAAAGCCTTTGCCGCATCCAACATCCAGCACCCGGTCGCCTGATTTCAGACCATAGTGTCTGATCAACGCATCGGCCACGCTGCGCCAACGACCGTCGTAGCTGTAACCGCCAAAGTTGATGCGTCGGTCGCCGTCCCAGTAATCGTAACCCCATTGCTTGGCGAGCCGGGCCGCCCTTGCTTTGGGCATATCGGGATCGGTAACCCGCGCAAGATAGTCCCGGTCGGTCTTCTTGTGAAGCGAACTCATGAAGTCGATGTAGGCCATTGGGGCTGGATTTACCTTGCATCATCGGGAATCGATCAGATTGTCCCGGAAAGCCGTTGCGCGCGCCAGCCGGATTTCTCGAAGCGCGATCAGTGCGGGGTCGTCTTCGGTGTAACCGTGGTTCTCGACCCACTCGGACAGGAACGGATTAAGCACGATGCAACACCAGCGGGCGATAAACTGCGGCCGCATGATTCGTGCCCGCAAACGGAGATGCTTGGCGACGGCCGCATCTGGAAAGGCGGTGCCGACGAACAGATTCTCGTGCGCCGAATCGACCGGATATTCGGGTTGCAGGAAGAAATCGCACAAGGTCTTCGCCGGATCGTCCCAACCAGCATACTCGAAATCGACAAACCCGATATTTCGACCGTTCTTCAATGCATTGTGAAACCCGAAATCTGACGGCGACAGATACCTGTCCTCGATGGGGAGAGTACTTGCCGGATCGAGACCGGCGTCGCCCCACGCCCGGCGAGTCCGGTCGCGCAATTCTGGCCAGACGGCATTGAGATCGTCGCACAGGTTTCGTGCTTCGTCAGCGGTGTCTGCGAGGCGACACAGCCGTGTCTCCGTCAGGGATAACTGCTCGTCGAGCGAAAAACAGGCATCAGCCGCCGGGCCGAGCGACTCCGCCATGCGCCGCACGGCCGGCGTGTTGATGGCCGCGAAAAACCGGGCCGCCGCTTCAATGTCCGCCACATCCGGTGCCGCTGTTGTTTCGAACGGTATGCCGGGCAACACACTGTAGAGCGCGCAACAGGTGGCTGGATCGCAGGCAATGGGCCGAGGAATCCCGGTGATTCCTGCATCGCAGAGGACGTCGAGAAAATCCCATTCCCGATTGAACCGATCATTCGGTGTCGTGCCGATGCCGACGTATTGCTTCATCACCAGAGAGGTGTTGCCAACACCGATGCGGTAAAGTCGATTGTTGCCACCGCCGGGAAGCGGACGCCATTCTGCGTTGTCCGGATCGTATCCGGCGTTGCGCAGCAGCTCTACGGCGATGGAATCAGCGATCGGCACGGTGTTCAATAACCCCGGGCAGAGCGTTCCAATGATCGATTCTGACGATAGTGTCGTCAGAAATATCTGTGTGGACACGATCCGGATCGAACAGAACGCGGCGTGTCGTCGCCGGAAAATCTGGCGCGTTCAAAATCTCGGGCAGATCGTCGACGAAGACGTCACAATTCAGATTGGCGATGCGCGCAACCTTTTCGTGCTGCGTTTCGCAAAAATGAATGGTTCCGTCACTAAATAACGGGCTTTGGTTTGTATCGCACAGAACCGAATCGGTCCATGCCCGGGCTGCCGCATGCAGATCATGCGCTGGACCCAGCGCAGGGGCTCTGGTCTTGTGGCTGACGATCAAGAGAGCATGTCCGTGATCTCGGGCGGCGCAAAGAACGTCAATCGCGCCCGGGAACAGTTTTGCGCCGGCCATGCCCGGTCCATAGATCTGGCCTTGCAGTCGGGTCCAATCGTCCTCACGACCGCTGGCGCGGAGGTAATCTCGCACCGCCGATTTGCCGCTTGGAACATCTGGCGGGATCAAATTTGCTGCGACTGCCGCTTGATGAAATATGCCTTCGTAGCAGGCCAGGGTGTTGTCGAGGTCGAATCCAATGACGAGCGTACGGTCCATTGTCGACGTCTTTTATATCTGGCCCAGTGCATGCCGGCATGCCTCGCCGATGTGCGAAGCCGACAGTCCGAAGCTCTCGCGGGCGTAGGCCTGCGACCCGATGGTATGCATGAATCGGTCGTCAGTGCCGAACGCCAGCAGGCGAGCGGATTTACCATCGGGTTGACCCGCAAGCCATTCGGCGATCGCGCCGTAGAGCCCGCCGATACGGCCGTGCTCCTCTGCCACGGCAACAATATCGAAGCGGCCGAAGATCTCGCCAAGCCGTTCCTCGTCGAGCGGCTTGATAGAGGGGAAGCTCTCGACCCGAGCAGAAATGCCGTAGTCTCCAAGCCATTCAGCGGCGTCGATAACGACCGAGGTTATGGTTCCCGAGCCAATTAGGCAGATATCGCTCCCATCCCGCAGTGTGATGGCCTTGCCGATGGTCAATGCCGGCGGTGTTTCATGGATGAGCGGTTCGCCCTTCTTGCCGATACGGATGTAGCAGGGTGCGTCGAGCGTGAGGGCCTCGGCGAGACCGGCGCGGAGCTCATTTGAGTCGCACGGCGCGAGTACAGTCATGCCTGGCACAGCGCGGAGGATTGCCATGTCTTCAAGCGAGTGGTGGGTCGGTCCGAGCGACGCATAGGATAATCCAGACCCGGTGCCGACGATGATGACAGGTGCATCATGATAGGCGACGCCGACACGGATTTGCTCAAAACAGCGATACGTCGCAAATGTCGTGATTGTATAAACCACGGGACGAAGCCCTGTTAGCGCCAAACCGGCGGCGAGACTCATCATCGAGGCTTCTGCGACGCCGCAGTTGTAGAAACGATCGGGAAATGCCTGCTTGAACGGATCGAAGATCCGGTTGCCGATATCGCCGGACAACAGAACGATGCGTTCATCCCGGGCGGCGAGCGCCATCAGTTCGTCGGCAAAAGCGTTCCTCATGTCGCTCGTCCCTGCGCTTCAAGCTCCGCGATTGCGGCAGCCAGTTCCGCCTCATTGGGGATGCGGTAGTGCCAGTTGTTGTCGTCCTCCATGAAACTGACGCCCTTGCCTTTGACGGTGTGCGCAACAATCGCATGCGGCGCATCTGCGGCAGTATCGAGAGAAGCCAGCACTTCGAGCAATGCATCGATATCGTGACCGTCGACTTCGTCGACGGACCAGCCGAAGGCACACCACTTATCGGCCAGCGGGTCGATCGCGAGCACATCCGCACTACGCCCCGTGGCTTGCCACTTATTGAAGTCGATGATGGCGATCAGCGAGCCGAGCCGTTGCCCTGCGGCGAACATGGCGGCTTCCCAGGTGCTGCCTTCATTGCACTCGCCGTCGCTCAGCAACGCGATGGTGCGATAGCTTCGTCGATCGATGCGTCCGCCAAGCGCCATACCGACCGCCATCGGCAGGCCGTGGCCGAGAGAACCGGTCGCCGCTTCGATGCCCGGCAAATACTTGGGTGCTGGCGGGTGTTCTCCGAACAGACTGCCGCTCTCGAAATCACTCGCCAGCACCATTTCAAGATCGAAATACCCGCGGAGCGCCAGGATCTGATAAAGCGCCGGGGCAGCATGGCCTTTGCTGAGCACGAATCGGTCGCGGTCGGGATCGGTCGGGTTCGACGGATTGATGTCGAGATTATTGAAATACAGCGCAGTCAGAATATCGATGCATGAAAGGCATGAACCGAGATGCGGCAGCTTCTTGGCGGCCGATTGCTCGATCACGCGCCGGCGCAACAGTAGGGCGGTCTCGGCGAGCGAGAAATCTTCGGTTTTCGGTTCAGGCCTTGTGGACATAATCCAGTGCCTCATCCTTCAGCACGTCAAGATTCCGGTCGACCCAGTCGATCACGGCGTCGAGCCCTTTATCGAGCGATATCTGCGGTCGCCAGCCATGATGATCGCCAATCTTGGTGGCATCGAGCAGGTAGGCGTCATCCTTGCCGAGGCGGTCGCCGGTCGTTTCGACATGCGCATCGAAATCGACACCCATTTTCGCACAGATTCTTTCGATCAGTTGGCGAATGCTGACGATTTCATCGGTGGCGATGTGGTAGGTCTCGCCGTCCCGCCCACCGATCAGCATGCGCCACATGGCGTCGGAAACGTCGCGCATGTCGATGAACGAACGCCGCGACGCGCCGCCGCCGTGCAGCTGCAGTGTTCGCCCGATTCGAAAGAACAGCACGGCGCGTGGAATGATCCGGTAGAGCTGTTGCCCGGCACCGAAGACATTGGCCGCGCGCGTCTTGATCGCCGGCAAGCCGTAAGCTGTTGCGTATGCATCGAGGCTCATATCGCCAGCGGCACGGGACACGGCATAGGGTGTACTCGGGTTGAAAGAGGTGTTTTCCGTGACCGGTCCGTCCGTGCTGCCATATACCTCGGGCGTCGTGACATGAATGTAACGTTCGAGAAAATCGTACGTGCGCAAATGGTTGAACAGCATTGTGGTCGCCACTGCATTGGTCTGAAACCAGTGTTCAGGAATATTCCAGCTCTGGCCGACCATGCTCTGAGCAGCGAAGTTGACAACATATGCCGGTTTTTCCTTGCGAAGCAGGTCATTGATGGCTGCCATGTCCGAATTGATGTCGAATTGGTGAAAGCGAATACTTCCGTCTCGAGCGTGCCAACGATATGGCAGGAACACCGGATTCGGCTCAGGAGATCGACTGATGGCAATGACATCGCAGTCTTCATCGAGTGCGCGGGCACAGAAGGTCGCGCCGGAGAACGAATTGCTGCCAATGATCGCGACCCGGTTCATGCAAGGCCCTTTTGCTGCATCCAGTTGAGGTTATGCCAGTTCGGCTCGTCACTCAGCGATCCTGCGCGGTGGGCCGCGACGATCTCCGCAATGGCGTCGCTGACGGTTTTTTTCGGCGCAAAACCGCAGGCCAGCAACTTGTCGGCGTTCATGCGGTATGATCGGGGGTCGCTCGACGGTGTCGTGGTGATTGGCACGTTGACGACCTCGGCAACCATCTCGGCAATTTCGCGGATCGAGAGGTTCTCGAATCCGGCATTGAATACACCGGTTTGGTCCGGCCGCGACAGGAAGAACAGGTAGACATCGGTAATGTCGTCGATGTGGATGTTTGGCCGAACCTGAGCCCCGCCGAACACGGTGATCTCGCCTTTTGTTAACGCCGCCATGGTCAGCAGATTGACCGATACGTCGAGGCGCATACGCGGCGACAGGCCACACACGGTTGCCGGCCGGATAATCTGAATGGCCATATCATCGGCGTAGGAGAGCAGCGCCCGTTCCGAGACCATCTTGGTTTCGTTATAGGCTGAAACCGGGTTGGCCTCGAGTTCTTCGATGACGTTCTCCTCTTCCTTGATGCCGTAGACGCTGCCGGACGAAGCGTAGATGAATTGCCGGACGCCGGCACGCCAAGCGCGATCGGCAAGCCGCATGGTCGCGAGCGCATTGGTTTCCCAGGTCAATGTCGGGTTCAAGTCGCCGCACGGGTCATTGGCAACGGACGCCAGATGGATGATCGTATCGACATCGTCCATATCGATGGCTTCGGGTGACAGGATCGATCCCTCGATGATACTGAGATTGCCGTGCGGTGTCAGATAGTTGCCGAACCAAAGAGTGTCGACGATGCGGACTGTGTGTCCTGCTTTCAACAATTTCGGGACGAGCACATGCCCCTTGTAGCCACAGCCGCCGGTCACGAGCACGTTGGACATGGTTTACGATCCTGCATAACCGCAGTGTCCGCGCGGGCGCCTGCCCCGGCGGCAAATACCAATCAATGTGACCGGCAAAGATTAAAAAGCGATTGCCGGTGACGAGCTCAACGGGTGCGGTCTGATCGACGTCAGAAACGCGTCGCAAGGACGCCGTCGTCATCCATGTCGCGCTGGCGGATATACTGGGCGATCATGTGCATGACTGATTGGTGTGTGTCTTCGATGATGCCGTAATTGTCGGACTCCACGTGAATCGCAACGTTCGCAATTCTGCGGGCGCGGCCACCGTCGAATCCGGTGAGTGCAATGGTGTCGAGACCAAGCTTCTTCGCTGTGTCGATGGCCCGGACGATATTTTCGGAGTCGCCCGAGGACGAGACGACCATGACGACGTCGCCCGGACGCGCAAAGCTCTCTATCTGGTAAGCGAAGACGTCGCCGTAGCTTAGATCGTTGGCGATGGCCGATATCAATGCCGTATTGGTGGTCAGGGCGTGAGCGCGCGAGGCCAACTTCGTATCGCCGCGGATCGCCTTGACGTAATCGCAGACGAGATGATCAGAAATCGACGCCGAGCCGCCATTGCCACAGGCATATAGGGTACCGTCGCGTTCGAGCATGGTTTCGACGACATGGACGGCGGCCGCGACCTGCGCGAGGTCGATGCTGCGCATGGCGGCGATGCTGGCCGCAATGTAGCCCTCGGCGAACGCACCGGGCTCGGCATGAAAACGGGTCGGAAACTTCATCGCTGATACGGACTCGCCAACGGTGACGGACGGATGCAGCGGGAAAGCCTATTGGGAAGAGGTGAAGAAGTCGTGAAACCGGTGAGTGACGTGAAGTCCGTTACTCCTCGCCGCGAGATGACCGGCAGTGCGAAGTCTTGGCGATGGAGCAAGTTACGCAATCAGTCGTTATTGACAATCGTTGCCGTTAAGGATCTCGACCTTCAAGAACGGCCCGAGCCGCCTCTTCCGGATCCGGCAACTTTCCACGCTCGTCCCAGCGGTAGGCGTAAGAATATGAGTGCATATTCTCGATCCAGTAGCCGAAGTGGGTCGGTGGATATTTCGGCGGATTGTCTGCGTTCCGGCACGTCGGCAGACACTCGACGATGATGTCGTGGTTGGCGGCAAAGAACAGTGCCATCGAATAGCGCTTCTTGCCGGACGAGTTAACCACCCGATGTGGTGTGGAGACGAACAGATCGTTTGTCCATCGCATCATCATATCGCCGATGTTGATGATGAATGTGCCGTCGATCGGTGGCGCCTCGATCCAATCGCCGGTCCGGTTCATGACCTGCAGGCCTTTTTCATTTTGCCATAGCAGCGTAAAGCTCTCGTAGTCGGTATGTGCACCGATGCCGACCTTTGCGTCCTTCGGATCCGTATCCGGGTAGTAAAGAATCCGGAGTTGCGCGCAGGGTTTCGTGACCATCGGTTCGAAGTAGTCTTCCGGCATACCGACAGCGAGCGCGAACAAACGGTAGAGCCGCTTACCCAATGCCATCGACTCCTCGAAGTAGCGATATATATCGCGCTGGAACTCGGGCATTTCTTCCGGCCAGACGTTGGGGCCGAGAAGTGCATTGCCCGCGAGATAGTCCGGGTCGTCCTCGGGGAGCTCGAGGCCGCACTCGTAACCCTCCTGCAGATCGACGATGGTCGGGTCGGCCGAGAGACCGCCGACCGGCACATAGCCCTTGTGGCGTTTCGTCTTCATGACGTCGTAACGGCGCTTGATGTCGTCCGGGAGATTATAGAACCGGTCGGCCGTTGCCCGTGCCTGCTCGATCACATCAGCCGGAACGCCGTGATTCTTGACGTAGAAGAAACCGACATTGGTGGCCGCTTCGCGAACCTTTGCCGCGGCTTCCATCTTGGCGTCGTCGTCATGACCCAGCATCGCGCCGATGTCGATCACCGGGATTTCGCTGAAGTCGATCTCGCGGGCCACGGTTCCAGTTCGTCCGGTAATGTCGGTCGGGCGGACCTTGGCGTTTCCGTCATATTCCGGGAGCTGCATGGTGTGACCTCCGGGTTATTCTTTCTCGGACTGTCGGAGAAGATAAACAGACAGCACGATAAGGATAAGCTTGATAATCGCTCTGTCGTCTTGTGGTAGCCGAGTCGCCTTCATTTTGCCGTTGGAAAATCTCGATCGGACAGCTTAGCAGAATATTCTCGGGTTGCCGTGTCGAGGGAGCCCCAGTGCTGGAGTTGTGCTGGCATAAAAGAGACTTGATGAATGTGAGCATCCAACCGGTGCAGCGACCAGATACGCCAAAGCCCTGCTATTCCAAGGCAAATCAGGTTTTGAGAAGGGACACCGTCCAGCCCCGTTGACTTGCTTCAATGTCGGCGTGCAACGCGACCTCAATACAGAACACAAAGCTCATATCGGGATAGCATACCCCGAAGAACTAGTTCGCCCGCTCAAAAGGGGTGTCGATGATGCGCAAATTGCGAGAGCCTTCCGGCGGTTCTTCCAAGCCTGCCGCCGCTCGGGCACAATCGATCGAGCCCGCCGCGAAAGCCTTATGTTCGCCTGTATCGTTGGGGGCTCATACCCGTCCATCCGCGGAATGCCCGAGAGAAAGCCGACAACTCTGAATAACCCAAGCAATGCGCTATCTCCGTCAGAGGAACATTGGGATCCTCAAGATAGTGGAGCGCCAGTTCCTTGCGGGCAGCGTTCACGAGTTCCTGGAACGTGACACCATGCTCGCGCAGTTGCCGCTGCATGGATTGGTCCGAGATGCCAAAAATCCTGGCGATCTCGGCAATGGTCGGTGGAACGTCGCCGAGCTGCATCTTGATCTGATTTCGTACGGTCGTCGCGAAGTCCTCAGGGCATTGGTGGATTTCGCAACGAGACCTGAGGAACGGTTCGATAACGGAGAACAGGTAGGGATCCTGATTGGGCATGCGTGCATCGAGATCGCGTCGACGGAAGGCAAATGCGTTGGTTCGACGGCCGAAAAGCACCGGTGCCCCAAAGACCTTTTCGTGGCAATAGGCGCCTTCCGGCGCCTCGTGCTCAAACCGCACTTCAAGTGGCGACCAGTCGGGCCCCAGCGCATCCCTGAAAATATTAAGGAACATTCCGAGAGAAAGTTCGGCATCCTGCCGCCGGTTCTCAATTCGTTCGTCAAAGATTCGATAGCTGAGCCAGAAAACCTCGCTATCCTCCCGGATCATGCCGAAACTCGACTGCCCTTGATGGGCCGGGAAATAGGTTTCAACGTTTCTCAGGGCCGACGCCAACGTCGGTGAGCTGATCGCGGCATATCCGATTGCGCCAAGGCGGCGCGGCTCGAAGGTTTCTCCGAAATAGAGCCCAAACTTGTCATTTTCGGTTTGCCGGGCGGCTTCTTCAAAGAGCGCACAAAAATCCGAAAGCAACAATTCGTTGAACGGGCTGGCCAGATCCTCGGGTTTGATCGATGCATTGCCGAGAATGCTATCCGGATCACCGTGATACTTTTCGATCAGGTCAACAACGCCCGACGCTGCCGAAGCAAGCACCTTGGCCGGCGGCAAAATCGTACCCTCGTGCAAGGCACTTCCCATGGTACCACACGCGATTCCCTGGACTGTCTCATTTACAGGGGCGGTATCTTGCGCTGAATCAGGTTCGGAATCAAATACAGGCGACTTTACCGCTGTTAAATTCGAGCCAGTCGATGTCAAGCAACCTGATGCCGCAGCGCTAACGTAAATCTGTCAAAATAGGAATTCTGTGTTTCCAAAAAATGATTCGGAGGGACGTCTTATGAAGTTGACGAGAAGAGAGTTTTCCAAGGGTTTGGCGGGTGCGGCCGGTTTGGCGGCGCTTGGCGTTCCGGGGGCAGCCCAAGCCGCGCGAAACAACGAAATGAATATTCTGTGCTGGGAGGGTTACAACTCGGACGAAGTGCTTGGCCCGTTCCGCGAAGCCAATCCCGGCGCCTCGGTCAAGGCGGAAAGCGGCACATCCGATCCCGACATGATCAACAAGCTTCGTGCCGGCGAAGTCAACGTTTGGGATCTGATCAATCTCAATCAGCCCTGGGCACGTGACCAGCTCTATCCCGAGAACCTGATCAAGCCGCTCAACAAAGAGCGCTTCATGCCGTACTTCGACAAGATGCTGCCCGAGTTTGCCAAGCCGTATCCCCTGTCATTCGCCGACAATGGTGACCTTATCGGTATGCCGCAGCGCTACGGACCGTTCAGTTTTGTTGTCAACACGGACAAAATCAGCCGTGCAATGGCCGAGGACGAGGGTTGGAACCTGTTTCTCGATTCCGGCATGAAGAAACGCTACGGCGTTCTGACATACGACAACTGGAACGTTATGCATATGTGTCTGACGGGCGGTCTGGATCCGTTCAAGCCTGTTGAAGGCGATGACCTGGATACCTTCCGTAAGATTGCCGATCAGATTTTTGCAGGCGCCAAGCTTCTGACCGACGACCTTGTTGCGATGAATTTGGCCCTGATCAATGGTGAAATTGACGCTTACTTTACAGGCGGCACTTACACGGCCTCGCCTGCCCGTTACGACGGCGCCACCAATGTTCGCGGCATCACACCGAAATCGGGTCCGGTCGATGGCAAGGGCGGCGTGGTCTGGATTGAGTTGACCTCGGCGGTCAACAATCCGAATCCGTCGGAGCTGGCCGAGGATTTCCTGGAGTTCGTGCAACAACCCGACATCTCGAAGGCCGTTGCATTTACTGAAGGGACCTACAACCCGGTTTGCCAGATGGGCGACGAGCGCGTGATGTCGAAGTTCGACAGTGATGAACTCGACGCTATTCAGTGGGACTCGCTGGGTGAAGAAATGTCTCGGTCACTCGACTATCAGGTCGTGGCGTCGTATGACGCGTTGATCGAGGCCTACAACGCCGCGAAGCGCGGTTAAGCCTCCCTGTAGAAATCTCGCCCGACGTGGGTGCAATAAACGTCCACGTCGGGTGTTTCTTTGTTGCAGGTGAAGAGAAGAAATGACTGCAAAGCCCGTTCTTCGACTTAACAACATCGTCAAGAGGTTCGGCAGCTTTACGGCGCTGCATGGTATCGACCTTGAAATAGATGAAGGTGAGTTTCTCACCATTGTCGGGCCATCGGGCAGCGGCAAAACCACCCTCATTCGGTTGCTCGTCGGCATGGATAGTCCGACAGAAGGCGAAATCTGGTTGCGTGACGAACGTATCGACCAAGTGCCCGCCAATGCGCGACCGACGTGTATGGTCTTCCAGTCACTGGCTCTCTTTCCTCACCGGTCTGTTGGGGAGAACATCGAATTCCCGCTGAAGATACGCGGCGAAGCGAAGGAAGCCCGCAAGCGTAGGGCACTCGAACTCCTCAAGCTGCTGCGTCTGCCCGATCATTACTACGACAAACGCATCAACCAGTGTTCCGGCGGTGAGCGGCAACGGGTTGCATTGGCGCGGGCTCTCGCTTTCGACCCCGAAATTTTGTTTTTCGACGAACCGTTGTCCGCACTGGACTACCGATTGCGCAAGACCCTCGAAAAGGAATTGAAGGACCTGCACGAGCGGACCGGGAAAACCTTTGTTTACATCACACACAGCCTCGAGGAGGCGATGGTGATGTCCGACAGGATCGCGATCATGCGCGAAGGCCGGATGGAGCAAGTGACCGACGCAGAAGGAATTTATGCGCGGCCGGCCAGCCGGTTCGTTGCCGAGTTTATGGGGGAAGTGAATCTGTTCACCGTTGAAGGAACCGCGCAAGGCCGTTTCAGAAGCCGCGGTATAGAAGTCCATATCAATGGTGCGGGTGACGACCCCGGTTTCGAAATGAATGTCGGCGAACAGGGCACTCTCATGGTTCGTCCCGAGTTCGTGCGTTTTCTCACGTCGACGGAAACCAACGATTTCGTCGTCAAAGGCATACTGCGGGCCGAATACGCACTCGGCTCGCGAATACAGTATTTGGTTGAGGCGGCTGACGGCTCCCGGTTGACGGTCGAGAAACTTCGGGAGGATCGCTACAAAGGCGAGATCGGCGACGAAGTCATTCTCGGCTGGGATATCGATCATACGCACTTTATCCGGGGAGAGTGATGGAACGGCACGATCACCGCCTCGGCATTCTCTGTTCCATACCCATGCTGCTGGTGCTGGCGCTGAGTTTTCTCGCCCCTCTTATTGTTGTCGCTGCATTTTCAGTGATGCCGCATAAGGTCTTCACGCTGGCGCATATGCCGGATTTTTCTGCCTACAAGACGATTGTCTCGCAAGGGTATTGGAAGTCGTTGGCCTGGTCGCTCAGTACGGCGTTTGCTTCAACCGTCATTCTCTTTCTCATCTGCTGGCCGCTCTCGTTCGCTATGGCAAAAGTGTTTGGCCGTTTCACCTTGGTGCTCACCATAGCCGTCGTCGTGAGCCTGTTCGTTTCCGAGAACATCCGACTCTTCGGATGGATTCTCACATTGATGAAGGGCGGATTGATCGAGGGTCATCTCAGAGCCTGGTTCGGTATCGAGATGGGTGGCGTGCTGTACAACGTACCGATCATCGTCTTCGGGCTCGTTTACGTGTATTTCCCGTTCATGCTTTTCCCGCTGGCCCAAGGCATAGCCATGGTGCCGGATGATGCGCGCCAGGCGGCTGCCGATCTCGGCGCTTCAAAATGGCGTATCCTGTGGGAGATCGACTTGCCGCTTGCCGCGCCCGGGATCGTCGTTGGATCGCTTCTGAGTTTTGTCCTCGCCGCCGGCGCTCTCGCAGAGTCCAAACTTCTCGGTGGTCAAGCCGTTATCGTCATGGCTGATGAAGTCGAAACAGCCTTTACCTACGGCCAGAATTGGCCCCTTGGATCCGCACTTTCCATGGTGCTGATCGCGATCATTGGGTCATTGGCGATTTTCGGCGTCTCAAAAGTCGATCTGGACACCATCATGGGAAGGAAGCGCTGATGGAGCCGAGTAAGAGCACCCGGATTGCGCTTTTGGTCTACGGCATCGTGGCGATCGTTTTTCTTTACCTGCCGCTGGTTTCCATTGGTTTCGCGTCCGTGTCGAAGGCCCGTTATCTGACCTTTCCGATCAAAGCATATGCGACCCGCTGGTACGGCAAGGCGCTGGAGAGCTCAACAGTCGCGGACCTGCTTACAACGTCGCTCTCGATTGCATCGATCGTTACCGTCGTCTCGATGGTCGTCGGATTTTTTGGCGCTCTCGCATTTGCGCGCTATCAGTGGCGTTATCGCGGTCTGTTCCAGAAGATTGTCTTGCTGCCTATTTTCTTTCCGCAAACGGTTCTGGGGCTTGCTCTGCTTATGTGGTTCAACGCTCTCGATATCATCCCATCGTGGAAGACGGCGGTCGTTGCCCATCTAGTCTGGATTTCACCGATTGCCACGCTGGTCATCGCGATCCGGGCATACTCCTTCGATCCATCGTTGGAGGAGGCGGCACGGGACATGGGCGCATCGACATTGACGATCATGAAGGAAGTGACTTTTCCTCTGTTGCTTCCGGGCGTCGTTTCGGCGGGGTTGTTCGCTTTCTTGCTGAGTTGGGGGAATTTTCCGCTTTCCCTGTTCACAACGGGAGCCGACCTGACCTTACCGGAATGGCTCTATGCGAAGATGGTCTCGGGATATTCGCCGCTGGTGCCGACGCTCGGCGTTCTCTCGGTGGCGGCGTCCATGATCGTCTTGCTGACGGCCTTGGTGGTGCCCCGATTGATCGCGCACATGCGAGAGGCGCGGGAAGGCCATGGTTAGAGATTCCACGAACGATAATTTAGGGAGGTTTGAAAAATGCTGACATCAATCAAGGACCGAAGCGTTATCGTCACCGGTGGCTCGAAAGGAATTGGCCGCGGAATTGCAAGCGTGTTCGCCAAGCAGGGCGCCAATGTCATGATTGCGTCCCGCGGGGAAGATGCTGCGAAGGCGGCATCCGACGAGATGAACGCGGCTGGAGGCAACACGTCCTACACGTCCTGCGATGTATCCGACTGGGCATCGGTCCAGGCAATGGTCGCGACGACCGTCGAGAAGTTCGGCAGCGTCGATATCTTGTGCGCAAATGCCGGTGCTTTTCCGCAGACCAAAATGGTCGATATGGACCCGGCGGAGTGGGACCAGGTCATGGCGACCAATCTGCGAAGCGCGTTCTTGTGTGTAAAGGCGTGCATTCCCCAGTTCGAGAAGGCCGGAAAAGGTCGCGTGGTCCTGACGTCGTCGATTACGGGACCGATTACCGGTTTCCCGGGCTGGTCTCATTACGGTGCGTCGAAAGCCGGTCAACTCGGCTTCCTGAAGACCGCATGCATGGAGCTTTCCCGGTACAATACGACGATCAATGCGGTGATGCCGGGCAACATATATACGGAAGGTCTGCAAGATCTAGGTCAGGAATATCTCGATACCATGGCGGCATCGATACCGTTGAAGCGGCTGGGTGCGGTCGAGGATATCGGCAACGCCGCGTTGTTCTTTGCGTCTGACGAAGCTGCCTACATCACCGGGCAGCAAATCGTCGTCGACGGCGGACAGACGATTCCGGAGTCTCTTGAGGCCATCGAGGAAATCTGAAGCGCTCGCCGCTGCAGAAATGACGGAGGAAGCGATGACCCAGGTCGAGCTGGAGCATGACGATCTGTTGGCGAGAATTCATGATCTCGCCAACCAGTCATTATCTCTGTGGAACCTTCCGAACGGCGCCAGCGCCCGGCTCATAAACGTATCCGAAAACGCGACTTACTTGGTGGAGGCGGATGGCGGGTATCGCTCGGTACTGCGCGTCCATCGCGAGGACTATCACACGGAACGCGCTATCGAGTGCGAACTTCTATGGATGGAAGCACTGAACAGTTCGAAAACAGTGGTGACTCCCAATGTGATCGCGGGCCGCGACGGCCGGGAGGTTCAGCGGGGTGAACTACCGGGATTGCTGAACGAACGTTTCATGGTGATGTTCGAGTTCGTCGAGGGCGTGCAGCCGGACGAGACGCTTGATCTGGTTGAGCCCTTCGAAGAGTTGGGCGAGATTGCCGCAAAAACGCATATCCAGTCCATCTCGTGGGACCGACCACAGCCGTTCGAACGGCTGACCTGGGACGTCGAGGCGATCTACGGTGCCAACGCCACCTGGGGTGACTGGCGCAACGGTCCGAATGTCGATGGCCCTGTCCGCGACGTTCTCGAACGTGTCGAGGCGACCGTCAGGTCGCGGCTTGATGCCTTTGGCAAGGGCAACGAGCGCTACGGCCTTATTCATGCAGACATGCGGCTTGCCAATCTCTTGATCGACGGCGGCTCGACCCGGTTGATCGATTTCGATGACTGCGGGCTTGGCTGGTTTCTCTACGACTTCGCGGCCGGTATCAGCTTCATAGAGGATGATCCGCAGATTCCTGCGATGCAGGATGCCTGGGTGCGCGGATATCGCAAGTTTCGCGACATGAGCGATGACGAAGAACGAGAGATCGACAGCTTCGTCATGTTGCGGCGCATGGCGTTACTGGCATGGATCGGGTCGCATATCAACGTTCCGGAAGCCCAGTCATTGGCCTCCGACTTCGCCCGCGTTTCGGCAGAACTTGGCGAGCAGTATCTTTCCCGCATGGCGTGACGGCGCTGTCAATTGGCGACTCGCTACTGTCAAGCGATGCCGGAGGGCTGGGAATAGCCTCTGTCCAAACAGTACGGGGCAATGGCCGTGAGCCAGGAAAAGCTAGAGTTTCTCGAACGCTCAAAGGAGTTCTGGAATCCGCACAAGACCGGTTTCTGGCAGGAAGCCGGCGTCGATCTCGTTATCGACAAGCGCGAGGGTTATTTCCTTTATGACATGGACGGACGCCGCTTGATAGACGTCCATCTTAACGGCGGCACCTACAATCTCGGACACCGAAATGCTGAGTTGATCGAGGTGCTTAACGCCGGTGCCCAGCGCTTCGACATGGGCAATCACCACTTTCCTGCGCTGGCTCGTACCGCGCTTGCCGAAGCGCTTGCCGAATGTACACCGGAAGGCCTGAAGTACACGATCTATGGCGCCGGCGGTGCGGAGGCCGTCGAACTGGCGATTAAATCGGCGCGAAATGCGACACAGAAGCGCAAAATCGTATCTATCGTGAAGGCATATCACGGTCACTCGGGCCTCTCGGTCAAGGCCGGTGATGAGAGGTTCTCAAAGACATTTCTTTCCGAGGACCTGCTCGGCGAATTTGTTCAGGTACCGTTTAACGATCTCAACGCCATGGAAGACGCGCTCAAGGGGCGAGATGTCGCCGCCGTCATCATGGAAACCATCCCGGCGACGTATGGATTTCCGATGCCGCATGAAGGCTACCTTCCGTCGGTGAAGGCGCTCTGCGAACGCTACGATGCGCTCTATATCGCCGATGAGGTGCAGACGGGGTTCATGCGTACCGGTGACATGTGGGGCATCACACGTTACGGCGTGACGCCGGACATCATGGTCATCGGCAAGGGTGTCACCGGCGGTATGTATCCGATTTCGTGTTGCGTCGTCAGCGAGCAGGCTGGTGCCTGGCTCAAACAGGATGGTTTCGCCCATATGTCGACGGCGGGCGGTGCTGAGCTCGGTTGCATCGTGGCCCTCAAGGTGCTTGAGATTACCCAACGGCCCGAAGTGCGCTCGATGGTGCACTATGTCTCGGATTTCATCCGTGCGGGCCTTGATGAAATTCAGGCGCTCTACCCTGATTTCTTCACCGGAATTCGGCAGCACGGTGTGGTTATGGGGTTGGAGTTCAACCATCCGGAGGGCGCCAAACCGGTTATGCGCCGGCTCTACGAGAACGGGGTATGGGCGATTTTTTCGACCCTCGATCCCCGGGTCCTGCAATTTAAGCCCGGCATCCTCATGACTCAGACCTTGTCAGAGGACCTGTTGCGCCGTGTCGAGACCGCAATCGGTCTTGCTCGTGAAGACGTAATGGGTAGCGGTCATCAGCGGAAGGTCTCGTGATGGATCCGCAGATTGCACAACTCGTCGATATCAGCAAAACGCCGGTCGCCATGCGCGCCAAGGCCGAGACGGTCCTTGAACGTGCCCGCTGGGCATCTCAGGTTTTTCAGCGATACGATCGCGCTAAAACGCAGGCAATTGCCGATGCCGTTGCCTCAGTCGCGCGGAGCAAAGCTCGGGAGTATGCCGATTGGGCCGTTCGCGAGACCGGTTTCGGTGTCGCCGAGCACAAAGCGATCAAGAATGACCTGACAAGCGTTCCGCTTGTCGATTACTACCGTGAGCACAATTTTGTCGACCCCCGTTACGACGACAAGACGGGCCTCGTCGAAATTCCGAAACCGGCGGGAGTCGTATTCGCGTTGGTGCCGTCAACCAACCCCATTGCCACGGTCAACTTCAAGATTCTATCCGCGTTGATGACGCGGAACGCCATCGTGATCAGCCCACATCCGGCAGCGTTGGAGTGTTGTGTCGATGCCGCCAAGACGCTGGCGGCTGCTGCTGTCGAGGCTGGGGCTCCGGAGGGCGTGATTCAGGTGCTTCAGGAAATCAGCTTGCCGCTCGTGGAAGAATTCATGAGATCGGATAAGACGGATGTCATCTTGGCAACAGGTGGCACGCCGATGGTGCGGGCTGCGTACTCGTCATCCAACCCTGCCATTGGCGTCGGACCCGGGAACGCGCCCGTCTTTGTCGATGGCACCGCGGATATCAAGGCGGCTGCCGCCAGGATTGTCGACAGCAAATCTTTCGATAACTCCGTTCTCTGCACCAATGAATCTGTATTGATTACACTTGCCGACGTGGCGCAGTCGCTGGAGCGTGAGCTGTCTCGGGTTGGCGCCCATGTTTGCAAACCCGAGGAAACGGACGCGCTTCGCAGTTATCTGTTTCACGAACGGGGATTCAACGTTGAAGCGCTCGGTCGGGACGCCGTATGGATCGCTGAGCAGGCAGGTTTCAAGGTGCCGCCGAAAACCAGAATCCTTGTCGCTAGAATCTCGATGATCGGCGAAGGCGAGCCTCTATCCCGCGAGAAACTCTGCCCTGTGCTTGGCCACTTCGTGGCGCGCAGCAAGGATCAGGCGTTGATGCAGGCGCGCGCATTGCTTCGATTTGCCGGTGCGGGTCACTCCGCGGCGGTCCATTCCAATGACCAGCAAATGATTATGGACTACGCCGCTGCCGTCGAGGTCTATCGTGTCGTCGTCAATGCACC
The DNA here is from genome assembly GCA_965229715.1 of Rhodospirillales bacterium. GTDB lineage: Bacteria > Pseudomonadota > Alphaproteobacteria > Rhodospirillales > Casp-alpha2 > JAVJST01. The sequence continues at coordinate 719,105 of CBDDJL010000002.1, forward strand.
CTGTAGTCAGGGCGCCGCGGGATTCGGCACCAACCTTGCCCCGACTTTCACGATCGGAACGGGATTTTTCGGCCGCTCTTCCGTCGGAGAGAACGTGGGACCGCACCAGCTTGTCAATTGGACGCGTGTGACGTGGAGCAGTGAAAATCCGACATCATCGGATCCTCTGATCGACGCGTGGCCAAGCTATCCGGGACCACTTCCCAAGGCTCCATCAGATGGTGTGCCCGGTGAGAGCCGCCCGCCTCGTACGCAGACATCTTCGCCTGCCAAAGGCGGTGAGACCGATGCCCTCCGCCAGCAGATCAGGGCGATCATCGCCGAGGAACTGCGCGGAATGACGAAGGATTGAGCCGTGGCGGAACTCCGATCCTTTATCTTTATCGACCAGCTGCAGCCGCAGACTCTTAGTTATATGAGTACCTGGATGCGTGGCTCGCTGCCACGGGCAAGCATGGCTGCTCAGATCATTGAGGTCGCGCCTGGCCTCGACATCGAGGCCCTCACAGATATCGCCGTGAAGTACACCGATGTACGCGCCGGCATCCTCGTCGTTGAACGTCAGTTCGGCTATCTTGAGTTTCACTCACGCGATACGGCAGCGGTGAAGGCATCGGCCTCCGCCGTATTGGATGCCTTGGATGCCAATGCCGGCGATGCCAAGGTGCCGGAAATTCTCGGATCCAAGATCATCACCAATATCGATCATCAACACGCCTTTCTCATCAACCGTAACAAGTTGGGGTCGATGATCATCGCTGGGGAGGCCCTCTATACGCTTGAAATGCAACCCGCATCATATGCGGTGATTGCCGCCAACGAGGCGGAGAAAGCGGCCAATGTGAAGGTTATCGACTATCGAATGATTGGCGCTAACGGGAGGGTGTATCTATCCGGAAGCGAGGCTGAAATTCCGAATGCCCGCGAAGCGGCGGAAACGGCGCTCCAAAACCTTGGCGCTGTGGTGGGGTGAAGTGATGGGCGATGCTGCAATTGCACAGATGATCCGTGAGATCCTTGCCGAAGAACTTGACAGAATCCGTCCTGCTGTGGGCGGCGTTGGCGGTGCTCAGAGGCCGTCCGTCCGCGAGGAATGGATCAGCATATCCAATGACGCGGATCTTCAGAGCCTTGTAAACAAAGTGCTGTCGCTTGCTGGAAACGATGCTGATCGTTACGCCCTGGAACGGGGTGAGATCGTTTTCCGACTCGCCAACGCCAACCAGGCAGGCGGTGCTTTCGGTGAGCGGCCAACGCAATGCGGCGGTTCGATTGAAGTTATGAGCGGTATCGTCTCGGAACGACAGATCGACCAACTGCCCGCCGGTACGAGCCGTTTTCACATCGGCAAAGCCGTCCGGTTAACGCCGCTTGCAAAAGATCGGCTTCGTCAACGCGGAATTGCGATTGAAAGGATGGAACAATGATCAAGGGACGAGTTGTCGGCCGCGTATGGTCGACCAAGCGGCTCGATACATTACCGCAGGGCGGGTTGCTTGAAGTCGAGGTCGAGGGCGGCGGCCGTGTTGTCGCATTCGATCCTCTCGGCTGCGCCGAGGATGAGGAAGTCTTGGTTACACAGGGATCTGTCGCGGCAGGTCATTTCGAAGGAGTCAGGGCGCCGATCGATGCGTTGATTATCGGGTCGGTCGACGACCGGGGCTAAACATCAGTAGGAGAAACCGGGCTGCAAGCCCGATTAGAAAGGAGAAGTACAATGGCTAATCAAGCTTTGGGAATGATTGAGACGAAAGGCTTCGTCGCGGCTCTGGCCGCTGCCGACGCCATGGTCAAGGCAGCGAACGTCAGCATCCTCAAGCGAGAAGAAGTTGGCGACGGCCTTGTCGCGGTTGTCATCACGGGTGACGTCGGTGCGGTAAAGGCGGCGACCGAAGCCGGCGCCGAAACCGCTAACAGCGTCGGGGAGGTTGTCTCCGTTCACGTGATTCCCCGTCCGCACCAGGACCTCAGCAAGCATTTCACGACTGCTGGCAAGTAGCTCGGCCATTACGACAGTTTCGAGTTCGGTGCCTGGAACAAGGTGCCGCCCCGGTATGACGACTGAACAGATATGACCGAACTTCGCGTCTACTTACCGATCGAGGATTTGCGACCGCAATTCGCGGCGTATATGTCCACGCCCGTCCGGGCACGTGGGTATCCGCCAATGCAGGGACAGAACAGTCTGATTATCGAGGTTGCCCCCGCGTTGTCTATTCACCGGATCGTCGATCTCGCCTTAAAGGCGGCGCCGGACATGGAACCGGGGATATTGTTTACTGAGCGACAGTTTGGGCTGCTCGAACTGCATTCGGACGACATGGCGGAACTGAACGGCGCGGGTGCGGCGATCCTCGATGGAATCGGTGCGAAGGCGACCGATCAGCTGGCGCCTTCGACTCTCTATGTCGATATCATCGATGACGTCGCCGACCAGCACGCCATCATCATCAACCGGATGCGCAATGCGTCGATGATCCTGCCGGGGCAGTCGTTGCTAGTTTACGAATTGGCGCCGGCTCTGTTTGCGGCAGTCGCCGCCAACGAGGCGGAACGCGCAGCGCCAGATGCGACGATCGTCGATATTCAGATGATGGGTGCATCGGGCCGGATATTCATGGCCGGCGACACGGGTGATCTTGAAACGGCCCGGGACGCGATTATGACGACCCTCAACGCCGTTAAGGGGCGAAAGTCATGAGCGACTGGAAACACGCATATCGATCTTTTTACTATGACCGGGCGGAAGAGCCGGATGATATCGTCCTTGTAGCCAACGAGACCGCCTTGCTGGTGATCGATATCCAGAACACCTACATGGAAGTGCAGGACGATCCCGTCGACGCGGAGCGCTGGAGTCCGTTCCGCGACCGGATGAACGGCACCGTCATCCCGAATTCTGCGAAACTCGTGGCCGATTGTCGGACGCGCGGTGTCGAGGTGATCTTTGCCCGAATAGCCTGCCTCAAGACCGACGGTCGCGACCGTTCGTTAAGCCAGAAGAAGCCCGGGTTTAATTACCTGCTGTTGCCCAAGGACCGAGAGGATAGCCAGATGGTCCCGGAGCTGACGCCGCAGGGCGACGACATTGTCGTGACCAAAACGACGGACAGCGCCTTGACCGGCACCAATCTTCGAATGGTTCTGCATAATATGGGGATCAGGAACGTCATCATCGCGGGCATCTTCACCGATCAGTGTATCAGTTCATCCGTCCGGAGCCTCGCCGACGAGAGCTTCAATGTTGTCGTCGTCGAGGATTGTTGCGCAGCGGCAACAGACGAACTCCATATAAACGAGCTTAAGACCATCAACATGATCTATTGTCATGTGGTTCAGCTTGAGGACGTTTACGACTTCCTGGACGCTGGCGCTGCCTGATCCTTGATACGGAGCCGTACACGCCGAACGGAATAGCGAGGCAGGAATGAGCAATCAACCGGACCTTGGCGCAAACCGTTGGCGACGAACCGACGACTGGGACGATCGCCCGCTGCGCAAGGATCTGTTCGCTGCCGAGGACCCGGGTAGCGGATTTTCGGCATTTTCCGGCGCCGCCGATCCGAAACCTGCAATCGAGATCGCCGACGGCAAGGTCCTCTCCATGGACGGAGTCGATGCCAACGACTTCGATATGATTGACGCGTTCATCGCCGCCTATCACATCGACCCGGGTGTTGCGCCGGAGGCGATGGCAATCCCGTCAGAGGAATTGGCCAGGATGTTGGTCGACATGAATGTGCCACGGACCGACCTTACCCGGCTGGCGCGCGGTCTGACGCCCGCGAAACTCGCTGAAACCGTCGCCCAGTTGAACGCCATGGAGTTGGGCTTCGCATACTCCAAAATGCGTGCCCGCCAGACACCCGGCAACCAGGCCCACGTAACGAACGCAAAGGACGATCCGTTGCAGATGGCGGCGGACGCAGCGTTCGCCGTCGCCCTGGGTTTCGACGAGATCGAGACGACGATGCGGGTGGCCCGCAATTCCTGGTCTAACGCATTGGCGTGTTGTGTCGGCTCCGTGGTCGGGCGTCCGGGTACGTTGTTCCAATGTTCGAGCGAGGAGGCAGAGGAACTCGAGATCGGCATGGCCGGGTTCACTTCGTATGCCGAAACAGTGTCGGTATATGGCACCGAGAGTGCGTTTATCGACGGCGACGATACACCGTGGTCGAAGGCGTGGCTTGCTGCGGCCTATGCGTCCCGCGGCGTGAAGATGCGCTGCACCTCGGGCGCCGCGGCAGAATTGCTCATGGGGTTCCACGAGTCCAAATCGCTGCTCTATCTGGAGGCGCGTTGTCTCTGCATCCAGCGCGGCATGGGCTCGCAAGGAACGCAAAACGGCGGCATCGACGGCGCACCGCTGGCGTCGTCCATACCCGGCGGTGTGCGTGAGATTCTGGCTGAAAACCTCGTAGCTGTGTGGCTCGATCTGGAATGCGCATCGGGCAACGACGCGCGTCATTCGGAATCGGATATGAGAGTGGGCGCCAAGATCGTGCCTTATCTGATCGGTGGCTCGGATCTGATTTGTTCTGGCTTCGGCAGCATCCTCAAGTATGACAACTCGTTCAATCCGTCGTCGTTCAATGGCGAAGAACTGGAAGAGTTCCTCGTCCTGCAGCGCGACTTCGAGGCAGACGGCGGTCTGACGACCGTTGAGGACGCTTCGTCTCTGGAAATTCGCCTTCGAGCAATCGAGGCCCTGTCTCATGTGTTGTCAGACCTCGGTCTCGCCGAGGTAACGGACCGGATGAAGCGGTCGGTGGCTGTCGCGTCGGGGTCCGAGGATACCGAGAGTTTCGACGCGGGCGATGCATCGGAGATCAGCGAGAAGATCAGAAAACGGGGGGTCACCGTGTTGGATGTCATTCGCTCTCTTCACCGAGGCGGATTCATCGATGAAGCAGAGAATCTATTGTTTCTTTTGAAGTTGCGGCTGTCCGGCGACTATCTGCAGACGTCGGCTGTTGTGCGCGACGGCAAGGTGATCAGTGCGATCAATGATCCGAATCACTACAGCGGACCCGGAACGGGTTATCGCGTCAGCGAAGCCAGACGCAAGGAGTTGGCGGCAATCCGAGATGAGCTGACACGTGACGAAGTGTTGAGGTTCGAAGCCGCGAGCCAGGGTGCAGAGTCGAAGAAGATCGAGTATCGAAAAATGGGCGCGGCCGAGGCTGGCAGCGATCCGGGTGAAGTCGTCGTTGGGATAAGCCCCGGATTTGGAACGAAAATTTTCCAAACGACTGCGGGTCACCCGCTAAGTGCGGTGCTCAGGGCGCTCAAGGACGGGATTGAGACCGACGGCAGCAAAATGCGCATCGTGCGCTTGCTCCACACGGCCGATACGTCGTTCTTGGGCCTCAGCGCGGCGCGCCTTTCCGGCTCCGGTGTCGGCATCGGCATTCAGTCCAAGGGGACTGCCGTCATCCACCAACGAGACCGGTTGCCGCATAACAATCTGGAACTGTTTTCCAACGCGCCCATCACGAGTTTGGAACATTACAAGGGCATGGGACGAAATGCCGCAGCCTACGGCCGGGGCGAGATGCCAGAACCCGTCGTGGTTAAGACGCATGGTGAAGCACTGGGCGCCCGGTTCCATGCCAGGGTTGCTCTGATCTATGCGATTGAAACCGCTATGACGGAGAACAATGTGCCTCCGGAGGAGATCGAGTTGCAATTTTTCGGAGACGGGCCATGAACGAAAAATCGCTCACCGCCAAGGATTATCCGATTGCCGAAACCCGACCCGACAATGTCGTTGGCGCTCGCGGCCGTTCAATCAACGATTTGACGATCGATGCGGTCGTCAGCGGCGACGTTACCATGGAAGACTTGCGCATCACGCCGCAGGCACTACTGAATCAGGCGAACATCGCCCGGTCGGTCGAGAGAACCGTTCTGTCGGCAAATTTCGCACGTGCCGCTGAAATGACGCAGGTGCCGCAAGAAGATGTCGTGCGCGTATACGAGTTGCTCAGGCCCGGACGCGCGGCATCCAAGGAAGAGCTATTGAAAGCCGCAGCGCATTTGCGGGAGACCTACCGGGCCGATCGCCTGGCGACATTCGTCGAGGAGGCGGCTGACGTTTATGAACGGCGGGGTTTGTATCGCCACCGTTTCTGATGGTTGAACTTGGAACACTGCTGTCCCCTCTCAAAACGTGAATTCGACTGGCGCGTTTGGTTTTTCAAGCAGCCGTGCGACGAACGAGAGGCCTGGCCTTGTTCGATGTCTGGGTGCGGCCACTGCGGCGAGACTTCCGGTGCCAATAGAGATGGCAGCCTTCTCGATGCTATAGGACGATTATTCTCGTGTACGCCAGGACTCAGTAATTCCATCAGAATTTTGGCTTTAGGATGAGATGGCCACAACTGCTGCCGACTAAACCTCGGTTGGTCTGGGATGTCCCATCAAGGCGAACCATTCGGGTCATTGGACGCATCGGTTCAATACCGATAGTCGGTGGACTGCATCACCCTTACATCCGGACGTGGTTACTGGTAGGGACAGTGAGTTCTAAGGAGAAAAATACATGGAACGTCGTTCGGAGACAGTTCAAGTCAGTGACGGAAAGACACTGGTCGTGCACACGGTGACGGGCAGCGGAAACGACAACAAGAGTGTCTCTTCGGATATCCCTGTCGTTCGAATTGATGGTCTTGCCGGGGATGGACCGTGCCTGTTGTTTACCGGGGGTATTCACGGCGACGAGTACGAGGGTCCCGCTGTGATAGCCCGTTTGGCCCGCGACGTCGATCCAAACGAGATCCGTGGCACCATGATTCTGGCGCCTCAGGTCAATCCTTCCGCCTTGCGGGCACGGCGTCGGCGGTCACCGCATGATGACCGCGACCTGAATAGGAGTTTTCCGGGCACGAGCGAAGGATCGATCAGCGAGGTGATCGCGGACTTCGTGACAAGACAGTTGCTTCCGGAAGCAGACGCGGTCTTTGACCTGCATGCAGCGGGAGACTGGTTCATGATCCCCAGCACATTGTGCCACTTCCTGGAGGATTCGGATCTTCAGGCGCAAACGGTTGCGGCAATGAAGGCGTTTGCGGCGCCAGCCGGGATTCTACTCGACGAAGACCAGGCGGATACCATGTTTGATGCCCAAGTAGAGAAATCCGGAAAGGTGTTCTTTACAGCCGAACTCGGCAGCACGGCGTGCCTGACCGTCGAGACCCTGGAGATCGCGTGGCGAGGGGTGAATAACCTGCTCACGCATTATGGCATGTGGGATCGCCCGGCCGTGAACTATACGATGTGGAATGATTGGGACGAGGCCAGGCTGCTGTCCGCTTCCGATCATCGTGCGCAACCCAAGTCACCGTCGGACGGTTTCTTTGTGCCGCATGTTGAGATCGGGCAACCGGTTGATGCGCAGAACATAGTTGGGAGCGTCTACAATCTTGTCGATCCTACAGCCGACCCAATTCCGGTTCCGGCGCCGCTGAGCGGTCGGGTTTACGGCAGAACGGCTGGTGGATACGTCAGCGAGAACGAGGATATCGTGGTGATTGGCGAAGAGGTTCCCTGGGATCAGTATTGCTGATCTCTTTTCAGGCGTAACGGAGCGGTCGAGCGAGACTCTCTGCAAAAACGTTGCGGCGTACCCCGCAAATAACTCGGCCCATCCCGTTTATGATTACCTCTGAACGGAGTTGATCCAGACTGAGTTGCTGCCTTTAGGGTTAGAAAGTCGCTCGAGATCGGACGAAGGTGATGATGGTAACTGAAAGAACTGGCGGCTGGAAATAACCAATGGAAACTCCGGCCTAGAATTGCCCGGACTCATTGTTGTCGCGCACGTTTCTTTCCAGATTGCCGCAAGTTCTCATCCAAAAATCCAGAAATCTACTAATTCGGGGCAGAAGAGGCGATTTCACTTCCGACTGATCGCCTCGCGCATGGGATTCGAACCCTGGATCAAGATTGGACGTGCTTGTTATCCGAGGCGCGTTGAAAAGCGGTCACGGTTTTATGTCGATGCGAGTGTCCGCTTCCGACCCTGGCTGTGTAAAAACGATTTGCTTTCGTGATGTCTGCTAGAATCTCGCTGACGAACTCAGTGAGGTTTTGATGAAGCGGTTTGTTGAAGGTGTGTCGCGTGATCAGGCGAGCTTTCTGCCGGAATGCCTGGACGACTTCGTCGGCGAGGACAATCCGGTCCGGGTTGTCGATATCTTTGTCGATGAGCTTGATCTTCGGAGTCTGGGGTTCGAGCGGGTCGATCCGCGCTCGACGGGGCGGCCTGGCTATCATCCGTCGGGACTGTTGAAGCTCTACATCTACGGTTACCTGAACCGGGTGCAGTCGAGCCGCCGGCTGGAGCGCGAGGCGGGCCGCAACGTGGAGGTCATGTGGCTGACGGGCCGGCTGGCTCCCGATCACAAGACGATCGCCGACTTCCGCCGGGACAACGGTCCGGCGATCCGCAAGGTCTGCGCCCGGTTCGTGGAACTGTGCCGCACGGTCGGGCTGCTGGCCTCGGCGAGCGTCGCCATCGACGGCTCGAAGTTCAAGGCGGTCAACAACCGCGACCGCAACTACACGCGGGCCAAGATGCAGCGGCGCATGGCGCAGATAGAAGAAAGCGTAGCCAGGTATCTGCACCAGTTGGACAGCGCCGACCGCCAGGAACCGTCGGAGGCGATGGAGGGTAAGGTTGCCCGCCTGACGGAAAAGATCGCCAGGCTGAAGAGCGAGATGCAGCGCCTGCGGGGCCTTGAGGAACGCATGTTTGCCGCGCCGGACAAGCAGATCTCGCTGACCGATCCGGATGCGCGCTCCATGGCGACCAGTGGCCGGGGCTCAGGTGTGGTCGGCTACAACGTCCAAGCCTCGGTCGATACCGAGCATCACCTGATCGTCGATCATGATGTGACGACTGCGGGCTCCGACCGGGCACAACTGGCGCGTATGGCGGCGCGGACGAAAGCCGCCCTTGGGGCCGACACATTAGATGTGGTTGCCGACCGGGGTTACTTCTCCAGCGAGGAGATATTGGCCTGCCACGAGGCGGGTATCACCGTGACTCTGCCCAAGCCGATGACATCGGGCAGCCGTTCCAAGGGACGCTTCGTGAAACAGGACTTCCGCTACGTCTCTGATGACGATGTCTATGTCTGTCCCGCCGGCGAGCGCCTCACCTATCGCTACACCAACGAGGAGAAGGGGCTCACGCTGAGGCGTTACTGGTCGAACGCCTGCTTGAGTTGCGCCATCAAGCAGCGTTGCACCACGGGCCGCGAGCGCCGCATCACGCGCTGGCAGCACGAACACCTGGTCGATGCCGTTCAGCACCGGCTCGACCGAGACCCGGACGCGATGCGAAGACGGCGCGAGACCGTCGAGCATCCCTTCGGCACCATCAAGGCCCGCATGGGCGCAACCCACTTCCTGATGAAACGGCTCAAGAACGTGCGCACCGAAATGGCGCTCCACGTGCTCGCCTACAATCTGACCCGGGTCATCAACATCCTCGGCACCGGCCCACTGATCCGGGCCATGAGGGCCTGATAGGCCCCACTGCGCCTGCCCAAGGCCGAAAAACCACCGCTCAGACCGTTAACGGACCAAATATTCAGCCCGCTCGCGCCGATATCGCATTATCCCAATCAATCAGCCGTCGATCACGGTCCGCCAGACAACTCACCGCCCAGCCAAAACGTTTTCACACGACCAAGACCCGAAGCAGACACTCAGTCGCTATCGGGGAACGGTGTTTCGTCGAGAAAACGCCGCAGCACATTCATCGAGATCCGCGCGATGTCGTTTTCGTAGCTCTGATGAGAGAGGCTGCCGGCCCAGGCGATCGAACCCGTCGAGAACACGGCGCCGCCGTTCCCGGTTTCCAAGAACACCATGTCGGCGCGGATGATCTCGGCTTCGGTGCCGCCGAGACCCGGTGCGGGGTCGTTCATGTCCTCGGGCGTCATCAGATAGAGGTCCGTATGACGCTCCGACGACGCCAACACCAATGCGTTCGGCGGCGTGCCCAGAGCGGCATCGGCGGCATCGAGCTCCAGCCCCGCAGCGCCGCCGCCGGAGAGCCCGTAATCGCCGATGATGTCGCCCTCGACGTCCTTGAAGACGAACGCTGCGCGCGGGTCGCGGCTCGCCGCCGTGCGGATATAGGGCGATGAGACATCGAACCCCTGTGAGACCATGCCGATGCCGACGAGTTCGTTCGGTGCCCGGCTGTTGCGGCGCCACAGCCCCGTGTACTCGCCCGTAAAGCTGGCATAGAACTCGCCCGGGCGCGGCGCGAACGCGCGGATGCCGTCTTCCGATTTCCGGCATTCGATCACGCCGGGCAGGGTCGGATGATACGAAACGCGCCAATAGAATCCGTTGCCGCCCATGTACATCAGTCGCCCGCCCTCATCGACGTAATCCTGAACGGCATCGAGCATGCCAAGGCTGTAGTACTCGGGATGGGTGCCCGTAATCACCGTGCGATAACCGGCGATCGCCTCGACGCCCTCGGTCTGCAAATCTTCATCCGTGACGACGTCGAACGGCTGGCCCATATGCTCCAGCCAATCGAGGATGTGGGTATCGGCGTTGAATTGCCAGACGTTCGAGCCGACGCCGCCGAGATGACCGATGTGCTTGGGCTGCATATTGAGGATCGGTCGCAAGCGCGAAGAATAGTAAACGCCGCTACCGTCGTTGTGCAGATCGTAAAAGCACAGTCCGATCTCCGGGTGCTCCTGCATGAACCGATCGACCGGATTGATCTGCAACAGCCGGCCGGCGACGATCTCCGTTTCCGGCACGTCGATGCCGATGCGGTTGTTGGCATAGGCCATGTAGCTCGCCGTCGGCATCAGATAGGCGACCGGGGCCGTCGTCGTGCCGCGCGGCGCACGTAGGGCGAACGGCACGTAGTACTCCTCGCCGTCGGCGTGGAAACGAACCGCGTAGACGGCGCTCCTGAGGCCGCCGGGAATGACGATGTCGAAATCGGCATCCCAGCCGCAGTCGTAGAGATCGTCGTCGTGGAAATGGATCGCGGCATAGTGCGCGGGCCGCTTCGACCAGCAATGCTCGTCGCCGTTCCACGCCTGCCCCGGCACGCCGCGGGTCGGGAGGTTGACCAATCGGCCGTGCAATTCGTTCCCGGCGACGTCGGCAATGCGGTCCGTCGAAATCCCGACCGAGAAATCCCAGGCGGCCACGATGTTGTCTCCGTCTGCCGGCAGGAGCGTTGCCGTTTCCGCCGGTCCAACCGCGCGACCGCAGAGTCGCGGCGCCTCGATCCGGCCGTTGAAATGCTCCCTTGCGGGGCGGTCGGATCCGGGGCGTGCGGCCATCAATAACGATGCCGAGATTTCGCTCTGACTCAGGTTTGCCGGCGCAGACGCGGATTCCGTTCCGGCGTCGGTTGCGCGCGGGTAGGATTGAAGCGGTTTTTGGTGGACGGATACCGTGCCGGACTCCGCATCGTAGGTTCCGGTCAAAAGGTACCATTTCTCGGCGAGCAGCGGCTTTCCGGTCGATACGGCGGTGCGGTCTCGGTGAGGTGCGGACAACGCGAAAGCGGGCGACCCGTTCTCATCGAGATAGAGCCGGAATCCGGTATCCGCAGTCGCGTCTTCCCGGGACAGGATCGTCTGGACGCCCCGCCCTGGCAGCGTCGGCCACACGTAGGCTTGCACCGTGAACGAGGCGAGACCGCCGAAAGCCGCCGTGTCTTCGACAATGCCGTACGAGCCGGCATTGATCGGCTGATGCCGTCCCGTGAACGGGCCGCCGAGATCGAGATCGATCCGCTCCTCGCGGTAACCCGGTCCGTCCGGGTTGATATCGCCTTGGATAACGCGGACGAGTTCGGCCTCGTACGCCGCGATGCCGTCGCAACTGACCATGAACGCGATGTGTTCGCCGGGCGCAACGCTGAGTTTGTCGGCGTAGGCGAGGATGCGCGACATGTCAGAGCGCCTCGTCGAGATCGGCGCCGGTGTGGGCTTTCCAGCGCAGTTTGAAGACCGCCCATTCGGCCGCGGCGAGGTCCGTGAACGCGTGATCCTCAAGCACCTCGAACGGCTGACCGCGCTCGGCGGGCATGCGGCCCAATACCCAGCGGCGGAAGGGCTCTTTCACGATCAGCACGTATTTGCCGGCTTTCGGCCCGCCGCGCAGCGCGTTCATGACCCGCTGCAGACCCGGACTCGGCGAGCCCAGCGGGTTCGCCTTGAACTCCGCCGCGTGCGTCAGATCGTCGTCCGTGATCCGGTATCGGGACATCTTGTCGCTCCCGTTAGCCCAGAACCTGCTCGATCGTCTTGCCGAGTTTGTCGAACAACTCGTCGATTTGCGCCGGGGTAATGATGAACGGCGGTGCGACGACGATGGCCTGGCCGACGGGCCGGCAGATGAGGCCGTTATCCAACGCGACGTTGGCGATCTGTTCGGCGACCGGTTGATCGGACGGGAACGGCGTCTTCGCTTCCTTGTCGTGAACGATTTCGAGGGCCCCCATGAGACCGACGCCGCGCGCCTCGCCGATATGCGGATGCGTCTCGAACTGCCGCAGGCGGTCCTGGAACCGGGGCGATACGGCGACGACATTGTCGAAGGCGCCTTCGTTCAGAATGATGTCGATCGCCTTGAGGGCGATCGCACAGCCGACGGGATGCCCGCCCGTGGTGAAGCCGTGCGGAAACTCCTCGAACTCCTCGGCCGCCGACACCAGTTTCTCGTGGATGTCGTCGGAAACCATGATGGCGCCCATGGGGAAATAGCCGGCGGTCACGCACTTCGACGCGACGACGATGTCCGGCTCGATGCCGTAGGTGATGCTGCCCCACAGATTACCGGTTCGGCCGAACCCGCAGATCACCTCGTCGGCGACGAGCGGAATACCGAACTTCCTGAGCACCGGCTGGATCGCCTCGAAGTAGCCCTCGGAAGGCGGAATCACGCCGCCGGCGCCCATTACCGGTTCGGCGAAGAAGCCGGCAATCGTCTCGGGGCCTTCGGCTTCGATCAGCGCTTCGAGATTGCGGGCGCAACGGGCGGAGAACTCGGTCTCGGTCTCGCCCGTTTCGCCGAAGCGCCAGTAGTGTGGACAATCGGCGAACAGAAAACCGTCGAGCGGCAGGCCGAATGCGCCGACATAGTCCTTGCCGGTCATGCTGGCCGTAAGACCCGTCACCCCGTGATAGGCATTCTTGCGCGAGAGAATCTTGCGGCAGTCCGGCCGCCCCAGGCCGCGGTTGATCATCCACAGCATCTTGACGACGGTATCGTTGGCTTCGGACCCTGAATTGGTGAAGAACACCTTGCCCATGGGAACGGGGGCGATTTCCAGTAGCTTCTCGGCCAGCGCGACGGACGGCTCGCTGACCCGTCCGAAAAATGTGTGGTAGGCCGGAAACTTCCGGATTTGCGCGCACGCGGCCTCGATCAATCCCGGATGGTCGAAGCCGACGACCATGTTCCAGAGGCCCGAATTGCCTTCCAGGTAACGCTTGCCGTGAGCATCCTCGACGTAGATGCCTTCGCCCCTGGCCATGACGACGGGGCCGTTTTCCTGCAGCGTGCCCAAGTGCGAGAAACCGTGCAGCATGGAGTTGAGATCCCGCGCTTCCCACGAGTTCGGCGCAAACGCGCTTTCCATGTTCATAATCTTCACCTTTCCTTGAAAATTGCGGATAGCCGGTTGCCATCGAGCGCCCGGCAAACCAGCCCCTGCGGCTTCAGCGTCGTCATGTCCTCGGCCGCCAGCATGGCGTTGACAATGGCTTCCTCGATCGCTTCGGTCGCCGCCATGTAGATCGGATCGAACAATTCGTCGTTGATCGTTTCCAGGCTGCGGCGCGGCCCCGCCAGTTGCGGCACGGGGCCGCGATTGGCGGTGCTGAAGGCCAGAAAGATATCGCCGGAATTGTTGCCGCCGGGCGTGCCGCCGCGCCCGATCCCGATGGCGGCGCGCTTGGCCAGGCGGTGCAATTGATGCGGCGCCATGGGAAGATCGGTACCGAGAACGACGATGATCGAGCCTAGCTCGGCATCGAACAGCCGGTCTTCGGTGATGGCCTCGCCGATGCGGTGGCCGAGGACGGTAAACCACGGCCGCGTGCCGTGGTTGGCCTGAACCAGGGCGCCGAGAGTGAAATCCTCATTGTCGATGCGCAAGGTGCGCGACGACGTACCGGTGCCGCCCTTGAACTCATAGCAAATCATGCCAGTGCCGCCGCCGACGTTGCCCTCGGCAATCGGCCCCGACGTGGCGGTGTTGAGCGCCTGGAGCGCGTCGGCCTCGGTGATGTGCTGGCCATTGATGTCGTTCAGCACGCCGTCGTAGGTTTCCGCCACCACCGGCATGGCCCATAGGTGCTCGGTTTGCCAAACCGGCGCATAGGTTTCGATCATCCATTTCGTGACGGCATGGTGCACGATGCCCACGCTATGGGTGTTGGTGATGCAAACCGGACCGACGAAATATCCGCCGTCGTGAATCCAGTGCGTGCCGGTCATCTCGCCGTTCCCGTTCAGTGCGTACATGCCAGCCCAGACCGGTTGCGGTTCCGGCGCGCGGCCGAGCGGCAAAATGGCGGTGACGCCGGTTCGGACCGGCCCGTGTCCTTGCGACAACGGACCGTCGCCCTCGATGCGCGTGCAATAACCGACCTCGACACCCGGCACGTCGGTGATGGCGTTGTTGGCCCCGGTAGTGCCGGGAAACGGCAGTCCAATGTCGCGTCCGCGTGGTTTCATCACGGGCGTTCCTTCTAGTCGCGGCTTCGCAAATAGAGGCCGATCGAGGCGATGACGAACGAGAACGCCAACATCAAGGTGGCGATGGCATTGATTTCGGGCTTCACGCCGCGCCTCAGCATGCCGTAGATAAAGACCGGCAACGTCGTCGAATCGACGCCGGCGATGAAGTACGTGATCACCAGATCGTCCATCGAGATGATGAAGGCGAGCAAGGCGCCGCCGATCACGCCCGGCAAAATCTGCGGCAGCGTGACGCGCCGGAACGTCGTCCACGGGCCGGCGCCGAGATCGGCCGATGCCTGCTCCAATGTCGTGTCCATGCCCGCCAGGCGCGCGCTGACGACGACGAAGACATAGGAAATCAGAAACGTGCAGTGCCCGACGATGATCGACATCAAGCCGAGCTTGACGCTGAAGGTCACGAAGAAGACCAGAAGCGCGATGCCGAGCACGATGTCCGGCATCACCATCGGCATGAAGAGAAGCCCCTGATAGAAGGGCTGCATGCGGAACCGGTAGCGGTGTATCGCCAGCGCGGTCATGGTGCCCAGGATCGTCGAGAACGCCGTCGTGCTGCCGGCGACGATCAGGCTGTTCTTCACGGCCGCCAACAACTGGTCCGTCGATTCCACATAAAGGGTCTGTTCGTTGAGTTCGGTCGGATAGCCGAAGATCGACCAGTACCAATCGAAGGTGAAATCCTTCCAGACCATCATGTTGATCGGGTGGCTGTTGAAGGAATAAACGACCACGACCATGATCGGCGCATAGACGAAGATCAAAAACAGAATGCCGTGAAGGCTGAGGAGACGTTTCATCCAGGACGTCTTCATCCGTTTATCTCCGAGCGACCCAGACGCCGCAGGTAGAGGAGAATCAGTACGAACATGACCAGCATGATCATCACCGACAGTGCCGACCCGAACGGCCAGTTTCGCGCCGACAGGAACTGTTGTTCGACCAGGTTGCCGATCATCACGACCTTGGCGCCGCCCAGCAGATCGGGAACGATGAAGTTGCCCAGGCTGGGGATGAAGACGAGTACGGAGCCCGCGGCAATGCCGGGCAACGTCAACGGCAGCGTGACCCGGAAAAACGTCTGGCGCGGGCTCGCGCCCAGGTCGGACGAGGCGTGCAGTAGGGAGTGGTCGAGCTTTTCGATGCTTGCGTAGATTGGCAGGAACATGAACGGCAGCAGGATATACGCCATGCCGATCAACACCGCCGTTTCGGTGAAGATGATATCGATCGGCTCCGAGATCAGGCCGAGATTTATCAGCGTCGAGCTGAGAAACCCGCTGGGACGCAGGATCAGGACCCAACAGAACAGTCGTACGACGAGGCTGACGAAAAACGGCAAGGTGATCATGAACACGGCGAACGTGCGCACCTTGGTCGGAAGGCCGTTGACCCAGAGCGCCGCCGGATAACAGATCAGAAGCGTGATAAGCACATTGGTAAAGGCAAGCCGCACCGAGCGCAGGAAAATCTCGACGTAAACCGGATCGAAGTCCTCCCACTCGCCGTCGGCCCAACCGAGGATGCGGCCGTAGTTCCAGTGGTAGAAGTTCCACTCGACGCCGCCATAGAGACCGGGCTCGAGAAAACTGTAGACGATCATGATGGCCAGGGGGCCTAGGAAGAAGATTCCCAGGAAAATCGTGGCGGGACTCAGCAGGAACGCGAGCCGGCGGCCGTCACCCTTACGTGCCATTGTCTGTCTCGCGGATCAGATGCGGCAGCTCGCGACGATAAGCGAGACGTAGGGTGTTGCCGGGCGCAAGGCCGGAAAGCGCCCCATCGCCGTTGCCGGCGGGCGTTGCCGTTATAAGCGCGCCGTTCGTCAAACGGCAGACATACTTGTGGGTCGAACCGTAAAACACGGCCTGATCGAGCGTTGCCTCCAGTACCCCCAGCGAATTGTCGGGGGCTTCCGGCGCAACATTCAGGTGTTCGGGGCGAAGCAGGACCGTGGCGGTCTCGCCGATCGTCGCGCCGTTGCCGACGGGGAATGACAAGCCGTCTTCGGTTACCAGGATCGGGTTGTCGGCCGAGTTTTCGACCTTGCCTGTGAACAGCGCACCGTCGCCGATGAATTGGGCGACGAAACTGGTCGCCGGATGATGATAGTGCTCTTCCGGCGGACCGATCTGCTCGATGCGGCCCTTGTTCAGAACAACGACCTGATCGGACATGGTCAGCGCCTCCTCCTGGTCGTGGGTGACGAACAGGAAGCAAATGCCGAGATCGTGCTGAAGGGATTTGAGTTCCAATTGCATGGACTGGCGCAGATTTCGGTCGAGCGCCGACAACGGTTCGTCGAGGAGAAGCAGCTTCGGCTTGTTGATGATCGCACGCGCCAGAGCGACACGCTGTTGCTGACCGCCCGAGAGTTGCCGGGGCTTTCGACGGTCGAAACCGCCGAGACCGACTCGCTCGAGCGATTCATATACCCGTTTATCGCGCTCGTCGCGAGATACGCCAGCGACATCAAGCCCGTAGCCCACGTTGTCACCGACAGAAAGGTGCGGAAACAACGCGTAGTTCTGAAAGACCGTGTTGACCGGCCGGCGATGCGGTGGCACGCCGGACATGAGCTCACCCGCGATTCGAACCTCGCCGGCATCGAGATCCTCGAACCCGCTGATTGCCTTGAGAAGGGTCGTCTTGCCGCACCCTGAGGGGCCGAGCAGGGTGACGAATTGCTGGTGTTGAATCTCCAGCGATACGCCATCCAACGCTTTGATGACGCCGCCTTCGGGCGCGGTAAATTTCTTTACCGCGCCCTTGACCTCGGCAATTGTCGACATGGTTTTTACTGCGCTGTCTTGATCTTGGTCCAGATCCGATTGTACTTGCGCAAATCGTTTCCGAGATCCTCGAATATCTGTAGTTTGTCGACGACCTCAGGCGGGGGGTTGGTGTTCGGATTCGCCTTCAGTTCGGGCGGTAGCAAGTCGCGCGCCGGCATGTTGGCGGTTCCATTAACCTGTTGCAGGGTATTCAGCGCCGCGATCTCAGGCTGCATGTAGAATTCCATGAACTTGATCGCGTTCTCCTTGTTCGGCGCATCCTTGAGAACGCAAATGTCCTCCTGATACATGGTCGCGCCCTCTTCCGGAATCACGAACCCAAGCTTGTCGGGTTCTTCCAAAGTGTAGAGAGTCGCGCCGACATACCAGTGGGCTGCGGCAATATCACCCGATTGAACCAGCGAGACGATGTCGTAGGAGAACGCAGAAATCTTGTCCTTGCGCTCGAGCAACCAGGCCTCGGCTTCCTTCAACTCATCACTGTCCGTCGTGTTCACCGAATAACCATTCTTGATCAGGGCGACGCCAATGGTCTCGCGCAGATCGTCTAACATGGTGATCTTCTTGCCCTTGTCCGGCAGCGCGAAGAAATCGTCCCATGTCTTGATCTCGCCGGCCTCCTCCTTGTTGTAGAAGATACCGACCGCGCCCCAGGCATACGGCAAACAATACGAGCTCTCCGGATCAACCAGTGAACGCTTGTTCGCCGGATCGATATTCTCGAAGCCCTCCAACGTATTCACCTTGGCGTCGTATAACAGATCAAGTTTCTGCATGATGTCGCGCATGTGAACCGACGGGAACACGATATCGTAGCCCGTCGCGCCCGACTGGATCTTGGCCAACAGTTCCTCGTTGGTCCCGTATGTGTCGAGCGTTACCTCGATCCCGGTCTCTTCCGTGAACCGGGTCAAGACGTCCGGATTGATGTAGTCGCCCCAATTGTAAATGTTCAGCTTGCCCTCGGCATGAGCGTTGCCGGGCAAGACCAGACCGCCCCAGGCGACGGCAACGGTCAGGGCCGATGCCTTGACGCACCCGCGCATCAACTTGGCAATATACTTCGTAAACATCTTCAGTACTCCTCCACTGTCAACGAATGCTGCGATGTCAGCCGAAGCGTTTGTCCCTCGGCCTATTTTTATTATGTCGCAGGGTTGAAGGTATGATATTTTTCTGTCTTAATCAACCTATGTTATATTTCTAACATTAGGGACGATAGCGTCGTATGAAAGAAGGTTTTTCGTCGTTTCTGCAGACTGAATTTACGACTCTCGAAGAGCAACTCGACTCGGTTTTGCCAGAGCTCTCCAACCTTGAGGCCCAGGTTGCCCAGTACATGCGTCTGAATGTCGGTGATCTGAGCTTCGAGACAGGCGCATCACTCGCTGAGAAGGTCGGGGTCAGCGAAATCACCGTCAGCAGACTGCTTCGCCGACTAGGATACGAGGGCATGCGCGGCCTCAAGCGCGAGCTGCGCAATCAATTGGCCAACCGGGATCTCCTGAAAGAGGTCGCTTCAAGCAATCTAGAGGTGCCAAAGCCCTTCTCCGAGGTCATGGATATGGAAATCGAAGCGATCCGCGACGTTTATCGTCAATGCGCATCGCCATCGTGGAGCCGTCTGGTTCGAGCCGTCTCGGATGCGGAGCGGGTCTATGTTACGGGGTTTCAGACCGTCCGCGGCGTCGCCGAGGATTGCGCCCGGAGATTGGCTCTGGCTCGAAGCGATGTACGGTTCATGGCGGCGCACGACAGCATGCTGACGGAGTGGTTGCACACGCGAACACTTGAGAAGAAGGAAACCGTCAACGAATGTCTGATCCTGATCGACGTCGTCGCCTATGCCCACGAGGCACCTATACTCGCGAAGCTGTGCAACGAGACGGGCCGATCACTGGTCGTCGTCACGGACGAGATGTGCCATTGGGCGAAAAACCACACGGACATGGTGATCCACTCCAGTACGCGAAGCGGTCTGTTTCTCGAATCGACGGTTGCGATCACCGCCGCGCTGAATCTTATCGTCGACGCGGTCGCCAAGGAAAGTTCGGCGGATGTGGCCGAGCGTCTTCAGGACTGGAAGAACAACGCGCGGGCTTTGAACATTTTCTAGGGGCGACCCGGCTCGGTTCCTTTCAGCCAGCCACTACAACGCACGTCCACTTCTGGCTGAGGCTGTTGAAAAACTCTCCGTTGTTGGCGAGTTGAAGTCGTGATTCAGTTTTCCCGGTGATTCGGGAGGACTGAACGATGATGGGCGAGCGATGCAGGGATCAGGATCGTCTGTTCTATGAGTTCGATCTGGATGAGATGGTGCCGCGGGACCACCTGCTGCGCCGGATTGACACGGTTCTCGATCTCGACTGGCTGCGAAAGGAGCTTGCGCCTTTCTACAGCCACACGGGCCGCCCCTCGATCTGCCCCGAGTTGATGATCCGCATGCTGCTGGTGGGTTACTGCCATTCGATCCGCTCGGAGCGCCGGTTGTGCGAGGAGGTCCGGGTCAATCTTGCGTACCGTTGGTTCTGCCGTCTGGGGCTGGAGGACCGGGTGCCGGACCACTCGACGTTCTCGGTCAACCGGCATGGGCGGTTCAGAGACAGCAATCTGTTCCGTCAGGTGTTCGAGGCCGTTGTCAGGCGTTGCATGGAAGCAGGTCTGGTCGGCGGCGAAGGCTTCGCCGTCGATGCCTCGGTGATCGAGACCGACGCCAGCCGGTTCCAGCGGATCGAGGGAAGTGAGGTCGACTGGACGGACGAACAGCGGTCGACGCGAGCGGTCCGGGAGTATCTGGCGGCGCTGGAGGGCGACAATCCGCCGACCAATCCCAAACAGAAGCCCAAGGCCATGTCGCCGGTCGATCCGGCGGCCGCGTGGACGACGCGGGGCCGCAACAAGGTGATGTTCGGCTACAGCCTCAACTATCTGATCGACATGGAGCACGCGGTGATCGTCGATGTCGAGGCGACGCCGACGCGCATCACCAAGGAGGTCGATGCGACCGAGACCATGCTGGAGCGCACCGAACGGCGCTTCGGCCTGAAGCCCGGCCGCGTGGCGGGCGATGTCGCTTATGGGACCGGCGAGATGCTGGGCTGGCTGACGGACCGGGGCATCGAGCCGCACATTCCGGTATGGGACAAGGGCAAGCGGGGCGACGGGACGTTCTCGCGCGAGGATTTTCGCTACGATGATGAGAGCGATGTCTATGTTTGTCCGGGCGGCAACGTCCTGAAGACAACCGGCAAGGTCCACGATGGCAAGACGTTGCTCTACCGGGCATCGAAGCGCGACTGCGATCCGTGCCCGCTCGAATCAAAGTGTTGCCCGAACGGGCCGTCGCGCAAGCTACCCCGCGACGTGAACGAGGCAGCCAGGGACATGGCCCGCGCCCTGATGGGGACGGACGCCTATGATCGTTCGGCGGTCCGAAGAAAGAAGATCGAGACCCTGTTCGGCGAGGCCAAACGAACTCTCGGCATGACACG
Organism: Rhodospirillales bacterium; assembly: GCA_965229715.1. Lineage (GTDB taxonomy): Bacteria > Pseudomonadota > Alphaproteobacteria > Rhodospirillales > Casp-alpha2 > JAVJST01. The sequence goes on from CBDDJL010000002.1 coordinate 740,154, forward strand.
CCTGAGGCTGAGAGGACTGACCGGCGCGACAGACGAGTTCCTGCTCACCGCCACCGTTCAGAACCTCAAACGCCTTGCCAAACTCGCCGCCATCCCGCCACCACGACCCGTCGCAGTCTGACTATGTCCAATCATCAACACCGCAACGAGAAGAACAACAAGAACCGCCGAGGCATCACGCCGAGGCGGAAGCAAAGTGTCCGCTATTAACAATAGCGGACACGCCAAACGGACTTCGGGACGAGTTTTTCAACAGCCTCGGCCAGAAGTGGACGTTCTCGCCAACTATCTTTGGGGTTCGATTTCTTCTAGAAAGCTGAACGGCATTGTCACATTGACTGCTGGTGACGCCGGTGATGATCGGTAGGTTGTCGGGATGGAACCCGTCTCATATCTCTGCCATCGTTTTCAGCCTTCAGCCATCCAGTACGCCGTATAGCTCCACTATCGGTTCACCCTGAGCTACCGAGACATCGAGGACCTGCTTGCCCAGCGCGACACAGCTTCTGCCAGGAAGTCTCTGCGAAGAGCGATGAAGCGGTGTGGCGCAGCGCTTACAGGCGCAGCGCTTACAATAGTCGTATCCGACAAATGGCGGGCAACAGCCTCAGCATTACGAGAAAACATTCCTTCCGCCGATCGTGTGGTCGGTAAGTGGCTAAGAAATTGCGCTGCTAACTCGCATCAACCGACGAGTTGACGGGAGCGAAAACAACAGCGCTTTAAGTCGTGTAAGTCAGCGCAAAGATTCTTGTCGACCCATGCCACAATCTACAACCACTTCAACAACCAGCGACACTGATCCCAAGAAAAACGATGCATACGTTCTGAACTGAGGCGCTGCAATCCTGGAGAATCGCGACCATCGCTTCGTGACGCAATTCATCGTTATGATCCTTCATGTTCCAATGGTGTTAACGTGACAGACTCCCGAAGCCCGCAACTCTCCGAATCCCTTGTCGACACGTTCGATGAGATGCATATACTGTAAAAACGTGCCTTAGCCTTTAATTCAGGTGCGACGGGGAGAATAACGTGCGGGTCGTATGGAGTGACATGGGTGTCCATGTCGGTGTCTGGTCGGATTTTTTCTGTGGCAGACGTAGATGGGGCATTAACAAAAATTCTGTCCGCTCTTTGAGCGTCGCATTTCTTTCCGCGACTCTCTTGTCCGTCATCTCCTCCGCTGTGTCGGCGGATCAGTATCGACAGGCCGATTGGCCGTCGCTTTATATACTCGATCACCTCTCACCCTACGGTTCATACGATGCTGTAGGCACACAGGTCGCGGCGAGCGACGAGAACATCGACTTATTGCTCGATGACAGCGACGACCTTTTGCTCGAAGAAGAGTTGAGCGGTGATTCGTTACTCGATGATGATCCCGGTTCGCTACTCGACGACAACGGTAGTGGTTCGTTGTTGGATGACGGTGGCGATGCGCTGACCGACGACGGATCGCTATTCGAATTCGGCGATGACGATGCCACGACCGAAGAACAGACGGATGACGCCGACGACGCTGCCGAACAGCACGAGGCGCTGTTCGCCGAGAGCCGTTATCCGTCGGCCAATACGTGCGCGACGTGTCATCCGAAACAGTACCGCGAATGGTCGGTTTCCCAGCATGCCTACGCCCAGCTTAGCCCGATCTACATGGCAATGCAGACGACGATCAATTCGCTAACCAGCGCGACGAATGGCGATTTCTGTATTCGTTGCCACAATCAGGTCGGCATGAACATGGGCGAGTCGATTTATGGAACGAATCTTGATCGCCACCCGACGTCGCGAGAGGGGATTACCTGCGTCGTCTGTCATCGAGTCAACAAGAACTACGGCAAGGTCAGCGGTCGCCTCGCGCTGGAGGAAGGCGATCTGTACGAAGCAGTCTACGGTCCCGAAGGCGACGCCGAGTTAAACAGGGTTCTCGACAATCCCGGCGAGTATCAGGTGTCGGCAGAGCGCGACAAGCCGGGCCGAGCGATTCATGCCGATGCCGAGAAGTTCTTCGCGCTGACAGAGCCCGCGTTTTGCGGCACCTGTCACGACGTGACGCTGCTCAACGGTTTCCGGCTCGAAGAGGCGTTCACCGAGTACAAGATGTCGGAGGCCGCGCGTCAGGGCATTTCGTGCCAGGATTGCCATATGGGTTCCGTTCAGGGCGTGGCCGCCGGCTACGACAAGGGTCCGGCCGCCGTTGTCGGCGGCGTGCCGACGGTGGAGCGGCGCCTGACCAACCACTTCTTCGCAGGACCCGACTACCCGATTATTCATCCCGGCATTTTCCCACACAACGTCGAAGCGGCCGAGTTGGCGACATTGCGCGAGTGGCTGCGCTTCGATTATGAAGCGGGTTGGGGCACGGACGATTTCGAGGACGGCGTTGCCGACGATTACGAGTTCCCGGAGCCATGGCAATGGATCGATGCCCGCTACGATGCGCGGAAAATTCTGGATGAGCAGTTTGCCCGCCAGGCGTGGGCGCGTGAGCAGAGGCTAGAAGTTCTGAAGAACGGGTTCGAGCTCAGTGAGATTCGAATCGCGTCAACAGATCAAAGTGGCCTGACGTTTGAAATCGATGTCATCAATCCGATGAACGGTCATGGCGTGCCGACGGGTTTCGATGCGGAGCGATTGATTTTCCTTGATGTTACGGTAACTGATCCCGATGGCCAGGTCGTTTACCGATCCGGCGACCGCGACCCGAACGGCGACGTTCGGGACTCCCATTCGCTCTACGTTCACAACGGCGAGTTGCCATTGGACGAGGATCTCTTCAATCTGCAAACGAAATTTATCGTAAGACCCGTTCGTGGCGCCGAACGGGAACAGGTTCTTGCCGTCAATACGTCCGCCGCTGCGCTGCCGTTCGTGCGCCCGGAAACCCGTGCCACAACGATCTACGGTCGGCCGCGAGGAGCGCGCAAGCACAAGCAAACGATCGAGCCGCTCGGAAGTCGCACGGCGAGTTACACAGTCCAACGTAATGCGCTCACGACTACTGGCCCTTACGCGATCAACATCAAGCTCATATCCCAAATGGTCCCGGTTAATTTGATCGATGCGATCAAAGGCGTTGGCTTTGACTATGGTATGAGCCCGAAACTGATCGCCGACCGCGTCGTCGCCGGTGCGATCACCGTTTGGGAAAAAGATGCCGTCGTAAAGATCGGCACAGAAGATAAAGCGACAGTTGGCGTCTTGATGTTGCAATAACTGTTGCGAACTAGGAAGGGGGAAGTATGGGGGGGTGCTCCAAAACCGGGCCGACTCGGCGTTCTACGGCGCTGATTTTCCGCGCGTCTGCCGCCGTTTTGATCTTGATCGTCGCTTCTGTAACGGACCTCAGGTTTGCCGTAGCAGCGGAAACGAGTGAGTTCAGTGACGAGCCAATTCCGATGGTTTCGGAAGACGAATTGCCGGCGCGGACACCGCCGCTGATCGAGATCGGCCCTGATTTTCTGGGCTCGGGCAACATACCAGAGGGTATCGAGCTTCCGACGGGCGCCGTCTGGACGCCCGCCCTTTGGGTCTTCGGCAATGCCCGCACGGCCGTACAGTATTTCGACAATGGTCCTGGTGAGGAACAACAGGAGTGGGTTAATCGGCTCGACCTGTTCGCCAATCTGCACCTAACGCCGACTGAACGCATCCTGTTCGGCGTCTCCCCGTTGCGTGACGAAGGGGAGTTCACGGGCTGCCAGAGAAAGCCGGATGCCCCCGATTGCTTCTCCTCTTTTAACTTCGACGTGACCACCTTCTTCGCCGAAGGTGAGTTTGGTGAGATTTTCCCAAATCTCGACCCGTCGGATAGCAAGAGTCTTGATATCGGTTTTTCGGTCGGCCGCCAGCAGTTGTTCTTTCAGGAGGGCATGCTGGTCAACGACACTGTCGACGGCCTGGGTCTGACGCGCGACAACATCATTCTGCCCGGTATCGTCGATGTCCGCGTCACCGGATTTTGGGGGTGGGGCGAGCTTAACCGTGACGACAACCAGGACGACGAGGACGCGCAACTGTTCGGATTGTTCACCGAGGCGGATTTTCGCCGCGCGACAGTGAACTTCGACGCCGCCTACGTGACGAGCGAGGACGACGACGGCGTCGGGGGCGACGGCCTCAATCTCGGGGCCTCGAGCGTGCAGCGTTTTGGTCTCTATAACACGGCGTTTCGGGTGAACCACTCGGTCGCGCTGGATAACGCAGACGTAGAAATAGACGACGGCACCCTGATTTTCGCCGAAACGTCGACAACTCTGCCCTACGGTACCGACATCGTCTACGGCAATGCGTTCTGGGGCATCGACAACTTCTCGTCGGCGGCGCGCGATCCGACGGTCGGTGGACCGCTCGGCCGGGTCGGTATCCTGTTCGCCGCGGTCGGTCTTGGCGATTACGGTGCGGCCCTTGGCAATCGCGCCGACGACTCTTACGGAGCGGCTATCGGGTATCAGCAGTTCTTCAACAACGAGCGGACACAGCTCATCCTCGAAGCGGGCGGCCGCAACGAGACGAACGGGCCGGAGTCCAGTGCGGTGGCCGCTGGGTTTCGCCTTCAACATGCGATCGGTGCGCGGACGTTGCTGCAGCTTGACGGATTCGTCGCCGCCAATCAGGACAGAAGCAACGGTGCGGGTCTGAGAACGGAGTTGCTTGTTCGCTTTTGATCGGTTCGGGTCGCCGCGTGCCGTGATCGGGTAGTCCCGTCATACAGGTGGTTGGTCCGGGGATCGTAGACAAGACAAGGACCGTCAGGGTCCGGCCAGGGAGTGTATCATGGAGGGAATTCTCCAACCGCCCGTTGTTCAAGTCGTTGGTGTCGTTATTTTGCTTGCGGCGTTTGCCCAGGCTGGCATCTCGGCAATCGCTGCGTTCCGCCGCTCCCAGGCGCTGCGCCAGCAGCACGAGGACTCCATAGCCAGGTTGCGCTATCAGGCCGCCACGTCTCTCGCCAGTCTTAGGGATACCGAGGAACGCACACAGCACGGATGGAACGGTATTCGGAAGTTTGAGGTCGCGGAAAAAATTCCGGAAGCCGATGGTGTCCATTCTTTCTATCTGAAACCGCATGACGGCAAGCCATTGCCGCCTTTCAGTCCGGGACAATACCTTACGTTCATGCTGCGCATTCCGGATGCCGACAAGCAGGTCGTGCGTTGCTATTCGCTCTCGGACTCTCCAGGCAAGAATTACTATCGCGTCAGCATCAAAAAAGTGCCACCGCCGCGCGACAAGCCGGATGCGCCGCCGGGAATGAGTTCGACGTATTTCAATGATCAGCTGAATGTCGAGGACATCCTCGACGTTAAGGCGCCGAGCGGCCACTTCTATCTCGATACGACCCGCAACAGTCCGATCGTCCTGATCGGCGGAGGCATCGGAATAACACCGGTTCTCAGCATGCTCAATGCGGTCTGTGAATCCGACATCGAGCGGGAGGTCTGGTTCTTCCTCGGCGTTCGAAACTCGCGAGAGCAGGTTCAAAAAGCGCATGTGGAGGCTCTCGCCGCCGAACATGCCAACGTGAATATCTGTATCTGTTACAGCGATCCGCTCGAGGACGATGTTGAAGGGCGCGACTACCAACATCAGGGATGGGTTGGTGTCGATCTGTTCAAGCAAGTGTTGCCGTCGAACAACTTCGAGTTTTACATCTGCGGCCCCCCACCGTTGATGAACTCGGTGACCGAGGGGCTGGCCGAGTGGGGCGTGCCGTCCGACGCGGTCAATTTCGAGGCGTTCGGCCCGGCAAGCGTCAAGAAGACCGCGCCATCGTCCGACGACGGCAAATCGGCGGAAACCGGCGAGAAACCGGAATGTATGGTAAAGTTCGCGCGCTCCCAGAAGTCCGTAACCTGGGACGGGAGCCATGAATCGTTGCTCGAGCTCGCCGAAGCGAACGACGTCGTCATCGATTTCGGATGTCGCGCGGGCAACTGCGGTACATGTATCACCGCACTGAAATCAGGCGAAGTGACCTACTTGAACGAACCGGGGGCGCCGCCGGAGGAAGGATCGTGCCTTACCTGCATATCGGTACCCAAAGGAGATGTTGTCGTCGACGCCTGATGGCACGCCTCAAAAGCCGAAGATCCCGAGGATTGATATCGGGTGTTGGACACTGAAACGAAAACAAGCGCCAAATGGTGCGGGAGTTGAGACGATGAAAAAGACCTTCGATGTACTGACGGTTCTGGCGCTTGCCCTGCTCGTCATTGTGATCAGTTTGCCGGCAGAAACGAATGCGGCTGAATTGCATATTGATCCCGCAAAGGTCGTCGGCCCCGACGCATGCGGCGAATGTCACAAGTCGTCAGTTGCGGCATGGAAGGACAGTCAACACGCAATGACTTTTCGTGACCTTCCGCGGTCCGATAAATCACGCGAGATTGCTTCGAAAATGGGCATTAAGCGGATCAAGGCCGAGGGTGCCTGCGTGTCATGCCACTTTACCTCCATGGTCAAGGACGATGAGCCTGAAGCAATTGCCGGCATCTCCTGCGAATCCTGCCATGGCGCCGGCAAGGACTGGATCAAGGTGCATAGTGACTTTGGCGGCAAGGACACCACCAAGGAAACGGAAACGGAGGAGCATCGTATCGCACGCTGGCAAGACTCCGAAGCCGCTGGCATGATCCGGCCGGGCGATCTCTACGCCTTGGCGGAAAACTGTTATCAGTGTCATACCGTGCCGAACGAGGAGTTGGTTAACGTCGGCGGTCACGCGGCGGGCAGCGCGTTCGAGCTTGTTGCGTGGAGCCAAGGCGAAGTACGCCATAATGTCTGGTATTCGAAATCTAACGACGAGGCACCCATAGAGCGCCGCCGCATGATGTTCCTAACGGGACAGATGCTCGATCTCGAGTACGCCTTGCGCGGTGTGGCTAAGGCAACCGAGAAGAAGACTTACGCGGTCAAGATGGCGAAACGGGCGAGCAACGCCATGAAACGCCTGTCCAAGATCGACGAACTGATCGGGGGCGCTGCGCCGGAAATCGTTGATGCCGTGACAGCTGCATCGGCAGCGCAGCTTAAACTCAACAACGAAGCGGAGTTGACCGCGGCGGCGGAGAGTGTCCAAGCATCTGCGAAGGCGTTCGCCGCTAACTATGACGGCAGTGCTTTCGGCGGGATCGACCCTGCCTTGCCGGGACCCGACAAGTACAAGGGCAAAGTCGCGGCGCCGCAATAAAATCCGGTAGTGCGACGAAAGGCGGTTTTCGCAATGGTCCTAGGAAATTCTCTCACTATTAACCGCCCGCAACGGTGGGATCAGCCGTTCGGTCCCGACATGACGGACGACGACGTCGCGAGAGTGTTGTCAACCGACCTGTTCTCAAAGATGGATCAGTCGCGTTTTCCACCGAACGCATCCCTTGGTGACATTGTCCGAAACGATTCTCGGCTCATTCGCTTCGGTCGTGGAGAAATAATCGTACGCACGGGGGATCACGGCGATTCGGCCTTCCTGATCATGTCCGGCCATGTCGGAGTCGTTTTGCAGCCGGAACTTCCGCAGAATCTTCTCGGGCGTGCAGAAACGGCCACGCGCTCGGTATGGAGTGCCTTGGCGCAGATCTGGGAGCGACCAAAGATGCCCGAGGTGCGCGATGTCCGGAAGGTCTTGGCGTCCGATGCCGTCGATCTGCAAACGTCCAGTGACGGCGAGTTTCGAACACGCCTGCCGGACCTCGATAAAATTCTGAATGAGTACCGTATCGTCGAGCTGGGTCCCGGAGAAATGTTCGGCGAAATTGCTGCGCTGACCCGCACGTCCAGAACCAATACAATTTTTGCTAAAGACGATGTCGAGCTTCTGGAGATCCGCCGGCCCGGCCTCCGCGATGTTCGCCGGCGTGTTGAATCTTTCAAGGCCCACGTCGATCAGCTGTATCGTGACCGCAGCCTGCAAACCCATCTCCGCTATGCGGACATTTTTGCACACCTCGATGACGAAACAATTGATGTGCTTGTCAAACGCACGCGTTTCGAAACTTACGGCGATTTCGATTGGCAGACGTCTTTCATGCGGGTCGCCGAGGGCACACCAGACGAGCGTCTCAAGAAAGAGCCAGTGATTGCCAGCGAGGGAGATTATCCCGATGGCCTGCTGATGGTGAGATCGGGATTTGCCCGGGTAAGTTTCCAGGTCGACAATGGTCATCAGACAACGACTTATCTTGGCCACGGCAGTTTGTTTGGCCTTGAGGAGATCGTCCACAACTGGCGGTATGGCGATAACGTTCCCTTGCAGCATTCGCTAAGGGCCGTTGGCTATACCGACATTCTTCGCGTTCCGACGCGAATAATCGAGGAGTGCGTGCTTCCAAACGTCGCGGAGGAGCGACTGCCCAGGTTCGCGAATCGACGAAAGCACATGCGGGCCGTTTCGACGGACCGCCGTGCTGGAAGCGGGACACGTATAAAATCGAGCAAGCGAATCGGCACGGACGTGCTTGAGTTTCTCGTGGACAACCGGGTCATCAACGGTACGCAGACGATGCTGATCGACCTCGATCGGTGCGTGCGTTGCGATGCATGTTCCGAAGCCTGTGCCGTCGGCCATAACAATAATCCGCGGTTCAACCGCCATGGTCGCCGTGTTCAGAACCTGATGGTCGCGAATGCCTGCATGCACTGCAATGACCCGGTGTGCATGATCGGTTGCCCGACAGGCGCCATTCATCGGGTCGAGGGCACTGGCCAGGTGGTCGTCAACGATCAGACATGCATCGGGTGCGCGACTTGCGCCAACAACTGTCCTTACAACAATATTCGCATGGTCGAGATTCGTGACGACGACGGCCATCCGATACTCGATAAACTGACCGGCCAGCCCGTCGTGAAATCGACCAAGTGCGATCTGTGCGCAGATCAGGTTGGCGGCCCTGCCTGTCAGCGGGCGTGCCCGCACGATGCCCTTGTCCGAATGGACATGTCCGACACGGAGCACCTCGCAGAATGGCTAGAGCGTTGACGACATTCTCGGTGCAGTGGCGTCGAAACGCGGCGATCGCGATATTGGCCGCGCTGGCTGCGGCGTTTGCCGTCGCCGTCTACACAACAGCGGTCCATGCTGACGGCTATTTCACGGGTTGGCTGCTTTTTTCGCTCGTCCTGTTTCTCAGTTGCTACGGGCTTCGCAAGCGCGTGACGACTTTGCCTATCGGCACCGCGAGCACCTGGCTTCAGTGGCATGCGTACGCAGGATTCGTGACGATTTTCGTGTTCGGCCTGCATATCGGCTGGCGCGTTCCGAACGGAATTTTCGAGATTGCACTGGCTGTGGTCTTCCTGACAGTGGCTATTACCGGCGTGGCCGGCCTGATGCTGAGCCGGTATCTGCCACGGCGGCTGACCCGGCGCGGCGAAGAAGTGATTTATGAACGCATTCCGGCCTTCATGACGCAACTGCGTGAAGAGGCGGAAAAGGTCGTATTGGAGGCCGTCACTGAAACCGGCTCAACAGTTCTGCATGATTTTTATGTCGAGAAATTAGCTGAATTCTTCGCAGCACCGCGTAACAGGTTGGCGCATCTTGTCGCGTCGAATCGAAGCTTGTTTCATCTGCTTCATGAGCTCGGCAGTCTCGAGCGGTATCTAGGCCCGGACGGCAAAGAGTACCTGACGAGATTGCGTGATCTGACGGTGAGAAAGGACGATCTGGATTTTCATTGCGCTCTCCTGGGGGCATTGAAAATCTGGGTGTTCGTCCATGTCCCCGTTACATCGGCCTTGCTCATCGGTATCGTGCTGCACTTGATCGTCGTTTATGCCTTCACCGGCGGTTTGTGATGATCGGGCGTTTACAGAAGCTCGACTATAAACGCAGCCCGTATCACCGGGTTACCCAGGACTGGGTCTGCGGCAGGGCGCGGGACGGGGAACCTTGTCAGATCGGTCCGGACAAGAACGGACGTTGTCGGGCTACCTATGAATGTCGCCCGATATGCGATGAAAATGGACGTTGGAAATGTACCCGCTCCGAGTTTTTTGGGGGACGTTGCGAGGACGGACCGAAACCGGATGGCGAGTGCTGCCGTGCCATTCCCAAATGCCAACCCGAACGCAGCATCCGGTCGATGCGCCGCGCAATCACCCGTTGGGTAACGGTCGTCTGCGTCGGATTGCTGGCGATCGCGCTGGGTGGACCCATTGCAGCCACAGTGTTCAGCCCTGGCCCTCTTACTTTCGGACACGGTCAATTGAACGACTCGTGCGGATCGTGTCATACAGGTTTCGGTAGTGGGCCATCGGGATGGATGCATGCGGCATTCGTCGAAGAAAACCAGATGGCCGACAACAAGCTTTGCCTTGGCTGCCACGAACTGGGTCCCCAGCCGTCATTTCCGCACGGTCTGAATCTGGCAGAACTGGAGGCGATCGCGGAACGTCAGACAGGCATCGACGAAACGCAAAACTCCGGTGGTATTGTTCTCGCGGCCGCGAGATCGATCATGAAGCCGAACGACGCCGTCCGCACCGACCTTGCCTGCATAACGTGTCATACCGAACACAAGGGGCAAGCTGCCGACATCAGCGTAATGTCGGACGGCCAGTGCCAGGCCTGCCATCGACAGACGTTCGACAGTTTTGCGTCGGGTCACCCGGAGTTTTCCACTTATCCCTATGACAGGCGCAGCCGAATCGTATTCGATCACGTAAGCCATATCGGAAAGCACTTCCGTGACGAGGCTGTAGTCGGGTCGGCACCTGTTGAATGCAAGAACTGCCATATGCCGGCGGACGACGGTACGGCAATGCTGGTCAAGGGTTTCGAAACCACCTGCGCTGCGTGTCACAGTGCCCAGATACAGGGTGAAGGCCGGGCTACAGCGAAAGGTATCGCGGTCTTCAACGTTCCAGGGCTCGATGTTGCCACCCTTAAAGAGCGGAATGCCGCCATCGGGCACTGGCCGGAGTTTGCTGAAGCGCAGCCTTCGGAAATCATGCATCTCCTACTGTCGACCGACGCCGAGTATGTGGACGCATGGTTGCGGCTATCGGATGTCGACCTGTTGGATCTGACAGAGGCGGACGACGCAACGATTGAAGCTGTTTCGCGATTGGCCTGGACCACGAAAAATTTCTACGCGGAGCTGCTGACGGGTGGAACGGCAGTGCTGAAATCTCGTTTTGAGTCAGCGCTCGGCCGGCCTCTCGGACCCGAGGATGCCGCGGCGCTTGCCGGACTTATCCCGTTGGCCGCAGTCGAATCAGCAGCGAACGAGTGGTTTCCGGGCCTGCTAGTCGAGGTGCGGATGTATCGGCGCGGTGAGATCGTACCCATGCCGCAGGACGATGAAGAAGCGGCGGCCGGAAGCGCGGAACAAGCGGAATCAGCAAACGGGTTCGACGATACCGGCAGTGGCGACATACTTGGTGACTCCGATCTTGCTGACGGCGGCGGCGACAGCATTCTCGGTGATCTGGAGGATGCGAGCGAAGCAGAGGACGACGGTATCCTCGGCGATTTGTCCGATGCCGCCGACGAACCCGACGACGGGATCCTCGGTGACTTGTCCGATGCCGCCGACGGATCCGATGACGGGATTCTTGGTGACTTATCCGATGCCGCCGACGGAATTCTTGGCGATCTCGGCGACGGTGCCGACGATGGCGGGCTTTTCGGCGAACTCGATCCATCGGAAACAGGCGAGGGTTCTGACAGTGCCAATGACGCATCGACAATCGCTGACCCAGTGAGCGGCGAGGAATGGGCGTCGGTCGGCGGTTGGTACAAGGACTACTTCTCGCTCCGATACCGCCCTGCGGGCCATGCCGATGCCTTTATCAAGACCTGGCTCGATCAATCGATGGCCCCTGCGGACAGCATAACGCCGGCAGCGCTCGCGGTGTTTGACGATTTGGCCGAGCGGGGCGCCCCGGGAGTCTGCACGAAGTGTCACAGCGTCGACGCCGTCGACGGCGACGAGCCTGGTCGCATCGTCAACTGGATGTCGAAACAGGTCGAGCCGAATCTCGAGACGTTCACGCATTTCTCACATGCCGCTCATTTCAGCCTGCTCGACCAGAAAGGCTGCCTGACATGTCACACGCTGGATTCCGAAGCTACTTTCTTAAAGAGTTTCGAGGATTTCGATCCAACGACATATCAAAGCAATTTTGCGCCGATTGACCGAACGACCTGTGCACAATGCCACGTCGAGGAGATCGCCGGAAATGGCTGCGTCATGTGCCATAATTATCATGTCGGCATCCTACCGCCCGCGGTCGCCTCGACGTTGGACATGATGAATGGGATCGCCAGCGAGGTCCCGGCGAACTGATTGCCGAAGCGACTTTCGTGTTCTCGCTCCATATCGAAGTACATTCCACGTTGAAGACGCAGCTGGTTCGGCATCACATGGATTTATAGCGCATGGCCCAGGCACTGATGACTTCGGCGACGAAGTACGCATCGTCCCTGTTGGTCAACATGTGATCCGCATCGTCGAGGCAGACGAAGCTCTTCGGATGCCGCGCGGCCTCATAGATATGACGCGCATTCTCAACGCCAACGACGGCGTCTACAGGAGAGTGGAAGACCAACAGTGCTTTTTTCATGTTTTGGATTTTCTCGTCCAGCCGATGCTGTTCGATATCGTCCAGAAATGCTCGCCTGATCTTGAATGGTCTTCCACCAATGGAGACTTCTGCCTCGCCGGCAGTCTCGATTTCTTCGCGTGAATCGGCGAAGTGATGCGCTACATGTTCGGGCTCTGCAGGCGCACCGATTGTGCAAATGGCCCGCGTTTCCGGCACTTCTCCCGCCGCCGCGAGAACGGCTGCCCCACCGAGGCTGTGACCGACCATCAGGTTTGGCGCGCTGAATTCGTTGCGTAGAAAGCAAGCCGCAGCAACCAGGTCGCCGACGTTCGAAGAGAAAGTGGTGTTGGAGAAGTCTCCTTCGCTATCGCCGAGACCGGTAAAGTCGAATCGAAAGACAGCGAAATCTCGTAGCCATAATGCCTTGGCAATCCTGACTGCCGCAAGGACGTCCTTCGAGCCTGTAAAACAGTGAGCGAATAGGACATATCCTTTCGGCGGATTCTCATCGGGGATGTCGAGCCGCGCAGCCAGTTTGTCACCAAACTGCCCTGTGAACGTCAGTTTGTGTTGCGCCATATGAATTCATCTCCCCCTCAGCTTTCGTCACGGCTTTACAGAACCCATGGGTGCCGACCCTCCAGTGTGTCAGCAGTATTCAACAACATGTCTGCCCGGTATTCCATTCTCCGATAGGCTGCGCGATAGCGTCCCTTCCCAGAATACCATCCTTTTTTACCATTAGGAGATCGATCGGTCGGCATTGTCACGTTAACAGCGCCAGTACGCAGAGATCGTCGTTCTTGAGAAGAACTATGCGGCAGTCGCACTCCGCCACAATTGCATTGCCTCGCCCCGAAACTGATGCATCGTCCTTCTTGAGATCAGATGCCGCTGGATATTGAAGTGGTTGTAGACGGCCAAATGGATCGAAAGAAACGGCTGCGCGGACTTTGATGACTTGAAGCGCTGCTGTTTTCGTTCTCGCCTTCGCGTTGGCTGGTGTGAGTTCTCGGCCCGATTATTCAATCGCTTGCCGGGCACGTGCTCTGCAGAAGGAATGGTGCCCCGAATAGTAGCCGCCGTTGGCCGCCATTTGTCGGGTACTATTTTCACTGGTGCAGTTTTGAAGCGCTTCGTTGTTTTCCGTAGGAATTTCGTGGCAGCGGCTGTATTGCGCTTGGCTTGAAGTAAGACGTCCAGCACTTCTCCTTCGGTATCGACGGCACGCCAAAGACATATGTGCCTGCCACTGATCTGGACGAATACCTCGTCGATGTGCCAGGTCAACGACGGCTTGGGCCGAAGAGCTTTTAAACGCTTGGCATACGCCGGTCCAAACTTCAGACACCAACGTCTTATCGTTTCGTAAGACGCAGCAAAGCCTCGCTCGGCCAGCAAGTCCTCGACGTCGCGGTAACTCAGGGTGAAGCGGTAGTATAGCCAGATAGCGTGCTGAATGATCGATGGAGGGAAACGGCGGCGGCGATATGAGAGGGGTTCATCTCAAAACCCTACTGACAACCAGCAATGGCGCTAGCAGTTAACGTGACAATGCCATTAGGGAAAGAACAGGGAAATTTTTCCAACTTGATCCTCGAAGCCTTATCGAAACGCCGAAAGGCCGCAGACAACCTGGTACTTCAAGAGCAATTCCCTACAACCCGGAACAGCGAAATGTTTCGACAGATCAGAGAATGTTAGTGAGGAAACAGGGAAACCAAATCCGGCGGATGGAATATTTCGCATGGACAGAAACTCAGCCAGAAACGGACATCCGGCTCGGATCCTATCTACTGACAGGTGCCGATCTGCGGGCGTCGCTAACGCGAGCCTCGCTTGGCAGTTTTCCGAATTTTGCCTTGAATCGCCTTGCGAGATGGGCGCCGTCGGAGAATCCGCATTCAGTAGCAATCTCGGTAATCGAATGGTTCGAGTTGGCCAGTAGCCATGAGGCGTGGTTCAGCCGCATCGCCGAAAAGTAGTTCGATGGACTCGAGCCCATGGTGCTTTTGAAGACGCGATTGAGATGACGTCGCGAACAACCGACCATCGTGGCGATCCTATCGATCGGAATGGAACGATGGATATTCTGCTCCATGATGAATAGCGAATTGCGTACAAAACGGTCTGAAACATCAAAATAGGGATCGGAAATAGGTAACTGATCGTGCTGGCCATTTCGAAAACGGTCGATCACGGCGTGATGCTGGATTTTTAGAGCGCGCTCCCGGCCACAATGACGCTCGATCAGATAGGCCGCGAGATCGAAACTCGCAATCCCGCCAGCGCAGGTGATGATGTTCTCATCTTCCAGAAAAATACGGCTGGTGTCTGGATTAACTTTGGGAAATCGCGTCGAGAATTCCTCGACATGATAGCCGTGCACGCAGCAGCGCAGGCCGTCCATCAACCCGGCATCAGCAAGAATGAAACTGCCGGTGCACAGGCCGACCAAGGGAACGCCAACCTTGGCCGAGTCGCGAAGATAGGCAATCAGCACGTCATCGTATTCGGCAGAGTCATCGAGAAGTCCGCCAATGACGACGAGATAATCGAACACTACACCTGGCTGCAGCTTCGACCACGGCGTGACCTCGATCCCGCAACTAGAGCGAACGGGATTACCGTCGACCGACATCAAATGCCATTCGCAGTAGTGTGGCTGGCTGCGGTCGCCGACATCGGTGGCCAGGCGCATGGCTTCGACAAAATTGGCCAGCGCCAACAACGTGAAGTTATGTGTGACGACGACACCGGTCCGCAGAACGACCTCGCCCTTGTCGATCCGTTGGTCGGCGGGCATGAGGAATTCCATGAATCCGGGACGGTAATCGTTCTGGCGTGTGACTGGGTCAAATGATTGGGGCATGATCAATATATTCTGAAACGTGTCCCAAATATTCTATCTCATTTCTCGCCGCCCTCCTACCATTCTCCGTGAACAGTTTAGGGGTATCGGCGCATTTGAACATCGGTCGACGGCCCAGGCCCGTTTCCAAACGAAACAAACGACTCGATCAACGCTGTCGAGAGCAGGAGGCAAGGTACAATGGGAAACATCATTTACGCACAACCCGTGAAGGCGATTCATGATCTGCGCATTTCGCGCCGGCGGTTTGTCGGCTCGCTCGCTGCTGGCGCGGCGGTTGCAGCAGTTGGCGCCCCGATGGCGCGTGCTGCGAGCGGGGACGTCAAGGTTTTGGTCTGGGAGGGCTACGAGAATCCCGATGCCTTTGCGTCGCTTTCCGCAATCGACATTCAGGCAGCCTATCTTGCGGCCAATGAGGATACGATCACAAAGACGGCCGCTCCAGGTGCGTTCGACCTGATCACCATCTATCAAGGTATGATTGACCCGCTGGTCAAGCTCAACAGGTTGCAATCCATCGACGAGTCTCGGCTCAGCAACCTCGGCGACCTCTATCCGTTCTTCCGCGACACAGGCGACTTCTCCCGTGGCGGCATGCGTTACGGCGTTCCCTATACCTGGGGCACAATGATGGTGCTTTATGATGCCGACAAGACTGACGAGCCGGCGTCTTTCGACGACCTGATGTCGCCGAAGCTGAAGGGCAAAATCGCGATGCCTGACGACGCTTATGCGGTTATCACGACGTTCGCGCGGTATGCCGGGATCGAGGATGCAAACCACCTGACTCGTGCTCAACTTGACGAGGTCATGACTTTGCTACTGAACTTCAAGCCGCAACTGCTGTCGATCGCCCCGAGCTACGGTGAATTGCCGGCAATGATGCAGCGCGGTGAGATTGTCGTATCCCTGCCGGATTGGACACCGTCGATGATCGCGGCGAACGACAGTGGCATGAACGTTCGCTCGACCATTCCCGACGAGGGCGCGTTCAGCTTCGTCGATTGCTGGATGCATATCGCCGGCTCCGCCAATGAAGATGGCGCTTATGCCGTGATGGACGCCGCTATTGGCAAACAGGCGCAGACCGTGATGGGTGCGACAACGGGGCTTGGCATTGTTAATAAGAATGCCGTTCCCGCGCTCGGTGAAGCCGTTTCTGGTCCGTGGAGCTACGAAAACATCGACAATACGTTTGCGAGGGCGCCGCTCTATCCCGGCGCACCGATCGAATCGGACGGTGACGTGACGACGCTCCAGGACTGGATCAACGCGTGGACTGATTTCAAAGCCTCCTGACAACCTACAAGCCTCTTCCCGGCGACGGGAAGGGGCCCATCATGCAACAATGAAACGCAGCTGCAGTATCCGGCTGAGAGATGACCTGTGCCTGACGGATCCGTATCAATTGAAGGGGTTACAAAACGTTTCGGTGATTTTGTCGCCGTTTCGAATGTCGACCTCGAAATCAGATCGGGCGAGTTCTTGACGCTGCTCGGCCCCAGCGGGTGCGGTAAGACGACGCTCCTACGCATGATCGCCGGGTTCGAGAGTCCCGACGAGGGACAGATCGTTGTTGGGGGCAGTGATGTTACGCGGATGCCGCCAGAGCAACGACCGCTCAATATGGTGTTTCAGCGCTATGCGTTGTTTCCGCACCTTAACGTCCACGAGAACGTCGGGTACGGCCTCGTGACGAGAGGGGTTTCCGGTGCTGATCTGGCAGCTCGCATCGATGACGCGCTCACCATGGTCGGCATGAAGGAACAGGCTGCGAAATCGGTAAAGCAATTATCGGGCGGTCAGTCCCAACGCGTTGCCCTGGCACGAGCCTTGGTCAACGAACCGGCGGTTCTGCTGCTGGATGAACCGCTCGGCGCCCTGGATCTCCAACTCCGCAAGCGGATGCAGATCCATCTACGATCACTGCAACACATGCTCAAGACGACGTTCGTATTCGTAACCCATGATCAGGAAGAAGCCCTGACCATGAGTGACCGGATTGCAGTCATGAGCAACAGCCGCATCATGCAGCTCGGCACCTCCGAGGAGATTTACCATCAGCCGAATTCCGCTTTCGTCGCCGGTTTTATCGGTGAGAGCACGATGATCGTCTGCGACGTGCTCGAGCGGCGTGAAACGTCGGCGATCGTCCGTATCGATGGCGCAGATGGATCGGTCGAGGTCGATGCGCCATCGGATGTCCTGCGCTCGGCAAGTGACAGGGCCATGATCATGATCCGCCCCGAGAACGGCGCGCTTTGCCTACCGGACGAGTCGCGAGTCGAGGGTGTGTTGACCGACGTCGTGTTTCTCGGCGGCCGCTATCGCTGCCTGATCGCCCTCGCCAACGGCATCGAGGCCAAGGTCGACGTCAACGAACGTCCGACCGCCGCCATCGGGGAAAAAATCGGCTTCGGATGGACCGAAAGAGGCGCGAAGCTTGTCGCGACAGACGAATGACTTTCACAGGAAACCGCCTATTGCCTGGGCCGGCGTGGCCTGCGGCACTTTTCCTCGCGGCATTGCTCGTGCTGCCGGTAGGTGTTCTGGTCGTCTACAGCTTCTGGACCGCCCAGTTCTTCACGGTGCAACCGGACTTCGTGTGGTCCAACTATTCCCGGGCGTTGTTCGAAGGGTCGTTTCTTTATCTCATTGTCCGTTCGCTTGTGATCGGTCTGGTCGTCGCCGCGATTTGCGTGCCGATTTCCTACCTGCTTGCCTACGCCATTACCTTCCGGCTTCCTCGATGGGGTAACCGTCTCCTGCTTCTGGTGATGATCTCGATGCTGTCGAGTTACCTCGTCCGCATCTATGCCTGGAAAACGATTCTTGGTCCCGAAGGCGCCATCAATCAGTTCCTGCAATACGTCGGCTTCGTCGATGCACCGCTTGCGTTTCTGCTTTACGGCGACGTTGCGATCATCATCACGCTGACGCACATCCTGATACCGTATGCGGTGCTACCGATCTATGCAGCATTACAGAACATCGACGATCAGGTGTTGGAGGCGTCACGGGATCTCGGTTGTTCTCCTGTCCGCACCTTCATTCGCGTCACGTTGCCGCTTAGCAGACCCGGCCTGGTGGCCGCGTTTCTGTTCTGCTTCATCCTCGCCGCCGCAGACTACGTGACGCCGCAGCTCGTCGGCGGCAGCTCGGGCATGCTGATCGGGCGCGTGATTTCCGATCAGTTCGGTATGGCCGGCAATCCGCCGTTCGGCGCTGCGCTCTCAATCCTGCTGATGCTCGGATACGGCGTCGTCATTACAACTCTCTGGATTGCGTTGAGGCTCGTTACGAAGATCCACCTGCCAAAGGGCGGTGTCACCGACGCGCTGGACAGAGGATTGAGCCGCCTGATTGCCATGCCCTTGCCGTGGCTGCGTTCGTCCGTCGTCGCGATCATGATGTTTCTCTATCTGCCGCTGGTGATCGTCATCCTGTTCTCGTTCAATGAATCGACGGCTGGCATCTTTCCCATCAAGGGGCTGACTCTGCGCTGGTACGAGGAAATGATCGCATCCGACGGGTTTCAGCGGTCGCTTATTTCAAGTCTTGGCGTCGCGGTAACCGGTGTGATCGGCAGTCTCGTTATTGCGACACCTGCTGCGTTTGCTGTCGCTCGACGGCATTTTGCGTTGAAACCCTATCTGCTCATTCTGGCGATGGGACCCGTCGTGGTCCCGGGTGTCGTCATCGGCATCTCGCTTCTGGCGTCTTTGTCAGCGCTGGGCATGTACGGTGGGCTGATGCCGGCGGTCGGCGCGCACATCCTGTTCGCCATACCGTTCGTGATGATGGCGATGCGGGCGCGGTTGCTGGAATTCGACTGGCAGATCGAGGAAGCGGCACGCGATCTCGGCGCCTCGCCAACGCGGACCCTACGCACGATAACGCTACCGATCATCGCACCGGCGATAGTCGGTGCAGCGGTCATGGTCGCCGCATTGTCGCTCGACGAATTCATCATCACCAATTTTGTGATCGGCGCGAACAGCACCCTGCCAGTCTACATCTGGGGGCAGATGCGGACGGGCATCACGCCATCCGTCAACGCCATTGCCAGCATCATTCTGTTCGGCTCCGTTCTGTTGCTCTGGATTTCAGCGCGGATGCTCGGCGGCAGCAACGCCCTTGGGGTTGGGATATCTACGCGCACATCAGAGGAGACGATGCCGTGAAGATAACAAGGATTGACGCATTTCCGTTCCGTCTGCCGCTGCGCCGCAAATTCCGTTGGGCCAGCCTACAGATCGACCTCGGAGGGTTTGTCTACGTGCGAATCGAAACCGACGAGGGTCTGATTGGCCATGGCGAGGCGACGGCGCTGCCTGATTGGGGCGGCGACCTGGGTCGCCCTGGCGGCGAAACCCAGAGCACGGTCATTTCAATGATCAAGGAGGTGATTTCGCCTGTGTTGACCGGCGCCGACCCGCTGAACATCGAGGCGGCACACCGAGAGATGACGCGGGTTCTGCGCGGGCATCACTATGCGAAGTGTGCGGTTGACATCGCGCTACACGATATCTTGGGCAAAGCGACGAACATGCCGCTCTACCGACTGCTGGGTGGTCGCACCAACGAGACCGTACCGGTCGCACATATGGTCGGCATCATGCCGCACGACGAGGCATTGACAGAGAGTGTCGCCGCGGTCGACGACGGTCTACGCGCTCTGCAGATCAAGGGCGGCGAGGACGGTGAGCGCGATATCAAACTCGTCAAAGCCATTCGCGACGCTGTTGGCTCCGATGTTTTCATTCGCCTCGACGCGAACCAGGGATATCGGACGTGGAAGAACGCGTTGAACCTGATCGAGCGTCTTGAAGAAGCCGGCGCCAGCATGATCGAACAGCCCGTGGACGGCCGCCGCGAGATGGCGCAGGTCACGAGCCGGTCGCGCTTGCCAATCATTGCTGACGAAAGTTGCTGGGACAGTCACGAGGCGTTGCAGGTTGCCAGCGAGCGGTGCTCAGATGCGATTTCCATCTATTTGGCAAAGGCCAAGGGGTTCGCCGGTGCGCGTCGCGTGGCGGCCGTCGCCGAAGCCGCACAGATGCCGTGTGACGTTAACGGATCGATTGAATCCGGCATCGGAAATGCCGCAAACGTTCATTTCGCGTTAGCAGCAGGTGTCGTGACCCTGCCCGCCGTTATTCCGATCAGTGCGCCCGCCGGCACCCATCCAAACGCAGCTGGTGGCAATTACTACGAAGACGATGTCCTAACCGAGCCGATGACCCTCAAGGACGGCGGGATTCTCCCGTTGGAGAAGCCCGGTCTCGGCATCGAGATCGACGAGAACAAGCTGGAGTCCTTCCGTGAGAATTGATCGTGCCTCATATCTCGACCGCCAACAGCGGTTTGCGGCGCAGCTCGCGGAGGCTGGCTTTGACGGCGCTCTTGTGGTGTCCCGTGGCGGTTTCACCTACGACCGCGCCGGCGACGTGCTCTACCTCAGCGGTCATTATCAGTCCTACGTCTACCTGCCGGACGAGCCCCCGCTATGGTCGGGCCGCGCCCACTGTGCCTTTCTGATCAACCGGGACGGTGAAACCCGGCTCTGCGTGTCGACCCCGGAGTACGACGACGAGGTCGCGGCCGATGCGGTGCTCCACGGCGAGCAATTCTCCGACACCATCGCCGACGGTCTTCGCGCTCTCGGGTTGTTAGGCGGGCGGGTTGCACTGGTCGGTGCCGATGTTCTGCCCACCACGATCTGGCGCGCAATCTCTGCCGCGCTCGACAGGGTTACGTGGCAGGACGACGACGGCATCCTTGCGGACATACGCCGGGTGAAGTCGGCCGAGGAGGAGACATTGGTTCGCGAGGTCTGTGCCGTCAACCGACGCGCGGTCACGGCGTTTTTTGACACTGTTTCTCCGGGCGTCACGGAGGCCGACGCCGTGGGCGTTGCGGCGAATGTCGCCGCCGCCGGCGGCGCCGGCCTCTATTTCGCCGCGGTGTCGTCCGGCGAACTATCGAATGCCTATACCTCCAGCTTTCAGCCGGGATTTTCCGAACGCGTTATTCGCGACGGCGATTTCGTACGCCTCGATCTGTGTATCGTTAGGGAGGGGTATTACAGCGACTTTGGACGCACTGTCGTGGCCGGTTCGCCAAGCCAGAACCAGGAACGGATGCTCGACGCCTTGCACCATGGATTGGACGCCGCCATCGGCGCCATAGGACCGGGTGTCGCGGTGCGTAACGTGGTGCATGCGGGCGATCGCGCCTTGACCGATCTCGGGGTGTCGTTGGACAGCCGCGGCGCACCGGGAACGATCCGGGCCGGTTATCCGCCGCATTGGGGTCACGGCCTCGGCCTCGGATGGGAGCGTCCATGGATGATCGAGTCCGAGAACATTGTCATTGAGGCGGGAATGTACCTCGCGATCGAGAAGTCGCTCACGCTTCAAGGCTGCGGCAGTGTCGCGGCGGAACAAAATTTGCTCGTCACGGAAAACGGCATCGAACTTCTCACGGGTGGGCCTGAGGGAGTGTGGTCATGACGACTGACGTTGTCGCGTTGACACAGAAACTGATCCAGACGGAAGGGCTGTCCGGTCAGGAAGGCGCCGTCGCTGATGTGGTCGAGGAGACAATGAAGACGCTCGGCTTTCGCGACGTTTCGCGGGACGAATACGGTAATGTCGTCGGCCGCGTGGGCCCGCCAGGTAATCGCACGGCGCTTCTATTCGACGGCCACATGGATGTTGTTCCGGTCACCGGCGAATGGACCGTCGATCCGTTCGGCGCCGAAATCATCGATGGACGCCTATTCGGGCGGGGTTCGACCGATATGAAGGGCGGCCTTGCAGCAGCGATTTGCGGTGTCGCGTCCGCCGCCGCGTCCGGCGAGCTGGTGCACGAAGTGGCCGTCAGCGCATCCGTTATGGAAGAAACCATCGAGGGCGTCGCGCTGGGCAGTGTACTCGACGAATTGAACCCGCGCATGGTGGTGATCTGCGAGCCCTCGAGCCTGTCAATCAAGACCGGACAGCGCGGGCGCATCGAATGTCTGCTCAGGGTCACGGGTAAGCCGTCCCACGCCGCGCATCCGGACAAGGGCATCAATCCGATCGACCTGTCGGCCAGAGGGCTGGAAGCGCTTCGGGAGATGACTCTGCCTCGCCAGGAAGGCTTCGGCGACGCCATTCTGGTCGCCACGGACATTATTACCGATCCCTATCCGTCGATCTCGCTTATCCCCAACTCGGCGACCATCCGCTTCGATCGACGCATTCTGCCGGGTGAGACGGTGGACAGTGTTTTCAACGCCATGCAGGACGTGTTGGATAACGTCGATCCTCACGCCTTTTCCCTGTCGGTTTCGCGCGATCCGATCAGGACATTTACCGACAAGGAGGTCGCAAGTCCGCGATTTTTGCCCGCGTGGGAGATCGACGCCAAGCATGACCTCGTACAGGCGGCGAAGTCGAGCGTCACGGGCGCCGGCTGCGACGTGAAAACGGGCGTCTATGGCTTTTGCACCAACGGATCCGAATCAGCAGGACAACGCAATATTCCAACGATCGGGATCGGGCCCGGTAACGAATCCGACGCCCATATCATCGACGAGTCCGTTTCAATCGAAGAATTGAAAAAGGCCGCGACAATCTATGAGCAACTCTCTCTTCAACTTGCAGGAAAGGCGATGTCATGACGGTCAATACGTCCGACCTTCTCGACATGTACAAGAAAATGGCACTGATCCGTGTATCGGAAGAGACACTGATCAGCCTGTTCGAGAAGGCCGAAATGCCGGGGTTTATTCATTCGTATCTCGGCGAAGAGGCAACGGGTGTCGGCATATGTCACGCACTCGAAAAGAACGATATCATTACGTCCACGCACCGTGGGCACGGCCACGTGATTGCCAAGGGCGCCGACCTCAACCTCTTTTTTGCCGAGCTCTACGGCAAGAAACAGGGGTATTGCAAAGGCAAGGGCGGCTCCATGCATGTTGCCGATTTCGACCTCGGCATTCTCGGTGCCAACGGCATTGTCGGCGGCGGCATTCCGATCGCCGCCGGGGCGGCGCTGGCATCGAAGATCAAGGGCGAAAACAAGGTTTCGGTTACATTCTTCGGTGACGGCGCGACAGACACAGGATCGTTCCACGAGTCGCTGAACCTGGCCGCGACCTGGGACCTGCCGGTGGTCTTCATCGCCGAAAACAACGGTTTTGCGGACTTCATCCGGCAGAGCGACCACCAAAAGATCGAGAAGATTTCGATACGCGCCGAGGCCTACGGCATGCCGGGCGTGACCGTCGACGGGAACGACGTTGAGGCCGTCAACGAAGCTGCACACACGGCGGTCGGACGGGCGCGAGAGGGTAAGGGACCCACGTTGATTGAGTGCGTTACCTACCGCTGGCGCGGCCACTACGAAGGCGATCCGCAGCCCTATCGTTCCCAGGAAGAAGTCGAGGAGTGGAAAAAGCGGGATCCGCTTCTGGCCGCCGCAAACAAGCTGCGCGATCGCGGCGAAGTTGACGACGATAGTCTGAAGGCGATCGATGAGGAGATTCGCGACACGGTCCAGAAGGCGATCGATTTCGCCAAGGGTGCGGACGACCCGGTGCCACAGTCGGCGCTGGAGGATGTGTATTCGGATCTAGTCGTGGAGGACTGGCAATGAAGCTGAGTTATTCGAAGGCGGTCGCCCTCGCACTTGAGGAGGCGATGGCGGAAGATCCGACCGTGTTTTGTCTCGGCGAGGATGTTGGTTACGGCGGTGCCTACGGGGCGACCCAGGGGCTTCGCGACAAGTTTGGTTACGACCGGGTTCGCGATACCCCTATTTCCGAGTCCGCGATCGTCGGTTTTTCGGTCGGCGCATCGATGAACGGTATGCGGCCGGTGGCGGAAATCATGCATATGGATTTCATCACCTGCGCCATGGACCAGGTGGTGAATCAGGCGGCGAAGATGCGCTACATGTTTGGCGGCAAGACCGATGTAGCGATGGTCGTGCGCTGCGGCGTCGGGGGCTACCTCAACGCGGCGGCACAGCACAGCCAGTCGCTTGAGGCCTGGTTCACCCACGTGCCGGGCCTGAAGGTGATGGCGGCTGGAACGGCGCGGGACATTCGCTCTGTATTGCGCGCCGCGATCCGCGACGACAATCCCGTCATCGTTCTTGAAGCGCTCGGGCTCTATGAAACCAGCGACGAGGTCCCGGAGGCGGATATCGGCCTCAAGGTCGGCGATTGCGACATCAAGCGCCGTGGCGACGACGTGACCATCGTGACCTGGGGATCCGTGGTGCCGATTGTCATGGACGCCGTGCGTGCGCTGGAGAAGCAGAAAATCTCGTGCGAGGTGATTGATCTGCTGTCGTTGTGGCCATGGGACGAGAAGACGGTTCTCGATTCCGTCTGGCGCACCAACAACCTCGTCGTCGTTCATCAGGCGCCGAAACGCGGTGGCTTCGGCGCCGAAATCGCCGCGACAATTGCTGAGAAGAACATGGAGGAGCTCGAGAATCCCATCGTTCGAATCGGATCTCTCAACGCCCCGGTGCCGTTTTCACCGACGCTTGAAAGCTATGTCCTTCCGTCATCGGAGAGAGTAGTCGATGCCGTCAAATCCCTCCTTTGATCTCGCCGGCGTGCGGGTCCTCGTTACCGGCGCCGGGCGCGGTCTCGGGCGAGGCATTGCGGCGGCGCTCGCAGACTGGGGCGCCTTGGTCCATGCAACGGATGTCCATGCGGACAATATTGCCGAAACCGAGGCGCAGATCCGAGGCGCCGGTGGAACGGCCAGTTCCGGTATCGTCGATGTGGCGGACGAGGCATCGGTCGATGCAGCCGTCGCCAATGCGCTCAGCGTGCTTGGCGGCATCGACCTGCTGGTCAACAACGCGGGCGTGATTTCCGTCTGCACCGTCATCGATATGACGCTCGCCGACTGGAAGCGCGTTCTTGATGTCAACGCGACCGGGACGTTCCTCGTCTCGCGCGCTGTCGCCCGGCACATGGTCGATGCCGGCGGCGGGGGCAGCATCGTCTCCATTGCATCCATTGGCGGCAAAGTCGGTGATCCGAAGCTCGCCCATTATTCCGCGTCCAAGTTCGCCATTGTCGGCTTCACGCAGGCATTGGCGCGCGAACTTGGCGAGCATGACATCACCGTCAACGCGGTTTGTCCCGGCGTCGTCGAAACGCAGATGATCGACCTGCTTGCCAAGGAATGGAGCGACGGTCAGGGCGAGCTGACGGCGATACAGGCAATCGACCGACCGCAAACGCCAATCGACATCGCAGGCGCGATCGCATTCCTGCATCAAGCGCGGTCCATCACGGGTCAGGCCATCAACGTTGATGGCGGCACTGTATTTCACTGATTTTGGAGATTGAACGACGATGAGCGGCGAAAAATTCAAACCCGTAATCATGCCCAAATGGGGACTCGCCATGCACGAAGGAAAGCTGGTCGAGTGGTGTGTCGAGCCAGGCGGAACCATTCAGGAAGGTGATGATCTCTGCGAAATCGAGACCGACAAGATCACCAATGTTATGGAAGCTCCGTACTCCGGCACCCTTGTCCGCGCCATTGCCGACCTGGATGAGCAGGTTGTATGCGGTGCGCTCATCGGCGTCATTGCAGAGGCCGGAACCAACGCTCCGGACGAAGAGGTCGACGCCTTCGTCACAGCCTATCTGGAGGCCAACCCCGTCGGCGGCGACGACGATGCGGATGACGCCATGGATTACGAAATTGCGAACTGCGACGGTATTTCGATCGCGTACACCAAGAGCGGCGAAGGCGATGACCACGTGGTTCTGATCCACGGCTTCGGCGGCGACCGTAATAACTGGATGATGACGCAGGAGGCACTGTCCGACGTCGCCACGGTATGGGCGATCGATTTGCCCGGTCATGGCGCTTCGGACAAGGCCGTGCCGGCGGCGGGCGCGCCGGGCGACTTGGCGAAGACGGCTCTCGCGTTTCTCGATGCCAACGGCATCGACGCGGCACACCTCGTCGCCCATTCCTACGGCGGCGCTGTCGCGCTATGCATGCTGGAGGCGGCAAGAGAGCGCGTCCTGTCCGTTTCGTTGATCGCGCCGGCAGCGCTCGGCGGCAGCGTCAACGCAGACTACATCGAAAGTTTCCAAAAAGCTGCGCGGCGGAAGGATCTGATGCCTGTCTTGCAAACCCTAGTCGCAGACACCGATTTGATTTCGCGCGAAATGGTCAGCGACCTGCTGGCCTATAAGCGGGAAGACGGCGTCACGGAGGCGCTTGCGGCGATCGGCGCCGCGGCGTTCGACGGCGCCAAACAGCGGCTCGACTTGCGCGATGCACTGTCCATTCTGCCTGTGGACAAGGTGCTCATCGTCTGGGGCAGCGAGGACCGCATCGTGCCCATGGCCGAGACGCCTGAGCTGCCCGAGGGTTTTGTAGTCCGGATCATCGAAGGAGCTGGCCATATGCCGCAACTCGAGAAACCCGGTGAGACGAACGAACTGCTTCGAGAGATAATTTTGGGATTGTCACGTTAACTGCTGGTGATGCTGTTGGCGATCGGTAGGTTGGTCTTGATGAACCCGATCTCTTGCAGCCGCCACCGTTTCCCGCCTGCAGTCATCCAGTATGCCGTATGGCTCTACTACCGCTTTACCTTACCTTGAGCTATCGCGATGTAGAGGGACTGCTGGCTGAGCGAGGAATTGACGTACTCTACGAAACAGTTCGGCGTTGGTGCCTGAAGGGCACTGTCAGAGGAATGTTGGCAGACGTCAGAAATTGACGACGCGCGGAACATCAAGCTGCGAGTTGACGCCATTCGGCCAAGGCGGCGGAACGGTTCTGCTTGAAGATGTTACGGTTGGTTAGGTGGCGCTCAAGATTGAAGTGGTTGTGAACTGAGGCGTGGACGGCTACGAACTTCTGCAGAGCCTTTGTGTCTCTGAACTGGGCCATCGCACCCTCACGTCGTCGAAACGGCTGGTGTGAGTTCTCCGCCCGATTATTGAGCCAACGATCACAGGCCTGATCGACCGCATTGCCGATGACCTTCATCGCTGCCCGGTAAGACCGCAACCTTTCCGTGACGATCGATGCCGGTCGACCATAACGCTTCATCGTACGTTTCAGAAAACTGAGCGCGGCCTTTCGATCCCGCCACTTGGTGACGAAAACCTCAAGCACTTCGCCTTCATGATCTACGGCACGCCAGAGATAGTGCGTTTCCCCGTTAATCCGCACGAACACCTCGTCCAAATGCCAACGCCAGTTTGAATACGAGCGATGTTGAACTCGCCGTTTTCTAATCTCAGCTGCAAACATCGACCCGAACCGATTCCACCAGAAACGAACGGTTTCGTGACAGACGTCGATGCCGCGTTCGAAGAGTAAGTCCTCGACCTGCCGCAGTGATAATGGATATCGGATATACATTATCACCGCGAGCCGAATGATCTCGGGGGATGTCTTGAAATAGCGGAATGGATTTCTCATCCAGCGACGTTAAGAATCCAACTGTGCTGGCTCAAGCCAGTTTCTTCTGACACCGCCTTCTGAGGAAAGCAATGAAGCGATATGGGCGTCCGAAGGTGATTATGACGGACCGTCTTCGCTTTTATAGCGCCGTGATGAGGGTAATCGGCAACGCGGCACACCAGGTGACCGGGCGTTGGCTCAACAATCGGGTTGAAAACTCGCATCAACCGTTCCGGCGGCGAGAACGGGCAATGGCGAAATTCAGGAGTGCCGAATCGCTTCAGAAATTCGCCTCGATCCACGCTTCAATCCACAACCACGTCAATCAGGAACGCCATCTCTACGACCGCCAAACCTTTAAACTCAACCGCACCGCGGCCTTGGCCGAGTGGCGTGATCTTGTGGCCTGAGACACTGCCTATCACCGCCTACTTGAGGTCAGCATAATTTCCTCTGACAATGCCATTAAACTTTATGCCCGGATGTCGATAGTCGGGGGCGGTGACTTATCGGGGCGGTCGTAAAGCGCTGAAACTTGCTGCGGCGTGACATCACGCTCCCCGGCCATCAAACTCAGGATCACCGGCGGCGGCCCGGCCAATCGGGTCAGGCTGGACGGATGCGGGCCATTCAGCAGGTGTTCCGGATCGCGACTCGACGCCGCGCCCGCGACTCCGACGAACTGACGACCGGTATTCCTTACCTGTGCGCCGCTCGAATAATCGCCACGTGATGATGCGGCGCTTGGCGCACCGATCGGCTCTGCCGCTCTCGTCGGGGCGGAAACCCCGGACTGAATGGTCTCGGGCGGAGGCGGCAGTGAGATAAGCACCGCGTAGCGTTCGTAATCGAGTGGAGCAATGGACAACATGGCGGTTGGCTCCTCTAGAACGGGCGTCCAACGGCAATCGATGTATCAGCCTGTGTTTAGGCCGCCAAATGAGGTCGAAATTTGTCGACCCCGGGGTAATCGGTTGGCGGCGATCCGCAATTCGCGCATGCGAAATCCGGTTCGGCGTATGTCATTACGATATCGCCTAATCATTTCGGGTCGACCCGAACGCGTGATCGTGCCCCGATATTTACCTTAAAGACGATTGTCGCGGAATTTCGTTACACCAGATGTGTCGATGATCGGCGTTATTTTGCCGGCCGCACGCGGACGTTTCGATTCACCAGGACGACGCCAGACAGAGCCAGGATGATGCCGGTGATTCCCAACCATCCAATGGTTTCCCCGTACAACAGTACGCCCATCGAAAGTCCGAATATCGGGATCAGGAAGCTGAAGGCATTCGCCCGGTTCAGTGGCACCTTTTTGAGGATTGAGTACCAGAGCCAGTAGACCAGCGCGGTGCCGGGTAGGCTCAAACCGACCAGGGCAAATAGAAACTGGCTCGACCACGTGATATCACCGGGCCGTTCGCTGATCGCCGCGACAACCATTAGGGGAAGCGCGCCGATGAGCAGTTGAAACCCCATCGCCATGAAGACATCGATCTCTCCAGCGATCCGTTTGATCAACACATTGCTCACAGTGATGCCAAAAGCCGCGAGTACGATATAGGCGATTCCGATCGCGTAACTGCCGGTTGTTGCCGCCAAGAACTGCGGCACGGTGATCAAAACGATCCCGCAAAAGCCAAGCAGTAGGCCGGATTTGCCGATCAGACCAAGCCGCTCACCTAGAAACATGCTGGCGAGAACGGCGGCCAGCAAGGGCTGGGTGTTGGCGATGACCGTGGCGATGCCCGGGGACACGAACTCGGCGGCGTGAAACATCCCGAGAAACCCCAGCGTTGTCGCGCCAAGGCCAACAGCCGTCAAAATCGCCCAAATGCGGGTACCCCGGGGCATCGGGCGCCCAAGAACCAGTGCGATCCCGACGAGAGTGATCCCGGCCAGAACAGCGCGAAGGGTTGCAAACGTCAGGTGTGGTGCGGACGATATGCCGACGGTAATCAACGGAAAACAGATGGCCCACAACAACATGGCCAGGACGATGAGCGCGGCGTCGGATAGTTTCACGAATTACTCCTTATCACCATGCGCTGTTTTTGGTGTCTGTCATCGTATGTCGCAGTCGGCAAACGAATATGCACCGGTTGTCGTTGGGTACCTGCTAACATGTCGGTCTCGTCGTAATACCGGAGCGCAAAATCGAAATGATCACCGAGCAATTTGTTTGGCTGATATGGTCGAGCGCTTTCCTCGCACCATGGCTCATGATCTTCGTCATCTTCCCCAGCCACCGCAAGACCATGGTCTGGGCAAGTCTCTTTACGACGCCCTTCGGCCTGACCGAGCCGCTGTTCGTGCCCGAATACTGGAACCCACCAAGTTTGTTTGACCTCGCATCGAAGACGGGGTTCGACATCGAGAGCCTGATCTTCTGCTTCGGGATCGGCGGCATAGGCGCCGTGCTGTACAACGTGCTCACGCGCCAGAGTCGTCAGGTATCGATTGGATCCGAGCGGTATCAGTCACGTCATCGGTTCCATTTCTGGGCTCTGTCGGCGCCGTTTCTCTCATTCCCGGTTCTCTACGCGTTCCCCTGGAATCCGATCTATCCCTCTATCGCCGCCATGACGATCGGGACCGTAACGACGATGCTTTGCCGGCCCGACCTGATGCGCAAGACGTGGATCGGCGGAATCCTGTTTCTAGCATACTATGTCGTATTCCTTTTAGGGCTTGAAGTAATCTCGCCCGGCTACATCGCGCGGGTCTGGGTGCTTGAGGCGTTATCTGGCGTGAGTATTGTTGGCATGCCCATTGAGGAGCTGTTGTTCGCAATAACCTTCGGCGCTTACTGGTCGGGCGTCTATGAACACTTCACTTGGAAAAAGGCGGCCGCGGACCATGATGTTTCAATCAGTTCGACGCCCACACCGTGATCCTTAAGGCGTAGAATCGTCGAGTCCCTGTCCACTACAGTTATCTGGCGACACCAAAAGGTCCGCTACCTCGATGGGCTGTCGAGATGACGCACGTGCGCGTGCGCCGACAATTCGAGCATGCGCCCAATCTCGGTGCGGGCCTGATCCAGGCGCAGCACCACGGTGTCGGCGTCAACACCAACCTCTGTCGCAATCGCCTGATGCGATTGCCCCAGAAGCTCAGCGCGGCGGAAAATGTCGGCCAACAACGGCTCCAGCATTGGGAGTAAGCGATCGACGCTCTTGAAGACAGCGGCGCGCAAATCCATGTCGAGGGCATCTTCAGGCAGTTTGTTTTCTCGCCCAACATCCTCGCGAAGTTTTTTCATCGAACCCGCTATCCGATTTGATTCACGCCCACGTATTCAGACGCTCGAATGTCCAAAACGTTACAGATCTCAGTGAGAAGATTCGATTTGATCAGGCCGCGCAGGAATGCGAACCCCCGTGATTGCAATCGCAGTCCAAGCCCCCCTGTTCGGCGCATTTTCCGCATTTCTTGAGCAGCGCGTGTTTCAACGATTGGCGCGCCCGGTGCAAACGGACCCGCAAGTTGTTCGGCGAAACCCTCAGGTCGCCAGCGACCTTGCGGGGCGCCGATTCACTTAAGTCCACCCGCTGCAACAGATCCGCGTACTCGGGCTTCAAGGTCGAGATGACGCCGCCCATGCAGCCGCAGATTCCCGTGTCTGACTCCGGCCCCGCGTCCCAGTTCTGCTCGGCCACTGACTGCATTACGGCATAGTCGGTTTCCCGGTCCCGGCGCGTGGCTTCCCGCCGGTAATGATCGATCAGCGTCGTGCGCAGCACCGTGTAGAGCCAGGCGACCACGCTATCGGTTTTTCTGAGTCCCGATCCATGGCTGATGACGCGGAGATAGAACTGTTGCAACACATCCTCCGCCGTGTCCCGATCACCAAGCCGGCGGACGAGAAACCCTAGGAACTCCCGATGATTTTCCGTCAACGCCGCCTCAAGCGCCGGGTGCATCCGGCCCGATGAAGCAGTCGATCCACTTTCAACCAACGCATTTTTGGTCTTCGACACTTGCGTATCCATTGTAGTTTCCCTCGCGATCCAATTTTGGCGGGCAAGGTTCGAAATCAACTTACCCACCGACGCTGGCGTCTCGGCCATCAATCGCCATGAGTATGAGTATGTTCTGTGCGGAGTCGGACATCCTTGATCCACATCAATTTTCGCGCCAGGCGCTTCGCGGCGTGACGGGTCCAGGATCGCTCTAATCGCGTCCAAGCTGTAACGAACATCGTTTGCGGCCGTCTTATTGATCAACGAGCCGGTAGTTACCTTTCCGCAAACCGGACATTACCGGCGGAAGGTATTTACCGGTGGATCTGACAACCAACCAACGGTGTGTATGGCCATGGATGCTCTTCTCTACTTCCTGTTCTGGGCGTTGTTTATCTTCGTGATGATGCGCTTCGGATGCGGCTCCCACATCATGGGCCGCGGCCACGGCAAGGCCGGGCATGGCGGCGGAGCGTCGGAAAGCTCGGAAAATTCGAACGAAATGCGGTGGGTCCCACCAGCCAGCGACATCGACCCTGTTTGCGGCAAGACCGTCAGAACCGAGACGGCGAGACCGAGTGTCCATGATGGCGCCGTCTATTACTTCTGCTCGCGGGAATGCCGTGAGATTTTTGAGGTCGCGCCCGATCAGTATGTCGGCGGCGGCGATTCTGATCACCCGAAATTGGAGCACTCCCATGTCTAGCGATGCATCGGTTCCCAATCGTTTCGCTCAGGCGGGTACGCCGCTGTCGGCGCACGCCCTCCCGCTCATCCCCGTGATACCGCTCGGTATGAGCCTGGGCGTATTTTTCGGCCTGACATTCGTTCTTTGCGTGGCGTTCGACTTGCTGTTCCCGGAAATGGCGATGAATCCCGTCTGGGCGCCATTGCTGCCCGGTTTCGCCTGGATTAGTTGGTCCAGCTTCCTGCTCGGCCTTGTCGAGTCGATCGCCTATGGCTGGTACATCGCGCTCGTCTTCGCACCGCTCTACAACTTCTTCGTCATGAGGACCAACGTCAGTCCCCGATAACACAGGGAAGGAGGTCGAAATGCTGTTATCACGCTTGCTTGAACGGATAATTCGCATCGGCAAGGTCGAGATCATCGACGCCAACGGCGCCCGCCATATATTCTCCGGCACGCCAGGGCCAGAAGTCGTGATTCGGCTACATGATCGCTCCTTGCATCACAGTTTGTATCTCGATCCCGAATTATCCGTCGGCGAAGCCTACACAGACGGCATGCTGACCATCGAAGAGGGCACGCTGTCGGCGCTCCTCGAAATCATGGCAGCGAACCAGCAATTCGCCGGGGCCGACGATCTGTACGCCATACGGGGATGGTTCTCCCGCTTGCTGCGAGCATGGCAGCAGTACAATCCAGCGAGCCGGGCGCGAACTCATGCGGCCCACCACTACGACCTGCCCGATAATCTTTACGACCTGTTTCTCGATCACGACCGACAATACTCTTGCGCCTACTTTCAGGGGGCGGACGATGATTTGGAAACCGCGCAGGCCAATAAAATGCGCCATTTGGCGGCGAAATTGCTGCTCGAACCGGGCCAACGCATCCTCGATATCGGGTCGGGATGGGGCGGGTTGGCGCTCTATCTGGCCCGCGAGGGCAAAGGTGAGGTCACGGGGCTCACATTGTCGGACAAACAGCTTGAGATCGCCAACCAGCGGGCCGCCGAAGCCGGCATGGCTGACCGTGTCCGTTTTCGCCTTCGCGACTACCGCGAGGAGACGGGAGTTTACGACCGAATCGTCTCAGTCGGCATGTTCGAGCATGTCGGCGTCAATCATTACCCGGAATTTTTCGCGACCGTGGACAATTTACTTGCCGACGATGGCGTCTGCGTCCTGCATTCGATCGGCCGCATGGCTGGTCCGTCCACCACCTGCGCCTGGATCCGCAAACATATTTTCCCTGGTGGCTATTCACCCGCTCTCTCGGAAACGTTGTCGGCGATCGAACGGAGCGGGCTATGGGTTGCTGATATCGAAGTGCTGCGATTGCACTATGCCGAGACCCTGCGGCTCTGGCGTTATCGCTTCCAAGCGAACCGGGAACATATCGCCGAACGCCTTGATGAGCGTTTCTGCCGGATGTGGGAGTTTTACCTGGCCCTCAGCGAAGCCGCCTTCCGTTATGGCGATCACTTCGTGTTCCAGATACAGATCGCCAAACGGCGCGACGCGGTGCCGCTGACGCGCAATTATCTTACCGAGTGGGAACACGCCCACGCCGCCGAGGCGAACCCATGTATCTCCGGTCGAGCCGCATGATCGGAATTCGTTGTGTATGCCGCCCATCTCCACCGACCGCACGCGTTAGGAGCACGTCATGACTGAAGTCCACAGCCTGTATGGCATGACCGTCGCCGAGATATTTTCCGCCGGACTGGAAAACCTGGAGCAGATCGAGGCCATCGCCGTTTCGGTCATGTGGAAAAACGGAACCGTCACCGCCGGCTCTTCAAGCACCACGAATGTCAATCTGGCGCTCCTCGTGTTGGCTATGGACGAATATCAGAGGCGTGAACTCCGGGGCGGCGATTAGCGCCAGTCGGCAAGCGCCGCAACGTTGTCCTGCAAACATGTAATGAATGAACGCGGTCCTCGTCTTAATTGCCACATGATTGCGAGGTGGACATGTCTGTTACACGAATAATCGGCGAGGCTGCGGCCCTCAGAAACAACCAGCCCGCTACGGTTTCGAAGAAGAAGCCGTCCGCCATTCTTGCGCACGAAACCCAATGGGCGCAAGCGGCGGCGGTCGAGTCACCGGACGGTGTTTGGGCCTATGGGATCGATGTCTGGGCACGCACGGTCCTCTTCTACGACGCGCTCAGGCAACGCGCCGACAACATGCTGGAGCATGAGCGCACCGGCCTGCCGCCGCTACTCGACTTCAAGTACGAAACGATCCTCGACGCACGTCACTTTGACTACCCGGCGAACTATGCCTTGTTGCGGATAACGGAAGTGGGCGACGACTGCTGGGACGATTGCGTAGACCCCGAAAAGCCGCCGGTGATTGTTGTCGATCCCCGCGCCGGCCATGGGCCGGGGATCGGCGGATTCAAGCATGATTCCGAAGTCGGCATGGCGCTACACGACGGGCACCCGGTGTACTTCGTGATCTTCTTCCCTGAGCCCTCGCCCGGACAAACGCTTGCCGATGTCCATCACGCGCTGCGTCGTTTCGTCGAAGAGGTCGCCCGGCGTCACGAAGGCAGGCCGCCGGTCCTTTACGGCAACTGCCAGGCCGGCTGGGCTGTAACTCTTCTGTCCGCTGACTGCGAGGGATTCGTCGGTCCCGCCGTGCTCAACGGCTCGCCGCTATCCTATTGGGCGGGTGACTCCGGCGTGAACCCGATGCGTGTTGCCGGGGGCCTTCTGGGCGGCGCCTGGCTTGCGCATTTCGCCGCCGACCTCGGCGGCGGCCGTTTCGACGGCGCTTGGCTTGCTCAGAATTTCGAAAGCCTCAAACCCGAGAAAGCGATTTGGGAAAAATACGCGGGCCTCTTCCACAAGATCGACAGCGAGCGTGAGCGGTTCCTTGAGTTCGAACGCTGGTGGAATGGTTTCTACTTCCTAAGCCGTGAGGAAATCATCGCGATCGTCGAGAACCTGTTCATCGGCAACAAGCTGGAGCGCGGCGAGTTCCGTATTTGCGAGGGCTGCATTGCCGATTTGCGACGCATCCGTAATCCGCTGGTCGTTTTCGCTTCTTACGGCGACAACATCACACCGCCGCATCAGGCTCTCGGCTGGATACCGGCCGTTTACAGGAATACGGACGATCTCAAGGAGGCGGGACAGCGGATTGTCTACCTGACCAACCCACATATCGGCCATCTTGGCATCTTTGTCTCGGCCAAGGTCGCACGCCTCGAACACCGGGCAATTCTCGAGAGCCTGGATGATATCGAGGCTCTCCAGCCGGGCCTTTACGAGATGAAGATCGACAACCCGAGCGGCGATCCCGACTGCCATAAACAGCAATTCGCCGTCCGCTTCGAAGAACGAATGATCGAGGACCTCGATTTTCCGCAACAGACCGAGGCCTTCGAACGGGTTCGCGAAGCGTCTGAGATCACTGAAACTTTCTATCGCACCTTCGTCAGTCCATGGGTTCAGGCCACGACGAACCCGTGGATCGCCGAGTCTCTCAAATGGCTGCATCCGATGCGAACCAGCCGCTACATGTTCTCCGGGGCCTTCAATCCGTGGATGCGTTGGATCGAGAACCTTGCAGAGGATGTCCGCGGGAACCGGGAGCCTTTACCCGAGAACCACCCGCTCATGGTGAAGGAGAGGAAACTGATAAACCGGATATCGGAAGCAATAGCGGAGACCCGCGAGTGGCGCGACGCTGGCAGCGAGCAGGCATTCAACCTGCTCTACGGCCATGACGCCTTTGGTGCTTTCGCTGCAGCAGCGGACAAGGAAGAAACCGATGGCCGCCAATGACGTGATCCTGGTGGTCAACTGCGGCTCTTCGAGCCTCAAGTTTGCGCTGTTCGGCCTGACAGTCGACGAGCCGCAGCGGGTATGGAACGGGGCAATCGAGAGGATCGGCTTCGATTCCGGCCGCTTTGTCGCGACGGACGTCGAAGGAACGATCCTCGTCGATGATACGGCGGCAATACCGAACCACGTTGTCGCTCTTGACGCGCTACTCGACTGGGCCGAGAATCAGGCATCGCGGGGTCAACTCGTTGGGGTCGGCCATCGTGTCGTTCACGGCGGCGACGATTGTGACTGCGCGCTCGTCGTCACGCCGGGGCTTGAAGCCCGGCTCAAGCGGCTAACCCCCCTCGCGCCGCTCCATCTGCCGCACAATCTGGCCGGCATCATGGCGGTTCGCCTGCGCCGCCCCGAACTCCCGCAGGTCGCCTGTTTCGATACGGCGTTTCACAAGGGGTTGCCCCGAGTGGCTCGGCTCACGGGTTTGCCTCGCCGTTTCGAGGAGAAAGGCATTCAGCGCTACGGCTTCCATGGCCTATCCTATGAATACGTCATCGAGGAGGTGCGCCGGCGGGACGGTGACATGGCTGCGAGCCAGCGGATCATCGTCGCCCATCTCGGTAACGGCGCCTCAATGGCGGCGATCAGAGACGGACGCAGCATCGACACTACGATGGGCTTCTCGACCCTCGCCGGCGTGCCAATGGGGACGCGCCCGGGCGACCTCGATCCGGGCATCCTGTTGCATCTCCTGATCGAAGACAAAATAACGCCCGAGGAACTTCAACAGATACTATACAAGGAATCTGGACTCCTCGGCCTTTCCGGCCTCAGCCGTAACATGGCGGACCTTCTGGCCCGACAGAATGTTACCGAAGCTGCGGAAGCTATCGACTTCTTCTGCCACCACGCTCGGCGGCACCTAGCTGGTCTGACAGCGTCGCTCGGAGGCCTCGACCGACTCGTATTCACCGGTGGCATCGGCGCAAATTCGTCCGAAATCCGCGCCCGAATCTGTGACGGACTGGATTATCTCGGTCTTACGCTCGATGCGGACCGAAACGCCGGTGGCGAGCGGGTTATCTCGGCGGAGGGTCGCTCCATTGTTGTCGAGGCCTTTGAAACGGACGAGGAACTGGTCATCGCGCGCAACGCGAAAAACCTGCTGCGGGCATCGTCGTCGGTTGGCAAGGCTCGGGCTCATGGCTAGTCCAGCGGCGACCCTTGACGACTTGGTGAGACGCGCCCAGGCGCGCCCTCGAATCCGCGTGGCCGTGGTCGCGGCCGACCAGGGCATTGTCCTCCAAAGCGTCAAGCAGGCCGAAATGGCCGGCCTAATCGAGCCACGCCTCATCGGAGATCGGGACGCCATCCTCGCCATCGCCGATAAGAATGGCATCGAGATCGACCGGTCGGCAATCATCGGGACGAAGGGAGACGCGGAAGCAGCGCGCTTCGGCGTCGATCTTGTTCGGAATGGAAACGCCGACACCGTGATGAAAGGCCAAATCCACACGGACGTGCTCATGCGGGCTCTCCTGGATACGGAGCGCGGCCTGAGGCTTCCCGGACGGCGGGTTAGTCACGTTTTCATGATCGACGTCCCGACCTACCCTAAGCTATTCGCTGTCACGGATGCGGCCATCAATATCTCGCCTGATCTCAACGCCAAGGCGCAGATCCTCGAGAACGCCATCGCTCTTTTGCGGCTACTCGGAATCGATACGCCGAAGGCCGCTGTGTTGTCCGCGGTCGAGACGGTCAACCCTGCCATTGCATCGACGCTGGACGCTGCCTGTCTTACTCTCATGGCCAAGCGGGGTCAGATTGCCAGCGTCGTTGTCGATGGCCCTTTGGCCTTCGACAACGCGATTTCGGCGGATGCCGCGCGCGAAAAAGGCGTCGTCTCACCGGTCGCGGGCGACGCCGATATCCTGCTCGTTCCGGACTTGGTTTCCGGTAACATCCTGGCCAAGAATCTTGAACATCTAGCGGGTGCCACGGCGGCCGGCGTCGTCATGGGGCTGTCCGCGCCGGTGGTTCTGAGTTCGCGTGCGGATCCGCCGGCCGCCCGGATGGCGGCGCTGGCGCTCGCTGCCCTGATGCATCGTCCGGCCCCGGAACAGGAACCCGCGGCTGAACCGGAATCGACAATTTGTTGCTCGCCGCAAGCGGAAACAGCCTGCTGTCCGATGGGGCCTGACGAACTCGGTTCCCCGTACTGAGAGAGGAGACAAGACCGGATGGAAATTATCGACCTGAAGGGCCGGAAGGGCCTGGTAGTGGGTATTGCGAACGAGGACAGCCTTGCGTGGTCGGCGGCGCAGCACTTCCGGAATGCGGGTGCGGACCTCGCCATCACGTATTTGAACGATAAGGCCAAACGCTTCGTCGATCCGCTCGCTCGCGAAGCCGGTGCGTCGATTGTCCTGCCCTGCGATGTTGCCGAACCGGGGCAAATGGAAGCCGTGTTCGAGACGATCACCCGCAAATGGGGCCGGTTGGACTTTTTGCTCCACGCGATCGCCTGGGCCCGCAAGGAAGATCTGCATGGCCGGTTGACCGATTGCTCGGCTGAAGGTTTCGCAGAGTCCATGCTGGTATCGTGTCATTCCTTCATTCGTATGGCGAAACTCGCCGAACCGCTCATGAACGAAGGCGGCAGTCTGATGACGTTGAGTTATTTCGGCGCCGAAAAAGTAGTCGACCACTATAATGTCATGGGCCCGGTCAAGGCCGCCCTGGAAGCCTCTGTCAGATACCTTGCGCACGAGCTTGGCCGCAGGTCGATACGCGTCAACGCGATCTCCGCCGGAGCCGTGGCGACCCGTGCGGCCTCCGGCATCGAGCATTTCGACGAGCTGCTGAACGAGTCCGTGCGTAAAGCGCCGTTACGCAGAACGGTGGAGGCCTGCGAAGTCGGGCGGGCGGCGCTTATGCTGGCGAGCGACTATTCCAGCGCGATTACGGGAGAGACTCTGTACGTCGACGCCGGCTTCCATATCGGGGGTATGGTGTTTCACTAAATTCAGACTTGGGTGAAAGCGATTGCAGCAACTCGACCACAGCACCCCGAAAGGCGCCGCATCGTCGGACGGATAACGCGACGAGATACTCCAGGAACGACGTCAAAATATTCTGAGGCAACGGGATCGATGACGTGAAATCCGATTACCAGGAAAACAGCATCACGCTGATCGGCGGTATCTCCATGGGGACCGGCGTAATGATCGGCGCAGGCATTTTTGCGCTGACCGGCCAGATCGCGGAGTTGGCGGGGCCCTGGTTTCCGCTTTCCTTCATCGCTGGGGGCATCGTCACGGGGTTCAGCGCTTATACCTACATCAAGATGTCGAATGCATATCCGTCGGCCGGCGGGATCGGCATGATCCTGCAAAAGGCCTATGGGCCCGGCGCCATCGCCGGCGCAGCGGCGCTGCTTATGGCGTTCTCCATGGTGATCAACGAAAGTCTCGTCGCGCGGACGTTCGGCACATATGTTCTTCGGCCGTTCGACGTCGACAATCCGGAACTGCTGATTCCCGCGCTGGGCGTTGGCCTGATCGTCTTCGCCTACATCGTCAACGTGTCGGGTAACCGCTCGATCGGTCTCGTCTCCCTCATCATGGCATTACTGAAAATTGGCGGCATCGCCCTGTTTGGCGCGGCGGCGCTCTGGGCCGGCGGTTTCTCGTTTTCGGCAGCATCGGAATCGGTCTCGATTCCCGCCGGGGGATTTATCGCGTCTATCGCGCTATCGATTCTTGCGTTCAAGGGTTTCAC
Source organism: Rhodospirillales bacterium (assembly GCA_965229715.1). Classification (GTDB taxonomy): domain Bacteria; phylum Pseudomonadota; class Alphaproteobacteria; order Rhodospirillales; family Casp-alpha2; genus JAVJST01. The sequence continues at coordinate 780,269 of CBDDJL010000002.1, forward strand.
GACAATCACCAATAGCGGTGCGGAAATCATTGATCCGCATCGCAATGTCGGACGCTCGATCATCATTTCGATCGCTGTTTGCGTCGTCGTCTACCTACTCGTCGCCTTCGCGGTAGGTTCCAGCCTGTCGCTCAACGAAATCGTCGCGGCCAAGGACTACGCATTGGCGGAGGCCGCGGAACCGGCTTTGGGTCGTTATGGCTTTTACTTCACGATCGCACTTGCCGTGGCCGCCACCGCGTCTGGATTGCTCGCCAGTGTATTCGCGGTCTCGCGGATGCTCGCAATGCTGACGGACATGAGAATGATCCCGCACAGTCATTTCGGCATGTCGGGAAGAATCCGTGATCATACGCTGGTCTATACGATCGTGACGGCAGCGCTGCTGACTGTGTTCTTCGATCTCAGCCGCATCGCCTCGCTTGGTGCGTTCTTTTATCTGGTCATGGACATCCTGATTCACTGGGGCGTCTATCGCAGCCTGCGGCATGAGATCGGGGCGGCCGGCTGGGTGATGATTCTGGCGATCCTGCTCGACGCCGTCGTATTGAGCGTGTTCACGGCGATCAAGCTTGAGTCTGATCCGCTTATCGTCGTCATCGCAGTGGTCGCGATGGCGGCCGTCTTTGTGTTCGAACGCTTTTACCTGTCGGCGTGGTTCCTGGAAGGCGGACACGACGAACACAGAGGGCAGGGCGGGCACGGCGATCACTGATGTGTAACGCTGCGCCCAGCTAAGCTCTGATGGCGTCAACGTAACGCTGCGGTCGAGTCACAGTGCCGCCTGCGACGACTCTTCAATGTAATGAAATCGCCGCCCGTTCGTCTTTACCTGTGATATCGGCATTTGTCGGTATTCGAGGGCCAATTGACCCCGTAATTCAAACCAAAAGTAACGGAGCATGTCCGTGGACAACATCAACAGCCATCATCAGAGCTGCCATCATGAAAATCATGCAACGGCTTCGAGTGACGCCGCGACCGCGACCGATCCGGTCTGCGGCATGTCGGTGCCTCTGGATGCGGGCAAGCTCAGTCACGTCCACGACGGCGAGACCTATCATTTCTGTTCCGCCAAGTGCCATGATAAATTTATCGCCGAGCCCGAGGCGTATCTTGCGGGCCGTCCCAAGCCCGAGCCGATGCCCGAGGGCACCAAGTACACCTGTCCGATGCACCCCGAAGTCGTCCAGGACGGGCCGGGAAACTGCCCAATCTGCGGCATGGCGCTTGAGCCGATGGGCGTGCCGGCAGCGGATGAGGGACCGAACCCGGAATTGATCGATTTTCGCCGCCGGTTCTGGATCGGCGCGGTGCTGACGGCGCCCCTCCTGGTGCTGACCATGGGGCCCTATGTTGGGCTCGGGTTCGTCCGCGAGTTGCTGGGCGAACGTGCGACTCTATGGATCGAGTTGATATTGGGTACGCCGGTCATTCTGTGGTCCGGCTGGCCGTTTTTCGTGCGCGGCGTCAAGTCTGTCGTCAACCGTAGCCTGAACATGTTCACGCTGATCGGCATGGGCGTCGGCGCGGCCTACGCGTTCAGTGTCGTCGCGGTGTTGGTGCCGGAGATTTTCCCAGGCGGGTTCCGCGATGCGGACGGCAATGTCGGCGTCTATTTTGAGGCCGGCGCGGTGATCGTCGTGCTCGTGCTGCTCGGCCAGTTGCTGGAGCTCGGCGCACGCGAACGTACCGGGACGGCAATTCGCGCACTTTTAGACCTCGCCGCCAAGACCGCCCGGGTGATCCGTGCCGACGGCAGCGAAGAAGAAATCCCGCTCGAAAACGTCAAGGTCGGCGACCACCTGCGCGTGCGGCCGGGCGACAAGGTGCCGGTCGATGGCGTTGTCACCGAGGGCCGCTCATCGATCGACGAATCGATGATCTCGGGCGAGTCGATCCCGGTCGAGAAGGTCGTCGGCGATGACGTCACCGGTGCGACCATCAACGGCACCGGCAGTCTGATCGTCGAGGCCCGGCGCGTCGGCGCGGATACTGTACTGAGCCAGATCGTCGAAATGGTCGCCAACGCCCAACGCAGCCGCGCGCCGATCCAGAAGCTCGCCGATTCGGTCGCAGGCAGGTTCGTACCGGCCGTGATCCTTATCGCGATTCTTTCCTTCATTTCCTGGTCGATCTGGGGCCCCGCGCCTGCGCTCTCCTACGGGTTGGTTTCGGCGGTCGCGGTGCTGATCATCGCATGTCCCTGCGCCTTGGGACTGGCGACGCCGATGTCGATCATGACGGCGACGGGGCGCGGCGCCCAGGCCGGTGTGCTGATCAAGAACGCCGAGGCGCTTGAGCGCTTCGCCAAGGTCGATACCCTGATCGTCGACAAGACCGGTACGCTCACCGAGGGCAAACCGAAGCTCGTCGCCGTGCTGCCTGAGGCCGGACACGACGAGACGGATGTTCTGCGCCTCGCCGCCAGCCTGGAGCGCGGCTCTGAGCATCCACTGGCGGAAGCAATTGTCACAGGAGTCGAGGAACGTGGTGTCGAGATGGTCAAAGCCGACGATTTCGAAGCCGTGACCGGCAAGGGTGTCAAAGGCGTCGTCGGCGGTAAACCGGTGGCGCTCGGCAACGCCAAGCTCGTTGCCGACCTCGGTCTTGAGACGGGCAAACTGTCCGAGACCGCCAATGTACGGCGCGACGAGGGTGAGACGGTGATGTTCGTCATCGTCGGCTCCGAGATCGCTGGTCTCGTCACTGTTGCGGATCCTGTGAAGCAGACCACGCCTGACGCGCTCAAGGCGCTGCACGCCGAAGGCTTCCGCGTGGTTATGGCGACCGGCGATAACGAGCGCACGGCGAAGGCCGTTGCGGCGAGGCTCGGCATCGACGAGATCAGGGCCGATGTGCTGCCCGCGGACAAGGCGCGCATCATCAAGGAACTGCAGGAACAGGGCCATAAGGTTGCGATGGCCGGTGACGGCGTCAACGACGCGCCGGCACTGGCCCAGGCCGATGTCGGCATCGCCATGGGCACCGGCGCCGACGTCGCCATCGAGAGCGCCGGGTTCACCCTGGTCAAGGGCGACTTGGGCGGTATCGTCCGGGCCCGCAGGCTGGCCCGCGCGACGATGCGAAACATCAAGCAGAACCTGTTCTTCGCCCTGGCATACAACGCCGCCGGTGTGCCGGTGGCGGCAGGTGTGCTGTACCCATTCCTCGGCGTCTTGATTTCGCCGATCTTCGCCGCTGCGGCGATGAGCCTGTCGTCGGTCTCGGTGATCGGCAACGCGCTCAGGCTGCGTTCGGTAAAGATTTAAACAAGCGACGGCGATCCGCCTTAAATTAAATGGAGAAGTACGACATGAACATCGCGACAATTCTTCGGTACGTATCTTTCGCTGGTGCAGTAACACTCCTGATCGCCGCTCAACCGACCCGCGCGGAGCCGCTCATGTTCGTGCCGCTCGGTAGCGAGGACAGAATTATCGCAATCGACGCTGCCACCGACCAGATTGTCGATTCGATTTCCGGTGTCACGGCGGTTCACGGTCTTGCCGGGACACCTGACGGTAAGTTTCTGATCGCTGGAAGTTTCGAGGAACGCGGCATGGACGGCCGGGCACCGGCCAAGCCGGAGGGTGTTTCCGAGGACGAACACGCGGCCCATCATGGTGGATCGGACATGACCACCGCCAGCGGCGGGGCGAAGGTCAGCACGGTCACGATTATACGGACGGCGGACGGTTCGGTGGCGCGGAGCATCGACGTGCCGGGTGCCGTACACCATGTCACAGTGAGTCCCAATGGCCGATTAGCGGCGTTGACCCACCCCAACGAAGGCGGCATCAGCGTTGTCGATCTCGATACCTACGAAGTCACGGCAACCGTCGAAACCGGGCCGTTGCCAAATTACGCGGCCTTCAGCCCGGACGGCCACCGGATCTATGTCAGCAACGCCGGCAACGACACGGTCAGCGCAGTCGATGCCAAGCACTGGACTGTGCGCTGGAACGCGCGTGTCGGCGGTAGCCCCGAACACGTCGTCCTGTCCCCGGATGGTGCCACGCTCTACGTCAACAACGTGGATGACGGCACCGTTTCCATGGTCGATATCGCCAAAAGGGAGGAGGTCAACACACTGTTCGGAGGCAAGACGCTTCATGGCATAGATTTTTCTGATGACGGCAAGACGCTGTTCGTCGCCGTACTCGGAGAAGATCGGTTGGCCGCTTTCAATTTGGAGACAGGAACCCGGCAGAGCGCTGTTCTGGCTCCCGAACCCTATCACCTGGCTGCCATTCGCGGTACCGGCAAGCTCTACATCTCAAGCGCCGATGAGCCCAAGATTTGGGTCGTCGATCAACGCAATCTCGCAGTTCTCGGTGAAATCTCCATCGGCGGCAAGGGCCATCAGATGGTTCAGGGCGCGGGGATGTGATGCTAACCGAAACTCATTTCTAGGAGGGACGCAGTATGACCGAGCACAATCATGGCGGTTTCCGTGGCTTGCTCTACTCACGCTCAGGCTTGGTATTGCTAGGATTTCTGGCGGTCACGGGCTACTTCCTTTGGCAAGAACATGCCGCGCATCTTCTGGGCTATTTGCCACTTATCATCGTCCTCGGCCTATGCGTTGGCATGCACCTCTTCATGCATGGCGGTCACGGGGGTCACGGGGGCCACGGAGGCGGACATGGCCCGCGCGATAATGGCACAGGCGGAAGCAACCGATGAACGGCGAAGTTCCCGCCTACGGCCTTTGGTTCCTCGTCTTCTTCCATTCGGCGATCTTCATCATCTTCGCGTTCAGTTTTTTCAAACCGCGGACGGCGCGCGACTGGCGATCGTTTGGCGCGTTCAGCGCGTTCCTCGTGGCGTTGTTCACGGAGATGTACGGCTTCCCGCTGACGATATTCTTCCTGTCGGGCTGGCTGCAGACAAACTATCCGGGGATTGATTGGCTGGCGCACGATTCCGGCCACTTGCCCGAAATGATGTTCGGTTGGCAGGCCAATCCGCACTTTGGCCCGTTTCACATCCTGAGTTTTGTCTTCATCGGCGTTGGCTTCATCGTTCTGTCGAAGGCGTGGCACGTGCTCTATCAGGCGCACGCGACGGGAACGCTGGCGACCACCGGACCCTACGCTCTGGTCCGGCATCCTCAGTATGCCGCGTTCGTGCTGATCATGTTCGGGTTCCTGATTCAATGGCCGACCATCCTCACGCTCGCGATGTTTCCGGTTCTACTCATCATGTACTGGCGGTTGGCACTCAGCGAGGAACGCGAGGTTGAGGCCGAGTTCGGCGACGTTTACCGGCGATACGCCGAAGGGACGCCGCGATTTGTGCCTAGATTGTGGAGACCAGCCGGAAACGCCACCTGACATACAGAATGAAGTCCGCATGGGATTACTGTGCAAATGAATGGAGGACATCATGAACAAAACAGCCCTGACTTCAGCCGCCGTTGTGACGACACTGGTCGTTATTCTTGGCGTGACCGACCCGGGTCTCGCAGGCACGGAAGGACACGATGAGCCCAATATGACGTCGCAGGAGATGATGGACGGTACGATGGGTGCCCAATCCACTCAAGGCCAAGGGATGATGGGTGGCATGGCGGTTCCGAGTCTGATGATGCCGATGATGGACCCGCGGCGCGGCCGCGAATTGTTCGCCAGCAAAGGGTGTGTAACCTGCCATTCGATCAATGGTGTCGGCGGAGAGGATGCGCGGCCGCTCGACGCCGCTGAAATGCAGCCCTTCATGAATCCATTCGAGTTCGCCGCCCGAATGTGGCGTGGCTCCGAGGCGATGGTCGAGCTGCAACGCGATACGCTCGGAGAACCTATTGATCTCTCGGGGCAGGATCTTGCCGACATCATCGCTTTCGTTCATCACACCGAGCAACAGAGGCTGTTTTCGGAGACGGATATTCCGCCGCGCATGCGCGAGCTCATGGATCACGGACATGACGATGATGCGGACAAGCATATGGGCGACGAAATGGAAAAGAAGGATGATCACAGCGATTAAATCGAGCCGAGCCGTACGCTTGGGTGGCCGGGAATTGTAAGAAACGTTTTGACGACGCGTGGCCTACCAATCACGGGCTAAACTGCTAGGATATGGGGGCATACAGGTCTTGAGAGGGTAGGGAATGGAGGTGTTCCATGAACAGCGCTTTGAAGACAAATGCCATGCCGGACGGCGAAACTGCGGATAATCGCCGCGATTTTCTTATTGTCACCACAGGCGCATTGGCCACTGTAGGCGCGACGTTGGCGCTCTGGCCAATGATTGACAGCATGAACCCGGCCGCCGACGTGCGAGCGCTATCGATGACGGAAGTGGACCTAACGCCCGTTCAGCCCGGTCAGCGGATCACGGTCGTCTGGCGTGGCAAACCTGTCTTTATCGACCACCGGACACCCGGGCAGATCGCTCGGGCAAGAGCGGACGATAACAATCCACAGCTGATCGATCCGGCGACCGATGCCTCGCGCGTCAAACAAGAGGAATGGCTGATCGTGATCGGCGTTTGCACGCATTTGGGGTGTATTCCGCTTGGGCAAAAGTCGGGCGATCCGCTCGGTGACTGGGGCGGTTGGTTCTGCCCGTGCCACGGCTCGCACTATGATACGTCGGGACGCATTCGCAAAGGACCGGCGCCGGAGAACCTGTACATCCCGCCTTATGACTTCCTGACCAACGGCGCGGTGTTGATCGGTTAGGGTTTCAAAATAGTGTCCCTGCCATAAACTCCATCCGCGGCAATGTCTGAGGAAACTGTCTTGAGCCGGCTATGCGGGCTCCGTAACGTGTACGGATGATAAATCCGTACCGATACTTCAAGACATCACCCGAGGTAATCCGCCTCGCTGTTATGATGTATGTCCGCTTCCCGCTATCGCTGCGTCAGGTCGAAGATATTCTTCGCGAACGCGGAATCGGCATCAGCTATGAAACGGCGCGGGCTTGGTGAACCGGTTCGGACCGACATTTGCAGCGGAAATCAGAAACAAACGGTCAGCGTCTTTGCGGAACTTACCACAATGGTGCTGGCATCTGGATGAGATTTTTGTGCGGATCAACGGTGAAACTCACGACCTCTGGCGAGCGGTCGACCACGAAGGTGAAGTTCTGGAAGCGCTCGTCACAAAAAAAAGCGGGATCGTAAGGCTGCGTTGACGTTTCTGAGGAAAGCAATGAAGCGATATGGGCGTCCGAAGGTGATTGTGACGGACCGTCTTCGCTCTTATAGCGCCGCGATGAGGGTAATCGGCAATGCGGCACACCAGGGTGACCGGGTGCTGGCTCAACAATCGGGTTGAAAACTCGCATCAACCGTTCCGGCGACGAGAACGGGCAATGGCGAAATTCAGGAGTACCGAATCGCTTCAGAAATTCGCCTCGATCCACGCTTCAATCCACAACCACGTCAATCAGGAACGCCATCTCTACGACCGCCAAACCTTCAAACTCAACCGCACCGCGGCCTTGGCCGAGTGGCGTGATCTTGTGGTCTGAGACACCGCCTATCACCGCCTACTTGAGGTCAGCATAATTTCCTCTGACAATGCCCCAAGCAGGACTTCCGCTACATTCCCGTGGACGATGTCTACATCTGTCCCGCCGGCGAGCGGTTGACGTATCGCTTTACACGTGAAGAGGCAGGCCTCGCTATACGCCGGTACTGGACCAACGTCTGCGCCGATTGCGCCATCAAGAGCCGCTGCACCACCGCTGCCCAGCGCGTGGTCGCCCGCTGGGAGCACGAACATCTTTTGGAAGATGTGCAGCGCCGCCTCGACGAGAACCCGCAGGCCATGCGCCGGCGTCGCGAGACCGTCGAGCACCCGTTCGGCACCATCAAGGCCCGGATGGGCGCGACCCACTTCCTGATGAAGCGGCTCAAGAACGTGCGTACCGAGATGGCGCTGAGCGTGCTCGCCTACAACCTCACGCGCGCCATGAATATCCTGAGAACCGGACCGCCGATCCAGGCCATGCGGGTCTGATAGGCCCATTGTGCCTGCCCAAGCCCGGGAAATCGCCCCGTAGACGCAAACTGATCAAATATCCGGCCCGCTCAGGCCAAAATCACGGAAATCGGATCAGTGAGCCGCCAATCCCCGCTGATCCAACAAACCACCGGCCAGCCAAAACGTTTTCACACGGCCAAGACCCGAAGCAGACCTTCCGTTCAACTGGCTTCGCAGGGCATTTACATCAGAATAACCTGGGCACCCTGCGCGGCTTGATTGATTGCGCCTCTGTCCATGACACTGAATGCCGTAGAGAGGCCATCGGCTGTTGCGGCGTCTTTGGCGGACACGGATACCTGTCGCCAGGCCGATGTCGGATATCCGGTTCGCGGATCGATGATGTGACCAATTGCACCCATCTGGTCGAACGTCGTCCCGAGCGGTTCCGATGTCGCCAAGGCCGCGTCGTTGAGTTCGACTTTGCGATGCACTATCTCGTTTGCGGGTGGCAGCGCAAGTCCAACAATCCATGGCCGACTATCCGGACGTGGGCCCAACGCCACGATTTCACCGGTATTGATTAGAACATTGTTCAAGCCCTCGTTTCGGATCAGGTCGGCGACACGATCGGCGATGTATCCTTGCGCAATTCCGTTCAGGGTCAATTGCGCGCCGCTGCGAAGACGGATTGACCGTGGTGATGTGGAAACGAGTTGCCAACCGACTCGCTTCATCGTGGCCGATATCTGCGCCGCCCTTGGCACTTTGCCCTGCTTAATCCAATCCCCATACAACTGCCACAGGGACTGGACCGTGGGATCGAAGGCACCGCCCGTGCGATCATATATCCCACCACAAAGAGTGAGAGCCTCGAGCAGTTCCGGCGGCGGATCGGATAGCCGGCCATGCCGATTCAACGTAACGAGCGTACTGTCCGAACGATAGAGGCTGAAAATCCGTTCGAGACGCTCCAACTCGTCTCTTACGACTGCGATCAGCCGTTCCGGATGCGGGTTCGCCATGGTAATCGACGCGTCGGCACCGAGAGCTCGTCCTTTCCAGGTTTTAGTCCGAGCGGACGACAATACCGGATCAACCCCACTGTAAGTCGACAACGCGGCTGTTGCGGCACCGGTTGCGGCAATCCGCAGGAAACGCCGTCTAGTGATCATGTCGATTTCCTCCGTGTCCGTCGGCCATGTCTACTGGGGAAAGAACGGCCGCAGCCGGTATTTGACGAAGGGACAGCACATGCCCACCCCGGTCCGAAGCGAAGATCTCTGCATCCGACAATCGGGAAAATGGCACGACTTCCGGCGCCCCCATGCCGCCCAACGCATCCGAACCGACGACATAAATTGCATCGTTCGCATCGATCCAATTGTCACGCCCGGGCTTGGCCCAACTATCGGCCCGGCTCATGTCGTTGACATAGAACGCCAATGCGTCCGACGGGCGCTCACCGGCCTTGATGAACGCAATGCCGTCACGGATCTGACTGAACCAGAGCGGTGCATCATAACCGGCGAGATGGACCTGCGCCTTCGGCCCCTCGTGATCGGCGAGATGCATCTGACAAAAGTGTCCAAGCGCGTCATCGGAGAGCGGGACGGCGGCCGGAGCGTTGACCTTGGTATCCGAGGGACCGCAGGCTGTCGCGATAACCACCAGCGCGGCAACAACCAGATACCTCATGGCTCTCTCCGTCTCAGCGCATAACCGGCAACGAAGAGCGATACAACCGGCCAGCCGACGAGCGATGCGATGCTCAACGCCATGTACGGGCCGTCGCTTGTGCCGACGAGACCGGAAGCCAACGTGAGTGTTTCGCTGCCAAGAATGTTGAATGTCCTGAACGCGTCCGCCGGATTGGCAGCGAGAAGCCACGGGAACACCTCCTTGGTGAATGCGCCACCGTTGTCCGCAACGAGAACGCCCAGCAATGCGAGGTCGTACAACACGACAAACAGAACCCAAATGCCGATCGCGATGGCCGCCGCAGCTGAGCTAGATCGCACTCCGGATGATATGATGTATCCGATCGCCACGAATGCGGTGCCGAGCGCCAATGCGCTGGCGTAGAGTCGTAGAAGTGCCATCCACCCATCAAGACTCACGGGGCCCTGGCTTTCTGACAGGACCGCCGCGACAACTAGACCGCTTGCCATGGCAATCGCGAGTGCCGCAACATGCGCGATCAACTTGCCGATCAAAATATTTCGCCGCGAGATCGGGTAACAGCAAAGCAACGCCAGCGTTCCTCGTTCCTGTTCACCGGATATGGCGTCATAGGACAGCAAAAGGGCCAACAGCGGAACCAGATAGACCAACAACATCGTCAGGTTTGCCACCGTCACCGTCAATCGATCCCCGGCGACCGCACCGGACGACAGGTTGCCGGACATCGCCAGAATGATCGAGAACAACACCATCATGCCGGTCGCGATCGCGACCCAGAGATTTCGCCTGACGATCGTCAGTTCGAGCATTGTGATGTGAATGGCACTGGGCATGTTAGATCTCCGTCCGGCTAAAATGCCGGTATAGATCGTCGAGACTGGGCGCCAGGATTTCGATATCCTCGATCCGGTCGCGATTTGCGCCGATCTCCGAGATCGCCGACAGTTTCCCGCCCGGCGGACAGGTGAACTCCATTGAACGGCCGTTGATCCGCACGCCGCCGAATATCGCTTGCAGGCCGGCGATTTCGCCATCGCGTGCGACGAGGCGCAGTTTGACGGGAAGATCTGCCAGCCGACGCAAGGTTTCGAGACTGCCGTCGGCAATGCGTTCTCCCTCGCGGAGCATGACGATACGGTTGGAATACGGCGCGATCTCGTTCAGTGCATGAGTGGACACCAGGACCGCCGCACCGCGAGCGGCGAGTTCACGGATGATGTCATAGAATTCGGCCCGCGCGATCGGATCTAATCCGCTGGTCGGTTCGTCCAGCAAAACCAGTTGGGGGTTGCCCAGGAGTGCCTGCGCCAGTCCGAGTCGCTGACGCATGCCTTTGGAGTAGGTGCCGGTGCGCCGATCCGCAGCTTTAGCCAGGCCGACACGCCCCAGCAGATCATCCGCCGAACCCGCCGTTTCGCCCCACAGCCGGGCGAAAGCACGGAGTTGCTCACGCCCCGTGAGTAGGCGATGAAATGATACGGACTCGGGCAAATAGGCCGTGATCTTCTGTGCACAAAGGGAACCGGCGGTGTGTCCGAATATCTTCACTGTCCCGTGGTCCGGCCTCAGTAACCCCAGCACAATACGCATCAGGGTCGTCTTGCCGGCGCCGTTGTGCCCGAGCAGGGCAATGCATTCGCCGGCCGCCACGTGAAAATCGATGTTGGATAGCACCGTTTGGTCAGCAAACCGCTTCATGACGCGGTTGATCTCGAGGACGGTCATTGCCCGTTCTCCTGCCATGCGATGTCGCGGGCAACCGGTGGCGCCATCAGTGGCCTTGAATCGACAACACCGCCCGGCAAAAACGCCGGAAATCTGGACTGGACCCAACGAATCAGGTGGATCGCCGGCGATCCGAGCAGCATGCGTGCCGCCGGCTGTGTCCAGAGAACGCGATCGATCGAGTCATTCGGGCGGTATGCGGTTTCAGCAAGCCCGTCGCCATTGAGGTCATACGCGCTGTGATCCGACCAGTAATTCCCGCCCTCAGCGCCGCTCCATTCGACCCAACGCGATCCGACGTATTTGACCTGCTGGCGATTGTCGACGAAGGCGTTTCCGATGAAATCGTTGCGTTCGGAGCCTGCCGTGAAATGTATGCCAACCGCGCAACGCTCAAACCGGTTACCAGTCAACGTATTCTTGTGGGCGTTGTAGATAAAGACGCATCGATCGGCCGTTCCGGAAATCAGGTTATCGGCGATCACGCTGTCGTTCGTGTAGTTGAGCATGAGGCCGTAATCGCGGTCGCCGCGCGAAACGTTACCGACGATCTTCAGGTTCCGGGAAAACATCATGGCGAACCCGAGATGATTCCCGCTTGAAACATTATTCCGAACCTCGCTGTCGTGGGCATACATGTAATGAACGGCGAAACGCAAATCGCGAAACCGATTGCCGGTAAACCGATTGCCTTTCGAGGTGTTGACGAAGATACCGTCCCGCCCCCATTGAATGTCGTTGTCGGCGACGACGGCGCCGGGGGCGTTCCACAAATAGATGCCATTGCCGCGTTCGTTCATTCGATGGTCGCGCCGACCGACAATGACGTTTGCTTCGACGCGAGCATCGCGGGCGCCATGAATGTCGATTCCGACGAGGTTCCCACGGAGAACGTTTCCCAATACTAGCGCGCCGACCGCTGCGGGCTGCAACCTTATGCCGGCATCGCGGTCTTCTCCCGAAGACCCCGAGCCGGACACAATCAAACCACGGATGACGACATCCGGTGCGTCGACGGTGATAACCGAACCGTGACCGCATCCGGAAATTGCCGCCCGACCGTCCCCATCCAGTACCAACGGGCGATCGATAATAATGCAACCAGGATGCACGCCGGCCGCGAGCCGGAGGACATCCCCCGGCTCGGCCCGATCGATCGCCGAGGTGATCGCCCCCGGTTCAGCCGGCACCGATACCTCCATGGCGTTGATATCGCGTGGCGATATCAGTGACACCGCGGTCAGTATCGATAGAATGGCTAGGGGGCGATACATTCACTGCGCTCCGTCAGGCGTTTCGCGGCTCGACGATCATTCTGCCGCGCATTTCCATATGGAGTGCGTGGCAGAACCACTGGCAGTAGTACCAGTGCACGCCCGGACGGTCGGCGATGAACGTCGCGGAGGCCGTCGCCTGCGGACCGACCTCGAAGGCGATACCGTGATTGCCGAGGGTGAAACCATGAGTCAGATCGTCGATATCGTCGATATTCGTGACGTAGATCGTGACCTCATCGCCCTCGCGTACGGTGAACTTCTCCAGCGAGAAGGTTGGCGCGACCGAGTACATGTAGACGCGGATCTTGTTGCCATCGCGGATTGGTTCATCGGCCCCGTCCTCGAGAACGACACCATCGGCTTCGGCCTGCCGGCGGGCGTCCTCCCACATGGGATCATTCCGGTCCCAGATGCTTGCCGGGTTCATCTTCGAGCGATGAACAATGATGCAATCATGCGGTTCGGCAAACGTGGGTCCGTCGTGCACGACGACCGGCGTGTCGGAGGAGATATCGATCAGCTGTTCGTTCTCCGGCTTTAGCGGACCGACATTGATAAAGCGGTCCTTGGAGAACTTGTTGAGCGACACCAGCCACTTGCCGTCAGCCTCGTTGGTCTCGCCCATGGACGAGTGATTGTGACCCGGCTGATACTGCACATCCGTTTTCGCCAGGATCGGATTGACGTCTTCACCGGCATACTGGCGGACCGCAGCGTCCAAATTCCATTTGCACATCTGGCTGTCGAGGAAGAGTGTCGTGTAGCAATTACCCTTGCCGTCGAATGCCGTATGTAACGGCCCGAGGCCGAGTTGCGGCTCGGCGACGATACAGGAACGCGGATCCGCTCCGTCGAATACGTCTTCGACCTTGGTCACGTCGATCACGGATACTGTCGGCGACAGCTTGCCGTTGATAACGACATGGCGGCCGTCCGGCGCGGTGTTGCAACCGTGCGGGCTATTGGGAATCGAGACGTAGGCCGTCAGGTCCGATCCCTTGCGCCCGTCGAGGACCGGAACGTCGCTATAGGTCTCGTATTTACCTGCGGCGACGGCGGCCTCGATCCGGGCGATATTGAAGATAACGACGTGATCCGTTTCGGATTCGGTCATTTCCGCCAGGGTTACGCCTTCCTCGGAATTATAGGATGTCGAGAACGCGTACTTGCCTTGATAATCTGCATCGCAGTTATCAAGGTTGCCACTCACGACGACCTGCCAGGCAATCTCCATCGTATCGCCATCGATGGCCGTGAAGATCGAGACGTACTTGTCCGGCTCGTCAAGGATCTTGCCATCATTGGGCAACGGAATCCGGTGCTCGCCGTTGGCGAAGACGTATCCGGTGCGCGGATACTTCTGCGGCCGCAGACCGTGAATGTCCGATGCATTCGGAATTTCAATGATCTTGTCGCACTTCATGACATCGCAACGAACCCGGGCGACACGCGTGTTTGCCTTGTCGTTCATGAACAGATAACGCCCGTCGTACGTGCCATCCGTGAACGACATGTGCGGATGGTGGAGGTCGCCGTTGACATACGTCTTCATGCCGCGCGCCTTGAGGAACTTCCGCGTTTCGGGCAGCAGTCCCTCGGTCAGGATTTTCAACGACTCGTTCGTATCGCCCCACCCCGTGGCCGAGCACCGGTTGAAGACCGGAACCCGCATGAGCTCGCGCATCGACGGAACGCCGAGAATACGAAGCTCGCCGGACTGGCCGGAAGACCAGAACCCGTAGTACTCGTCGAGTTCGCCGGGCATCAGATTATAGTCGCCGGTTGCAGCGGCGGCCGGACGGGCCGATCCCAACAGTCCGGATGCAACCACCGCGCCGCCGGCTCCGGATGCAACGGTGCCGGCCACGGCGGCACTTTTCAGCGTGTTCCCGAGCAATGCCCTGCGCGACACACCGGCATGCACATCTTTGAATTTCGTCATCTCATTTCTCCTGTTTCTGGTTGAGGTGTCTGGTGAGAATGCGCTGCGTGGGACTCACCGTCGGAGGCTGCGGTTCCGAGAAACCTCTCGCGCCGGCGCCGTAGTTTGATCCGAACAGGACAGATGTGATCGTCCTGATAGCGGACCTGGCAATGCAGGCAATAGAGGCACTCGTTCGGGTTGATTTCGCCGGTTGGATGAATGGCCTGAACCATGCATTCGTTGCGGCACGTCTGGCACGGGTTGCCGCACTCGTGATAGCGCTTGAGCCAATCGAACATCCGGAGCCGCCCCGGAATCGCCAGCGCGGCACCGAGGGGGCAAAGATATCGACAATAGAAACGTTCAATGAACAGTCCGATCGCCAAGACGGCGAGGGCGAATGCCACGAACGGCCACGTCCGTTGAAACTTCAGGATGATCGCCGTTTTGAAGGGCTCGATCTCGGCAAACTGTTCCGCCAACGGCAGTGACGCGAGCGAAATGCCAAAGAGGCCGAGGAAAAAGATATACTTGATGGGCCAAAGCCGCTCATGGAGGCCCCACGGCACTTTGATTTGCGGGACACGCAGATACTTTGCGATCCGATTGGTCAGTTCCTGCAAGGCGCCGAAGGGACACAGCCAGCCGCAGTAGGCTCCCCGTCCCCAGAATAACAACGATGCCGCGACCGAGAACCAGAGGATGAAAACAACCGGATCAAGAAGGAACGCATCCCAGGAGAACCCCGTTACCAGCGCATTGCCGAGGGCCATCAGATTGACGACGGACAGTTGCGCGTTTGCGTACCACCCGAGAAAGACAAGCGTGACGACGAGAAACGCATTGCGAAACCAGAACGTGGTCCGCTCGTTTCTGGTCATGAACATTTGGAAAAAGAAGGCGGCGGTCAGGATCAGCAGCATTCCGAGAACCGCCGCGATCCGGTAGGTGTTATCGAGCCAGATCCGTTTCCAGAGCGCATGCTTGGCCGACGCCTCATCCACGTCAGCGCGTGCCGTGACGACGCTCGGACCGGGGATCGGTTCGGTATACTTATCCGGTAAGACGTAAGAGAGATCAAAGGTCCGATAGGTTTTCTCGACGGCGCCAACGGCGCGCTGCACGAGAAGCTGCAACCGCCAGGGCGCCGTTGGGTCGAACCCGGCATCCGCCGGGATCTTGAACACATCGAGCTCGTCGAATGTAGGGGCATCCGCCAGCGCAATGGCACCCACGCGGCGATGCATCCTGTCCCGGAATCGCACCGAGTTATCGCCTTGGATCAACTGAATGCGATCGAAGATGCCGCCGCGGACGTAGCCGGAACCTTTGAATGAATAGCGACCCTTCCCGGCGACGAGTATGGCGTGCTCACCCGGTGCCAACCACGCCGCCAAGTTGTCGAACTCCGCCTCTCCCAGTAGCGTTCGGCCGATCGCAGGCACGCTGATCAGCGCCGTTTCCAGATCGATAAATATGTCGGACGGATTGGCGGCCCCGCCGTTGACGGCCGCTGCTTCATTCTCCCCGGCGCGGAAGGCGTTATTGATCTGACCAACATCCAGAACCAACCGCCGCACACTGCCGTCACCCGTTAGCTCGCTCCAGTTCGCGGGTGCATCGGCATCGGGATCGATGCGGCGCGTCGGCTCCAATGCTTGCTCAAGCGACGCGAGGCCGCCGAGCCCGAGCGCACGGGCGACCTTGATGCCCGACCGCACGATGGAGTCATCGATGACCATAATGGTAACGGTGGCTCCCGAGACGATATCGACATCGTGACCGGACCCTCCCACACCGGCCTCCATGACGAGATCCATCCGGGCATAGCCATCGATGACCTCGCGGATCCGATCTTCCGGGATGCCGATCAGCACGATGGGCTCGGCATGTTCGATCAGCTTCGCAGACAGAACCTCGCCTTCCGTTGAGACGACCACCATGACGTGGATGGGTTTGCCCGAGTACCCTGTCGTTCCGACGAAATCCGACGTGACGAAGAGATACCCGATAATCTCGCTATCACGCATGATGCCGACGACCGGCAGGTTGCCGGCCTTGCCTCCGAAACCGTCGGCATCGGACACGAAATCGGACGCGCTGACCTGAGGGAGAAATCGATCGAGAACCGCTTCCGCATGCGCCGCGCCGGCGACGATGATGCCGAACGCGAATACAACGACCGTCGTCAAAGGGACGATACGGCGAAAATACCGACCGCAGGCGTAGACTGCGTTTCGGCTCCATGTCCTGTTCGTCGATATCATCTGCATTTGCGGCCCGGTAATCGCGTGGCCCGCACGACGGCGGGGTACGAGCCGGGCTGGGAATAAGCGGCTCCGGCATGTATGAATGCTAGTACGCGGTGTCGCGCGGGTTTTTGCGATTGCGCAAATAGATGCGATTCCGTGAATTCCGAGCGACCGTTTCGACAAACCCGTACGACTTGGCACGCAGGGGTGCAGGATGGACGAAGACGCACGGGAGGGCGTGCTCAGGCAAAGCGCTTTTTTCCGCGGGGCAAGCAGGCAGGCGATATCAACGGCGGCACGGACAGCCGCGCAGCTGAAAATCGCCGTTGGCGAGCAGTTGTTTCGCCAGGGTGACGATTCCAGCCATGGCTATCTGCTTGCATGGGGACGCGTGCGACTGGATCAGACGACCTCGGATGGCCGGAACATCGTCCTCCGTCACCTCGGGCCCGGCGACATGGTTGGCACCATTGCTGCGCTACGCAGCAAGCCATACCCGGCGACGCCCGAAGTCGTTGAGGACGGCGTTGCGCTCTGTTGGGGACGCGCGGCCTTGTCCAGGATCATTATCGAGGACCCGGTCGTATCGTCGAACACAATGGAGCTCATCGGCGAGCGAATGGAGGAACTTCAGGAACGATTGCGAGAGTTTGCAACCCAGCGGGTGGAGCGACGGATCGCATCGACACTCCTCCGCATGGTGCGGCATGCCGGCCGTCGCACCGAGGCTGGCGTCGAGATTCCGTTTACGTTGTCCCGCAACGAAATCGCCGAAATGAATGCCACGACCCTTCATACAGTAAGCCGGACCCTCGCAGCCTGGGAGCACGAGGGTATTCTGTCCGGAAAACGCTCGGAGCATCTGGTCATCACCAAACCGCATCGGCTCGTCGAGATCGCCGAACAGGAATAGGGAAGCGCGTCTAGTTTGCGCCAGCGCAATACAGGCGCCGTAAAACCCCGTCTAAATAACCGTGCAGAATGGCAGGAAGCCGGGCGCGCGATGAAACGGGATATGATCAGGTCCATGCTTGTCGGTGACATCCTCGACCGCTGGCCGGTGACCGCCCGCGATTTTCATCGCCGAAGGATGTCGTGCCCCGGTTGCGTCATGGCGCCGTTCATGACCGTCGAGGAGGTATGTAAGACATACGGCATCGATGAAGACGTACTGGTCACGGATCTTTGCCGGTCGATAGATACGACAATTCAATCAGGTGAGACGCAGCACCATGATAAATCATGATTGGTATGGCCCCCGTATTTTAAGCCAGGGGTTCCGGCCCTTTTTTCTTCTCGCCGGCCTCAGCGCCGTGATCATGATCGCTGTCTGGGTTTTTTGGTTATCCGGGTACTTCGATCTCGCCCTAGCGTATCCACCTGTTGTCTGGCACGCGCACGAGATGCTTTTCGGCATGGCAGGCGCGGCTCTGGCGGGGTTTCTACTCACGGCAATTCCGAATTGGACCGGACGACTGCCATTGCGCGGCTGGCCGCTGGCTGCATTGGTCCTGATCTGGATTGCCGGGCGCATCGCGATGTCGATGGACAGCTCATCATGGGATGTGGCGCGTGCCGGTGTGGACGTGCTTTTTCTTTTCACGCTGCTAACCATTGTCCTTCGAGAGATCGTTCACGGGCGAAACTGGCGCAATCTGCCCATCGTTGCGGCAGTCGGCGTGCTGATGATTGCCAACATCACGGTACACGCCGAAACGCTGGGCTATCTGGATAATCGCGGCGTCGGCTTGCGGCTGGGCATTGCCGTTTTTGTCGTCCTGATCGCGTTGATCGGGGGGCGTATCATACCGAGCTTTACCGGCAACTGGCTTGCCAAGCAATCGGTCAGCGACAGACCCCGGCCGTTCGGCGGGTTCGACCGCCTCGGGCTGCTCGTTACCGCCGCATCGTTAATGAGCTGGAGCTTCCTGCCAGACACCGTAGAAGTCGGGATCGGACTGATCGCCGCTGGCATACTAAACGTCGTGCGGTTGCTAACCTGGAAAGGCCATCTGACGTTCCGGGAACCCCTCGTCTGGAGCCTTCATTTGGCCTTTTTGTGGCTCCCGATTGGACTGATTGCGCTCGGAGCCTCGGCGGCCTCATCTGCCGTGACACCGGACATCGGACTTCACGCCCTCACAGCAGGTGCTATCGGCGGTATGATCGCTGCCGTCATGACCCGGGCCATCCTGGGCCACACGGGCCGTGATCTGACCGTAGACCGCGTCACCACAGCCATCTACGTCTTAATATTCATGGCTGCATCGCTCCGTGTGATCGCGCCCTCCATATCCGGATATTACACCGAGCTGTTGATGGCCTCTTCCATCGCATGGTGCGGTGCTTTTCTGATCTTCTGCGCCCGTTTCGGCGTTTACCTCGTTGGGCGGTAAAAAAACACGGCACGTGATTGGAAACCCACTGTCCGCTTTTGGCTGAGGCTGTTGAAAAACTCTCCGTTGTTGGCGGCGTGATTGCGTGATTCAGTTTTCCCGACGTGTCTCTTCTCAAAAATCAGATTCCACTAGAGCCGCGCTAGCTCAAGCCGTTACTCGCTCGTATCGATGGTGCAAACCACCAACTTCGGGAATGGCGACAATGGGGCCAGACCTGCAAGAACTTATCGGTCGCGGAAACGGCGGGTCTTTGTTCAGAGATAGGTGTGTTCGAGACCGGTTGTAGTAGGCCATGTATCTTTCGAGAACACGTTTCAGATGTTTCTCGTCCCTGACAATGATGTGATCAAGGCACTCCCGGCGTATTGATCCGATCACGCGCTCGACATAAGCGTTCTGCCACGGAGAACGCGGCGCTGTTGGCGTGTCGGCGATTCCCATAGTTCCCTCAGGTTCGCGGTTTCCGAAACCGCAACTTCGGCACTCTCCTCTGCGTGTCCGGATTTACCGCGGATACTCTCGACAAATTCTCCGTGAACCTGGATGAGCAGAATGTTCGGGGAGAATCTGGCGAGGCCAGAATCCGCAGCCAAAATTTCTTGAGTAAGTTGGCCGAAAGCGCCGACATAAACTTCGATGTCGAGTCCGCGTCGCAACCCCGCAACTCTGATACCAGGAACAAGATGATCGACCGTGGATGTAGAGAGGATCGCTAGTTTGACGGTCCTAAGTTCCATCTGACCGGCATTCAAATCTGATTTGGACGACTGTACGATCGAATCCAGTTTCCGGACTTCCAAGAAATTGCTTTGCTCAGCAGCGAGGGAGAGCAGTTCTGCTCTCCAACAGTTCGAGTCCTGCGGCGTACATCTCAGTGCCTCAAGCCGAGCCAAATAGTCCTCGGAACGCGGTAACCAATTGAACCTCCCCCATTGAATTGGTCCACCTTTGAGTTAAGGAATCCAAGGGAGGACCGATATGGCGAAGAGAAGCTACAAGCCCGAAGAGATTGTCGCGAAGCTGCGGCAGGTTGACGTTCTGCACAGCCAGGGCATGACCATTGCGGACGCGATCCGAGAGATCGGCGTCAGCGAGGTGACATTCTACCGCTGGCGCAAGGACTACGGCGGGATGAAGGCCGATCAGCTGAAGCGACTGAAGGAACTGGAGAAGGAGAACGAACGTCTCAGGCGTGCGGTCTCCGATCTGACGCTCGACAAGCTGATCCTGAAGGAGGCCGTCCGGGGAAACTTCTGAGCCCCTCGCGCCGCCGCCGCTGCATCGATCATGTTCGTGACAGTCTGGGCGTATCCGAACGCAGGGCCTGTCTTGTACTGGAACAACACCGCTCTACCCAGCGCCATGTTCCTCTGGGTCGGGCAGATGAAGACCGCCTGGTCGAGGACATGATCGCGCTGGCACGTCAGTATGGTCGGTACGGCTATCGACGGATTGCCGCGTTACTCCGTCAGGCCGGCTGGTTCGTGAATGACAAGCGGATTGAGCGGTTATGGCGCCGCGAGGGGCTCAAGGTTCCCTGCAAGCAACCGAAGCGGGGCAGGCTCTGGTTCAACGACGGCTCGTGCCTGCGATTGAGGCCGGAATACCCGAACCACGTCTGGTCCTATGACTTCGTGCATGAGCGGACGCACGATGGCAGAGCGTACAGGACGCTCAACATCATCGACGAGTTCAGCCGCGAATGCCTGATGATCCGGGTAAGGCGGAAGCTGAACTCGGTGGATGTAATCGATGCTCTGACAGATCTGTTTATCCTGCGCGGACCACCCGCATACATTCGCTCGGACAATGGGCCTGAGTTCGTCGCAGAGGCGGTCAGGCAGTGGATCGGGGCCGTCGGATCAAAGACGGCCTACATCGAACCCGGCAGCCCATGGGAGAACGGCTATTGCGAAAGCTTCAACGCCCGGTTCCGGGACGAGCTGCTGAACGGAGAAATCTTCTACACCCTCAAGGAGGCGCAGACCGTGATCGAACAATGGAGGAGGCATTACAACACGATCAGGCCGCATAGCGCGCTTGGATACAGACCACCGGCACCTGAAACCCTGGTGCCCGTGGACGCCAAACCGTCAATGCACTAACAATGAAAGCGGACCAATCAATCGGGGCAGGTCACTTTGTGGGGAGTCCTAAGTTGGCAAGACCTCAGCGATTGTCTCACCAAGCATTTCGAACATTTCGTCGATTTGGCTTTCTGTGATGATGAACGGCGGCGCCAGGACGATCGACTCGCCAATTGGTCGACATATCAGCCCCTTTTGAAGGGCTGTATTGGCGATCCGATCACCGACACTGCGATCGGACGAAAATGCGGATTTTGTTTCTTTGTCTTCGACAACTTCCAGAGCACCCATCAGTCCAACGCTCCTGACTTCACCGATGTTTGGATGATCGGAAAAGCGTTTCATATGGCTGTCAAAGTGAGAGGCGACTTCGCACATGTTGTCGTAGACGCCCTCGTTCAAAATGACATCGATCGCCTTGAGAGCGACACCGCATGCAACCGGGTGCCCGCCACATGTGAAGCCGTTCGGGAACTCACCACTCGTTTCAGATGCTTCGGCCAACTGGGCTTCGATCTTGGGCGAGATCAACACAGCGCCGAGCGGGAAGTATCCAGCCGTGATCGATTTCGAGGCGACGATAATGTCGGGCTCAATGTCGAATGTCTGGGATCCCCACAGTCTTCCAGATCGACCCAAACCACAGATCACTTCGTCTGCGGCAAGTGGAATGTCGTACTTCTTAAGAACCGCCTGAACGGCGGGGAAGTATTCCTTCGGTGGAAGGATCACGCCCCCAGCCCCCATCACGGGTTCGGCAAAAAACCCTGCAACGGTGTCGGGATCCTCGTCGAGGATGAGTTGATCCAGATTCTCCGCGAGCCTGGCACTGTAGTCTTCCTCGGTTTCACCATCCTCGCCGTAGCGCCAGTAGTGCGGCGTCTCCGTTGCCAGGAATCCATCAAGCGGAAGCCCAAATACACCGTTATAGTCCCGCGCCGTCATGCTCGCGGCGATCCCCGTTACGCCGTGATAGGCACCCCGCCGAGTGATGATCTTGCGCCTCTCTGGCCTACCCAGTTCGTGATTGATCATCCACAGCATCTTCACTGCGGAATCGTTCGCTTCGGAACCTGAGTTCGTGAAGTACGCCTTGCTCATTTCGACAGGCGCGATCTCGACCATCTTCTCCGCTAGTTCCACAGTGGACTCCGCGGCACGGCCGAAAAAACTGTGATAGGCGGAGAATCGCTGCGACTGCTCACAGACCGCTTCCTGCAGCCCGGGGTGATTAAATCCCAAGACCGCATTCCAGAGCCCTGAATTGCCCTCTAGGTAACGGTTGCCGTGAACATCGATGACGTACACGCCCTCGCCGCCCGACAAAATCGTCGGGCCTTGTTCCCGCAACGACCCAAAGCCATGGAACCCATGAAGGTGAAACTCGAGGTCACGAGCTTCCCATGAGTTCGCCGCGAAATCGGCTGTGGTCATCCCACCTTCTCCTCAATCGATCCGGCTGAAGGCATCCCAATCACTCGTACCAATACGGTGCCTTCTTGTAGGTATCCCAGGTGCTAATGTCGTGAGGGAAGAAAATCTCGGCGCCCGACGCGCGCAGGATCTGAAGCCGCTTAAGTGATTCGACCGACTTGACGGGATCGAGATGGATTCCCGTAACAAGCAATTCGTCCAGGTTTCTTTGCGTGTACGCCGCGTCACCCGAGAACACCATTGCCGGTCTGTTCTCCAGCTCAATCAAGCATGTGTAATGACCAGCGCAATGCCCCGGTGTCTCGATGAGCCAAATACCTTCGGCTACTTCGACATCGCCCTTCAGAAGTTCGAACCTCGGCAAGAAGTCGGGCTCTTTCTTAATTGGGGGAGCCGGTTTGTGGGGACGTTTGCGGATATTTTGCTCATTCGGACGGTCGCGAAGAAGCTGCGGCGCCCAGTTCAAATCGCAGTAATCATCCTGAAAAATTTGCGGATTGAGGGCGTTCTCAAACTCCTTCTCGTGAACCATCATTATGGCTTGCGGCAAATGCTTGTTGTATCCGCAGTGGTCATAGTGAAGGTGGGTATTTATGACGTGGGTAATGTCTTCAGGTTTCAACCCGAGCAACGCCAATTGACCGGGGATTGTTTCCTCTTCTGTTTGCTGCGGATCGTCATAGGGCATGATTTCGTTGGCAACATCGAGATCGAACCCCGAATCAAGGAGGAACAGTCCTTCTGCATGGTCGATGAGAACGCTATAGACAGGTAGGCGAATGATCTGTGAAGCGTCTTCGACTCCCTCGGCGCTTAGAACCTCGCCATTCCACCAATAGCGATACGCGGGCATACTCAGCGTTCCGCCCTGAAGAATCGAAACCCGTGTGTTCTTGTTCTTTGCCATACTTTCCTCCTCTCTTTCTTGATCCGGGCATAAGCCCAATCAAACATTAACCTATTCGGTCTCTGCGCTTATTCTGTCCCAAGTTCGTCAGGCATCAATCACTCTCACCATCTTCTCGCGGCAGAACCGAAGCCAGTTCGCGATCTCCACGAGTCGGAGATGCGGGTCCAGGATTTCAGGTCCGATCGCGTATCGCCACGCAATGTCACGCCTCGCCGGCGCGTCGTTAAGCTGGTCCAGATTGTTTGCGTAGTCTTCGACATCGTCGCGATCTCTGAAAATTCGTTCTTCGTCGACAAGTCGGGTCCCATAGCGACGCAACGCCGTCGCAACATCACGAAGATCGAACTCGGGATGATACTGCACGCCCCAGAAAACACTGTTTCCATGACTAATCTCGGCCGCCTGAACTTCGCTGTATGCGTTGAAGGCGGTGACCACCGCATTTTCGGGCAATACGGTTATGTGATCTAGGTGCGTCGCTGGCGCATCAAACACGGCAGATCGGCCACTGTGCATCGGGTGATCGCGACCGGCACTCGTGAGCTGCACGCTTCTTGAGTAGGCGACCTCGCGGCCCCGGTGGTTTTTCTCGACGGTTCCGCCAGCGGTGAGGCAAGCTACCTGCAATCCCCAGCACGATCCGAAGAATGGCACACCGGCTTCAAACACGCGGTGACAGAATTCTACCTGGCGGTGGATGGCAGGTTTGTCGTCGTAGGCGTTCAGTGCGGAACCAGTAATGACCACGCCGTCGTAGTTCTCGACGCTCTGAGGTGGTGCGTCATCCGTGTCCGCCGGAGAGAAGATGTCGCAGGACAACTCAGGGTCCAAGAACTGCAAGACCTTGGCGTATCCCTCACCGGGCGTATGACCGGAAAGTTCCTTTGTCTTCTGACGAACGTCCAAGACGTTCCCTTCTGTTACCAAAATCTTCATACGCTCGACACGTCACAAATGCTTCAGGTGAAAGGACATCGGTCGTGTCAGAGCCTCAAAACCAAGTACCGACATTGAGACACCGCGACCCGTATCCTTGACACCGGTCCACGCGAGATATGGATCCCCGTAATCGCAGCGGTTCATCAGAAAGATCCCGGTCGAAATCTGATCGCCGAGTGACATGGCGGCCTCTTCGTCTGACGTCCAAACGGACGCCGTGAGCCCATAATGGCTGTCATTCATTAGCTGGATCGCCTCGGTGTCGGATTTGACCTTCATGATGCCGGCGACAGGACCGAACGTTTCTTCCATCATGACTTCCATTGAATGATCGACATCGACTAGGACATAAGGTCTGACGTAAGGCGTGCCTTCCTCCGATCTCGTGAACGGGCTGGGATCGACGAGGTCTCTTGCGCCCTTTGAGACCGCATCGGACACTTGCGTCCTCACATCATCGGCAAAGCGCTTTGCCGCCATGGGTCCGAGCGTCGTCGCCTCGTCCAAGGGGTCGCCGAGAACGTAAGCCGAAGCGGTCGCCAAGAACTGATCCACGAACGTGCCGTAGACCGATTCGTGAACGTAAATCCGCTCAATTGCACAACAGCATTGCCCCGTGTTGTAGAACGCACCGTCCGCAAGTTGCTCGGCCGCATAAGTCAGATCCGCGTCGGGCCGCACGTAGGCTGGGTCTTTGCCCCCTAACTCGAGCGTGACAGAGGCGAACGTACCCACTGCCGCCGCTTCGATCTGTTTTCCGGCGTTCACCGAACCAGTAAACGAGACATGATGAACGCGGTTGGATCCAATGATGCGGCTTGTAGCTTCATGGTTCAGGATCAGGTTTTGGAACACCCCGGTTGGCAGTCCTGCCTTCTCAAACGCACCCGCCAAACGCTCACCCGCCAGGAGGGTCTGCCCGGAATGCTTTAGTATTACGGCGTTTCCAGCGAGAAGCGCCGGAACGACTGAGTTTACCGCGGCGAGGTAAGGATAGTTCCAGGGCACGATGGAAAACACGACGCCCTTCGGAACCCGCTTGATCATTCGCGTGAAGCCTTGTTTGGCGGGCGGTACGTAGGGAGCCAGGCCTTCATCGGCGATCTCAATCAGAGATTCGGCGCGATCCTTGAGGGAACCGAGCTCCCCGCCATAGCGAATCGGCCGACCCATCTGAATTGCTAATTCCTCGACAATCTCTGGGTTCGTGACCTCCATGACTTCGATGAACTTCGCAACAATGGCTTTGCGATCATCAAGCGGAACCGACTTCCAAAACAATTGGGCGTCAGTGGCTCGATCCAGCGCCGCATCGATTTCACCATTGCTTGCGAATGCCCGGCGGGCGACCTCACGGCCGTCGATCGGTGAAATACAAACCTGCTCTCTTGCCGACATATAACGATCTCCACAATTTATTCAGGTCAGCTCGAAGTACCGATCGAGTTCCCAGTTCGTAACGGCCTTTTGGAATTCTCGCTCTTCCCAACGACGTGTCGCGGCGAAGTGTTCGACAAACACATCACCGAAGATCTCCCTCGCAACCTTCGAAGCTTCGAGCCGGTTGGCAGCATCCGCGAGTCTCTCCGGCAATCTTAGGTTTTCCGGGTGATCCAACTCGTACGAATTCCCTTCGATCGGTGCATCGGGCTCGATCTTGTTCTCGATTCCCCAAAGACCGCTCGCCAGGGAGGCCGCGAATGCGAGGTACGGATTCATGTCGGCGGCTGGCACCCGGTACTCAAGACGTTGGCTTTTGGGCGAACCCGGAATGACGCGAATGGCGCACGTCCGATTGTCTACACCCCAGGTCGCATCCGTCGGTGCCCACGTGCCGGGCACCAGACGCGCATAGCTATTGACGTTGTGAGCGATCATGGCGACGAACTCAGGCATCAACGCCTGTTGACCGCCTACGAACCATCGCATGGCATCCGACATAGAATGTGGTTTGTCCGCATCGAAGAACACGGGCTTACCGTCTTTGTCAGTAAGCGACATATGGAGGTGACCCGATTGCCCTGGCATATCGCTCGACCAACGCGCCATGAAAGTGAGCATCTTTCCGCGGCGCTGTGCCATGACTTTGGAAAACGTCTTGAAGACGACGGCCCTGTCAGCTGCTGAGAGTGCATCAGTATGTGCGATTGCCGCCTCGACGACCCCCGGACCGGTTTCTGTATGAAGGCCTTCGAGGGGGGCGTCGATACTGTTAGAAAGAGCGATCAGATCTTCGTAGAACTCCGCATTGGCTGAAGTTCGCAACACGGAGTAGCCGAACCAACCCGGCGTCATGTTTGTTAAGTTCAGATAGCCCTTCTCTCGGACGCTGTCCGGTGTTTCCTCAAACGCAAAAAATTCGAACTCGGATCCGACCAGTGCAGCGAAACCCATGTCGTCCGCCTGTTGCAGCACACGCTGGAGAATGTTTCGCGGACATAGCTCGGCAGCTCGGCCAATGAACTCCCCGAGGAAGAACAGCATGCCGCCCTCCTCCGGAAGTTCTCGGCATGTCTCAGGAACAATCTTGGCGTCTAGATCGGGATAGCCTGTATGCCAACCGGAGAACGTCACCTCCGGGCAAATCTGATCGGCGATGTCCCAACCGAAGAAGATTTCAGTAAAGCAAAAACCCGACTTCACGGCGGAGATGAACTTGTCGCGAGACAGATACTTTCCGCGAACAACTCCATCCAAGTCGACGAGACCAATTTTTACATGTGAAACGCCTCGCTCCTCGACGATAGCGAGCGCGTCCTCTTTGGTGCGAACTTCCCTAGGATTCATCTAGCCTCACCGTCTTCCACCACCTGTGCCCACTCAGTCACCTGCCCATCGTCAGGTTGCGGGCGGAACACATCGCACTTCTTGCTCCAGAATGTGCGTTTTCGTAAGATTCATTACACATTCGGCACTCGTGCCCTGAGCCTTGAGAGGAATCCCCTTGCCGCACCAAGTTCTGGGCCAGCTGAGTGAACAAGATTCCTCGCCTGATTAGTTCTTTGCAATACAAATTTGTATATATTATTATTTATGTAATTTATGATCCAAAATACTTACCTAGTCAAGGAGAGAACGAGTGTCGCGTTCGCTCTTCGCTCAACGCCAATCACGCACCAACTCCCGATGATAGGATCACGTTATGGGGTCTGCTAAAGGGACATCGTTCATGAGTTCGAACAAAGAAGACAAAGATGCTCTCCAACTGACCTTGGCAGAGCATATTCGGCGCGAGATGGACGGTTTTACGCCGAGCGAAAAACGGGCGGCGCATGTGCTACTTAGCAACTATCCCTTCGCGGGCCTCGAGACAGTCGCCGACTTTGCCGAGCAAGTCGGTGTTTCTTCGCCTTCGATCTTGCGCTTCGTATCTCGCCTCGGATTCGAGGGCTTCCCTGAGTTTCAGAAGCATCTGCGCGATGAATTAGCCGCGCAAATGAAGTCACCGCTCAACCGATCGGATGACGCCTCGGAATCTCGCCAAGATGAATCGGCGCTGCAGATAACCGCCGAGTCGATGATCTCCAATATGCACGCAACCATCGACGGCATTTCGTCAGCCGAGTTCGAAGCGGTCGTCAATCTGTTGACCGAAGAAAACAAACGAGTTTACTTGAGTGGCGGGCGCTACACGGGGTCTCTGGCACGTTTTGCGGAAGGCCATTTCCTTCTCTTGAGAAAGAACGTCTTCTATCTCGACCCACACGCAGACCTATGGCGCGAACGCATGCTCGACATTGGCCGACGCGACGTTCTTCTTGTCTACGATATCCGAAGATACTCGAACGATCTGTTGAGGCTGTGCGAGACAGCATCCGCTCAGGGGGCAACGGTCGTCCTAATTACGGACGCATGGTTGTCGCCAATAACGCGTGTCGCAAAATACGTGCTGCCGGCGCAAATAGAAACTCATACGACCTGGGATACCGTTGCCGGTCTGCTTCTTATTACGGAAACGCTTATCTCGGTGATGACGCAGGACCTTTGGCGGTCAGCGCGCAAGCGCATAAGATCTATCGACCAATTGCGTGAAGAAGGAGTGTAGGCGTCAAGGTTTTTGGCGCCCCCGTCAGTGGTCCCTAACTCGGTGATAGGCCACGCAGTCTTTCTGACCGACGACGTAACAGTTCGATCGTCGTTAGCAACAAGATCGAAAGAACCACTAGGATCGACGCGACAGCCAAGATCGTGGGGCTGATTTGCTCGCGAACGCCGGACCACATCTGACGCGGAATGGTCTTGTCAGCCGGGCTGGCCAAGAAAATCACGGCAACGACTTCATCAAAGCTTGTGACGAAGGCGAATAGGGCACCGGAAATGACCCCGGGTGCAATCAGGGGCAATTTGACCTTCCAAAATGCCCAAATCGGAGTGGCGCCTAAGCTGGTGGCCGCTTTCATAAGAGATTGATCGAAACCGACCATCGTCGCCGTAACGGTAATGACGACAAACGGGGTGCCCATTGCAGCGTGCGCGAGGATCACGCCGAACTTCGTGTGGCTGAGTGTCTGCTGACCTTCTAGGAATGGATTGAAGTCCAAACTGTAGAAATAAAACATACCCGACGCCGTGACGATCAGCGGCACGACGATCGGCAAGATCAGAATGGACATGATGGTCCGACCGAAAGGAATCTCCGGTCGGCTAAGGCCCACGGCGGCGAGTGTGCCGAGCACTGTCGCGATGAACGTCGCGAAGAAGCCGATTATGAAGCTGTTCTTCGTCGCGCGGACCCAGGCGGAGTTTTCCCACATATCGGCCCACCAACCCGTGGTGGCTTCAGGCTCGATCATACCGCCATGGAAAATGTCCCGATACCACCGCAGGCTAAACGCGTCGGGATCGAGGCTTAGCATTCTCTTGGTGATGGTAAAGTAAGGCTCGGCGTTGAAGCTCAACGGGAACAACACCAAGAGCGGAGCGATCAAGAACACGAAGACCGCCGCACAAAAGATCAAGACCGCGTAGTGGTTAAACTTCTGCAAGGGTGTGGCATATGGCGGGAACTTCGACATCTTCACCCCAGCTTCATGTTGTTGATTCCGATGAGCCGGTCATAGATCCAGTAGAAGACCAGGACGCAAAGCAGCAACATGGCGCCGAGCGCGGCCGCGAGTGACCAGTTCAATGATTTCTTCATGTGGAAGTCGATGATGTTGGACAGAAGTTGGCCGTCTTCGCCGCCAATGAGCGCGGGCGTGATGTAGTAGCCAATCGCGAGAATGAAGACGAGCAGCGCACCGGCTGCTATCCCGGGGACTGTGAGAGGAAAGTAGATTTTCCAGAACGCTCTCCAGTCACTCGCACCTAGTGACTTCGCGGCTCGAACGTAGGACGGTGAGATCCCCTTCATGACCGAGTAGAGCGGCAGGATCATGAACGGCAAGAGCTCGTGAGTCATCGCGATGACGGTACCCTTCATGTTGTAGACCATTACGAAACGGTCATCGTCACTCGTAATGCCGGTCGCGACGAAAATGTCGTTCAGGACTCCTTCGCCCTGCAGAACCACGATCCAAGCGGTTGTATGCACCAACAGAGATGTCCAAAACGGCAACAGCACGAGGATCATCAGCATATTCGATTTGTGCAGCGGCAGCACAGCCAACAACCACGCGACGGGATATGCCAGAACAAGGCAAAAGAGCGTAATGACGAAGCTGATCCAAAGGGTTTTCACCAGGAGATTGACGTAGACGCGCTCTTCCTTCGGATTGACGCTGTAGCTGCCGTCGTAGTTGAGCGTCATGTCCACTGCTGACGCGACATAGGCTGTCGTGTGGGCACGACTACCGATCTTCAGGGACCGCCAGAGTTCGATATCCGACCATCGGTCATCTATCGCGATGAGATTCTCCTTGAACGGCGCCTCGAGGTTTTTCGCCTTCCTTGCCGCCTTCTTGATCAAGCCTCTGGCGCCGGAGTGGAGGCGGTTCATGTGCGTGGCGACCTTGCCGATCTCTTTCGTTTCCCTCGCGAACCTAAGGTCCTCTACAAAGGCCGCGAAGATCTCTTCACTCGGCAATACTTCCCCATTCCACTCCTGCAATAGCGCCGGGCTCTTCGGCATGTACGACTCGTAAGTGTCATTGTAGACGCCCTGATACAGGAGCACGCCAATCGGAATGACGAAGGTGACCATAATGAAAATGAACAACGGCGCGACCAAGCCGAGGCTGCGGATACGTCTCCAGTAAAGGCTTTTCGCGAACCGCGCTTTTAGGGCGACGTCCTCCGATTGCGGTTCTGCGCCCGCAAGCGGTGCGTTCACGATGACGGTCGTATCGGACATTGTTCGAGTTCAATTAGCCATACGTAGAAAATGAAAGCATGCCGCCCGTAACTGTACAGGAGGCATGCTTCCGAGGGCCTAGATTAATTGGTCAGCCAAGCATTGAACCGCTGGGTCAATTCATCAAGGTTGTCTGCCCAGAACTCAAAGCTGCTGACGACCGCATTACCCATATTCGCAGTCGGCATGTGCGGCTGCATTTCGGTCTTACCGTCTGTAAACAGCCCGACTTGAGCCGCTGCGGAGCGTCTCGCCGGACCGTAGGAGATCAAGCCAGCTTGTGCTGCCATACGATCAGTTTGAGTTGCGAAGGAAATGAAATCGAGAGCCAAATCCTTGTTCTTCGATCCCTTCGGGATGACCCAGAAGGTAAAGTCCATGACCTGACCATCCCAGATCGTCTCGATCGGCTTTCCTTCCGCGACCGCGGCGTTGAAGAAGCGCCCATTCGGCGCAACGCTCATGACGACTTCACCGTTGGCGAGAAGTTGAATCCCGTGGGCTTCAGCTTCGTACCAGACGATATTGTCGCCCATGGACTCCAACTTGGCGAAAGCGCGGTCGACGCCCTCTTCGGTCGAGAGCACGTCGTACACTTCACTGGCGGGTACGCCGTCAGCGACCAGAGCTTGTTCCAATGTGACCTTTGGCTGCTTCTTCATACCGCGCTTGCCGGGGTACTTCTCGACGTCGAAGAAGTCGGCAACTGTCGACGGGGGATCGGACGGATATTTTGTTGAGTCGTATCCAATTGCCATCGACCAAACGATACTTGCGGCGGCGCATTCCTTGATACCGCCTTCAAGATAGTCATCCTGAGCGGAGGTACCGTCGGGTGCCGCCTTCAGGATTGAGCCCGGAATTTCCTCGAGCAGTCCTTCATCACAGGCGATGGTCGCTTCAGCGGTTTCCACGTCGACGACATCCCAAACAACGCTGCCCGCGCCAACCTGCGACTTAATCTCGGCGAGACCGCCAGAATAATCTTCGGAGATGATTTTGTTCCCCGTTGCCGAAGCCCACGGCTTGTGAAACGCGCCAACTTGACTGGCGGTGTAAGCACCGCCCCAAGAGACGATCGTTAGTTCACTGCCTGAAGCGGCCGTTGCCGCAAACATCACCATGCCGGATATTGCTGCGGATTTAAGAAATTTCAGACGCATAGAAATCGCCCTCCTGACGTTGTTGTTACGAAATTACTTTTATTGTTAATTATGTACTTAATGATACATTTTTGTATTGCCGTCAAGCAAAGCTTGTTTTCTATCGAAATCTGACGGCCATGATGCATGTAGACAACTGCGCTTCAGTACTCGTAGTGACTGGGCGTACCTGTTTTTCGATCAGGCAAGACGATCGTCTCTGCCGCAATCTCGAGGATATCGACGACTGTCTTTCCAGGTACGTCGAATGCAATGTCTGAGAAGTCGGTACATGCCAGAAACACCGTCTCAGAGGAGAAACCGGACAAGTGCCGAGCAACTCGTGCAACGATGTCGGGGTGTGTCGCTCCTATACGTTTTGATTCCAAGATGACGTTGAGGACCTCATCGGGATCAGCAGGAGATTCGACCTCCGATATGTCCGCCAGCTTCGCGTACGGGGAGTGGGCCATGTCGGCCGCGACGGAGGGTGCGCCCAAGATACCGGCATGACCAAGATTCTGGTGGCGGGCGTAGTCGCAGACCAGGTCGGGCAGTGATACGATCTTGCCCCACGCCAATTTCGGGGCGACTTCGAGTGCCAATCCCTGTAAGGCGTGACATGCGATGACAATTCGGTCACACGTCCCGCTGAGTTCCTCAATCATATCGGCTAGGCTCTGGCAAAGAAGCTCATGGTGTGACTCCATTTGAGTCACATAACCAAGAATTGGCTCGGATACGATGCGAACACGTGGTGCATCTAGATCACCGCGGTACGAGTCACCGAGTTGGGTTTTCGTTACATTGAGTACCTTGCGCCAGAACGTAAGGCCGGCCTCTGGTCCGGCGCCGGCGACGATGCCGATGCATGCCGGTGCGCTTTGATCTAGATCTTGCATGTCAGAGCCCCGTCGACGATGAGCTCAGCACCGGAGACATAGCTCGCATCATCCGACGCAAGGAACACGGCGGCCTTCGCAACCTCGAACGCTGAGCCCATGCGCTTCATCGGGCAAGCGGCGTTGCGTGCTTCGATAACGGCATCGTAGTCATCTTCGGACAGCGAGTTCCGAACGAGTGGTGTGTCGATCATCCCGGGCAGCAAGATATTCGCTCTGATCCCCTGATCGGCGAACTCCATGGCGATCGATTTGGTGAACTGGAGGATTCCCGACTTCGATGCGGCGTACGAGATGTACGGGGTTCCCTGCCATCGGATACCTGACGTTGACGACACGTTCACAATCGCACCGCCGCCAACTTCGAGCATCGCCGGGATGACGTGCTTGCACGTCAGAAACATGCCTTTGAGATTGGTGTCGATGACCCGGTCCCATACGTCTTCCGGCATATCAACGACGCCGCCCACGACAACTATGCCAACGTTATTGTGCAGGATGTCGACTCGCCCAAACGACCGCTTCGACTCTTCGACCATGGCAAACACCTGATCAGATGACGTGACATCGCACTGAATGGCGATGCATTGACCTCCCTCAGAGTCAATGATTTCCTTTGTTGCCGTGGCACGTTTCAGGTCAAAGTCCACGGCGACGACTAACGCGCCTTCGCGAGCGAACTCTACCGCCGTGGCGTTGCCGTTTCCCCAACCGTCGCCAGATACACCTGCGCCGACGACGACTGCAACCTTCTCAGACAATCGTTTCACATTAGCCTCCCCACGGGTAGCAAGACGGCACCACGAGAACTTGCCGACGAGAGATGCCGTCGAGCCGCATCGAATGCGTCGAGAGCGAAGTCCAGATCTTGTTGGCTGAGCACCGCGCTCATCTGGGTCCTGATTCTTGCGCTTCCCATTGCCACGACCGGATAGAAAAATCCCGTCACGTACACGCCGCGTGAGTAGAGGTCCGAGGCCATCTTCTGGCTAAGCGCCGCATCTCCGAGCATGACGGGGATGATCGGGTGTTCACCGGCAAGCAGTTCAAAACCGAGCCCTTCAAGACCACGACGCCAGTACGCTGCATTCTCGACGAGCTTCTGTCTGAGATCGTCACCTTGCTCCACCAGGTCGAGGGCGGCCAATGCGGCCGCAACAACAGAAGGCGGAAGAGAATTCGAGAACAGATACGGTCGGGAGCGTTGCCTCAGCAGATCGATGACAGGTTTCCGGGCTGCAACATACCCGCCGACCGCCCCGCCAAGCGCCTTGCCCAGCGTACCCGTGACGATATCCACCTCGACGCCAAAGCGAGCCGGTGTGCCACGGCCCTGCGGACCGATGAATCCCGTGGCATGACTGTCGTCCACCATCACTAGGGCATCGAACTCATCTGCGAGCGCGCGGATCTCCGGCAAACACGCTAGATATCCATCCATCGAGAAAACGCCATCTGTGGCGATCAAGATGTTGCGAACGCCATCCGAGCGAGCCTGATAAAGCCGCTCGCGTAGTTCATTCATGTCAGAGTTTGCGTACACGTATCGCTTGGCCTTGCAGAGGCGAATGCCGTCAATGATCGAAGCATGATTCAGTGCGTCCGACACAATGGCATCCATGTCGTCCAGCAGTGGTTCGAATAGGCCGCCATTGGCATCGAAACACGACGTATAGAGGATCGAATCTTCCTGGTTGAGAAAGGCCGCCAGCCTTTCCTCCAGTTTTCGGTGGAGATCCGTCGTCCCGCAAATGAACCGCACAGACGCCATGCCGAAGCCACGCTCGGTCATACAATCTCGGGCAGCGGCAATGACACTCGGGTGATTGGCAAGACCCAGATAGTTGTTAGCGCACATGTTCAGCACTTCGCGCTGGCCGTCGTGCGATGTAACAACGATGTGCCCGCTCTGTGGTGACGCTAGCGGTCGCTCCGCTTTGGTAAGGCCTTGCGCATCAATGTCCGCCAGGATCGCCTCGAGTTGGGCATAGAGTTGTCCGGACATCCCGAATTCCTCGACTGACGTTTTGATAATGCTGTTCGAACACTGCGAACGCCGGAAACGACTATTGCTCAAATTTGAAAACTTTGTCAAATTAGAAACTATCTTTCTAATTAGAGAATATCTGTAGTTTGAGCAATTGACGTAGATTTTGAGGGATCGATGAGACTGAAGGACCGCACAATACTGGTGACGGGAGCCAGCAAGGGAATTGGCGCGGCTACCGCAAGACGGCTTGCGGTCGATGGCTGCGAGGTTGTGCTGATATCTCGGTCCCCCGAACCGCTGAATACACTCGCCGACGAGATAAACACTAACGGTGGCCGCGCGGACTACTTCTGCGCAGACGTGTCCTCAGAAGAGCAGTGCCGAGCGGCAGTGCAGTATGCGATCGAGCGTTTCGGAAAACTTGATGGACTGTTCAACAATGCGGGCGCTTGCTTGGAAGAGGATTCAGGATTGCTCGAAACGAGTCTGGAGACATGGACA
The DNA here is from genome assembly GCA_965229715.1 of Rhodospirillales bacterium. Classification (GTDB taxonomy): domain Bacteria; phylum Pseudomonadota; class Alphaproteobacteria; order Rhodospirillales; family Casp-alpha2; genus JAVJST01. Next base: position 815,666 of record CBDDJL010000002.1, read on the forward strand.
TCGTCTCTCGAACTAAACCTGAGTTCAGTCTTCTTCATGAGCAGGGCAGCCGTGCCAACGATGGCACACAGTCGGCAGGCTGCCATTCTGAACAATGCCTCAATGGTGGCTCATATCGGTTCGGCTCATCCGCAAATCGCCTATTGTGCTGCCAAGGGTGGCGTCGTTTCCATGTCGAGAGAGATGGCAATCGAGCTCGCGCCAATGGGCATTCGGGTAAACGCGTTATCGCCGGGTCCGATCAATACGGAGATGTACCAATCCATCCAGGAACGCTATCCGAAGTTCATGCAAGACCGGCTTCCTCATCTGCCTATGAACCGCTTTGGACAGCGCGAAGAAATCGCATCAGTTGCCGCATTTCTTTTGAGCGAAGAAGCCTCGTACATGACCGGCCAAAGCATCGTCGTGGACGGCGGAATCACCGCCGCCTACACAACGAAGGATAACCCGAGTCAATGAAATCATTCGATTACATCGTCATCGGTGGAGGCGCGGCAGGTGCGGTAGCCGCCGCGCGCCTCTCAGAAAACCCCGACGTTTCCGTATTGTTGCTGGAAGCGGGCGGCAATGGGCTGTCGCCGCTCATTCAGATCCCCAGCGGTATCTATTTCGCCAAAGGCAGCCCGCGATACCACTGGCTCCAGGATGTCGAACCCGATCCGACACGATACGGCCGCCGTGAAACCCTGACCTGTGGCCGCACCCTCGGAGGTGGCAGCTCTATCAACGGAATGGTGTTCGTAAAAGGGCTGCGACAAGACTTTGAGGCGTGGGAGGCGGTGACCAACTCGGATTGGAGTGTCAACGCCGTAAATGCTGCGTACCGTAAAATGGACGACGCGATGAAGATCGAGCAGCCTTCTCGTCTGCACCCCATCGCGCACAAGTTTCTGCAAAGTGCGAGAGCGTTCGGACTGCCAGAGAACAGCACAGATCTTCTCGAGGCCGGCGTCGGGGTAATGCCCTGCCCCAGTAATGCTGGAAAAGGCTGGCGACTCAGCACCAATCGACAATATCTTCAACCCGCCCGTCATCGGAAGAACCTAACGGTGATGACTCATTGCGTAGCCACGCAACTTGTCATCGAAGGTTATCGCGTTCGGGGGGTTCGATATAACAAGCGTGGGCGGACTCATACCGTGTACGCTGGTCAGGAAATTGTCCTTTCCGCTGGTGGCATTAATTCACCCCAGCTCCTCATGCTGTCCGGGATCGGCCCGGCCGACCACCTCCGGACTGTCGGTATCGAACCAATCTTAGACTTGCCTGCCGTCGGTGAGAGCTTGCAGGATCACCCATGCGTATGGCTAACCGTCGAGACCAAAGAAAAGACCTGGAACGATCTGTTTGGCTTGATCGGGACTCTTAAAGTCGGATCCCAATGGTTGTTTGATCGCACAGGACCTGCGGCATCCGGCATGTGCCACGTCACGCTTTACGGATCGACAAACGGAACGGACGGCGCCGCCGACTTTCAAACGAGTTTCATGCCTGCGGGATGGGTTGTCCTCGACTACGGCGTCAAGTTTCTCAAGACGTCTTCAGCGAGCGCAGGTGTGAGTCTTAGTCAGCCTTCGGGACGTGGCCGTGTGAGGCTAAGGTCCTGGAAACATGAGGAACCGCCAATCATCTCTTACAAGCTCCTGGAAACTGATAACGACGTCCGCACTCTTGCCAAAGCCTGCGCGATGGTTCGTGACATTTACAGTTGCTCCCCCATCAAGGACACCATCAAAGCCGAAGTCTCTCCCGGACCCGACGTGCAAAGTGACGAGGAATGGATGGAGTATGTACGGCGTCGAGCGGTTAACATGTGCCATCCCGCCGGAAGCTGTCGCATGGGCGCAGACGAACAGTCGGTTGTTGACCCAGTCCTAAAGCTCCGTGGATTGGAGGGCTTGCGGGTAGCCGATGCATCCATCATGCCTCAACTCACCAGTGGTAACACCAATGCGCCGGCGATAATGATTGGCGAACGCGTCGCTGAGTTTATTATTCGCGACCAACAATCACGCATCTGAGAGAATATTCATGAGCGATGGCTCGACGGCTACTGAGAGCCGCCAAAAACTGGGTGACAACCTGAGAGCAATCAGAAAGCTCTACGGTTGGTCGCTCTCTGACGTTAGTAAAATCACAGGAATCCCCCTTTCGACATTGTCGAAGATCGAAAATGGCTTGGCGACTCTCAACTTCGAACGGATCGTGACTCTGACCGAGAAGCTCGGCATCGAGTTTGCCGATCTCGTCAAACCCGAAAGGTTCAATCTTCCCAGCGCAAGCCGCTCCATTACCCGTGCCGGCACAGGGGAACGGCTGAGAGTAGGAGAGATCGACTTTGAGTTCCTGAGTGGTGAATTGACCGCAAGTAGAAGCATCGCGTTCAGAGCTACGATACTGTCGCCGCGAGATGACGAGAATATCCCCCCATACAATCATCATTCCGGTGAGGAGTTTGTCTTCGTGCTTTCGGGGTCAATGGTGCTCTATACGGAGCACTATGAGCCGCTAGTACTCAATGCTGGTGACAGCATCATGTTCGATGCCTCAATGGATCATGCATATGCGCATGAAGGAGACGATCCAGCAGAAGTCATAATCGTCAACGACAAGTATACGACACCGAACAGCCAGGCTGTCTTTGAGGTGTTACGCGCGAAAGCGAAGGCCAAATCTCGCTAGCGTTTTGACCCGTGTCCAAACAAATAAAGCCCCGGGACATGCTGAGTCCCGGGGCAGTTTCTTAGGGAGGTCATAAAGACAGAGATCGACCTAGGGAGAACACGAAACCCGCAAGCATTGCGTTCGGCACTTAGACCCTGCCGAGTGCGGCTATAACCCAACAGCGTCTTCCGGCGTGATGTACTTGTATCCGCGATCACGCGAGACCGGCTCGTTGGTGACCATGCCAGCGTGAACATTGAGACCAGCACGCAGGTGATGATCGGCGGCCAATGCCTCGCGCCATCCAAGACTGGCGATACGAATGGCATATGGCAGCGTGACGTTGTTGAGTGCGAGTGCAGACGTCCGGGCGACGCCCCCAGGCATGTTCGCGACACAGTAGTGCACAACATCGTCAACGACATAAGTCGGATCCGCATGGGTTGTCGGCTTCGACGTCGCAAAACAACCCCCCCTGGTCAATCGCAACATCGACGACGACGGAGCCAGGTCGCATAGCCTTGATCATTTTTCGTGAAACGAGCTTCGGCGCTTCGGCGCCAGGAACCAGAACGCCGCCGATCACGACATCGGCGTCAACGACCAGACGTGCGACATTGTTCTGGGTCGAGAACGCGGTCTTAAGTGCGCCACCGAATCTGCCAACGAGGCTTTCCAGGACCATTGGATTGCGGTCGACCACAGTTACGTCCGCACCGAGGCCCAATGCCATCATGATGGCATTGGAACCAACGACACCGCCCCCTAGGACGACTAATCGGGCCGGCTCCACACCAGGGACGCCGCCAAGCAGCAAACCTCGGCCGCCCCTGGACTTCTCCATGCAATGCGCTGCGCCATGGATCGACATACGACCCGCGACCTGTGACATCGGCGCCAGCAGCGGCAGGCCGCCGGTCGCCGAAGTGACGGTTTCATAGGCGATACATGTCGCGCCGCTATTGATCAGATCTCTGGTCTGAGGTGCGTCCGGCGCGAGGTGCAGGTAGGTGTACAGCATCTGGCCCTTGCTCAACATCTTGCGCTCGACCGCCTGCGGTTCCTTGACCTTGACAATCATCTCCGCCCTGGCGAATACGTCCTTGGCGGACTTTACAATCTTGGCGCCGGCCGCGCGGTACTCGGCGTCGGTCGCGCCGATACCCGTGCCTGCCTTGGTTTCGACAATCACTGAGCTTCCACAGTCGACCAGTTCGCGAACGCTACCGGGCACGAGTCCGACCCGATACTCGTGGTTCTTGATCTCCTTCGGCACGCCGATGAGCACGTTCACACCTTAATGTATTATTTATTTCGTTTCTGACTTAATATACTTAAAAGTATTATTAAATACAAAATTATCCTGCCGCTAAATTTGTACCACGCCATACGTGCCCGGCTGAAGGATCAGCAGCTCTACCTACTGCTTGCCGCGGGGGTTGAATGTCTTTGGATGAGGCGGGTATTGGCTGAGGCTGTTGAAAAACTCGCCCCGAAGTCCGTTTGGCGTGTCCGCTATTGTTAATAGCGGACACTTTGCTTCCGCCTCGGCGTGATGCCTCGGCGGTTCTTGTTGTTCTTCTCGTTGCGGTGTTGATGATTGGACATAGTCAGACTGCGACGGGTCGTGGTGGCGGGATGGCGGCGAGTTTGGCAAGGCGTTTGAGGTTCTGAACGGTGGCGGTGAGCAGGAACTCGTCTGTCGCGCCGGTCAGTCCTCTCAGCCTCAGGCGTGTCATGCCGAGAGTTCGTTTGGCCTCGCCGAACAGGGTCTCGATCTTCTTTCTTCGGACCGCCGAACGATCATAGGCGTCCGTCCCCATCAGGGCGCGGGCCATGTCCCTGGCTGCCTCGTTCACGTCGCGGGGTAGCTTGCGCGACGGCCCGTTCGGGCAACACTTTGATTCGAGCGGGCACGGATCGCAGTCGCGCTTCGATGCCCGGTAGAGCAACGTCTTGCCATCGTGGACCTTGCCGGTTGTCTTCAGGACGTTGCCGCCCGGACAAACATAGACATCGCTCTCATCATCGTAGCGAAAATCCTCGCGCGAGAACGTCCCGTCGCCCCGCTTGCCCTTGTCCCATACCGGAATGTGCGGCTCGATCCCCTGGTCGGCAAGCCAACCCAGCATCTCGCCGGTACCGTAGGCGACATCGCCCGCCACGTGGCCGGGCTTCAGGCCGAAGCGATCTTCGGTGCGCTCCAGCATGGTCTCGGTCGCATCGACCTCCTTGGTGATGCGCGTCGGCGTCGCCTCGACATCGACGATCACCGCGTGCTCCATGTCGATCAGATAGTTGAGGCTGTAGCCGAACATCACCTTGTTGCGGCCCCGCGTCGTCCACGCGGCCGCCGGATCGACCGGCGACATGGCCTTGGGCTTCTGTTTGGGATTGGTCGGCGGATTGTCGCCCTCCAGCGCCGCCAGATACTCCCGGACCGCTCGCGTCGACCGCTGTTCGTCCGTCCAGTCGACCTCACTTCCCTCGATCCGCTGGAACCGGCTGGCGTCGGTCTCGATCACCGAGGCATCGACGGCGAAGCCTTCGCCGCCGACCAGACCTGCTTCCATGCAACGCCTGACAACGGCCTCGAACACCTGACGGAACAGATTGCTGTCTCTGAACCGCCCATGCCGGTTGACCGAGAACGTCGAGTGGTCCGGCACCCGGTCCTCCAGCCCCAGACGGCAGAACCAACGGTACGCAAGATTGACCCGGACCTCCTCGCACAACCGGCGCTCCGAGCGGATCGAATGGCAGTAACCCACCAGCAGCATGCGGATCATCAACTCGGGGCAGATCGAGGGGCGGCCCGTGTGGCTGTAGAAAGGCGCAAGCTCCTTTCGCAGCCAGTCGAGATCGAGAACCGTGTCAATCCGGCGCAGCAGGTGGTCCCGCGGCACCATCTCATCCAGATCGAACTCATAGAACAGACGATCCTGATCCCTGCATCGCTCGCCCATCATCGTTCAGTCCTCCCGAATCACCGGGAAAACTGCATCACGACTTCAACTCGCCAACAACGGAGAGTTTTTCAACAGCCTCAGCCAACAACGGAGAGTTTTTCAACAGCCTCGGCTAGGTGCAGACCTGCTAAAAGATCAGATCAAAGGTCAGCATGCAGCTCAAAACGGAACAATGGCAATGACGCCCGTTCAATGAATTGGTGGCCGAAAATGGCAAACGGAGACTCCGTCGGCAATCTAGTCCAATTCATGATTCCAAGCCGCTTATACTCCCGAAAGATGCTGGAAATTTGTTGGAGAAATCGCAGAAATCAGCCGTTTTCCACAGTTGTTGGAATGGTGGCGGAGACGCGCTTGACTGCGTGGTGGTGTGCGCAGTCTGGAGCGAACGTGTCTCTGAAGTCTGATGGCCGAGTTTCCCTGTTTAATAGGGAAAGAACAGGGAAAATTGTGGATTTCGCCTCGAAGTGCGCCGTCCGAACCTGTGCGAAGCCTCAGAAACTGTGAAGTTTGGTGCCGATTTCCCTACGGCACGTAACAGGGAAATATTATTGGTGAACAGGGAATGATTCTAACGGAACAGGGAACGCCTTTGCGAACATAGATTCATACTTATGGAATTTGGGTTTTGAGGAAGCACAGGTTCTGCAACGCCACAAGAAAATGAACCGAGCGGTCGGGCTCTCCATACCGCTTCACTTTGGATCGGTTGTCAGCAAGCGGGCCTCAGAGCTTGGTAAAATCCTGCTCAACGGATCGGACGAGTTCCTTCGCAAACACCTGATGATTGAAATTGTGGGCGTGCCGGAAAGTCGAAGCGACGCCATGATGCGTCAGGCGTTAGAATTTTCGCGTATGCACAGTGCCCATGTGTCTGTTGAGATCGCACCAACGGACCGACACCTTCCACTGCTCAAAGCAGGTGGTGTAAATATGATCCAAAAAGAGCTACCCGAGGTGAGAGGTGCTCAGGATGAGAAGCAGGTGCTTCGTGAAATGCGACGTTTTGTCGAGGACGCCAATCGGCAGCAGTTTAGGACACGGCTTTATGGCATAGATCTCCTTGACCGTTTCAAAATTGCACACGAAAGCGGTGCCAGTTTTTTAGCAGGCCGCGCCATTTGCGGGATCGACGAGAAACCCAACCCACCCTACCAACTTCCAACGAGCGCCATTGTCGGATTTTAGACTGTTCTGTCTCTTCTCAAGAATCAGATTCCACTAGAGCCGCGCTAGCTCAAGCCGTTACTCGCTCGTATCGATGGTGCAAACCACCAACTTCGGGAATGGCGACAATGGGGCCAGACCTGCAAGAACTTATCGGTCGCGGAAACGGCGGGTCTTTGTTCAGAGATAGGTGTGTTCGAGACCGGTTGTAGTAGGCTATGTATCTTTCGAGAACACGTTTCAGATGTTTCTCGTCCCTGACAATGATGTGATCAAGGCACTCCCGGCGTATTGATCCGATCCCGCGCTCGACATAAGCGTTCTGCCACGGAGAACGCGGCGCTGTTGGCGTGTCGGCGATTCCCATAGCGGTCAGCCGATCGCGATAGACTGAACCATAGGTCCGGTCCTGATCGCGGATAAGAAACCTCGGCCCCTCACTCCAGGGAAATGCCTCAGTCATCTGTTGCGCTGTCCATTCAGCCGTTGGATTGGCAGTAATGGCAAAGTGGACAAGTTCTCGTCGATCCAGGCGCAAGATCACGACGGCGTTGTCACGTTAACGCCATTAGGAAATATCGGATCTAAACGATCAATCGCATCAAGAAGCGATGGTCGCAGTTCTCCAGGATTGCAACGCCTCGGTTCGGAACGTGTGCATCGTCTTTCTTGAGATCAGGTGTCGCTGGTTGTTGAAGTGGTTGTAGACTTCGGCGTGGATCGACAAGAATCTTTGCGCTGACTTACTTGACTTGAAGCGCTGTTGTTTTTGCTCCCTTCGTCTCGTCGGTTGATGCGAGTTCTCTGCGCGATTGTTGAGCCGCTTGCCGGCCACATGCTCGGCGGAAGGAACGATTTCTCGGATCGCTGAGGCGGTTGGTCGCCATTTGTCGGATACGATAATTGTCGGCGCTGCACCACAGCGCCTCATCGCCTTCCGGAGGAACTTCCTGGCAGCGGCTGTGTCGCGCTTGGCCTGTAGCAAGACATCCCGTACTTCGCCTTCAGCATCGACAGCACGCCACAGATACATCTGCCTGCCGCCGATGCGAACAAAGACCTCGTCGATGTGCCATGTCGAATACGGCTCGGGACGACGAGCCCGCAGAAGTTTTGCATAGGCCGGGCCGAACTTTACGCACCAGCGCCGTATCGTTTCGTAGGAAACATCGATATCGCGTTCGTCCAGCAAATCCTCAATATCTCGATAGCTCAAAGTGAAACGGTAATAGAGCCATACGGCATACTGGATGACTGAAGGCGGGAAACGGTGGCGGCTGTATGAGATCGGTTTCATCGCGACAACCTACCGATCATCACCGATGGCACCAGCAGTTAACGTGACAATGCCAAAATACGCATAATTATTTAATAATAAAATTATTGCGAGCGGTGTAGAACTTTCTACTCGCGTCCCGCGTAGCAATTAGTTATGGTTAATGGGCGCACGGGAGTAACTTCGGCTGTATTCGCCTTGTGTCTCCCGGACTCTAGAGGGAAGGCATGGGACCTATTGCATTAGGCGTGCCACAAGTTTCCCCCCGCCTGTCGGTCCACCGGGGCGGTTCTTTCTCACTCGTCATTCAGGCTACGCGATCAGGCAAATCAGCATGTCAGCTGCGACAGTCTTAGCTGTCGTCTGACGCCGGCTTTCGTCAATCACACCCCAAGGAAACCAAGCGCATGTCTAGGAAATCGGCAGACAAGAACAAGGGCATCAAAATCAAAGGAACCCAAGGGGACGACATCATCGTTGGCACTGAGAACGACGATGATCTTGACGGCCGCGACGGCAACGACGTCATCGAAGGATCGGCTGGCGACGACAAGCTCGACGGCGGCAAAGACGACGACATCCTGCTAGGTGGTGATGGCGATGATGATCTCAAGGGTGGCAAAGGCGACGACAGCCTCGATGGCGGCATCGGCAACGACAAGTTAAAAGGCGGGTCGGGCGACGACGTGCTGCAGGGCGGTGACGGCGATGACGATCTTAAGGGTCAAAAAGGTGACGACCTTCTCTCCGGCGGTGCCGGAAACGACACGCTGAAAGGCGGTGCTGGAAACGATATTCTCGATGGAGGCGACGGCGATGACAAACTCAAGGGCGGTTCCGGAGATGACATTCTCTCCGGTGGTGCCGGCAACGACGAACTCAAGGGCGGCAGTGGCGGCGATACGCTCGACGGGGGGGCTGGTGACGACAGGCTGAAAGGCGGTGACGGCGACGACGTTATCGACGGCGGATCAGGTAGCGATGTGGTGTTCGGTGGAGATGACGATGACCGCGGTGTCTACACGTTACAGGACAACCTCAATTCGGTAGACGTTTATGATGGCGGAGAAGATTTCGATACGCTGCAGATCAATCTGACCTACGGTGAAGCGCTCGATCAGCGCATCCAGGACGATCTACAGAGGTTCCGCGATTTTCTCTCGATCAACGCCGACCCGGACGAAGATGACGAAGATTCGTCTGCTTATACGTTTTCGTTTTCGAATCTGACAGCTCGCAATTGGGAGGCGCTTGAGGTCAACCTGACCAATACCGGCCCGACCGCCAACGCCGATTCCGGTGAAACGGACGAGGACACGTCGATTACTATCGATGTGCTGGCCAATGACACCGATCCGGATCGTCTAGACCAACTGAGTGTCGAGAGCGTTGTAGTTAGCAGCGGCTTGGGCGTTGCGAGCATCGTAAATGACCAAGTGGTCTACGATCCGAACGCCTATCAATTCCTCGACGACGGCGACACGGCAAAAGTCGAATTGACCTACACGATTTCTGACTTGGCCGGTGCGACATCGACATCGACGGTGGCCATTTCCGTTACCGGCAGCAATGACGCGCCGGTTGCCGTTTTGGACTCAGTCGTGACGCTGGAGAACGACACCGTCACTATTGACGTGCTGGCCAACGACACTGATGTCGACGGCGATGACGGGCCATCTAACTTCTCATTGGACAGTGTGACAATTCGTGGCGCTTTGGGACAGGGCTCTGTCTCGATCCTCAATAACGAGCTTGCCTTCGATCCAGGATCCGACTTCGACGCCTTGGCCCAGGGTGAGACGGCGCAGGTCGTTGTTGATTACGTCATGTCGGACGATTCCGGCGCAGAGTCCGCTTCAAGCGTGACGATCACGGTAACCGGCACGAACGACGCCCCGGTGATTTCGCTCGAACCGGGCAACGATTCCGGTACCGTAGTTGAGGACGCCCCCGCCAACACGGTCTCAGGCCAATTGACGTCGGAAGACGTTGACAACAATTCGACGGCGACGTGGTCGGCCGTTGGCGGCGGAGTTGGCGCATTTGGCAATCTGAGCATTGATCAATCCGGCGGTTGGACGTACACCCTCGACAACACGACACCGGCGCTTGACGACCTTGATAGCGGCCAGACCGCAAGCGAGACTTTTACGGTCGTGGTGACCGACGAGCGGGGGGCGAGCGATACGCAACTGATCGCCATTGCGATCGACGGTCATACCGACAATACACCGCCGGTGGCCAACGCGGATACGGTTACCGCAAGCGAGGATACGCCACTGACGATTGCGGCAGCGACCCTGATCGCCAATGACGTCGATGCCGAAAACGACCCGCTGACGATCACCGCTGTTGGTAATGCGGTTGGCGGTTCGGTGGCGCTCGACATTAACGGCGACGTGATATTTGTCCCTGACCCGAACTTCAACGGCGCTGCAAGTTTCGACTACACGGCATCGGACGGCGAACTCGTCAGCAACGCGGTGACGGTGACGGTGAATGTCGCCGCAGTGAATGACGATCCCGGCGCTGTCGATGATTTTGTTGCGGCAGTCGAAGATACGGCAATCATTATCACGGCTGCTTCGCTTGTTGCCAACGATGGCGATATCGACGGCGACGCCGTTACCCTGGTTTCCGTCGAAAACGCGGTTGGTGGTTCCGTGACGCTCGACACCAACGGCGATGTGTCGTTCACGCCGGACGCGGATTTCAACGGCCAGGCGACGTTCACGTACACGGTCTCCGACGGCAACGGCGGCACGGACACGGCGACCGTTACGGTCGACGTTGCGGCGGTCAACGATGCGCCGGTCATCGGCACGGCGGACGATGCCGGCAATGTGACCGAGCTTGCGGTCGGTGATCCGGGCGAGAACACGGCGACGCTGAGCGACAGCGGCACCATCGACTTCAGTGATGTCGAGCTGTCTGACAGCCACAGTGTGTCGGTATCGCCCGTGGGCGGCGGTGTTGGCTTCCGCGGCACGCTCTCGGCCGTGGTCACGGACGCGGCGACCGGCGACGGCGACGGCCAGGTGACGTGGACGTTCGACGTCAACGATGCCGATCTTGACGATCTCGCAGACGGCGATGTGCTGGTGCAGGACTATGTCATTACCGTTGAAGACGGGAACGGCGGCACAGCCCAGCAGGCCGTGCAGATCACAATCGACGGCAGTGCAGATATCCCGGTCAAAGGCACGACCATTGTCGGCGATACGGGCGTCGGCACGCTCGATATCGATACGGCGGTTACGCCGGCGGGCGACACGTCGCTTGCCGGTATCGTCAGCGGCGGCAGTCTGACAACCGACGGCGCGATCATCGGTAATCAGGTGGGCTCGACCGGGACGGCGACTATTGATGGCGGAACGCTGAGTGTGGGCGACCAGGGCGCGATTATCGGCGGTGCAGGTGACGGTGCGCTGAACGTCTCCAATGGTGGTCAGGTCATCGCCGACAATGGCATTACCGACGTCAACCAGTTCGGTCCGGGCGACAGCTTCGTCATCGGCCGCGGCGCCAGTGGCGTCGGCATTGTCAACGTCGATGGCGAGGGCTCGCTTCTGAGCGCGCGCGGAATCGATAACGAGATAGAGGTCGGTGGCCGCGCCGGTGCCGGCACCGGCGTGCTGAGCGTCACCAACGGCGGCGACGTCGAAACCATCTGGCTCAATGTCGGCCGTGACGGCGCGACCGGCGAGGTGACGGTGAATGGGGCGGGCTCGACCCTGATCGTGTCGCCAGAAACCGGCCAGTTCAGTGTGCCCTACGACTACGAAGCGGGTTTCGCGCAGATTGGCCGCGACGGCGGGACGGGTACACTTCGTATTCTCGATGGTGGCCGAGTTGAAGTCCGCGACCGCCTTGGCGAGACGCCCGGCGACGAGACGTCGCTGCCGCAGCTGGATGTCGGCCGCAACGGCGGCCAAGGAACGCTGATTATTGACGGCGCCGGTTCGGTGTTAGCATTAACGCAAGAAGGGCCGCGACGCTTTGACGCGCCTTATGAAGATGGCCCGTTCATGCGGATTGGCAATCGCCCGGGCGGGCAGGGTGACGCCACGATCTCGAACGGCGGTGCCTTGGTGCTAGATGGGGAGAACGCATTCCTCGGCATCGGCGACGGGTTCGCTGGCGATGGCGCAACGGGTGTCGTGAGCGTCACTAGCGGTGCTCTGCTATCGATTGACGGTCAAGCAGGGTCGGCCGCGTTGCAGATCGCCCGTGGCAATGACAGTACAAACAGTGGCGAACTCCTGCTCGACGGCGAGAATACGCTTCTTGAGGTCGCGGGCGAGATAGTGCGAATCGACTCCTCCTTCAACAGCTTGATCACCGTTCGGAACGGCGCTGATTTCAGTATCAATGAGACAGGCGCAGGTGGCGGACATTTTAATGTCGGCGTTGAGTACGGACCGTTGACGGGAACAGGCTCTGGCGAATTAACTATCGACGGCGTGGGTTCTAGTTTGACCGCCACGGTAGGTTCCATTCAGGTGGGTCTTGGAAACGAAGGCATAACCGGCGCCCTCAACGTCCTCAATGGCGCCACGGCAACTGTTACGACGACCGGTGGTATTGATGATGGACGAAACACCTTTGGTGGGACGTCAGCTGGTGGCTCTCTGAATGTTGATGGTGCCGGCTCATCTTTCCTTCTGGATAGTGGTGGAACAATCAATATTGGATCGGGCGGCGGCGTAGATGGAGCCGGCTCCGTCAATGCTTCGAACGGTGGATCGATCTCGCTCATCGGAGAGTCTTCATTCAATCTTGGGAGTCTCCTGCCTGACGGAACGGAAGTAGGAACTGGCTTCATTACAGCATCGGGTCTCGGTTCCGTCGTTGACGTAACGTTGATCGATCTCAATCCACTCGACGCTATGAATGCGGAAATAACGTTCATGGGTTCGAGCGGCATCACCTCTGAGAACGGCGGTTCCATCAACGTCGCCGGAAAGATTAATGACTGGGACAACGACAACGAATCGAGCATTACGCTGACCGCAGATGCGACTTTGACGGTTTCGGACGAGTTCATTCTGAACAACTCACGACTCAATTTAGAGATCGGCGGCACAGGTGTGGGGCAATTCTCGCAGATCGATGTTGGGGGTGGGGCGGACCTTAACAGCAGCTTACTCAATTTTGACTTCACGGGCGGATTTGCCGCGTCGGCCGGGGATACGTACAACTTTATTGTCACGAGTAGTCACGACCCACTCGACACATCACAAATATCGCTTGCCTTCACCGGTGTGGCCGAGGGTTTCACGACCTCGCTGCTTGGTTCGAGTTCCGGCATTGCACTTCAGGTCGGCCAGGCTTCGGCATTCGAAGCGGATACCACACTGCTGTTCGGTTCCCAACGCGACGACACCTTCGACGGCGGCGCCGGCGACGACGTGCTTTCGGGCGGCGGTGGCGATGACACGCTCGCCGGTGGCACGGGCACGGACACAGCTGTTTTCGCGGGCGCTTCGAGCGAATATGTGATTACCAGAGATGCTGGCGGTGCGGTTATCGGCGTTTCCGACACGGTCGTCGGGCGGGATGGTAGCGACAGCCTGCAATCGATCGAACTACTTCGCTTCTCCGATGGCACGTTCTTTGCCGACGGTGCCAACAACGGGCCGGTAGCGGCGGATGACAGCGCCTCTGCGGTCGAAGACACGCCGGTTACCATCACGGCGGCTTCGCTGGTCGCCAACGACAGCGATTTCGACGGCGATCCGCTGACCATTCAGTCGGTTGGCAACGCGTTAAACGGTGCGGTCGCGCTCGACGTCAACGGCGACGTCGTGTTCACACCAGATGCGAACTTTTTCGGCACCGCGACGTTTGATTACACGGTCTCGGACGGCAATGGCGACACGAATACGGCGACGATTACTATCGATGTCGCGCCGGTCGACGACCCGCTGGTGGTGACCGGCGAGACCATCACGCTCACTGAGGATACGACGACCGGCGGAAACGTGCTGGTCAACGACACCATTGCGAACGGACTCGATATCGACGGCGATCTCTTGCGGGTGACGAACACCAGCAGCTTCGCCAATCCGTTTGTGACGGCAAACGGCGGATCGCTGGTGTTGCTGGCGGACGGTAATCTCTCATACACGCCCGATGCCGACTTCACGGGATTCGACAGTTTTGACTACACCGTGACCGATGGAAACGGCAACTTCGCCACTGCAACCGTGACCTTTGATGTCACCCCGATCAACGACGCGCCGGTGGCCGTGGACGATGATCTCAGCGTCGACACCACGGGGTTCACGTTCAACGCCGACAATGGCCATTATTACAAGTTCGTCAGCGTTCCGACAGGCGTTACGTGGGCAGAGGCGCAGGACGGGGCGGCCACCATGGGCGGCCACCTCGTGACGATTACCTCGGCCGAGGAGAACGCTTTCATCAACAGCTTGTCGGTCGGACAGGCATGGCTCGGCGCAAACGACTCGGCAGTCGAAGGAGCCTTCGAGTGGGTTGCAGGCCCCGAGGCCGGCACCGCTCTGACGTACACCAACTGGCAAGCCGGCCAGCCGGACAATGGCGGCGGTGTCGAGGACTTTGTTCATATCAGCAGCGACGGCACTTGGAACGATCAGTCCGGTACGACGCAGATCGGCGGTTACGTGGTCGAAATCAGCGATGCCTCTACTACCACAGAAGATACGCCGGTCACTATCACTGCACAGTCACTGCTCGCTAATGACGACGATGTCGACGGCGACACGCTGACGATTACCTCGGTCGCTAATGCGGTGAATGGCACAGTGGCACTAAACGTCAACGGCGACGTGGTATTCACGCCGACGGCCGACTTCGGTGGACTAGCGACCTTTGACTATACGGTTTCCGACGGCAATGGTGGCACGGACACGGCGACGGTTACCGTCGACGTGGCGGCGGTTGCTGACACCCCCAATGTGTCCGCTCTCGATGTCTCGACCCAAATTCAGTCGAGTACGAGCGATCCATCGCAACCGTTTACCGCGAGCGCCGAATTCCTTGTCAACACCACGACCCAGAACGCTCAGGTCGGGCCGGATATGACGACATTGTCCGACGGTACCAGTGTCATCGTCTGGCAATCCTACAACCAAGTCGGTTCAGGCTTCAGCATCTTCGGTCAGCGCCTCGATGCGGACGGCAACCCGATTGGCGGAGAGTTCCACGTCGACACCAACTCGGGCTTCGAGCAAATCATGCCGAAGGTCACGGCGCTCGACGGCGGCGGGTTTGCCGTGACATGGGAGTCCAATGGCCAGGACGGCAGCAATTGGGGCGTTTTCGGACGCATGTACGACGCCTCGGGCGCGCCCGCGACAGGCGAGTTCCAGGTCAATTCGTTTGCCGCCGGTCAACAATTGCCGCACGAAACCACACCGCTTTCTGACGGCGGATTTTTGGTGACATGGCAATCCTTCGGCCCGGACGGCAGCGACTTCGCCGTCGTCGCCCAGCGCTTCGATTCGGGCGGCAATGCCGTTAGCCGAAACGGTGCGACCGTCGGTGCGGACGAATATCTCGTTAACAACGTGACGTCCGCGTTCCAGGGCGAACCCGCAGTCACGCAACTGGCCAATGGCAACGTCATTTTCACTTGGCAAACCAACCCGACCGGTCAGGTATCCGGCAATGAAATATCGGCGCGTATGTTCGATGCCAACGGCAACGCGTTGGCAGGCGAATTCCGCGTCAATACCCAGTTGGCGAACGATCAGGGGCAGCCCGAGATTGCCGCGTTGGATAGTGGCGGTTTCGTCATTGCCTGGCAGTCGACGGGTCAGGACGGTAGCGGCCACGGCGTCTATGCCCAGCGGTTCAATCCGGATGGTACGGCGGCCGGCGCCGAGTTCCAGGTCAATACGTTCACGGCCAGCGATCAGCTGAACGCGGATGTGGTTGCCCTGAAGGACGGCGGGTTCGTCATCGCTTGGCGCTCAACCGGTCAGGACGGCAGCCAGGGCGGAGTCTTCGCCCAGCGGTTCGACGCCGACGGCAATACTGTCGACGCCGAGTTCAGAATCAACGACAACATCCAAGATTGGCAGGCCGAGGTTGATCTTGTCGCCCGCGCGGACGGCGGTTTCAATGCCGTGTGGATGTCCCGCACCGGCGATTCGGCTTTCACCGGTTCCGGTGTCCTCGACGGCGGCATCTACGCCAAGACCTATGCAGGATCCGTCACCAGCGCGTCTCAGATTGCGACGCTCGACGTTTCCGCACTGGTTACAGACACCGATGGATCGGAATCGATCCAGTCTGTCGTAATTTCGGGTGTGCCCGCTGGCGGCGAACTTTCAGCCGGAACGGACAACGGCGACGGCAGCTGGACTCTGTCCGATATCGATCTCGGAGGGCTGATCCTGACGTTGCCGATCGATGTCACGGACGACATCGAACTGACAGTTACGGCGACTTCGATCGAGGCCTCGAACGGCGATACCGAGACCGCGCAGACCACGTTTACGGTATCGGCGCGGCCGTCGTCCGGCGCGACCGTCGTCGGCGATACGGGCGTCGGCACGTTGACCCTCGATTCGAGCATATCTACTACGGGCGACACCACCGTCGCAGGTGCTGTCACCGGCGGCAGCCTGACCACCGACGGCGCGATCGTGGGCAATCAGGCCGGTTCGAACGGCTCGACGACCGTTGATGGTGGTGCGCTCAATGTCGGCGCAGACCAGCTCGTAATTGGTAATGAAGGCAGTGGCAGCCTGACCGTTTTGAACGGTGGAACTGTCACGACCGACAATGGCGTCAACGACATCAACAGCGCCGGGAACTTCCAGGACGTTGTCATTGGTAACGCGGCGACCGGGACGGGTACCGTGACGGTGACGGGTGCCGGTACTTCGCTTTCCACGAACGGCTCCGACAATACGATTATGGTCGGCCGCAACGGCGCTACGGGCACGCTCAACGTCGAGAATGGCGGTTCGGTCGAAACTCTGTGGCTCGAGGTCTCGCGCGACAACAGCTCTGGAACGGTTAATGTCGACGGTGCGGGGTCGACAGTCATCGTGTCGTCCGAAACCGGCAAATGGTCGGTGCCCTACGATTACGAAGCAGGGTTCGTGAACGTCGGCAGGCGGGGCGGCGACGGCACCGTCAGCATCACCGACGGCGGCCGTATGGAAATTCGCGAGGGATCGACACAGAGCACCGATACGACCGCGCCCGGCATGAATATCGGTCGCGACGGAGCCACGGGCCGCGTCCTGATCGATGGCGCCGGCTCGGTCATATCGATTACCCAGGCGGGCCCGGATGTTGGCTTTTCCGGACCGTTCATGAGTGTAGGTCGCGGTGGTAGCGGCGGCGGTACCGGCGAACTAACCGTCACCAATGGCGCCGCGTTCGAGATGATCGGCGAAAGCAGTTTCATCGCAATCGGCCGCGGTGGCGCGAGCGGTTCGCTCAATGTCGAGAGCGGTTCCAGCTTCCTGCTTGAGTCGCCGAACAGTGCAATCCTCTCCATTGCGCGGGACGCAGGCGATGCCGGTGACATGACCGTGGCGGGCGTCGGATCGACGGCGATCGTCAATGGCAGCGCCTTCAGCAACATCACCGTAGGCCGCAGCGGGCAAGGCACATTGACCGTCGCCGACGGCGCTGACTTCTCGTTCAACGGCGTGGATGCCGATGTGTTCCTCAATTTCGGCCTCAACGCAGGATCGCAGGGCGACGTGCTCGTCGACGACGCGACCATGTCGATGACCGGCGCGCTTCACGTCGGGTTTGAGGGCTCCGGCAATTTGACCGTTCAGAATGGCGGTACGTTCGTAAATGCGGCAACGGCGACGGCATTCGCCAATCTCAACGTCGGCGATCAGCAGACCGGTGTCGGCACGATCAATGTCGATGGTACCGGCTCGAGTTATCTGTTCGATACCTCTTCCCGAGGCGACGACGTGCAGGCCTACATCGGTTGGCAAGGTACCGGCGCACTCAATGTCACTAATGGCGGCTCGGCGATTTTCGAGGCCAATCTCGTTGCCGGCGGCGATGTCACCGGTTCCGGCTCCATTCTGGTCGATGGGCTTGGTTCCAACCTGACGGTCAACGGCGAACAGCTGGAAATCGGTGAAAACGGCAACGGATCGATGACCGTTTCCGGCGGCGGCACGGTCACGGTCGACAACGGCCTGACAGACATCAACGCGCCGGGTTCATTCAACGATATGACGATCGGCGATACGGCGACTGGAACGGGTACGGTCACGGTCACCGGCGCGGGCTCGACACTCAGTATGGCGGGTACGGACAATGTCATCAAGGTCGGCCAGGGCGGCGGCACGGGCTCGCTGACTGTCGAAAATGGCGGAACGGTCGAGACCCTGTGGCTGGAGGTCGCACGAAACGGCGCAACCGGCACAGTCAACATCGACGGCGTGGGTTCGACAATCATCTCGTCGACCGAAACCGGCATGTGGTCGGTGCCTTACGATTACGAAGCGGGATTCGTCAACATCGGTCGTCACGCGGGCAGTGACGGCACGCTGAATATCAGTAACGGCGGCCGCATGGAAATTCGCGAAGGCGCGACCCAGAACACCACGACGACCGTTCCGGGAATCAATGTCGGCCGCGACGGCGCGACCGGCCGCGTGCTGATCGATGGAACTGGCTCTGTTCTGGCGATCTCCCAAGCCAACCCGGACGCCGGGTTCGGCGGACCGTTCCTGCAAATCGGCCGCGGTGGCACTGGCGGCGGCACGGGTGAGATGACGGTCTCCGAAGCTGGCATGGTGACCATGGATGGGGATGAAAGTTGGATATCCATTGGCCGTAGCGGTGGCGATGGAACAGTTGATGTCACAAGTGGTGGCCAGGTTACCGTGAGCAGTACGGCCGGCAATATCGGTATGGGGATTGGCATCCATGAAGGTTCGACTGGAGAATTGACAGTAACCGGCGTTGGTTCGTCACTGTCTTATGCCGGGTTCCAAAACAATATCAGTATTGGAACCAGCGGCGACGGAACGGTCAACGTGCTGGCAGGCGGAAGCATAGATCTCACGGACTCATTTAACTTCTCCGGCGTATACCTAGGTAACCTCGATACGGGTGTAGGTATCCTCAACATTGATGGTTCAGGGGCATCGTTCTCAACTACGTCGCAGCTTCAAGTCGGATTCAATGGCACCGGGTCCATGAATATTTTGAACGGTGGGACCGTTGTCGTCGACGATCCGATTTTTTCGGTGGGAGCGCAGAAAGGCGGGCAGGGTAACGTCGTTGTGGACGGCGGTGGCTCATCGCTTTTGATCACAGGTACGCCAACATTTGATGGTGAAGCGTCATTTGCCGTTGTTGGTAACGAGGGCGCTGGTACGCTCGATATACGAAACGGCGGGCTCGTCGACGTGCGGCAAGGCCTGCACGTTGCGAATACCGGTGGATCAAGTGGTTTCGTCAGCGTTTCGGGCTCAGGATCAGTACTGAATATCGCGCCGTCTACATCCGGGGGCGAAGAATTAATGGTTGGGGCCGGAACAGTGGTCCCCGAAATTGATTATGGCACTCCGGGTGTACTTGCTCAGGGCACGGTAGAAGTTCGCAACGGCGGAACAGTCAATGTTGATGGCAGCATCAATCTCGGCCTCGAGACGCTGGGTCACGGTGAAATCGTCGTCGATGGTACAGGTTCGAATCTCTCTGCCGATGGCGGGCATGTATTCGTCGGGGATCGAGGCCTTGGTAACCTGACGATATCTGGCGGTGGCACAATGACCGTCGATGGCAAAGCCAATGAAGGCCAATTGTCCGTGGCCCGTAATTCAGGCTCGTCCGGTACAATTAATCTCGATGGTGCGGGGTCTGAGTTGCTGGTGATTGGCACAGGCGTCAACGTCGAGGTCGGGCGGACTGGTTCCGGTACCATCAATATTACCAACGGTGCGCAGATGATCGTCGATAACGGCAACGACGACGTCAATGTGCTCGGCGATTTCCGGGACATCAAAATTGGTTCCCAGACCGGCGGCACGGGCATCATCAACGTCGACGGCGAGGGATCCCTGTTCAGCGCACGCGGTATCGACAACGTTATCGACGTCGGCGGGCGCGACGGGGGGACTGGTACGCTCAACATCACCAACGGCGGCGATGTGGAAACGATATGGCTAAATGTTGGTCGCGGTGCTGGCACGACCGGCGAGGTGACTGTTTCCGGGACCGGATCGACCCTGATCGTCTCGCCGGAAACCGGTCAGTTCAGTGTGCCCTACGATTACGAGGCGGGCTTCGCCCAGGTCGGCCGCGACGGCGGCACCGGTACGCTGCGGATTCTCGACGGCGGCAGGGTCGAGGTGCGCGACCGCCTGGGTGAGACGCCGGGCGACGAAACGTCGATTCCGCAGATCGATTTCGGCCGCAACGGTTCGCAGGGTACGCTGATCATCGACGGCGCCGGTTCGGTGCTGGCGGTGACCCAGGAGGGGCCACGGCGTGTCGATGCGCCCTACGAAGATGGACCGTTGATGCGCATCGGCCAGCGACCGGGTGGCGATGGCTTGGCGACAATTTCGAACGGCGGCGCGCTCGAACTCGTCGGCGAGAACAGTTTCCTTGGCATCGGCGACGGATTTGGGGGTGATGGCGCCACGGGTGTTGTCAACGTCAATACTGGCGGTCGGTTGTCGATCGACGGCCAGACAGGTTATGCGCGTTTATCAGTGGCCCGCGGCAACGATGACACCAACTTTGGCGAGTTGAACATCGACGGCGAGGGCTCGAGGCTCGATATTACGGGTGACCGGGTTAGTGTTGAGACCGGCTTCAACAGCCTGATATCGGTGACCAATGGTGCAGACTTCACCATCAGCGGCGGCGCGACGACAGAGGACTACTTGGTCATCGGTGCCGGTTGGGGCGTCCCCGACGGTGTGGGTGCGAGCGAGTTCATCGTCGATGGTGTCGGTTCAACGCTCACCGCAACAGTCGATTTCATCCAAATTGGCACTGGCAGCGAGGGGATCGCTGGTACGTTAAACGTCCTAAACGGTGCAACCGTATCCGTGACGACAACGGGTGGTCCGGAAGATGGACGAAATGGAATAGGTGACTCGAAAGGCACGATTAATGTTGACGGTACTGGCTCGTCCTTCAAGTTAAATAGTGGCGGCGTGATTAGTATCGGAACTGGCGGATCCGGAAATGGTACACCAGATGGACTGGGCTATGTCAACGCGAGCAACGGGGGCGTTGTCTCGTTGACAGGTGAGTCCTGGTTCAACTTGGGCTCGGTTATCTCGCACGACGGAACGTCCGATGGCACGGGGTTCCTGAATGCCGATGGTGCGGGGTCAATAATCAGTGTCACCTTGGTCGATACTGATCCGTTAGATTCAATTGATCCCCAACTTTTTGTCATGGGTTCGAGCGAAATCACTGCAGAGAATGGTGGCACGGTCGCCGTCAATGGAGAAGTCAACGATTGGGATACGATCAACCAGTCGAGCATTACGGTCACTGCTGACGCGACGATGACCGTATCCGAGAATATGTTCCTCAACAACACACGCCTCGAACTCGAAATCGGTGGTATTGGTGCGGGCCAGTTCTCGCAGATCGATGTCGGCAACGACGCGTTCTTAAACAGTGGTCTCATGCATGTCGATTTCACGGGCGATTTCGTCGCGACGGCGGGCGACTCGTTCCTGCTCGTCAATACCGGCAACAGCGGCTTCGTCAATACGTCCCAGACGTCGCTTGCCTTCACCGGTGTGGCCGACGGGTTCACTGCTTCGCTCTCGGGTGGCGCCGCAGGGGCGACTTTAACGGCGGCCAGCAGCGGCGCTGCCGAGGCCGACACGACGCTGCTGTTCGGTTCCGACCGCGACGACGTCTTTGACGGCGGCGCTGGCGATGACGTGCTCGATGGTGGCGGCGGTCTCGACTTCCTGACCGGAGGGTCGGGTGCCGACACGTTCATTTTTGGTGCCAACGACGGCGACGACACTTACACCGATTTCGACGAGACGGTCGACTTGCTGGTGCTTGAGGATGGCGTGGCCATTGGCGGCACGTCTGAGTCCGATGTCAACGGCGATGGCATGCTCGATACCGTTGTTGATTTCGGCGCCGACGGTTCGATTACGCTGCTGGGCGTCAGCGGTCTGACGGACCCGAACGACTTGCTGTCGTAGGGTACGCCTTCTACGCTCAGCATCCGCGAGAGGGCATATGGCCGAGCATGCGATACCCGAAGGCTACACGGTCGGCCTGCTCGCGACCATGCCGCGATCGGGCACGTGGTACAGCTACTATTTCTTTGAGTTCCTCGACATTCACTTGTCTGGGCGCGAGACGCTGAATACCCGTCTCGGTGTCGAGGTCTACGATTCCCTGCGGCTCGGCAAAGTCAGTGTGCATGTGTCGTGTCCTGGTTTCGAGGAGGTCTACGTCGGGCCCTTGCGCAAACCATGGGACGCACTCGACTACTACTCGCCGGGTTACAACTACGGCTACGCAACGTTCATCGAGAACAACATGGACGTGTTTGCGCCGACCCGGAACCCAGACATCCGGATCGTTTATCTCTTTCGCAATCCTCTCGACCAGTGCGTTTCCTATTACCGCCACGTGCAGAACCACGTTCGCGACGAGAAGCGTAGGGTGACGGACAGCAATGGGAAGGAGCGGGATATCGAGAATGTCAGCGACTTCCTGCGTTCTGCCGGTCTCAATTCCTACATCAAGCAGTATCTGACCTATCGCCTGATGTCGCAGCGTTACAGAAAAAATATCCTGATGATTCCCTACGAGCGCCTGTTGCGACACCCGAAACGGGCCTTCAAACGCATGCTGCGGTTCTGGAACGTGCCTGTCACGAGCGCGCGGGAGTTTGCCGCGATCGACAAGGCCCTGGTGTCGTCTGAGCCCGAAAGCCTCAGGAACGTCGAGAAGGCCATGGGCACGACGCTCGGCAACGATCAGGACGGTGAGGCCGGTGAGACGCACATCCGAGGCGGACAAATCGGAAAGTGGCGCGATCACCTGACACAGGATGACATCGATTTCGTCCGAGACCGCCTTGCGACTTTCGATATCGGTCTCGACGAGTTCATCTTCGAGTGACATGTGGTGATCAAACCCATCTGGCGATTTCATAAGTAATTGATAATAAATTGAAAAAAACATGATGAAAGAGTACGCTGACACGTTGTCCAGCTATTTCGGCCCGTGGCGGAGTGTCATTTGAGCCCAAAGGACACATGAGGGGACCATGGTGCAACCGGTGCGCCGCAGTGACCTGAATCGCATCATTTCAGCTTGTCGACAGGGCATGTTGGCGGTTGTCGTTTTCAGTCTCTTCATCAACTTGTTGATGCTGACAGCACCCATCTACATGATGCAGGTCTTCGACCGCGTTCTTGCCAGCCGCAATACCGATACACTGATTTTTCTGTTGCTGATTGCCATCGTCGCCCTAACCGTGTTCGGTCTGATCGACGCGGTTCGCGGTAATATCCTGTTGCGGATTGGCCGCTGGATCGACGAACAGGCGGGGCCGAAAATTCTCGGTCGCAGTGTAAAGAGCGCACTCAGCAGCCCCCAGAACGCTGGCGTCCAGGGCTTGCGCGATCTGAACACGGTTCGCACGTTTCTCTCCGGTTCGGCGATGTTTCCGATTCTTGATGCGCCGTGGGCGCCGGTATTTTTGGCCGTCATGTTTATGCTGCACCCGACCATCGGTTGGTTGGCACTCGGGGGCGCTGTCGTGTTGTTTGCACTTGCGCTCTGGAACGAAACCGCGACCAAGAAACTGATCGGCATCTCGAACGCCGCTTCCATGGCGGCAACCCGTCAGGCCGAGGCGAGTGTGCGCAACGCCGACGTGATCAATGCCATGGGGATGCTCAGTTCGCAGATCGAACGTTGGCGAACCGACAACAACAAGGCATTGGTGACCCAAGCCACGGCGAGTAGCCGTAGCGTCTCGATAACGGCGGCATCCAAGGCGCTTCGGTTCATGCTGCAGGTCGGCATTCTGACGGTTGGAGCGTTGTTGGTGATTCGGTCCGAACTGTCACCAGGCGCCATGATCGCTTCGTCGATCCTGATGAGCAGAGCACTCGCACCCGTCGAGCAGGCGATCGGGTCATGGCGTTCCGTCGTGTCGGCGCGAGAGGCGTTCGAACGCCTCAAGGCGCAGATGGCGGCCGATGAAGCGGCCGATGCGATGCCTTTGCCAATTCCGGAGGGTCGCCTTACCGCAGAGGGCGTAACGTATCTCTATCCCGGTGCGAAGGAGCCGACGCTGAAGGTCGTCTCGTTTGCCTTGGAACCAGGCGAGATCATGGGCCTCGTCGGTCCGACAGCGTCGGGCAAGACAACACTCGCCCGGCTGATCGTCGGTAACTTGGCACCGCAACGGGGTCATGTCCGGCTCGATGGAATGGATGTCGCGCAGTGGGACCCTGACGACCTGGGGCCGCATGTCGGATATCTTCCGCAATCGGTTGAATTGTTCGCCGGCACCATCGGCGCCAACATCGCCCGCATGGGCGAAGTCGATCCGGCAAGAGTCGTGGCCGCGGCGAGGCTCGCCGACGTTCACGACATGATTCTCAAACTTCCAAGGGGTTACGACACAGAGATCGGCGATCAGGGCGCGGCGCTGTCGGGCGGACAGCGACAGCGTATTGGCCTCGCGCGTGCCGTTTATAGCGAGCCGCGGCTGGTCGTACTGGACGAGCCAAATGCCAATCTAGACAACGATGGTGAACTTGCCCTGTCCGCTGCCGTGAAACGGCTGAGTGACGCCGGAGTCACCGTTGTTATTGTCAGCCACCGACCCAACTTACTGAAGAATGTGGATAAATTATTGGTCCTGACGGAGGGCGAGGTTCGCGGTTTCGGCCCGCCAGATCAAATCGTGCCGCAGGTTACACCCACATCATGTGAAGATGAAAAGGAACCGAAACCGGCGAAGGCAAACAAAACGGGCGACAAGAAAGCAGGCGGCGCAAAGTCGTTTGCAGCGGAGTAAGTCCTGTGTCGACGCTACTAGGCAAGATTGATATTGCGAAGTCGGAATTACCGACGTTACTCACTACTCGATTGAAATCCTTTGTCGAGAGGTTCTCGGTTGAGCCGGATGCGGAAAAGCCGGACCTCCGCGTGCCGTTGTGCGCCGGAATTGCCGTCGTCGGCGTGTTTTTAGGTGTTTTCGGCGTATGGGCAGCGACGGCGCCCTTGAAAAGCGGTGCAATCGCGCCCGGTACCGTCAAGGTCGAGGGCAATCGCAAGACGATCCAGCATCTGGAAGGCGGTATCGTTGGCGAAATTCTGGTGCGGGACGGCGAGACGGTCGAGGCCGGGCAGGTGCTCTTGCGGCTCGACCAGACCCAGCCACGCGCGACGCTCGACCTCCTGCGAAAGAAGTACTGGTCGGATCTGGCCCTCGCCGCACGCCTCAAGGCGGAGCGTGATGGCCTTGAGAGTATCGAGTACCCTCCGGAGCTGCTCGATAATGCCAAAACGGGCAACATTATCGAAATCCTGGTCGCGCAAGAGGAGATCCTGAGCGCGAGGCGCGCCGCGATCGCGGGGCAAACGGCGATTCTCAATCAACGCATTGCTCAACTTCACGAGGAAATTGGCGGTCTTGAGGAGCAGATACAGTCCGAAACGCGGCAGATTTCTATCATTCAGCAGGAAATCGACGATGTCGGGTCCCTTGTCGAAAAGGGACTTGCGCCAAAACCGCGTCTCCTCGAGCTCCAGCGGCAGTACGCGGACATCGAAGGCAACCGGGGGCAAAATCGAGCCGGCATCGCCAGGGCGCAGCAGGGTATAGGCGAGGCTCGGATACAGATCGAGGAACTGACTACGGGTATGCGCAATGAGGTCGTATCCGAGCTTCGCGAGGTACAGGACCGGATCTACGATTCGATTGAGCGGCTCAGGGCCGCGGAAGACGTGCTCGGGCGCACCGAGATCAAGGCGCCACTCGCCGGAATCATCGTGAATATGCTGGTCCATACACCTGGCGGCGTCGTCGGCCCCGGCGAACCACTGATGGATATTGTACCTAGTGGTGATCGGCTTCTCGTCGAGGCGCAAATTGACCCAGCGGATATCGATATCGTTTATCCAGGCCTGACGACCCAGGTTCGTCTGACGGCGTTGAGCCAACGCAATTCAGTGCCACTCGATGGCATCCTCGAGGCTATTTCCGCCGACCACATGACGGATGAGCAGACCGGTGCACCGTACTTTCTCGGTCGGGTCACGATCTCCGGCGAGGAGCTCGAAAAACTCGACGGCGCAGTTCTCTATCCGGGCATGCAAACCGAAGTCATCATCGTCACCGGTGAGCGAACGCCGCTCGACTATCTTCTGAAACCGCTAACCTCAAGTTTCAATCGTGCCATGCGTGAGGAGTAAGTCCGGTTGCGGATGTTGCGTCTTCATCATTCGAGTGAAGCTGGATAAAGTAGTTTTTCGCCGTTGACCTGACCCCCGAAAACCGTGACTTCTTCATCAAAATCTCCTCGTCTGCCAGCCTTAGCATAACGAGAAAATTCTCACTTCAGACGGTCCAGTTTCCAGGGTTCAGGTCAGGATGAATCGATAGAAGAGCCAAACTGCATGCCTGATGATTGAAGGCTGGAAATGATGGCGGAGATACGAAATGGGTTCCATTCCGATCACCTGTGGTCATGGGCCTTGGCGCCAGCAGTTAACGTGACAATGGCCTTGACCTGATGTTGTTTGATTAATAGAACAAAACAGGAACAATTATAAATGTGAACCCCTCTATTATGCCTGTCGTTCGGTGTGAAGAAGCTTGTTCAAGAAATGCACGATCAATGCTATTGGATGATTTGCGCCAGCGTATCCGCCGTATCGAGGGCCGCTCTGTTGGCGGTGGATCGGAGTCTATCGCATTCTCGACCGGTATTGACGCTATCGATCGTCATCTGCCTGCCGGTGGTCTTGAACGAGGCGCACTTCATGAATTCGTCACTGGAAACGCCATGGAACGTGCGGCAGCCACCGGTTTTGCCGCCTCACTGCTGGCGCACTATTCAAAAGAAAGTGCGCTGCTCTGGTGCCTGGAGGGACACGACCTCTACGGTCCCGGTCTTTGTGCCGTCGGCTTCGATCTCTGGAGCAACTCGGAGCGGCTGATCCTGGCGCGCTGCAGCAACGCGACCGAAGTGTTATGGGCCATGGAAGAAGGGATTGCTTCGGGCACACTTACTGCCGTGCTTGGTGAACTTCGGCGTATGCCCCGGCAGGCTGCACTAACGGCGCATCGCCGCCTGCAACTTGCGGCCGAGCGCAGTGGGGTCACGGCACTGTTGTTTGTTGCCGAGATGGGTGCTGAGGCCTCAACGACGACAAGCCGCTGGCGTGTATCTCCGGCGCCTGGCGTGAAGTGGCGCATTCAGCTTCAGAAGTGCCGGCATGGTCAGCCCGGCGCCTGGATCGTGCCTGCTCCCGGTTTTCTCAGTCCCCGCCTTAAACCCGGCTTTCTGGACCGCCCGCACGATGACAAAGGATATCCCGTCGCGGCGCATTCTTGTGCTGTGGCTGCCACACTTCGCGACCGACCGGTTGGCGTGCACCGCGCTACGGGGTGAGCCGCTACAGCACGGACAGCCTTCGGCCACCGTCGCCATGGTTCGGGGCGCGGCCTGCATCGTCGATACCTCGCTCTCGGCGCGGACCGCCGGCATACGCCCCGGCCTGCCACTCGCCGACGCCCGCGCCCTGTTGCCCGGTCTTGTTATCCGACCGACTGACAAGGACGGCGATACCGCAACACTCCACAAGCTCGCTCTATGGTGTCTGCGCTATTCGCCGTGGGTCGCTCCGGATAACGAGTACGATAACGGTATCTGGCTCGATATCAGTGGCTGCGCGCACTTGTTCGGCAGCGAGGCCGACCTGGTGGATGACCTGCTGTGCCGCCTACGGGGTGTCGGCTACGATGCCAGGGCAGCTATCGCCGACACCCCCGGTGCGGCTTGGGCCGGCGCACGATATCTGAACAAGCCCAACCAGGCGGCTCCGATTCTTCACGGCACTGAGCGGTTGGCAGACGCACCCGTGGCTGGCCTACGTCTGCCCGAGACGCTGGTTGCCGACCTCGACCGATTGGGTTTGCGCTTGATCGGAGACCTCATGGCGCTTCCCCGGCATGCCCTGACCCGGCGTTTCGGTGTGCAGCTCTGTCAGCGCCTCGATCAACTTTCCGGTGTAGTGAGCGAGCCGATTTCGCCGCTTCGACCCGTACCGCCACTCCGATGCCGTATTGCGTTTCCCGAACCGATTGGTGCGCGGGAAAGTATCGATGAAGCGCTAACACTGCTTCTCACCGACCTCGAAGCCAGATTGGAACGGCATGCATTGGGCGTACGGCGTCTCGACCTTGCTGCGTTTCGCGCCGACGGGTCGATGCAATCGATCGCTATCGGCACCAGCCGACCGGTACGCGATCCGGCAGCGATTATGCCCCTGTTTCGCAATAAGCTGGCGGGCATCGATCCCGGTTTTGGCATCGACCTGATGATGCTGAACGTAATGGCGTCGTCGCCATTGATGGCTAGACAGATGAGTGACCGGAGCGCCGTAACGCCTGAGCAAGATATCGCCCCGCTGATCGACCGCCTTGCCAACCGGTTAGGGCCTCAGAACGTCACCTGCATCGAGCCGGTCGAAAGTCACATCCCCGAACGGTCGAGCCGCGAGAAACTATTATTGAATGACGATGATATTAAGCGCCCCCGCAATGCGCAGGCGATCAAATACCGGCCGCCACGACCGCCACGCCTGCTGCCGCAACCCGAACCCATCGAGGTTATGGCGCCGGTGCCCGACAGCCCGCCGCTCTTGTTTCGCTGGCGGCGTCGGTCGCATCGCATTGTCAGCGCAGATGGACCGGAGCGCATCGGTCCCGAGTGGTGGCTGAAAGCGGCGATGACAGGGGCAAAGGGCGGGCGCGAGAGCCGCGACTACTACGCGCTCGAAGATGAGGACGGCGGACGGTTCTGGGTCTACCGCGAAGGCCTCTACCGTCCCGGCTGTGCGCCACGGTGGTTTCTGCATGGTCTGTTCGCATGATGCACGCCTACGCCGAGCTTCAAACGGTCTCCAACTTCTCGTTCCTGCGTGGTGCGTCGCACCCGGAGGAACTGGTCGCTGAAGCCGCACGGCTGGGGTTGGACGCCCTCGCGCTTACTGACCGTAATAGCGTCTCCGGTATGGTCCGTGCCCATGTCGCGGCGGAGGCAGCGTCGATCAAGTTCATTCCTGGTTGTCGTCTCGATTTCACGGATGCTCCTTCGCTGCTCTGCTATCCGACAGACAAGAGTGCCTGGGCGCGGCTTTGCGCGTTACTCACTCTCGGCAAGCGCCGCGCGCCTAAGGGTGCATGTCATTTGAACCTCGCCGACGTGCTGGCGGCGGGTTTCGCCAAGGGCCAGATAGTGATTATGATTCCACCGGACGATCTCGCGGACGAGATTGCCGTGACGCACTATTGCGAGGTGGCTCGCGCGCTTGGAAACACCGATGCGACAGGACTCTATAGCGCCGCAAGCTGGCGGTTCCAGACGGGTGACCGGGACCGGTTCCGTGACCTTGATACGCTCGGTCGCGTCCTGGCGGTGCCGATGGTGGCGACCAACGATGTTCATGCCCACCATGCGCGCCGCCGTCCGCTACAGGATGTGCTGACCTGCATCCGCGAAGGCGTCACGATCCACGAAGCCGGGTTCCGGCTCCACCCCCATGCTGAGCGCTATCTGAAGCCGGCGAACGAGATGGCGCGGCTGTTCACCGATTACCCGGATGCGATTCGCCGTACGGCCGCGATTGCCAATGCCTGCCGGTTCTCGCTCGACGAACTCAGCTATGAGTATCCGGCGGAACCGGTCGCGAGCGGCCTTACACCACAGCAGGAGCTGGAGCGTCTGACCACGAAAGGCGCAGATGAGCGCTATCCGGACGGCGTGCCGGAAAAGGTGCGCAAACAGATCGATCACGAACTGACGTTAATCGGCGAACTCGGTTTCGCGCCATATTTTCTGACCGTACACGATCTGGTCCGTTTTGCGCGCGAGCGCGGAATCCTTTGCCAGGGGCGCGGCTCGGCGGCCAATTCCGCCGTCTGTTACTGCCTTGGCGTCACTGCCGTCGACCCGGCGCAGATTGATGTTCTGTTCGAGCGCTTCGTCTCGGCCGCGCGCGGCGAGCCGCCCGATATCGATATCGATTTCGAGAGCGAGCGGCGCGAGGAGGTCATTCAGTACGTCTACGCGACGTACGGCCGCGACCGTGCGGCGATGACGGCGACGGTTATTTGCTACAGGACCAAGGGTGCGTTTCGCGATGCCGGCAAGGCGTTGGGCCTCTCCGAGGATACGATCGTCGCCCTGCAGAAGGTCTATTGGCGGCGAAGTTGGGACGAGGTGACGGACGATGATGTCCGCGATGCCGGTCTCGATCCGGCCGAACACGGCATCCGTCTGCTGCGCGCCGTCACGAAGGAACTGCGCGGGTTTCCCAGACACCTCTCGCAGCACACCGGCGGCATGGTGATGACCCGGGGGCCGCTTTCCGACCTGGCGCCGGTCGCCAACGCCGCCATGGCGGATCGCACGGTGATCGAGTGGGACAAAAACGACCTCGACGCGCTCGGCATCCTCAAGGTCGATATCCTCGGCCTCGGCATGCTGACCTGCATCAGAAAGGCTTTCGAGTTGATCGCCCATCACCATGGGCGGACACTTAACCTCGCCAACGTCCCGCCCGAGGATCCCGTAGTTTACGACATGCTGTGCGAGGGCGACTCGGTCGGTATCTTCCAGGTCGAGAGCCGCGCCCAGATGAGCATGCTTCCTCGTCTCAAACCGCGATGCTTTTACGATCTGGTTATCGAGGTTGCCATCGTGCGGCCAGGGCCGATCCAGGGCGACATGGTGCATCCGTACCTGCGCCGCAGGGACGGGATCGAAGCCGTCGTCTATCCGTCCGAAGAACTCCGCCAGGTACTCGGCAAGACCCTCGGCATACCGCTCTTCCAGGAGCAGGCCATGAAAATCGCCATTGTCGGCGCCGGGTTCAGTCCGGCGGAGGCCGATCAGCTCAGGCGTGCGCTCGCCACCTTCCGTCGAATGGGCGACATTCATCAGTTTGAGGAACGCTTCATCGCCGGCATGACCGATCGTGGCTACGGGCAAGACTTCGCCGAGCGTTGCTTCCGCCAGATCGAGGGCTTTGCCGACTACGGGTTCCCTGAGAGCCACGCCGCGAGCTTCGCGCTTCTGGTCTATGTCTCGTCGTGGCTCAAGCGCCACTACCCGGCAAGCTTCGCCTGCGCGCTTCTTAACAGCCAGCCGATGGGCTTCTACGCCCCGGCGCAGATTGTCCGCGACGCCCGTGAGCACGATGTCCGGGTCTTGCCGCCCGACATCAACGAGAGCGCCTGGGACTGCACACTGGAACCGGTGCGCCCCACGGGCCGCAACCCGGAAGCTGCCGCCCTGCGCCTCGGCCTGCGCCAGATAAAGAGGTTCGCCGAGGCGGATGCAAATCGCTTGGTTGCAGCACGGGATAATGATGGCGGGCGGTTTACCGATGTGGCGGCGTTGGCCAGGTCGGGGATTGGCCGCTCCGCCTTAGAGACGTTGGCTCGCGCCGATGCCTTCCGAAGTATCGGCCTCGACCGGCGGCAAGCGCTCTGGGCGGTGCGCGGCATCGATGATGCGCCAGCCCTGCCGTTGCTCGACCAAATCGAGTCCGCTCCTGACGACGCGCCAGCAGTCCTGCCTGCCATGGCCTTAGGCGAGCACGTCGCCGACGATTACCGCACGCTGCGGCTGTCGTTGAAGGCGCACCCGCTAGCGCTACTCCGCGCAGGTCTCGCCGATGACGGTTACGTCCCCTGCAGTACGCTCGTCACGGCGCGTTCGGGCGCGCCCGTCGCCGTCGCCGGTCTCGTGATTACCCGCCAGCGGCCGGGCAGCGCCAAGGGCGTGTTGTTCGTGACGCTCGAAGACGAGACCGGCGTCGCCAACCTCGTCGTCTGGTCGTCAGTATACGAACGGTTCCACCGCGCCGCCCTCGGTGCGGGCCTGATGGGTGTAAGGGGATCCTTGCAACGGGAAGGACAGGTGATCCACGTCGTCGCCGAGCAGCTGTGTGACGAGAGCCATCGCCTAACGTACCTCGACGATCCGAACGCAGCAGTCTCGGCGCTGGCTGTCGCCAGCCGCGATTTTCAATAACCTGCTCCGCCTCAAAATGCCGGTTCCAATGATTAATCGAGGGATCTCACGCTGTCGCGCGTTCGTTCATGGCGAAGGCATTGTCACAGTAAATGCCGATGCCGATAACCGATAAGTTGTCGGGATGGAACCCATTTCATATCTCCGCCATCGCTTCCGCCTTCGATCATCCGGCATGCTTCATCAATCCAGATTGTCAGGTTTTCTGAACAAACCGGATGTGGATTCCATATGCACCCTTATGCGCGGCCAAGGAACCGAACCGGAACAAACAAGACAATATCAAGTACTCCAAAAATTTGGGATCCGGAGGCGGGTGAGGTATTTGCCACTGTAGTCAATCGAACTGGCTGCTTACTTTAAGGGCCACCGCATCGAAGCAAGCGTTGAATCGATTACCTTGAGTTACAATTAACTCATGAAATGCGCTGTGGAGGGTGGTTAGTTGGACTCAGGCTTCGAGATCCCGAATCTGGGCGACGATTGCAAGGGGATCACACCCCAACTGCTCTAAAATCTCGATCAATTCAATAACGTCAAGCCGGCGCTCATCGTTCTCGTATTTAGCGATGAATGACTGATGCTTGCCGAGGCGGTCAGCCAGTTGCTGCTGTGTCAGGCCAGCCTTGTTTCGTGCCTTTACGAGGCACTCGATTAATGCGGCCTGACGTTTGCTGTGAATTGATTTCTTCATGACCGCGTCTGGACTTGAACCAAGGCGCGACCAGAGCTAATCCTGATTTAGGATTATCCCAAAATGGGATAATTGAGTTGGAACGATTGCTTTGGTTGAGATTGATTATGCGCGCTATATCAAACTGGGCGCTGGCGGCGTCTGGGAGTCGCTCTGTCTCGAGGACGGGACGCTTCGTCTTGGTTTCTACGAGGTGCCCCACGAAGCTCCACGGTCGGGTGACAAAGAGGCAATTCGGCAGATCTATCTGGAACGCGGCGTATCGAAGCAGGTCGCAAGCAGTTATGCCGGTCAGGTCCAGTCATTCTATGAGGAACTCGACAATACGATCTGGATCACGTTCGCCGACGGCTATCTCTGGTGGTGCCGGGCGAGCGCGGAGATCGAGGTGCTCGGCTACAACCCGGAGCAGTTTCCCGAGGGAAGCCGGCTGCGCCGGACGATCGACGGTTGGTCAAACCGGGATACCAACGGCAATGAACTCCGCATCTGTGAACTCAACGGTCGACTGACGTCGATAGCCAACTATCGCGGCACCATTTGCGAGGTCAACTGTCTCGACTACCTTACCCGCCGGATCAACGGACTCGATCTTCCCGAGGTCGCGCGTGCCCGGGAGGCGCGGGAAGCGGCAATCATATCAGTAGCAGAGCTTCTGACACTGCTGACGTGGCGTGATTTCGAACTGCTGGTCGAGCTCGTGTTCGCGGCCAGCGGCTGGCGGCGCACGGGCGAAAGTGGTGGCACCCAGAAGACTGTGGATATCGAACTGGAACTGCCGTCGACCGGTGAGCGGGCATTTGTCCAGGTGAAATCAAAAACCGACAACCACCAGTTCGAGGACTATATCCAACAGTTCGGAAGGCGCGGCGAAAGCCGGATGTTTTATGTTTATCACTCGGCAAAGGAGACAATAAGAACACCGGAAAGCGCCATTACCGTGGTTGGCCCGAACGAACTCGCGGAAATGATCCTGACCGCTGGCCTTTTTGATTGGCTCATCGAAAAAGCAAGGTAACCTCGGGGGTATCAGGCTGCCGCGAGGAGAAATCAATGCCTCGAAAGGTCGACCCGAAGTGGGGTGAAGAAGGTGTGGCTCGGCTGAGCGATCTCTTTTCTCCTGAGGAAGTCGATTTCCCGAAGATGAGGCAGGCGCTCGACGTTGAGGTTTTAGACGAAGCCTGGGCCCGGATGTGCTCTAAGATCATGCGGTCGTTGGAGCGGTTCATTGTCTGGAACAACTCGGGGCCAAGCGTTGCGACGCGCGCCGAGGCACGAAGAGCGCTGGAACTCTTGCTGCGGGAAGAACCGATATCGAGATGTTCTCTAAATAGTCTTAATGGGCGCGCCTCGGATGAACTGCTCAACGACATATTGGTGCGTGCAGATAGCGAGAACCCTGAGGCTATCGCGCTTGCCAGAATCTTGACGGGTAGTGCCGGCGAGCCGGAACAACTGAGACCTGCGATCGTGTCCTGCATTGATCGTCTCAAGTCGAAAAAGGGGCCCGATCCGCGGGGCAATCTCTGTTGGTTGGTTTGCTCGATTTGCGAAACCTACGAAGATGAAACCGGCGAGCAGATCACTTTGTACAACAAAAGTGAAGGCCGGGACCGGTGGTGTGCGCAGTCCAGAGCGAACGCGTCTCTGGCGTCTTGGGTGCCGGTTTCCCTGATAAACAGGGAAAGAACAGGGAAAATTGTGGATTTCGCCTCGAAGTGCGCCGTCCGAACCTGTGCGAAGCCTCAGAAACTGTGAAGTTTGGTGCCGATTTCCCTACGGCACGTAACAGGGAAATATTATTGGTGAACAGGGAATGATTCTAACGGAACAGGGAACGCCTTTGCGAACATAGATTCATACATATGGAATTTGGGTTTTGAGGAAGCACACGTTGGGAATTCGCGCAAGAATCCCCAGAAAACAGCCGTTTTCTACGGCTCTCGGAATGGTGGCGGAGTCGCGCTTGACTGCGTGGTGGGCCCGGCAGGACTGCCGCTAGTGATTTAGATCAAGCGCTTACGAGAAAGTTTGGGGAAATCAGTGCGCATGGGAACACATGGGGGTGTACGGCGATTTCCCAAACCTTCGCTTCGGAACATTTACTCATTTGAGGATCGAAACGCATGACCAAACTTTTCGGGCAATCATCAAGTAGTAATATTGCAGCGTCCATCTCTTTGCCCGCCTAAGCTTGATAGCCTGAGAGCGTTCTTATGTAATCAGCCCTAAGGTTGGCATTGGCGGGCATCCCAACAAAGGAGCGTGAAGAACGCTTCTTCTGTTCCTGCCTTTGCCTATGCCTGAGCCAATTGAGGAAACGTGCGGTTGGTCTCTTCATTGCAGGATCAAGATGCAGTTTGCTCAACCATGTGTCGAGTTTTGATCATCTCCCAATTCTCCATCCGCCGTCGCTGTCCGAATTAGGTATACCCAAACGCATCATTTGAATGAGACACAATTGTCGTCTTATTTGGGTTGTGTTTTATTTTTGAGACATTTATAAATAAAGGGTCTAGAGTCATACGAGACATATTGGAGACCCAGCGATGATTTACGGATATGCCCGCGTCAGCACCATTGACCAGGACCTGACCATTCAGGAGGAAGCCCTTAAAGCCGCTGGATGCGATATTGTCCGCTCAGAAAAAGTGTCAGGCACCAGCACCCAGGGACGGGAAGAACTGCGGAACCTTCTGGATTTCGTTCGTGAGGGCGATGAGCTGGTCGTGAGCCGTGTTGATAGGTTGGCTCGCTCCGTTAGAGACCTTCAGGAAATTGTTTCAGAGCTGCGGAATAAGGGTGTCGCACTTCGTGCGACGGAACAACCGATTGATACCTCAACGGCAACGGGCAAGTGCTTCTTAGATATGCTTAGCGTGTTCGCTGAGTTTGAGACCAACCTGCGCAAAGAGAGGCAGGCCGAGGGCATCGCCAAAGCGAAGGCGAAAGGTGTCTATAAGGGGCGCACGCCGTCCATTGATGGAGAAAGGGTAAAGGAGTTGAAGTCTCGGGGGATGGGGGCAGCGGCTATTGCTCGGGAGTTAGGTATCTCGCGAGCCAGTGTGTATCGTGTTTTGAATTGATGCAGTAGTCTTACTCGCCAAGTTTTCGGCGCTGATGTTCTAGAACGTCGTAGGAGAAAGCGATGGGGCTCAAAATGTCGTCGTCAATCTCCCAGGGGTATGAGGCATAGACCTTCCCTCCAGAGGCAACCGGCTTCGTGGCTTCTCGGTCCAAATCTATAGAATACACCACGATAAGCATGTTCTGCGGAAAGTGAGCACGGTGGGCTGCAACTTCGTTTGCTGTAAGAAGCACCTTGACCCCATTTGAGGTTGTTCCTTTGACCTCAACGATGGCCTCAACTTCACCCCTCCTAGCAACATAGTCGTAAGGATGGTTCTTGCTGGTATCTTTCACGGTGAAGCCTCGTTGCTCTAGGGTTCTCTGAGCAATCGTCATCGCGTGCGCCTCTACAACCAAGCGTTCCTCTGTTGTTAATCCTCTTCCCTGTCCGCGACCGGGCGACGGTAATCTGACCGGGCTGATAGCTTTCTCAACGTCGTCAATTTCGGGGGCGCTATCATCAGGAGCTCGCCCGAGGTCATCGGCAAGATAAATCTGCCTGAGAAAGCCGGCAAACATGCGTAGGTCAGAGAGAAATTGGCTGTCGTCTGGCAGGCCATCAACTGGATAGAATTTTGCCGCAACACATGTGTTTTCGTAGGCAGCGCCCAAATGGCTACGTTGGGCATTGAGGGCAATGGCGCTTTGTAGCTCGGGGTGTGGC
This sequence comes from Rhodospirillales bacterium, assembly GCA_965229715.1. Taxonomy (GTDB): domain Bacteria; phylum Pseudomonadota; class Alphaproteobacteria; order Rhodospirillales; family Casp-alpha2; genus JAVJST01. The sequence continues at coordinate 852,504 of CBDDJL010000002.1, forward strand.
GTCAATTCCGACGCGAGTATACCTCTCGCCCATTCCATAAACTCTCGGATGTCATACTCAGGCTTGGGTTTGAATGACCCATCCACAAAGTCTGTGGACCCGTGCGCGAGGGCCAAATAGCAGCCGTTGCCGAGAGCTTCAAATAGCACCACCAAATACCACCCAACCCGAGCACTTGGAGAACGGCTTTGGGAGGCAATTCTAAACCAGGGTATTTCGGTCTTCCGACCCGTTCCATCGCGTCCCTCTACAAACAAGTCGTCGCCCGTAGCTCCCATATCGGATGAGAGCGAGGGGAGGTGGCCTCGAATCCACTCTGGCAATTCTTGACGAACAATGACGCCACGACGCTCCATCGCGGGAGTGTTGTCAGCGACCCATAGTTTCTGCAATTCGCAAACTTCTGAAAAAAGTGCTCGCATCAGTCCTCCAGGTTTCCCCGAATAGTGGTAGGCGATTTTGCTGACGTAGCCAAATAGGCGGTTCTTCAGACCGTTACCTCACTTTTACTGGCCTCTCTCTCCCGTTCCCCTCGACACGAGAATTTTTGAATTTTTTTGAGGGGCAACACCCCAAAATCGAACACTTATCAATTCTCTGCAGGTTATCGATGATGTATAATTTATATAATGAAAACAATAACATATAGAATCCGGGAAATAACAAACAAGGAACGAACCGAATATAAGAAACAGTTTCTTGATTTCCTGATGAGACAGGACTTCACGCACTTCGTAACGCTTAATTTCTTTCTGCCCAGGGCTACAGGCTGGCAACAGCAAGCGGAGACCTGACCTTCCTCGTCACGGCGTTTGGCAAACCCTTCACAGCACCTGGGTTTGGCAACTGGTTCAGGGTGCGTTGCGATGAGGCGGGGCTAAATCACTGTTCCGCTCATGGTCTTAGGAAAGCGGCTGCTGCACGGCTCGCAGACCTTGGCTGCACGACCCTGGAAATTATGTCCATCACGGGTCATAGCAGCATCAGCGAAGTGGAACGCTATACCCGTTCGGCTGACCAGAAGCGTCTAGCCGGAGCCGTCAAGAAGCGGATTGACGGATAAAACGAGAACAAAACTTTCCCAAACCTAGGGTCAAGTTTGGGAAAACCCCCAAAAAACTCAACTATTATAATGCTAATCCTAAAAGGTGGTGGTGGGCGCAGTCAGAAGCGAACGTGTCTCTGCAATATGATGGCTAGATTTCCCTGATATGCAGGGAAAGAACAGGGAAAATTCACAATTTCGATAATTATGCACTGGTGCGGATAGCCAGAAAACCGCGTAATCCCTGACGCCCAATGACAATTCCCTGCAATCAGGAACAGGGATAATTTTCACCTGATCAGGGAACGCTGACAGGGAAACAGGGAAAGCGAATTTTCGGATGGAGTTTCTGGTAGGGATTGTCGAGCAATCCAACGTGTTGGACGCATCGTGGTTGAACGAAATCTCGGTGGATTATACCACGCCTACGTCCGGATGTAGTTCTTGGTAGGGACAGTTATCTGTTCGTGCCCCAACGCAGGTAATCGCGCAATACCTTCTTCGACGAAAGAACAGGATCAACGGTCAGCGACAACGATGTGGCTTTGAACACCCATGCCCTGCACGCTCAGGACGACACGGTCACCTTCATTGAGATAGACCGGTGGGGTCGTGCCATGACCGACGCCAGGCGGTGTCCCGGTCGAAATGATATCTCCCGGTTGTAGGCTCATAAATTGGCTGACATAGGATATCAGCGCTGCGACCGAGAAGATCATCGTTCGGGTGTTGCCGTCCTGGCGTCGATGACCATTGACATCGAGCCAGATATCGAGGTTTTGAGAATCGGGAACTTCATCTCGCGTGACAAGATAGGGACCAATCGGTCCAAACGAGTCGCACGATTTACCCTTGACCCACTGTCCCTCTCGCTCAAGCTGGAACATTCGTTCCGATACATCGTTTACGACGCAGTAGCCGGCAACGTGTGCCATTGCATCCGATTCTAGGATATTCTTGCCGTCGGTGCCGATCACCACGCCTAGCTCGGCTTCCCAGTCCAGTTTCTCGGATCCCTCGGGAATCCTGATCGGATCATCGGGCCCGCATATCGAGGACGTCGCTTTCATGAACAGAATGGGTTCTTCGGGGATCGGCATTCCCGCCTCAGCCGCATGATCAACGTAGTTCAGTCCGATACCGATGAGCTTGCCGACGCCAGAGACGCACGGCCCAAGTCGATGCTTGCTCTCGACGATCGGCAATTCATCGGGGACAACGCCACGGATCGCGGAAAGACCTGCTTCCGTCAGAGTATCGCCGCCAATGTCGTCTACAACTTCCGTCAGATCATGGATACGCTGATTATTGCCGAGCAATCCGGGCCGCTCTTCACCCGGTGGGCCATATCGAAGTAGTTTCATATGAACTCTTTCAATTTACCGTACGAACCTAGATGGGCCATCGGCATTCGCCTCCGTGTACAAGAAATCTCAACCGAATCGTTAAGGACATCAACCGCTCTTCTCGGTCCTGACGATGATTTTGGATCGTAAGAAAACTATCCTCCTTGTCGGGGGTGGAGCGTTGGGAATCGCCTGACAAGATGGATCCTTTAGATTAGAAATTTGCATGTTTCTAGGCTGAGCATCAAAGAAAGGGCCTGCTGTATGGACATCACACCGTCGCCACTGACAGTCGAGTCGTTCAATAAATTCGGCGATGTCATCGAAGTCGGGAGCGCAGATGGAATTTCGATCAATGACGGAACATCCCAGCGGTTTGACGATCTGGCGAGGGTCGACGTGGGCGCAGACGGAGATGCGGTGATATCCATATTTCGCGCGAATCCCTATCGAAGTCCGATTGAGATCGCGATGCTCGAACGTCATCCCAAGGGAACCCAGGCGTTTTTTCCGCTCTCCAACTCACCCTGGCTTGTCGTCGTCGCTAGCGGTGACGAGCCAACAAGTAACGATGTCCGGGTGTTTCTCGCGCGGGGTGATCAAGGCATTCAGTACGCCAAGAACACGTGGCATCACCCTTTGCTGGTGACAGCAGAATCTCAGGATTTTCTTGTCGTGGATAGAAAAGGAGAAGACGACAATCTTGAGGTCATAAGTTTTGCCCCCAACATACGACGAGTCATCGTTGACTAGCACAAAGGTAACCGCGGGAGGTATGATTGGTGCCTAGTCGAGCGATCATCGCAATATGCCCGCCGGCTCATCAGGGGGTGCGTCATGCAGTATCACGATTGGGAGGAAGTCGTTAGTGACCAATCCAGGTTTCTGAGGAACCTGGATTGGAATCTTCTCAAGATATTCTTAGAGATTGTTCGACAGGGCGGCGTTACCAACGCTGCACGCGCCATGTCCCGCCAGCAACCGTCCTTGAGTAATGCTCTCAAACGGCTTGAAGAGTATTTTGGCGTTGTCCTTTGCACGCGAGGGCCATCGGGCTTCAAACTGACGGCTCACGGAAAGATCGTCTCGAGTATCTGTCGGAAACTGGAGGAGAATCTGGAAGAGCTCCCAGGGCATTTCCTCGACGTATCGAAACTGGTGGATGTGCAGATTAGGATAGCAACAGTCGGCAATGTGATATCTGAAGTGCTGGACCGTACATTGGCGACGTTTTGCCAAGAATACCCGCAGGTGGAAGTTATCATCAATGTTGCTCCGTGGCACGATGTCGAGCGCCTGGTTCTAAATCACGACGTGGACATTGGGATCGCCCCGGTAACGGACCGGGATGAACGGATTCGGTATGAGTTGGTTTATCAGGAGCAGAACGCACCTGTTTGCGGGCGAGGGCATCCAATGTTTGGCAAGACGGTAAATGATCCGAGCGAACTTGCCGATCTGCCCTTTGCCACCTTGGGCGACGGAGAGTTTCGATCGGTGACCGACTACCGTTTGGCTCATGGCTGGGGAGAGAATTGTCTCGCGAGATCTCTCGATCCGCACGAGGTCCGTCGCATGGTCTTGGGCGGATCCTGTATCGCTATGCTTCCGCAAGAGTACCTAGCGCAGGATATTCACGAAGGAAAGTTGTGGCAATTGATGCCATCACCGGTCGAGACGCAGGTCGATATCTGTCTGATGACCGACGAAACGAATCCCAACCATCATGCGGTCGACCTGTATCTCGATATGCTAACCCAGTTCAACACCGCACAAGGCGTCGAGCCCGTAGTAACGACGAAAGTGCTGGGTCGAGATTCTACAACTGCATTTTCTTCACGGGCCTAGGCGTCGACGGGCAAGCAGATCGGATTGATCTCGTCAGCCGTTCGTTGAGCCCAATCCAGTTCAGGAACTTTGACGAGTGACCTGTCCTGACCACGCTGGAGCCGTTCGTGAACCTCGTCCTGATCCATCGTCAAGATTTCACCATCTTTCACCGTCAGGCTGCCGTTCACGTAGACGTCTCGAATTGCCGATGCAACGCCGGAATACACGAGCGAGCGTAGAGGGTCACGGACCGGCCGCATCGACGGATGCTTTAGATTAACCAGCACGATATCGGCCTTGGCGTTCGCAGCGAGACGGCCGAGATCATCTCTTCCGAGCGCTTTTGCCGCACCGAGGGTTGCGATCTCGAAGACGTGCTCGGTTCTGAGTAGGTCAACATGTCCGCTCGCAACTTTAGATATGAGCCCGGCGATGCGCATTTCTTCGATCATGTCGTGTGGATAGCAGTCGGTTCCGAGTGCCATGGTCACACCGGCCGCACGATAACCACCGAGACTTCGCATCATATCGCCCCATTGTGCGAACGCGCGCGGACAATGAACGACACTTGCACCGGAACGAGCCAGACGATCGAGATCCCTGTGTTCGTGGTGATTAATCCAAGGATGCTGGTCGATGTTGATGGCATGACCGATGAGCGTCTGAGGACCCAGGACACCGATATCGTCCAGCCACTCCAGTGGGGTTTTCCGATGCCGACGCATCATCTCACGGTACTCCATGACGGACTGGGCGGCATGAGTTTGCAGTGGAATTCCGCGATCGACGGCCGCTTGCTTGCACTTCAGGAATAATTCCTCGGTACAGGTATCTACCTGAGCCGCGCCGACCATACCGTGTAGGCGGCCCGAGCCATGCCGCTCAGCCTCGTCAATGAGTTCCAGTGCCCCCTGAAGGTCGTTGACGCCCTTCTCCTCGTACCACGTGTAGAGATGATTCTTACCATCCGGAGTGTACCAGTGGCCGGAATTGACCATTGGGCATGCGTAGGTGCGGATTCCGGTTCCGGCCAGTACATCAAGCCAGCCGTCGTACGGGAGTTTTTGCGAACAGTAGAGTTCCGCCATTGTCGTGCAGCCGCTTTTCAACAGATCGGCTGCGGATGCCTGAACGGCGTCGATCGACGACTCCTCGTCTTCCTGGATCAGCCATGTGTACTCAAAGAGTTGGGTCATCCCCATGTGCTTGCTGGCCAGATCTTCGAAGAATCCCTTGCCGTGAATCTCCTGGTATGCGTGCAGATGGAGATTCAATAACCCTGGCATCACCATGACACCGGATCCGTCAACCACATGATCGGCATCACCGTCGTAAGCCTTGCCGACGTAGACGATCATGTCGCCGGAAAAGGCGACATCGCCGTTTCGGATGTATTTATGTCCCTCTCTTGCTGAGTCGTAAGCGACAATCCAGTCCGCGTTTCTAATAACGGTCGTCGGCTGTGAGCTGGTGTCCAACTGTTGATACTCCTTCCCAGATCTTGGTTCTTTGTTAGCCGGGCCGTCCGCTGGCGCCCCTCTTAATGAATTGCCCCATTCCCGCCTTTCCGAGCCAATCGTCGCCATCGACGATCATTTGGCCGCGCAAGAAGACCTTCTTGACACGGCCTGTCACTTCTCTGCCCTCGAACATCGAGTAATCAATCCGGCTGTGATGTTTGCTAGCGCGGATCGTCCAGATTTCGTTCGGGTCAAAGATGACGAGATCGGCGTCCGATCCGATCGCGATGGTGCCTTTCTTGGGGTATAATCCAAAAAGCTTTGCCGGCGCTGTCGCAATCAGCTGAACATAACGATTGATCGACATCTGATTCTTGCGGACACCGCCGTCAAACACCAATGGAAGACGGGTCTCGATGCCGGGCGCCCCATTCGGAATCTTGTTGAAGTCCTCCAAGCCTTGCATCTTGGAGTACTGAATACCGAGCGGTTGCTCGTTGAAGCAAAACGGGCAGTGATCGGTTGAGATAACCTGCAAATCGTCTGTTCTCAGACCACGCCACAATGCTGATTGATGATCGCAGCCGCGCAAAGGCGGCGTCATGACGAACTTGGCGGCATCGAACCCGGGCCGATCGTATTCTTCTTTGGTGAGAAACAGATAATGGGGGCACGTTTCCGCATAGATAGGGGTTCCGCGGTCGCGGGCGGAGGTAACCGCATCTAATGCCTCCGAAGCGGAGAGATGCACCAGATATATTGGTGCTTCGGCCAGCTCCGACAGCGTAATTACCCGTTGCGTCGCTTCGCCTTCCAGAACGCTCGGCCGTGTAAGCTCGTGATACTTGGGTCCGGTGTGACCGGCCTCCAGCGCCTCTCTGATCAGAACTTCGATGACGGGGCCGTTTTCGGCATGGATGCAGGTCAGAGCATCATTGTCGCGAGCGACGCGCATCGCTCGGAATAAGGTGGCATCGTCCACCATGAACACGCCTGGAAATGCTGTGAACAGCTTGAAGGACGACACCCCTTCGTCATGGATCAATTTCCGCATGTCGGCGATGGTCTGGTCAGAAACGTTCTTCAATATCATGTGGGCGGCGACATCCACGCATGCGGTCGATGACCTCGCGTGCCAATCGTCTAGAGACGCAAGCGGTCCGTCTTCGCCTTGGTTACAAAAATCGACCAAGCATGTGGTTCCGCCAAATGCTGCTGCTCGGGTGCCGGTCTCGAACGTGTCACATGTGTGGGAATGCCCAAAATCCCAATCCAGATGGGTGTGAACATCGACTCCTCCCGGGAGTACGTACAAACCACCAGCTTCGTACTCGGGAAAATGTTCTCCGACAGCAAGGTCGCGTCCAATCCATTTGATCTTGCCGTCTTCCACCAGGACATCCGCCTGGTAAGAGTCAGTCGCTGTTGTAACAAGACCATTTCGTAGGACGAATGATGACATTGTCCGGAACTCCCGAATGGCTTTCGTCTCGTCCGACTGGCCACGTCGCGTCAATCGCTCACGGCAGAATTATCCGTACCGATGGCCCGAGGGCAGCACTCCGAGAAAGTTTGCGTCCTGTTACTGCGTGTGAAAACGGCGGAAATGTGTATCGGACGCAGAAGATCGGCGTATGCAATCGCCGCACACCTCCGATTTTGGAGAAAGAATAGCGAGCGAGTATGCAGTGAGTGCGAATTTTGCCGATTTTGCGCCCCGCCAAACGGTGCCTCAATATCCGACGAGTACAAGCTCGACCTAAATCATTACCCTAAATACAGAGGAAGTACGTTTGATCAACACGCAATCATCCCAAACGATGGCGCGTTCCGTGAAGATCGCTGTTACCGGCGCAAGTGGCCTGCTTGGCCGAGAGACGGCTTCCCACCTATCACAGCAAGGCGAAGTGATTGGATTGGATATCACCCCTGGAGCTGTCGGCAAGAGCTATCGATATACTGATGTCCTATCGTTGGATGCGTTGAAAAGCGCTTTCAAGGACGTTCATGTTGTTGTCCATCTGGCGGCACTTCAACTCGGGGCACCCGAGGAGAAGATTTTTCACGTGAACACCGTGGGGACGTGGAATGTACTTCAAGCTGCCCACGAGACTGGCGTTTCCAAGGTCGTTCTATTGTCGAGCGAATGCGCTACGGGGACGGTCACTCTTTCCGGCGCAGCGCCGTCCATTCCAGACTATCTGCCAATCGACGAGGAGCATCCACTCCGCCCGAACGATGCATACGGCGTCAGCAAGCTAGCCTTGGAGGCCATGGGGCGCGCCTTTGCCGAAAAAAACGGAATGCAAATCATCGTGCTTCGCCCGACGACTGTCTATGCGCCCGGCATGGAAGCCGATATGCATCGCGCCCGAAAAATCGACGATCCGTACATGTGGCTATACGTGGAGATACAGGATGTCGTCCAGGCTATTGAAAAGGCAATCACCTACAAAGGCCCGGCATACGATTGTTTCTTCGTCAGCGCGGAGAACACATTCGCACCAGAAGAAACTCTGATGCTTCTTAAGCGTCGATTCGGTCAAGTGCCGGTCGTCCACGAACCTGCCATATACGAGAAGGATCCCTTTGCGACCATCTACGACATCAGAAGGTTGAAGGATGTACTTGGGGTGACTTTGGAGAGTGATTGGAAGCGGTACTTGAATAGGGCCGACGGGTCGACACCAACAACGAACCAAAAAAATCTGCTGTATAAATAGATCCATCAAACGGAGGTATTCACATGAAGAAGTTCAGAGAACGACTCGAACGTTCGAGGCTTATCGACATCGCTCCGTCGGGCCTTGCCAGGATTCGTACAATTGGAAACGGGTTAACCCGGCGGGATTTCGGGAAGGTCGCTTTCGGAGCGGGTGCCGGCGCGGTTATGGCGTCGATTCCCCTGAACCCAGCGGATGCTGGGGCCCAAGTGAACTACATGGGATGGCAGGGTTTCGAGGATCCGTTCAATGCAGGCGATTTTGCCAAGAACAATGATATCGACCTGAACATAACCTACCAAAACGACAACAGCCACGCGATCGCGGTCGCGACCGGCGGCGGCATCGGCAATATGGATATCGTCACACCGGATTACGCCTATACGCCTCTTATGGAAGAGATCGGCATGTTACAGCCGATTGATATGTCGCGTATTCCGAACTTCGATGATCTGTACGACCGGTTTCGCAATCTGGACGGTCCGAAAGTCAACGGGAAGCAGTACTCACTGCCGTTGTCGTGGGGCTCAATTCCCCTCATGTACAACACCAATTTCGTCAAAGAGACGCCAACTTCCTGGCTGGATTTGTTGAAACCTGAGTACAAGGGCAAGGTTGCCCTGACGAACGACGTGTTCAGTGTCATGGTCGCGTTTGCGTTGGCGGCAACCGGTACGAAGACACCGACACGCATCAATAAGGACGAGTTGGATGCCACACTCGCACTCATCATCAAGATCAAGAAGGAGCACGCTCGAACAATTGCATCGGGATACGGTGAGTTATCTGATTTGTTGGCTTCCGGTGAAATCTGGATGGCGCAATCCTGGGAACCGGTCGCGGCATGGGCCGGGGACAAGGGCTCTGATCTCGCCTGGGTCGTCCCCAAGGAAGGCACTCACACGCTGACCGATTGTCTGGCCATCGTGACGGACGCGCCCCACCTCGATGAGGTCTACACGCTTCTCAACCAGGGAATGTCCGCCGAAGGCCAAGCGTACATGGGCAATCGGAATGGCGTCGGGGTTACGAACGAAAAAGCCGTTCCCCTGCTCGATGACAACATTCGGAACATGTACCCATACGACAATATCGAAGCATTCTTCGCCTCCTCCGGCGGCGGACCGTTCCCGCTATGGCCGTTGGAACGCGAAGGCGATCTCGTCACGCTGGATGATATCCTGGACGCTTGGGACGAATTCCTGAAAGCCTAGTTCTCCCTCCCTATAGGAGGCCATATCCTTCTGGGATATGGCCTCCATTCCTCGTGTGTTGCAGCATGGCGAACTGATATTCCGAGAGACTTAGGGTTGTGGTGAATGAATCGATGAGTGGATCAAGTAATGAAGTTCTTGTCGATCTTCGAGGTATCTCCAAGACTTACGGCCAAGTGACGGCGGTCTATCCTCTTGACCTGCAACTACACCGAGGCGAATTCGTGGCAATTCTCGGACCATCAGGTTGCGGTAAGACGACGCTTCTCCAGATGATTGGCGGATTTCTCTCTCCCAGTACGGGGTCGATTGAAATCGGTGGACGCGATGTCACCGCTATAGGTGCTGATCGACGACCGACAAACATGGTGTTCCAAGGGTATGGTCTGTTTCCCCATATGACCGTGGAGCAAAATATCGCCTACGGCCTGCGTATCGCAAAGATCACCTCAACTGAGATTGAAAAACGGCTCAATGACGCCATTGAACTGGTGCATCTCGAGCAGTTCCGGTACCGCAACATCGACGAACTTTCCGGTGGACAGCAACAGCGGGTCGCGTTGGCCCGGGCATTGATTATGCGACCTGAAGTACTGTTGTTGGACGAACCGCTGGCGGCACTCGATTTGAAGCTACGCAAGGCAATGCAGCAAGAACTACGAAGGGTTCACAGCTCGACGGGTGGAACGTTCGTATTCGTTACCCACGATCAGGAAGAAGCCATGGCCCTGGCGTCGCGGGTGTTCGTCATGGAAAAGGGCCGCCTGATCCAACAGGGGTTGCCAAAGGAAATTTACGAAGCACCAAAGACCAAATTCGTCGCGACTTTCATTGGTGAAGCCAATCTTCTGCAGGGACGAAGGGAGGACAACTGCGTCACATTAGATGTTGGCGCGAGCTTTCAGGACGATGGCGTGGATCAACCCATCGTATCAATCATACGGCCCGAAAAAATGGTCTTGGCCGCGAGTTCCGATGATCCATCGCTCGTTGGTTTCGACGGGACGTTGACAGGAACTCTGGTTGACGCCGTGTTTCTCGGCCCTGTCATCCGATACATGGTCGAGATCGATGCCGGTGATGTTTTGTTGGTCGACAGCCGAAACTCGGTTGCCGCAGCAGATGTTCGTGCAGGCGACAATGTGGTCGTCGCATGGAACCTCACGGATCAGAAGGTTCTTCCGGACGAATGAGAAAGGCGCTTGGACTCAGACACACGCTTCTTGCGCCGTCGCTGACGGTGTTCCTCGTGCTTTTCGTCGTTCCGACTGGTTACTTTTTCGTCATTAGTTTCTGGCAAGTGCGCGCCTACCGATTGCGTCAGGAATGGACGGTCGAGCAGTACATTACCGTGGTCACGGAGTTTGCCGGCGTTCTTGGCTATACGCTTTTGATCGCCGTAACGATCGCCCTCATCACGACATCGATCGCCTACGCATATGCGTACTACTGTCGGTTCAAGGCCGGGCGATATGGTCTCGTTTTCGTGTTTATCGCCGTGATCACCCTGTTTGGCGGATACCTTTCCAAGATCTACATGTGGAAGACTATCCTAGGTTCGAGTGGCATTCTGAACTCCGCAGTCATGATGCTTGGATTGGTCGATGAGCCTTTCACAGTGTTTCTGTTCAGCCCGTTCGCCGTCATCATCACACTCACCCATTATACGTTGCCCCTCGCGATTTTACCGATCTATGGGGCGATGCGCGGTATCGATACGATCCCCCTAAAGGCGGCGACGGACCTAGGCGCTAGGCCCTGGCGGGTGTTCTTCGACATCGTGTTGCCGCAATCGAAGGTCGGATTGATTTCATCGTTTAGCCTGACATTCATCTTCGCTGCGGGTGACTACGTTACGCCGTTGATGGTCGGCGGACCGCACACGTCGATGATTGGCCTCTTCATCCAGAGCCAATTCGGTCACAAGCTCGATCCACCCCTTGGTTCGGCGATGTCGTTCACCGTGATCGCTAGCTGCTTCCTTATTATCGGACTATTTGCTTTGGTCGTTCACTGGCTCACGAGGCAGCGAGTGACATGACGTCGGGTATGACTTCAGTTCTCTGGCAGGTTTTCGCGGCCACGGCTATTCTGTTCATGCTGTCACCATTGGTTTTGCTGATCGCCTTTTGCTTCAATGAGAGTGCTCTCCTCAGCTTTCCGTTTACCGGACTGACGTTCGACTGGATCCAGCGGTTGTTCGCGCAGCCACAGTTCTGGAACGCGTTTTGGCACAGTGTCATCGTCACGCTGAGCGTTGGCATCATATCGACGATTATCGGAACGATGGCTGCGTTGGCGCTCACCTACATGAGCGCCGTTTTTTCCTCGGCGTTTATGTCTATGTTGGCGTTGCCGATCATGGTGCCGCCATTGATGCTCGGCGTGCTTTTGCTTTCGTTCTTCACGTCTTGGCTCGATATGCGGCTCGGGCTTCATACAGTCATTCTCAGCCACCTCGTATTCACCCAGCCGTTCGTCATCATGATCGTCTACGCGAGGATGGCGAGCTTCGACTTGGCAATCATCAGAAGCGCCCGTGACTTGGGCGCGTCTCCTGCGCAGACTTTCTTCACCGTCACTTTACCGATCGTCCGCTCAAGCGTCATTGGCGCAGCCCTTATCGCCATGGCGCTTTCTCTCGATGATTTTCTCGTGACGTTCTTCACCATCGGTGGAGGGAGCACATTGCCAATCTATCTGTGGGGCATGCTCCGCAAGGGAGTCGACCCGACTATAAACGTTGCCGCCGTGATCATGTTGCTGCTCTCGATCGGGATTAGCGTCATTGGATTACGCATTACCAAGTACCGGGGGTGAGCCACGCGATGACCGAAATGAAAGGAACGAGAAAGGTGAAACCATTCTGCTTTGAGGGTAAGCACGTACTCGTGACTGGTGGCAGCAGCGGTATCGGGTACGCCGTCGCGGCAGGATTCGTGACGTGCAAGGCCAACGTCACGATCCTTGCCAACAACGACGGTGTCCACGCGGCGGCCGAGCGCCTTTCAGACGGGAATGATGTGAACGTAAAAGCACTGCAGTGCGATATTGCGGATAGCGGAGAGGTCAATCGGGCTATCGCAGATCTTTCTCGGGTCGATGTATTGATCAATAACGCCGGCATTGAGCGGGTAACACCTATCGACGACACAAGCGAAGAGTCGGCTTCGGCGTTTCGACGCGTCATCGACGTTAACATTCTGGGGTCATACTTAGTAACACGGGGGGCTCTGGCGCTGATGCCGGATGGTTCGCGAATTATCTTCACGGCTTCGACTTGGGGAAAGTCGGGTTACGCGAGAATGGCCGGGTATTGTGCTTCGAAACACGCGACGATCGGCCTGATGCGGGTGCTGGCGCACGAACTTGGTCCACGGTCGATCACCGTGAATTCGATATGCCCGGGTTGGGTACGGACAGAGCAGTCAATGTCGTCGATTATCACGATTTCCAAGCAAACAGGTCGTTCCGTCGACGAGATATCAGGGGAGATTTTGGGAAGCCAAGCCATTAGCGGGTTTTTGGAACCGGAAGATATGGTGAACGGTTATCTGTTCCTGGCATCGGATATGGCGCGGGATATTACGGGCCAATCCCTACACATTGATCGCGGAGAGCTAATGGATTGAATCGCCAGGGCAGTGTCAGACTAAATCGACTTGAACGCCGTGGTGGGTTTCCCTAGCGGTTTCGGATGAAAAATCCATTCCGCTATTTCAATAGTTCGCCCGAGATCATTCGGCTCGCGGTGATGATGTACATCCGATATCCATTATCACTGCGGCAGGTCGAGGACTTACTCTTCGAGCGCGGCATCGACATCTGTCACGTCATCGACGACGCGCAAAAGACACATTTTCTTGCCACCGATGCGAATGAACACCTCGTCGATTTGCCACGTTGAAAATGGCTGGGGACGACGAACTCTCAGATTGCCGATTTTCCGGTAGCTCAAGAGTGAAGCGTTGCTGTGAGAAGTTTCCAATTCATCGATTGCGATGATAGGGATCTGCCAGCTCTTTCAAGATGGCGATCCCCGTCCTGACGTGATCGTGAGCGGCATCCAAACTGCTGGGGTGCACTACATATGCTGGCAAATGGAATATCGGGGCATCCTTTGATACAAGCAGATTACCACTCTCCAAGTACGGTCGTATCAAACGCGAGGGAAAGTATCCTGAGCCACCGTTTTCAAGAATGTACTGGAGCCCGAGCCATCCGATGTTTGCCGTAATTGCCGGGCTCGAAAAGTCGGGAAAGCTGGCGTTATGTTGAACATAGAACTCAGGCCCCCAATCAATATAAACATACTTGGCCCCCAGCACGCTTTCAGGCTTGGCTTCCGTCGCCACCAGGATGAGCTGTTCATCGAATAAATGATCGACCGTGAGACCAGGACGACTCTGCGGCGTATACATGACTCCAAAATCCAGCCGCCCTTCTACCAGTCCTTGCATGAGATCTGCTTCGAACGCCACTTCGGCTCTTACTGAAACGTCTGGTACCTGATTGCGCATCAGGGCCACCCATTCCAGCAGGAACTGTTCCCATAGCCCGATACGGCCACCAACGGTCAGTGCCGCCCGGAACCCCCGGGGGATGCCGACATCGTGCCGTGCCTGCTCCACCGTCCGCACCAACGAACTCGCATGTTTCTGAAACTGACGGCCCGCTGGCGTCAACGTTGTTCCCGCCTTGTTTCGAACGAAAAGGGTGCAGCCGAGTTGCTCCTCCAGGGTATGAATTCGCGCACTGACCGTTGATTGGGTGACGTGCAGCCGTTCGGAGGCCGCACTGAAGTTTCCTGCTGATACCACTGTCAGAAACGTTCTCGCGAGTTCCGTGTCCACATCGACCTCCGATTGGTGTGGCACAATGTTTATATCAATATTCTCAATCTAACAGTGTTTCGTACGCGAAATGTCCATACAAACATCGTGCACACCACGCCAACAGATTGATCGGGAACGGAGACTGGGAGCGTGATCTACACGCTAATCGGACTGCTTGCCGGGCTTCTCATTAAGATACGATATCTTGTTAGGAACGTTTATCCAATTGGCGGGGTCCCACGATTTTTTTTGATTTTTTTGTCGTGTTCGGCCAGATCTCGGCATAATGCCGATTGATCTTCAACCACGGCTCGGTGCCTTCATCCGTATCAACTTTGATCGCCTCTACCGGACACTCGAGCAAGCATGAACCGCAGTGAATACAATCATCCGGATGGATGACGAGAAAGTTTTCGCCCTCGTGGAAACAATCAACCGGGCAAACTTCGATACAATCCTGGTATTTGCAGTTGATACAGTTTTCCGTCACCACGAGCGTCATGCCTTGGTCCTCTCGACAGAAGTGCGCTACCCGAAAGCCGGTTTCATGAATGGCCAGACATCTATCCTCTCGACCGAACATCATCCATTGAGGTGATACTGGACGTACGCATTACTAACGGTCGTTAACCTGTTGCGTCCTCGCTCATGGGAGGATTCTCGTCCAACCATGGGGACCGATTGGTCCCTCTCTCGGTTACAACCACATCCATCGGAATATCGTGCGGCTGTGGATGGATCGTTTCCAATCCGGAGGTATCCAGTCCGACGCCGATCACCAACGGTCTCGGCCAAAGTGCCGCAAGAGTTCGATCGAAGTAACCGCCGCCGTATCCAAGCCGATAATTTTGCCGGTCATATCCGACTAATGGGGCGATTACCGCATCGGGAAGCACTTTTTTCTGTCGCGCAGGTACTGGGATATTCCAGAATCCGCGCGTCATGTCATCCCCTGGACTCCACGACCAGTACTCCAAAGGACGATTTCGCTCCGTAACCACAGGAAGCGCAAATTCGACTTTTCGGATGGCCAAACGATCAATCAGCAGGCGAAGGTTCAACTCGCCTTTAATTGGCCAGTAGAACCCGAGACGGCTGATCGAATGTCCTGACAACCAGTCAAACAAACCGCGAATAACACGCGCTTCGATTCTCCTCCGTTCGTTAAGTACGATGCGTTTACGTTGCTCCAGCAGCAGCTTCCTTTGCTCCACACGCCACAACTCGATCCTGTTCCAATCGCCGGGACCATCACTCGACATTGCTGGTCGCCTCAAACTCTAAATGGTTCAGCATTCATCACCCCCACTTTCCACGCGTTTGCAGAACACCGTTCCCAGTGCATTCTTGGCGCCGACGTCGAATTCATTGCCAAGACGATGACGAAGTACTCTCTGACGGTTGATCTCCGATGTTGATGAAGAATCACATCATGGCGGTCTTGCACACCCAGCTAGTTTTCGCGCAGTCCGAGAAAAACAGCGTTCAATTCGTGCCCACAAACCCAGACATCCGAAACGTGTCCACCATCCCGGAACAGGCATCCCCGAAAACAGCTTCTTGAGAATGGAGCCAGAGCCACATCGACCACGAGATTGCCTGAACGAGATCATACTGTTTCTCCAGCGGAAGCATGATCGTTTCAGTACCATACTGCAGAAAATAATATATAAAAATCAAATTTTAACTGGATATATAATCGATATATCCAATATTAAATTGGTTGCCTAGAACGAAAACGTCTCGTCTACTCTGATTCTCACGACAAATTCGTTGACGACGCGATATCTTTGTTCAAGTGCTTTGTCGCAGGTGTCAGGATTCCAATAAAATAGGCCTCCCGCAGTCGGCGTTGAGCCCTCGCGTCGCGCAAGTACCCGCGAGCACCCGCATGTAACAGGGCGCCATGCGCCGCTTTCATTGCCCCATTTGCAGCGTTGAGTCTAAGGCGCCTTACCGAATCGACATAGTCCTTGGCCGTCTCGCGTGGCGAAGCGGCCAGTTCTCTTAGCGTCTCGTTCAGTTCCACCGCGGAAGCGGCAATTTCACAGGGCTGCACTTCAAGGTAGCGGTTCACGTGACCCAAAGAGTTATCAAGCTCGTGCATTTCTCGCGCCGCATCGCGCATGATCCCAATACCGAGTCCGACTTGAAGCAAAATGAATCCAGGTCGAATGGTTCTCAGAAACTCATCGGCAGGAGCGGCAATAATGCGCTCATCCGGCACGAATACATCCGATAGAGTCATCGTCCAGGTGCGGGTTCCTTCAAGGGCGCAGAAATGGGCATTCTGCCGTCCTTTGAGTTCTTTCGTGTCACAGGAGAGTAGGGCCATGACCTGTTGATCATTGTCTCCGAAGACCGCTCCGAACACGTGATCCTTTCCAAGATTGGATACGAAAGAGACACGACCTCTAACCACGTAGCCACCATCAACACGGTTGCCTTGCAGGCGCAGGGGTTCGATACCTGATCGGTATTTCATGGGATTCGACAGTCCCGTACCCCCCAGGATGTCCGCATCCCCAACCGCATTCCGGAAGGCTTTCCGCAGGTTGTCGTTGCCCGTATTTTCGAGGTACCAGCCGCAAGCATTCTGACACCACATGCAGAACGCCGTTGTCAGACATTTCTCGGCGACTACGGCCTGAATTTCTGTGGCAAGAGCAATATCGACTTCACCGGTGCTGGATCTCCCGCTCAAGTGCTGTCGGTACGCCCCAACCGCACCTAATCTGCGCAGGGTCTGCTCTGGATAGAGGCCTTCACGATCGATAGTAGCTGCTTGTGCCACAAGATCGTGATCAACGATGGCACGAACCGTCGACAACAGATCCGTTGTTTCGCATCTACCTATTCCAAAAGAAGAACGGCTATCTGATGCGCTATCGGTCGCTTCTGACTCAACGATGCTCATGCCAGTTGAGTGCTAACAGGCACGGGATTTCGGTAGGTGCCGGTTACAGGAGACCAATCGAGAGCATGATTGATTAGCTTGGAGAGTCGTTCACGATCAGCATCGGCGTCCAAATGTACCTTGATACGGACTTCAGTGAAGCCGACGGGTTTGTCACTCAGGTCACCTACGCCCCACACCGAAGTAATGTTGATGTCCGCCTCGAGTTCCAGTTCGAGACTCGTCATCCTGATTCCCTCATACACGCAGTTGGCATGAATGCCGACAGAGATGCAGGAACCTAGAGCAGCGAGGGCCGCTTCAGACGGGTTTGGCGCAGTATCGTCTCCCAACAACACGGGAGGTTCGTCGACCACATGCGCGGGAAGGTCGCGAATGTAGTTCAGGTGGCGGAACTTTCCTTCCGCCACAGTCTTGCACTTCACAGTACGCACCTGTGTCGGGTCCGATTTCCCCTTCTCGGACAGCTTTCGAAGTCCTTCCTGATCAATAACCTTGAAATTCTCTACAATAGTTTCAGTGGTCATTACGACCCTCCTTCCATCTTCGTTCAGCGATTCGAGAACCGGCTCCGTTATCTGTCCTCCGAATGCCAGGACCATCTTCGGATTGCTATGACGCACGCACTGTCCAGCATGAAGCCGATCAAACCGATGCCCAGCACCAGCGCAGCAAGCTGGTCATATGCAAGCGTGTCACGAGCATCATTGATCGCGTAGCCCAGGCCCGACGAGACGCCCAGATATTCGGCCGGGACGAGGACGATCCAGGCAACGCCGAGACCAATGCGGATGCCCGTGACCACATCCTGTGCAATTGCCGGTAGCGTCACGGTAGTCAGCAGAGGCAGCCTGTTAGCCCCGAGATTGCGAGCGACCCGGAACCAGTTGGGGTCTACCTTGCGTACGCCGCTTGCGGTCGAGTAAGTGATCGGCCATACCGCCGCCGCCGTGACCAGAAAGATGATTGCGCCATCCCAGGTCGCGAAGATCATTACCGCAATTGGCATCCAGGCGAGCGGGCTGATCATTCGAAGGAACTGGAACGGCACGTGACTTGCCGCGCGAACCGTCCTGTTCTGACCAATCAGAATTCCGACCGGCACGCCAACCGAAACAGACCACATGAGTCCCAACCCGACTCTTTGTAGACTAGGCAGGGCGGCGGAAACGAACTCCCCATTCAAGAGCAGTTGCCAAAGTACGGGAATGGCTGCATCAGGGGAAAACCCGCCGAACGCCTGCATGTGGGGATCGCGCGTAATGAGCCATGTTCCGCACCACCAGACCAATCCCAATACCGACACGCCAACGATCGGATGAACCAGCTTCGCCGAGCCGGTGAGCATGAACTCTCTTGGCTGCGGGGCCAACTTGGTTGCAAAGGCAATTGTCCGGTTCATACGTTCACCGTTTCCGTCCGACGGAACGGATCGTCAGGAAGGGCGTTGTGATCGGCCTGCCAGTCCGGGTGTTGCTGAATGGCGTGGCGGACAAACCTGTAGTCGACGAGGTCGTCAGCGGCGAACGCCGGGTCCAAGTTATCGAGGAATGTCGTGTCGCCCTCGACCAGTGTTTCGTTCATCGCCTCCACGATCAACCTGGTTGCGGACGGATACGGCCAAGGCTGAAAATCCACCCGACCGTTGTCCCATTCCGCGTGCCGTATAGCTCCCTGAGGGCCATAGAACTCGGTGTCGTAGAATGTGATTGCATGTTCAACGACGTCCCCCGGCATCGGCAGATACCCGCGCCCGTCACGCGATATCATTCTAGCGACCAGTTTCTTGTTTCTCGCGGCGAAGATCTGCGCCCGCACGATCGCATTCACGACCTTCTGCGTCCATTCCGGCCTACCTTCCGTATCGCGTTCGTGCACTGTCACCACGCAACAAGGGTGGTTCTTCCAGACATCGCCGGTGAACCTGAGCATCCTCGCGCCAGCACGTAGTTCACCGAACGCATTGAACGGTTCGGCGACGATGTAACCGTCAATCTTCCGCGCCGCCAACGCCGCCGGCATTTCGGGCGGAGGCAAGACCTGGAGGTTGCATTCGTTCGCTGCAAGTGAAGCAGATTGCGGCTTGATGACCGGAACAATGCCATGGTGCCGCAGCCCGATCTGCAGCACGATATTGTGCATCGAGTACCAGAAAGGGACAGCAATCTGGCGTCCGCCCAAGTCAGCGAAATCATGAATGCCCGTCTGTCCGCCGACGACGATTCCAGAGCCGTTCGTATGCGCCCAGGCCAATATCTTGACGGGAATCTTGTTGTTGTATCGCATCCACACAGGAATAGGCTTGAGCAGATGAACCACATTGACGCGGCCCGCAATAAATGCCTCGGTCAAGGGAGCCCATCCGCGGATGAGTGTGGGCTCAGCAACATCGAGCCCTTCGTCCTCGAAGTATCCCATGACATGTGCAACGAGAAGCGCCGTCGCATCGGTGATTGGCAGATACCCGAGGCGCACGACGCCGTCATCAGGTAGTGCGCCGTAGCCGGCATCCGGGATTGACGATAAGAGACTTGCGATTCCTCCCGCCGCAAAGAAGTCGAGTACATCGCGACGCGATATTCCATTTTTCTCCGCCGCAGCAACTAGCGAAAAGGCCTCCGCATCCGGCGTTGCCGACTTGGCGTATTGTCTAATCATGGCTGCGTTGTCCTTTTCGATCCGCGCAACAGGCTTCTGCAACGAAATTTCTGTCGACCCCATGGCGTGCCGCGGTGACTCCATTTTCCTCCGTCCCATCGTTGGAAACGCAATCGAAGAGACTGAGAAGCTCATCTCGCGCAGTGTGGTATTTTTGTGTTCTGGACTGCGTGGCATTCGCATCTAGGTTGGGTAGGACACAACCTGCAATCTGCCCGGGATCGGACGTTAGAACGAGAATTCGATCGGCCATGATTAGGGCTTCGTCCAGGTCGTGGGTTACCAGCACTGCCGTCTTGCCGAATCGTTTCACGATTGTGCGAACCTCATCCCGCAATGAGTCACGGCTGACCGGATCCAAACTTGAGAACGGCTCATCGAGCAGCAATACACCCGGGTCCGGTGCCAGCGACCTCGCCAAGGCAACTCGTTGCTTCTGTCCACCTGAGAGGCGCTGGGTGTTCACGTCTGCCAGATCTGCAATGCCTGTCGCTCGCAGTATCTCTCTGCTCCGGCGCAATCGTTCCCCTTTTTCCTGACCGGCAAAACGCAAACCGATGGCTACGTTCTCCAGTACTGTCATCCAGGGAAAGAGTGCCGGATCCTGAAACATGAGCACCCTCGTCGGGCTAGGTTCAAGAACCGGGTATCCGTTGCACGTAATCGTGCCGGTCTGAGGAACCTTCAAACCGGCGATCAGATCGAGAAGCGTCGACTTGCCACTGCCACTGGCGCCCAGAATAGCCAGCACCTCACCCTTGCGCACAGTCATGTCGATATCATCGAGCACCACAGCGCGTCCCTTCGGGTATCGAAAAGACACATTGCGTACCGAGATGACAGGAGATGGCGCGAGAACGTTCATGAAACGGGCCTCACGAGATATACCTCAATGTTTATGTTGTTTCTCAAAAAATACATAATTTTCTTGTTCAAATTAGGCATGGATTCTGTTTACCGGTTGTCGACAGCAACAAGATGGAAATGTGTGGGGTTTCGGGATTCTAGGTCGGGAGGCGACCCGATATTTCCCTGATCCCGATACCTACCGGTTTCCGTGCGGCAATTGCGCCAGAACGCATCCGATCTGTTCGAAGGCCGACCAGCCAAAGACCGGGCAGACCTTCATTCATTAAATTGCTCTCGAAATCAGTCACTGAATTCGTGCCTCATTTCCGCGTTTACCGGCGGATCATGCCTGTGTATTTAAGGCAAATTATAATATCAAACAAACAAAAATAATTTGAATTATATATCGAAAATATCGATATATAATTATCTTGCATAGGGTTGCATGGTCATGCATGGGGCTCAGGAACGCATGCAAAATGCCGTGACAAACAAAGGCTTCAATAAAGGCACTAAGAGTACTTATTTAACGCCCAATGATAATCCATATGCACCACGGAGCAGACGACATGGCCGGATCTGAGAAATAGGAGTGCAATTCGATTGGAGGATTCGCTTCGCCTCCATGTTTCATGCACGAGGTTGACCCGGCCTATATGGGATTGTCCGAAAACTCGTACAGTCCGCAGCACTTGCACGTGAAACGCTGGCGGGCGAACGAAAGGGCGCGCCTGCAATCGTCATGCTCTGGCTTCTGCACAGTTCCTGGTGACCACGACTTCAGTACAATCGATCCCTAGTTCGACCGTAGTCGCTCAAGGGTCGCGTGAGCGTCGCTGACGATCTCTGAGATTCGTGCGGCTACGCTGGATACGGTTTCGATCTCGCCCACGGCCTGGCCAGCGAATAGCGCCAGTAGCTCAAGGTCACCGGTCGTTGTCCTGAGTGGCGAATCGGTACTGAATTTGTAGATCGGCCGGCCATCCTCGTTGGCGATTACCACGCGGGGCATGTCCTCCGCGTTGTATCCGAAGTACCGTCCACCAAGTTCATCGGTCAGTCCATTGGCGATGACACGCACAGGAGAACCCGATGGCCAGTTGATGGCGAAGGCGTCCGTGTAGACCGTATCCTCGGCTCGGGCCTCTACGATCCGTTCCTTGTGATAGGCGTGGGCGAAGGATTCTTCGGTAGCAAGAAATGCAGTACCGCAGTGAATTCCCTGCGCCCCGAGAGCGAGAGCAGCAGCCAAGCTTCTGCCCGAGGCGAATCCGCCCGAGGCGACGACCGGGACCGATACTGTGCGAGCGACTTGCGGCAACAGGACAAGTGACGACACGGTTCCGCGGACATGTCCGCCGGCCTCGACGCCCTGTGCGATGATGACGTCCGCACCGGCCTTCTCTGCGATCACGGCGTCCTCGACCGAGCCTACCTGATAGAGGACCAGGCAACCTGAGTCCTTGGCGCGCGCGATCACGTCAGCATGCACGCTCCAAAATAAGCACAGGGAGTGCACATTCCTGTCAAAACAGACCTCGAGCTCCGCCTCGAACAGAGCTGGATCGGTTGCAGCCGGAATTAGGTTCACGCCGAACGGTCGGTCAGTCGTGGCTCGAACTGCGTCGATCTCTTGGGAAATCAACTCAGGAGACTCCCGGACCATACCGAGAAAGCCATAACCACCCGATTGCACTACTGCCGATACCAATTCGGCGCGCGCGACGCCACCCATCCCGGCTTGAAGAATTGGATAGCGACAGCCCAAGACATCGCAAAGTGGCGTATGCAAATCAGGTCGTATGGTCACGCTAACCTCACCGAACATTCAGCTTGCCGTTTTAAGAAAATCCACGTCTCCCGTGACGTTGTTCCGGACGCGACAGTCGACGAACACAATCGACTTCTCTCAGTCATGATCGAACCATTCTCGTGTATCTATACTCCGCGCCATATTTTTGATCCAAGCGTCGAGCCTATGTTTGGCCTTGTATGGCCATCGTGATCCACCTCGGTTCATGAGAATCCTTTGTCCCCCGGACATGGAGGCAGCGCCACAGGTTCGTTTGGCCTTGATCTGCGCTGTGTCTATCGTATTTGGCATGAGGCAGCTCCTCAGAAACAGGTTGTCCGCGGCCTAGGTCGGCACCTTTCCTAGCTAATCTCAGTCACGATGTGGTTCAGAGGCCGGACGGGTGTTGGCTTGCATGGCATGAAGTGTGTCCAGAGCAAGGGTGGAATGGGCGAAAGCGCCGCCGGCCCGCATTTCGGCCGCAACCCAGATGGCTTCCATGACTTCTTCCGGACTGGCGTCCTCTCGGGCCGCCGCTTTGGTGTGATCCTGGATGCAGTATGGGCATTGGGTTACATGTGCGACGGCCACGGCGATGAGCTGTTTGGTCTTCCGCGACAGCGCACCTTCCATAAAGACGGCCTGACTGAACTGACGAAAGGCTGCATCGATACCCGGTGCGAACTTGCCGCGCATCTCGGCCATTTCTCTGGTCACCTTCGGATACATCGTTCCTACCTTGGCATTCGTTTTCTATTGGCGGTGAAGATAGTTGTTCACGACCTGGTATGAAGCAGGAACATCGCCAGGATCATGGCGATGACAACCGCTACGATTCGCTGTCGGTTGTATTGCGAAACAGTGTTGGGCGAATTCCAGAGATCCCGCACCAAGGCATAACACCAGCTTCTGAGTGTTGATCTTGAGAGGGGATGTGTTGGTCCCATCTGGTGGCGGGTCCTGGAAATGGTTGTGATTGGCGCACGTTCATTAAACCGATTGCCCTGTCGTGTATCCACGCATTGACGATGTCGTGCCGAGCCATCATGACGGCGGGCCAGTGAAGTTGTCCGCCTTGACGTGCTGCGTAGTGAGACAAGCCTGTCCGTATCGCGACGATCGACGGAGGCGCGACGATCAAGGGGCCAAAGGGTTTCCTTGCTTTTGTGTTTCATTGTGTGGCACCGGCAGCGGAAATGATTTGCGGCACGGACGCGATTGCTGTTGCAGTCCAACGGCTCAGATTTCGATTAGCGAAGTTCCAGTTGAGCAGATGCCTGATGACATCGGATACGTAGCCCGCCCGGCGGTTCCGGTAATCGAGGTAATAGGCGTGCTCCCACACATCAATGGTGAGCAACGGCGTTTGCCCGCGCGCCAGCGGGGTGTCCGCGTTCGAGGTGGCCGTAACCTTAAGTTTGTTCTCGTCGATCACGAGCCAGACCCAGCCGCTGCCGAACTGTCCGGCGGCAGCTTCTTCCATTTGCTTGGCGAATGTGTCGTAGCCGCCGAGATCGGTGTCGACCCACTTGCCTATTGCGCCGTAGGGTGTGCCGCCGCCCTTCGGCGTGAGGGAGCACCAGTAGAAATCATGGTTCCAAGCTTGCGCCGCGCTATTGAACAAAGCGCGATGGCGTTCTTTACCGGCAGTCTGTTGGATGATTTGTTCGAGCGATCGGTCGCCCAGACGCACTTCCCTCGCCAATGATCTAGCCTTCTCTACATAGGCCCGATGGTGCTCTCCGTGATGGATCTCCAGCGTTTTCCGCGAGACATACGGCTTGAGGGCATCATATGGATAAGGAAGTTGCGTCAGGGTGATCTGCATCTTCATCTCCTCATTGGAAGGACCGTCCGGCATTTTCCTTCCGGGAATGTCACTCAGTCCGAAGTCTATTCATTAGTTTTGATTTTGTATAACGAATAAAAATCGATAATAATATCGGTAATATCAATATTAAAATGGCTATGGTTGCTGACCAGCCGCCAGGAACTCTGAGAAGCGGGAAGTTCCGCTTCAGCCCGGTCCAACGTTCGGGGCAAGGTCAAACCGGTGATGCTCTAACGTTCAAACCGGATCGGTCAGGGGGTGCAGGCCAGATATCGCGCTGCAATTGCCGTCGACCGGTGAGCGGGCATTTGTCCAGGTGAAATCAAAAACCGACAACCACCAGTTCGAGGACTATATCCAACAGTTCGGAAGGCGCGGCGAAAACCGGATGTTTTATGTTTATCACTCGGCAAAGGAGACAATGACAACACCGGAAAGCGCCATTACCGTGGTTGGCCCGAGCGAACTCGCGGAAATGATACTCAACGCCGGTCTTTTTGATTGGCTCATCGAAAAAGCAAGGTAACCTCGGGGGTATCAGGCTGCCGCGAGGAGAAATCAATGCCTCGAAAGGTCGACCCGAAGTGGGGTGAAGAAGGTGTGGCTCGGCTGAGCGATCTCTTTTCTCCTGAGGAAGTCGATTTCCCGAAGATGAGGCAGGCGCTCGACGTTGAGGTTTTAGACGAAGCCTGGGCCCGGATGTGCTCTAAGATCATGCGGTCGTTGGAGCGGTTCATTGTCTGGAACAACTCGGGGCCAAGCGTTGCGACGCGCGCCGAGGCACGAAGAGCGCTGGAACTCTTGCTGCGGGAAGAACCGATATCGAGACGTTCGCTAGATAGTCTTAATGGGCGCGCCTCGGATGAACTGCTCAACGACATATTGGTGCGTGCAGATAGCGAGAACCCTGAGGCTATCGCGCTTGCCAGAATCTTGACGGGTAGTGCCGGCGAGCCGGAACAACTGAGACCTGCGATCATGTCCTGCATTGATCGTATCAAGTCGAAAAAGGGACCCAATCCGCGGGGCAATCTCTGCTGGTTGGTTTGCTCGATTTGCGAAACCTACGAAGATGAAACCGGCGAGCAGATCACTTTGTACAACAAAAGTGAAGGCCGGGACCGGTGGGGCACGCCGACGGGTCAGGGCGTGACATTCGTTAAGGAAGCTGTAAGGGCCATTCGTCCTGACACCTCGGATAGTGAACTCACTTCGGGCCTCCGCAAATTTGTCCAGCGTCGGAATCGAGATAGGAAAGAGACGCAAGACAAGAAAGGCACGAAGGACAAGCAAGACGGGCAAGAGAAGCTAAAGGTACATACTTTGCGACCACGCCCTAAATGATTTCCGGCATGTTTCCTCCACATTTGAGAAGAGGAAACATGCCGGAAACATCTGGACAACAAGCTCGTCTGTCGGGGCTCAAGATTACGCTGAAGCACTGCGACACGTTGCGACCGTCACCACGCAACGCGCGCACCCACACGCGCGGGCAGATTGAGAAGATCGCAAGATCGATCGAGACCTTTGGCTGGACCAACCCGGTCCTTGTCGACGCGGATAACACGATCATTGCCGGTCACGGCCGGGTCGAGGCGGCCAAGTTGCTGGGTCTCGATGCGGTGCCGACCATCCGCCTCGAGCACATGACGCCGGAGCAGGTGCGGGCTTACGTCATCGCCGACAACAAGTTGGCGGAACTGGCCGGGTGGGACGACGAGATCCTGGCCCTGGAGTTCGAGGCGCTCCTGGACCTCGACCTCGGGTTCGACCTCGAGATCACCGGGTTCGAGGCGCCCGAGATCGACCTGATTGTGATGGGCGGTGACGAGGAACCGGAAGATGATCCGGCGGACGACGTGCCAGACATCGACCATGACGCCGAGCCTGTCACGAGGCCGGGAGATCTCTGGCTGTTGGGCTGTCATCGCCTTTACTGCGGTGACGCCACCATGCCCGGGAGCTTCGATGCCGTGCTCGAAGGTCGCATAGCGGACCTGGTGTTCACGGACCCGCCCTACAATGTTCCCGTCCCCGGACACGTCTCGGGCAAGGGGCGGGTCCGGCACAGGGATTTCGCGATGGCATCGGGAGAAATGTCGACGCCCGAGTTCCAGGCGTTCCTGCGAATCAGTCTCGGACACGCGGTGGGGCACAGCCGGGACGGGGCCATCCACTTCGTGTGCATGGACTGGCGCCACGTGCTGGACCTGCTAACCGTCGGCGGTGAGCTCTACGCGGAGCTTAAGAACATCTGTGTCTGGAACAAGACCAACGGCGGCATGGGATCTCTCTACCGCTCGAAACACGAGCTGGTCGCGGTCTTCAAGAACGGCACGGCCGCACACGTCAACAACGTGGATCTTGGCCGCTACGGCCGCAACCGGACCAACGTCTGGGACTACGCGGGGGTCAACAGTTTCTCGGCGACCCGGTCCGACGACCTGGCGGACCACCCGACAGTGAAGCCGGTCCGCATGGTTGCCGATGCGATCCTCGATTGTTCGAGGCGTGGCGATATCGTGCTCGACCCGTTTGCCGGTTCCGGGAGCACGATCCTGGCCGCCGAGCGCACGGGGCGGTGCGCCTGCGCGATCGAACTTGATCCGGTCTACGTCGACGTCGCGCTCAGGCGGTTCGAGCGCGAGACCGGTGTCCAACCCGTTAGAGCGAATGAACACAGCAAAGAACCCTCCGGCGAGGTTGCAGGTTCGAACGCCAACCTGAAAGGAGGACATCATGGCTAGGAAGAAAAAGCGTTACGAAGTCGGTTACGGCAAGCCCCCGAAATCGGGCCAGTTCAGGAAAGGTCAATCGGGTAACCCGAAGGGGCGCCCCAAGGGCTCCCGCGACTACTACAGTATTGCGCGGGGCGTGCTCAATTCCCGGATGAGGGTGAAGATCGAGGGAAAGGTGCGTTGGGTCTCCACCATGGAAGCGGGACTTCTACGGCTCAGAGAAAAGGCCGTCCACGGCGACCTCCGGTCACTGCAACTGATCCTCGAGATGGGGCGAGAACTCCAGGCCCGGGACGATTCGAAGCCGCCATCCGAGACCATCAGCCGCGCGGAGGACGACATCATCCGCGACTACATCGAGCGTAACCTGAAGAAGGATGAGGGCGATGAGTGAGCGGGAAGCCCTGAAGATTGCCATGCGGCGAGACTTCCTTTGCTTTCTCGCGAAGGCGTTCGAGACCGTGTCGCCGGGCGATGTCTATCAACGGAACTGGCATATCGAGGCGATCGCCCATGCCCTGGACCTGGTCGAAAGAGGGGATGATACAAGAATGGTCATTACCCAGCCGCCCCGGTCCCTGAAATCGATCTGTACCTCGGTTGCATGGGTCGCCTGGCGGCTTGGCCATGACCCCGCGCTCCGCTTCATCTGTGTGAGCTACTCGCAGGAGCTTGCCGACAAGCTCTCCGAGCAGTTCCGGCTGATCATCAACAGCGCATGGTCCCGGGACCTGTTCCCGGGCCTCAGGGTCAAGCAGGATACGACGCGCGAGTTCACGACGACGAGGGGTGGCGGGCGTTTGTCTACGTCGACAGGCGGCACGCTTACGGGGCGCGGCGCCGACGTCATCATCATCGATGACCCGATGAAGGCCGCCGACGCGATGTCCGAGACGGAACGCCGCAAGACGATCGAATGGTTCCGCACGACCCTGGTCACACGACTCAACGACAAGGAGAAGGGTGCCATCGTGCTCGTCATGCAGCGGCTGCACGAGGAGGACCTGGCCGGCTACGTGCTCGAGACGGGTGGCTGGGATTCGCTCTGCTTGCCTGCGATCGCGATCGAGGACGATGATATCCCGATCGGGGACATGGCGTTCCACGACCGGAAGGCAGGCGACGTACTGCACCCCGGGCGCGAGAGCCGCGAGCAGCTGGAACTCATGAGGAAGACGCTGGGCAGCCTCGCGTTCTCGGCCCAGTACCAGCAGCGCCCGACGCCTGTCGAGGGTAATCTCGTGAAGAGGGAATGGTTCCGCTGGTACGACAAGGTTCCCGAGGGCGATGGCGTGCGCATCGTGCAGAGCTGGGATATCGCCGGGACGATTGGTGAAGGCCGGGACTATTCGGTCTGCACGACCTGGGTCGTGAAGAGGAAGGACTATTACCTGGTCGATCTCTGGCGCGGGCGCATCGAGATTCCGACGTTGCGACGGAAGATCGTCGCCCTACAGAAGGAATACAATGCGCCGAGAGTCCTCATCGAAGGCACCGGTATCGGGCTTGGGGTTTACCAGGACCTCGTCGACGAGGCGGCAAATACCATGCCGAGGCCGATCAAGGTGAAGCCGACGGCCGACAAGCTGACGCGCTTCGAGGCACAGACAACCAGGATCGAGGCGGGCCAGGTTCACTTGCCCAAGGACGCATCCTGGCTGCCGGACTTTCTTCACGAGGTTCTTGCGTTTCCGCATGGGCGTCACGACGACCAGGTGGACTCCATGTCGCAGTTCCTCGCCGACGCCCAGCGTGACCGTGAAGAGCCGGTTCTCGCGATGGGAGAAGGTGGAAAACAAGAGAACTGGGCCAAGATCCGATAGATCGCTCTCCGGCGTTACACATGATGGACTGGACTTCGGTTCGGAACAGAGCGTCACTGTCACCGTGCAGTGACGCTCTTCTTTCCTCCGTCGCCGCCCGCCCGGGCTGGCCTCCGGTCTAACCGGGTCTGGGGCAGTGGGAACGCCCGGCGTTCCAGGCAGCGCATGCCGCCCTGCCCAGAAACCGGAGGAAACCATGACGACCAAATCAAAACCGGTGACCATGACCAGCAAGACGGACACCGTTCTCAAACTGCTCGGGCGTTCGCAAGGGGCCACCATCGAGCAGATCGGCAAGGTGACCGGCTGGCAGCCGCACAGCGTGCGGGCCGCACTTTCGGGCCTTCGCAAGAAGGGGCACGACATAGCCCGGGAGAAGAACGCCAAGGACGCGACCGTCTACCGGGCGGACGCGAGCCAATGACCAGGGACCGGAAAAGGGAGGAGATCGCCGGGCAACTCTCGGCGATCTCCAGTCTGGCACGGTCTGACCTGATTGAACGCTGGGTTGATGCGCACGGCCAGCCGCCGCCCAAGGGTATCAGCCGAAGATTGCTGGAGTATAGTGCCGCCTATCATCTCCAGGTGAAGGCGTTTGGCGGTCTCAAACCCGCGACCAGGCGCAAGCTCGACCGGATCGCCGCACGCACACCGGAGTCGGAAACCACAGCCCCGACGCCATCGAAGGCAAGCCGGCTCACACCCGGCGCCCGGCTGGTCAGGGAGTGGCACGGCCGCACCCACCAGATAGAGGTCATCAAGACAGGGTTCGTCTATAAGGGTGACATCTACCGCTCGCTCTCCGAGATCGCTCGCGAGATCACGGGTGCGCGCTGGTCAGGCCCGAGGTTCTTTGGGCTATGAGCGAGAAGGTCCGTTGCGCGATCTATACCCGCAAGTCGACGGAAGAGGGCCTCGACCAGGACTTCAACAGCCTCGACGCCCAGCGAGAGGCTTGCGAGGCCTACATCAAGAGCCAGAAGGGCCTCGGCTGGAGCGTTCTCCCCAAGCACTATGACGACGGCGGGATCTCGGGCGGCACCATGGAACGTCCGGCACTCAGGGCCTTGTTGGATGACATTGATAGCGGAAGGATCGACCTGGTCGTGGTCTACAAGGTCGATCGCCTGACGCGGTCTCTCGTCGACTTTGCTCGCATCATCGAGACCTTCGATGCCAAGAACGTCTCGTTCGTCTCGGTCACCCAGCAGTTCAATACCGCCAACTCCATGGGGCGGCTGACGTTGAACGTGCTCCTGTCGTTCGCTCAGTTCGAGCGTGAGGTCACGGCAGAGCGCATCCGCGACAAGATCGCGGCCTCGAAGAAGAAGGGCATGTGGATGGGTGGCCTGGCGCCGTTCGGATACGACGCCCGGGACAAGAAACTTGTGGTCAACGAGGTTGAGGCCGAAACGGTTAAGGAGCTGTTCCGCCTCTACCTCGACCTTGGCTCGATCCAGGCGGTGAAGCGCGAGGCCGATAGCCGGGAGATCCGAACGAAGGCCAGGTTGATCAATGGCGAGCCGCGAGGCGCGCGTCCGTTCACCCGCGGCCATCTCAGCCAACTTCTTCACAATCCCGTCTACGTCGGAAAAGTGCACCACAAGGGGCAGGCATTCGACGGTCTGCATGAGCCGATCATCGACCAGGAAACCTGGGATGCTGTGCAGAAGATGCTGGCGGGCAGGGCGCCGGCGCGCACGTCGGCGACGAACGGATCATCGGGTTCACTGCTTGCGGGTCTGCTCTATGACGAGACAGGAGACAGATTGACACCCAGCCACGCCCGAAAGGGCGACAAGGCCTACCGCTACTACATCTCCAGCCGTTTGGTGTCAGACGGCAAGGATGATTCCGCGGGATGGCGCTTGCCGCAGGGTGATCTGGACGATGCAGTTCTTCGCGTTCTTACCAACTACTTTGCCGACGACGGCGAGTGGCAAGTCACGATTGGTCTCCATGCGATGACACCGCCAGAAAGAGAGCTTGCACAGGCCCGGAGGGACGAGGTCGCAACTCAATTGGCTGGTGTTCCGGAGATTCAGAGATCAATGGTAGCGACTCTCGTTGAGCAGGTGGTGATCTCTCCCGGACGCTTGTCGGTTCAGGTCAGTCCTGGGGCCGTCACGGGAGGAAGCGAATCCGGGGATCCGGTGCATGAAATCGTTGTGCCGTTTGAGATAAGGCGGCGGGGCGTCGAGTCTCGGATGCTGATCGGCTCCGGTTCAGAAACGATTGGGCAACCCGACCAAAAGCTCATCGAACTGGTTGCTGATACGCGAGCGTGGTTTGATAAGGTTGCCAAGGGACAGGTGGCAGGGGTTCGGGAGTTGGCCGAGGATACTGGGCTGGACACCGGAGACGCTAGCCGGTTCCTGCCGTTGGCGTTCCTTGCACCCGATATCGTTGAGGTGATTGTCAATGGACGGCAGCCGGTCGACCTGACCTCCGAAATGCTGAAACGCATCAGAAGCTTGCCGCCGGATTGGGGGAGGCAGAGGGAGGTGCTGGGGTTCAGCTAGAAATCGCATAACAGACGAACCCGCAATCCAATTGGATTGCCTGCTGATGACCCTGGCTGTGTAAAAACGATTTGCTTTCGTGATGTCTGCTAGAATCTCGCTGACGAACTCAGTGAGGTTTTGATGAAGCGGTTTGTTGAAGGTGTGTCGCGTGATCAGGCGAGCTTTCTGCCGGAATGCCTGGACGACTTCGTCGGCGAGGACAATCCGGTCCGGGTTGTCGATATCTTTGTCGATGAGCTTGATCTTCGGAGTCTGGGGTTCGAGCGGGTCGATCCGCGCTCGACGGGGCGGCCTGGCTATCATCCGTCGGGACTGTTGAAGCTCTACATCTACGGTTACCTGAACCGGGTGCAGTCGAGCCGCCGGCTGGAGCGCGAGGCGGGCCGCAACGTGGAGGTCATGTGGCTGACGGGCCGGCTGGCTCCCGATCACAAGACGATCGCCGACTTCCGCCGGGACAACGGTCCGGCGATCCGCAAGGTCTGCGCCCGGTTCGTGGAACTGTGCCGCACGGTCGGGCTGCTGGCCTCGGCGAGCGTCGCCATCGACGGCTCGAAGTTCAAGGCGGTCAACAACCGCGACCGCAACTACACGCGGGCCAAGATGCAGCGGCGCATGGCGCAGATAGAAGAAAGCGTAGCCAGGTATCTGCACCAGTTGGACAGCGCCGACCGCCAGGAACCGTCGGAGGCGATGGAGGGTAAGGTTGCCCGCCTGACGGAAAAGATCGCCAGGCTGAAGAGCGAGATGCAGCGCCTGCGGGGCCTTGAGGAACGCATGTTTGCCGCGCCGGACAAGCAGATCTCGCTGACCGATCCGGATGCGCGCTCCATGGCGACCAGTGGCCGGGGCTCAGGTGTGGTCGGCTACAACGTCCAAGCCTCGGTCGATACCGAGCATCACCTGATCGTCGATCATGATGTGACGACTGCGGGCTCCGACCGGGCACAACTGGCGCGTATGGCGGCGCGGACGAAAGCCGCCCTTGGGGCCGACACATTAGATGTGGTTGCCGACCGGGGTTACTTCTCCAGCGAGGAGATATTGGCCTGCCACGAGGCGGGTATCACCGTGACTCTGCCCAAGCCGATGACATCGGGCAGCCGTTCCAAGGGACGCTTCGTGAAACAGGACTTCCGCTACGTCTCTGATGACGATGTCTATGTCTGTCCCGCCGGCGAGCGCCTCACCTATCGCTACACCAACGAGGAGAAGGGGCTCACGCTGAGGCGTTACTGGTCGAACGCCTGCTTGAGTTGCGCCATCAAGCAGCGTTGCACCACGGGCCGCGAGCGCCGCATCACGCGCTGGCAGCACGAACACCTGGTCGATGCCGTTCAGCACCGGCTCGACCGAGACCCGGACGCGATGCGAAGACGGCGCGAGACCGTCGAGCATCCCTTCGGCACCATCAAGGCCCGCATGGGCGCAACCCACTTCCTGATGAAACGGCTCAAGAACGTGCGCACCGAAATGGCGCTCCACGTGCTCGCCTACAATCTGACCCGGGTCATCAACATCCTCGGCACCGGCCCACTGATCCGGGCCATGAGGGCCTGATAGGCCCCACTGCGCCTGCCCAAGGCCGAAAAACCACCGCTCAGACCGTTAACGGACCAAATATTCAGCCCGCTCGCGCCGATATCGCATTATCCCAATCAATCAGCCGTCGATCACGGTCCGCCAGACAACTCACCGCCCAGCCAAAACGTTTTCACACGACCAAGACCCATTGCGGACGCATACATTCAACCAAGAAAAACTCCCGGCGCGTGTGCCGGGAGAGTTTGAGTAGGGAGGTTGACGTTCTGGGATGCGTTAACGGGTAATGGACCGAACGTGGATCGCCCAGAATCAAATACGCACTCAGGCACCCAAGTTTCGATACCGAGACGTTGAACGTTGTCGATCTGAAGAGGGAGTTGCACCGAACATTCGCCGATACGCCGCTGAAAAATGAGACGAGGAAACATATCCGCAGGCGACGGCGATCTCGGAGATTGCCAAGTCGGACATTCGGACTAGGCCACGTGCGCGGCGGAGGCGAACGGTCCGGTAATACTGCCCCGGACTCATTCCAAGCGTATCCGCAAACAGTCTTTCCAACTGACGGATCGTTACGCCGGAGTGCGCGGCGATGCTTCGCAACGAGACCGGTGATTCGATGTGTTCTTCCATCATGCTTGCGGCGCGTACGACCGGCCGGCGTGAGGTTCCGACCCTTGCTTCTGTCGGAAGGAAATCATTGTCGTCCGGGTATCGAATGGTTTCATGGAAGAGCCAGTTGGAAACTTCCCTGGCCAGTTGGCCGTCCTTCCGTTGGGCGATATCGTGGAGAACCATATCGAGCGTCGCCGTTCCGCCAGCGCAAGTAAGCCGGTTGCGATCGAAGCTGAACAGGTCCCGGTTGACGACCAGATTAGAGTAAATCTCGATCAGGGCCTCTCGGCAGGCCCAGTGAATGGAACATCTATGATCGGTCAGAAGGCCTGCCTGGGCCAGGATGAATGTGCCGGTGCAGATGCCGCCGATGACACGTTCCGTTCGGCCCATCCGTCTTAGCCAGCTTTCGAGCGTCGGATCGGGAGATCGGTGAGCGCCAACGCCGGAACAGACGATGATGTTGTCCGCGCTCGATGCGGTGTCCAGATCGCCGTCCGGCGCCATGCGAGATCCGTTCGATGAGGCTACGTGGGTTCCGTTTATGGTATGGGTGGACCAGGAAAACAGATCCGCATCGGATACCCGGTTTGCGATCCGCATCGGTTCCATCATGGAAACCATCGCCATCGAAGAGAACTGGTCGACAAGGACGAATGCCACGCGTACGCGGCCATTGACGGTCGATTTGAGGAGAGGTCCGGTCGAGATGTGCTTCTGGTTAAGCGCTTCGATCACGGGGCGGCGTTCGTTCGCCACCCCGCAACCGACATGAATGTTGTTCATTGGGCCGCGCTTGCAGCCTGCGCAATCCAATCGTCTACTTTCGAGGAATTGTTGCGGATCCACTCTTCCGCGTGGCCGCGGATCTGGGCGATATCCGTTTCACCTTCGTGCTGACGCAGGATGGCGGCGTTCACGTCGGCGATCGGAATGCTGAGCACCTCGAAGAGTTTCCGGGCGGCCGGCTTGTCGGAGAGAAACTCCTTGTTTGCAAGGATACGGATGGTGTTGACCTCGAAACCCGGATTGCGTCCATCCGGCAGGCCGGTATCGACATCGTCGCGCTCACCAGGCAAGGAAGAGAAGGGAACGTTCAGCCACACCGTGTCCGTTCCGGGCTTGAGCACCGAGCTGACCCACAAGGGCGTCCAAGTGTAATACAGGATCGATTGACCCGCCTGATAACGGGTGATGGTGTCCGCGACGAGCGCGAAATAGGCGCCCTGATCGTGTTCGATGACGTCTCGGAGTTCGTAGGCGTCGAGTTGATGCTCGATCACACCCTCGCAACCCCAGCCGGGATTGCAGCCGGTAAGATTCGCCTTGCCGTTGCCGTTGGAATCGAATGCCTTGGCGATCGTCGGATCGGAAAACTGACTAAGATTGTTGAGGTCCAGGCGATCCGCAGTTTTTTTGTCGACTAGATAGCCTTGCTGTGCACCTT
Organism: Rhodospirillales bacterium; assembly: GCA_965229715.1. GTDB lineage: Bacteria > Pseudomonadota > Alphaproteobacteria > Rhodospirillales > Casp-alpha2 > JAVJST01. Next base: position 887,697 of record CBDDJL010000002.1, read on the forward strand.
CGATCAGCTTGCCCACGCGGACGAGCTTTTCATCGCCGCCCGACTTATCGAAGAATTTCTGATGCAGCGGATCCCAATGCACTGCCGTGTAGTCGGCATCACCCTGTCCGAGTGCAAGGTGCATGGCCGGGAATTGCGCTTCGAGATGCTCCTTGACGTCGTAACCAAGGCGCTCGAGGGTGATCTGGACGACGAAGTGCTGAAAATAGTGATCGGCCCGCCCAGTTGAGATGGGCTGGATGGAGATGCCATCCCCCGGCATATCCGCATTGGCGGCATTCGGCGAAACCGAGATTGCGGCCAGAGCGGCCGTAAGCCCGAGCATCGGTAACAGATCGCGCCAACGAAAGCGGTTCGGACGTGAGTTCATTTTCTGAGTTCCCTGCTTCAATTGCTGTGCATTTATCAACACGGACACTCGAAATCGCTCCACGAAAGGGGCGCGGTCCATGTTATCAAGAAAACTACGCTTACGCTTGAATGCCGGTAAACCAGACAAATTATTATCGGTTCGGTAAGTATAAATTACGCATCGGCACGATTTTGATTGCGGACGGTTGTCCATGCGGCAGTGAAAAGTCTCGCCGGTCCCGTTTCGTACCAGTGGCGATGACCGCGATCCCGGCGCTGCAGACCGAAGCCTTGTGAAATGCGGTCGATCATGATCGCAATCAGCACGATGCCGACGCCGCCGGTCGTGGCGATGGCCATGTCGAGGCGACCGATCCCGCGCAACACCATCTGTCCCAATCCGGTAACCGAAATCATCGACGCGACGACGCTCATCGCCAGGGACATCATGATGGTCTGGTTGACGCCCGCCATGATCGTCGGCAACGCCTGAGGCAGCTGAATCTTGAAGAGGGTCTGGTTGGGACTGGCGCCGAACGCGAATGCCGCCTCGACCAGATCCAGTCGCACTTGGCGAATTCCAAGATTGGTCAGCCGCACGATCGGGGCGATGGCGTAGATGATCGTGACGATCACGCCCGGAACGTTGCCGATGCCGAACAGCATGACGATCGGCACCAGATAGACGAACGACGGGATCGTCTGCATGAAGTCGAGAACGGGACGAAGGAAAACGTCGAAACGATCGTTTCGTGCGGCCATGATGCCGAGCGGAATTCCCATCGCAACACAGAACAGAACAGCGGTCAGGATGATCGCCAGTGTCGTCATGGCATTCGCCCACGCTCCGATAAGGCCGATAGCGGCAAGACAGAAAACGGCGATCAGGCCGACTCGCCGACCCGCGACCTGCCAACCAAGCGCGCCGAAGAAGGCGATGACAAGAAGAGGCGGAGCCGATCTAAGCCCGCTTTCGAGCGACTTCAGGACGAACTGAACGGGCTGTTTGAGCGCTTGGAAGAACTCGCGGTAATTTGCCACCACCCACTCGAGGCTGGATTGAACGTAATCACCCAGCGGGAAATGGGCATGTTGAAAAGGATCCAAGATAGTTGATGGTTCCATTTGCGCCTCGCAATGGTAAACGTTGCTATTTGATGCCGCGCCTGACGGCCGTCAGTAAACTTTGCGATGTGATGCAACCGACTTCCCTGCCGCTGCGGGTGACAAAGACCGATTGCTGGCCGCCGACAATAAGGTCGATAGCTTCTGCGATGGCGCGATCGTGAGGAATGATGGCGCGTGTCTCCGTCGCGCCGGACATTCCGATTTCCGGGTGGTCCTGTGCCATCGCGTCGCTGGCTGTCATGAATTTCAGGGTTGGGATGCCGTCGATAAAGGAACGGACATAATCCGTCTTCGGATTGAGCAGGATTTCCGCAGCCGTTCCGATTTGAACGATCTCACCGTCTTTCATGATGGCGACGCGATGTCCGAGACGGATGGCTTCCTCGAGATCGTGGGTCACGAACAACGTCGTCTTCCGAAGTTGTTTGGACAGCGTGAGGAACTGATCCTGGAGGTCCGTGCGAATGAGTGGGTCTAGAGCACTGAACGGTTCGTCCATGAGGAGGATATCGGGATCGGCGGCAAGCGCCCGGGCGAGTCCGACTCGCTGTTGCATGCCGCCCGAAAGTTCGTCCGGATATTTGCTGCCCCAACCGCCGAGTTTGACCAGATCGAGAACTTCCTCGGCGGCGTAATGGCGCGTTTTCTTGTCGATGCCCCGGACTTCCAGGCCGAAGCTGATATTGTCGCGGATGTTTCTGTGCGGCCATAGCGCCATGTGCTGGAACACCATGCCGATGGTTCGCGATCGGAGAAGTTCGAGGCCCTTACGGTCGAGTTCGGCGATGTCGCGTCCATTGACGAGGATCCGGCCTTCGGTCGGTTCGATGAGCCGGTTGATATGACGAAGGAGGGTGGATTTGCCACTGCCGGAGAGACCCATGATGCACAGAATCTCGCCGCGCTCGACACGCAAGCTGACATCCGCCACGCCGATGACGCAGTCGAAGGTTTCGCGAACCGTGTCCTTGTCGAGTCCCTTGTCGCGAATGGACTGGAGCGCAGCGGTCGGATCCGAGCCGAATACCTTCCATACATTCATGCATTCGATCGGTGCGACATCGTCCATATCGGCGGCCTCTCTCGACAGGTTCAATTTCCGTCCCTGATGTCAGGCGACAGTATCGGGCAGAACGTCCTTCCGCTTTCGGACGAATTCGGCCAGTTCTTCGGCAACGCCGTCGTCAAGTTGCGGCGCTGTATATTCGGCCAGTTTCGACTCCGCGATCCGCGAAGCACGGGCAGTCATATCGGCCGCCCCTTCTTCGGACCATTGCTCATAGGTGTTGATATCGATCGAGTCCGGCCGAAAGAATGCCGACTGATAATGCCTCAGCGTGTGCTCGCAGCCAAGAAAGTGACCGCCCGGACCGATTTCGTCGATCGCATCGAACGCCATGGCATCGCTGTCGGCAACAGGAGACTTCATGAGACGCTGAAGGACGGTCAGTTGTTCGGCGTCCATGACGAACTTTGCGAAACACGCGGAAAGACCGCTCTCGAGCCATCCCGCCGAGTGAAGAAAGAAGTGTCCTCCGGCAAGTACCGCCGGTAGCATCGTTTGTATAGACTCATAGGCCGCTTGTGCGTCGGCCGCCTTGGAGCCCGTGCGCATGCCGCCGGTACGCATCGGAACCTTGTAGCGTCTTGTCAGTTGCGCCGTGATGAACATCAGCACCTGGGTTTCGGATGTGCCGTACATGGGCGAGCCCGTCTGCATCGAAACGGTCGACAGGGTTGCACCGTAAACGACGGGTGCCCCGGGCCGCACCAATTGAGCATAGGCGATGCCGGCGAGGGCCTCGGCGTTGAGCTGAGACATGGCGCCAGTCGTCGTGATCGGGGTATTGGCGCCTTGCATGATGAAAGGCGAGATGAGACACGCCTGATTGGCGCTGGCGTAGATTCGTAGAACCGACAGCATGCTGGAATCCCATACCATCGGCGAATTGCAGTTAACGAGCGAGGTCATCACCGTGTTCTCGTCGACGAACTTGTCGCCGAACGCAATACGGCACATGGCCACGCAATCCTCGGCCCGCTCTGGTGCCGTGACGCTGCCCATGAACGGCTTGTCCGACAAGCGGATGTGCGCCGACAGCATGTCCAGATGACGTTTGGCGACCGGAACATCCGTCGGCTCGCATAATGTGCCGCCCGAGAGATTCAGTGACGGCATCATGTATGCGAGGCGCACGAAGTTCTCGAAGTCCTCGAGCCGGGCGTACCGCCGCTCACCGGATAGGTCGCGGACATAAGGCGATCCGTAGATCGGCGCAAATCCCATCCCGTTCCCACCGATCACGACGTTCCGGTTCGGATTCCTCGCATGATGTACGTAGGACTCCGGTGCCTTTCCAACCAGGTCCATCAGGAGTTCCCGTGGGATGCGGACGCGTTCACCGGAGATATCAGCCCCGGCATGCCGCCAATCGGCAAGCGCGACTTCGTCCCGGAATTCGATGCCGATTTCCTCGACCAGCCGCATCGAGGCTTCATGTATCCTGTCGAGGACTTCTTCATCCACGTAGTTGTAGACGGGAACGTTCCGCGTGAACCGCCAGTCGCCGGGATCGTTGCGTTGAGCCGCCCGGCGGTTCTCGGAACGGCCCTTTCGTCGTCTGTTGGATCTTTCCGTGGGTTGAGGGCGTGTCATGCGGTGGTGGATCCTGCCTTGGTATGGTTGGTTTACGGCCGATGCTGAGGCTCATGCATGACGTTGACAACTTGCAAAAATCTGTCCTGCTGCGTATAGAAAACTTTATGCCAAGCCTTCGATCTCAAATCCCGCCGCCCAATAATTTAGTTGCTTTCGAGGCTGCGGCACGTCACTTGAGCTTTACGAAAGCGGCGGAAGAACTCGGTGTAACGCGGGTCGCGGTGAGCCAGCAGATCAAGTCGCTGGAGGAATTTCTCGGCGCATCCTTGTTCAACCGTCTTCACCGTGCACTCTCATTGACGGCGGAAGGCGAGCAGCTGAACGATGTCGTTTCGAACAGCCTGCAGCGAATCCTCAATGTCACCGCCAGCATCCGGGATCGCGAGTCGCATGATAGGGTAACCGTGACGGCAACCACGGGGGTGATGACATATTGGCTGCTGCCGCGGATGGGCAGGTTCCGGAGCCTTTATCCGAACATCGATCTTCGGTTCCTCGTGTCGGACCAGTACCTCGATCTCGGAACGAGCGGTGCGAACGTGGCTATTCGCTATGGTGACGGACAGTGGCCCGGGTGCGATCTCGTGTTTCTGACGAAGGAAAGAATCTTTCCGGTCTGTAGTCCGACATACCTGGCGGGACGCAGTATCGCGACGATCGAGGAACTGATCGGCGAGACACTCCTGTTTCTGGAAGGGCGTTACGATCCGCAAACGCGATGGCCAGTATGGTTTCGCGAGCACGGGATCGAAGCCGGCGACGATCTGAAAGGCATCCGGCTGAACGAATACACGAACTTGGTGCAGGCGGCATTGGACGGACAGGGAATTGCGCTTATCGGCCCGCCGTTGATGAATGTCTACGTCAAGAACGGATCGCTTGTGCGGCTGCTGGACGTGCCGCCGGTCGATCGGCGGAATTTCTACCTTGCCCGACCCAAGGATGCTATCTCCAACCGGGCGACGGAGCAGTTCTGCGATTGGGTCGTGGACGAGTTCCGAGCCGGCGAAAGCGATCCGATGTAAGAAGCATCAGAGCGTGATGCACAGCCGTAACGAGTCATAGACGGCAGAGGGAATGTTGCGGCTCGCGACCGCGTCGCCTACCAGATAGAGTTCGATTTTCCCATCGCGCGATTGCATCGGTTGGGGGGTGCCCGCGATTAATGCTTCGATATCGGTGACGCCGTTGTTCACAGATCGGGGGCGCAGGTTCTGATAAACTTCGTCCAGAGGGGCGGTGCCGTGTTCCACGACGACGTGCGACGCCGTTCGTTTTACGGTTTCGAAAGTCATCTCGTTGACGAACTCGGCCACAAGCAGGTTTCCGTCTCGGGATACGCCGACGAGCCTGTGATCCGGTACGACCAAAACGCCCAGTTCATAGCAGCGGCGTTTCCAGGTGACGCGCTCGGAATAGGTCAATTCCTCGGCCAGCATACTGTCGATGGAAAAGAGCGTCACGGAGCACCCTTGCTGAGCGGCATGCTCCGCTGCGTGCGGTGCCGGGTGACGGCCGGTGCCATCGTAGACGATCACCTCGCCGGCGATCGGTACGGCGCCGGAGACGACGTCCCACGCGGTGTCGCATAACTCCGCGCCGTCGAGCCATTCCGTGTGCGGCATTCCTCCGCTAGCGGTAATCACTATGTCAGGCGTCAGTGCAAGAACGTCCTCGGCTTCTGCGTAAAAGTTGGTTCGAACGTTCACGCCCAGGCGTTCCAACTCCTGCCGCCGCCAATCGACAACACCGATCAGATCCCGGCGCCAAGATGCTCTCGCACCCAGCAGAATTTGGCCGCCTAGATCGTTCGCCGCTTCCAGCAGAGTGACGTTATGTCCTCTTTCGGCCGAAACCCGGGCGGCTTCCAAACCGGCCGGCCCGCCGCCGATGACGACAACCTTTCGTCCGACCGTTTCAGCCCTTGGAATTTTGTGGGGGATACGAGTTTCGCGGCCCGTCGCGGCATTATGAATGCACTTCGGTCGCTGTCCCGTCATGCAGTGCGTCGCGCCGACGCAGGGGCGGATCGTGTCTTCCGCACCGGCCCTAAGCTTTTCCACGATGTGCGGATCGGCGATATGGGCCCGGGTCATGGCGACCATGTCGAGCAATCCTTCGCGGATGGCGTACCTTGCGGTCGGGATGTCGGAGATTCGCGCAGCATGGAAGACCGGCAGGCGAACCTCCTTCTTGAACTGGCCGACCCTCTCCAGCCATGGCGCGATCGGCGATGCCATGCCCGGCATGTTCTCGGTGGCAAGTGCCCGTGCAGTGTCCATTCTGCCGTATATGGCGTTGAAAAAGTCCACCGTACCGGCTTTCTGGAAGATTTGTGCGGCGGCAACGCATTCGTCGAAGCTGAGTCCGCCGTCGCCCTCGTCGACGACAAAGCGCAGGCCCACGACGAAGTCGTCGCCGACCTGACGCCGGATTTCCTCGTGAATCATCAGACCGAGACGACAGCGGTTCTCCAGGGAGCCGCCAAACTCGTCGGTGCGTCGGTTGATGTAGGGCGATATGAACTGGCCGATCAGGTGCGATGAGGCGAGCGTCTCGATGCCGTCAAGTCCGCCTTCCTTGCCGCGGTGGGCCGCTTGACCGTAGGCCACGACCACGCGGTCGATGTCCTCGCGATCCATGGGCTTGGTGAACGCGCGGTGGAGCGTTTCCCGATTGAGCGACGGCCCGATGCTGGGAAGCCACTCGCCGGCCCACGGATCGCCGCGGCCTCCAAGGTGCGTGATCTGGCACATCAGCGCCGCCCCTTGCGCGTGCATGCGCTCGGAGAACGTCTGAAAATGCGGAATGATGCGATCGTGACTGACGTCGAGTTGCTCGAAGATCGAAGGCGAGTCCGGGGCCACATTCGACGATCCGCCAAACATCGAAAGCGCTATGCCGCCCTTGGCCTTCTCTTCGTGATAGGTTTGATACCGATCGCCCGGAACGCCGCCGTCGTGGAGACCGCATGCGTGGCTCGTGCTCATGATGCGGTTCCGCAATACCAGATTCTTGATGCGGAACGGCGTTAGGAGCGGATCGATTTTTCTTGGCTTGCCTGAGTCTGTCATCATTGATGGTAGTTCCACCGTCGCGAAGATCGTTGCTACGACGATGGCCACGGCTTACCAACCGAACAAGGCACCAAAATCTGACGCAGGTGTTAAGCGGAGGTTATGGAGCGGTTTCCGATGTTGGCACAGTCGGATGAAGTAAGCTCGCACAAGGATGAGGGCATCGTAATTTCGCCAATTGGAATCTCAGAACAACGAACACTGGCTCTGTCGGGTTTTGGCTAGGTGCAGACCTGCTAAAAGATCAGATCAAAGGTCAGCATGCAGCTCAAAAACGGAACAATGGCAATGACGCCCGTTCAATGAATTGGTGGCCGAAAATGGCAAACGGAGACTCCGTCGGCAATCTAGTCCAATTCATGATTCCAAGCCGCATATACTCTCGAAAGATGCTGGAAATTTGTGGGAGAAATCGCAGAAATCAGCCGTTTTCCACAATTGTTGGAATGGTGGCAGAGACGCGCTTGACTGCGTGGTGGGCCCGGCAGGACTCGAACCTGCAACCAAACCGTTATGAGCGGTTCGCTCTAACCAATTGAGCTACGGGCCCTTGCGCAGCGAAGGGCGATCGTCATTCAAGCGAAAAGCCGGGGCAGGGGTGCTCCGGCTTTTCTGTCGTTCCTTCCGTCGGCGCCGCGTCAGTAGTCGAGGAAGCTCCTCAATTTGCGGGACCGGCTCGGGTGCTTCAGCTTGCGGAGCGCCTTGGCCTCGATCTGACGTATTCGCTCACGCGTGACGGAGAACTGCTGGCCGACTTCCTCCAGCGTGTGATCGGTGTTCATGCCGATGCCGAAGCGCATGCGCAGCACGCGTTCCTCGCGCGGCGTCAGGCTGGCCAGTACGCGGGTTGTGGTCTCACGCAGATTGGCCTGAATCGCGGCGTCAAGCGGCAGCACGGCGTTCTTGTCTTCGATGAAATCGCCGAGGTGGCTGTCCTCCTCGTCGCCGATCGGCGTTTCGAGGCTGATCGGCTCCTTGGCGATCTTGAGCACCTTGCGGACTTTTTCGAGCGGCATCGAAAGCTTGTCGGCGAGTTCTTCCGGTGTCGGCTCGCGGCCGATCTCGTGCAGCATCTGGCGGCTGGTGCGGACCAGCTTGTTGATCGTTTCGATCATGTGCACCGGGATACGGATGGTGCGCGCCTGGTCGGCGATCGAACGCGTGATCGCCTGGCGGATCCACCATGTCGCATAGGTCGAGAACTTGTAGCCGCGGCGGTATTCGAACTTGTCGACCGCCTTCATCAGGCCGATGTTGCCCTCCTGAATGAGGTCGAGGAACTGCAGGCCGCGGTTGGTGTATTTCTTGGCGATCGAAATCACGAGACGCAGGTTGGCCTCGATCATCTCTTTCTTCGCCTTGGCGGCTTCGCGCTCGCCCTTCTGCACGACCGAGACGACGCGGCGGAACTCGGAAACCGGGAGACCGGCGTCCTGCGAAATCTCGCCGATGGAATCGCGGATCGCGCCGATGTCCTTCTTGTGCTTGGTGGCGAACTTTTCCCAGGCCTTGGAATTGCCGGAAACCCGCTTCAGCCAGCCGGGATCGAGTTCGTGGCCGTAGTAGTTCTCGAGGAAATCCTCGCGCTTCACACGGCACCCGGTCGCCTGACGCAATAGTTTGCCCTCGAGGCTCAACAGCTGGCGGTTGAGGCCGTAAAGCTGCTCGACGAGCTGCTCGATCCTGAGATTGTTGAGGTGCACGTCCTCCATCATCTCGATCAGTTCGTGACGCAGCTTCTCGTAGCGCTTCTCGGACGCCGGCTTGATGGTATCGCCGGCCTGCAAGGCGTCGAGCCGCTTGACCTGTGCGCGGTGCAGCTTCTTGTAGGTCTTGGTAATGAGTTCGAACGTCTCGACGACGCTCGGCGTCAGTTTGGCTTCGAGGGCCGCCAGCGACAGGTTGTTTTCGGCGTCCTCGTCGTCCTCGTCGTCGTCGTCGCCGTTTTCGCCGTCTTCGGACTTTTCCTTGTCGCCATCTTCATCGTCGCTCTTGGCCGGCGCCGTTTTCTTTTCTTCTTTCGGCGCTTCGGCCTTTTTCTCTTCCTTGGCGGCCGGTGCGTCGTCGTTCGCGCTGTCCGGCGTATCCTCCGACTCTTCGCCATCTTCGTCATCGACGCCGTTGGCCTGCCCCGGGCCAGCGCCGTGGGTCGCTTCGAGATCGATGATATCGCGCAGCAGCATACGGCCGTCGACCAATGCGTCGTGCCATTGCACCAGCGCGCGGATCGTCAGCGGGCTTTCCATCAGGCCGCCGATCATCATCTCGCGGCCGGCCTCGATGCGCTTGGCGATGGCAATCTCGCCCTCGCGCGACAGCAATTCGACAGAACCCATTTCGCGCAGGTACATGCGTACGGGATCGTCTGTCCGGCCGATGTCGGCTTCGTCGACGTTGCCGGCGGCGGAGCTGGATTCCTTCTCCTCGGCGCCATCGTCCTTGGCGGCATCCTTGTCGTCGTCCTTGTCGTCATCGCCGTCGACGACATTGATGCCGAGCTCGGACAGCATCGCCATGGTGTCTTCGATTTGTTCGGAAGACACCTCGTCGGGCGGCAATGCCGCGTTCAGTTCGTCATAGGTGACGTAGCCGCGTTCCTTGCCTTGGGCGACCATCTTCTTGACGGCGGACCCCATGGAATCGAGAAGCGGGCTATCGGAGCCGTCTTCCTGCGCCGGCTGTTTTTGCGCGGCGGTTGCTGCTGCTTTGGCCAATCTAAGCCCCCAAAACCTCAAATACGTAGCGGCACCGGCGCCTTGCGGCGGCCCGTGCGATCATTCGGCCGGTTACCGGGCGTGCGGCGGTCGGAACCGTCAGAGCCCTTGATATTGCTGGCTTTTTAACGCCTTTACCCGTTGCCAGGCTTCCTCGGAAAACTCCTCGGCAAGGGCCCGTTCCGCCTCGCGAATCTCTTCCTTCAAACTGTCGGCCTGAACCAGTCCAAAGGTTTCTTCCCAACCCGTCAGCGCCTCTTCCGTGCTTGCTTCGGCGCGGGCGAACCAAGCATCGACGACGACGCCGCCGGACACCAGTTTTTCGTACGCCAGACCCGCACCCTGCTTGGATAGATGGTCCGCTAAGCCACCGGAATCAAGGGCGTCGCTGAAGGCCAGCGTCTTTAATGCCTGTTGGCGAAGGTTGTCAAGGTCCGCGCCCGCTTTCGCGTAATCCAGCGCGCCCAGTTTTTCGCCGATTTGGTCGTAGAGTTCGGGGTGATTGAGCAGGCACGCGAGCAGGATTTCGAGCCGCCGCCGGACCGGATCCTGGGTATGGGCCTCGCCGCCACTCAACCGGATCGATGTTTCGCCGCGATCCGCACCGCCGCGGCCCTGCCGACCGTGACCTTGGCTGCCGCCGCGGCCCAGCTTCCACAGCCGATCCTTGAAGGCCTGCTGGAAATGGCTGCGCACCGTCGGGTCCTCGATGCGCCGCGTGTGATCGCCGAGCCGGCGTTGTAGCGCGGCGCGGGCCTCGGGCGTCGAGGGCGGCCGTTCGGCGGTTTCCATGCGCCATAGCACCTCCGACAGCGGCAGGGCGGCTGCCAGCACCTGCACCATCGCCTCGGGCCCCCGATCGCGGATCAGCGTGTCCGGGTCGTCGCCCTTCGGCAGTTCGGCGAACCGCAGCCCCTTGCCCGGCGTTAGCACGGGAAGCGTGCGCTCGGCGGCGCGGCCGGCGGCGCGCCGGCCCGCGTTGTCGCCATCGAAACACAGCACCGGTTCGGGCGCGACGCGCCAAAGCTCGCGCAGATGGTCCTCGGTCAGGGCGGTGCCGAGCGGCGCCACCGCGTCCTCGAAGCCGGCGCGATGCAGTGCGATGACGTCCATGTAGCCCTCGGCGACGATCAGGCGTTCCGATTTCCGCGCGGCCGCCAACGCGTGATCGAGGGCGTAAAGCACCCGGCCCTTGTGAAAGATCGGCGTTTCGGGCGAGTTCAGATACTTCGGCTCTCCGTCCCCCAGTATACGGCCACCGAAGGCGATGACCTGACCGCGGCGGTTGGAGATCGGAAATATTACGCGGCCGCGGAAGCGGTCGTAGGGCGTGCGGTCATTGCGGTCTTCCGGCGGGCGGATCAGCAGGCCGGCCTCGACCATCAAGTCGTCGTCGTAGCCGCCGCGATTGAGAGTGCCCTTGAGCGCACCGCGCGAATCGGGAGCGAAACCAAGCCGAAAATGCCGGATGGTGGCGTCGTCGAGGCCGCGATCCTTGAGGTACCGCAGCGCCGCCTGGCCTTCGGGCATGCGGAGCTGACGTTCGAACCATTGGCACGCCGCTTCGGTGACGTCCTCCAGGGTCTTGCGCTTTTCCTGGCGTTGGCGCTCTTCGGGGCTGTCCTGCGGTACGTCGAGGCCGGCGGCGCGGGCGAGGCGCTCGACGGCTTCCGGAAAGCTCAAACCCTCAGTCTTCATGACGAAGTCGAAGGCGCTGCCGTGCTCGCCGCAGCCGAAGCAGTGATAGAACCCCTTTTCCTCGTTGATGGTAAACGACGGCGTCTTCTCGTTATGGAACGGACACAGGCCCATCCATTCGCGGCCGTGCTTTTTCAACTGCACGCGCTTGCCGATCAGGTCGGCGAGCCCGGTGCGGGCGCGAACGTCATCGAGGAATGCGGGCGAAAAGGCCATGATTTACCCTTGCCGCCGCGACATGCAGCGGAATCGGTCAATTATACTGGATTACGCGCGCAACCACCCGACGCAGTTATCCGAAAGTGTTCAGAAACGATCCACAGGGGGGAGGAAGTGTCGGGTCTCCATTGTCGTCGGCAAGAGGTTCAGATTGACCAGGGTTGTCCGTGGCATGTCGCCGAGCGAGAGTTTGGACGAGTCTCCTTTCCGTCGGCCCGCCGGGCTTCATGACGCCGTCGCGGACAATGCCCTGATCTTTCTGAAAACGCCGGATGTGCCGTCGAACAGTTCACGATCGGGGATCTCCGTCATGCCGATGGAGACGCCGTGGCTTTTCGGCGGCTCGTAGTAACCGAGACGCCTTAGCGCGCGTTTCGTGCGGAGCGTGTCATTGCCGTCGACACCCACGGTCTCGGCAATTGTCGAGCGAAGTCTGAAAGGATTTCGGAATGGCATGGCGGGGTCTTTCCTGGTTGGGGGAAGGACCGCATCATATCAGGTTATAGGATAAAAGTCAAGATAAATATGTATTATTTCCTATTATTGGTTATTGGAGAAATAGCCCGCACAGTGACGCGACACTCAAGAATGACCAGCAATTGCTGAAAAAAGTGAGAGGATGCGTCAGGCGCGCCGAGCCTCACCGAGCCATTCCCTCGGCGCGCGACAGGCCCGTCAGGTCGCTAGGCGTTCTTTTACCAGTGCACTGGCCTTGGAGAAATCCATGCGGCCGGCGTAGTCGGCCTTGAGCGCGCCCATGACCTTGCCCATGTCCTTGATGCCGCCGGCGCCGGTCTTGTCGATGGCGCCCGCGACCGCTTCGGCCATTTCGTCGGCGCCGAGCTGCTGCGGCAGGAAGCGTTCGATTACCGCGATCTCGGCGGCTTCCTGATCGGCCAGTTCCTGGCGTCCGCCGTCGACGTACATCTGCATCGATTCGCGGCGCTGCTTGATCATCGACTGCAGCATGCCGAGCACCTCATCGTCGCTGATGCCGTCGCAATTGCCGTGGCCGCGCGCCGCAATGTCGCGGTCCTTGAGCGCGGCCATGATCAGGCGGACCGTTCTCAGGCCGACTTCGTCCTTGGTGCGCATGGCGTCCTTGAGGGCATCGTTGATCTGCTGGCGCAGCATCCGTTACTCCGTGATCGTGTCCGGGAAAGGCGGCACCCTAACCGAAAGGGTCCGGAAACGCAATCTGTCTCTTTTCCTATAAGCTGTTGATAAATAATCGTTTTTTACCCAATGCGAGTCTTGACCTTCGCACGGGGTTTGCTTAAAAGGTCACTCCGACGCGCCGGATCCGATTCCCGTATTCGATTTTCGCCGGCGCATTCGGGAGTTTTTCCGGCCATGACCGACGCGACCCCATCCGCCGACACCCGGGCTGACCAGCCGGGAGCGGGCGATTCCGGTGCGCCCACCGTCGCCCCCGATGAGATGACCCACGGCCGCCCGCCGGGCGCCGATGCGGCGCTGGTGCTGGCCGACGGCACGGTTTTCTGGGGCCGCGCGGCGGGCGCGGAAAAGACCGCCGTCGCCGAGGTCTGCTTCAACACCTCGATCACCGGCTATCAGGAGATCCTCACCGATCCCAGTTATGCCGGCCAGATCATCACCTTCACGTTCCCGCACATCGGCAATGTCGGCGCCAACCCGGAAGACATCGAAACCGTGACGCCGGCCACGCGCGGCTGCGTGCTGCGCGCCGACATCACCGAGGCCGCCAACTGGCGCGCCGCCCGCTCACTCGACGACTGGCTGAAGTCGCTCGACCTGCCGGCCGTCACCGGCGTCGATACGCGCCGGCTGACCCGCCATATTCGCGACGCGGGCGCGCCGACCGGCGTGATTTGCACCGCCCCCGGCAAGGGCGAAACCATCGATGTCGACGCCCTCGCGAAACAGGCCGCCGAGTGGCCGGGTCTCGAGGGCATGGACCTCGCCAGGGACGTCAGCTGCACCCAGACCTACGGCTGGGACGAGACCGAATGGACCCTCGACGCCGGGCACGGGCAACAGACCGAGCCCCAGTACCACGTCGTTGCCGTCGACTACGGGGCCAAGCGCAACATCCTGCGCTGCCTCGCCAGCGCCGGCTGCAAGGTCACGGTCGTACCCGCCACCGCGACCGCCGACGACGTGCTCGGCCACGATCCGGACGGCGTGTTCCTGTCGAACGGACCGGGCGACCCGGCGGCGACCGGCGCATACGCGGTACCGATGATCCGGGGCGTGCTGGAGAGCGGCAAGCCGCTGTTCGGCATCTGCCTCGGCCACCAGATTCTGGCCCTGGCGCTCGGCGCCAAGACTTACAAGATGCACATGGGCCATCGCGGCGCCAACCAGCCGGTCAAGGACCTGGCGACCGGCACCGTCGAGATCACCAGCCAGAACCACGGCTTCTGCGTCGACCGCGACTCACTGCCCGCAGGCGTCGTCGAAACCCACACGTCGCTGTTCGACGGTACGCTCGAGGGTCTCCGCGTCGAGGGCAAGCCGGTGTTCTCGGTCCAGTACCACCCGGAAGCCAGCCCCGGCCCGCACGACAGCCACTATCTGTTCGGGCGGTTCGTGGATTTGATGGAGAAGAAGTAAGTTGAACCACAGAGGACACAGAGAGCACAGAGTTTAATGCCCGAAGAAGACCCGCTTACGGCCCGTATAATCCGATGTGCGATTGAAGTTCATAGGGAACTGGGCCCGGGTCTACTGGAATCGGCTTATGAACACTGCCTTTGTGTTGAGTTGAGCAGTCAAGGTATCGCGTTCCAACGTCAGGTATCCGTCCCGGTCGTCTATAAGAGTCAAGAAGTTGAATGCGGATTTCGGGCAGATCTGATCGTCGATGACGCCGTACTGCTTGAGTTGAAGGCAATTGAGAAACTCCAACCCATTCATAGGGCCCAAGTGCTCACCTATATGAAACTCACCGGTCTCAGTAAGGGCCTATTGATCAATTTCAATACAGGATTGTTGAAAGACGGGGTTGTCAGACTTGTCCTCTAGAAACTCGGTGATCTCTGTGTCCTCTGTGGTTCAAATTTTGACAGTGTCGGCGGCGCGCGGCCTCGCCAGGCCATTCCCCGCGCGCCGGTTTAGGTAGGTAAGAATGCCAGCTAGAAGTGACCTGAAAAGCATCATGATCATCGGCGCGGGGCCGATTGTCATCGGCCAGGCGTGCGAGTTCGACTACTCCGGCGCGCAGGCGTGCAAGGCGCTGAGGGAAGAGGGCTACCGGGTCATTCTGGTCAACTCCAACCCGGCGACCATCATGACCGACCCGGCTATGGCCGATGCGACCTATGTCGAGCCGATCACGCCCGAGGTCGTCGCCCGCATCATCGAGAAGGAGCGCCCCGACGCGCTGCTACCCACCATGGGCGGGCAGACCGGCCTGAATACCGGCATCGCGCTCTGGGAGAACGGCACGTTGGAGAAGTACGGCGTCGAGATGATCGGCGCCCGCGCCGACGTCATCGACAAGGCCGAGGACCGCGAGAAGTTCCGCGACGCCATGGCCGAGATCGGCCTCGAATGCCCCAAATCGGCGCTCGTCCACAACATGGAGGAAGCCACCGCCGCGTTGAAGGACATCGGCCTGCCGCTGATCATCCGCCCCTCGTTCACGCTGGGCGGCATCGGCGGCGGCGTCGCCTACAACGCCGAGGAGTTCGAGAATATCGTGCGCAACGGCCTCGACGCGTCGCCGGTGACCTCGGTGCTGGTCGAGGAAAGCGTGCTCGGCTGGAAGGAGTACGAGATGGAGGTCGTCCGCGACAAGGCGGACAACTGCATCATCATCTGCTCCATCGAGAACGTCGATCCCATGGGCGTGCACACCGGCGACAGCATCACCGTCGCCCCGGCGCTGACGCTGACCGACAAGGAATACCAGATCATGCGGAACGCGAGCCTCGCCGTGCTCCGCGAGATCGGCGTCGAAACCGGCGGTTCGAACGTGCAGTTCGCGGTCGATCCGGAAACCGGCCGACTGATCGTCATCGAGATGAACCCGCGCGTTTCGCGCTCGTCGGCGCTGGCTTCGAAGGCGACAGGTTTCCCCATCGCCAAGGTCGCCGCCAAGCTTGCCGTCGGCTACACGCTGGATGAACTGGCCAACGACATCACCGGCGTCACGCCGGCGTCGTTCGAGCCGACCATCGACTATGTCGTGACCAAGATCCCGCGCTTCACGTTCGAGAAGTTCCCCGGTACCGACGCGTTGCTGACCACCGCCATGAAATCGGTTGGCGAGGCCATGGCCATCGGCCGCTCGTTCCAGGAATCGATGCAAAAGGGCCTGCGCTCCATGGAGACCGGCCTGACCGGGTTCGACGAGATCGAGATCGAGGGTGCTATCGGCGAAGACGGCAAACCGGACCGCGACGTGATCCGCGCCGCGCTCAGCCAGCCGCGCCCGGACCGGATTCTGGTCATCGCCCAGGCCTTCCGCCTGGGTCTCGCGCTCGAGGACATTCAGGCGACAAGCCACTACGATCGCTGGTTCCTCGAACAGATCGAGGGAATTGTCGCCGAGGAAGCCCGCATCAAGGCCGAAGGCCTGCCGGAGGCGCACGACGGACCCGGCTGGATGCGGCTCAAGAAAATGGGTTTTTCCGACGCGCGCCTCGGGTATCTGAGCGAGAGCCGCGAACACCACATCGCCCAGACCCGCCGCGACGCCGGCGTCCGGCCGGTCTACAAGCGGGTCGATACCTGCGCCGGCGAGTTCGCCTCGGAAACCGCCTACATGTACTCGTGCTACGAGGGCACCGGCATGGAAGCGCCGGAAAACGAGGCCGCTCCGAGCGACAAGGACAAGGTCGTCATCCTCGGCGGCGGGCCGAACCGGATCGGCCAGGGCATCGAGTTCGATTATTGCTGCGTCCATGCCGCCTACGCGCTGTCCGACGCCGGGTTCGAGACCATCATGGTCAACTGCAACCCGGAAACGGTATCGACCGATTACGACACGTCCGACCGGCTCTATTTCGAACCGCTGACCGCGGAAGACGTGATCGAACTGATCGCTGGCGAGCAGGCGAACGGCCGGGTTCTCGGCGTCATCGTCCAGTTCGGCGGCCAGACCCCGCTGAAACTGTCGGCCGCGCTGGAAGAGGCCGGCATTCCGATCCTCGGCACGTCGCCGGACGCCATCGACCTCGCCGAGGACCGCGAGCGGTTCCAGGCGCTGCTCAGGGATCTCGGCCTGACCCAGCCGGCGAACGGTATTGCGCGTTCGGATGCCGAGGCGCTCGCCGTCGCCGACGAGATCGGTTATCCGCTGGTCGTGCGGCCGTCCTATGTACTCGGCGGCCGCGCCATGGAGATCGTTCACGACACGCCCTCGCTGGAGCGCTACATCAAGGATGCCGTGAAGGTCTCCGGCGACAGCCCGGTGCTGCTCGATTCCTATCTGCAGGACGCCATCGAGGTCGACGTCGATGCGGTGTGCGACGGCGAGGCGGTCTACGTCGCCGGCATCATGGAGCACATCGAGGAGGCCGGCATTCACTCGGGCGACTCGGCGTGTTCGCTGCCGCCGCACTCGCTCGGCGAGACGACCCTGAACGAGCTTCGCCGCCAGACCGAGATGCTGGCCAAGGGCCTCGGCGTCGTCGGTCTCATGAACGTGCAGTTCGCCATCAAGGGCGGCGAGATCTTCATCCTCGAGGTCAACCCCCGGGCGAGTAGAACCGTGCCGTTCGTCGCCAAGGCGACCGGCGTGCCGGTCGCCAAGATCGCCGCCCGGGTCATGGCCGGCGAGAAGCTGTCGGGCTTCGCGCTGTCGGCCGATCCGGCGATGGGCCATACCGCGGTCAAGGAGGCGGTGTTCCCCTTCAAGCGGTTCCCGGGCGTCGATATCATCCTCGGACCGGAAATGAAGTCGACCGGCGAGGTCATGGGCCTCGACCGCGATTTCCGTCTCGCCTTCGCCAAGGCGCAACTCGGCGCCGGCATGGAACTGCCAAGCGGCGGTACGGTGTTCATCTCGGTCAAGGACCGCGACAAGGAAGGCGCGGCCGATCTCGCGCGACGGCTGACGAACCTCGGCTTCAAGCTGATCGCCACCGGCGGGACGCAGACGTTTCTCGACGAAAAGGGCCTCGGCGTGACGCGCGTCAACAAGGTGCTCGAGGGCCGGCCGCATTGCGTCGACGCCATTATCAACGGCGATGTCCAGATGGTCATCAACACGACCGAGGGGGCGCAGGCGATTGCCGACAGCTTTTCGATCCGGCGCTCGGCGCTGACCCGCAACGTGGCGCACTACACGACTATGACCGCGGCTGCGGCGGCTGTGGCCGCCATTGAGAGTCTCGGCGAAGGACCGCTCGACGTAATGCCGTTGCAATCCTACTTCGCAAATCCGGAGGCCGCCGAATGAACAATCTTTTCGCATCCCTGGCAGGCTTGGTTGTCGTGTTGTGTCTGTCCGCGCAACCAGCAATGGCCATCGGCCTGCTCGACGAATTGCAAGACACCCTCGACGACGCCGCCGAAAGCTTCGGCGGCGGCGATGCGGCCGCAGCCCTCAGCAACGACGAGATCGTCGCCGGTCTCAAGGAAGCGCTTCGTATTGGCGCCGAGCGCGTCGTCGCCCAGGTCGGCAAGACCGGCGGTTACAACGCCGATCCGAAAATCCATATCCCGTTGCCGCCGTCGTTGAAAGCGGTGCAGGACAATTTGCGTACGTTTGGGCTTTCGGGTCTCGCCGATGAGGTGGAACTGAAGCTCAACCGCGGCGCCGAAGCCGCAGCTCCCGAAGCCCAGCGGATCATTGCCAACGCGGTCGCGAAAATGACCGTGGACGACGCCCGCGACATTCTCGACGGACCGTCCGATGCCGCGACCCGATACTTTGAACGGGTTGCCTCGGACGACCTGACGGCGGCGTTTACGCCGATCATGGACCGCACCCTGCGCGAAGCCGGTGCGGTCGCCGCTTATGACGATCTTGTCGGTCAATACAACGACGTGCCGCTGGTGCCGGACCTGAAGGGCGAGCTGACCGGCCATGCGGTCGAGCAGGCGCTGAAGGGCCTGTTCTTCTATCTTGCCCGGGAGGAAGCGGCGATCCGCGAGAATCCGGCAAAACGAACGACCGAAATTCTGACGAAGGTTTTCGGCGGTTCCTGAAACTCCTACCCTGCGATTCGGAGAGATTGATCAACTCTAGACATCGCAGGACCGTGCGGAAAGAATGCGCGCCACCACGCCTGACTGATTAACGGAGTATCGATGGGCATACGGATTGAAGTCTCTCCGGGCGAATTGCTCGACAAGCTGACGATTCTGGAAATCAAGGAACAGCGTATCGACGACGCCGCGAAGTTGCGGAACGTGAGCCAGGAAAAATCCGTTCTGGAAAGCGCCCGGCAGGAGCACATCGCGCGGTCTGCTGACGTCGATGCGTTGACTGACAAGCTGCGCGCCGTCAACGAACGCCTTTGGGACATCGAAGACGACATTCGCGACCACGAGCGGAATGCCGATTTCGGTGCCGGCTTCGTCGATTTGGCGAGAAGCGTCTACCGGATGAACGACGAGCGGGCTGCCGTTAAGAAGCAGATCAACGAACTGCTCGGCTCCGATCTGGTGGAGGAAAAGTCATACGCCGAGTACTAGGCCTTTGCGGCCATTCGGGCCCCTGAACGATGTCGATCCTGTTCATCACGTCGACCCATATCGGCGATGCCATTCTTTCGTCAGGGCTGCTGGCCCGTATCATGGACGATTATCCTGACGATGGGGTGACGATTGCCTGCGGCGCGCCGGCGGCAAAGGTTTTCGAGGCCGTGCCGAGGCTCGAGTCTATCCACGTGATCCGCAAACGTCGCTACTCCCTGCATTGGCCCGACCTGTGGCGCAAGGCCTTCGGGCGGCGATGGCGGGTTCTCGTCGACCTGCGCCGGTCGCCGTCGCCGTTCGTTCTGAGGGCTGCGCGGAAGTATACGCTCCCGAAAGCGAAGGGCGGCCAGCACCGGGTTGCCCTGATCTCATCGGCGATCGGGTCGCCGCCGCTCGATCCGCGGATCTGGGTTTCCGAAGAGCACGCCGCACGCGGACGCACCTTGATCGATGGGAACGGCCCCGTTCTGGCGGTGGCGCCGGGGGCGAACTGGCCCGGCAAAATCTGGCCGGCGGAACGTTTTGTCGAACTGGCCCGACGCTTGACGGCGCCCGACGCCGTGCTGGAAGGCGGCCGGATTCTCGTTGTCGGTTCGAAGGACGAACGCCCGATGGCGCAGCCGATTTTCGACGCATTGCCCGCTGCGAGCATCATAGACGGGTTGGGCACGGACGTACTTTCGACCTACGCCGCGTTGCAGGGATGCAGGCTTTTCGTCGGCAACGATTCGGCAATGATGCATCTCGCCGCCGCAACGGGACGCCCGACGGTCGGGCTTTTCGGACCAACGCGTGACGATCACTACGCGCCCTGGGGAGAGAACGGCCTGGTTGTCAGAACCCCGGAGAGTATATCCGATCTGATCGGCGGTCCGGAATACGACACCCGAACTACGGGATCGATGATGACAAGCCTGACGGCAGAAGCGGTCGAGGCGGCCGTTCTCGACCGGTGGGGCAATGACCTTGCCGGCGCTGACTGAGGATGCCGTGTATCCGGAAGCCTGGAGGAAAACCGAATGACATCCAACCGGTTCGATATCTCGAAAGCCGACAGGACGATGATGGCGGTGGTGACCACCGGTAACGGCGGTTACGACAAGCTCGACTACCGCAAGGTGCCGGTGCCCGAACCGGGGCCGGGCGAGGTGTTGCTCAACGTGCTCGCCGCCGGCGTCAACAACACTGAGATCAACACGCGGCTTGGCTGGTATTCGTCGAGTGTGTCCGGCGCTACGTCCGATACTGCCGACGATCAGGAAAAAGAGGCCACGGCAAAAGCCGATGGCGGCTGGAATGAGGCGACGCCTTTTCCATTCATCCAGGGGACCGACTGCTGCGGCCGCGCGGTTGCGGTCGGCGATGGCGTCGATGACGGAATCCTCGGCAAGCGGGTCATCGTCCGCGCCTGCATGCGGCCGAACGGCTACGATACCATGGACAATATCTGGATGGCGTCGGATTTTGATGGCGCCTTCGCCCAGTACGTCAAGATGCCGGCCGGCGAGGCGTTCGCCGTCGACTGCGACTGGTCGGACGCGGAACTTGCGACCATTCCCTGCGCTTATGGCACGGCAGAGAACATGCTGGAACGTACAGGCGTGACAGCCGGTCAGCATGTGCTGGTCGCCGGTGCGTCGGGCGGTGTCGGCTCGGCCACGGTACAACTGGCCAAGCGGCGTGGCGCCAGCGTGACGGCCATCTGCGGCGCCTCGAAAATGGATGCGGTCCGCGATCTCGGGGCCAACCGGGTGATCGAACGTGACGCCGATCTTGTCGATGCGCTCGGCAAGGAGAGTGTCGATGTCGTCGTCGACAACGTCGCCGGGCCGGGCTTTCCGCAAATGCTGAAGGTTCTGAAGCGCGGCGGGAAGTACACCTCATCGGGCGCCATCGCCGGACCGGTTGTCGAGCTCGATATGCGGGATATGTATCTGAAAGATATTACGTTGGTCGGCTGTACTGCCTGGGACGAGCCGGTGTTCCCCAACCTTGTCGGGTACATCGAGCGGAACGAGATCAGACCGTTGCTCGCGGCAACCTACCCGCTGGCCGAAATCGCCGACGCACAGCGGGCGTTTCTGGAAAAGAAACACGTCGGCAACTTCGTGCTGATTCCGCCGCCATTGTCGCCTGATGCCCCTTGAAGTGATCCGGCGGCAATCGTAAGGTTTATCTACTGATAAAGTTCGTTTGGCAGATCGTCTGGCAAATCGTCCGGCGGTCTGTGATTTTTTTGACCCTGACTATTCGAGACGTGACGATGGAAAAGATTCCGATGACCGCTGCCGGCCATGCCGCGCTGGAAGAGGAACTCAAGACTCTCAAGGGCGACGAGCGGCCCGCGGTGATCAAGGCAATTGCCGAGGCGCGCGAGCACGGCGATCTCTCGGAGAACGCCGAGTACCATGCCGCGCGCGAACGCCAGAGCTTCATCGAGGGCCGTATCATGGAACTCGAAGGTGTGCTTGGCGCCGCCGAGGTCATCGACCCCGCGACGATCAGCGGCGATACCATCCGTTTCGGTGCGACGGTCGTCGTTTACGATGAGGACGCCGACAAGGACATCACATACCAGATTGTCGGAAGCCACGAGGCGGACATTCAGGGCGGCAAGCTGCCGATCACCTCGCCACTGGCCAAGGGTTTGATCGGCAAGACGGTCGGCGACACACTGGAAATCATCGCACCCGGCGGCGATAAATCCTACGAAGTGGTCGACGTCAAGTTCATCTGATGTCGCCGGCGGTGCCGCGCCGATGTTGACTCCCTTCGCCACCCGGCTACGCTGATCCCGTAAGAACAAGAACAGCAGGTCCGACGGCGCCGAAGAGGCTGCCCATAGCCGATCTAAGCTCCGGCGCAGGAGGAAACGGCCGTCAATCGGCCGGCGCCTGCGTGCAACCTGGGAGCTTTAGGGAGGCCTTCCGTGACAGCCAAGACCGACTCCGGCCCGCGCGCCGCCGTTATCATCGGACCGTATCTTTCCGGCAAGACCACACTCCTCGAAAGCCTGCTCGCCGCATCCGGCACGGTGCACCGAAAGGGCAACGCCAAGGACGGCAACATGGTCGGCGATTCGACCGCCGAGGCCAAGGCGCGTGGCATGTCGACCGAGCTGAACGTCGCGACGACCGAGTATCTCGGGGAAAAATGGACGCTAATCGATTGCCCCGGTTCCGTGGAACTGTCGCAGGAAACCCATGACGCCATTTCCGTTGCCGACACGGTGGTGGTGTGTTGTGAGGCCGATCCCGAAAAGGCCGTCGCCGTTGGCCCATTGCTCCGGATGCTCGACGACCGCGGCATTCCGCACATGGTCTTCATCAACAAGATGGACCAGCCCGGTCCTGGCGTTCGCGCCACGCTCGAAGCGCTGCAGGCGGTTTCGCAGCATCCGCTGGTGCTGCGCGAGATCCCGATTCGCGACGGTGACGACATCACGGGCCATGTCGACCTGGTCAGCGAACGGGCCTTCAAGTGGCAGGAGGGCAAGCCATCGGAACTGATTCAGGTGCCTGAGGCTGTCGCCGACCGCGAGCAGGCAGCGCGCACGGAGATGCTGGAAAGCCTCGCCGATTTCGACGACGGGTTGCTCGAGGAATTGCTCGAGGACGTGACGCCGTCGACCGACGAGGTCTACGCCAACCTGACCAAGGATTTGCAGGAGGTGCTCATCGTGCCGGTGTTCTTCGGCGCGGCGGAGCACGACAACGGCGTGACCAGGCTATGGAAAGCGTTACGGCACGAAACGCCCGGCGTCGAACGCGCCGCCGAGCGACTCGATCTCTCCGGCGGCGAGGTCGCTGCGGCGGTGTTCAAGACGGTGCACGCCGGCCAGATCGGCAAACTGTCGGTTGCCCGCGTCATGACCGGGAACCTGAAGGACGGCGTGACGCTCAATGGCGAGCGGGTCGGTGGCGTGTTTCACCTGATCGGCGGCAAGCAGGAGAAGATTGCCGATGCGGCAACCGGCGAGGTCGTTGCGCTTGGGCGCATGGAGAACGTCGCGACCGGACATGTCCTGAAGGAGTCCGGCGGCGGCCGGTCGGATTACTGGCCCAATCCCTTGCCGGCGCTGTTCTCCGTCGCCATTCACGCCAAGGAACGGGGCGACGAGGTGAAGCTCTCGGGCGCCCTGACCAAGGTTTGCGAGGAAGATCCGTCGCTGACTTACGGACACGACGACAACACCGGCGAACTGCTGCTTTGGGGGCAGGGCGAGATGCACCTGAAGATCGCCGTCGACAAACTCGCCAACCGGTTCAATATCGCCGTCGAATCGTCGCGCCCGCAGGTGCCTTATAAGGAGACCATCCGCAAGGGAACGTCTCAGCATTCGCGCCACAAGAAACAGTCGGGCGGCCACGGCGAGTTCGGCGACGTCCATATCGACATCAAACCACTGCCGCGTGGCACCGGCTTCTCGTTTGACGAAACCATCCACGGCGGCAGCGTGCCGAAGCAGTACATCCCCGCCGTTGAGACCGGGGTCAAGGAGTTCCTCGTCAAGGGACCGCTCGGGTTTCCCGTGGTCGACGTCGCGGTGACGCTGACCGACGGGCAGTATCATGCGGTCGACAGTTCGGAAATGGCGTTCAAGAAGGCCGCGGCGGCGGCCATGCGCGAGGGCATGCCGAATTGCAGTCCGGTGTTGCTGGAACCGATCTGCACCGTCACGATTTCTCTGCCCAACGAGTTCACGTCGAAAGTGCAGCGGCTGGTTTCGGGCCGACGCGGCCAGATCATGGGCTTCGACGCAAAGTCGGGCTGGCCCGGCTGGGACGAGGTGCAGGCGCAGATGCCGCAGGTCGAGATGCACGACCTGATCATCGAGTTGCGCTCCATGACCCAGGGCACCGGCACCTTCGAGTGGACCTTCGACCACCTGCAGGAGTTGTCCGGCAAACCCGCTGACGATGTCATCAAGCAGGCCGCTGCGGGATAGCCAAAAAAAACCGGGCCCCGAAGGACCCGGCGAGTTTAAACAGGGAGGCTTCACGTCTGGGAGACGAGGAACCCTAGGCGGGTTCCACACCCGGGAGGGGACCCGGGTGGAAGGGACGCTGCAATGCAGCGTCGGTAGGATGAATATAGGTGAATCCCCCAATACGCGCCATAGGAAATTGTGCAACGCAGCATTGCATTTTTTGCATGGCTTTAGCGCATTGAAATTACTTGAATAATCCGATCCGCGTCACCCGGGGCTGCGAATGTCACGGCGCATTCTGTTCACGAGAAAGTCCCGGAAGGCGACGATTCGGGCCGAATTTCGCAACTCGGTCGGGTACACGAAGTAGGCGTCGAGGTTCGGTCCGCGAATCTCGGGCAGCACCTCGACGAGGTTCGTAACCTCTTTCGACATGTAGTCGGGCAGTGCGCCGATCCCGAGTCCGCTCTGTACCGCGCGGAAGATACCGTAGATGCTGTTGACCCGGAGCAGCGGTTCGCGCGGGCCGTCCTTGTCCTTGCGGCCGGCCGACAGAAGCCAGTTGAGATTCGGCGCCGGCGGGGTTGCGTCGTCGCCGTAGACGATCAGCGAGTGCTTGTCGAGATCGGCCGGCGTCTTCGGCCAGCCATATTCCTTGAGATATTCCGGCGCGGCGTAGACGTGATAGCCGATGGTCATCAGGTGCCGCTGCACCAGATCGGGCTTCTTCGGCGGTTCAAGCCGGATGGCGACGTCGGCCTCGCGCATGGAAAGGTCGAGTTCGTTGTCCGCGAGCACGACGGTGACGTCGATTTCCGGATAGAGCGTGATGAATTCGCGCAGCCGGGGCGTCAGCCAGACGGAGCCGAACGCGACGGTCGTGGTGACCTTCAGCTTGCCACGCGGCACTTCCTTGCTTTCGCCGATCTGCGCTTCGACCATGGCGAGTCGGGCGAACACGTCGTGTGCGGTATCGAACAGCAGTTCGCCCTGTTCGGTCAGCCGAAGTCCCCGCGCGTGACGATGGAACAGCGGTACCTTGAGACTGTCCTCGAGACCGCTGATCTGGCGGCTGATCGCCGACTGGCTGAGGTTCAGCACCTCGCCCGCATGGGTGAAGCTGCCGGCCTCGGCGACGGCGTGAAAGATGCGCAGCTTGTCCCAATCCATGGCGGTCCGCCCCCTATGCCCCCGCGTGGTGCGCCGGTTACTCGGCGGCGGCCGCCGAGCTCGCGTCCTCAAGCGCCGCGAGGAAACGCTCGGCCTCGAGCGCCGCCATGCAGCCGGTGCCGGCAGCGGTGACCGCCTGGCGGTAGATCTTGTCCTGCACGTCGCCGGCGGCGTAGACGCCGTCGATGTTGGTCGCCGTCGAATCCGGCCGGGTCAGGATGTAGCCCTCGTCGTCGCAATCGAGCTGGCTCTTGAACAGGCCCGTGTTCGGTTCGTGGCCAATGGCGATGAACACGCCGTCGACTGCGAGGTCGGTGACATCGCCTGTCTTGAGGTTGCGGATCGCCGCATGGGTCACGCCAGGTGTCATTGCGGGCGGCATGTCGGCGCCCTTGACCTCGTCCAGCACGCTGTCCCAGAGGATCTCGATCTTCTCGTTCCTGAACAGACGGTCCTGCATGATCTTTTCGGCGCGCAATTCGTCGCGGCGGTGGATGAGGGTCACCTTGGACGCGAAGTTGGTCAGGTAGATCGCTTCCTCGACAGCGGTGTTGCCGCCGCCGACGACGCAGACCGGTTTGTCGCGGTAGAAGAATCCGTCGCACGTCGCGCAAGCCGAAACGCCGAAGCCACGGAATTTCTCCTCGCTTTCGAGCCCAAGCCAGCGCGCCGTCGCACCGGTCGCGACGATCACCGTGTCGCCGGTATAGACCTGGCCGCCGTCGCCGGTCGCCGTGAACGGGCGCACGCCGAAGTCGACCGACGCGATGGTGTCCTCGATCATTCGTGTGCCAACGTGTTCGGCCTGGACCTGCATTTGTTCCATCAGCCACGGACCCTGAATGACCTCGGCGAAGCCGGGATAGTTTTCGACGTCGGTGGTGATCGTCATCTGGCCGCCAGGCTGCAAGCCGCGCACCAGCACGGGTTCCAGATTGGCCCGTGCGGCATAGATGGCGGCGGTGTAGCCGGCTGCGCCGGACCCGATGATCAAAACCTTGGAATGAATGGCGTCGGCCATGGCGATCTCCTGTTGCGGCCCGAAGCAACCGATACTTCGGTCGGGCCGCCTGCGTCTGCGTTCTCGGGCGCCCCTCGACGCTCCGTTATCTCTGCCCCGGAAAGGACGGAATCGTTTTTACGCTTCGCTCCGACCGGCGACCAACATAGGCATCCTCGCGTTTCGCCGCAAGCGAGGGGAAGGTCGGAACAACGGGTTTTCCCCGATTCGTTGGGATGCGATGGAGCGTCTCTGGTGCCGATTCGGCCTGTGGCGGCGATTGTCCCCCGGAATCAAGGGCCTCCGGGCTTGGAATGCTCTTGATCCTTTTATAATATAATTACTCTGAGTGACGGTTTGACCGTCATTTCCTTTCACAGGCGGCGGCCGCAATTCATGTCCAATCACAAACTCGACCGAATCGACCGAATCATCCTGCGCAACCTGCAGGACGACGGCCGTATGACCAACGTCGAACTGTCGAGCCGGGCGGAGATTTCGGCGCCGCCGTGCCTGCGACGGGTTCGCGCCTTGGAGGGCGAAGGCTTTATCCACGGCTACCACGCGGCGATCGATGCGGTTAGCCTCGGTTATAACGAGATGTTTTTCGCGCTCGTCGGCCTCGACAGTCAGTCGCAGGCCGTGTTGACGGCCTTCGAAGAGACCGTCGGACAATGGGACGAGGTTCGCGAATGCCACATGATTAGGGGTGGCGGCGATTTCCTGCTGAAGCTGGTTGCCCGCGATAAAGCGCACCGAGACGACCTGACGATGCGACTGACGTCCGGCGAACACGTCGAAACGGTGACGACGCTCGAAACCATCCGCACGTCGAAGGACGTGCCCGGCGTGCCGGTGGAGATAGAATAGGAAATCCGGAAACGCCGGGCATTGGGAGGGTCGGCCATGCCCGGCCTAAGGTTGACCGCACGCCGCCCTCGTTCCGATGAACTGCACACACTTCAGGCGACCTTCAACCGATGCCCATCTGCCGATTCCCGGGCGATCTCGTCGACCAGCGTGCGTATCGCATTCGATGGCGCGCCGCTGCCCGTTCGCGCCACGTAGACGATTTCCGGCGGGACCGGGAATCCGTTATCGAGAACGGTCATTGTCGGCGAGACATGGTGCTCATTAACGATGGAGACGCCGAGGCCGGCCTCGATGGCGGCGAGGATGCCGGCGTTGCTCGAACACTCCAGCACCGTGCGAAACGCCCGGCCGGTCGATGCCGCATGTTCGACGAGCCACTGTCTGTAAAAAC
Organism: Rhodospirillales bacterium; assembly: GCA_965229715.1. Lineage (GTDB taxonomy): Bacteria > Pseudomonadota > Alphaproteobacteria > Rhodospirillales > Casp-alpha2 > JAVJST01. The sequence continues at coordinate 915,542 of CBDDJL010000002.1, forward strand.
AGTCTTCGCTGTAGGCAAGAAACGGAACCGGACCGTCGTCCGGTAACCGGAAATCCAGCGATCGGGCCCAGCAAAGGCGATTGCGGAACAGTGTCACGTCGCCCGACAGGATGTCACCCTCGAACACCTGCATGACGGCAAGATCGATGGCGCCGGCTTCGAACTGGCGCCTGAGGGTGAGACTTTGGTCGACGTGGGTCCGCACCTCGACATCGGGGAACAGTCGGGCAAACCGTCCGAGCACCGCGGCGAGGCCGCTGCTGCTCATGTCTTCCGTCATGCCCATGCGAATGCGGCCGGTCAACGGCCGCCGGTCGAGGGTCGCCGCCGCCTCGTCGTGTATCGCGAGAATGCGGTTGGCATAACCCAGCATGCGTTCGCCGGTTTCGGTCAACAGCGGTGCGCCGGCCCGCCGGGTCAGAAGATTACAACCGAGATGGTCTTCGAGACGCTTGATCTTGTGACTGACCGCCGACTGCGATAGCGAAAGGTCCCGGGCCGCGCGCGTGATGCCGCCGTTGTCGGCAACGGACTTGAGCGTGCGGAGTGATTCGATATCGAGTTTGATGGGCATCCGGGTGCGATTAAGATTAGCATGACAAAAATAGATTAATATTACTAAACATGTCATTTTTATCATGTCAATGAGTCGTGTATAGATCGTGCATTCTTCACGAACGGGAACCGACATCATGAAACTGACCGACTTCAAGGCACTGACGTTCGACGTCTACGGCACGTTGATCGACTGGGAGAGCGGCATGGTCGCGGGGTTGAAGCCACTGACCGACCGGATCGAGGACCAGGGTGGTGAATTGAGCCGCGACGATATCCTCGAAGCCCACGCCTATCACGAATCGACGACCCAGACGTATACGCCGGCAAAGACCTATTCGGACCTGCTGGCCGTGGTTTACAAGCGCCTCGCCGAGGAGTGGGGCATCGCCGTCGGGTGGGACGAGTGCCTGACCTACGGCCGCTCGGTCGAGCATTGGCCGGCATTCGCCGACAGCGCCGAAGCGCTCGCGTATCTGAAGGACCACTACACGCTGGTGGTGCTGTCCAACGTCGATAACGCCAGCTTCGCCCATAGCGACAGGAAGCTCGGGACGCCGTTTCACGTGGTTTACACGGCGGGCGATATCGGTTCCTACAAACCGGCGCCGCGCAATTTCGATTACATGCTGGAAAATCTTGAACGTTTGGGCATCGCCAAAGGGGATATCCTGCACACGGCGGAAAGCATGTTTCACGACCACGCGCCGGCCAATGCATTCGGCCTTGCCAACTGCTGGATCTACCGGCGCCACGACAAGCAGGGTTTCGGTGCGACCATGCACCCGGGCGATATGCCGAGCTACGATTTCCGCTTCAACTCAATGGCTGACCTGGTCGCGGCGCACACGGCGGAACTGGGTTCCTAGAGCAGATTCACACGTTTTGACGAAACACCCCGTGTTTCCGTCAAAACGTGATCCGATCTAGCCTCAAAGTGGGCCGCGCGGGGCCTCAACCTCCCCCACCCTGTCCTTCCCCCTGAAAGAAGGAAGGAACGATGCCCGGTCTTTCTTCCCTCCCCTTAAAAGGGAGAGGGTTAGGGTAGGGGAGGACGACTGCAGCTCCCCGCCGATCTTGGCCGGGCTTCGGATCCAGTTGTCTCGTCATGCTCGACCCGAAGCAGGCAAACATTTTTCATTTGTCCAGTGATGGCCGGCGACCATACTGCGCGACTGAAAAGGAGATATCCCATGCCCGCGCAGCCACGCACCAAAGGCCTCAATATCCTGATCGTCATGGCCGATCAGCTAAAACCGCACATCGTCGGCGCCTACGGCCATCCGCTGATCAGAACGCCGAATATCGATCGCCTCGCGGAGCAGGGGACGACGTTCGATTCCGCGTACTGCAACAGCCCGCTTTGCGCGCCGGCACGGTTCACCATGATGGCCGGCCTGCAGGCGTCAAAAATCGGCGCCTGGGACAACGCCGCCGAGTTTCCCGCCCACGTGCCGACCTTTGCCCACTACCTGCGTCAGATGGATTACTACACCGGCCTGATCGGCAAGATGCATTTCGTCGGCGCCGACCAGCTGCACGGTTTCGAGGAACGCCTGACGACCGACGTCTATCCGGCCGACTTCGCCTGGATCCCCGATTGGGAGAACCCCTACGAGCGGATCGAGGAGTGGTATCACAACATGGTCAACATCATGACCGCCGGCGTCGCCAAGGCGACCCTGCAGTACGACTACGACGACGAGGTCGCCTTCCGCACCGAGCGCAAGATCTACGAGCTCGCACGTGCGCCGGAAGATACCCCGTTCTGCCTCGTCAGCGCCTTCATCCATCCCCACGATCCCTACAACACGCGCCAGAAGTACTGGGACATGTACGATCACGACGCCATCGATCTGCCGCGCACCCCGGCCATGGCGCGGGACGCGCTCGACCCGCACAGCCAGCGCCTGTTCGACGGCATTGCGGCGGACGAGTTCGACACCACGGAGAACGACATCCGCAACGCGCGCCATGCCTATTACGGCAACGTGACCTATTTCGACGAGCAGGTCGGCCGCATCGTCGCAGCGCTCGAAGACTCGGGGCTCGCCGAGAATACGGTCGTCATCGTGACGTCGGATCACGGCGACATGCTCGGCGAACGCGGTCTCTGGGCGAAGATGAGCTGGCTTGAGGACTCGGCCCGCGTGCCGCTGATCGTCAAGGGGCCGGACATTCCCGCCGGCAAGCGCATCGGCAACAATGTCAGCCATGTCGATCTGCTGCCGACGCTGACCGCACTCGCGTCCGGATCGGGTGCGGGACCGGAACCTGAGTACGCCGACTGGCTCGACGGACGCTCGCTGATGCATTTGATCGCGGGCGACGACGCCGGCGACCGCGATGAGGCCGTGGGGGAGTATATGGGCGAATGCGCCGCTGCGCCGCTCATCATGATCCGCCGAGGGAATCTCAAGTTTATCTACACCGAGACCGATCCGCCGCTGCTCTTCGATATCGACGCCGACCCGGACGAGCGCGAGAACCTCGCTGAAAACCCGGCCTACGCGGCCAAGCTCAAGGGCTTCATGAACGAGATCGTCGAGAACTACGACATGGAGCGGATCACCAACGACGTGATCCTGAGCCAGCGCCGTCGACGGGCGGCGCACAAAGGCAACATGAAGGGCCGGCGCACGGATTGGGACTACGCACCGCCGTTCGACGCCGGCAATGTCTTCATGCGGAGTCATATGGAAGTCTCCGAGGCAGATCACAAGTTCATGTTCCCGGTCCGCAAACCGCCGAAGCCGGTGCGCAAGCGGAAGGGAAGCTGATAACATTCGTCATACCCGTGCCAGGCATGGCCATCCACGCCTTCTGGAAAACTGCTACGCGAATGGCCGGGCCGAGCCCGGCCATGTCGTGTTAGGTTATTGCCGTGATGTTGACGGTCGGCATGTTCTCCCTCACCGGGTTCGAGAACGAGATTGCACACGTCGGCAGCGACATCCGGGCCGTGCTGCGGACAGTGCGGGGTCTTCTCGTGCACGAGAGCGATCTGGCGCTCTACGGATACGAACCGCCCGGCGAAGACTATGACCGCTCCACATTGCCGCTGGTCGAACGGCTGGCGGCGATCAAGGCGGCCGATCCTGCGCCGCTGACCTCGCCCCGTCCTGTCGAAAAGCGTGCCGTCGGTACTTGCCGCGACTATGCCCTGATGACCTGCGGTCTGCTGCGGCATGCCGGTGTCGCTGCGCGGGTGCGGTGCGGGTTTGCCGCGTATCTCGTGCCCGGATTCATGCACGACCACTGGATTTGCGAGTATCGTGTGCCCGACGAGACGCGCTGGCGGCGCGCCGACGCGCAACTCGACGACGTGCAGTGCAGGGCCCTGAAGATCGGTTTCGATACGGCAGACATGCCGGCGGACGCCTTTTCGACGGCGGACGAGGCATGGGCCGCGGTTCGTGCGGGCGAAGCCCATGCCGACGATTTCGGCTACGGCGGCGATACCGGCGAATGGTTCCTGTGGGTCAACCTGGCGCGCGACCGTCTCGCATTGGCGAACCGGATCATGTCGCCCTGGGACGGGTGGCGTGATGCACGCGGCCTGAAAACCGAACTGAACGACGCGGAGAGAGCGAAGTGCGATGCGCTCGCACAAGAGCCTGCACTGCCGGGCGATCCGTTCTGGCGTTAAAATTTCAGCCTACCGTTCGTGGCGGTTGGTCCAGTGCTCCCAGAGAAAGCGCGAACGGACGCCGAGGTCGAGAAACGGCCGGGGCGGCAGCATGTTGGGCGCGCCGAGGCTTTGCATGTCGGCGATCAGCGGGTTGTCGCGGTCGGTCGCCATGTCGGCCGCGAGAATGCCGCCGAAGGTTCCCTTGGTGACGCCGACTGCGTTCTGACACACGGCCGACCAGACGTTGGGCGCGAGTTGGCCGAAACCCGGCGCGCTGTTGCCCGACAGGCACACGTAGCCGCTCCAGAAGTGCTCGATCCCGACATTCTTGAGCATCGGAAAACGCTCGTCGAACAGGCGCTTGTGCTTGGCTTTCCAGCGCGCCTGTTCGGCGGCAGACGTACGTTGGTTCGGGCAGTACTCGAGACCGTGGCGAATGACGATGCGATGGTCGTTGGTGTACCGCATGGTGATGCCGACGAAGGCATTCGCCGGCGTCAGGCCCCACGGCCTTTCGACGCCGTAGGTTTTCCGTTCTTCCGCGGTCAGCTGCCGGGTCAGGCTGCAATGCGCGACGAGATGCAGAAAGCGGCGCGGATAAAAGCCGAATTGTTCGGAAAATCCGTTGGCGGCCATGATCAGCTTCGGTGCGCGCAGCGCGCCCGCCGGCGTTCTGAAATGGATGCCGTTGGCGAAATCGGCCTCGATGACCGGCGAATTCTCGTAGATCGTGACGTTGCCGGGCAGGCTGTCGCAGAGCCCACGGGTCAGGGCCGCCGGGTTCATCAGGGCGCCACCCGGTGTGTAGACGGCGGCTGTGAAGTGTTCGGATCCGAGGCTTTCGCCGAGCTCGGCTTTCTCGACCCAGCGATAAGGTTCGCCCAAGGCATCCAGTTCACTGGCGAACGGCTCCAGAACCTCGCGCACGCCGCGTGGCGACACAGCCGTGTGGTACTTGCCGTCCTTCGACCACTGGCAATCGATGCCGTGGGTTTCGATCATGTCGTCGAGATGGCCGACGGCCATCCGCGCCAACCGCATGAAACGGTGCGAGCCTTCGAGTTCGTCGAGCGACGATCCGACATTGTGCGGCAGGTCGATGGCGAAACCGGAGTTGCGGCCCGAGGCGTTCTCGCCCGCTTCTCCGGCTTCGATCAACGCGATCTCTTGATCCGGGCAGTTCTCGGCCAGACGGCGCGCTGCCGCGAGGCCGGCGTACCCCGCGCCGAGCACGATCCAATCGGCAGCAACGTCGCCGGCAAGCGCCGCATTCGGCGTCCGTTGCGGGAGAATTGCACTCCAGCCGTTGGTCTTGTCGTCGTTGGGAAGTCTATTGATTTTCATGCACCGGCATCCGCCCAGTTCGCCGGATGGATGGTGTAGAACACCAGGGCCTGTTCGGCGCGGTAGACCACCTCCGTACCGTTCGGCAGCCAGATGCACTCCCGTGGCCCGGCGGTGATTGTTCCATCTTCGGTTTCCACGGCAAAGCGGCCTTCGATGACAAGGATCACCTCGTCGTAACGGACCGTCCACGGGATGGCGGCGTCGGTGAAGCGGGCAAACCCGGTGCCGAGCGGCGTACCGTCACCGCTTCCGGTGACCACGGCAACCTGCGCCTGATCGCCGTACTCGAAGCGCGGCTGAAAGGAGGCATCGGCAACGCCGAGGCGCTTCGGTGGAGTTTTCATGTCGTTTCCGGTCATGTCGGATCCCCTTCCCGCCGAACACTATCAAGGAGCCGCCGGTGGTGTCGTCGATAATATTTTCCGGGTGATCCGCGTTGCCCGCCGGGCGTTCGACTGGAATAGTGCTCCTCGACATGAGCGATCTCGATACTGACGATTTGGCGGCGGTCGAGGCGGCGGCATGGCAGGCGTTGGAGACGGCGATTGCCGACCGGCGCTCGGCGCATCATCTTGTAAAGGTCGCGACAGTGACGCTCGACGGTCGTCCCAGCCTGCGCACCGTCGTGCTCCGTGGCGTCGACCGCACAGCCCGGACTCTGCGGTTTCATACCGACCGGCGTTCGGGGAAAGTCGGTGAAATCGAGAACAATCCGGCGGTCGGCATGCTGTTCTACGACCAGGACTGGCAAGTGCAGGTGCGGATCGACGGCGTTGCAAGGCTTCATGCCGGCGACACCGTGGCGCGCGACGCCTGGGCCAGGAGCCGGCCCGCGAGTCGCGCCTGCTATCTTGCGTCTCAGAGGCCGGGGACCGTGGTCGATGCGCCGCCAGCCGCGCCGGCCTACGAAGACATGGCCGATCCCGATGCGTTTGCCAATTTTTGTGCCGTCGTGGTGTGCGTCGAACGGCTGGAATGGCTCTACCTCAGGGCGTCCGGCCATCAGCGCGCGCAGTTCGAATGGGCCGCGAACGGTCAAACGACCGCGGTTTGGCTGTCGCCCTGAACAGGGATGCTAGTTGGCGGCGCTGGCGCCGGATTGCTGTTGTTCGGCAAGGACGCGGGCCTGCCCGGCTTCAAGCCATCCCGGTGGCGGGGTATGGGAAAAGCGCGCGAGAAGGTCTTGCTTGACCCAACTTGGCCGGATGATGAAGTCCAGGCTGTACGGGTTCTGCCCTCGGAAATCGGCTTTGAGGACGACACCCTGATTCTGCTGCAGTTTGACCCGGACCTTGTCGAAAATCGCTCCGGTTTTCGATCCGTTCACGCCCATGTAAACGTGTTTGGGCCAGTCTGGTCCTTTGTTGACCACGGTGTAAACGACATATCCGTCGATACAGCGGCTTTCGATTTCGACATGGAAGGGGATTTGCGTCGTGCCGTCGATCGGGCTTGAAAGCTCCGACTTGATTTCCTGGACCAGCCGGTCAGCCGACGCCGGGCCACCGAATCCGGCAACCAGAACGAACGTCAAAAGCGCAACCGAAATGCCTCGCAGGACAATCATGTACTCGTTCCGAACATCGTCTTCCGTGGTTGGGCGCGGCTGCAAAGCGCAGGCGTACTCCCCCAATTCAGCAGCCGCTAGATATACATAGTTTCATTAGGATAATCTGAATATCCGTAGTGCCCACATTTTCACAAAGTTGTGAGATTACGGGGTTTTACGTAAGTTTCCCGCCGACACGACTGCAACCGACGAACGCCCATGGATCTGATCGCCCTCACCGTTTTCGCCCTTGCCCTCGTTCTGAATTCGGGCAGTCCGGGACCGAGTATTCTGGCGCTTGTGTCGCGGGTCATCGCGAGGGGATGGCGCGACGTCATGCCGTTCGTTGCGGCCATGTGGATCGGCGAGGTGTTATGGCTGACCATGGCCATGCTGGGCCTGTCCGAACTGGCGGAACGCTTCCACGAGGGTTTTCTCATGCTGAAGTACGCCGGTGTCGCTTATTTGCTGTGGCTGGCATGGAGGATGTGGCATGAACCGGTGGCGACCGAGGCGCACGACCTGCCGAAACGGTCGGGCCGGTGGCCGATGTTTGCCGCCGGCATGGCGCTGACCCTCGGCAACCCCAAGATCGTCGTGTTCTATCTTGCATTGCTGCCGACCCTGATCGATCTGCAAACGGTCTCGTTCGATCTCTGGGCGGTCGTCGCGGCGATCACCGTGGTTTGTCTTGCGGCGGTCGATCTGTGCTGGATTGCGTTGGCGCATCGCGCCCGGGCGTTGTTACGCACACCGCGCGCCGTTCGCGTGGCCAACCGGATCGGCGCGACGGCGATGTGCGGCGCGGCAGCCGCGATCGCCAGCCGGTAGCCGGCGATACCCGGCGCAACGGCTTGCATGTGGTTTAGCCGGGAAGCCAGTGCAGCGTTTGTCCGTGGGGCGATGCCCACGCAACGGGCTTGCCGTTAAGCGCGATCACGAATCTCTCTGTTTTCTGGTTTTCCGGGATGACGCCGCTTGTACCGGGAACGACGTGAGGCGACTCGTTGCTGACCCAATAGTCGGCGACCGTCAAAACCGAATCGCAAAATCGCTTCCGGTCCGAAACCGAAGCAACATAAGCAAGAACGGCGGTATGAAAGATCACGAGCGTGGCATCGTCCGGCGCCTGCGCCGCAAGCCGGCTGAGGTCATGCAAGAGGTTACCCTGTTCGATGACAGGCGGGCAGGATTGCGCGATACGCAGAGCGGCCTTCAAGTTTTCCAAGCGCGAGGTATGTTCCGGCCAAACCAGTGTTTCCAACCACGCGGTATCTTCGGAATTCGTCACATCGAGCGGGTTGAGATCGAGGCCTCGGCGCCACGCAATATCGATGGGTCCATCGGGCAAAGGGACGGTATCGTTGATATCGCACTGGAAGAACGGCGTATCCGGACCGTAACCAGCGGCTGGGGCGATCTTTTTGGAACCGAAATCATAGCCGTATCGATCAAACAGGAGGCACAACCCCGCTGAAGCCCCGACTTCGATCAAAGCCAGTGGCTGCGACAACTGCGCCAGCAAGGGTAACAATGTTGCACATCGGCCCGGCTCGTTGGTTTGCGTTGTCCGCGACAGCATCACGTGGCGGATGTCATCGCCGCGTTGCCGTATTGCGGCCCCCAGGTCGTTGGAATTGCAGGGGAGTTCGCCGGTCCAGCGAAGCGCGGCAAAAAACAGGTTCGGTTGCTGGCGTTCGGGCGGGAGGGTCGAGAGAAACGACAGTGCGGCATCCGAGCGGGATACCGTGGCCGCTAGAGACGCATAGGTTTCAGAAGAAACGGCTGCCTCATGCGCCGAAAAAATTGCATAGCGATCGGCGATAGAGCCGAACTCGGGATCGCTTGAGCGCATGCCGTTAGCCTATCGGACGGTTTCGAGTCAGGTCCATGAAATCACGCGTGCACGGCCAACCTTTAAATCCCCGTGTGCGCAGTGCTCGTCCCTGGCGTTTCGTCAACTTAGTTCTGCGCAGGCCTTCTGAATGCGCTGACAGGCGTCTTCCAGCAATTCCGTCGCCGTGGCGTAGCTGACCCGGAAATAGGGTGACAGGCCGAACGCCTCGCCATGCACGGCGGCGACGCCGGCGTCCTCGAGGATATAGGTGACGAAATCCTCGTCGGTCTGGATGGTCTTTCCGTTCGGCGTGGTCTTACCGATTGTGCCGGCGCAGCTCGGATAGACGTAGAACGCGCCTTCCGGCGTCGCGCATTCAAGGCCCGGCGCCTGATTGAGCATCGAAACCACGAGATCGCGGCGTTCCTTGAACACGGCGTTGTGCTCGGCGATGAAACCCATGGGACCGGTCAGAGCGGCGAGGGCGGCGGCCTGACTGACCGACGAGGTGTGAGTCGTCGACTGCGACTGGACCTTGTTCATCGCCTTGATCAGCTCTGTCGGTCCGCCCGCGTATCCGACACGCCAGCCGGTCATGCAGAACGCCTTGGAGACGCCGTTGAGGGTCAGCGTGCGGTCCCAGAGGTCCGGCGCGACCTGGGCGATGGTCGAAAACTCGAAGTCGTCGTAGACGATGTGCTCGTACATATCGTCGGTCATGACCCAGACGTGGCTGTGCTTGCGCAGCACATCCGCGAGCGCTTCGTAGTCGGCGCGCGTGTAGGCGCTGCCGGTCGGATTCGAAGGCGAGTTGAGGATCAACCACTTGGTCCTCGACGTAATCGCCGCGTCGAGATCGCCGGCGGTCAGCTTGAAGTTGTTGCTGGCCGGGCAATCGATGAACACCGGCTGGCCCTCGCACATCAGCGCCATGTCCGGGTACGAGACCCAATATGGCGCCGGGATAACGACTTCGTCGCCGGCATCGAGGGTTGCCATGAACGCGTTGAAGATATTCTGCTTGCCGCCGCATGACACCTGGATCTGATCCGGCGTGTATTCGAGACCGTTTTCGCGCTTGAACTTGGCGGCGACCGCTTCGCGCAGTTCCGGCGTGCCGGCGGGCGCGGTATAGCGCGTTTCGCCCCGGTCCATGGCCTGCTTGGCGGCTTCGATGATGTGTGCCGGGGTGTCGAAATCCGGCTCGCCTGCGCCGAGGCCGATGACGTCGTGGCCGGCGGCTTTCAGTTCGCGGGCCTTGGTGGAAACGGCAACGGTCGGACTCGGTTTGACGCGTGAGAGGCGGCTGGCAAGAAACGGCATGACGGGTTTCCGTAGGTCTGGTTTTTGAGAGCGTAAGACGCCCGAAACCTACGCCTGCGCTGCGGTCGGTTCAACTGCCAATGATCCGAACGAAGGCATTTTCCGCTCGGCCGATCCGGGCTACCGTGGCGCCGCTTGGAAACGGAGTGCGTCATGAAAGTCTACATCAGTGCCGACATCGAAGGTACGGCCGGCATCACACATTGGGACGAGGCGGAGCGGGGGAAAACCGGTTACGAACAGGCGGCCGAATACATGACGCGGGAAGTCGTTGCCGCCTGCGAAGGCGCCTATGCTGCCGGTGCGGTCGATATCACCGTCAAGGATGCGCACTGGACGGCGCTCAACATCATTCCGGACCGGTTGCCGAGGGATGCACGCATCATTCGCGGATGGAGCGGTCATCCTTGGTCGATGATCCAGGAGATCGACGGGACCTTCGACGCGCTGGTGATGACCGGATATCATTCGGCTGCCGGCGCCGGCGGCAATCCGCTGGCACATACCATCACAGGAGGGTACGCCAAGATCACCGTCAACGGCATTGTCGCCAACCAATACCTTCTGATGCGCAACGCGGCGGCGATCGTCGGCGTGCCGACCGTGTTCGTTTCCGGCGACGCCAACCTGTGTGCGATGGTCAGGACCGTCGATGCGGCGATCCACACCGTCGCGACGTTCGAGGGCATCGGTGATTCGACGGTCAGCATTCACCCGGAAAAATCATGCGAGATGATCCGCGCCGGCGTGGCCGCGGCGCTCGCCGACAATGCTGCGCGGGTCGAACCCACTCTCGCCGAGTCATTCGACGTCGTCGTTCGCTTCATTCGCGACGAGGATGCATACCGCGCGTCATTCTATCCGGGCGCGCAACTGATCGACCCGCACGAAATCGCTTTTTCGTCGGATGATTTCAATGATGTGATGACGATGCTGGCCTTCGTCCATCCGAGCGAGGAAGACTGAGCCATCTGCTAAAAAAGTCACCCCCGCGAAAGCGGGGGTCCAGGATGCTTGACTGGATTCCCGCGTGCGCGTGCGCGGGAATGACGGGCAGGTGTGCAGCTGTTAGCCTTTTTTCGCCGCCTCGACCGACTGGCTGATGATCTCCAGCGCTTCAGAGAAGATGTCGTCGGGCACCGTGATCGGCGCCAGGAAACGGATCACGTTGCCATAGACGCCGCAGGTCAGCAGCACCAGGCCGCGGCTCAGCGCTTCCGCCTTCACCCGGTTGGCGAAGTCGGCGTCCGGCGCCTTGTCCCCCGGCTTGGCGAACTCGACGGCGACCATGAACCCGAGACCGCGGATGTCGGAAATTTCCGGCGTCGTCTCGCGAATCGATTCGAGGTGCTGGCGCAGCCGCGAGCCCAGCTGATTGGCGCGGTCGCACAGGCCTTCTTCCTCGATGATGTCGAGCACGGCGTGCGCGGCGGCGATGCCGAGCGGGTTGCCGCCATAGGTGCCGCCGAGGCCGCCGGGGTTCGGCGCGTCCATGATATCGGCCTTGCCGGTAACGGCGGCGAGCGGCAGGCCGCCCGCGAGGCCCTTGGCCATGGTCGTGATATCGGCCGCGATACCGAAGTTCTCCATGGCGAGCAGCTTGCCCGTGCGGGCGAAACCGGTCTGCACTTCGTCGGCGATCATGACGATGCCGTGCTCATCGCACAGGTCGCGGACGCCCTGGATCAGTTCCTTCGGCGCGACATAGAAGCCGCCCTCGCCCTGGACCGGTTCGATGATCATCGCCGCGACCCGGCTCGGGTCGAGGTCCGACTTGAAGAGCTGGTGGATGGCGCCGAGAGAATCCTCGACCGATACGCCGTGCAATTCGACGGCGAACGGCACGTGATAGATATCCGGCATCATGGCGCCGAAACCGGCCTTGTAGGGGTTCACTTTGCCGGTCAACGACATGCCCATGAACGTGCGGCCGTGGAAGGCGCCGCCGAAGGCAATGACCGCCGGGCGGCCGGTATGATGGCGCGCGATCTTGACGGCGTTTTCGACGGCTTCGGCGCCGGTGGTGACGAAGATGGTCTTCTTGTCGAAATCGCCGGGGACGGCGTCATTCAGCCGTTCCGCCAGCGCCACGTAGTTTTCGTAGGGCATCACCTGATGGCAGGTGTGGGTGAAGGATTCGAGCTGTTTGCCGACGGCCTCGACCAGTTTCGGATGACGGTGGCCGGTGTTGACCACCGCGATCCCAGCGGCGAAGTCGATGTATCGGTTGCCTTCCGTATCCCACACTTCGGAGTTCTCGGCGCGCTCGGCGTAGACCTGGGTCATCATGCCCACACCCTGCGCGATGGCGTTGTTCTTGCGGTTGGAAAGCTCGGCGTTCGTGGTCATTGGTTCGTGTCCTGATTCAGCGGAAATGGGGTCGCGGCGGGTGCTCGACCCGTCGCGAAGCGGCGGCATAACACCACACGCGGGCAGCGATTTAAAGGTCAATGATTGGACAGGATCGTGTCCGCGATCTTCTCTGCAACCATGACGACCGTGTTGTTGATGTTGACCGTCACCATGGCCGGAAACAGCGACGCGTCAGCGACGCGGAGCCCGTCGACGCCGCGCACCAGGCCCGCCGGGTTGGTCACCGCCTGCGGATCGTCGCTACGGCCCATGCGGCAGGTTCCCGATGCATGATAGACCGTTTCCGCCGTTTGCCGCAGGTAATCGGCCCATTCGTCGTCGCTTTCGACGCCGGGGCCGGGCGCGGTCTCGCCTCTGGCGATTGCGGCGAAAGCGGGAGCATCCATGAAGCGGCGGCCGAACCGCATGGCCGCGGTCAGCACCCGAAGGTCGTAGCCGTCCGGGTCGCTCAGGTAGTTGAGATCGATATCGGGCGCCTCGCGCATGTCGGCGGATGTCAGCATGACCGTTCCGCGGCTTTTCGGGCGGGCGACGTTGGGCGACAGTTTGACGCCGTTTTCCGCCTCGCCGAGCCGGGAACTGATTTCGAATTTCTCGCGCAGCCGGAGAATGAAATGATAGAGCACGTCCGGCGCCGGCGCGTCGTCGTCGATCCTGATCAGCATGGTCGCTTCGCACGGGGTCAGCGCCCAGGGGTCGACCGGCCGGTTGAGATCGAACACGATGTTGGAGGCGCAGTGATCGAGCAGATTGCCGCCGACCCCGGGCACGTCGGCGGCGACATCGATGCCGTGGCTTCTCAAATGATCAGCCGGGCCGATGCCGGACACCATCAATAGCTGCGGCGTCTGGACGGCGCCGCAGGCGATGATCACCTCCCGCCGGGCGCGGATCGCGCCTCTATCGGTCGCGCAACCGACGGCGCTGCCGTTCTCGACGATCAGCCCCAACGCTCGGGTTTCGGTCATCAACCGCAGATTGTTCGGAAGATCGTTCAGCGGATGCAGATAAGCCTGCGACGACGATGTGCGGGTGCTGCCTCTGACATTCAGCGGGAACAGGCCGACACCGGGCCGGATGTCACGACGGAAGTCGGCATGCGGCAGGCCGAGTTGCATTCCGGCCTTGATAAACGTTTGCGAAACAGCGGTTGCCGGCGGCGAGACGTCGACGCCGACGCGGGTGTCGACCCGGGTGAAGTAGGGCGCGACTGCGTCAGCATCCCAGCCGTCGACGCCGAGCGCCGCCCATGTGTCGAAATCACTCGGCGGCGGGATCAGCCAGGCGCAGTCGTTGTGGTTGGCGCAACCGCCGAGCATTCGTGCGCGAAGGTATTCGAGATTTGCCGGGCCGCTGGCGAGCGGCCGCGCCATGAAACCCCAGTCCGTTTCGCCACCCTGCTCGTCGAGGCGGGCGAGATCGCACAGCACCGGATCGCCCTCGTCGGGCTTGCCGGCCTCCAGCAGGATAACCGTTCCCGATTGCCCGTCGGCCAGGCGGCGAGCGACGACGCACCCGGCGCTGCCGCCGCCGACGATCAGATAATCGCAGTCCATAGGCATGACCCTAGCACGGCTGCCCGACCTGAACGAACCGCGCCATTCGGCGACGGCGCTTCAACGCGAAACGAGAACGCGATAGAATTGTGCAACCAGGAGGGGAGATCGGTCTTTGGTCAATGAAAAGAACCCAGACGGAGAGTTCGCCGAGAACGGGGACGGACCGCAACCGGATATCGCGGATGAACAGGCGGAAGCCGTCGAGAATACCATTGATGGCGAGCAGACATCTCTCGATAAATCCGGTCCCAGCGAGGGAAACTTCGAGGGGCCAACGGCAGAAGAACTCGCGACATTCGTTCGGGCGGTCGATCGCTTCTTTACTCCATTGGAGGTGCCGCGGCAGAAAACCGAGGATTTTCGCGACAGCAAGCCGGAGGAGCTTGAAAGTCGGGTAATCGCTGCTGTCACTAGCAGTGTTCAGGGCACAAGATTGGATCCTTTTACGAATCTCAAGTCTGAAGGGTTTCATATCGCATCACCCCATATTATCGGCGGCTGGGGGGTGAACGTTGAGGTCAGGAAGTACACCAGCGCGACAACTCTTGAAACGATGCTGGCAAACAGTATGGAGTCCATTCAGCGGGACCCGAGCGAATTGGCTCGGCATTATGTCGTCCTCTGCATCGACCTGACCGACGACAAGGTCTTCGAAAAGGTCGACCGGCTGCGCAGGGAAAACGATGCAAGCTATCGCGCAGCCGGACTCAACGTCGTCTGGCCGGAACAGGCATGGACGCTGATCTTCGGCCAAACCGGTGATAACGTCGAGATTCCGGCAATTAATATGATGTCTGACGAGGCGATTGACGGTCCCGACGCAGACCGGCTGGGTTTCGAGGCTTACGCCAATGCGATCTTCGGTCTGATCGATCATCCCGATACCAAGACGCCGTTCACGCTCGCCATCAACGCGCGCTGGGGCATGGGCAAGTCTTCGTTGGCATCCTTGGTCGACTACAAACTGAAGTCGAAGCTGCCGGTCTGGAATGAAACCGAGCTTCGGTGGGACGAATCTCATCAGACGTATTGGTTCAATGCCTGGATGCACGACGAAGCCGACCGGCTCGGCGCCGCGTTCATGGCCGATATCGTTCGGGCCTGTCACGCTCGATTGCCGTTACACAAGCGAGTCCTTCGACCGATACCTCCGACGCTCGCCGATCCGCGGCGAAAAAGTCGTTGGGTGTTCGTTTGGATACTTGTTTTGGCGTTCGTTCTGGCGGTCGGCATTTTCAGATTCTTCAATAGCGGGTTCGACGACCTGACCTTGCCGGTTGTTGGAAAAATCGGCGTGGCGGAACTCGGTTTCGGTGGCGGATTATTCGCGGTCTTTCTCGCGATCCTCTTTCTGTTGCCGAAGGTCATGGTGTCCTTGAAGGCGATTGCCGCATTCGTGTCTGCATCAGGCGATTCGGCAAATGCGGTGTCTTTGCACGCCGTCAGACGGGAGCTTGAGTCGATCATTCGCGATGTCACGCCGAAAGGTAGCAAGTTCGTCGTGTTCATCGACGATCTCGAGCGCTGCCGGGATACCAATGCGGTCGGCGTGCTGGAAGTTGTCAATCAATTGCTGTCTTTCGACCCGGTGGTTTGCGTCATCGTGGCCGATATGCCGGCAGTGGCGACATGTGTCGAGATCAAGTATAGCGAACTTGCTGAGAAGTATGATCCGGGCACCGGCACAAAGACAACGGAGGAAAAGGGCGAGGCGGCCTATGGGCGCCTTTTCTTACAGAAATTCATCCAACTTCAATTCGATCTCCCCCCGACGAATGTACAGCCTCTTCTGCCAATGTCGGAAACGACAAATCCGGCAAATTCCTCGGGACTAGTTAGTGGCGAGAATAGCGAAATGGTGGAACGTGAGGAGCGACTCGATCCGGTGTTCACCGCCATGCTTGATTTCGCCGACGACTTGGAGCGAGTTGCGGCTCCTTGTCACGTAAGAGATGGGAGAGCGCATGAGCGCGAAATCAATCCCTTTGAGACTACATCGTGGCATCGACTTGCTCGATTAGCGGTGTTTGCGCCCATTTATCTAATGGGCTATTTCCAAATGATTGGCACGAGAGTTATCGGTACTCGCGTCTACAAACCGTCACTAGGCAATCGATTTTTCTATTTCATCGTCGCAATGGTCGCCTGTTTTAGCTGGTGGATGCTCCTAACGCTCGCAGCGAAGTTTGGGTTCCTGAGTTGGACAAGAGGTGATTTTGTTGGTCCTCTCGATACACTGGCACTGCTCATCCTCTCCTCAGGCTGCTTTCCCGCATTGTATGGGATGGTTTCCGCTATTCTTGAAAGCCACCGTCACCGCCTAAAAAAACGGGATCAGGCGCGGAAACTTCGGGATAAATTGAGTGCTTCGACTGAGGAACACGCTACTTCGGATCAAAGTGAAATCGAGCTAAGTCGGCTAAGTGAGGTCGAAATCGAGGCGATCCGCCAAGATATCAATCGCCATCGTCTTGCCGACGAAACATCCCACTGGTTTCGAGAAGCGAGCGCCGTGGCGCTTCGCGAACTAGAATTGGCCCCACGTAACGTAAAGCGTCTGGTAAACCGGCTTCGGCTCTTGCTGTTCACTTTGTACAGCAAGGATCTTTTGTCGAAGAAAAATGGATTGGATCCAACGTATATCGGCAAATGGATTGCCATCCAGGAGGGTTGGCCGGTGTTTGCGCAGATGGTGTTTCTTGACCCCGTCAAGTTTTCCTGGGCTGTCGAGGCGTCAACAGACGATACGACTTGGGAGGAGTTCTTAGCGATGAACTGCCCGATATACCTCGGCAATGAGCCTCTCCGCACCGCTGTTCAAGGAGAGTCGGGGTTGGCGAATATCGCGCCAATACTAACCCGATTTGAAATACCGCGGCATGAGGGGGCTAGAATCTAGTCGTTCCTGAGTAGCGGTGCGGCTTTGCGGTTGAGTGCCGCCCAGGTGCCGATCATGCCGGCGCCGACCGTGCAGACCAGTGCGGCGGCGACCGTCAATGCCACGGGCTCCGGCGCGAACGTCCACGGCGCCTCCATCAGGCGGGTCATGACGAACCACGAGGCGGCGCTGCCGATGATCGAGGCGATGACCGCGGTGACCAGGCCGAGCAGCCCGTATTCGAGCGCATAGGCGACGATCAGGTCGCGCCGCGTCGCGCCCAGCACCTTCATGACGACCGCGTCGTAGATGCGTTTGCGATGACCCGCGGCGATGGCGCCGGCCAGCACCAGCAGACCGGCGACGATGGCGACGACGGCGATGACGCGCACGGCGACGCCGACGTTGGTCAGGATCTCGTTGACGCCCTGCAGCACTTCCTTCACGCGGATTGCCGAAACGTTCGGCAATTCCTTGACGACCGCGTTTTCGAGCGCGATTTCCTGATCCTCGTCGAGATGCGCGGTGGCGATGTAGGTCATCGGCGCGCGCGACAGAACGCCCGGCGAGAACACCATGACGAAGTTGATGCCGAGGTCGTTCCAGTCGATCTGCCGCCAGTTGGCGATTTCGGCGGTCACATCGCGGCCGAGCACGTTGACCGTGATGGTGTCGCCGACCTGCAAGTCGAACGCCGCCGCGGCCCCGGCGTCGAACGAGACGAGCTGAGGGCCGTCGTAATCCGGTGGCCACCATTCGCCCCGGACGATCTTCTTCGGGTCCGGCGGCGGTCCGGCGGTCCAGGTCAGGCCGCGGTCACCGCGCAGGATCCAGGCCTCCTGCGGCGGCGGCACGATTTGATCGGCCGGGACGCCATTCATCGCGGAAACACGGCCGCGCATCATCGGCACTGCCGTCGTGCTGATCGGCGGGTCGAACCGGGCGGCGATCGCCTCGAACCGGGGCAATTGCTCGGGTTGCAGATCGATGAAGTAGTAACCGGGTATCTCGCCCCTGAGCGCGCCGTCGAGTTGAGTTTTCAGGTTGTATTCCATCAGCGCAACGCCGACGAGGACCGTCAGTCCCATGCCGAGTGACATGATGACGCCGCCGGCCGCGCCGCCGGGGCGGTGCAGGTTGGCAATGGCCAGGCGCAGTCTGGCGTTTCTGGCATGGGGCAGCAGGCGCGAAACGCGAATGACCAGAACGCCGATCAGCGCGAACGCCGCCAACGCACCGATGGCGCCGATGACGAACCCGGCAGCGAGCCAGGGCTGCGACGATGTCGCGACGGCTGCCAGTGAGAGAATGGCGGCGAGCAACGCGACGACGGCGATTGTCGGCCAGCCGGGAAACCCGCTGATTGGCGCGACCATGTCGCGGAACAGGGCGATGCCGGGAATCTGGCGCGCTCGCGACAGTGGCCAGAGCGAGAACACCAGCGTCACCATCACCCCGAACAGCGCCGCAAGCGCCAACGGCTGCCAGTAGATCGTGTAACGCGCCTCGACCGGCAAGCGATCGCCGAGAAGATCGATCGCGGCGAGCGGCGCAACGAGGCCGATGGCGAGACCGATGCCGATGCCGATCAGGGCGATCACACCGATCTGCATGAGATAGAGCGTCATGACGAGGTTCGACGGCGCGCCCAGACACTTCAACGTCGCAATGGTCGCGATCTTGCCTTGCAGGAAATGACGGACCGCATTGCCGACCCCGACGCCGCCGACCAATAGTGCAGTCAGCCCGACAATGGTCATGAAGGACCCGACACGGTCGACGAAACGCTGAATGTTGGGCGCGGCGTTCTCGAGATCGCGGATGCGCCAGCCGGCCTCCGGAAAGGCTGCCTTGGCGGCGTCGCGAAACTGTGTCGGCGTGACCGTGGGCGGCAGGTCGGTGCGGTAGAAGTAGCGGACGATGCTGCCCGGTTGAACGAGGCCGGTGGCGTCGAGCGCATCGAGTGCAATCATCAGGCGGGGACCGAAGTTGAAGGCATGGGTGCCGCGGTCCGGCTCACGTTCGATCACCGAGCGGATTTCGACGGTCAAGGCGCCGATCCGCACCGTGTCGCCGACGTCGAGGTCGAGCCGCTCCAGCAGACCGCGCTGAGCCGCCGCGCCGCGCACACCGTCTACGGTCGATAACGCGACCTGAAGGTCCTGTTCGCCCGTCAACCGCAACCCGCCGAACAGCGGATAGGCGCCGTCGACGGCCTTCAGTTCGACAAGCCGGTGGCGCGCATCGTCGGCGGTAAACGCGTTGGCGCGCAGCTCGACGATCGTCGACAGCCGGTCCGTATTGGCGGTCATCCACGCCAGTTGCTCGGCGGTCGCGGGTTTGTGGGTCAGGCGCAGCGATACGTCGCCGCCGAGCAGCGTTCGTCCGTCGGCCTTGAGGCCGCCTTCGACTGCGGACGCCAGCGAGCCGACGCCGGCGATGGCGGCGACGCCGAGCGCAAGGCAGGCGAGAAAGATGCCGAACCCTTTCAATCCCGTGCGCAGTTCGCGCCGGGCGTAGCGGGCGGCGAGAGCGATGTTAGCGACACTCACGGCTCAAGCCGCCTCGGCGAGCATGCCGTCCTGCATGGTGACGCTGCGGGCGCAGCGACTGGCGAGGCCGCGGTCATGGGTGATGAGCAACAGGGTTGTGCCGAATTCATCGCACAGTTCGAACATGCGCTCGATGATCTGCTCCCCGGTGCCTCCGTCGAGATTGCCGGTCGGCTCGTCCGCGAGCAGCAGCTTCGGCTCGACGGCGAAGGCGCGGGCAAGCGCCGTGCGCTGCTGTTCGCCGCCGGAAAGCTGACCCGGGTAATGGCTCAGGCGGTGGCCCAGGCCGACCGCGTCAAGCATCGCCCGGGCACGGTCGAAGGCATCCGGCCGGCCGGCGAGTTCGAGCGGGATGGCGACGTTTTCGAGCGCCGACATGGTCGGCACCAGGTGAAAGCTCTGGAACACAATACCCATACGATCGCGGCGGAATAGCGCGAGATCGTCCTCGCTGGCGCGGGTAAAGTCGTGGCCGTCGACCGTGATGTCGCCCGATGTCGCGCGTTCCAGCCCGGCGGCGACCATCATCATCGACGTCTTGCCGGAGCCGGACGGCCCGACGATGGAAACCGTCTCGCCGCGCCCGGCGGTGAAATCGACCCCGCGCAGGATGTGGACCTCGCCGGCTTCGCTGTCGAGCCGCAAGTGCACGTCCTTGAGAACCATCAGCGGCGCGTCGTCGGTCATGAAAGAGTCCTTTACGGGGTGTCAGCGCCGGGAATCCGGCCTATATGGAATGAGGCTTCGTCAAGATAACATCCGAGAGAACATAGGGTCATGCGGCGCATTTTCAATGCTACACGGCACGGATTGCGGGGACTTTGCACGGCGCTCGCTATTGTTTGGATGACTTCGCTTTCTCTGCAGCTTGCGAAGGCAGACGAGCCGGTCATCCTCGCGCTCGGCGACTCGCTGACGGCGGGCTATGGTCTCGACGCCGCCGACTCGTTCCCGGCACAGCTTGAGCGCGCCCTGGCCGAAGCCGGTACGCCGGCGAAGGTCGTAAATGCGGGCGTTTCGGGCGACACCTCGGCGGGCGGCCGGGCGCGGCTCGACTGGCTGCTGGCGGACGGCGCGCCGGATGTGCTGATCGTCGAGCTTGGTGCGAACGACGGGCTCCGCGCCATCGATCCCGCTTCGACCCGGGGCAATCTCGCGGCGATCATCGAAACCGGCATGGAGGCGGGCGCCACCGTGCTGCTCGCCGGTATGTACGCGCCGCCCAATCTCGGCGACGAGTACACCAAGGCATTCAACGCCGCGTTTCTCGACCTCGCGACCCAGTACGGCGTAATCTTCTATCCGTTCTTTCTCGACGGCGTCGCCGGCGATCCGTCGCTCAACCAGGCCGACGGCATTCATCCAACCCCGGAGGGCGTCGCCGTCATCGTCGAGAATATCCTGCCCAGCGTCCTGCAGGCGCTCGGCGCGGAACGCTGATTGCCAGAAACGGAATTGCGCGCCTCGCCCTTCGTCAAGCTCAGGGTGAGGCGCCTTAGCCGCCCTCATGCTGAGTCCGACGAAGCATGAGGGTGTTATTCTTCAATCACCAGAACCGGATTTGTGCGTCGGTCAGGCGGTCGTAGCCGTCCTCGGTGACGACCACGGTTTCCTCGAAATCCCCGACGAAACCGTCCTGGGTAATTGTGCGCTCGAAGTTGAGGACCATGCCGGGCTCCAACACCGTCTCGTCGCCGGGCGCCAGCCACGGGCTGTCCCAGCCGAGGCCGATGCCGTGGCCGAGACCCGAAAACACGCCCTTGAGGTCGAAGCCGAGGTCGCGCTGCTTGCCAAGGCCGGCGGCGGCCAGCTGTTCCGCCGTGGCGCCGATGCGAACCGCGCCGATACCCGCTTCGACGCAAGCAATGGCGGCCTCGAACAGGTCGATCTGGCGATTTGTCGGTGGGCCGATGGCCTTGGAGCGCGAGACGTCGAAATAATAGCCGCCGACGACGCCGGAAATGCCGAGGCGGAGCCAATGACCGTCCCTGAGCGGCTCGGGCGATCCCCAGGTCGGGAAGTTGGACTTTACCATGACCGGGCTATCGCCACCGGTGCCCGATGCCATGAACGAGTTGTAGAGAATGCCGCCGGCGCCGTTCAGGACCTGTTGCCCGGCGGCGACCACGTCGCCATGGGTCGCGCCCGGCTCGGCGGCGGCCATCATCGCCTCGATGGTGCGCGATCCGACCTTGGCCGAATGATCCAGGAGCGCGATCTCGCCCGCGCTCTTGACGGCGCGGAGTCGCTTCAGTACGTCCGAGCCGTCCGACCATTCAATTCCCGGCAGCGCGCCCTCGATGGCCTTGTAAGTATCGACTGGCAGCACGTCGCCGCCGACGAGACCGACCTTGCCCGACGACAGGCCCGCATCCTCAAGGGCACGGATCGTGCTTTCGAGCACGAAGTCGGTGTAGACGATGCCGCTCTCCGGCATGGCGATGCGGCCGTCGTTCGGCACGTCCGAGATCAGGATCGCCTCGCCCGCGACCGGCAGCACGACGAAGGCATGTGCCCGCGCGGTCCAGTTGCCGGCGAGGTCGGGGATATAGGGAAACGGCGAATAGAAGTTGCTCAGATACAGCACGTCGCCATAGCGGTCGAGCGTGCCGCCGCCCCGCGCGCAGACCAGCAGGCCGTCGAGGCCCTTTTCGGCGGCAAGTTGCCGGGCACGCTCGCGGCGTTGGGCGAATTCGTCCGTCGGAATGGCTGCCGGCGCTTCGATCATGAAGGAAGACTAAGGGGAAGCGATAGGGCACGGCAATGCCAACCGAACTTTCGTGTTTTCCGGCGGACGCGTGGGTTTCCGGTCATTCCCGCGCAAGCGGGAATTCAGCATACTGCTTGTCTGGATACCCACCTGCGGGGGCATGACGGTTTTCTGGACTTTTACCGGGCTGACTCTCCATGCCGGTGGGCCTATATAGATGGCCATGACCAATCCCCACGTCTTTACCCCCGAGAAACGGCCCGCGCCGGACGGCGGCGTCCCGTTCAAGCTGGTTTCCGAGTACGAACCGGCCGGCGACCAGCCGGAAGCCATCGCCGCGCTGACGGACGCCGCACAGGAGGGCGAACGCGATCAGGTGCTGCTCGGCGTCACCGGGTCGGGCAAGACCTTCACCATGGCGCACGTGGTGCAGAACCTGCAACGTCCGACGCTGGTGCTGGCGCCCAACAAGACGCTGGCGGCGCAGCTCTATGCGGAGATGAAGGGCTTCTTCCCGGAGAACGCGGTCGAATACTTCGTCAGCTACTACGACTACTACCAGCCGGAAGCCTACGTGCCGCGCACGGATACCTACATCGAGAAGGACGCGTCGATCAACGAGCAGATCGACCGCATGCGTCACTCGGCGACACGCGCGCTGCTCGAGCGTTCCGACGTGATCATCGTCGCCTCGGTCTCGTGCATCTACGGTATCGGCGCGGTCGAGACCTATTCCGAGATGATCGTGCGGATCCGCAAGGGCGACACCGCGGATCAGCGCGAGCTGATGAAGAGCCTCGTCGCACTGCAGTACAAGCGCAACGACCAGGCGTTCTACCGCGGCACCTTCCGGGTCCGTGGCGACGTCGTCGAGATCTTCCCGTCGCACATGGAGGACCGCGCCTGGCGGCTCTCGTTCTTCGGCGACGAACTGGAGGGCCTGTGGGAGATCGACGCGCTGACCGGCGACAAGCTGGGCGAGCTCGAGGACATCGTGATCTATCCTAACAGCCACTACGTCACGCCGCGCCCGACGCTTCTACAGGCGATCCCGCAAATCCGGGCGGAACTCAAGGAGCGGCTGAAGGAACTGCACGCCGAGGGCAAATTATTGGAGGCGCAACGGCTCGAGGAACGCACCACATTCGACATCGAAATGCTGGAGACGACCGGCCACTGTGCCGGCATCGAGAACTATTCGCGCTATCTCACGGGCCGCAATCCCGGCGATCCGCCGCCGACCCTGTTCGAGTATCTGCCGGAGAATGCCTTCGTCATCGTCGACGAAAGCCACGTCACCGTGCCGCAGCTGGGCGGCATGTATCGGGGCGATTTCAACCGCAAGTCGACGCTCGCCGACTTCGGTTTCCGGCTGCCGAGCTGCATCGACAACCGGCCGCTCAAGTTCGAGGAATGGGATGCCATGCGCCCGCAGTCGGTGTTCGTATCGGCGACGCCGGGCCCGTGGGAAATGGAGCGGACCGGCGGCGTGTTCGTCGAACAGATCGTCCGCCCGACCGGCCTGATCGATCCCGAATGCATCGTGCGCCCGGTCGAGAACCAGGTCGACGACCTGCTGGGCGAGGTCAAGCAGGTCGCGGCGGCAGGCTACCGTACGTTGGTCACGACCCTGACCAAGCGCATGGCCGAGGACCTGACCGAGTACCTGCACGAGCACGGCGTCCGCGTACGCTATATGCATTCCGATATCGATACCCTGGAGCGCATTGAAATCATTCGTGATTTACGCATCGGTGCGTTCGATGTGCTGGTCGGCATCAATCTGCTGCGTGAGGGTCTCGACATCCCTGAATGCGCGCTGGTCTGCATCCTCGATGCCGACAAGGAGGGCTTTTTACGCTCCAAGACGTCGCTGGTGCAGACCATCGGCCGCGCCGCGCGAAACCTCGACGGCCGGGTGATTCTCTATGCCGATCAGATGACCGACTCGCTCGACTACGCGCTCGGCGAGACCCAGCGCCGCCGCGAGCGCCAGCAGGCGTTCAACGAGGAGCACGGCATCACGCCGGCGAGTGTCCGGAAAGGCATCTCCGACGTGCTCGAAAGCGTCTACGAACAGGACTACATGACCGTCGACACGGGCGTGACCGGCGAAACCCACAAGATGGGCCATAACCTGCAGGCGCACATGAAAGAGGTCGAAAAGAAGATGCGCGACGCCGCCGCCGAACTGGAGTTCGAGGAGGCGGCACGCCTGCGCGACGAACTGCGGCGGCTCGAGGCCATGGAACTCGGCCTCGACAAACCCGGCATCGCCCCCCGCGCGGCCAAAGGCGTCGCCTGGCAGCCCAAGGGCAAGCGTAAAAAAAAGGCCCGCGCGCGGGTTTAGGCCCCCGTCATTAGATACGCGCTTCGCGCTACTCAGAATGAGGTCCTCATGCTGAGCCTGTCGAAGTAGAGGGCCTCATGCCGCTAGACCAACCAGTCAACGAGGCCGAGGAGCACCGCGTAGCGGCCTGTCTTCGAGATCGCGACGAGGATCAGAAACAGCCAGAAGCGGACCCTGAGAACGCCGGCGATAAACGTCAGCGGATCGCCGAGGATCGGCGTCCAGGCGAGCAGCAACGACCAAACGCCCCACTTGTTGAACCACGTCGTGGCGTGTTCCAGTTGATGCGGTTTCATGGGGAACCACTTGCGGTCCTGCCAGTGCAGACAGAAGCGGCCGATCAGCCAGTTGATGACGGAGCCGAGGGTGTTGCCGGTGCTGGCGACGGCAAGCAACAGCCATACGTCGTAACGCTCGCTCAACGCCATGCCGCCGATGACGATCTCGGAATAGATCGGCACCACCGTCGCGGCGAGAAACGCGCTAATAAACAACCCGGCGTATTCGGCGATGAGGAGTTCCATCAACGATACTTAGCGGATTCACGACCCCCACCCAAACCCTCTCCCTGGAAGGGGGAGGGCCGTGCATCGTTCCCTCCCCTTGGCAAGCGGAGAGACAGGGTGGGGATTGATGGCCACCGTTCCGAGGCAAGCGTCTCAGGCATACCGCAACGTCTGCCCGATGCCCATGGTTCGGGCCTTGTTCAGCATGGCGACGCCGAGGGCGATATCGGACGTCGACAAGCCCCGGTGCCACAGCAGGTTGGTCTCGTCGTCCGACTCGCGGCCGGGGCGCAGCCCCGCGACGATCTGGCCGAGTTCGGCGTGAAGCGTTTCTTGCGAGAGCTTGCCCGCGTTCACATGCGGGCGCAGCGCGCCGAGGTTGGCAAGCAGCCCGCCGGAATTGCGTGGCGGCGTTTTGCATTGGCCCCAATCGTCGACGACCATCTTGTGCATGACGTCGGTGAGGCTCAGTTCCACGGCGCTCATGGTGCCGTAGGGCACGACGAACGCGCCGGGCTTGACCCATTCGGTCCTGAACAGCGGTTGCGGTTCCTCGAGCCGCGAAGCCTCGACCATGATGTCCGCGCCATCGAGGCACGATCGCCAATCTTCGGTGGCGACGACTGGCTTGCCGAGGTCTGCCGACAGACGTCCGGCGAACGCATTGCGGCTTTCGGGCCGCCGCGAATGCACGCGGACCTCGTCGAAGTCGAACAGGTGATCGAGCAGGCGCACGTTCCAGTAGGCGGTGCCGCGTGCGCCGATGTGGCCGAGCACCTTCGAGTCCTTGCGCGCGAGATACTTGGCGCCGATGGCCGTGACCGCTCCGGTCCGCATATCGGTAATGCCCGCCGCGTCGATCACGGCGATGGGCGTGCCGGTTTCCGGATCGAACAGGTTCAATAGCGCCATCTCCGACGGCAGGCCCCGTGTGTAGTTGTCGATGTAGTCGCCGACGGTCTTGACGCCGGCGTAGCCTTGACCGTCCTTGAACGCTCCCGCCGCGATATAGCCGCGTAGTACGTTGAAGTGGCCACGGAACGTCGGGTCGGGCTCCAGATGCATGCGCGGCTCGATGACCGTGTGGCCGAGACCTTGCGCGCGAAGGCCCAACTCCACGGCGTCGATGATCTCCGCATCGGTCAGGGCCAGTTCGCGAACCTCGGGCCCGCCGAGCCAGGTAATGTCGATGGGATTGGTCATGACAGATATCCTACCCCGCCGTCATTCCCGCGAAAGCGGGAATCCGGATACCGAAGACAAACCACAGAGACACAGAGGCACAGAGATCACAACCACGGCCCCTCTATGTCTTTGAGCCTCTGTGGTTCGGTTTCTTTGAAACGAAGAGGGCGTTACCAACGGTAACGCCCTTAAATGATTGGGGCGCGAGCGCGCCAACCGAGCCATCCCGCGCTCGCGCGGGACTGCGACAACTATCCTCTGCCGGCCGCTGCGACCATGGCCTCGGCGACCTTCACCTCGGTCTCGGCCTCTTCCTTGTCGTCATCGTCGGCCGACGACAGGGTCTCCTGGGCCTCGCTCAGGCGCTTGTCGGCGTCGCTCTTGTCGATCTTATCGAGCGGCATGGCTTCCTCGGCCAGGACTGTGCAGCGCTCCGGCGAAACCTCGCAGAAGCCGCCAGCGACGAAGATGCTGTCCTTCACCTTGCCGCCCTCGTGAACGTCGATGACGCCGGGGCGGACCGTGGTGATCAGCAGGGAGTGACCCGGCAGCACACCGATGTCGCCGTCCATGCCCGGCACGACGACCATCTCGACGTCTTCCGACATCAGAAGCCTGGCCGGCGATACCAGTTCGAACTCGACCGTTTCGGCCATGTTCAGTCTCCTCTATGCGACCGTTCTTACGCCGCTTCCGCCGCCAGCTTCTTGGCCTTCTCGATGGCCTCGTCGATGGTGCCGACCATGTAGAACGAAGCTTCCGGCATGTGATCGTATTCGCCTTCGACGATGCCCTTGAAGCCGCGGATGGTCTCTTCGAGCGGCACCAGGACGCCCGGCGTGCCGGTGAACACTTCGGCGACGTGGAACGGCTGGCTCAGGAAACGCTGGATCTTCCGGGCGCGGGCCACGGTCAGTTTGTCTTCTTCCGACAGTTCGTCCATGCCGAGAATAGCGATAATGTCCTGCAGGCCCTTGTAGGTTTGAAGCACTTGCTGGACGCGCGTCGCGACCTCGTAATGTTCCTCGCCGATGACCCGCGGATCGAGGATACGCGAGGTCGAATCGAGCGGATCCACCGCCGGATAAATGCCGAGCTCGGCAATCTGGCGGCTGAGAACCGTGGTTGCGTCAAGGTGCGAGAACGACGTCGCCGGAGCCGGGTCGGTCAAATCGTCCGCCGGCACGTAAATCGCCTGCACCGAGGTGATCGAGCCCTTCTTGGTCGACGTGATGCGTTCCTGCATGTTGCCCATGTCGGTGGCCAGCGTCGGCTGATAACCCACCGCCGAGGGAATACGGCCGAGGAGCGCGGACACTTCCGAACCCGCCTGGGTGAACCGGAAGATGTTGTCGACGAAGAACAGCACGTCCTGGCCTTCCTGATCGCGGAAGTACTCGGCCTGGGTCAGACCGGTCAGCGCGACACGGGCGCGGGCGCCCGGCGGTTCGTTCATCTGGCCGTAGACCAGCGCGGCCTTGGAGCCTTCGCCGTCGAGCTTGATAACGCCCGACTCGATCATTTCATGGTAGAGGTCGTTGCCTTCGCGGGTCCGCTCGCCGACGCCGGCGAACACGGAATAACCGCCGTGGCCCTTGGCGACGTTGTTGATCAGCTCCATGATCAGCACGGTCTTGCCCACGCCGGCGCCGCCGAACAGGCCGATCTTGCCGCCCTTGGCGTAGGGCGAAATCAGGTCGACGACCTTGATGCCCGTGGTCAGAATCTCGGTTTCCGTCGCCTGGTCGGCGAACGCCGGCGCCGGGGCGTGGATCGGCGCCTTGGTCTTGGCGTCGATCGAGCCGCGCTCGTCGATCGGTTCGCCGACGACGTTGATGATGCGGCCGAGCATTTCGGGGCCGACGGGAACGGCGATGGCTTCCCCGGTGTCGGTCACTTCCTGGCCGCGCTGCAGGCCCTCGGTGGCGTCCATGGCGATCGTGCGCACGACGTTTTCGCCAAGGTGCTGCGCGACCTCGAGGACGAGGCGCTTGCTGTCGTTCTCGCATTCCAGCGCGTTCAGGATCTCCGGCAGGTCGCCGTCGAAGCGCACGTCAACGACGGCGCCCATGACCTGAGAAATCGTACCAACGTTGTTCTTCGCCATTTTTCTGGCTCCTCTCGCAAAAAGAGATGTCGTTCCGTTACAGCGCCTCGGCGCCGGAAATGATTTCGATCAGTTCGGTGGTGATCGCGGCCTGACGGCTGCGGTTGTAGTCCGTGGTCAGTTTGTCGATCATTTCGCCCGCGTTGCGGGTCGCGTTGTCCATGGCGGTCATCCGCGCGCCGTGCTCCGACGCGGCGTTTTCGAGCAATGCCTGAAAGACCTGGACGCTGATGTTACGCGGCAACAGATCGGCGATCAGTTCGTCCTCGTCGGGCTCGTAATCGTAAATCGCCTGCGGGCCGGACTTGGCTTCCTTTTCCTCATCGCCGTCGTCGGCATCGCCCGCATCGAACGGAATCAGTTGCTGGCTGGTGACGATTTGGGTCATGGCCGACTGGAAGCGGTTGAAGACGATGGTGCAGACATCGAATTCGCCATCCTCGAACATGTCGAGGATTCGCTTGGCGACGTCCTTTGCCTCATGGAACTCGACGGTGCGGCGGCCGATGCCCGTGATCATGTCGACAATGTCCGACGACATTTCGCGTTTCAGCACGTCGTGCGCTTTCTTGCCGACGAACAGCACCTTGACCGTACGGCCCGCCGCCTTGTGCTCGCGGACGAGTTTGCGGGTTTGGCGTACGATGGAGCCGTTGAAACCGCCGCACAGGCCGCGGTCCGCGGTACAGGCGACGATGAGGTGGGTGTCCTCCTTGCCGGTGCCGACGAGCATCGGCGGTGCACCCTCGACGCCGACGGCGCTGGCGGCGACCGAGTTCAGCATGCGCTCCATGCGCTCGGCGTAGGGCCGCGCGGCCTCGGCAGCCTCCTGCGCACGCCGCAGCTTGGCGGCGGCGACCATTTTCATGGCCGACGTGATCTTCTGCGTCGACTTGACGCTGGAGATCCGGTTCTTGAGGTCCTTGAGGCTCGGCATCCGCTGAGATCTCGCTTTCTATCCGGGGCCGTTCGGCTTAGCCGAACGACTTCGTGAAGTCGTCGAGCAGCTCCTTGAGCTTGCCTTCGGTTTCCTCGCTCAGGGCTTTCTCCGAGCGGATCGTCTCCAGGATGTCCTTGCCCTTGTCGCGCAGCACGTCGAGGTACTGGCGCTCGAAGCGGGTCACGTCATCGACCTTGATGCCGTCGAGATAGCCCTTCACGCCGGCGAAAATCACCGCGACCTGCTCCTGAACGGGTAGCGGCTGATACTGCGGCTGTTTCAGCAGTTCGGTCAGTCGCGAGCCGCGGGCGAGCAGCTTCTGCGTCGCCGGATCGAGGTCCGAGGCAAACTGCGCGAAGGCCGCCATTTCGCGGTACTGGGCGAGTTCCAGCTTGATCGAGCCGGCGACCTGTTTCATCGCCTTGATCTGCGCCGCGGAACCCACGCGCGAAACCGACAGACCGACGTTCACCGCCGGACGGATGCCCTTATAGAAGAGCTCGGTTTCGAGGAAGATCTGACCGTCGGTGATGGAAATCACGTTGGTCGGAATGAACGCCGACACGTCGCCGGCCTGGGTTTCGATGACCGGCAACGCGGTCAGCGACCCGGCGCCGTTGTCTTCGTTCATCTTCGCCGCGCGTTCGAGCAGGCGGGAGTGCAGATAGAACACGTCGCCCGGATAGGCTTCGCGTCCCGGCGGGCGGCGCAGCAGCAGAGACATCTGGCGGTAGGAGACGGCCTGCTTGGAGAGATCGTCGTAGAAGATGACCGCATGCTTGCCGTTGTCGCGGAAGTATTCGCCGATGGTGCAGCCGGTGTAGGGCGCCAGGAACTGCAACGGCGCCGGGTCGGACGCGGTCGCGGCGACGACCACCGAGTACTTCATGGCGTCGTTGTCTTCGAGCGTCTTGACGAGCTGTGCGACCGTCGAGCGCTTCTGGCCGACGGCGACGTAGATGCAGAACAGCTTGGCCGATTCGTCGTCGCCGTCGTTGATCGACTTCTGATTGAGGATGGTATCGATGATAACGGCGGTCTTGCCGGTCTGGCGGTCGCCGATGATCAGTTCGCGCTGGCCGCGGCCGACCGGGATCAGGCTGTCGATGGCCTTGAGGCCGGTCTGCACCGGCTCGTGCACCGATTTCCGCGGGATGATGCCGGGCGCCTTGACTTCGACGCGGGCGCGCTCGTCATGCTCGATCGGACCCTTGCCGTCGATCGGCTCGCCGAGACCGTCGACGACGCGGCCGAGCAGGCCCATGCCGATCGGCACGTCCACGATGGCGCCGGTCCGTTTGACGGTGTCGCCTTCCTTGATCGTACGGTCGTCGCCGAAGATAACGATACCGACGTTGTCGTTTTCCAGGTTGAGCGCCATGCCCTTGATGCCGCCCGGGAACTCGACCATCTCGCCGGCCTGGACCTGATCGAGGCCGTAGACGCGGGCGATACCGTCACCGACGGACAATACCTGGCCGACCTCGGCGACTTCCGCCTCGGTGCCGAAGTTGGCGATCTGATCTTTCAGAATGGATGAAATTTCCGACGGATTAATGTCCATCTTCAGGTCCCTTTCATTGCGAGCCGAAGCTGCTGAAGCCGCGTGCGGAGCGATGTGTCGATCATGCGCGATCCGACCCTGACGACCAGGCCGCCGAGCAGGTCGGAATCGACCTTGGTTTCGACGGACACCGACGTGCCCATGGCGCTCTTCAACGCGTCGTTGAGCGCCGACAACTGTTGATCCGATAGTTCGACCGCCGAGGTTACCTCGGCGGTCGCCTGACCGCGCCGTTCGGCGAGGTAGGCCTGGAATGCCGAAATCATCTGGCGCAGCACGAACAGACGACGGTTCTGCGCCACGGTACCGACGAATTTGCGAGTCAGATCCTGCATGCCGGCCTTGTCGGCGATGGCGCCGATGGCCTTGGTCTGATCCTCTCTGGAAATAACCGGCGACCGCACAAGGCGTCGCATGTCGTCGCTTTCGTCGATCATCTTGCCGAGCACGGCGAGATCGTTTGCGACCTCATCGATGACCTTTCCGTCGTCGGCCAGATCGTACAAAGCGGTCGCGTAGCGGCCCGGTAGGCCCGAAACTTCGACTGACACCCTGGGAACCCTCGTCGCCCTTGTTTTTGGTAGACCGGTTGTCCGATTTCCGGCGACAACCCCTCGGACGGTCGCCGGCACGGCCCGGTATTCTCCCGCCGGATAACCCCCGCGAGACCGGGGTGTCGTAACACACTCGTATAGGCCTTTCAAGCCGACTCCCGGCGAATTTCGGGGTGTATCGAAGCATCGCACGATCGTCGTCCGGGACGGCGTCGGACGGTAGCCCCGGCCTGCTCCGCCGGGAGCCAGTGACGCGGGTCACATCGGCCTCCGAAATGGGCCGCTAATCTTGCGTCAATCCGTTGGGGGGAGCGTTTATCGACGGGATACAGACCATGCTGCAAGACTCCGCCAATGCCGTGAATGGCCAGACCGGCACCGATGTTCAGCCCGCTGCTACGTCCGGGCCGGATCACACCGTCGAAATCCTGCCGCCGCCGTTCGAACCGCGGTCCGATATCGCCGGCCTGCGGGTCCTGATCGTCGACCCGGTCCGGTTTCATCGCGACCTCATCAAAAGCTCGCTTGTCTCGCGGGGCATTTCGTACTTCGTCGAGGCCGACACCATCGCCCAGGCGGGCAAGCGCATGGCCAATGCCGACGGCGTCGATCTGATCATCCTCGACAACGAACTCGATGGCGAAACGGGGCTCGATTTCACCCGTCGCGTCCGCCGCGGCGAGACACGGCTCGACCCGGCCATTCCGATCGTCATGGTCACCGCGGTCACCAGCGCCGATATCGTACACAAGGCGCGCAATGCCGGCGTTCACGAGGTCGTCTCGCGCCCGTTCGACATGGGCACGCTGATCGAGCATGTCTCGAAACCGTTTTTATGTCCGCGCGCATTCATCCGGGCGCCGGGCTATGTCGGCCCGGACCGCCGTTGGGAACGCAATAAAAGACGCAAGGCGGACCGCCGCAGCGGCGATGGCCCGGCAGCCGGGTGAGCGTCAGAGAACGGCACCCGCACACGATCGCGAAGCCGACAAGCAACCCATTTAGGCCGATTGGTCTCTCTTCGAGCCAATGCCGGGATCAGTTGCTCGGCAAAAAAATGGTTCCCCCATCCGGGGGAACCAGTTGAGTAAGACTCTCGTGGTCGAGACCATTAAGTCAGGGAGTATTTTCAGTTGCCTTCGCCAAGGACCGAAACAGTCCAGGGCTTCCAGACGTCTTCGTTATCGGCGAGCCATTTCTTCGCCGCGTCCTCGTGGGTCAGCTTGTCGACGTCGACCAAAGCCGCCATTGAGCCGATTTGCTGCGTGTTGAACGACAGCTGAGAAAAGGCGCGATAAGCTTTCGGGTGGGTCTTCGGAAACTTCCAGAAGGCGCCCTTTTTCAGCCAGCCCTTGGGCGAGCCGCAGCCGGTCGTCTCCAGGGTGCCGCCGTCGGCGAGCCGGCAGCCGTCGAAATACGGCGGGAACTCGATGAACGTGAAGCCCTCGGCATCGGTGAAATTGGGCGTCCAGTTAAAGATGATCGTGCCGCGACCTTCCTTCTTTGCGGCCTCCAGTTCGGCCCATAGCGCATCGGCGCCGCCGCCGAACTTGACGGTCCACAGGTCATCGAGGCCAAGGCCCTTGAGACGGTCAGGCATGGTATCGCCGTGCCAGCTCTGGGGCCCTTCGAGCCAGCGGCCCTTGCCACCGGAATCGGGCGTCACAAAATTCTTGGCGCATTCCGGATTCTTCATGGCTTCCCAATTCGGCAGGCCCGGGCACAGGTCTTTTTCGATGACCCAGTTCGGAACGCCCATTTCCTCGAGCGTATCCGCATCGTGGTTGCCGGCGTCGATCAGGCCGCCTTTTTCGATCGCGTTGTAGAAGGCGTTCTGCATGGTCGACTGCCAGACTTCATGCAGAATGGTGATATCGCCGACCCGGGTGGCTTCGAAGCTCGACTGGAGTTCGGCGGGTACGTATTCGACGTTGTTGCCCATGCTTTCGAATATGCCGCCGATGACGTGGGCCATGACGACCTGGCTCGACCAACTCTTGACGGAAATTCTGATGGGTTCGCTGCTGTCGGCCGCGGTGGCGGCGCCGCTGAAGCCCAGAAGGCCGGTCACGATGGCCGCCGTCGCTGCCGATTTCAGTTTACTCAGACGCATGTCTCTCTCCTGTTCATGTCGTTGAAGGGTGTTTGGTCTCACCCCGGCAGGCGAAACGAGACGTTGGAACAACGCGTTACGCCACACCGGCGTTTACGACATCTGCACTTTTCGAAATTTTTTCTTCAAAAACATTCTCTTCATGTAAATTACGATACAAAAATATCGATATAGTTTAAAAATCAATATTATTTTCATATTTTTGAAATACGGCGTCGATGATTTTTTCGAAAAACGGTCAATCCGAGACGACAGGATGGGCAAAAACCGACCTTTGCGCCGCTTCGCAGGAACCTTAGCTTTCAGTGTGAAATTGGACGCCGGTTAGGGGGGCGTTCCGCCGATCCGTCGCCGGGCAGAGGCGCCGGCCTAGAAAAAACTGTACGGATCGACGTCGACCTGGACGCGGACTTTCTTGGGAATGCCGGCGCGTTTCAGCCATCGGTCGATGACGCCCTGAACGGCAACGTCCTTCGCCGCGTGCAGTAGCAGCCGCCGCCGGTGGCGGCCACGCAACAGGGCGAACGGCGCCGGCGCCGGGCCGAACACGCGGATACCCTGTTCATTGGGCGCGGCGCGGCCCAGACCGTTGGCGGCGCGGTCGACGTCGGCCTCGTTGGGGCCGGAGACGATCAGCCCAACGAGCCGGCCGAACGGCGGCATGTGCGCGGTCTGACGGCTCTCCGCCTCGGTCGCCATGAAGCGGTCACGGTCGCCGGCGGCCAGCGCCTGCATGACCGGATGTTCCGGCAGATAGGTCTGCAGGATGACCCGGCCCGCGCGCTCGGCCCGCCCGGCGCGGCCGGAAACCTGATGCAGCATCTGGTAGGTGCGCTCGGCGGCGCGCAGGTCGCCGCCGGTCAGACCGATATCGCCGTCGATCACGCCGATCAGGGTCAGCATGGGAAAGTGATAGCCCTTGGCGACGATCTGCGTGCCGACGACGATGTCGACGGCGCCGGATTCCAGGTTCTCGACCAGCCGCTGCGCTGCCTTGGGACTCTGCAGGGTATCGCTGGCGGCAATGGTCAGGCGGGCGCCGGGAAACCGCTCGGCGACCTCTTCCGCCAATCGCTCGACCCCCGGACCGCAAGCCGCGAGGCTGTGCTCGGCGGCGCAAACCGGGCAGGATTCCGGCGGGCGCACGTTGTAACCGCAATGGTGACACTGCAGGCGGCCGACGAGCCGGTGCTCGACCAGCCACGCCGAGCAGTGCGGGCACTGAAACCGATGGCCGCAGGCACGGCACAGGGTCAGCGGCGCATAGCCGCGACGGTTCAGATACAGCATCGCCTGTTCGCCGGCGGCAAGGGTTTCCCGGACGGCGTCGACGAGCGGTTCCGACATCCACTTGCCGGTAGCGGGCGCCGCCTTGCGCATGTCGACGGCCGTAATCGCGGGCAGCACCGCCCCGGCGTGGCGTTCGCTCAGGTGCAGGCGGTTGTAGCGGCCGGTCTCGGCGTTGTTGACGGTTTCCAGCGACGGCGTCGCCGAGACCAGTACGGCGGGGACCTCGCCGAGCCGAGCGCGCACCACCGCCATGTCGCGGGCGTTGTAGATGACGCCGTCCTCCTGCTTGTAGGCGGCGTCGTGTTCCTCGTCGACGACGATCAGGCCAAGATCGGGAAACGGCAGGAACAGAGCAGAGCGCGCGCCGACGATCACCCGCGCCGCGCCGCTGGCGACCGCACGCCAGGTTTCGCGCCGGGTCGCCATGGTGAGGTCCGAGTGCCATTCCGCCGCCGCCACCCCGAAGCGCGCCTCGAACCGGCTGCGCCACTGCGCGCCGAGGGCGATTTCGGGCAGCATGACCAGAACCTGGCGGTCCCGGCGCAGTGCCTCGGCGACCGCCTCGAAATAAACCTCGGTCTTGCCCGATCCGGTCACGCCGTCGAGCACGTGAATGCCGAACATGCGGTCTCGCACGGCGCGCCGCAACACATCCGCGGCGGCTTCCTGCTCGTCTGACAGGTTGAACGCCGCCGCTGACGGGTCGGGTCTCGGCGGCGGCATGGGCGCCGTCTCGATCCGCCGGAGCGCGCCGGCGTCGGCGAGCCCGGTCACGACGCCCGCCGAGCACCCCGCTTCGCGCGCCAGATCGGTCGCGCCCATAGGCGGGCCGGCGCGGGCGGTTTCGATGACCTGTTTGCGGGCAGCGGTTTCGCGGAATGCCGGCGGGTTTTCGTCGAAGCCGTCGGCGAGGGCATAGACGACGGTCGTCGGCGGTGGGTCGAGTGCTTCCGGGACGCTCATTACCATGCGCAGCACCGCGCCCGGCGGGCTCATGGTATAGGCCGCGACCCAGTCGACGAAGCGGCGCGAGACGTCGGGCAGGGGCGGTACGGGCAGCACGCCCCGGACCGCTCTCAGGCGTGATGCCGCGACATCGCCGCTGCCGTCGCCCCACAGAACGCCGCGCGCGATCCGGTTTCCGAGTGGCGCTTCCACGAACGCGCCCGGAACGATGTCCGCGGCGGCCGAATCGTCTTCCGGCAGGATGTAGTCGTAGGGACCGGCCAAAGGCAGTGGTAGTAGAACCGAAACGCGTTCCGACCCTATATCTTGTGATTTTTTGTCAGACGAACTGGTTTCGGCGGACGGCATGCGATACACTTTACCCGCTCGCATTCGCGGGTCGAGAGGGATTTCGAGACGGCCAGTCTTTAGCAGCGGAGGGCGCGGACGCATGGCAGGCAAAAGCGAGGATACGGCGGCACTGGATGTCGGGATCGACGATGCTGCCGACAGCGGCCCCGGCGTCACCGAGACCGAGGTCGTTCACTATTTGCTGCAGCATCCGGAGTTCCTGCTCGACCATGTCGAGGTTCTGCGCCAGATCGCGCCGCGCGGCCGCTGGAGCGGCGACGACGTGGTCGACCTTCAGGCCGTGCTGATCGACCGCAGTCAGGAAACCATCGACGATCTTCGCTCGGCGGCACAAAGCGTCATTCAGACGAGCCGTTCGAACATGTCGGTGCAGACGCGCACCCACGAGTCGGTGCTCGCACTGCTTGAGGCCGAGAGCTTCGACGATGTGCTGCGCATCGTGACCGAGGATTGGGCCCGTCTGCTCGATGTCGATATCGTCTGTCTCGGGTTCGAATTCGCCCGCGCGCCGATGCCGGCGCTGATCAACCCGTCGGCCCGCCAGTTGCCGCTCGGTCTGGTGCGGCAGATGATGGGGCCCGATATGAACGTGCGCCTGTTTGCCGACCTGGTCGACGACGGCACGTTGTTCGGCGAGGGCGCCGGACTTGCTCATTCCGCGGCGCTGGTGCGCGTCGACGCCGGCTACGAATTGCCGCCGGCGCTGCTCTGTCTCGGCGCCCGCGAGGAAACCTTCGCGCCGGGGCAGGGGACGGAACTTCTGGTGTTCCTCGGCAATGTGCTGGCCCTGACCGTGCGGCGATGGCTGACCCGCGACTGAAAACGGCCCAACCGATCCGACAGATTGCCGGCGACCTGCCGGTCGAGCCCGCCGTCGCCGGCGCGCTTCGGGACTGGCTGACGTGGCTTGCCGACGAGCGCCGTCTGAGTCCGGCCACGGTCGACGGCTATGCGCGCGACGCCGCATCGTTTCTCAGCTTCGCGGCCGATCATATCGGCTACCGGCCCGGTCTCGGCGATCTCGGCGGGTTGGTTGCACGTGATTTCCGGGGGTATCTCGCCCTGCGCGGAGAGGCGGGCAAGGCGCGAACCTCAACGGCGCGCGCGGTCTCGGCACTCAAGAGCCTGTTCGGGTTTCTCGAACGGCGCGGCCATTGCAGCAATACGGCGGCGGGCAGCCTGCGCGCGCCGAAGCTACCGAAGAGCGTGCCCAAGGCGCTCGACGCGCACGAGGCGAAAGACGTCGTCGAGTCGTTGGCCGACCTCGAACTGGACCCTTGGGTCGCCAAGCGTGACGCCGCCGTCCTGTTGTTGCTCTACGGTTGTGGTCTTCGGGTGTCGGAGGCGCTCGGCCTCGACCGCCGCGATGCGCCGTCAGTCGGAACCGGTGCGCTTCGCGTGCGCGGCAAGGGCGGTAAGGAGCGGATCGTGCCTGTCCTCCCGGTGGTCGCCGACGCTGTTGACGATTATCTGAGCGCTTGCCCGTTGCCGCTCGCGGACGATGGCCCGCTGTTCGTCGGCGTGCAGGGCCGGCGGCTCGGACCGCGCCGTATCCAGCACCGGGTACAGCATCTGCGGAAGCGCCTCGGCCTGCCCGAAACGGCGACGCCGCACGCGCTTCGGCACAGCTTCGCGACGCACTTGCTGGCGGGTGGCGGCGATCTTCGCACCATCCAGGAACTGCTCGGCCACGCGTCCCTGTCGACGACGCAGCGCTACACCGCCGTCGATGCCGGCCGGTTGCAATCGGTTTACGACACGGCGCATCCAAGAGCGCGGCTGAAGGGCTAGGAAGCGGCGCACACCTTTCCCGGCTCTAGGGTATCCGGCACCAACCGTTTCACTTAATATGTGGACCAGTAAGCTTGCAACGGAGTACCCGAATTTGACGGCGATCGAATTCGATTTCGTGAATGCACTGACGGCGGCAGTCGCGAGCTTTATCTTCGGGTCGGCGTGGTACGGCGTGCTCGGCAAGGTCTGGATGCAGGCTGCGTCGCTGGCTGAGGAGATGACCAAGCCCAAGGCGGGGCCGATGCTCGCCGCCCTTGGCTGCCAGATCCTGATGGCGTTGATCCTCGGCGTGATGCTAGACGGCATGCAGGCCGGGTCGATAAAGGACGCCGTAGCGGTCGCCGTACTGCTCTGGATCGGTCTCGTGCTGACGACCCAGATCGTCAATCACCGGTTTCAGGGGCGTCCCTGGTCGCTGACCTGGATCGACAGCGGCCATTGGCTGGGCGTCCTCGTCATCCAGGCGCTGACGTTATCGTTCATGAACTCCTGATCGTCGGCCAGGTGTCGGCGATGCGGTAACCGGCCGGGTAGGGATCCGACGGATC
The DNA here is from genome assembly GCA_965229715.1 of Rhodospirillales bacterium. Lineage (GTDB taxonomy): Bacteria > Pseudomonadota > Alphaproteobacteria > Rhodospirillales > Casp-alpha2 > JAVJST01. The sequence goes on from CBDDJL010000002.1 coordinate 954,124, forward strand.
GAGCGTGTGTTCGGTGCGTCCGGTAATCCAGGCGCGGCCGGCGATTTCGGGGATCACGGCGGCATGCTCGCCGACCGTGGTCACGCCGGCGATGCGGCCTTCGAAACGCGAGTCGATGATCGAGCGGGCGACGACCCGGCCGCCATCCTTCAATTCGTCCTTGGCATGCAGCAGCGCGAGCCGCGCCGATACCCCGGTGCCGGTCGGCGAACGGTCGATCTTGCCCGGCTGCACGACGACGGCGTTCTTGTAGGCGCGGACGCCGTCCTCGTCGGGCAGATCCTTGTGGATCTGGCAGAACGAGATGTGCCGCCACGCCGGATTTTCGGGATGATGAAACCCGAGCTGCTCGTTGGCGGCGCGCGTGATACGGACACCCATGTCGCGGATGTCGACGGCTTCGTCGGGAGTGATCGCAAAGCCGAGATCGGCGGCCTCGACGGCGACGAAACTGTCGCCGCCGAACGCCGTATCGACGCTTAACGTACCGACGCCCTCGACTTCCAGGGCGGCGTTGAGCCGCTCGGCGAACGAGGCGACGTTGGTCACATAGACTTTTTCGACTTTGCCGTCGCGGCACGCGGCGCGTACCTCGACCAGGCCGGCCGGCGCCTCGAGCGTGATCCGGGTTTCCGGCTCTGTCATCGGCAGCATCCCGGTTTCCAGCAACACCGTGGAGACGCAGATGCTGTTGGAACCGGACATCGGCGGCGTATCGGCGGGCTCCATGATGATGAAACCCATGTCGGCGGCCGGGTCCGTCGCCGGGACGATCAGATTGACGTGACGGAACACACCGCCCCGCGGCTCGTTGAGCACGAAGTTGCGCAACGTTTCGTCCTCGGCGATGAAACGCGACTGATCCCACACCGTGCCGCCCGGCGGCGGCGCGACGCCATCGACGATGACGTCGCCGACCTCGCCCTCGGCATGGCAGCCGACGATGGTGACGGTTTGACCGGGTTTCATGAAGGTTACCGGGTCAGATATGGATGGCCCGGCCGCCGGCGGCGAGCGCCGCTTCCTTGACGGCTTCGGGCAGGCCCGGGTGTCCGTGGCAGATGCGCGCGATGTCCTCGGCCGAGGCGCCGAGTTCCATGCCGACGACGATCTCCTGGATCAGGTCGCCGCCCTCGGGGCCGATGATGTGGGCGCCGAGGATGCGGTCGGTTTCCTTGTCGGCGAGGATTTTGACGAAGCCGTCGGCGTCGCCGTTGGCCCGTGCGCGGCTATTGGCGGAGAACGGGAACTTGCCGACGGTGTAGTCGACGCCGTCCTCCTTGAGCTGCTCCTCGGTCTTGCCGACGGCGGCGACCTCCGGCCACGTGTAGACGATGCCGGGGACCGAATCGTAGTCGATGTGGCCCGCCTCGCCGGCGATGATCTCGACGCAGGCGACGCCTTCCTCCTCGGCCTTGTGCGCGAGCATGGCGCCGCCGACAACGTCGCCGATGGCGAAGATGCCTTCGACGTTGGTCTGGAAGTTCTTGTCGATCTTGACGAAGCCGCGTTCGTCGACGTCGACGCCGGCCTTGTCGAGGCCGAGGCCTTCCGTGTTCGGCTTGCGGCCGATGGCGACGAGAACCACGTCGGCCTTGATCTTCTCGGCCTTGCCGTCACCGGACGCCGGTTCCGCGGTGAGCTCGACGCTGCGACTCGTCGCCTTGGCGCCGGTAACCTTGGTCGACATCTTGAACGCAAGCCCCTGTTTCTTGAGGGTGCGCTGCATCTGTTTCGAGACCTCGCCGTCCATGCCTGGCAGAATGTGGTCGAGGAACTCGATGACGGTGACCTCGGCGCCGAGACGCCGCCACACGGATCCGAGTTCGAGGCCGATCACGCCGGCACCGATGACGATCATCTTTTTCGGCACACTGGTGAGTGCGATGGCGCCGGTCGAGCTGACGATCCGCTTCTCGTCGATCTCCACGCCCTTGAGCGGCGTCACGTCGGATCCCGTGGCGATGATGATGTCCTTGGTTTCGTAGGTCGCTTCCTTGGCGCCCTTCTTGGCCGGCTTCACCGCGACCTTGCCGGCCTCGACGATGCGTCCGTGGCCTTCGAGGTAATCAACCTTGTTCTTCTTGAAGAGGAACGCGATGCCCTGGGTCAGGTCGGACACGACCTTGTCCTTGCGCGCCATCATGGCCTTGATGTCGACCTTCAGGCCACTCGCCTTGATACCGTGATCGGCGAACTCGTGGTTGGCGACCTCGTAGTGGTGCGACGATTGCAACAGCGCCTTCGACGGGATGCAGCCGACGTTGAGACAGGTGCCGCCGAGCGCGCCGCGACTCTCGACGCAGGCGGTCTTGAGGCCCAGTTGCGCGGCGCGGATCGCCGCGACATAGCCGCCCGGTCCGCCGCCGATGACGATGACATCGTAGGATTCGCTCATGAAATCAATCTCCAGCCGGGATCAAACGTCGATCAGGATGCGCTTGGGATCCTCGACGCAATCCTTGATGCGGACCAGGAACGAGACCGCCTCGCGACCGTCGATGATCCGATGGTCGTAGGTCAGCGCGAGATACATCATTGGCCGCACCTTGACCTCGTCGCCGACCGCCATCGGCCGCTTCTGGATCTTGTGCATGCCAAGGATCGCCGACTGCGGCGCGTTGAGAATCGGCATCGACATCAGCGAGCCGAACACGCCGCCGTTGGAGATCGTGAAGGTGCCGCCCATCATCTCGTCGATGCCGAGCTTGCCGTCGCGCGCGCGGCGGCCGAAATCGGCGATGGTGCCCTCGATCTCGGCGAAATTCATTTCGTCGGCGTCCTTGATAACGGGCACCACGAGGCCCTGGGGCGATCCGACGGCGACACCGATGTTGTAGTAGTTCTTGTAGACGATCTCGTCGCCGTAGATTTCCGCGTTCACCGCTGGCCAGTCCTTCAGCGCGACGATTGCGGCGCGGACGAAGATCGACATGAAGCCGAGCCGGCCGCCGTGTTTCTTTTCGAACGCGTCCTTGTATTCGGAACGCATCGCCATGGCCTCGGTCATGTCGACCTCGTTCCAGGTGGTCAGCATGGCGGCCGTGTTTTGTGCATCCTTGAGGCGCTGGGCGACGATCTTGCGGAGCTTCGACATCCGCACCTTCTCCTCGCGCGGATCGTCGGGCCGCGGCGGCAGGTCGGCGGCCGCCGCCGGTTGCGGCGCCTTGACGGGCGCGGGCTTGCCACCGCCCATCAGAACGGCGTTGACGTCGCCCTTGGTGATGCGGCCGCCGGGGCCGGTGCCCTTGATCCCCGCCGGATCGAGGTTGTGTTCGGTGATCAGCTTGCGGACAGCGGGCGACAGATGAACCTGGCTGCCTGTAGGGCCGGAAGGCGCGTCGGCCTTCGGCGCTTCCTGTTTTGGTTTTTCCTCCGTCTTCTTTTCGTCCTTGGCCGGCTCCGGGGCCGGTTCGGGGGACGGTTCAGGATCGGATTTCTCTTCCGATTTGTCTTCGGATTTCGACGATCCCTCGGCGCCTTCCTCAATGTGGGCGAGCAACGCGCCGACTTCGACGTCGGTGCCCTCGTCGGCGACGATATCGCCCATCGCGCCGGCGACCGGTGCGTTGACCTCGACGGTAACCTTGTCGGTCTCCAGTTCGCAGAGCGGTTCGTCGACGGCAATCGCGTCGCCCGGTTGCTTGAACCATTTGGCGACGGTCGCCTCGGTGACCGATTCGCCGAGAACCGGAACTTTCAATTCAACCGACATCGTTTCCTCCGCTCATGCGTTGTCTGTTCGCCGTTCCGCGCGCTTAGCGCTTGGACCGGGATGACGGCTTCTTGGCCGCCGATTTTCCTGTGGTCGATTTCTTGGCCACTGTCTTCTTGGCCGGCGCTTTCTTCGCCGTGGCCTTTTTGGCGGGCTCGGTTCCGCCAGACGGTGGTTTTGCTTTGGCAGGTCGCGATGACGGCGGCAAGGTCAGGGCGGCATTGACGATAGCCTGCTGTTCGGCATGGTGGCGCTTGTTCGAACCCGTGGCCGGAGAAGCGGCGGCCTCGCGGCCGACGTATTTCAAACGTTGGGTCGGATGTCCGATATCGTCGAGCAGTCGCGCCATCGGTTCGATCAGGTAGGTCCACGACCCCATGTTGCGCGGCTCCTCCTGGCACCAGACGATATCCGCGTGCGGGAAACGGCTGAGTTCGACGCTCAGACCGCCGTCCGGGAACGGATAGAGCTGTTCGAGTCGAAGAATCTGGATGTTCTTGATGCCACGCTTGTCGCGCTCCTCGGCGAGATCGAAATAGACCTTGCCGCTGCACAGCACGACACGTTCGATCTCCTTGTCCGGCACAAGATCGCCCGAAAGCTGTGCATCGTCCCAAAGGACGCGGTGGAACGATGTTCCTTCGTCCATTTCATCGATACGGGAAACGCAACGCTTGTGCCGCAGCAAGGACTTCGGCGTCATCAGGATCAGCGGCTTGCGGAAATCGCGCATCAACTGGCGGCGCAAGACGTGGAAGTAATTCGACGGTGTCGTGCAGTTGCAGACCTGGAGATTGTCCTCGGCGCAGAGTTGCAGATACCGCTCGAGCCGGGCCGAGCTGTGCTCGGGACCCTGACCTTCGTAGCCGTGCGGCAACAGCATTACGAGGCCCGCCATGCGCAGCCATTTCGACTCCGCAGACGAAACGAACTGATCGATGATGACCTGGGCGCCGTTGGCGAAATCGCCGAACTGGGCTTCCCAGGCGATCAACATCTGTGGCTCGGCCAGCGCATAGCCGTACTCGAAGCCGAGAACGCCGGCTTCGGAGAGCGGGCTGTCGATGACCTCGTACGGCGCCTGGCCGAAGCGGATGTTGTTGAGCGGAATGTAGCGGTCCTCGGTCTCCTGATCGACGAGCACCGAATGGCGTTGCGAGAACGTGCCGCGGCCCGAATCCTGCCCCGAAAGACGCACCGGATGGCCATCCATCATGAGGGTGCCGAAGGCGAGCGCCTCGGCGGTTGCCCAGTCGATCCCCTCGCCACTCTCGATCATCTTGCGTTTCGATTTGAGCTGGCGGACGATTTTCGTATGAGGATTGAAGTTATCCGGCACCCGCGTAAGTGCGATACCGACTTCGCGCAACCTGTCCAGGTTGACGCCCGTCTTGCCGCGCCGGGCGTCGCCCGTGGCGACCGACATGCCGGTCCATGAACCCTCCAGCCAGTCCGCCTTGTTCGGCTTGTAGCCGGCAGCCGCCTCGAAATCCGCATCGAGCGATTTCTGGACATTGCGGTCCATCTTCTCGGCTTCCTCGGCAGAGACGACGCCCTCGTGGACCAACCGCTTCGCATACAGCGTTTTGGTGGTCGGATGTTGGGCGATCTTCTTGTACATCTTCGGCTGGGTGAACATCGGCTCGTCGCCTTCGTTATGTCCGTGCCGCCGGTAACAGATCATGTCGACAACCACGTCCTTCTTGAAGCGCTGACGGTATTCGATAGCGACTCGCGCACAATGGACAACGGCTTCCGGGTCGTCCGCATTGGCGTGGAAAATTGGCGCCGCGACGATCTTGGCGACATCGGAGCAATAGGGCGACGAACGCGAGAACTTCGGCGAGGTGGTGAAGCCGATCTGGTTGTTGATGATGTAATGAATCGTGCCGCCGGTCTGGTAGCCGCGCAGGTGTGAAAGGTCGAACGTCTCCGGTACAAGACCCTGGCCGGCGAAGGCCGCATCGCCATGCAATAGCAGTCCCATGACTTTCTCGCGCGCCTCGTCGTTTTTCTGGCGCTGCTTGGCGCGAACCTTGCCGAGAACGACCGTGTTGACGCATTCGAGGTGCGACGGGTTGGCGGTCAGACTGAGATGCACCGAGCGGCCATCGAACGTGCGGTCGGAAGATGTGCCGAGATGGTATTTCACGTCACCCGAACCCTGGACGTCGTCAGGGTTGGCGCTGTTGCCCTGAAACTCGGAAAAGATCGCCTGGTAGGGTTTGCCCATGACATTGGCGAGCACATTGAGGCGGCCGCGGTGCGCCATGCCGAGAACGATTTCCTCGACGCCGAGCTGGCTGCCGCGTTTGATGATCTGCTCGATGGCGGGCACCAGCGATTCGCCGCCGTCGAGACCGAACCGCTTGGTTCCGGTGAATTTCTTGTCGAGATACTTTTCGAAACCTTCCGTTTCGCACAGCCGGCGCAAAATGAAGCGTTTGCCCTTTTCCGTGAAATGCGCCTGGCTCTGCAGGCTTTCCATGCGCTCCTGCAGCCAGGCCTTCTCGACCGGGTCCTGGATGTGCATGTACTCGATGCCGATGTGGCCGCAATACGTGCGCTTCAGGATGTTGATGATCTCGCGCAGCGTCGCGCTCTCGAGCCCGAGCACGTAATTGATGAAAATCTCGCGGTCGTAGTCCTTGTCCGTGAAGCCGTAGGTCGCCGGATCGAGTTCCGGGTGCTCCTCGCGGATATCGAGCTCGAGCGGATCGAGGTTGGCCGCAAGGTGACCGCGCACACGGTAAGCGCGGATCAACATCAGCGCCCGCAGCGAATCGAGCGTCGCCTCGCGAATGCGCGTACTGCTGACGCCAGCCCGTTCGGCCGCCGCGTAGCGGTCGTCGTCGCGCCGTTCGTCGGCGCGGGTCATCTGTTCGGAGAGCGATTCCAGGCTGCCGTTGCCAACCACGCGGGAACTGGACGGCGCCCACGAGGCGCCACTGCTGTCGGGACCATGCACGGAAGCTTCGTCGTGCAGGTCTTCGAAAAACTCCTGCCAGCGCCGGTCGACGGAGCCGGGGTCGTCGAGATACCGTTCGTAGAGCTCGGCGATGTAGACCTGATTGCCTGCGTATAAGAAGCCGGTCGGATCGTTCGCTGTCATGTTACCCCAGGCGCGACGCGCGCCTCCTCCTGTCGTACGAAGTCGCTTCGCCGAGTCAGTTTGCCCGAGACGGACGGATTAGCCAACAGGCGGTCGGCGGGAACGGCCAAATTTTCGCCGCTCCCGCGCATCCCGATTAACCGATCGCCTTGATCATGGTCTCGCCGAGCGTGGCCGGCGAGTCGGCGACGTGAATGCCGGCCGCTTTCATGGCGTCGATTTTCTCCGGCGCGCCACCCTTGCCGCCGGAAATGATGGCCCCGGCGTGACCCATGCGCCGGCCCGGCGGCGCGGTGACGCCGGCGATGAAGCCGACGACCGGTTTCTTCGTGCCGGATGCCTTGATGACCTCGGCGCCGTCTTCTTCAGCCGAGCCACCGATCTCGCCGATCATGACGATCGCTTCCGTTTCGTCGTCCTCGATGAACATGGTCAGGCAATCGATGAAGTTGGTGCCGTTGACCGGATCGCCGCCGATGCCGATGCAGGTCGACTGACCGAGCCCGGCTGTGGTGGTTTGCGCCACGGCTTCGTAGGTCAGGGTGCCCGACCGCGATACCACGCCAACCTTGCCGCGCTTGTGAATGTGGCCCGGCATAATGCCGATCTTGCATTCGTCCGGCGTGATGATGCCGGGGCAATTAGGGCCGATCAGGCGGCTGCCGGAGCCTTCGAGGGCGCGCTTGACCCGAACCATGTCGAGGACCGGGATGCCCTCGGTGATGCAGACCACCAGCTCGATTCCGGCATCGATCGCTTCGAGGATCGCGTCGGCGGCGAACGGCGGCGGCACATAGACCACCGATGCATTCGCTTCGGTTTTGGCGCGAGCCTCGGCGACGGTGTCGAATACCGGCAGGTCGAGGTGTTTCGAGCCGCCCTTGCCCGGCGTCACGCCGCCGACCATGGCGGTACCGTAGGCGATCGCCTGTTCGGAATGGAACGTGCCCGTGGCGCCGGTGAAGCCCTGGCAGATGACACGGGTATTTTTGTCGACGAGAACAGCCATCAGTTCGCCTCCTTCACGGCCTTGACGACCTTCTGTGCAGCATCGCTCAGATCGTCCGCCGAGATGATCGGCAGGCCGGAATCGGCCATGATCTGCTTACCGCGATCGACGTTCGTGCCTTCGAGACGCACGACCAGCGGAACGCTGAGACTGACCTCCTTGGCCGCAGCGACAACGCCCTCGGCGATCACGTCGCATTTCATGATGCCGCCGAAGATGTTGACGAGAATGCCTTCGACGTTGGGATCCGAGAGGATGATCTTGAACGCCTTTGTGACCCGCTCCGTCGTCGCGCCGCCGCCGACGTCGAGGAAGTTCGCCGGTTCGCCGCCGTAGAGCTTGATGATGTCCATGGTCGCCATCGCCAGACCGGCGCCGTTGACCATGCAGCCGATGGTGCCGTCGAGCTTGATGTAGTTGAGGTCGTAGTCTGCAGCCTCTTTCTCCATCGGGTCTTCTTCGTCCTCGTCGCGCAGTTCCAGCACGTCCTTGTGGCGGAACAGCGCGTTCGAGTCGAAGTTGACCTTGGCGTCGAGTGCGATGACCTCGCCGCCGCCGGTGACGACCAGCGGATTAATCTCGACGATCGAGCAGTCGAGTTCGGTGAAGGCCTTGTACATCGCCATGATGAACTTGACCGCCGACTTGATCTGGTCGCCCTCGAGGCCGAGCCCGAACGCCAGCTTGCGGGCGTGGAACTGCTGGATACCGGTCGCAGGATCGATCGCTACCTTGAGGATCTTTTCGGGCGTTGCGGCGGCAACCTCCTCGATTTCCATGCCGCCCTCGGTCGAGGCCATGACGGTCAGCCGCGAGGTTTCGCGGTCGAGCAGCATGCCGAGATAGAGCTCACGGGCGATGTCGCAGCCATCCTCGATATAGAGCCGTTTCACTTCCTTGCCCGCGTCGCCGGTTTGCTTGGTGACCAGGATGTGGCCGAGCATTTCCTCGGCGCTTTCGCGGACCTCGTCGACGGATTTCACGACGCGCACGCCGCCCTTACCGTCGGGGTTGTCCTTGAAGCGTCCGGCGCCGCGGCCGCCCGCATGAATCTGCGACTTGACGACGTAGACCGGCCCGCCGAGGGCCTCGGCCTGTTTCACGGCCTCGTCGACCGTATAGGCGACGCCGCCCTTGAGCACGGCGACGCCGTACTTCGAGAGCAGTTCCTTGCCCTGGTATTCATGAATATTCATGTCTTCCTCTCTCGCCTGTTGACGGCCTCGGGCCGGTCAGGATTTCCGCGTCTTTCGCGTCGCGGTTTTTCTCGCGGCGGGTTTCTTGGTCGCGGTCTTCTTGGCCGGGGACTTCTTGGTTGGAGATTTCCGGGTCGCGGGCTTGCTGGCCGCGCCGGTCATCTTCTTGGTGACCTTGATGAGTTCCTTGACCGCATCGGCCGAGCTCTTCAGGGCTTTCTTTTCGGAGGCGTTGAGTTGGATTTCGACGACCCGCTCGACGCCCTTGGCGCCGATCACGCAGGGCGCGCCGACGTAGAGATTACGCAGACCGTACTGGCCGGTGAGGTGCGCCGCACACGGCAAGACCCGCTTCTTGTCCTTGAGATAGCTCTCGGCCATGGCGATGGCAGACGCGGCAGGCGCATAAAATGCCGAGCCGGTCTTCAGCAGACCGACGATTTCGGCGCCACCGTCGCGGGTTCGCTGGACGATTTCATCGACCCGTTTCTTCGTGGTCCAGCCCATCTTGATGAGGTCCGGAACCGGGATGCCGGCGACCGTCGAATACCGCACCAGCGGGACCATGGTATCGCCGTGGCCGCCGAGAACGAAGGCGGTGACGTCCTCGACCGAGACCTTGAACTCCTCGGCGAGGAAATAGCGGAAGCGCGCGCTGTCGAGCACGCCAGCCATGCCGACGACCATGTTGTGCGGCAGGCCGGATGCCTCGCGTAGCGCCCAGACCATGGCGTCGAGCGGGTTTGTGATGCAGATGACGAAGGCCTTCGGCGCGTACTTTTTGATGCCCTCGCCGACGCTCTGCATGACCTTGGCGTTGGTGCCGATCAGGTCGTCGCGGCTCATGCCCGGTTTACGGGCGATGCCGGCGGTGACGATGATCACGTCGGCGCCCTTGATCGCGCCGTAACCCTTGCTGCCAGTGACCTTGGCGTCGAAACCGTCGACCGGCGAGGATTCGGCGATATCGAGCGCCTTGCCCTGCGGAATGCCGTCGGCGATATCGAACAGCACGATATCGCCCAATTCCTTGAGGCCCGCCATGTGGGCCAGCGTGCCGCCGATGTTGCCGGCGCCGATCAGCGCAATCTTGTTCCGTGCCATGATGCTCCGTCCGTTCCCTGGTTTGTGGTCCTGTTTACAGGTTCAATAAGTATTAAGAGTGGCTGCCGACCGCGTCAGGCCGCCGTCGACATGGTCTGCTGATGGGGCAGGGCGATGTAGTCTTCCGATTGCATTTCCATCAGGCGCGATACGGTCCGTTCGAACTCGAATGCGCCGTCGCCCTCCTCGTACAGCTCCTGCGGCGGGGCCGCCGCCGCGCATATCAGGTTTACCTTCGCCTCATATAGCGCGTCGATCAAGGTCACAAACCGCTTTGCCTCGTTGCGGTTCTCCGGCCCCATGCTCGGAATGCCGCTCAGGATGACAGTATGGAAGCGTCCGGCGAGCGCGAGATAGTCGGCCGGGCCGAGCGGTTTCTGGCACAGTTCGGCAAAACCGACCATGGCGACGCCTTCCGCCGTTTTGGCGATTTCGATGCTCCGGCCCTGCACCGAGAGCGTCATCGGCGCCGGCGTCGCGCCGATGGTCAGCCGCGCGAAATCCTCGTCCAGGCGGCGGCGGGCATCGTCATCGTCAGGGGTAATGTAGGACTCCATATCGCGCAGCCGTTCGAGCCGGTAGTCGCGCGGGCCGTCGAGTTCGACGACATCCATGTGTTCCTCGATCAGGTCGATGAACGGCAGGAAACGGTCGCGCTGCAGGCCGTCCTTGTAAAGATCCTTCGGCGCCCGGTTCGAGGTCGCGACGACGACGACGCCCTGTTCGAACAACTCCTCGAACAGACGGCCGAGAATCATGGCGTCGGCGATATCGGTGACGTGAAACTCGTCGAAGCAGAGCAGCCATGCCTGGTCGGTGATGACACGTGCGAGACCGGGCAACGGGTCTTTGCTTTCCGGTACCTTGCCGGCGTCCTGCGCCTGGCGATAGGCATGAATGCGGCGGTGGACTTCCTGCATGAAGGCGTGGAAGTGAACCCGTTGTCGGCCGTCGGCGACGATGGCGTTCTCGTAGAACAGGTCCATCAGCATCGATTTGCCGCGGCCGACACCGCCCCAGAGATAGACCCCCTTGGGGGGATCCTTGCGCCGGCCCCGGAAGCTCAGTCGGGCGCGCCACCCGGTCGCGCCCATTTGCAGGTTGTAGGTCTCGAGCACGTCATAAAGCGACTGAAGCTTCTTCATCGCCTCGGCCTGATTCGGATCGGCTTCGATTTCGCCGCGTTTGATCAGGTCGCGATACGCATCGATCGGTTGCGTCGTGACAAACATGCGCCGAGCCGTAACCCCCTGTGCTTCCCCTGTGCTTCCCGCGGCCTCTAACGTCCGCCTGCGACCGGCAAGACTGCGCCGGTGACATAGGATGCCGCATCCGAGAGCAACCAGCAAACCGCTTCCGCGACTTCCGCCGCAGTGCCACCCCGTTTCATCGGGATCCGGTTGGACAGTCTGTCGACCCGGTCGGGATCGCCACCCGATGCATGAATATCCGTTTCGATCAGGCCGGGGCTGACCGCGTTGACGCGGATGCCTTCCGTTGCGACCTCGCGGGCGAGGCCGAGCGTGAAAACATCGATCGCACCCTTGGTCGCGGCGTAGTGGACGTACTCCTTCGGGCTGCCGAACGTGGCGGCGATTGACGAGATGTTGACGATGTTGCCGCCCGCCCCGCCCAACCGCGTCGACATGCGCCGGACGGCGATCTGCGACGGAATCATGAAGCCGATCACGTTGACGTCGACCACACGGCGCATGGTGTCCTCATCGAGATCGGAGAACAGGCCGATGCCGCCGGTGATACCGGCGTTGTTGACCAGTCCGGTGACCGGTCCGAGTTCGGCCGTCGCCCGGTCGTAGAGCGCGGTCATGGCGTCCCGGTCGCAGGTATCGCCTTTAACCGTGATGGCCCGGCCACCGCCGGCGTCGACCTCGGCGGCAACCGCGTCGGCGGCCTCGCTGTTCTGCAGATAGTTGATGCAGACGGCGGATCCGGCATGACCGAGCTGGCGGGCGATGGCGGCGCCGATACCCCTCGATCCGCCGGTGACGATGACGACCTCGTCCGTCGTTGCGCGGCTCATGGTGACTTGGCTCTTGATGTGTTTGCTTTCATGCTGACAACACTGACCCCATATAAGCTCTCGGGCAATATCGGAACGGACGGGCCTGAACGATGGGCGATTTTCTGGACGAAGGCACGGTGCGTCTCGCGGCGTTTCTTGGCATTCTCGCGGCCGTCGCGCTGGCGGAACTCGCCTTCCCCCGGTTGCCCGGGGTCCGCCGCCGGCAACGCTGGCCCGTCAATCTCGGGATCGTCGTGCTCGATACGCTGCTCGCCCGGTTGCTGTTGCCGGGCATTACCGTCGCCGCCGCGGTCTGGGCGCAGGGGCAGGGGGTCGGCCTGTTCCATATGATCGACATTCCGTTCGCCGCCGCGGTGGCGGTTTCCGTCGTCCTGCTCGACCTGGCGATCTACGCCCAGCACGTGATTTTCCACAAGGTGCCGGTTCTGTGGCGGCTGCATCGGGTCCACCACACCGATCTCGCATTCGACGTGACCACCGGCGTGCGTTTTCACCCGGTCGAGATTTTGCTGTCGCTGGTGATCAAGGCGGTTCTCGTCGTGGCGCTTGGTGCGCCGGCGTTCGCCATCGTGTTGTTCGAGATCATCCTGAGTTCGACGTCGCTGTTCAACCACGGCAACCTGCGGCTGCCGACCTGGCTCGACCGCGCCATTCGCACGGTCATCGTCACGCCGGACATGCACCGGGTGCACCATTCGGCGATCCCGACGGAGACCGACAGCAACTTCGGGTTCAATCTCTCGGTCTGGGACCGGCTATTCAGGACCTACCGCGCCCAGCCGGAGAAGGGCCACGAGGCCATGACGATCGGTCTTGGCGACTTTCGCGATATCCGGCAACTGGGATTGTGGGGGCTGCTCAAGCAGCCGTTTCAAGCAACACCGAAAAACTGAAGGAGCAAATCATGGACGAAGACGTTTTCAACATGCAGGTGCGCAAGTTCCTGAAGAACGTGGGCGTCAACTCTCAGCGCGAAATCGAACAGGCCGTGCGCGACGCCATCGAGGGCGGCAAGCTCTCCGGTAACGAAACACTCAGCGCCAAGGTGACGCTGAGGATCGAGCCGCTCGGCGTCGAGACGGAGATCGCCGGTGACATCGCGCTGGAGTGAGGCGGTTAACCTCACCCGCCTCCGCGCACATGAACGGGCACGCCTTTCCGATGTGCCGGCGCACGGTTTGACGTTCGCCGCGGGAGCCGGCGCTTAGCCGTTTTCCGCAAGTACCTTCGAGCGCTCCCGGTATTCGGCTTCGTCGATGTCGCCCTGCGCAAATCGTTCGCGCAGAATATCCGCCGCCGATCCGCGCCGTTCGGCCGCGCCGGAAGAATGACGGTCTGTGCCGATCCACCGCAGGATCAGTACGATGGCCACGACGGTCACGATCACGAAGGCGATCATCATCAGCGGCATGACCCAGTACCCATGCATGCCGCCATCGTGCATGTACGCTCCGAACCCGCTTCCTTGATAATCGCCGCCGATATCCGCGGCGGCTGAGGTTGCAATGAGTAGCGCGGGCATCACCGCTGCAAATAGCTTACGCATCGTCGTCATCTCTCCATTGAATGTAACGCGCCGATGTTATCGCCCGCCCGACGGCGCCGCATTGATGTGAATCAAAACAATGATTGAAGATTGTTTTTTTGACACCTCTTTGCTTCGGAGCGGCGCGCCGAAATTTTGCCAAGGCCGCTGTTTAGGCGCATACTCGTGTTCGGGAGAATTTTGAGATGCGTTTCGCGCGATCAGCGCGCCTCTGCCTTGTCATTGGGCTTTCAGTTCTATTTATCAGTCCGCCCAATCAGGGCATGAGCAGTTCGGACCAGCACTTCGCTGCTGGCGATATCCCCGGTCTTGCCGACGATTACAGAACAGCCGAGATCAGTCCGACGCTGAAACAGAATTCCGACGAGCGGACTCGGGTGATCGTTCCCGATAAGTGCGCGGAGGACGGCGAACTCGAACTGAGACAGATGACGTCCGACGGCGACATCGAGGAGGCTTACGTCTTTCTGCCGTCAAGATGTCTCTGGATCGAACTCGGTTTCGACGAAACGGCTACGTCGGTCCGACCCGATGCGGAACTTGTCGCGTTACTGGTTTCGCACCACGAGCCGATCATTGTTTATCACACGCATCTTCGAGCGCAGACCGAGTCGTTCGTCGAGTTCCCGGCCTACAAGGATCTGATTGCATCGATTTTGCTTGGCGGCGATTTGCCGCTGATTGAAGGCCGCCCCATCGTTCACCGCGCGATTACAGGCCGCGGCACGTTCGAATACTCGCTGACGCTGACGCACGACATCATCGAGTTGATCGCGACGCTCAAGCAGTCCGGGCTAGAGGGTTTCATTGCCCAGAATCTGGCCTATGTTTTCGCCGGATCGCGCTATGAAGACGCATACTACGAATCGATTGCCGTCTGTGCTCGAGATGAAATGAGTGAAGAAGCGCCGAGCCCAAACTGTTTCCCGATGTCTTTGCAACCGTTCACGATGAACTACCAACGCGCCGATGTTACCGACGTGCAAGCGAGCCGCTATTGACCTTGAATAGTGACGATTCTCTCTCTTGACGCCGGAGAGCGCCGGGTTACTCGTTTTCCATTACAAGGGCCGGCGGCCGGACCTGTTCTGGTCCGTGCCGTTCGGCAAGATAGCGAATAACCTCGCGATAACGAATGCGGACGTCCTCTGAGACCTGGTAGTAGCGGAACAGCTCTTTGAGCGGTGCGGAAAAATCCTTGTAGGCCGCGAGCACCGCGACAAGAGCGCCAAGCGAGAGATCGCTCTCGATAACCAGGTATCCGCCGATCGCATAGAAAAAGAACGGGGTCAGCGCGGTCAGGAAATTGTTCACCGCCTTCATCAGAAATTTGGCGCGGTAAATTTTTAGCCTGATCGATTCGACGCGCTTGAGGGATTTCCCAACGCGACGCGATTTGCCTGTCAGTCCGTTGTCATCGGATGCCTGGTCGCCGAGTTCGCCGCCAAGCGATCTGATTTCAGCGACGCGTTCCCGCGCAAGCGCGTTCACTTTGGCCTGTAATCGCGGTATCACGGCCAATTGCACGGGAAGCAATGCAAGCGCGGCCGCACCCAGTATCGGATCCTGAACGAACATGAACGTAACGATCGTGAGGAAGGTTCCGCCCTGGAACACCGGCAGCGCGAATGCGTCGGCCGCGAATCCGCCAATGGGTTCGACTTCCTGCGTGACGACCGGGATGACCTCGGAACGTCTTTGCGCACCGGCGCCTGTTCGCCACTCTCTGTAGATGATCAGCCGCAGACGGCGGAGCAGGCGCTCGCCAACTTTCCCCTTGTAGAGGTTGATGGCAAATTTCATCGCGCCGTTGATCAGGATCACAAGCAGGAACAGGCCCGAAAGTGTGAACAGGTACGATTCCTGCGTGAACGCGATCCCGAATGTCTCAAACGGAAAGTGACCGGAGTCGATCGCATCGTTGATGATGATCTTCGGCACTTCGAGCGTGAGATAGAGTATCGGCATGGCGGCAAGGCCAAGCACGACAAGAGCAATCTGGTCGGCTTTCGAATTGTTCAGGATGTAGGCGTAAGGGCTTCCCGCCATGCCGGCGACATGCGGCTGCGGATCTAACCGGGTTGTGCTGCGCCGCTGTCGTATGCGTTCGCGCATGAAACGCGCCAGCACGACAACCAGCAAAAGGCTTAGCGCAAAAGGCCCCCAAAAAAGGACGACATGTACGACCGGGTGGAGCCAGGAGGGCGAATTCGCATCAAAGTGCGCACCAAGAAGGTGAGCAATGAAATGGACGAAATCGTGATAACCCGCGAACATTGTAAGTGTCCCAAGTGTGTGCCGATTATGTCTCGGGAAAACCCCGCTGGCACAGGCCAGCGGGGCATCGATTTCAGAACATCAACCGCAAACCGGCGACGGCAAAGAGGTTGTCGTCGTCCTCGCCCTCGTCCAACGCGATGTCCCGGGTTTCGCCGAACAACCGCTCGTAGTGGACGCCGACATAGGGTGAAACCGCCCGATCGATCAGGTCGTAACTTAGACGCAATCCGACCTCGACTGACGGACCGAAGGCGCCGTTGCCGATCGCGGTGTCGTCAGCCAATGGCAGGTCGACTTCGAAGCTTGGTGTCAGAATCACGAAGTTCGTGATCAACGCCTCGTATTCGGCTTCGAAGCGCGCGACCGGTTTGTCGGAAAGATACAGGTCGAGATCGACTTCGAACCACTGCGGCGCGAGACCGTGCGTGCCGATCACACCGTAAACCCGGTCGCGTCCTTTCGGCGTGTCGACCCGGACGCCGGCAACCGCATCGAAAAACGTCGAGATAGGCGTTTGCAGGCGGGCCTGATTTTCCAGCGTCTCGAAAGCGTCTTCCTCGGTTGCGTATTCGCCTTCGGTGCGCCACACGAACTTGAGTTCGTCCGAGCCGACGAAGGCGTTGGCGTCCCAGGCCTGTACATCGGTTTCATCACCGAAGCGATGTTCGAGCTGTTCGACCTGAACGCCCCAAAGCAGCGGTTCCGCGGAGGCAGAGGATGGCAGCAGGGCCGCGCTGGCCAAGAGCCCGACAATAAAGAGAGGTATTCTCATCGCTTAACCCTCCGATCCGACGGTTAAAGCCTCGGCCTGTTCAGGACCACCCTCGACGACGACCTTACGGAACATGCCCGCGTCGGCGTGGTACGATAGGTGGCAATGGAACGCCCACTGGCCTGGCGCATCGACCTCCGTCTCCATGTAGACCGTGGTTCCGGGCGAGACACTGATCACATGCTTGATCGGGTCCCATTTGCCGTTGCCGTTATCGAGGATCGACCACATGCCGTGCAGATGCATCGGGTGGGTCATCATGGTTTCGTTGACGAACTTGAAGCGGACCCGTTCGCCGTATTGCAGCCGGATCGGCTCGGCATCAGAGAACTTCACGTCGTTGATTGACCAGATGTAACGTTCCATATTGCCGGTCAGGCGCAGCTCGATCTCACGCGTGGCTTCGCGGTCTTCGTAGAGGGGTTTCTGGGCCTTCAGGTCGGCGTAGGACAGAAACTTGCCGCCGTTGGCCGCCGTCGGGAGCAATCCGCTGCCCGGTGCGTAGAATGGGTCGACGGTATCCATGCCGCCCATGCCCTGCATTGAGCTGTGGTCCATACCTTCCATGGTCGAGCCGTCCGCCATGGTATGGGTCATCGCGGAGCCGTCGCCGTCCGACATGCCGTCCATCATCATGCCGTCTTCCATGGAATGGGTCATCGCGGAGCCGTCGTCATGCGACATGCCGTCCATCGTCGTACCGTCTTCCATGGTGTGGGTCATGCCCTGCATCGAGCCGTGATCCATCCCCGGCATGTCGCCATGGTCCATGCCGGCCATCCCCGGCGCCAGGCGCATGTCGGCCATGGTCAACAATGGCGGTTCCCGCATTTCCGGAACGTCCGCCGTCATGCCCTCGCGCGGCGCCAGTGTGCCGCGTGCATAGGCGCTTCGGCCCATGGACTCGGCGAAGATAGTGAACGCCTTGTCTTCCTTCGGGCGAACGATGACATCGTAGGTTTCCGCGACCGCGATGCGGAATTCGTCAACCTTGACGGGCTGAACGTTGTTACCGTCCGCTTGTACGACCGTCATTTTGAGACCCGGAATACGGACGTCGAAATAAGCCATCGCCGATGAATTGATGAAGCGGAGACGGATGCGCTCGCCCGGCTCGAACAGACCCGTCCAGTTCTGTTCGGGATCCAGGCCGTTGATCAGCGGCGTGAAGCCCTGAAGGTCTTCGACATCGGTGCGCATCATGCGCATCTCGCCCCAGGCCAGGCGCTCGTCGACTGCCGCATCGAGGCCTTGTTCCTCGGTGTCGGAAAAGAAGTCGAGCACTGTTTGCTGCTGACGATTGTAGTAGTCCGGCATCATCTTCAGGTTGCGCATGATCCGGTGACCGGCATGCGGGTGCGCATCGGTCAGCTGCACCACGTATTCGCGGTCGTAGCGGAACGGTTCGCGCCCTTCGGGTTCGATGACGATAGCGCCGTATGCGCCGTCCGGTTCCTGGAAGTCCGTGTGGCTGTGGAACCAGTAAGTGCCGGTTTGTACGATCGGGAACCTGTAGGTGAAGGTTTCGCCCGGGGCGATGCCGTCGTAACTGATACCCGGCACGCCATCCTGATCGAACGGCAGGATCAGCCCGTGCCAGTGGATCGATGTCGACTCATCCAGATTGTTGGTCACGTTGATGACCACGTCCTCGCCTTCCTTGAAGCGGAGAACCGGCCCCGGCGAGGCGCCGTTGTAGCCGATACCGGGACGTGAAAACGTGCTGGTCTTCACGGTTATCGGATCAACCGTGAGGTTGTATTCGGCGGCGTTCGTGAGATTGCCGCCGAGGGCGAGCGCGCCGGCAAATGCCAGCACGCCCCCAAGGTAAGATAAAGGTCTCATTTTTCAAAAACTCCAGCGATTACTGCGCTTTGAAATTGATGTCGCCCACCATACCCGAGTCGTAATGACCGGGGATGTTGCAGGCGAACTCGACACTATCTGCTTCGGCAAACTTCCAGATGATCTCGCCGCTCTGACCGGGTTCGAGCAAAACGCTGTTGGCTTCTTCATGCATGCCGTGGCCCATGGATTCCTGCATAGCCTTGGCCGCGTCCCAATTGATGCGGTCGGCTTCAAGGACACCGTGTTCCATCATCATCATCATTTCCGGGCCGTGCGCTTCGTGCATCTCGCTCGTTGCGATGTTGAACTCGTGGACGAAATCGCCGCCGTTCTTAACGACGAAACGAACGGTCTCTCCGGGGGCAACATCGAACTCTTCGGGTTCATAATAGTTATCGTACATCACCACCTCGATGGTGCGACTTACATTGGCGGCTTCGCCAGGTTCGCCCATCGGCAAAGCGCCGGGATGGCCGTGATCGTGGCCGTCCGAGTGGCCAACGCCCGCCAAAGCATTGGACGCCACGGCCGAGAATGCGAGTAGTACAGCGCCGGCGAGAGCGACGCGAAGTTGTGCGTATGCAAACATGATTCATTCCTTAATCTTGTATTCGAGCAGTACAGTAGTAGCGCTCAGCGGTCCGCGTACGGACCGACGTGCGAGGGAGTCGTGGGGGATTTGGAAGCGCTCAGGCTCGGGGAGGGGGCGGATCGGCCTCGGCGTGGGCGCCGGACCGCATCAAGGCGTCTTTCGGTAGGACGGCCTTGGAGGAGATGACCGTCGGATGACCGTGCGCGCCGCTCGGCGGAGGATTGGACGCGCAATGACCGCCCGCGACACCGCAGCAGGCACCCGGATCACCCATGGGGCAATCCTCGGTCATGCCGGAAGCGTCGCTGTGGTAATCGGATTCGGTCATGTCGTGGTCCATCCCGGCGATATGCACCATGACGGTACCCCCGGGGATGCCGGGGGTTGAGGCCCAAACCGGGCCTACAGCCAGTAAAGCAACGATCAGAGCCGAAATCAGTCGTTTCATGACGGGCGTAATGTGGTTACGGACTTGATGCCTGTCAACTGGCGAATGAATTGATTTGATAAAATCATCGCGACAAGGATTCGGGGCATGAAAATTCGGTTTCAGACCGGTTGTCGGGCATATGGAATCTTGACAATAGAGGAATATTATCCTATATTAATCGTCATTCTTTGCGATGGTAAATAATTGTTGGCGCGAGATGGATCCGGGCAATCGCTCACCCCCACCCGACCCCTCCCCCTGACAGGGGGAGGGACATGTTGCGGTTGGCGTTCCCCCCCTTCCGGGAGGGGCGGGACAGGGTGGGAAGGATGTTCAGAAATGCGAAGCACCCGGGGGTGCATGAACAATTCTGAACAAGACTAAACAAAACCGGGAATCTGCGTTTGAAATCAGTGCGCTGAGTGACGAGAACCGATTGCATCGCCGTCGCAGGTAACGGGCGGGCGCGAGGCCTCGCCGGGCCATTCCCCTCGCGCCCGAGCGGTGTCTCTAACGTCTTTTGGCCAGAGCTTCCTTGATCTCGCCGATGGCCTTGCCGGGATTGAGGCTTTTCGGGCAGGTGTTGGTGCAGTTCATGATGGTGTGACAGCGGAACACGCGAAACGGATCGTCGAGTTCGTCGAGCCGCTCGCCTGTCGCCTCGTCGCGGCTGTCCTGGATCCAGCGGTTGGCCTGCAGCAGGACCGCCGGGCCCATGTAGCGCTCGCCGTTCCACCAGTAGCTCGGGCAACTCGTCTGGCAGCAGAAGCAGAGGATGCATTCCCACAACCCGTCGAGCTTCTCGCGCTCCTCCGGGCTCTGCAGACGCTCGCGGTTGGGTGGCGAGGTGTCTGCCTGGATCCACGGCTTGATCGCTGTGTACTGGGCGTATGGCTGACTGAGATCGCACACCAGATCCTTGATCACCGGCATGTGGGGCAGGGGATAGATCCGCACCGTGCCCTTGATCTCGGCGATCGGCTTGGTGCAGGCCAGCGTGTTGGCGCCGTCGATGTTGAAGGCGCAGGAGCCGCAGACGCCCTCGCGGCACGAGCGCCGGAAGGTGAGCGTCGAGTCCATTTCGTTCTTCATCTTGATCAGCGCGTCGAGCACCATCGGCCCGCAGGCGTCGAGATCGACCTCGAAGGTGTCGAGCCGCGGATTGTCGCCGGAATCGGGATCGTAACGGTAGACTTCGAAGGTGCGGACGTTGGCGGCATCCGACGGTGCCTTGTGGGTTTTCCCGGACATGACCTTTGAATTGGCCGGCAGGGTCAGTTCAACCATGTTATGTCTCCGTTTCCGTCCGCCCGATCAGTACACGCGCGCCTTGGGTTCGATGTATTCGACTTCGTCGGTCAGCGTGTAGGTGTGCACCGGCCGGTAGCCGAGCGTCACCTTGCCCGCATCGTCGACCCAGGCGAGGGTGTGCTTCATCCAGTTCTCGTCGTCGCGGTCGGGATGATCCTCGTGCGCATGGGCGCCGCGGCTCTCGTGTCGCGCACGGGCCGAATGCAGGGTCGCCTTGGCGCAGATCATGAGGTTCTCGAGTTCCAGGCTTTCGACCAGATCCGAGTTCCAGATCATTGAGGTGTCGTTAACCTTGATATCCGAAAGACCGTCCCAGACCTTGTCGATTTCGTTGCAGCCCTCTTCGAGCACGTCGGTGGTGCGGAACACGGCAGCGTTCGATTGCATCGCGCGCTGCATGTCGAGCCGGATGTCGGCGGTCGGCGTCGAGCCCTTCGAGTGGCGCAGCCGGTCGAGACGGTCGAGGGCCTTGTCGGCGCAGCCATCGCGGTAGGGCCTGAGCGGCGTGCCGGGCTTGATCAGCTCGCGGGCACGGATGCCGGCGGCGCGGCCGAAGACGACGAGATCGAGCAGCGAATTGGTGCCGAGCCGGTTGGCGCCGTGCACCGAGGCGCAGCCGCACTCGCCGACCGCCATCAGGCCGCCGGCGACCCGGTCGGGATCGTCCTCGGTCGGATCGAGCGCTTCGGTCATGTGGTTGGTCGGTATGCCGCCCATGTTGTAGTGCACGGTCGGCAGCACCGGGATCGGTTCCTTGGTCGCGTCGACGCCGGCGAAGATGCGGGCCGATTCGGTGATGCCCGGCAGGCGCTGGTGCAGCACGTCGGCGCCGAGATGTTCGAGATGCAGGAAGATGTGGTCCTTGTCGTCGCCGACGCCCCGGCCTTCGCGGATCTCGATGGTCATGGCGCGGCTGACCACGTCGCGGCTGGCGAGGTCCTTGGCGGTCGGCGCGTAGCGCTCCATGAAGCGCTCGCCCTCGGAATTGGTCAGGTAGCCGCCCTCGCCGCGCGCGCCCTCGGTGATCAGGCAGCCCGAGCCGTAGATGCCGGTCGGGTGGAACTGCACGAACTCGTGGTCCTGCAGCGGCAGACCGGCGCGCGCGACCATGGCGTTGCCGTCGCCGGTGCAGGTATGCGCCGAGGTGCACGAGAAGTAGCTGCGGCCGTAGCCGCCCGACGCCATCACCACCTGATGGCCGCGGAACACGTGGATCGAGCCGTCGTCGAGATTCCAGGCGACGACGCCTTCGCAGACCCCGTCCTCGCCCATGATCAGATCGATGGCGAAGTACTCGATGTAAAACTCCGCGTTATGCTTGAGACACTGCTGGTACAGCGTGTGCAGCATGGCGTGGCCGGTGCGGTCGGCAGCAGCGCAGGCGCGTTGCACCGGGGCCTCGCCGAAGTTTCGCATATGGCCGCCGAACGGGCGCTGGTAGATCTTGCCGTCGTCGGTGCGCGAGAACGGCATGCCGAAGTGTTCGAGTTCGACCACGGCGGGGACCGCCTCGCGGCACATGTATTCGATGGCGTCCTGGTCGCCGAGCCAGTCGGAACCCTTGACCGTGTCGTACATGTGCCATTCCCAGTGGTCCTCGGCCATGTTGCCGAGCGCCGCCGAAACGCCGCCCTGGGCCGCCACGGTGTGGCTGCGGGTCGGAAAGACCTTGGAGATGCAGGCAGTCTTGAGGCCCGCCGCGGCCATGCCGAGCGTCGCCCGCAGGCCGGCGCCGCCGGCGCCGAGGATCACCACGTCGTACTTGTGATCGATGATGTCGTAGGAAGAGGCCATGTTATTCCGTATCCGTTAGCCGGCGAAGGCGACGCGCAGCGCCGTGAGAATGATCGACAACGCGCACAGCGCGGCGACGAACTTGACGAGAATGATGCACGTGACCTTGACGCCCTCGGCGTGGATGTAGTCCTCGATCACGACCTGCAGCCCGAGATAGGCGTGGTGGAACAGAACCAGCGTGAAGGCGACGATCAGGATCAGATTGCCGTGCGCCGAAACCCAGTCCTGATAAACACCGTAGTTGGCGCCGATCATGCCGATCATCGAAACAACGAACCAGATCGAGAGCGGCACTAGGGCGACGGCAGTAATGCGTTGCGCCCACCAGTGGACGACGCCAGACTTCGTGGAGCCGAGGCCGCGGACTCGGCTGAGAGACGAGCGCATTTCCATTACAGCGCTCCTCTGACTGCGTAGCCGACGACCCATGTCACCAGGGTCGCGGCAAGCGAAAACAGCACGACGATCCAGCCGGTCAGCCGGAGCGTCGGCAGTTCGAAGCCCCAGCCGATATCCCACGCCAGGTGCCGGATGCCGTTGGCAAGATGGAAGTAAAGCGAGAACGTAAATCCGAACAGCAACAGTCGTCCGAACCAGGACCCGAGAACGGCCTGGGCGCGCTCGAAATTCTCGGGGCCGTAGGCGGCCGCGGAAAACCAGTAAGCGAACAACAGGGCGCCGGCTGCCAGTGCGATGCCGGTCATGCGGTGCGTAATCGAGAGAACGGATGTGATCTGCGGCCGGTAGACCTGCAGATGCGGCGACAGCGGGCGCTCGGCTTTGGCCATGCGGTGACCCTCCCTGACACGTCAGCGCATCGCCTCAGTCCCCACCCCCGCGGCGCGGCGGGCCCCCTGTGCGGCGCAACATGATTGAATTCGTACTGGCTGCACCTGAACAAGTCAACGCCAGCGCCTGCACCGATGGCGTGCAGGTGACGATCGCGTCGTCGATGATTGGGCGTCGGTGAAACGCTGCAAAATCAAATTGCTATCCGCAGGCTGTGCACGGAACTGTGGAAAAGGTGTGCGTGAGATGTGGGAAGCTTGCCCTTTTATGCACAGATTTCGCCGATATTTCGGTTTTTCCACGTTGCGGGATTGCAGGGCCCGCCGCATCCTTTCATGAGTACGCGAAAGCGACGCAGCGGTAACCCCGCGCAGCGGTAGCGGCAAGACCGTCCGGTCTTACGGTGCCGCTGGGGTTATCGATGGGGGTGCTTGGCTTCGGTCGAGGATTCCCGCCGGTGTTTCGCCGGTTTGCCGCCCGCCTTGGGTCGGCGTCACAGGCGAAACGGGCAAGTGGATTTCGGTCCGCGAGCCGCCGGAACAACCGACCTCGCCGAGGGCCTATCTCTGCCCAGGGTGCGCTCGACGGGTTTGGTGGATCAGCGGAGCAATTGCGTATATGGGGCCTGGCCGGCTCCATGAGGCGTCAGGAGCATCGGTTTTCCGGTGCGCGACCCCGGTTTCCCAGGACCCGGGTCCCTGACGCCTCATTTACTAGCAACCTGCCCGACTCGGATCAACTATATTTTGTGCTTGGAAATAACGTCATACACTAGTGATGACGTTAGTAAGGACTCGTTGCACGAATTACTGAGTCTTTACAGACTCGTAGCGTAAACGTCGAAATAGCGTTTCTGTAAAAAAAACTGCTCAGGCACGCCGGGGAATCAGCACGGTGTAGTCGAAATCGAGCACCACGGCGTCATGGTCCTTGCCGTCTTCGTCGCGATTCGGAAAATCGCTACAGGCATGATTCTTGGCCGCGACGGTGCGTACGCGCAGTGCGCCGAGGTCGTTCCGATCAGGTAATTCCATTCGTTCGACGATTTCGCTCCACGCGTAGATGGTGTCGCCGGCGAAGGTCGGTGCGACGTGGCGGCCGCCATTGATGGCGGCAACCCATTGCGCGTTGGCGAGGCCGTTGAAGCTCAGCGACCGGGCGAGGCTGATGATATGGCCACCGTAGATCAGCCGCCGGCCGAAGCGCCCTTCGCCCTCGGTGTGCTGGTTGAAGTGGACCTTTGCCGTGTTCTGATAAAGCCGGGTCGCCATCATGTGTTCGGCTTCCTCGATGGTGACGCCGTCGACATGATCGATGCGTTCTCCGGCTTCGTAGTCGTCCCAAAAATGATCGCCGCCGGCTTCGCTTGCGTCATAGCCGGAAAGATCGAGATTGTCCGGCACCACGAGATCGGCGGGCGCCACGGCATCGGGCATTTCGGGGATGATGGGATCGGGTGCCGGCATTTCCGGGTCGCGCTTGCGCACCATGACCCAGCGGATGTACTCGATCACCGGATCGCCGGCTTCGTTCACGCCGCGGGAACGGACGTAGACGACACCGGTCTTGCCGTTAGAGTTTTGCTTGAGGCCGATGATGTCCGACGTTGTCTTGAGCGTGTCGCCCGGATACACCGGCCGAAGAAACCGGCCCGATGCGTAGCCGAGGTTCGCAATAGCATTCAACGATATATCCGGCACGGTCTTGCCGAAGACGATATGAAACGCGAGCAGGTCGTCGACAGGCGAGGCCGGTAGTCCGATCCGACGGGCGAACGCATCCGACGATGCCAAAGCGAAACGGCCGCCGTAGAGTGCCTGATACATGGCGACATCGCCGGAGGTTACGGTGCGTGGCGTTGCGTGTTCGATAACCTGGCCGATATGAAAATCTTCGAAAAAATTGCCGGCCTTTGTCTTCTCGTTCATGGGGTCCTATCGCTTATCCGTTTTCCGTTGCCAGCGCCTTCTCCATTTCGGAGATTGCGTCGGCCAAACTGACGAGGCGCTTGGCTTCCTCGACGTGCAGATTCTCGACCAATTTGCCGTCGACCAGCACAACGCCCTCGCCACGAGCCTGCGCCTCGGCGAAGGCATCGATGATCCGTTTCGCCCAGTCCAACGCGTCCGGCTGCGGTGCGAACACTTCGTTGGCCTTGTCGATGGTTTTAGGGTGGATCAGCGTCTTGCCGTCGAAGCCGAGCTGGCGTCCCTGAGCGCACGAATGGGCGAACCCTTCATCGTCCGAGAGATCGAGATGAACGCCATCGAGAATGGCGAGGTCGTAGGCGCGTGCGACGAGCAGGCAGTGCCCGAGGCTGTACAACATCGGCAACCGGTCGCGGGTGTGCGCGGCGTGGACATCCTTGGCGAGGTCGGACGTGCCCATGACGAAACCGGCAACGCGGTTGCTCATTGCGGCCATGCGCTCGGCATTGAGTACGCCGCGCGGCGTTTCGATCATGCACCAGATCAACATGTCCGGATCGGCGCCGTTTTCGGTCATGATCTGTTCGCACATGCGGATCGCATCGGCGCTTTCGACCTTGGGCAGGACAATGCCGTGCGCCTTGGTTCCGGCCGCTGCGGCGATATCCTTGTGGCCCCATTCGGTCTGCAGGCCGTTCACGCGAATCAGCAATTCGCGCATGCCGTAGCCGCCGCCGTTCACTGCCTCGGCGATTCTCGCCCTGGCGTCGGATTTCTGGTCCGGCGCGACGGCGTCCTCGAGATCGAGGATCAGCGCGTCGGCGGCCAACGTCTTGCCCTTTTCGAGCGCCCGGGGATTCGATCCGGGCATATAGAGCACGCTGCGGCGTGGGCGGCTGCGGGACGACAGCATCTCGTAACTCCCATTTTCTGTATCGAGGCGGCGACACTATAAACGGGCTTCCCGGTGTGGCAAGGTGCCGCCATGGGCATCCTTTCGATCCAATCGCACGTCGCGACCGGCCGTGTTGGCAATGCCATCGTCGCCTTCGCCTTGCAACGACTCGGCCATGAGGTCTGGCCTGTACACACGGTCATGTTCAGCAACCATCCAGGGCGTGGCGGCTATCGCGGTAAGGTTCGTGCCGCAGAGGATCTGACGGAAATCGTCACTGGCCTCGATGAGCAGGGTGTCTTCGCGCGCTGCGATGCCGTTCTTGGTGGCTACCTTGGTGACGCCAAGAACGGCGCCGTGCTCCTTGCGGCTGTCGACACCGTTCGGTCACGCAAACCCTCGACCCTGTTCTTCCTCGATCCGGTTATGGGCGACGCCGGTAAGGGAATCTATGTGTCGCCAGACGTCGTGGCTTTCTATCGGAACGCTATCGGCGATGCCGATGTGCTGGCGCCCAACGCTTTCGAGCTCGGCGTGCTGACCGACCGGGCGATCGCCGGACCGGACGATGCGATCGCAGCCGCGCGATCACTGCTCGGACCGCGACTGCGGACAGTGTTCGTAACATCGGTCGATATGCCGTCGGCGAGCGAACTCGTTACTCTCGCTGTCGATGCGGAGCGGGCAATCGGTGTCGCAACACCGCGCCTGGAAATCGATCCGAAAGGCGCCGGCGATCTGTTCATGGCCCTTGCCGCAGCAGAGTTGCTGGACGGCGGTAGCCTCGAAACAGTGCTGAAGCGGTCAGTGTCCGTTGTCTGGGGGCTTGCGGATGCGGCTCGGAAAGCACCGGAGCCCGGAGACCTGCCCGTTATCGAGCACCAGGATATTCTGGTGTCTCCCGAGCGTACGTTTTGCGCAGAGCGTCTCTAGGGTCCAAGGCCAGCGTCACCGGGCGCGTTGATGAGGCGTTGGCCGGGGGTTATCATCGCGTTACGGACCGCCGATATCATCTGCGGGGGAGAAGGGCGTGACAGATATCATGTCAGGCAGTTCGCTGGCCGGCTCCAGCGGCTACCTGAAGAACGTCAACGTACTCGTTGCCGAGGATAATGAGTTTGCCCGACAGATCGTCCGGGAGGTTCTTAACGCACTCGGCGCCAATCGTGTTTTCTACGCCAAAGACGGTCGCCAAGCGTTGGAAATGTGCCATGATCACGCCATCGAGATCGCGCTCATCGACTGGGAGATGCCGGTCGTTTCCGGTCTTGAGATGTTGAAATCGATCAGGACGTCTTCGAACAGTCCGAACAAGTTCCTTCCGGTCATCATGATGACGGCCTATTCGGAACTGCATCATGTCACACTGGCCCGCGACGCCGGCGTCTCCGAATACCTCATCAAGCCGTTTTCCGCGCGCCAGATGTTGAGCCGGATTCGGGCGGCGATCGAGAATCCCAGGGATTTCGTGAAGACTGAGAAGTATTTTGGCCCTGACCGGCGACGCAAGAAGGATCCGAAGTACCGGGGGCGCGAGCGTCGCAAGGATGCAGAAAAGAAAGAAGACGAAACGGCCGACGACTGACGACGGCCGTCCAGAGTATCGGTGAAGTATTCAATCCGCTCGACCAGTCGACAGCAATTTTCCGAACTGTCGTCTTGCCGAATACTTGATGAATATTAAGTCATTGAAAATTAATAAAAAATATGCCCGGCGCAGCGTGACACGCTCGGGTCTGAATGATATGTCAGCCCCGAGATAGGAGGTAAAGACATATGACTGACACGACATTCGGCGGCCGTATCATCGAAGCCCGCATGGCGCGCCGCCTTACAACGGAACAGCTTGCGCACCGGCTCGGCATCGAGCCCGCGATCGTAGCCAACTGGGAGCGCGACCGCGAAGAACCGACGGCCCGCCAGGCGACCCAGCTCGCCGGTATCCTCAATGTTGGCATGCTCTGGCTACTCACCGGCGACGCGCCGCCGCTGGCCGACCCGAGCGACACGCCCGATTTCAGCGACACCAGCGTTCTGACCAACAAGGTCGACCGGCTGATGACCGTTCAGGCACAGGCCGCCAAGTTGACCAGCGAGATTTTGATCGAGGTCGCCCGGTTGCAGCGCGAGATCGATCGCGCCGACGTCGAACCGGAAGACGAGACCTTTTACTCGGCTGCTTGACGGCCGCGCCGGCCGATCAATTCTTCGGCGATCTGGACAGTGTTGAGCGCGGCGCCCTTTCGCAGGTTATCCGACACAACCCACATGGCGAGACCGTTCTCGACGGTCGGATCCTGGCGGATGCGGCTGACGTAGACGGCGTCCTCGCCGGCACACTCCTGCGGGGTCACATAACCCTTGTCCTGACGATGGTCGATGACCGTCACGCCGGGCGCGCGCTTCAGCGCATCGCGTGCGGACTTTTCATCGATTTCATGGGCGCATTCGATGTTGACCGCCTCGGCATGGCCGATGAACACGGGCACGCGGACGCAGGTCGCGTGCACCCTGACCGACGGGTCCATGATTTTCTTGGTTTCGACGACCATCTTCCATTCTTCCTTGGTCGCGCCGTCGTCCATGAAAGTATCGATGTGCGGAATGCAATTGAAGGCGATCTGTTTGGTGAATTTTTCCTGATGGCTGATCGCAGGATCGTTCACGTAGATGCCGCGTGTCTGGTTGAACAGTTCGTCCATCCCGGCCTTGCCGGCGCCCGATACCGATTGATACGTCGCGACGACAACCCGCTCGATGGTTGCGAGATCGTGCAGCGGTTTCAGTGCAACGACCATCTGGATGGTCGAGCAGTTCGGGTTGGCGATAATGCCCTTTCTGGTGTGCTGGTCGATGGCGTCGGGATTGACTTCCGGCACCACCAGCGGCACGTCCGGGTCCATGCGGAAGTGCGACGTATTGTCGATCACGACCGCGCCGGCCTTGGCCGCTTTCGGACTGAACTCGGCGGACACCTTGGCGCCGGGCGATGAGAGCACGATATCGACACCCTTGAAATCGTAGGTCGCGAGATCCTGCACTTTCAGCGTGTGGTCGTCGCCCAGCGAGACCTCACGGCCGACGGATCGGCTGGATGCGAGCGCAACAACGTCATCGGCGGGAAAGTCCCGCTCGTCGATCAGGTTCAGAAGTTCGCGGCCCACATTTCCCGTAGCGCCAACGACAGCAACCTTGTAACCCATTTTCTTCTCCTTCGTGGGCTTCCGGCCCGATTTGCGGCCCCGATATGGCGAAAGCCGCGCGGCTTTGCAAGTTATTCAACTGGCCGCCGGTTTCCATTGCAGCATCAGCATGCCGCCGATCACGAGGACAGCCCCGAGCGCGCGTGCGGGGGTGATGGCGGCGGATTTAAATCCGATCAGGCCGTAATGATCGATGACCAGCGAGGCCAGCATGGTGCCGGCGACGCTGATCGAGACATAGGCGGCGGCGCCGAGCTTGGGCGCGACGAACAACGATGTGAACACGAACGTTGCGCCGATAATCCCGCCGAGCCACGCCCACCAGGGCGCAAGCGCGGCCGCGCCGGTTATCGGAAGCGGCACGCGCAGGACCAGGCAAAGCGTGGCGACGGCAATTGCGCCGATCGTCATGTTGGCGAGGGCCGCCAGCAGCGGGTGCCCCAGATGCTGCGCGACCGAGGCGTTCACGCCCGCCCGGACCGGCAGCAGCATGGAGAGGAAAATGACAAAAAGGGCGAGCAGCGTTGCGCCGAAAGCCATGATCGGATTCCTGTTATCCTTTGGGTGTCTATGCAGCTGCGATCAGCACATCCGGCGACGGTCGCATGAGCCCTTGCGTCAACCGCTTGGCCAGAATTACGGCGCCGGGCAGCGGACAGTCTGGGATTTCAATCGTGCGAGCGGCGCCATGCGTGTAGGCGTTCCGGGCGTAGAACATCACCGCCGATTCGTCGGAATAGACCCACGCGCGGGTGAATCCGTGACGCCGCGCCAGGTCCTCGGCCAGCGAGATCATGATGGTGCCGTAGCCGCGATGCTGGCAGGCGGGTTCGACGCCGACGGCGCGCACCTGGACGACCCCGTCGCCCATGTCCTGCAATCCCAGCGTGCCAACGACGATCCCATTGCGGATCAGCACGAGCGGCGTGTACTCGTCGCGGTACTGGTCGGGGAATGCGGGATCGTAGGGTCCCATGATTTTGTCGAGCCCGAACGGAACGTAGAACGAACGTTCGCGGATCGAATGGTAAGCGGCCCATTCGCTCTTCGATCCGGGCCGGCGTAACTCGAACCGCCCGTCATCGGTGATGGCCGTCGCATGCATGTCTCTGTCCTCCAAAAAACAAAAAAGCCCGCGGTGGGACCGCGGGCCATCTGACGTTATCCGAATGTTTCGGTAGTCTAGACCCGCGGGTGCACCTGTTTCGTAATGACGGTAACGAGGGTGCGGACGACGGCCGGAAGCTGAACGCGCACAGCGGCAAACGCGGCGGTGGCGAGGGCCATCGCGGCGAGCGGCATGACGATCGTGGTCCAAGTCTGGGTCATAACGGTACCGGCTTTACCCGGTTTCGCTCTACCGGGCAACGGGAAAATTGTTACGAGACGAATTCTGTAGAGGCGCAGACTAGTTCGATTGCGCCTTTTGATCGCGCCCGTACCACTCGGTGAGGTAGTCGAGAATCAATCTGTGTTCTTCATCCTCGAGCGGCGGCATGCCTTGTTCCTCGACCATCCACTCGAGGGACTCATCCCAGCTTTCTCGGTTCAGGCCCTGTTGCGTAACCAGTTTGAGAGAATGACAGGCGCCACAGAGATAGAAGACTTCCTTGCGGCCTTCGCCGGCGGGCAAGCCCTCCCACTCGTCCTCGTTGGCACTGGCGGTCGGGGCTGTGAGCCCCGCGACCGCCAGTGCTGCGAGAACGGTTACGAAAACGCGCGCCGACATTGCGTCAGGACACCATGACCGAAACGCGGTGCATCGAATTGTTGAGGTAACCCTTCGGGTTCCAGGCTATGGCGAACGGCTGCGACAGGCCGCGGCTGTCCGTCGCCCGGGCCCAGACCTCGTAGTACCCGGCCTCCGGGAAGTTGATCTGTTGGCTGAATCGCTGCCAAGCGTAAGGATTACGCGGTTTATTGAGCTCTGCCGAAATCCAGGTGACGCCGAAATCGATCGACAGTTCGACCTTGGCAACTTCGTGATCGCCAGCCCAGGCATGGCCGCGCACCTGGGTCGATTTCTGCCCCGCCGGCAACGCGGCGCCGGTCGCCGGCATGGTGATCAGCGACTTCACCGGCATCTCGTGGATGATCTCGAAATCCTCGTTCGGCACCTTTGTGCCCGGCGCGACAGGATAGCGCGGTACACGGTAGGCCTTGCCGGTCATCTTCGGGCCGTCGTGGACTTGGTCGCGAAGTTCGATCCGTTTCAGCCATTTCTGAGAGCACGATCCAGGCCAGCCCGGTACGACCAGGCGCAACGGCGCCCCGTTCATCGGATGGATCGCGCCACCGTTCTGGGCGAAGGCAATCAGATTATGCGGGTTCATCGCTTTTTCGATCGGCACGCCGCGCGAGATCGGCAGTTTATCGGGATCGCCGGAGAGATGGCCGTCGGCGCCGTAGTGCGCAGTGTAAATCACGTTCGATTGAACGCCGGCGGCCTTTAGCACGTCGCGCAAGCGGACACCGGTCCATTCGGAGCTGGCGACAGCGCCATAGGTCCACTGGTTGCCCTTGGCCGGCGGATCGAAGAGCGCACGGCCGTTGCCGCCGCATTCGATGGTCAGCTGCTCGGTCACGACCTCGAACTTGCTCTTGAGGTCTGCGATCGAGAGCGTCATCGGATTATCGACGAAGCCATCGATAGCCAACGACCAGGTGTCGGCGTTCATATCTTCGGGCGGGATGCCGTTATTGCGGATGAAGTGGCGCGCGACCGGCGTCACCGCGTCGTCGAGCATATGCGCCGGCGTCTCGGCGTTGACCGGGCGATCGTTAAGTACGGTGATGCCGTCCTTGCCTTCGATCATGTCTTCGTTCGCCAGCGCCAAGGGCACGAAGCCCGCCGGCATGTTGCCGCTGAACGGAATTGCTGCGCCGATCATCGCACCCATGGTGGCGAGCCCGGCACCCTTGAGGAAACCACGCCGGTCTTTGTTGGCGACACGTCCGAAGATTATCCGGTCGGCGAGTCCCGGGTCTTTCTCGAAAAACTCGTAGAGTCGAACTTCGTTGTCCACGTTGTAGTCGTCGTCTTTCGGCATGACTGAAACCTCCTGTTTTGAATTTCGAACGCCCGGAAAAGAGACGACCGAGCGTTCAGGCGTCATCTGGATACGGACGCCCGTTACAGGAAGAAACGTTCGACAATCGGAATTATTCCAAACTTCGCCGAAAAAACGCCGTTACTGGGTCAGGCGACGCAAGGCGCCGAGTGCGCACGGCTCTCGGCCAGAGCGATACGGGTTTCGTCGTCGATTGTGCGCCGCTCCAGACTCGTGCGATGGACCGTTTCGGCGATGAGCCGGAACCGCTCGGCGTCCATGCCCTCGGCGACAATCAGGTAGCCAAGCTCGTGGGCGCGCCAGGCGAACGCCGTCACGGTGCCGTCCTCGAACCGCATAATCCGCTCGCCGTCCGTCCCGAGGGTGGGCGAAACCATCAGCGTGACCTTGCAGCCCCGTGTGCCGGTGTAACCAAGCACCAGGGCGCGACCGTTATCAAGGGTCGACTCGCTGCCGTAAACCAGGGTCAGCTTGGAGGCGCTGAGATCAGGAATGTAGGCGTCGGCGAAAACGGCATCGAAGCGGGCGGAGACGATCTCGGCGTTGCTCGCCGAATTGTCCGGTGACGACCATGCGGCATGCGTATCCAGGGCCGGGGCCAGCCAGCCGGGGTCGGGCGCGGCCTTGAACGCCCGATCGGCGAACAGCCCGCCGCCGATTAGCAGAAGTGCGACGCAGGCGGCCACCAGCCACGATCTCGTGGGCGCGGCGCGGCGGAGTGGCGGCGTGAGATCGAAATCGGGCGTTTCGGCACTGTCGTGGAGGGAAGAGCGCAATTTGCTGAGCAGCGCCACCTGATCGGCAATATCTCGGTCGCGGGCGATGGCGCGAGCGACCTCAGCGGCGGCGGCCGCGTCGAGTTCACCGTCGACATAAGCGTTCAGGGTTTCGAAATCTGGCCGTGTATCAGTCATTGAAACGCCGTCTCCGTGGCAACGGATGGACATCGGCTTCGGCGATGGCCGACAGCAGGGTCTTGCGTGCCCGGCTGACACGGCTCATGACCGTGCCGACCGGAACGTCCAGGTGCGCGGCCGCCTCGGCGTAACTGAAACCGGCAATGTCGATTAAACCCAATATTTCGCGGTGTACGGCCGGCAACTTCGAAAACTCCATTTTAACAGTGATGACATCGATTAAACGCTCGTCGACGGTCGAATATTCCGTCTCCCGTGTCGGCAAGGCTGAAATTTCCTCGCTCCAGGCTTCCGCCGTGCGCCGTCGCCTGAGACGGTCGAAATGCTGGTTGCGAAGAATCTTGAACAGCCATGCGCGATAGGCCGGGGCGTCCTCGGGCGTACGCCGAGCCGTCATGGCCTTCAGGGCGCAGTCCTGAACAAGGTCCCGGGCATCGTCGCGGTCGCCGCACAGGCTATAGGCGTAACCAAAGAGGCGGTCGAGATAGTCCGACGGGTCGTTTGTCCGTTGTCGTTTCCGCATCAGCCTCTCGGCGTCACTCTTGGTATTGGCATTGGCATCATCATACGGCTGCGACCGCCATCCGCCTAGACCTTGACCTCCCCCGCAAGCGGTGAGGGCTGCACTAGTCCTCGGTTTCGGGTCTGATGCCGAAGTGCGCCGGAAACTTTCGGCGGTTCGAGCGCCGGGTCAGCCGCGCGACGAAAATGGCGACGACGGCGATGCCGATCATGATCAGGCTGTTGCGTTTCAGGTTATCCGCTGCTTCGCGTTTGGCGGTAATGACCTGGGCGGGCGGCGCAAAAATCTCGGGAAAGTGCTCGTTCTTGTAGCGGTTGTTTTCCTTGATGCCCCAGATTTTCGGCGGGTCCCGCGTCTCTGCGGGCTTCGCGAGATCGCTCGCGCGCACCCAGATCGTTGCATTGACGCCGAAGTCGCGCCGGACACCGTCGTACTGCGGGTGGGTCCACGGATAGCGAAATGCGCCCTCGGCATCCTTGAAGTGAATATAGACGGATCCGAGGATCGGCAGAAAACCGCCGGCGCGGGTGCCGAACACATCGTCGAGCACGTAGAAGCGGGCGATGTCGCCGCCGGTCTCGACCAGCTCATCCTCCTTTGGGATGTCCCACGGCTGCTGGGTCAGCCAACCGAACGCGGTCGCGAACAGGAAGATCACGGCGAGCCCGTACCACGGCCAAACCGCGCGCGGACCTTTCTGCGAGGAACTGTAGCTGCCGCCGATCGCCATGATCGGCGAGACTACATCAACGCCGGTTCAATTCAACCGATTCAGCCGGCCGCCTTGTCCATCTCGGCGATGACGGCCTTGCCCATGTCGCCGGTCGAGACCCGGGTGCAGCCCTCGGCCATGATGTCGCCGGTGCGGATGCCGCTGGCCAGTACGTTTTTGACCGCATTCTCGATCAGGTCGGCGTCCTCGCCCTTGTCGAACGAATAGCGCAGGCACATGGCGTAGCTCAGGATCATCGCCAGCGGATTGGCGAGGCCCTGGCCGGCGATGTCGGGAGCCGAGCCGTGCACCGGCTCGTAAAGCGCCTTGCGGGTGCCGGTCTCGTCCTCGGCGCCGAGGCTGGCCGACGGCAGCATGCCGAGCGAGCCGGTCAGCATCGCCGCACAATCCGACAGGATATCGCCGAACAGGTTGTCGGTGACCAGCACGTCGAACTGCTTCGGTTCGCGGACCAATTGCATGGCGCAGTTGTCGGCCAGGATGTGATGCAGCTCGACGTCCTCGAAGCCTTGTCTGTGAGTCTCGGTCACGACCTCGCGCCACAGCACGCCGGTCTCCATGACGTTCATCTTCTCCGCCGAGTGCACCTTGTTGCCGCGTTTGCGGGCGAGTTCAAAGGCGATGACGGCGATGCGCTCGATCTCGGGCGTCGTGTAGACCTGGGTGTCGACGGCGCGCCTGGTGCCGTCCGGCAGGGTCGTGATCTCCTTCGGTTCGCCGAAATAGACGCCGCCGGTCAGTTCGCGGACGATCAGCATGTCGAGGCCGGAGACCAGCTCCTTCTTGAGCGCCGAAGCATCGGCCAGCGCGTCGAACACCAGCGCCGGGCGCAGGTTGGCGTAGAGGTCCATGTCCTTGCGCAGCTTGAGCAGGCCGGCCTCAGGGCGGCACTCGCGCGGCACCTTGCCGTCCCATTGCGGCCCGCCGACGGCGCCGAGCAGCACCGCGTCCGCCGCCATCGCATCGGCCATGGTTTCGTCGGAGATCGCCTGGCCGTGCGCTTCGTAGGCGCAGCCGCCGACGAGGCCTTCGTCGACATCGAACGCGACCGAGCGTCTGGCCGCCTGCCAGTCGATGACCTTGCGGACCTCGCCCATGACCTCGGGGCCGATCCCGTCGCCGGGAAGCATCAGGATTTTACGGTTTGTGGACATGGCTCGCGCGTCTCCGTTCGTCTGAATCAAGTGTCTGCTGCTTGGAATACCAGAGACGGTGGTTTACGGCGCAGCCACGCCGACGTCAATTCCGGACACCGCGTGCCGGGGAATGGCCCTGTTGGATTCTCTGGCGAGGCCCGGCGCGCATCCATCGTGAAAGATACCGATTCCTGCGGTCCATCGTGGAAATCGTCGGTCGCGTCGCCGGGCTATGGTTCGGCTATCCGACGGCCATTTCCGGACCATGTTTTGCAATTTCCAACTCATTGATTTTTTGTGTGAATTCCGATTCCGGGCTATTTTGGGCTATGCACCCGGGGGTGGACCGCAAAAATGGTCATTTCCGGGCATGACGGGAATGGCCGAGAAGCATCGCGCCTGGCCGGTTCGCATCGATCCATTTGTTTACCGATCGTGGCGCCCGCTAGCAGGCGCATGGGGGAGGGCAGGGGGCGGTCAAACGATGACCCGGATACAATTCGCGCCGGGCCAACCCAACCATCCCCCGGCGCGAGTCCACTGGAGTCGAGTCCGACGCTGTATTCACCATCGCAAAGAGTGGGTATAATATAGGAATAATATCATAATTTGTCAAGAGATGGATTGAAGGAATTTCTCCGTCATGGCCGGACTTGATCCGGCCATCCGCGTGGATGCCCGGGTCGAGCCCGGGCATGACGAATGTGGAGGAACGACTAACCCGCCGCCCGCTCGCTGGGCAGCACGATGTCCTCGCCCTGCACCAGATAGCGGTAGGACCAGGACCAGATCGAGGTGCCGATGAGTAAACCGGTAAAATGAAGAGGGAGAACCGCCATCTCGGCCACTCGAATATCCGTGATAGCGACTTTCTGGCTCCATGATAGGTCGTAACCAAGGAAAAAAAGAACCAGCATGCCGATGATTATTGCCGCCACAACAACTGGGACGATCACAACGCCAAGGGCAAGAGCAACGCGCCAGTAGTTGCCCCGTATGTCGTCGCTCGAATCGCTAAACCGCATTCTCGAAGAGATTGCGGCGGCGGGAAAGACGAGATAGAGCCGGAGAACCAACAGGCCCACGCAACAGAAAATAGCGAGTTCTCGAAGAGCTGCAAAATGCTCTCCGCTCAGATCAGTTGCAATGAACGCGTCAATCAACCAAATCAAAAAGCTGATAACCAGAGACGCGAGAAGGTACAGGAAGACCAGAAGGAATAAACGATACAAGTAAAACCATTCCGACCGGCCAATTGAGAAAGTGAGTCTGCGATCCGGATGTTTGTGTCCCAGCAGCACCAATCGGTGCCATGCTGTGATCGCGGGGACTGCTGCGATGCCATAAAGCACATTACCGAGAGCCTCGGGAAGTTTTAGCTGATCGATTTTCCACCCTGAGTCCGACAATTGCAGCAGGACAATTTCAAAAAACAGGCCGATTAGAACGGGGATGAGCCCCAACCTGATCGCAAGGGCACGGTTGCTCCAAAAGACCAGATACGATGCTTCTACCGTCCGCCACACCGGCAGGCGGCGGGGTTGTGCCTCGTCGCTCATGCTGCCCCCCCCAAGGATGGTCAGTTGCAATGCCAGGACAATACCCGCCATGCGGGTGCATGGGAAGGATAGGTATTCTACGCACTCATCATGGCCGGCCCGTACAGGGCAAGCCAGACCAGTGAGGTTACCAATCACGTTACCCCGCTTTCGCGGGAATGACGAAAAGGCGGGACGCGACTCATGCTTCGTCAGGCTCAGCATGAGGGCCTTTCTGCTCCTTCCTCGTCCTGAGCTTGACGAAGGGCAAGGGTATTTTGATCTGGTAAGTTTAAGGGCACGCCTTGTCCAAAGAAAGGGGCGCGGGCGTGCCAAGCTGTTTCGAGCCGCCAGCCCCGGCATCCGCCCGGGCCATCCCACGCCCACGCGTTTTCGATACTAGAGAATTACAGGCGCGCCTTGGCCGACCCAGCCATCCCCAAGGCACGCGCCAGGACCGCGCCGGGTTAAAGCCAAGGAGTCTGTGCCGCCCGCTTGGCCTCGAAATCGTCGATGCTGGCGGCCTTTTCCATGGTCAGGCCGATATCGTCGAGGCCGTTCAGCAGGCAGTGCTTGCGGAAGGCGTCGACCTCGAAGGCGATGGTGCCGCCGTCGGGGCCCTTGATGGTCTGGCTTTCGAGGTCGACCGTCAGCGTCGCGTTGGCGCCGCGCTCGGCATCGTCCATCAGTTTGTCGAGGTCGGCCTGGCCAACCGTGATCGGCAGGATGCCGTTCTTGAAGCAGTTGTTGTAGAAGATGTCGGCGAAGCTGGTCGAGATCACGCAGCGGATTCCGAAATCGAGCAGCGCCCACGGCGCGTGCTCGCGCGACGAGCCACAGCCGAAGTTGTCGCCGGCAACGAGGATCTGCGCGCCGCGGTACTGCGGTTGGTTGAGCACGAACGTATCGATCTCCGCGCCGTCGTCGTCGTAGCGCATCTCGAAGAACAGGCTCTTGCCGAGGCCGGTCCGCTTGATGGTCTTGAGGAACTGCTTCGGGATGATCATGTCGGTGTCGACGTTGCGGATGTTCAAGGGCGCCGCGACCCCGGTGAGGGAGGTGAATTTTTCCATGATCCGCTCCTAGTCCAGCTTGCGCACGTCGGCCAGCTTGCCGGTGACGGCGGCGGCGACGGCCATGGCCGGGCTGACCAGGTGGGTCCGGCCGCCGCGGCCCTGGCGGCCCTCGAAGTTGCGGTTGGACGTGGACGCGCAGCGCTCGCCCGGCTCCAGCTTGTCGGCGTTCATCGCCAGACACATGGAGCAGCCCGGCTCGCGCCATTCGAAACCGGCTTCGGTGAAGATGCGGTCGAGGCCTTCTTCCTCGGCCTGTTCCTTCACCAGACCGGAGCCCGGCACGATCATCGCGTTCTTGATGGAGCCGGCGACCTTGCGGCCCCGGGCGATCTCGGCGGCGGCGCGCAGATCCTCGATGCGGCCGTTGGTGCACGATCCGATGAAGACGCGGTCGACGGCGATATCCTCGAGCGCGGTGCCTGCGGTCAGGCCCATGTATTCGAGCGCGCGTTCCATGGAGCGGCGCTTGTTCTCGTCCGCCGCGTCGGCCGGGTCCGGCACGTGGGCGGTGATCGGCAGCACGTCTTCCGGGCTGGTGCCCCAGGTGACCTGCGGCGCGATGTCCTCGGCTTTCAGCACGACTTCCTTGTCGTAGCTCGCGCCGGGATCGGACGGCAGCGTGCGCCAGTATTCGACGGCCTGTTCCCAGGCCGCGCCCTTGGGCGCCATCGGGCGGCCCCTGACGTAGTCGAAGGTGGTGTCGTCGGGCGCGATCAGGCCGGCCCGCGCGCCGCCCTCGATGGTCATGTTGCAGACCGTCATGCGGCCTTCCATGGAGAGCTTCATGACCGCGTCGCCGGCGTATTCGATGACGTGGCCGGTGCCGCCGGCGGTGCCGATCTTGCCGATCATCGCGAGCACCAGGTCCTTCGCCGTGATGCCCGGCAGCAAATCGCCCTCGACCGAGATGCGCATGTTCCTGGCCGGCATCTGGCGCAGGGTCTGGGTCGCCAGCACATGCTCGACCTCCGACGTGCCGATGCCGAACGCCAGCGCGCCGAAGGCGCCGTGGGTCGCGGTGTGGCTGTCGCCGCAGACGATGGTCATGCCGGGCTGGGTCAGGCCCTGTTCCGGGCCGACGATGTGGACGATGCCCTGGCGGATATCGTCCATCGAGAAGTACGGCACGCCGAATTCGGCGCAGTTCTTCTCCAGGGTCTCGACCTGGATGCGGCTTTCCTCTTCCTCGATACCCTTGGAGCGGTCCGTCGTCGGCACGTTGTGATCGGCGACGGCGAGGGTCGCTTGCGGCCGGCGCACGGAACGGCCGGCCATGCGCAGGCCCTCGAAGGCCTGCGGGCTGGTCACTTCATGCACCAGATGGCGGTCGATGTAGACCAGACAGGTGCCGTCGTCCTGGACGTCGACCAGGTGGCTTTGCCAGATCTTGTCGAACAGCGTGCGCGGTTGCGACACGGCGCTTATTCCTTGGCGGCGGCTTCGGTCGCGGCCTCGGCCTTGGCGGCGGCGGCTTCGGCTGCCTTCTTGCCGGTCAGCGTCTTCTTCTCCGTGATGCGTGCGGATTTGCCGCGGCGGCCCCGCAGATAGTAGAGCTTGGCCCGGCGCACGTCGCCGCGGCGCACCACGTCGATGCTGTCGATCGACGGGCTATAGAGCGGGAACACGCGCTCGACGCCTTCGCCGTAGGAAATCTTGCGCACCGTAAAGGCCGAGTTGAGGCCGGCGTTCTTGCGCGCGATGCAGACGCCCTCGAACGCCTGAACGCGCTCACGGGTGCCTTCGACCACCTTGACATTGACCTTCAGCGTGTCGCCCGGCGCGAAATCCGGCACGTCCTTGCCGCCGGTCAGGCTGGCGATCTGTTCCTTTTCGATCTCTTCGATGACGTTCATCGTTCTCTTCCTTCCAAAAAGTCGCCCCGATTTACCCGGAACGGCACTCTAAATCCACCCAATTATTGCCGCGATTTTGCGGCATGGCGGGCCCACACGTCCGGACGCCGCGATTTCGTCAGTTCCTCGGCCCGTTCGCGCCGCCACGCCTCGATCTTCGCGTGATGACCCGAGAGCAGAACCTCGGGGACCGCCCGGCCTTGCCAGTCCTGGGGCCGGGTGTAATGCGGGTACTCCAGCAGATCCCGCTCGAAACTTTCCTCCGTCAGCGACTCCGCCGCGCCGATCACCCCCGGCAGCAGCCGGATGCAGGCATCGAGCAACGTCATCGCCGCCAATTCGCCGCCTGAGAGGATATAGTCACCCAGGCTGATTTCTTCCACCGCGCGGGCCTCCAGCACCCGCTCGTCGATCCCTTCGAAGCGCCCGCACAAGAGCGCCACACCCGGTCCCTCGGCCAGTCGCCGGACCCGCTCCTGGGTCAGCGGCGCGCCCCTCGGCGTCAGATAGACGAGGGGCCGTTTCGCCGTTTTGCCGCCGTCATCGACGGCGCCGATCGCCGCGTCGACCACGTCGGGCCGCATGACCATCCCCGGACCGCCGCCGAACGGCGTGTCGTCGACGGAACGGTGCCTGTCGACGGCGTGATCGCGAATATCGACCGTGTCGAGCGACCAGATGCCGTTTTCCAGTGCGCTCCCCGCGAGGCTGATCCCGAGCGGTCCCGGAAACATCTCCGGGAAGATCGTCAGCACCGTGGCGCGCCAGGCATTGCCGGTTTCGGTCATGGCTCTTCGGACCCTGCTTCCTGCTCCTCTGCGTCTCTCGTCGGCTCCTCGAACAGCCCGTCCGGCGGATCGATCACCAGCGTGCCGCCCCGGATGTCGACCACCGGCACCGCGGCCTTGGTGAACGGGACCAGCAGCGGGCCGTCGTCGGTCAGCACCTCGATGCTGCAACCGCCGCCGGCGTCGAGCACGCCCCGGACCGGCCCCAGGCCGGTCCCGTCGACGAGTTCCGCCGCGAGGCCGATCAGATCGGCGTGGTAGAATTCGTCGTCGCCCGGCGGCGGCAGGGCGTCGCGGTCGACATAGAACCGCGTGCCCTTCATCCCGTCCGCCCGGGTGCGGTCGCCGATGCCCTCGATGAACACCAGCAACTGGCCCTTGGCGTGGCCCGAGATGCGCCCGGTGAACTGCCGCGTGCCGCTTTCGTCGCTCAAGGGGCCGTAGGCGAACAGATCGTCGGGGTCGGCGGTAAAGCTTCTGACCCT
This sequence comes from Rhodospirillales bacterium, assembly GCA_965229715.1. GTDB lineage: Bacteria > Pseudomonadota > Alphaproteobacteria > Rhodospirillales > Casp-alpha2 > JAVJST01. The sequence continues at coordinate 995,815 of CBDDJL010000002.1, forward strand.
GAGTTCGCCCTTGAGGCCCCGGGCGCCGGTGACGGCGCCGACACAGATACGGTCGCCGGGCATGACGGGAACCGATCCTCCGTTGGGCTACGCCTTCTTCTCTTCGGCGTCCTCAGCCGGAGCGTCGTCGGCCGTCGCCTCTTCCTCGGCGGGCGCTTCCTCGGCGGGCGCATCGTCGGCGGCAGCGGCTTCTTCGGCCGGGGCCTCGTCCGCGGACTCGGCAGGCGCTTCTTCGGCCGGAGCGGCGGCTTCGGCGGCTGCGGCCTCCTCGGCGGCCTTCTTCGCTTCTGCCTCGGCGGCCATGCGCTCCTGCGCCTTCGCCTTCGGCTTGTCCTTCTTGGTCTGCGGGTGAATCACCGGGGCGTCCATCAGGCCGGCGGCGGCCAGGAACTTGGCGACCCGGTCGCTCGGCTGGGCGCCGACGCCGAGCCAGTACTGCATGCGCTCCTGCTCGAACTTGACGCGGTTCGGATCGTCCTTTTCGAGCATCGGGTTGTAGGATCCGAGGCGCTCGATGAAGCGGCCGTCGCGCGACTTGCGGCTGTCGGCGACGACGATCCGGTAGTAGGGACGGCGCTTGGCGCCGCCGCGGGACAGTCGAATGGTCAATGCCATGTCTTGGTTTCCTTCTTTCGTTTGGTGTCTGTTGATCGGTGTTACGGGTTAAATCGAAAAAACTATCTCGGCATCATGCCGCACCGCATTTAACGCGGAATCATTCCGGGCGGGGGCATGCCGCCCCCCGGTCCGCCCAGGCCGCTCATGAGACCTTTCAGGCCGCCGCGCTTGCCGGCCTTTTTCATCATGTCGCTCATCTGCTTGTGTTGCTTGATCAGCCGGTTGACCTCCTGCACCGAGGTGCCGGAGCCGGCGGCGATCCGCTTGCGGCGGGATCCGTTGATGACCTTCGGGTTGCGCCGTTCCTTCGGCGTCATCGACAGGATGATGGCTTCCTGGCGGGCGATCATCTTGTCGTCGATGTTGGCGTCAGCGATCTGGCTTTTCATCTTGCCCATGCCGGGCAGCATGCCCAAGAGGCCGCCGACATCGCCCATCTTGCGCACCTGGGCGAGCTGTTTCTGCATGTCCTCGAAGGTGAACAGGCCCTTCATCATGCGCCGCGCGGTTTCCTCGGCCTCTTCCTGGTCGACCATGTCGCGGGCTTTTTCGACCAGCCCGACGACGTCGCCCATGCCGAGGATCGACCCGGCGATGCGGCGCGCATCGAAACTGTCGAGCTCGTCGATCTTTTCACCGGTGCCCATCAGCTTGATCGGCTTGCCGGTCACGGCCCGCATGGAGAGCGCCGCGCCGCCGCGCGCGTCGCCATCGACGCGGGTCAGCACGATGCCGGTGATGCCGATCTTCTCGTCGAACTCGCGCGCCACGTTGACCGAGTCCTGGCCGGTCATGGCGTCGGTCACCAAAAGGGTTTCGAGCGGCGTCGCCGCATCGCGGACCTGTTCGACCTCGGCCATGAGTTCGCTGTCGATATGGAGCCGGCCCGCGGTGTCGAGCATGACCACATCGAAGCCTTCGAGGCGGCCCGACTGCATGGCGCGCTTGGCGATGGCGACCGGCTGTTCGCCGAGCACCGGGTTGAGCACGCGCACGCCGGTCTGCTCGCCGAGCACGACCAGCTGCTGCTGCGCCGCCGGGCGATAGACGTCGAGGGACGCCATCAGCACCTTCTTCTTTTCGCGCTCGGTCAGGCGCTTGGCGATCTTCGCGGTCGTCGTCGTCTTACCGGAACCCTGCAGGCCGACCATGAGGATTGCGACCGGCGGATTGCCCGAGAGATTGAGGCCGGTGCCGTCCGGCAGGCCCGCATCGTCGACGGAACCGCCGAGCATCTCGACCATGCGGTCGTGGACGATCTTGACGACCATCTGGCCGGGCGTGACGCTCTTGATCACGGCCTCGCCGATGGCCTGCTCGCGCACCTCCGCGATGAAGTCCTTGACCACCGGCAGCGCGACATCGGCCTCCAGCAGGGCGACGCGGATCTCGCGCAGCGCCTCGTCGACGTCGCCTTCCTTCAGCGAACCCCGCTTGCGGAGACCGTCGAAGACCTTGCCTAACCGTTCCGAGAGACCGTCAAACATCGAATGTGTCGTCTTTCCGTCGTTCCCGCACCCAAACGCAAATCGCGCCGGTGCGCGAAACTCGCGGACCGGCGTGCCCCTCGAGGCTGTTCGAGACAGGCAATTGCCTTGAGCGGGGCGGAACCTAGGCGCAGCGGCTTTCGAAGTCAACCGGCATGTGGCGGCAGCGGACAACGCCGCTTCTTGACGGCGCTGTCTACCGGGTCCACAACCGGCGCATGGCGGAGATGCTCACTTACGGGCGGGTTGCCGAGAGCCTGCAGGATGCGGGCCTGCGGGCGCGTGGCGGCTTTCACGCGACGTCCGCCGACGGACTGCCCTCCGCCGTGGCGACGGTCGTCCTGGCAGGCAACGTCGGCGGTAGTCTGTGGGACGCGTTTTCCGCCGACCGGCGTGACGAGCCCGATCCGCTGGACGGCTGGTCGAAACGAACGCTCGGCCGCCTCGCCCATGAATTGTCCCATGAATCGTCCCATGGATCGTCCGGCGAACGGCCCGGTTCGGTAACGGCGGTGTTTCCGTCCGACGGACCGCCTTACTACCCCTTCCAGCAATGGGCGATGCGCGCCGAGCCGGTGCATCCATCGCCGCTCGGGTCCCTGATTCATCCCGACTACGGCCTGTGGCACGCCTATCGCGGCGCGCTGCTGTTCGAGGCAGGCCTGGCTGACGTGCCGGCGGTCTCCGGCGTGCCATCGCCGTGTTCGACATGCGTCGACCGGCCCTGTCTCAGGACGTGCCCCGCCGGCGCGATCGATGCCGACGAAGGCGGCCTCGATGTTGCGGCGTGTATCGGTCACATCAGGGAACCTGCCGGCGATCCGTGTCTGGCGGCGGCCTGCATGGCGCGCCGCGCCTGTCCGGTCGGCGCCGGGTACCGTTACGCCGAACCCCAGGCGCGATTTCATATGAATGCGTTTCTGAAAGCGCGGCTCGCCGCCGGCTGAAATGTTGCTGGCGTTCCGGTGTTCGGTCTGTATTGTCCCGGCGCGTCACGGTCCAGCCAGTACCTTATGTCCAACGTCACCAACGCTACTACCTGTTCATGCGACGGCGATACGTTCGTCGCAACGGTCACCGGGATTCCCGAAGCCGCCGAGCACGTCCGGCTCGTCGAGGAATGCTACGGGAAGTTCACGTTCAAGCACGCCATATGGGATTTTCGCGCCTCATCGCTGTCGGGGTTGCCCGTCGAGACGATCCGCGAAGTCGCGGCCGCCAGCGCCAAATTTGCCGACAAGCGCGGACCGGGCGCGAAGACGGCCTACATTCTGCGCGACGAGTCGGAGTTTCTAATGTTCCGCGCGCTGACCGAGAACATCCAGCAGGTCTCGCCGGTCCGGTTTGGCGCCTTCTACACCATGGAAGACGCGCGGACGTGGCTGTCCGAATGAAGTTACGCGCGGTGCGGCCGGCAATCCGCGATCGGTGCGCGATCAGTCTCCGCCGACGCTGCGGTTGATGGCGTCGGCGCAGCCGCGCGCCACGTCCGGATCCGGCCGCACGGCGCCGGGCATGGTGGCCCAGCCGGCGCGGGCGACCAGGGCCGGCCGGGCGAAGGTCTGTACGCCCTGTAAATCCGTCAGGTTCTGCGTCCAGTCCGGATCCTGTTTGAACTGACCGAGGCAGATGCCGATTTTGGTCTCGAGAACCTGCCGCGCTGCCTCTCGCTTGGCGCGGTCGTCGGCGAATTCGCCGGTGACCCAACCGCCGAGCGTGAAGCCGACGGCGGTGACGACGATGCCGCCGCAAACGGCGCCGAGAAAGCCCGTCTTGAAGCCCTCGAACACACGCGACTTGCGATGCCACATGTTCGTGACGTGCAGGTCCTCGCTCAGCTCATAAGGCGACTCGTTCATTAGCCGGCGGCGTCCGGTCGTTGTTTTTCATCGATCTTGCGAGTCTAACAACTTCGCTACGTCATGATCAGCGAATTCTGTCGTGCCGTGGCGTTTAGCTATCCGCTCTCAGAGGTGGATTTTCACCGTCGGCAGGCGTATGTTCCGCGCCCGAACGGATGGAGCGAAATGGACGCAATCGAGTTCATCAAGATGCACGGCCTCGGCAATGACTTTGTGGTCATTGACGGTCGCGCGCGCGACCTGCGACTGACGGCGGCGCAGGTGACGGCGATTGCGGATCGCCACATCGGGATTGGCTGCGATCAGCTGATCGTGCTCGAAACGCCGCCACCGGGTTCCAATGGCGTCGCCGCCGACATCTTCATGCGCATCTACAATCAGGACGGCAGTCAGTCCGACGCCTGCGGCAATGCGACGCGCTGCATCTCGTCGCTGCTGATGGCGGAATCCGGCGGCACGGCGATCAACGTCCAGACCGGTGCCGGGATTCTCGCGACCGGTTCCACGGATGATGGCCGGGTCAGCGTCGATATGGGCCCCGTGAACACGGACTGGCGGGCGATCCCGTTGGCCGAGGAAACCGATACCGCGAACCTGCCCGTCGAGGTCGACGGTCTCGCACGTCCGATCGCGGTCAACGTCGGCAACCCGCACATGATCTTCTTCGTCGACGACGCGGACGCCGCGCCCATCGACGAGCACGGCCCGGCGCTGGAGCATCATCCCCTGTTCCCCGAGCGCACCAATGTGCAGATGGCGCAGGTGCTGTCGCCGGACCGCATTCGCCTCAAGACATGGGAGCGCGGCGTCGGCCGCACCGCGGCCTCCGGTTCCAGCGCGTGCGCAACCCTGGCGGCCGCTCATATCAGGGGGCTGACGGGCCGCCGGGCCGAAATCGTCATGGACGGCGGCTCGCTCGACATCGAATGGCGCGACGACAACCGCGTGGTTCAGATTGGCCCCGTGGCGACCAGTTTCCGGGGGACGATCGATCCCTCGCTGCTGGGATGAGCGCGATGAGCCAGCCCCGCACCGAGACAGTCCGCGCCGTGACCCCCAAAGTCGTCACATTGGGTTGCCGTCTCAACGCCTTCGAGAGCGAGATGATGCGCGGCCACGCCGAGGCCGCCGGCCTCGGGGACGCGGTTATCGTCAACACCTGCGCGGTGACGGCGGAGGCTGAACGTCAATCCCGTCAGGCGGTCCGGCGCGCGCGCCGCGACCATCCGGATGCGGAACTGATCGTCACCGGCTGCGCCGCGCAGCTCGACCCGGCGGGCTTCGCCGGGATCGACGGCGTCAACCGGGTCATCGGTAACGACGAGAAACTGCGGCCCGAGAGTTTCGTCGGCGATCATGCCGCCGTAGAGGTCGCCGACATCATGGCGGTGCGAGAGACTGCGGCGCATCTGATCGACGGCTTCGACGGGCGCTCGCGCGCCTTCGTGCAGATCCAGCAGGGCTGCGACCACCGCTGCACCTTCTGCATCATCCCGTTCGCGCGCGGCCCGAACCGCAGCGTGCCGGCCGGCGCGATTGCCGAGCAGATCCGGGTCCTGGTCGGACGCGGATTTTCCGAAGTCGTGCTGACCGGCGTCGATATCGCGTCGTGGGGCGGCGACCTGCCGGGCCGCCCGAGCCTCGGCGATCTGGTGCGGCGGCTGCTCAAGAGCGTTCCGGAACTGCCGCGCCTGCGTCTCAGTTCCCTCGATCCCGCCGTCATGGACGAACCGTTGTTCGATGCGCTGGCGAGCGAGCCGCGCCTGATGCCGCATCTGCATCTCAGTCTGCAGGCGATGGACGATCTCGTGCTCAAGCGCATGAAGCGCCGCCATCTGGTGGCCGATGCCGCGGCCTTTGCCGCGCGCGCCCGCGCCGCTCGTCCGGACGTGGTCTTCGGCGCCGACCTGATCGCCGGATTTCCGACCGAGACCGACGCGCAGTTCGAGACCACGCTCGCCAACGTCGAGGCCCTCGGCCTCACGTATCTGCACGTGTTTCCCTACTCCGAACGCGACGGCACGCCGGCCGCGCGGATGCCGACGGTGCCCAAGGCGGTGCGCAAGGACCGCGCTGCCCGTCTGCGGGCGCTCGGCGATGCGCGCCTGGCCGAGCATCTTGCGGCGAGCGTCGGCGGCCGTGCCCGTGTCCTGATCGAGCGCGACGGCGAGGGCTTTTCCGAGGATTATGCGCCGGTGCGCATCAATGGGCCGGTTTCCGATGGCGCCATCGTCGAGGCGCGGCTGATCCGCGCCGATGCCGACCGGCTTTACGCCGAAGCGGCCTAGGGAGTACGCGCCGATGGGATGGTTCGACCGCCTCAAGGCCGGGCTCGGCCGCACGTCCGATAAGCTGACCGGCGGCATCGGCGATCTGTTCCGCGGCCGCCGGGTCGATGCCGAAACGCTCCAGGAGCTGGAAGACCTGCTGATTACGGCGGATCTCGGCGTTGCGGCGGCGTCGCGGCTGTCCGAACTGATCCGTCAGACCCGGATCGGCAAGGATGCCGAGCCCGACGAGATCAACCGGGTGCTGGCCAGCGAAATTGCCGAGATTCTCGAACCCGTCGCCCGGCCGCTCGAGATCGACCCGGCGAAGAAACCGTTCATCGTGCTCGTCTGCGGCGTCAACGGTTCCGGCAAGACAACGACCATCGGCAAGCTGGCGAGCCAGTTTCGCGCCGAGGGTCATTCGGTCATGCTGGCTGCCGGCGACACATTCCGCGCCGCCGCCATCGAACAGCTCAAGGTCTGGGGCGAACGCGCCGGATGTCCGGTGGTCGCGCGCGAACAAGGCTCGGACGCCGCCAGTCTCGTCTACGAGGCGGTCGAAACGGCCAGACGCGACGGCACCGATGTCTTGCTGGTCGATACTGCCGGGCGTCTGCAGAACAAGGCGGGCCTCATGGAGGAACTCAAGAAGGTGGTGCGCGTCATCGGCAAGCTCGACGACACCGCACCTCATGCCGTCTTGCTGGTGATGGATGCGACGGTCGGCCAGAACGCCTTCAGTCAGGTTCAGGTCTTTCGCGACATGGTCAACGTGACGGGCCTCGTCATGACCAAGCTCGACGGCACGGCAAAGGGCGGCGTCGTGGTCGGATTGGCCGAGCAGTTCGGCATTCCGGTTCATGCCGTCGGCGTCGGCGAGGGGATCGACGACTTGCGTCCGTTCTCGGCCGAAGACTTCGCCAACGGCCTGATGGGCCTGAACTGATCGTGGGCGGCAGGGGGCGGCCATGACCATCGCGCCCTGGGCCGTCGCCGCGTTGCTGTTCGCCGGGTTTGCGCACGCCTGCTGGAACGCCGTGCTGAAGTCGAGCGGCAGCCGTTTGATGACGATCACCACCATCATGGCCGTGGGCGGCATTTGCTTTGTCCCGTTCATGATCCTGCTGCCGCCGCCGGCACCGGCGTCCTGGCCGTTTCTCGCGGCATCGGTGGTGCTGCACTGTTTCTATTACGCGGCGCTGATCTGGGCCTACCGGCACGGCGATCTGTCTTCGGCTTATCCCGTGGCGCGCGGCAGCGCACCGGTTCTCGTCGGCCTCGGGGCTGCCCTGTTCGCCGATCAGATCCCGACCTCGCTGGCGGCCACGGGCGTTGTGATGGCGAGTATCGGCATTTCGATGATCGCCTTCGAGAAAGGCTGGCCGCGCGGCGACAAGTTCAAGCCGTTCGCGACGGCGTTTCTGGTATCGCTGACGATCGGCAGTTACACGGTCGTCGACGGGATCGGCCTCAGGCGGACGCCGGGCGCCCTGCCGTATATCGCGTGGCTGTTCGTCATCGATGCGATCCCCCTGCTGGTCTATGTCGCAGTGACGAAACGCAGCGCTTACGTCGACCATCTGCGCCGCTTCTGGAAGCTGGAAGCGGTCGGCGGCATCCTGTCCGCGCTCGCCTATGCTCTGGTGCTTTACATCCTCGCGTTCAGCGGCATGGCCCAGGTCTCCGCGTTGCGCGAGACATCGGTGCTGTTCGCCGTGGCGATCGGCGCCTTTCGTCTCAAGGAAAAGTTCGGCGTGTTTCGCTGGACGGCGGCATCGATCGTCACGGCCGGCGTGATCGTCATGCAACTCGGCGGATAGTCGTCGTTAGGCGGCGGGCCGCGGCGGCGGGAACGTCACCCGCACGGATGTTCCGTGGCCCTCCCGGCTGGATATCGCCAGGGTGCCGCCGTGCAGTTCGATCAGTTTCTTCGACAGAGGCAACCCAAGCCCCGTCCCCTTCTGGAATGTTGTGGTGTTGACGGCAGTCTGGCCGAACGGTTCCATGACCCGTTCCATATCCTTTTCGGCGATCCCGATCCCGGTGTCCGATACCGTGACGGCGACCCCGCCGCCCGCCGCCGGTTCCGATGCGATCGTGATCGAGCCATCGGCGGGCGTGAACTTGTCGGCGTTGGACAACAGATTGACGATGATCTGGCGGAATACTCTCGGGTCGGCACAGACGGTCGGCGTGTCGAGCGATATCCGGATCGAGAGCCGTTCCGCTTCCCGGCCGAACCGAAAGCGCACCATATCGAGACACTCCGAGACGGACGCCGCCAACGGCAGATCCTCCAAGACGAGTTCGAACTGGCCGGCTTCGACCTTCGACAGATCGAGGATGTCGTTGATCAACGACAGCAGGTGCTCGCCCGAGGTTCGGATGCTTTCGGCGTATTCCGTGTACTTAGGGTTGCCGATCGCACCGTGCGCCTCCATCGCCATCAGTTCGGAGAAACCCAGAACGGCGTTGAGTGGCGTGCGCAACTCATGGCTGACCGAGGCCAGAAACTCGGACTTGGCGCGATTTGCCGCGTCGGCGGCATGACGTGCCAGGGCCAACGCTTCGCGCGCCTCGCGCTCCTTGGTGATGTCCTGCACGGTCCCCACCGTCTGTATCAATCGGCCGTCCGCGTCGTGGATCGGTTCGCCCAGGTGACGGATGTGGCGTACCGCGCCGTCCGCCCGAATGGTCCGCACGGTAATGTCGTAACTCTTGTTTTCGCGCGCCGCTTCTTCCATGACGCGGATGTAGCGGTCGCGGTCGTCCGGGTGCGTGCTGCTCGCGTTGGCCTCGAGACTGTAGGACCGCGCCAGCGCCTCGGAAACCGTGACGCCGTAGATGGCGGCTGCTTCCTCGGTGCAGAATACCAGGCGATCCTCGATCTCGTCCCAGACCCAGAAGCCGACGCCGGCGATTTTCGCGGCCTGGACATAATGCATGTGGCTTTTCGCGATGTCCTGTGCGGCCTGTTGCAGGTCCGTGACGTCGCGGCCGACCGACTGATACTCAACAAGCCGGCCGCTTTTCTCGAAGATGCCTGTCGTCGTCCACAACACGTTGCGGCGAACGCCGTCGCCGGTCACGATCGTGTTCTGGCCTCGCACGGTCGGATTCGCGGCATCGATCGAACTGAGACGGTTTGTGATCGCCTGACGTCCCTCTGCGGTATCGACCAGATCGAGAATGGAAACCCCGACGAGGTCCGCTTCGTCCTGGCTGAAAAGAGTGCAATACGCCGGCGATACGAAATGCAGTTTCAGATCCGTCGCGTCGTAGCGGCTGACGATACCGTCGGGGCCGTTCGCCAGGGCGCGATAGCGTTGCTCGATCAGATGAAGGTCGTTGTTCTCGCAGTCGGTCATGCTCTCGCTAATCCGTGGGCGCTGTCGTTAGCATGATCGCCACTTTACAGTATCAAGCACACGAATCAGCCATAGAGTGCGATCGTTTTAGGTTGAATCACTTCGTGATACGCCTGAAACGTGAATCGCCCTCTATTTCATATATTTAGGGACTGATTCACCGCTTAGATTGGTTCAATCTAAGCGGATCAGACCCTAGAATACTGCCGTCGCGCCGTCGCGGCGCATCGTAAATCTCCGTGACGGGAGGAAAAGACCCATGATCGACGAACACGCCGTCAGGGGGGTGCTCGACTTCTGGTTCGGTCCACCGGACAGTCCGGACTTCGAGGCTGGTCGCGCGGTCTGGTTCGAGAGCGACCCGGCATTCGATTCCGAGGTGCGGCGCCGTCTCGGCGGCCTGCACGAACAGGCGGCGCGTTACCGGTTCCATCATTGGCGCGAACATCCGCCCGGCTGCATTGCCCTGACGCTGCTGCTCGATCAGGTGCCGCGCAATTTGTTTCGCGGCACCGCCCGGGCGTTCGCCACCGACCCGTACGCCCGTGCCGTGAGCCGGCACGCCCGCGAGCGGCGGTTCGATACGGAACTGCCGACGCTGATGCGCCTGTTCCTGTACTTGCCCTTGGAACACAGCGAAAATCTGCACGATCAGGAGACATACATCCGCCTCGTCCGCGGCCTCAACGACCCGGGTTTCGCCACGTACGGTCTGAAGCACCGCGACATCATCGCGCGATTCGGTCGCTTTCCGCACCGCAACAAGGCGCTCGGGCGCAAGAACACGCCGGCCGAGGCGGCCTACCTCGCCGGCGCCGGCGATTCCTTCGGTCAGTAGCGAATTTCGATGATGGCGGTCAGCGGTTCGTCGCCCAGCGCCACGGCGGCGTCGGCGAACGCGGGTGGGCCGAAGAATACCGCTGCGTCGTTCGAAAAGCCGTAGCCCTCGAGCGGCAAACCGAACACGAACTGGTCGAACGTATCGTCGCTGTCCTCGTCGTGATAGACGGCGATGGCATAGAGTCCCGCCGGTAGACCGGCGAACGTCGCCGTGGCCCGACCGTCTTCGATGGGCGCCTCGGTTTCCAACAGCATGCCGGTGCGGTCGGGAAATGCATCGGGGTCGTCGTAGACGGCGACATGGACGTCGCCGGCGTTCGAGCGCAATCCGTCGATGACGACCGTCAAATCCGCCGCGGTCGCAACGGCGGGCGTCAGGAGTGTCGTCAGAAGGACGAGTAGGAGGAGCCGCCGCCGGGTGTCGAACGGCATGACGGTACTCTAAACAACGATGTCCAGATAGTAACCGCGCGGTACGTCCGTCCGCGGTTGCTGTTCGGAGGCGAGCGTTCGGTCGAGGCGGATCAGCGATGCGGTCTGCTCCGGCGTATCCTTGAAACCGCCGGCATCGACCCGGCGCGGCGTGGCGTCGATCTCGTGCTTCGGCTGCGGGGCGACCGGCTCGACCGGCCGTATGACGGGGGCGCCCACGCGCGCCGCAATTTTCGCGATCTCGTTCATGGCCGCACGTTAGGCGGTCTTTGGTTAACCGATGGTAAACGCCACCACCGGGATCTGCTGAAGCCGCTACGGCGGCGGCAGTATGGTGTGCACGACGCCGGCGGCGACCAGCGCGGATGCATCCGGCAGCCAGATCGTATCGTGCGTTGCAGCCAGTGCGTCGTCGAGAAACACCGGGTCGACGCCGCGGCTGATGAAGTAATCGAGATCGCGGCGGAACTCGGCATCCTGATCGATTGTCGGATGCGCGACCCGTCCCTCATAGAAGTACTGGTGAAAGCCGATGGCGCCGTCCGGTCCGAGAAGCCGGTTGCGGCCCGCCATGTAGGCGATGACGCACGCCGACTTGCAGGTGCCGAGAACAACCGTATCGAGACCGCGCTCCTCGATCAGGCGGGCGACGGCACGGCCCTGGTTCACGTATCCGCCGTCGCTCGACAAGGCCAACCGTGTCGCGCCGGGGTGATCGTCGAGCACGGTGCGCAGATCGCGCGTGACCCCGATCTCGAACTCGCCGGACATCTCGACCGTCGTGCCGTCGTCGAGAAGGCTTAGCGCGTATTTCGCACGGCGTTCGCGTTCGGCGACCAGAAAATGCGGCTCGTCCGGCGGCGGCTCGCGCCACAGGGGCTGAAACGTCGCGAACGCGCTCGAGCCGACGACCAGAAAGCTGAACACGGCGCCGATCTGCGCACCGGTGACGAGGGCGCTGGAGCCGAGCTCGCCCAGCATGCGGTCGGTCGAGCGGATGACGCCGACAACCTGCCACGGCAGCACGATCAGGATGCTGATGGCCGAGTAAACGGCGGCGACGGGCAGCAGGGGACCGATATCCTTCGTGATCGGCGGCTGGAACAGCAGATCGCCGCAGGTCAGCAACGCCCGGATCAGGACCAGATTGATCCAGAACGCCTGACCGAGCGGCAATTCACCGCGCCAGTGACGGCGGATGTAATTCACGACGATACCCGATTGACGTATGGACCGGCCATGGCAAGCGCTGGGTCACCCATATCCGAAAATCCGGATGTGGCGTTCAGGCGACGATGTCGACAACCTGGCCGCGGCCCGTGTCCGATGAGGGCGGCGCAATGTCGAGCGCCGATTTGGCCGATGGCGGGCTGCTCGTCGCCTGCTGCACCAGGGAGGCGATGTTCGTTTCCTGATTCACGGCCTGCTTGACCGCCTGAAGGGCGATTTGAATGCTGCCGGCCTGGGATACGGCGTCCATGGTGACGGCACCTCTTTCTAACGGGACAATTCCCGGATCGGCGAACATTATCCGGAAACGGTCCGTGCAATGCAAATCACGATGTCGAAAGTGGCCGCGATCTGCTACCTAAGTCCGGCCAATTGGAATAATATGACAGGTCATGAGCGACACCAGACTCCCTGAAGGCATCGAAGGTGTGCGTCCCGGCATTGATCCGGGCAGTAATCCGGGCGGCGAGGCGGACGCGCCGCCATCGGGCGCAGGGTCGCGCCTCGACGATCGCTATCTGAATGCCCGCGCCCAGCAATACGCCGAGAAATCGGCCTTCGGCGGCATGAGTCTCGGCTCGCGGATCTCTCTGTTCTTTTTCCTCGGCGCGCTGGCGGCGGCCGGTTTTGCGGTTCTCTTTCTTCAGGTCGACCGGCGCGTTTCCGCCGCTGTCGATGAATGGCGAGAGGCGCAGCGGGTTGCGCAGTCGCTCGCTACCATCGAACGGTCCGTCGGCGATATCCGCGTGCTCGACCGCCGTTTCACGGCCGATCCGTCGCCGGCAACAGCGCAGGCGTTGCAGCGCGCACTGAACACCACGGGCCGGGCGGTCGAGGCCTTGGGATCGATCACCGGCGATGCCGACATCAGCGATGCCATCGTCACGGTGCGCGATGGGTTCGCTCAGTACAGTAGCCAGTTCTCCGCTTACGTCGACCGCATCGAGGAAGCGGGTTACTCCGACGATGCGGGGCTTCGGGGCGAACGAAACGCCATGGCGCAGGACGTGCGCGCCAAGCTGAAAGTCATCGGACTCGCCCTGTCGGTTCCCGATTTCGATCTGCTGCACGCATCGGACCCGGCGAACCTCGACAACGATCCTTATGCGGCGCTACGTCAGCGCATCCAGGCCGTCCTCGCCGAAGATGAAGCGATCGCGGCGGCGCGGGATGCAGCGGTTCGCGCGCTCGATCGGCACCAGGCCCTGACGGCGCGGCTTGCCGAACTGGCGCCGGTTCTGGCCGAGGGACCGGCGGCGGCATCGGACATAATCGACTACATCGCGCCGAGTTTGCGCGTGCTGTCGGAATACAGTGCCGAACTCGGGCGTCGGGCGCCGGCCCGCTTCGAGGCCGAGCGGCAACGGGCGCGACAACTGATCGCCGGTGGTAGCGCCGCCATCCTGTTCGTTCTCGTTCTCGCCGGTATTGTTCTGATGCGCAGCATGTCGGCACCGGTACAGCGGCTTTCTTTTGCGGCGGGCCGGTTGGCGGAGGGCGACCGATCGGTCAGCATCCCGGTGCGCGGTAACAGTGACGCGGCGGGCCGGATCGCGCGTGCGCTCGATGCCTGGCTCGACAACCTGACCGAGATCGACCACCTGCGCGCAGAAATCGACGATCTCCGGCTGCGTCTCGTCGCCGAGGCCGAGCTGCGGACTGCCGCCGAACGCGCAACGGCGGCGATTCCCGAGGCCGAACGACCGGAATCGCCGACCCGCGATCCGGCTGTTGCATCGCCCGGCAAAGATGCGTCCATGCTGCCCATTGTCGAATCGCCCGCGGCCGTGCCGGATGGCGACAAGGTCACGTTGCCCCCGCCGCTGCCCGAGGCGACCGAGACACCGTCGCGCCGGTCGCCCGCGTCGTTCGGCGAGCGCGACGACGACGCGTCGCGCGGCACGTCGAGCCCGATCGGTTCCGCATCCCAGGAGCTCACCCGGTTCAGCGAGTTCGTCAACGATGCGACGCGCGACGTCGAGCGCACGGAAACCCTGATGCGGCAGCTCGGCGATACCGCGCGGCAGATCGCCGATCTCGAACAATGCGTCGAAACCATTCGCGACGAGGCGCACTTGCTGGTGTTCCGATCGCCGGGCGGCACGCTCGGCGGTCCTGACAACTTCGACGACGATACGCTGGTCTATCTGTCGGGCGACGCCAAGCGCCCGGACGGAGAGGTCGGCGCCAAGCGGTTCGATACGATCCGCGATGCCGTCGACCGCGCCGAACGTCTCGTCGTTTCCGTGCGCCGGTCGCTCGACAGCGTGACCGACATCGCTCAGGAAATCGCGACCAACGCCTCGGCGGAGGCGCTCGAGGCAACGAACAAGCTGCTCAGTCAGTCGGAATATCTGCAGAACATGCTCGACGATCTGGTCCACAAGATGAAGCCCGCGGCATCGCTTGGCGACGGGTCGGATCAGAACGGCAATTCCCGGACACGTCGCGACGGGGATCGCTAGCTCTCCCGCTCATCCCGGCGCATGCCGGGATCCGCAAAGACATTGCATGAGGTCCCGGCCTGCGCCGGGACGAACGGCATTACTCGCTTTAGATCCGGTCTTCGGCTTACCCCAGCGCCGCGACGCCCGGCAGGGTCTTGCCTTCCAGCCATTCGAGAAACGCGCCGCCGGCGGTCGAGACATAGCTGAAATCGTCGACCACGCCGGCATTGCCGAGCGCGGCAACCGTATCGCCGCCGCCGGCGACGCTGGTCATTCTGCCCTGTTTCGTGAGGTCGGCGGCCTGGCGCGCCACGGCGTTGGTGCCGGCATCGAACGGTTCGATCTCGAATGCGCCCATGGGACCGTTCCACAGCAACGTCTTGCAATCGGCGAGCGCCGCGCCGACCGCCGCGATCGAATTGGGACCGACATCGAGCATCATGCCGTCCGCCGGAATGGCGTCGAGCGTGACCGCTTCGTTCGCCGCGCCGGCGGCAAACTCCTTCGCCACGACCGCATCGACCGGCAGGATAACCTCGCAACCCGAATCGTCGGCGCGGGCCAGAATGGCGCGAGCCTCGTCGGCCATGTCGGCTTCGCAAAGCGACGCGCCGACATCGATGCCTTGCGCGAACAGGAAGGTGTTGGCCATGCCGCCGCCGATGATCAGCTTGTCGACCTTGGGGATCAGGTTGCCGAGTACCGCCATCTTGGTTGAGACCTTGGCGCCGCCGACGACGGCGGCGACCGGATGCGCCGGGTTTTCCAGCGCGCTGCCCAAGGCTTCGAGTTCTGTCTGCATGTTGCGTCCGGCAACGCTCGGCAGGAATTCGGTGATCCCTTCCGTCGAGGCATGTGCCCGATGTGCGGCGGAAAACGCATCGTTGACGAAGACGTCGCCGAGTTTGGCAAGTGCCTCGGCGAAACCTGCGTCGTTGGCTTCCTCCCGGGCGTCGAAACGCAGATTTTCGAGCACGACGATATCACCGGGTCCGGCGTCAGCGAGCACAGCCCGCGCATCGTCGCCGACGGTATCTCCGGCGAACGTCACGGCGCGGCCGAGCACGTCGGCGAGCGCCTCGGCCACCGGTTGCAAGCTCATCTCCGCCACCACCTGTCCCTTCGGACGGCCGAAATGGGACAGCACCACGGCGATACCGCCCTTGTCGGCGACCTCGAGAACCGTCGGCGCGGTGCGCTCGAGCCGGGTCGTATCCGAAACCGCGCCGTCCTGCATCGGCACGTTGAGGTCGGTGCGGATCAGCACGCGTTTTCCGTTGAGATCGATATCGTCGAGGGTCTTGAAGCTCGGCATGGCGGTTCCCGGAGAAAGCTGTGAAAGGCCGCCTGCTTATACGCAACCGGCCGACGCCTGCCAAGGCGGCGGACTGACGGAAATTACGGCATCCCGTCCGCGCCGGCGCCGCACACGATCGCGGCCACGGTGGCATCGTCATCGACGGAAACCGCGCCCGATTGCAATGCCGCGATGGACGCGGCGCCCGCGAGTTCTGAGGCGATGCCCATCTCGAACCAGAGCCAGCGGGCGGCATCGCGCATGGCGTCGTCGGATACCGTGACGATGTCGTCGACGAGCGCCTCGATGATGCCGAAGTTCAGGTCTGCGCTGCGCTTCGGCGCCAAGGTGTTGGCCTCGGTCTCGATGGCCTCCAACGTCACCAATTCACCTGCTTCGCGGGACCGTTTCAGGGTCGGCGCGCCCTCGGCCTCGACGCCGATGACGACGGCGTCCGGTTTCATCGTCTTAACGACGGTCGCGACGCCGGAAATCAGTCCGCCGCCGCCGATGGCGACGAGGACCACGTCGATGTCGGGCGACTGCTTCATCATTTCGCGGCCGACGGTGCCCTGGCCGGCGACGATGTGCGGATGATCGAACGGATGCAGATAGGTCATGCCGTCCCGTTCGGCGCGTTCGAGGGCGGCGGCATTGGCATCGTCGAAGTCGCGGCCCTCGACAATCACCTCGGCGCCCCATTTCCGGAGTTTCTCGGCCTTGGCGGCGGGCGCGCGTTCGGGCAGGTAGACCGTCGCCGCCGCGCCGGCCGCCTGCGCGGCATAGGCTACGGCAAGGCCGTGGTTGCCACCGGAGGCGGTAATCACGCCGCGTTTCAGCGCCGCGTCGTCAAGTTGCAACACCGCATTGCTGGCGCCGCGCGCCTTGAACGAGCCGGTCACCTGCAGGCATTCCAGCTTCAGCATCAGCGGTCCGTCGTGTAAGGGGGTCTTGATGAAGCGCGTGCGAAGGCAAGGGGTGCGCCGCACCTGGTCCTTGATGCGGTCGAACGCGGTTTCGATGTCGTCCAGCGTTGGATGGGGCATGAATGTCGTCGCCTCGGAAATGATCGGTCCGGACGACGAACATCCCGTCACATGATGCCGACGGCAAGATGAATTTCGGTTGAAAGTTCCGTTGCCGAAATCGGTTTCAGCAGGACCTTGTTGGCGCCGACCTGCTCGGTGACTTCGTGCAGCAGCTTCGTTTCGTCGCCGGTCAGGATCAGCACAGGTGTCCGGTTTTTCTCGCGGCGCAGTTGATGAACCAGCTCCAGGCCGTCCATTTCCGCCATGTGAAGCTCGGAGACGATGACGTCCGGTGTTGCGGTTTCCGGATCGTGCAGAAGATCGTAGGCCATGCGGCCGTTTTCCGCTTCGGTCACCTGCTCGATGCCTTCCTGGCGCAGGAGCTGACGCAGAATCGAGCGCATGCCGGGCTGTTCGTCGACGATCATGACATTGAGCAATGCGTCAACCATGTTCATTTCGGTTGTGTCGTCCATCTGCCGGCCTCCCGGGCAAATTCCGTATATCTTCACAATATCCGTAAAAATACGTATCAAAAACGAAAATGCTCGTGTCGCGATAATTAGATCACGTGCGTGATCGTGTTTGAGGCCGGACGATGTGTCTGGAGGACGGAAGAACGGCGGAAACTCATGGCGGTGCCGTATTGAGCCGCTCCGGATCAATCGTAGTAGAATACCCGGACACGGACGCCGCCGGGCGGTACGGAGGCCCGCGCGAACCCGGGTTCGTCGTAGGCTTCGGTGGCGCCGGACACGCCCCAGCCCTCGAGCCAGCCACTGCCGCCGCCGTCATAATCCCAGTCGGCATTTTCGTCATGATGCACTGTGACGGCGTAGGGGCCGCCGGTCAGGCTGGGAAAATCGAACGTCATCGTGCCTTCGTCTGCCCGCGACACGCGGTAGGCCGCGTATCGCTCGTCATAGGCAGCGAGGGCATCGGCGGCGTCGTAAACGGTGACGATGATATTGCCGCGTGCGTTGCGAACAGCTTCGACCTCGATCCGGAGGCCGTCGTGCCCGTCGTATTCGAAGACGGCCGCCGCCGGTATCGACCGTTCGCGCGGAGCCGGCGAGAGCTCGCTTGCCAGCCAACCGCCCGCGATCAACACGGATGCCGTGACGACGATGGCGGACGGCAGGTTGACGATGGCGCGCACGGCGAATCGTTACTCGGCCGGCGCAGCTTGCCGCAGGTCCGGGTCGCCTTCGGGCTCCCAACCGGGCGGCATGATCAGGACGCGCAGCTTGTCGGCGACGCCGCGGGTGCGGACAATTCGGCGGCCGAGATCGTAAAGCCCGTGCAGGAAGACGATAATCGGATTGATGCTCTCGACCTGCTTCGAGAGACCGAACACGACGGACTCGTCTTCTTCCTCGAACGTGCCGAACAGGCGATCCCATATGATGAACATCGCGCCGAAATTCTTGTCGTGGTACTGCACGTTGGCGCCGTGATGAACGCGATGATGAGATGGCGTGTTCATGATGAACTCGATGGCGCGCGGGAACTTGCCGAACGATTCCGTGTGCAGGAACGTTTGATACTGCAGCACGAAAAGCGTTGCGAAGAACGCGACAACCGGATCGAAGCCGATGATCACCAGCCAGATGTCGAAGACAATGGCCCAGAGATCGTCCAGCGGGCCGAAACGGTAGGCAACGGACATGTTGAAATTGGGCGAGGAGTGATGCACTTCGTGGGTCGCCCACGCCATACCCACCCTGTGCGTGAAGCGATGTCCCCAGTAGTAGGTCAGGTCCGCCAGCAGAATGCAGACCAGCACGCTGGCCCACGTGGTCTCGATCTCGAACAGAGCGAATTCATGGGCGCCATAGAACAGGACGCCATAGAGGCTGTAGAACACGGCATAGCTGATGCCGAGATAGGCCGAGTAAGTCAGAATATTGGTGGCCGAGTCGCCGAGCAGGCGCCAGCTCATGCTGCCGTGGCCGGCGTATCGGCACATCTCGATAACGAAGATGCCGGCGGCGAGATACAAGACCCAGTCATTGATCAACGTTTCGATGCTCCAGATCGATCCGTTGTTTACGAATTCGAACAGCGTTTCCAATTCTCTTTCTCCACCGAGGGCATGCCCTGTTGTTGACAGCAGCCCAAGATGGGGTTACGCCTTCGAATATATTTTGTCAGGTTTGATAATTAATAAACCCCGATGGCGAGACCCAATCTGAAATCCGAACGGCGCTCACAGATCATCGACGCCTGCGAGATCTGTTTCGCCCGTTACGGCGTCGAGGGGACCACGCTTGACCGCGTTGCCGAGGAAGCCGGCCTCGCAAGGCCGTTGATCCGTCACAACGTCGGCAATCGCGACGAACTGATTGCGGCGACGGTCGAGAGGTTCATCGAGCGATCCGATGATGCCATACGGCGAACGATCGATGCCCTGCCCAGGGATAACCGGATCAAGACGCTGATCGACTGGCTGTTCGACCCGGCAATGTCGGATTCGGGGTTTACACGCGTATCGGACGCCCTGACCACGGCTGCCGCGAATGACCCGGCACTAGCGCGAACCATGCGCGATTGGACGCGCCGTTTCGTTAGCACGCTGGCGGAAGTTATCGACGAGACCTGCCCCGGTATCGATGCACAGGAAAGCAACGCCGTGGCCGCCGGAATGACCGCAGCATACTTCATGACGGAATCGGTCAGCACGATGGGGCCGATGACCGACATCCGTTCCGCCTGTAAGGAGGCCGCCATACGGCTCGCCGATACATTGCCTGTCAGCCGTTAGGACCCGCCGCAGCGGTTGCCGTAATCTATTCGCCGGCAGTCTCGGCCCGTTCCAGGGCGTCGGCGGCTTTTTCGTCCTCGCCCAGCACCTGGTAGGCGCGGGCCAGTCGCAACCAGCCTTCGCGATCGTCGGGATTGTCCGCGAGCCGGTCGGCAAGGCGCTGGACCATGGAGCGGATGAACGCGAGTTGTTCTTCCGCAGACATCTCCTCGGCGTTCTCGATGTCTTCCTGGGTTGGTCCCGGGATAGCCGGCCCGCCGAGACCGCCACCGAGATCGTCGCGAAGCGCTACCGCCGCTTCGCTCGGCTGGATCGACCCGGCGTCGATGCCCGTTTCGGACGCGGCACCCGCGATATGCTGCCTGATGGTCGGGACCCACGGCGCATCGGCGGGGGAAAGATGCAACAGGTCGACCCATTCCCCGATGCCGCCACGGGCATCGCCGGACTGAATCTTCGCGAGGCCAATGTAGTAGCGGGGTTTCGGTTCGTACGGTTGCGACTTACGGAGATTCTCGAACACGGTGAGGATGTCCGGCGTGACGATGGAGTCGTTGACGATCACGTCGACCTCGGCGGCTTCTGCGAGCAGCGCCGGGTCGCCGCTGACTTCCCAGGCATTCAGATAGGCGCGCTTGGCGTCGGCGAACTGTTGCAGGACCAGATAGCTGCGGCCGAGCATGGCCCAGCCCTCGACATCGTTCGGCTCGGATTTGAGGCGCTCTTCGAGGCGCGCGACCATGTCGGCGATGGCGGGGGGCGTCCCGCCGGCCATGTCGGTTTCTGCGCCATGGCGGGCGGCAAACGGCTGATCGGGCAGCGCCGGCTGACCGAGCACGAAATAAACCGCAACCGCGGCGGCGGGAATGACCGGCAAGGCGGTCAGCAGAATGGCGGTCGAGGCGCGGCTGCCGTGAAAGCCCGATCCTGTGCGGCGCTTGGCGTCGGCCGCAAGCAGGCGGCGCTCGATCTCCCGCTTCGCCTGATCCGCCTGATCGCCCGACAGCAGGCCGCGCTCCCGGTCGTGCTCGAGTTCCGCAAGCTGATCGCGGTAGACGCCGATATCGTAGTCGGCACGCTTCGCGCTTGTCGGCCGGCGCCGCAGCAATGGCACGGCGAGAAAGGCGACGATCAGGACGCTGAGCAGGGAGATGGCGACCAGCAGGCTCATGACCGCCGATCCCCGTCTTCGTCGCCGTCACCGGTCAGGGCGTCGATCCGCCTGCGCTGTTCGGCGTCGAGATCGTCGGCATCCCGGCCCGGTGTCGCATGACGACGATAGGTGTAACCTGCGAAAATCACCGCGCACATGAGAAAGAAAACCGGCCCGAACCAGAGCAGAAAGGTCGCCGAGTTGAACGGCGGCGTCAGCAGCACGAAGTCGCCGTAGCGCTCGACGATATAGCTCTTGACCTCGTCGTTGCTGTCGCCGGCGACAAGGCGTTCGCGGACCAACACGCGTAGATCGCGGGCGAGGCCGGCGTCCGAGTCGTCGATCGACTGGTTCTGGCAGACCAGACAGCGCAGGTCCTTGCTGATCTCGCGGGCGCGTTCCTCGAGCGCCGGGTCCTTGAGCACTTCGTCGGGCAAGACGGCGAGGCCAGGCCGGGCGAAACCGGTCGCCACAACGAGGGCGACGAGCAGAATGCGGATCATGAGCTTAACTCCCGGATGACCGGCAGGATGCGATCGTTCAGCAGGTCGGGCGTCAGCGGGCCGACATGCTTGAACCGGATCACGCCGTTGCCGTCGACAACGAAAGTCTCGGGTACGCCGTAGACGCCCCAGTCGATCCCGACGCGGCCGCTGGTATCGGCGCCGACCGCCGTATAGCTGTCGCCGAGCTCGTCGAGCCAGGCGCGCGCCGCCGCAGCCTGGTCCTTGTAATTGAGGCCGTAGACATCGGCGATGTTCATGGCGGCGAGCGAATTGATGACCGGGTGTTCGGCGCGGCAGGGGATGCACCACGAGGCGAAGATATTGACCACCGATATGCGGTCCTGTCGCAGATCGTCGCTCGAAAATCCGGGGCCGCCGCGTCCGGCGATATCGGGGAGATCGAATTCCGGTACCGGTTTGTCGATCAGCGCGGAGGGGATAATCGACGGATCCTTCGTCAGGCCGACGGCGAAATAGACCGCCAGGACAACGAAAACGGCGGCGGGAGCGGCGAAGACCCAGCGCGACATGCTATTCCGCCGCTTGCGTGTGGGCCGCGGCCGGCGTGCCGCGTCGTTCGGGTGCGCCAACGCGGTAGCGCCGATCGCTGAGGCTGACGAAGGCGGCAAGCGACATAATGATGGCGCCGGCCCACATCCAGGCGACCAGCGGATTCCAATAGATGCGGGCGACATAACCGCCGGCGCCTTCGCTCTCGTCCGGATCGCCGATCACGGCGTAAAGATCGCCGAGCCAGGTGGTGTGGATCGCTGCCTCCGTTGTCGGCATCGAGCGCACCGGGTAACGCCGGTTCTCGGGCTCGAGCGTGACGAACGGTTCCCCGTCGCGGGTCACGGAGAACGTCCCACGGGTGAAAAAGTAGTTGGGGCCGTTGCCGGCCGTCGCCCCCTCGAAGGTGTAGACGTAGGGTCCGAGTTCGACGCTGTCGCCGGGGCGCATGGTGCTGATCGATTCCTGCTTCCAGCCGCCGGCCCCGGCCATGCCGACGATGGCGATGGCGAGGCCGAAGTGGCCGAGGGTCATGCCCCAGCTTGCGCGCGGCAGCCGGGTCAGGCGGCTGAAACTGCGCCACAGCGGTTCACGGCCGAGTTTGATGCGGCCGGCAAGCTCGATCAGCGCGCCCGCGCCGAGCCAGCCGGCGAGCCCGAGTGCGAGGATGGCGAAGAACGGCCCATCGCCGTAGATCGCCCAGCCGCCGGCGATGGCGGCGAGGCTGACGGCGAAGGCGAGCCACAGCCGGCGCAGAGCGTGACCGAGATCGGCGCGTTTCCAGCCAAGCATGGGGCCGACCGCCATGGCGGCGATCATCGGCACCATCAGCGGGATGAAGACCTTGTTGAAGAACGGCGCGCCGACGGAAATCTTGCCAGCGTCGAGAGCGTCGAGAAACAGCGGGTAAAGCGTGCCGAGCAGGACGCTCGCCGCCGCCGTCACCATGATCAGATTGTTGAACAACAGCGCACCCTCGCGGCTGACCGGACGGAATACCCCGGTGTTCTGCAGCGCCGGGCCGCGCAATGCGAACAGCACCAGTGACCCGCCGATGACGATGACGAGAAGCGCAAGGATGAAGACACCGCGTGCAGGGTCCGTCGCGAAGGCATGGACCGATGTCAGAACGCCGGAGCGCACCAGGAACGTGCCCAGCAGGCTGAACGAGAAGGTGACGATGGCGAGGAAGATGGTCCAGCCCTTCAGCGTGTCGCGCTTCTCGACGATGGTCGCAGAGTGCAGCAGCGCGGTTCCCGACAGCCACGGTATGAACGATGCGTTTTCGACCGGGTCCCAGAACCACCAGCCGCCCCAGCCGAGCTCGTAGTAGGCCCACCACGAGCCGAGCGCGATACCGCCGGTGAGAAAGGCCCAGGCGGCCAGCGTCCACGGCCGCACCCAGCGGCCCCAGGCAGCGTCGACACGGCCCTCCAGCAAAGCGGCGATGGCGAAAGAAAAGGCCATCGAAAAGCCGACGTAGCCGAGGTAGAGCATCGGCGGATGAATTGCGAGACCGGGATCTTGCAGGAGGGGATTGAGGTCCCGGCCGTTGAACGGCGCCGGCGAGAGCCGCGCGAACGGGTTCGAGGTCAACAACGTGAAAAGATAGAAACCGACAGCGACCAACGACTGGACCGACAGGACCCGCGCCTTCAGTGTCGGCGGCAGGTTGCTGCCGAACAACGCCACGGCGGAGCCGAACACGCTGAGGATCAGAATCCACAGCAGCATCGAGCCCTCGTGATTCCCCCACACGCCGGAAATCTTGTAGATCAGCGGCTTGTCGGTGTGCGAGTTCTCGTAGACCACGGCGAGCGAAAAGTCCGAGACCACGAAGGCGTAGGTCAGACAGGCGAAAGACAAGGCAACGCAGATGAACTGGGCGACGGCCGCGGGCGCGGCGAACCGCATCCACGGCAGATAGCCGCGTTCGGCGCCGACGAGTGGCAGGATGGCCTGTGCGACGGCAAGCGCCAACGCCAGAACCAGCGCGAAATGTCCCAATTCGGCGATCATCAGTAGGGGTCTCCCGTCTGTGTGCCCTCATCCGCACCGGAACCGCCCTTCCACTGGCCGGCTTCCTTCAGCGCCTCGGCGACCTCGGGCGGCATATAGGTTTCGTCATGCTTGGCGAGGACCTCGTCAGCGACGAACACGCCGTCCCTGAGGCGCCCCTCGGTGACAACGCCCTGGCCCTCGCGGAACAGGTCGGGGAGAATGCCGGTGTAGGTCACGTCGACCACGTTGACCGTATCGGTGACGCGAAATGCAACCTGCCCGCCGCTGCCTTTGACCACGCTGTCCTCCTCGACCAGCCCGCCGAGGCGAAACCGCTCGTTGCCGCTGACAATGCCGCTGGCGACGTCGCTTGGGCTGCGAAAGAAGACAATATTCTCCTCGAACGCCGTCAAAATCAAGACGAGCGCCGCAGCGATCATCACCGCGCCGATTGCGACGAATGTCAACCGCTTGCGTCGGAGATTCACGGCGTATTCTCCTCGCCGGTTTCGCTCTTGAGCCGTTCCAGCGCATCTCTGTTGGCGCGCCGCTGGCGCAGGCTGACGATCAGGATACCGGCCAGCACGACGGCGCTCAGCGCGTAGCTCGGCCAGACGAACGCACCGTAACCGCCCATATCCAGGAAACCGTTCATGCTGCCGACCTCGCTTTCCGACGGTTGAGGTTGCGGACCTTGCCGGCGAATACCTCGCTCTCGATGCGCACGATCAGCACGTAGAGGTAATAAAACTTGTAGGCGGCGGCCATCAGCAGCAGGGGCCACAGCATGTCGGGATGGATCGTCGGGCCGTCGAGGCGGGCGACGCTTGCGGGTTGATGCAGGGTATTCCACCAGTCGACCGAGAACTTGATGATCGGCACGTTGACGACGCCGACCAGCGCCAGCACGCCGGCGGCCTTGTTGCCGCGTCCAGGATCGTCGAACGCGTTGGCGAGCGCGATGTAGCCGAGATACAGGAAGAACAGCACGAGGACCGACGTCAGCCGCGCGTCCCAGACCCACCAGGTGCCCCACATCGGTTTGCCCCAGAGCGAGCCGGTCACCAGCGCCAGCAAGGTGAAAGCGGCGCCGACCGGCGCGGTCGCGCGTGCCGCGAGATCGGCGAACGGATGCTTGAAGACAAGCGCCGATCCGGCCGCAAGCGCCATGGCGACGTAGCAGAACAACGCCATCCACGCGGCCGGCACATGAACGTACATAATGCGGACGCTCTCGCCCTGCTGATAATCCGGCGGCGCCACGAACAGCGCCTGCCAGAGGCCGGCGGTCAGGCATACGACTGCAAGGCCGCCGAGCCACGGCCGGAGCGGTCGGGCGATGCCGAGAAAGCGGTTGGGATTCGCAAATCGTTCGATCGATGCCATATCGGGGGTTTATCTACCGTAACGCGGGGGGTTCCGCCAGTTCATCCGAACCAATTTCGATCACTCGTTCGCGATTCGAAGCGCCGACGCCGCTGCCGTCGGGCACAGGGCGAGGGCGAAGATCAGCAACCCGCCGAGAACCATCAGATAGGGTGCGGGATCGTACCCGCCAAGCGCCGATTCGACCGCGCCGACGCCGAAGATCAGCACCGGAATGAAAAGCGGCAGCACGAGCAGCGCCAACAGCACGCCACCGCGCCGCGCCCCCAGCACCAGCGCCGCACCGACGCCGCCGAGCAGACTCATGGTTGGGGTGCCGAGCGCCAGCGCAACCAGCATCGCGCCGATGCCCTCGGCGTTCATGTTGAGCAGCAGCGCCAGAAGCGGCGAGGTCACTATTAATGGCAACCCGGTCGCGAGCCAGTGCGCCGTGGCCTTGGCCAGCGCGACGGTGCCGAGACCGGCCGGCGATGCAGCCAGCAGTTCCAGCGAGCCGTCCTCGAAATCGGCGAGAAACTGGCGCTCCAGCGAAAGAACGGCGGACAGCATGGCGGCGACCCAGACGATGCCCGACGCGATGCGCGCAAGGATGTTGGGCTCCGGCCCGACGCCGAACGGAAACAGAACGACGGCGATGGCGAAGAAAGCGACGACCATAAGGCTGTCGAAGCCGTGACGCATGGTCAGCATCAGCTCGCGCCGGATCAGTAGCAACAGCCGGCTCATGCCGTTGCCCCGAGTTCCAGAGACGCAGTCGCGCCCTTGACGGCGACGTGGCTGGAGACGACGGCGAGACCGCCGCCCGCAAGGTGCCGGGCGATGATATCGTCTAGTGCGGCGAGTGAACGGCTGTCGAGTGCGGTGGTCGGCTCGTCGAGAAGCCACAGCGGCGCACCCGACGCCATGGCGCGGGCCAGTGCCGCGCGCCGCCGCTGTCCGGCCGAAAGGTAGCGCGCCGGCGTGTCGGCAAGCGAGCCCAGGCCAAGCGTCTCGAGGGCGGAAGCAACCGCCTCGGCAACCTCGTTCGTCCCCCGCTGCAGGCGGGTCCAGAACATCAGGTTTTCGGCGACCGTCAGGGAGGGTTTCAGCGCGTCGGCGTGCCCGACGTAGATGCGATTTACGGCGAAACGCGCCGGATCGCCTGCGACATTGCGGCCGTCGACGACAATCGTTCCGGCGACGGGCTCACCGAGACCGGCGAGCAGACGAAGCAGGCTCGATTTGCCGACGCCGTTCGGCCCCGTCAGCATCAGCATGTCGCCCGCATCGAGAGCGAACGAGACGTGCTCGAACACGTGGTATCCGCCGCGCTCACAGGCCAGATTGGAAACGTCCAGTTTCATCGGGCCCTAAGATTGCAGCTATTGCCGGACGGGAAAAGACCCGCGATCCGGGCCTTTGTCTTGTGAAGAGTTTACCTTGAGGAACGGTCGACGGACGGACGGTCATACGGGATGACGGTCCGCCCGTCGGTTAGGCTCAGAGTTCGGCAGCCGCGGTGTGCTCGATCTCTTTCCAGTTCTCGGCCGCCTTGCTAATGGTGCCGGCACGGTCGTTCTGGAACGCCTTGTAAATTTCCTCGTTGAGGAAAACGTAAAGCTTGCCGTTCTCGACGGCGGCGAACTGCGGGTCGCCGTCGAACTTCTTGCCGACCGAAACGCCGAAGGTGCAGAAGCCGCCGTTCTGCGGCAGGTAGCGTTCGGGGTTGTCCTCGAAGGACTCCATGTTCGCTTCCGTCGAGAAGTAGTATGCGACGCCGTCGTGAACCGCGGTGTGCTCGGCGCGACCCTCGACCCGGTTGCCGATGTCGAGGAACGCGACCGGATCGACGCCGTGCAGGCCGAGCGGCGCGCCTGCGGCGGTCAGGCCCGGCGCAACGTTATTCTCGTCGGCCGCCATTGCGGGGCCGACGAGCATGCCGG
This sequence comes from Rhodospirillales bacterium, assembly GCA_965229715.1. Taxonomy (GTDB): domain Bacteria; phylum Pseudomonadota; class Alphaproteobacteria; order Rhodospirillales; family Casp-alpha2; genus JAVJST01. The sequence goes on from CBDDJL010000002.1 coordinate 1,022,936, forward strand.
ACACCAGTAAGGCGGCGGCGACGGTATGGAGTTCGTTCATGGTTCTTCCTTTCTTTCACGGTTGAAAGCCCGTTGGCGGGCATGTCGGCACAGCCGGCATGTGCGGAAAGTGACCATGGTTGGCGTTTTAATCAATAAAGTCGCTTTATATAGATATTTATCGTCAATTTATTGGGACGAATTGCAAAATTATGCCGTTAATTGCCGATAATCGCGCGGCGCGATCCCGAACTTTCCGGAGAACGCGCGGGTGAACGCGGCCGGTGACCGATATCCGGTGGACGCGGCAATCTGCTGGATGGTGAGGCGGGAGGTTTCCAGCATGGCGAGGCCCTTTTGCAAGCGCCATTCCGCAAGATAGGCCATCGGCCCGGTACCCAGCAGCGCACTGAAACGGTCGGCAAAACGGCTGCGAGACATACCGACCTCGGCGGCGAGCCGCTGCACCGTCCACGGCGCAGCGGGCTCCGCGTGAATCAGTTCGATCGCGCGGCCGATCTGTTTGTCGCGAAAGGCGCTGAGCACGTCCGAACGGCCGTCGGCTTCGGCGAGGCCGGCCCGCAAAATCTCGATATAAACGATCTCCGACAATCGGGTCACGGCGGCGGCGGATCCGAAATCCTCGGCAAACACCCGTCGTGCGACAAGGCGCAGGATCTCGTCGAGCAACGGGTGACGGGCGCGGTCGCCGGCACTGACGACAACATGCGTGGGTAACGACCGGAGCAGGGGATGGTCGGCCTTCTCGCGAAACGTGAAGTGGCCGCACACCATCTGGGTTGCCGCGCGCGGATCGTGCTCTCCAACGGCCAGGACACCGCTGCCGTCATAGCCGGCATCGGCAAGCACGGTTTCCAGCGGCGGCGCGTCGAACGTGGGTTCGTGCGCCAGCACGTGTGATCGTCCGCCGGGAATCAGAATGAGATCGCCCGGGTTCAGGCACACGGCATCGCCCGACGGGAAGGCGACATGGCATTGGCCCTGGACGACCAGATGAAACCGCGCCGCCTGTCCGAGTTCTGGCACGGTCGTCGCCCACGGCGGATTGAAGTCCGTGCGAAAATAAAGCGTGCCGTGCAGCCCGAGGGTGTCGAGAATGTCGCCGAGAACGTCCATCCCGGTTCAATAGGGCTTTGCGCCCCGTCATTCAAACCGGGACGATCGGCAAATTATTCAACATCGTGTGATCAGGCGTCGACGACGACCAGATCGAGCGGCGCCGCGACCGGCTGATAGGCGCGATCCTTCGTGAACAGCAACGTGTCGATGTAATAGGTAATGCCGGACATGCGGGGCGAGAAGAACTGGCTTTCGAAGTTCACGCAGGTGCCCGGTTCGAAGATCTTGTCCGTTCCGGTATCCGACATCTCGTAGACGTAATTGCCGACCCAGTCGGGCGGAAAGCCGATACCGAGCTCGTAGCCACCGACCCAGCCTGCGTCCGACCAGATGCCAACCTCGTCGTAGTAGGCGCGGGTTTTCGTCACCAGTTCGGCGACCGGCAGGCCGGGCTGCAGCATGTCGGCGATGACCGGAAACACCCCGGCCGAGAGGCGGTGATATTCAAGAATATCCTTGGGCGGCTCGCCGACATAAAACGCCCGCGCCGCATTGCAGTGGTAGCGCTCGTAGACGCCGGAGACGTCGACGTTGACCTGTTCGCCGGCCTGGATCACGCGCCGGCTGGCCAGGGAATGACCGGTATTGGCCTTCTTGCCCGACAGCACCGGTAGGGTGATCGCCGGGTTTTCGCCGCCGGCCTTCGCCATGGCGTGGATGATCTCGCCGTAGACTTCGAGTTCCGTGACGCCCGGGCGGATCGCGTCGCGTGCGGCGGCGAGGCCGATGTCGGTGATCTCGGCGGCTTTCTGAATGCAGGCGACCTCGGCCTCGGATTTGACCCAGCGCAGCTCGCGCAGGATGTCGCTGCCGTCGGCGACGGTCATGCCGGCGCCCTCGAAGCCGTCGCGAAAGCGGCCGCTGATGACCGGATTGGGGCGGTAGCTGTAGAGCTCCATGCCGACCGTGCCCGAGAGCCAGCCCTCGGCTTTCAATTCATCAATGATGAAGCCGATGCCGTCACGCCGGCCGGTGATCGGGAAAATCCGTGTGTCCGTCGAACAGGTGACGAAGCGGCACATGATCTTTTCGCTCGGCGTATCGAACAGGATGAACTTGTCGTGGTCGCGGTGGATGGCGATGCCGCTGGTCGCCGGCCACTGTTTCGGCCCCTGGGCCTGATACCATTCGCACTTGTAGCCCGACACGTAATAGAGGCTTTCCGGCGCCATCAGCCACAACAGATCAATGCCGTCGGCCTCCATGCGGGCGCGGATCCGCGTCAGGCGGTCATCGTACTCCTGCTGGCCGAAGGCCAGCTCCATTTCCGGCTGGCATTCCTCCAGCGCAAGATCGCGGTTCGCGCCCATGACGAGTCTCCTTCGTATCGTTGGTTGTTCGCGAACTCTAGAAGTGCGTCCGGCGCACGGGCAATATGACAGATGTCACCCCGAGAAAGACTGCGCCGGCGGCGCGATGTTCGCCGGGCCCCGGATCAGGCAGACCAGACCGGCGCAGGCCGCAGCGTAGACGGCGCAGCCCAGCGCCACCGTCTCGAACGAGATGCCGCCATCGATCAGCCAGCCCATGAAGACGGGGCCGAGCGCGCTGCCGAACACCATCAGCGCGGCGCCGAGCGCCTTGATGCCGCCGATGTGCGCGGTGCCGTACATCTCGGCGAGGACGGCGCTGTGCGTGACCTGAACGATACCGGAGCCGATGCCCAGCAGAACCATGTAGACGAAGATCGCGAACGGATCGTCGAACCCCCAGATCGTCAGACACGCCGCGGCCATCGGCGCCAGATAGAAGCGGATCAGCGACCACGCGCTGATCCGGTCGATCACCCATCCGGCGGCGAAAACCGATGCGATATGGCAGGCGGCGTAGAGCGAATAGCCCGCGGCGAACGTGGTCAGATCCCACGCCTTGACCTCGACCAGATGGATCTGGTGGAAGAACAGACCGGTGAATATCGCCGCCGGCGCAATGTAGCTCGGCAGGAACATGTAGAAACGGCGATCGCGCAACATCTGGCGGCGGGTCCAACCGGCGCCGCCGCGGCCTGTGCGGGTGTCCTCGTCGAGGCGCTCCAGATAACGCCGGTGGCGCGCGGCCTGGCCCTTTAGAAGCCAGAACGCCACCGGCAGGGCGGCGGCGATCAGGACGAGACCGGCCGCAAGCCATGCGCCGCGCCAGCCGAGCCAGGCAATCACCGATACGACAATCAGCGGAAAGATCGCTTCGCCCATGGCGTAACCCATGCCGGCGACGCTCAACGCCTTGCCGCGGTTGGCATCGAAGTAGCGCGCCATGCTGGTGGCCGACGTATGCGACATCAGTCCCTGGCCGGTGAAGCGCAGCAGAAAGATCGAACCGATCAGCCAGATCGCATTCTGGGTCGCCGCCATGACGGCGCAAGCGGCCGCGAGTCCGAGCGTCACGGCAAGCGTGAAGTAACGCAGATCGATGTCGTCGATCTTGCGCCCGGCCCAGATCAGGATGGCGGCGCTGGTCAGGGTGCCGGCGGCGTAGACGGCGCCGAAATCCCCGTGGCTCAGGCCGAACGCCGCGCGGATCTCGCCGCCGAACAGCGAAATCACGTATGTCTGGCCGAACGACGACAGGAACGCCGTCGCCACCCCGAACGAGAGAAACCGCGGGTTGGCGGTGAGAAAAACGAGAGTTCTGTTCATGCGCGGGATGATGGTGCCGCGTGCGTCGCTCGGCAAGCCCCCTGGATCGGCTGCGCCGGCCCTGTCCCAGAGCAGGTCATGTTTTGTCGGAATCGTTTTCACGATCCGCAAAACATGTGAATCTGCTCTCAGTCTTTAGAATCGATCGGATTTACACGTTTGGACGAAACACCCCGTGTTTCCGTCAAAACGTGATCCGATCTAGTCGATGACGATCAGTTCTCGCGCGACGTTCGACAGGCGCTCGCCGCCCTGCTCCGTGACGACGAACGGTTCGGAAATGGCGGCGCCGAAATCGTCCAGCCAGACACCCGACTGGAAGTGGAAACACATGCCGGCCTGCAGCACGGTCTTGTCGCCGGGGCGCAGGCTCGCGGTCCGTTCTCCCCAATCGGGCGGGTAGTTGATGCCGATCGAATATCCGACGCGGCTCTCCTTGCGGTAACCGTGCCGGTTGAGGACCGCCTGCCAGATGGCCTCGACCTCCTCGCAGGTCACGCCGGGTTTCGCCGCCGCCAGCGCCGCGTCGCCGCCCTCGACGATGACGCCGGCGAGCCGTACGATTTCGCCCGGCGGTGTGCCGACATGCATGGTGCGCGTCAGCGGGCAGTTGTAGTGACGGCGCGCGGCGCCGATCTCCATGACGATCAGGCCGCTGTCGGGGATCGGCTCGTCGGTCCACGTCAGGTGCGGCGTGCTGGTGCCTTCGCCGACCTGGATCAGCGGACAGAGACTCGCGTAGTCGCCGAACTTGCCGTCGAAACCGGTGACCTGCGCGTGATAGACGTCGGCAATGACCTCGAACTGACGGGTTCCCGGACGCAGCCGCGAGATCGCCGTGTTCGTGGTGTCGGTGACGATGCGACCGGCCTCGCGCATGTAGACGAGTTCCGCGTCCGACTTTTTCAGCCGCGCCCAGTTCACCAGCCCGTCGTTATCGGAAACTTTGGCGTTTGGCAGGCCGTCGACGATGTGACGGTGCGCCCGGGCGGTGTAATAGTGCGCATCCAGTTCGACGCCGATGCGCGCCGCGCCCCAGCCGCGCCCGGCGATCAGGTCGCACAATTCGTCGAAAGGGTGCCGTGTCGGGTGATGCACAAGCGGTTCCGAAAACGGGACGATATTTTCGGCGGTAAGGTCGGTGGTGATGTGCGCGGACTTGGCGTCCTGCGCGCGGCCGAACCAGATCGGGGTTTCTTCCTCGATGTGCACGAGCACGGCCTGCGGCGTGTAGAACGACCAGCCGTCGAAGCCGGTCAGCCAGCACATGTTCGCGGGATCCTGACAGATCAGCAGATCGAAACCGGCCGCCGCCATGCGCTGCTTCACGTCGCGGACGCGGCGGGCGTACTCGGATGTATCGAACGGCTTGGCGTACTCCATGACCGGATCCTCGCAATCGTTCGTTTCGACAGGCGTACAATCGGGCTTACATCGGTCGGGGCGCGCATCACAAGCGAATAAAGAAGCGGCCGATCCGGGGGAGATCGGCCGCTTGAGTTTCGGACATTTGGTCCGAGTTGGGGACCAGAGAATGAGGGGGGGGGAAGGTTCTCTGGTTAGGGGTATAGACGAGGAGGTCTATGGTGCGCACTTTGCCGATCAAATGTGGTCAGATTGTGACGCAATTGGGGTCATTCGATGGTGCCTGGATTTTCCCCGCCGGATCATTGGCGGCGACCCGTTGTACGTGGAAACCCCTAGAATTCTGATGCGAACCGGCGTATAGTCGAACAACGCTGTCGAGACACGGTGTATCCGCGCCGCATGGGGGAGAATTCGAAGCAATGATCGTTACCGCACGTGAGCACGAAGTGCCCGTGGTCAATGATATGGCAATCGATTATGGCGTCGAGTGCGTTACCGGCATGACCGGTGCGCTTCACACCTATTGGCGGTCGAAACGCGGCGCCGGGGAAACGCCGGCGTGGTCCGATATCGACCTGATGGACATCTACGAACTGGCGCCCTGGATTATCGTCAAGGAGGCCGTCGACCGTGGCCGCGAATGGCGTAACCGTTATTTCGGTACGGGTATCGTTCGTAAACTCGGCATCGAAGGCACCGGCCTGAAGCTGGCCGACTACCATTCCCCGGCGGAGGTGCGGCTCATCAGGCAGATGTTCGGTATTGTGTGCCACCGGCGGATCGGTGTCCGCCTGTCGGACCGTTGCGTCGTCGGCGATGACGGCCGGCAAAGTTTCGAGGGGCTTTATCTGCCGCTGGAAGGCCCGACCGGCGAGATTGATTTTCTGATCGGCCTGGAAGACTACAGCAGCTTCGAAAACCACCATGAGGGCCATAGCTGGCAATACGATTTTGCCTCTGTCGTGTCCGGCAAGCAGACCGATCGCTCGGCCGAACCGAAGCGTCAGACTGCGCCGCGAACCGCGATCAACTGATCAGGCTGTCGGCCCTGAAGCCGGCTGCCGCCGCCCCAGTCCCCCCGCCAGCATGAACGCGCCGTTGCCGGCGATCAGCACTGCAACCGAGATCGCCAGCAGCTTGGCGTACTTGTGCTCGATGCCGGTCAGCGGCGTCATCAGGTTCGTGATGGCGCTCGATTCCGTGTAATAGAGCGCGGCCCCGGCCATGGCGGCGGCAAACGAAACGTAATACGCCCACATGGCGATCTTGTCCGCGCCGCGCCAGATCGAGAAGAAGATCACCGGCGCGAGATACATCGACGCCGTGCCGCTGACGGCGACGGCGGCGTAAAGATCCTTGGTGCCGCCGAACAGGAACAGCAAACCGCCTAGCATGAACAACGCCATGGCGATCCGACCGTTGCGCACGTTGGCGGCGCAGACCTTCATGTCGGCGCAGGCCAGCTTGGCCGAACTGGAGAGCGTCGAATCGAGGGTCGAGACGGCAGACACGATCAGCGCCAGGTTGACGAACATCATGGTGGTCGAGCCGAGCAGCCGTTCGAGCGAAACCTGCAGGGTCTCGCCGTCGATCTTGTGGATGCCTGCGTAGACGCCGAGCAACGAGAAGCCGAGGATGCAGATCATGCTGATCCAGGCAGCGTGGCGGAAACTGCGGCGCGTGGTCTTGCGATCGGCGATGAAGCCCCGGTCCATCATCACCGGATCGTGCAGCGGGTAGCTCCAGATCTGCAGCGCGGCGACGGCAAGCAGGATCCAGCCGGGGCCCGCCGGATCGGGGCTCGACGCGAACACCGCGCCCGTCGACCACATGTCCTGGGTAAACAGCGCCGCCAGCACCACGGCGAACACGACAAGGAACGCCGACATCTGAAAGACATCGGTGCGCAGCGACGCCTGCAGCCCGCCCATCATGGAATACGACAGCGTCACCAGCGCCAGCGCGACGATGGCGGCGACATAGGGCAGGGTGCCGGTGTCGCCGAAGATGATGCCGATGACGAGCAGGTTGGCGAACACTTCCGAGAGCAGGCGCACGCCGATGACGACGTTGTAGCACGCCACGCCGCCGCGTCCGAAGCGGTCGGCCAGAAAGGCCTGGACGCTCTCGAAACCGTGGCGGAAGCGGATCGAGCGGACGATGGCGCCGCCGGTCAGGAACGAGAGGTAGTAGGCGGTGTACGCCAGCCCGCCGGCGATGCCGTAGTAGTAGCCGAGGATCGCGGCGGTCAGCAGGGAGCGCGCGAAGATCCACGTGGTGACCTGGCTGAAGGTCAGGGTCAGCAGACCGGGTTGGCCGCCCGATGCGGTCCAGCCCTTGAAGAAACCGTCGGCATCGGCGGCGCGCGGCGCCAGCCACAAGGTGACCGCGGCGAGCCCGATCAGGGCGGCGGCGAAAATCGGATCCATGAAGACACTCCCGCAGACTCGGCAGACGATAACGCGGGGTTCATGCCCGCGCCAGCCGATCCGGGCAAGTCACGAAGGCGTTAGGCGAACCCGTTACCGGAATTCGGGGTCGGGGAGATGATCGATACACACGTCGCGGGGATCGCGCGTCGGGTCGGCGAGAAATTTTCCGATGATCGCTTGGGCACATGGATGATCCGAGACGGCATGGCCGAGGCCCTTGAACTCGAAGGCCCAGCCATTCGGCAGATAGTCGAGCTGTTGCCACATCTGCGGCGCCGGCGTTGCGACGTCCAGCTCGCCGTTGAGCATCAGGACGGGAACATCGGATGCAACAATCCGGGAAGTGTTCACCGACGCCCCGCTGACGCCCCGCCATGCGGCACATTCCTTATCGACGAGATGGGTCGTCCACATCCGCCATTCCTCGAACGAAATGCCGGGAACGTCCGAAACGCCGGTTGCATCCCAGTCTCTCCAGTCTGCGTCATTGCATCGATAAGCCAGATACACTTCCTCGCTGATGTATGGGTACTCGGATTCCCGCAATTGCGTTTTGATCGCCTCGCGATCCAAGCTCATCAACGCATGCACTCTGGCGATGCCGTCGGTCGTATAAAGGGCGTCCCAGACGAGGTCGATGAGGAGACCGTCGTTGATGACGGCCTGTTTCATTTCTCCGTTGACGGCCGACTCGAACTCGACGCGAAGCGGCGCCGACCGAAGTGTCGTCAGCTTGATATGGAAGCGTTGGAAGAGATTGAATTTTTCGCCGGGACAGCGCGGTGAAAGGCGGCATTCGGCGGCGATGCGACGGAGTGTGTCGAGAAAGTAGTCGAAGTTTCCGGGCTTGTCGGCGATACCGGGCGGTTCGACACCTTCGAGAATGACGCCGGACACCAAATCCTCGTAATCGTCGAGGAACGTGAGCGTCACGAACGAACCGTTGGAGGCGCCCCAAAGATAGGCGCCTTCCAGCCCGGCTTCGACGATCAGGCTTGCGAGGTCATGCGCCGCGGCGCTCGAACTGTAATGGATCAATGCCCGCCCGCCTGAGTGGAGTTCATAGGCGCAGTTGCGAGTGTGATAGGTGTTGTTGTCGAGCAATTCGTCGATTGAATAGTTCGAAACATACGATATATCGAAATCGACAGCCCCGTAGGGACCCCATCCGCAGTCCAGGCTGGGAATCGTGTCCGGCAGGCCGCGCTGGGAAAACACGACCAGATCGTGTCGCGACAGCCACGCCGCAGCGTCGGTGTTCAAGAAGCCGCTCCATAGAGACCCCCCCTCGGGATTGGCGTCGGTAAGACCGCCGGGCCCGCCGTCGACAAATATGATCGGGGTATCGCGTCGGTCCGCTGCGTGGCTTCGGAAGACGATGAAGGGCGTTCGAACCAATCCTTCGTCGGCATCATCGGGATTCAGATACGAATACAGGTACCCGCACGCCGCCTTGCGAGCGGATTGATCGAGTGACGGGCATTCGATCATGCGCACGAACGGGGGATCGAAAAACGAGGCAATGTACAACTCCACCGCGTCGCGCCGATGCCATACATTGTATCCGGCGACGATCAGAACGACGGCAAGCAACGCGAGTGCGGTGCCGCGAACCGGTAACATCTGGCCTCGCTCGCCGGCCGTCCGGAGTTGGGAGTCGTCCTGCGCGCGCGCGTTGCTCAGGACCTGTAAATCCAGTGGATCCTTGTTGTGCGAACTCATGGCCGAGACACCCTCAGCTTGGTTAGACAGGCGACGGGCGATAGTAACCACAGGTTGCAGGATAACCCAGCGAGAATAGGCGGTGGCCGTCCGGAGACGCGAGTGCGATTGACGATCCGGCGGAAACGCCGAAAATGGAGGTAAGCAACGTGCGCCGCATGACCGACGGCGCCAAGAGGAGGATGCCCCGTGCCCATCACCGGCCAAGACACGCTCAAGACCCGCAAGACCCTGGAAATCGGCGGCAAGGAGATCGACTACTTCTCGATTGCCGCGGCCGAAGCCGAGATCGGCGACGTTGCGGCGCTGCCGCGCTCGCTCAAGGTGTTGCTGGAAAACCTGCTGCGCTACGAGGACGGGCGTACGGTGAAGGTCGACGACGTCAAGGCGATGGGCCAATGGCTCAAGGACAAGCGCTCGGACCACGAGATCGCCTACCGCCCGGCCCGCGTCCTGATGCAGGATTTCACCGGCGTGCCGGCGGTCGTGGATCTCGCCGCCATGCGCGACGCGATGACGGACATGGACGGCGATCCGCAGAAGATCAATCCGCTCTCGACCTGCAATCTGGTCATCGACCATTCCGTGATGGTCGATGCCAGCGGTTCGGCGACCGCCATGCGCACCAACATCGAGAAGGAATTCGAGCGCAACGGCGAGCGCTACACGTTTCTGAAATGGGGCCAGGGCGCGTTCGACAATTTCACCGTGGTGCCGCCGGGCACCGGTATTTGCCATCAGGTGAACCTGGAGTACCTGGCGCAGACCGTGTGGACACAGGATGACGACGACGGCCGCACCGTCGCCATGCCGGATACCCTGGTCGGCACCGACAGTCACACCACCATGGTCAACGGCCTTGCGGTGCTGGGCTGGGGCGTCGGCGGCATCGAGGCCGAGGCCGCGATGCTCGGCCAGCCGGTCTCGATGATCATCCCCGAGGTCGTCGGCTTCAAGCTGTCCGGCGCCATGAAGGAAGGCACGACAGCCACCGATCTCGTGCTCCGTGTCGTAGAGATGCTGCGGAAGAAAGGTGTCGTCGGCAAGTTCGTCGAGTTCTATGGTGACGGTCTCGATCACCTGACGCTGGCCGACCGTGCGACCATCGCCAACATGGCGCCCGAGTACGGCGCGACCTGCGGTTTCTTCCCGATCGACGACGAGACGTTGAACTATCTCCGTTTCACCGGTCGCGACGACGACCGGGTCCAGCTCGTCGAGCAGTACGCCAAGGAACAGGGCCTGTGGCGCGACGGCTCGGAGCCGACGTTCACCGACACCCTGGAACTCGATATCGGCACCGTGGAGCCGGCGCTTGCCGGGCCGAAGCGGCCGCAGGACCGGGTCAACCTGTCGGACGCCGCTTCCGCGTTCAAGAAACATCTGGCGGAGAGCAAGGGCGCCGATCCGATCGGCGAAGAGGGCCGGTTCGCCGACGAGAGCCCCGCCGCCGCCATGACCGAGGGCGAGACCAAGGCCGGCGTTCCCGTCAAGGACGCCGACTATCACCTCGATCACGGCGCCGTCGCCATCGCCGCGATCACGTCGTGCACCAACACCTCGAATCCGTCGGTGCTCGTCGGCGCCGGGCTGCTCGCCCGCAACGCCCTCAAGAAGGGCTTGAAGGTGCATCCCTGGGTCAAGACCTCGTTCGCGCCGGGCAGTCAGGTGGTCGCCGACTATCTGGAGAAGGCCGGGCTGCAGGACGATCTCGATGCGCTCGGCTTCCAGATCGTCGGCTTCGGCTGCACCACCTGTATCGGTAACTCCGGCCCGCTCGATCCGGCCATCGCCGAGGCCATCCATTCGGGCGATCTGATCGTCGCCGGCGTGCTCAGCGGCAACCGCAACTTCGAAGGGCGCATCCATCCGCTGGTGCAGGCCAACTATCTGGCGTCGCCGCCGCTGGTCGTCGCCTATGCGCTCGCCGGATCCATGAAGATCGATCTGCTGAAGGATCCCCTCGGCATGGACGAAGACGGCAACCCGGTGATGCTGAAGGATATCTGGCCGACCAACAACGAGGTCGCCGAGACCATCCAGCAGTGCCTGACGCGCGAGATGTTCGTCGAGCGCTATGCCGATGTTTACCGGGGTCCGGATGAATGGCGGGCCATCGATTCCGGCGGCGGCGAAAGCTTCGAATGGCAGGACGGCTCGACCTACGTCAAGCATCCGCCATACTTCGAAGGCATGGGCGCCGAGCCCGAGGCCTTGACCGACATCGAGGGCGCGCGGCCGTTGCTGATTCTCGGCGACTCGGTGACCACCGACCACATCAGCCCGGCCGGCGCGATCAAGAAGGACAGTCCGGCCGGCGAATACCTGACCGGCTATCAGATCCGGCCCGAGGACTTCAACTCGTACGGTTCGCGCCGCGGCAATCACGAGGTCATGATGCGCGGCACCTTCGCCAACATCCGCATCCGCAACGAGATGGTGCCTGGCGTCGAGGGCGGTATCACCAAACACATGCCGTCCGGCGAGCAGATGCCGGTTTATGACGCGGCCATGAAGTATGCCGAGGAAGACGTCCCGCTGATCGTCGTCGGCGGCAAGGAATACGGCACCGGGTCGAGCCGCGACTGGGCGGCGAAGGGCACGCGCCTCCTCGGCGTGCGGGCCGTCGTCGTCGAGAGTTTCGAACGCATCCACCGCTCCAATCTGGTCGGCATGGGCGTGATGCCGCTGGTCTTCAAGGACGGCGTGACCCGCGAAACCCTGAAGCTCGACGGCTCGGAGACCTTCGACATCAAGGGGATCGCCGACGGCCTGCAACCGCGCCAGGACCTCACGATGACGATCCGCCGCGACGGCGGCGATACCGAGGAGGTCGAGCTGTTGTGCCGGATCGATACCCTGGACGAGCTCGATTACTACCGCCACGGCGGCATTCTGCATTACGTGCTCCGGCAACTGGCGGCGGCATAACGTCGGACGTTCGTCAAACACCGCGCACCGCGGGATGGCTCGGCCGGCAGCGCGCGTATCTCTCCGGGTGCCCTGCGTCCGCGCCGGGCCGAGACAGCATTTCTATTCGACGATCGCAAAGCAGAATAGATGACCGCAAACGAGTGGGATGACCTCGCCGCGCATTGGGATGACGATCCCCGGGTCGGATCCTACGCGGCCCACGCGTACGATTCGCTGACGGCGTACGCCGATCTTTCATCGCTTCGCGTGCTCGATTTCGGATGCGGCACAGGCACGCTGACCCGGTTGCTGTCCCGTGACGCGCGGACGGTCGTGGCACTCGACGGCTCAGCGGCGATGATTCGCCAGGTCAATAAAAAGGCGATGCCGAACGTACGAACAATCGAGGGTTTTCTGACGCCAGAGTTGATCGAAAGCGAGCCTCAGCTGAACGACCGGTTCGACCTGATCACGGCTTCGTCCGTCTGCGCGTTCCTGCCGGACTATGCGGCGACGCTTGCGTTGCTGCGAACGCTGTTGCGGCCGGCGGGAATGTTCGTGCAGTGGGATTGGCAGCGCGATATCGCAGGCGAAGGCATCGGTTTTTCGGAGGAGGAATTGCGCCGCTCGCTCTCGGTCTCCGGGTTTCGCGTCGACCGTATCGACCGGCCGTTCGTTGTCGGCGGCGAAGACGGCGATATGCCGGTCATCATGGCGGTTGCGATCAATCCCTAGCCGCACGCTCGGCCGGTAGCGGCACGGGGCTGGCCCCCTCATATTCAATACTAGGCAAAATGATAGGTTTAGGGGTATAAGCCTTTACCCGAACCAACCACCTCGGTGCGAACGCCGTGCCTATCCGTTTCGCAATCTTCCCGGAACAGCGCCTTTTTGTCGTCAAATTCGTCGGCATCGTTACCGGCGACGAACTGATCGATGCCTATGTCGCCATTTTCGATCATCCGGATTTCGAGCCCGGCATGGATGAGCTGTCGGACATGCGTCGGGTCGAAGCCCTCGATTATCAACTGGATGCGTTGAAACGGGTTGCCGATATCACGGAACGGCGGCTCGGCGCGGCCGGAGTCAGCATGCGAACCGCGCATGTCATCGGTTCGGAGTTCAACGAGGGTCTCAGTAGGCTCTACGGCGCGATCACCGAATTGGGCGACTCGGAGACCGTCAACCGGTTCAAGACACTGAAAGAAGGGCTCGCCTGGCTCAGCCGGCCCGATTTTCCGCACCGTCTGATCGACGACATCTGACGACCGGCGTCCGCCGGGCGAAACGGCTACCTGTCCTTGACGTCGTCCTCTTCGGGAAGGTCGACATCCTGCCAATTGTTGTGGCCGGTATCCGCACCGCCATAGGTGCAATGCGATCGCCGATAATCCCAGTAGAACAGGATCGAGACGACAACGCCGGCGATCAGCGCGTAGATTGCGAATTCGGTTTCAGTCATGTCCACAGCCCTCGCAAATGCCGGGATAAGGAACTGATGGTGAAAAGCTACGTAGGCAAGCGTCGCACTGTTTCACGGGTGTTTCAGTGATCCGGGTCACTGTGACGGATGTCACACCGGTGACGAGCGGTGCAGGGTCGCTGACAACAACATATGTGACGCCACGGATGCAGCGTCATGCCGGCGTGTTTGACCATATGGCATGACGATTCAATGCCGGGGAAACACGACACGCCATGCACAAGATAATCGACGGCAAGGCCGTTGCGGCGGAACTGCTCGATGCGGTCGAGACCGACACCGCCGAACTGGCCGCCGCCGGGTGGCCGCAAAAGCTGATCGCCATCGTCGTCGGCGATTCGGCGCCGGTGGCGCTTTATGTCCGCAACCAGCGCCGCGCTGCGGAACGCTGCGGGATCGCGTTCGAAGAACGCATGTTTCCGGCGCAAAGCACGCAGGACGAACTGCTCGCCGCCATCGCGTCGATGAACGCGGATCCCCGGGTCACCGGAATCATCATCCAGCGTCCGGTGCCGGAGCACATGTCCGTCCGCACCCTGCAGGCGGCGGTGCACCCGTTGAAGGACGTCGAGGGTATGCACCCGTCCTCTATCGGCGATATCGTCTATAACGACGTGCGCCTCGGGCCGTGCACGGCGATGGCCTCGGTGGAGCTGCTCAGGCGTACGAAGCTCAATCTCAAGGGTCTCGAAGTCACCGTCATCGGCCATTCGGAGATCGTCGGCAAACCGATCGCCTTTCTGTTGATGGCCGAGGGCGCGACGGTGACCGTGTGCCATCACATGACCCGCGATCTCTCGATTCATTCGCGGCGCTCGGACGCGGTGTTCGTCGCTGTCGGCAAGCCCGGGCTGGTGACCGGCGACACCATCAAGCCGGGCGCGGCCGTCATCGACATCGGCATCAACCAGATAACCGACGCTGAAGGCAATCCGAAGGTCGTCGGCGATGCCGACTTCGAGAGCTGCGAGGGCGTCGCTGGCTGGATCACCCCGGTGCCGGGCGGTGTCGGGCCCGTGACCGTGGCCATGCTGATGCGCAACGCGGTGGTCGCCGCGACCCGTCAGAAGGCGCACTACGAGTCCCGCTTCGGCGCCGCGCCGGGTCTGTAGATCAGATCACGTTTTGACAGAAGCGCTTTGTGCTTCGCCACAACGTGTGAATCTGATCGGTTCTTTAAATTTCGAGCCGATTCACATGGTTTGATGAATCGCCCGTGCGATTCCGTCAAACCATGATCGGCTCTAGGGCCTGCCCCCGGCATTAGATTTTCTGCCGGTGCATGAGTTCTTTTTTGGCCGTCCGGTTCCGCCCGCATGGTAAAAGACTGCCCTCGGAAGATAACGGGCCGGAGAACGAAATGGACGTCTATCATGTCTGGTGCGACCTCAAGTCCGGCGTCAGCGATGTCGAGTTCGCCGACGCGGTGACCGAGTACATGACGTATCTGACGGACGAGGGCCGCATCCGGGGCTGGCGCATGACCCGGCGCAAGCTCGGCCTCGGCCATCCCAACCTGCCGGAGTTCAACATCACCATGGAGTTCGACTCCATGACGCAGATGGATGATGCCTTCAACACGGTCTCGGCACGCGAGGATCCGGTCGAAGGGCTGCATCACGCCGTGAACGCGCGGGTCGGCGAGGTGTTCTTTGCGCTCTATCGCGATTTTCCCGATCCGGGACGGGTGCGCGGTCAGGAAAAATTCTGATCACCGGCTGACGCCATGGCCGTCGCCAGGTCAGCATAGCCGCGAAAGCGATATTCGTAATCGAGGTCCAGCCGGTCGGCGATCTCTTGCGCCTTTGCCTGCAGCGCCGCATCGTCCGTCTGCGCGACGTAGACGATCTTCTTGTAGTTGCCGAACACGAACTGCGGCATGGACGGGTGACGGTCGAGGCCAAGCGTCTGCCAGACGAATTTGTCGAAGTGCTGGCAGAAGAAATCGGTGAGGTAGAACGTCTCGATTTCGCCTTCGTGGGTTTCCTCGAACTCGTCGTTGCCGTGGAAGAACGAAAAGCAGTGCGGTCCGGCGATCCGCTCGACGCCTTCTTCTTCCAGTACGCGGTCGATCTCGCCGGCAGTGCCGCAATCGCCGTAAAGCACGAAGATGCTGTCGAAGGCGTGTTTGTTTTCGCGGATCTTGCCACGCAGCGCCGGGGCGATTCTGTCCGGCGTATGGTGGTACTTGGCCGGCAGGCAGGTGACCTTCATGTGCGCCCAGCCGTTCATGGCGATGAGCTGCGTGACCTCGCGGCCAAGCGCGCCGCACGCGATCAGCAGGGTTTTCGGAACTTCCGGCGGTCCGTTCATAAGGGGAATGCTAACGCGGACCCGGCCCGCGGCCATCATGAAATGTTTTCTGTGATCGATGCGGTGTCTTCGTTACCGCATGAGGGTAAGGCAATCAATCGACGGCGATGTCGAAATGATGCGCGATTTCGTGCTGGATGCTGAGCTTGTCATAGAGCCCGATCGGCGCTTCGTCGCCGTCGTCGGCCTCAATGATGACGACCCAGGTGTCGCGCTCGCGGCCGATGCGGCGGACCTCGCCGATCAGCGCCGTGGCGATGCCTTGGCGGCGATGGCTCTCGGCAACGGCGAGATCGTAGATATAGATCTCGGATCGCGCCTGTTCGAGCTTTTCGAGCACGTAGGCGGTGAGGCCGCCGACCACGGTGTCGCCATCGATGGCGGCGACGCAGATGAAGGAGTCCTTCGCCAGCAGACGACGCAGATAATCGTCCGGCGGCGGCGTGCCGAGATAGTCGTCAGGCATCTCGAACGCTTCGGCGAACAGTTCGTTCACGGATCGCAGCAGCGCGATGTCGTCGGGGCTGAGGCGGCGGATGGTCGGTTCAGAAGAAGACAAAGACACGGCTTTCGATGCTTTCGCGGGGTTTGGCGCCGGGCGACGGTTCCGGGTTGGTGAAGGCGGTGTGGATGGCGAATCGCGCCCGTCCTGACGTGTCACTGTCGAAGGTTTTCAGGAGCAGCGGCTCCGCCGGCGTGAGCGCCGGAAACGCGACCCAGCGTTGGCCGTCGTCATGATGCGCGAGCATCAGCTCGCCAATGCGATCATGAGCGATTCGCGGCGTCGAGATCAGATTTTGCGGCCGGGCTGAGTCCGCCGCGCAAATGGCCAGCAGCGAGGTTTCCGCCGGGTGACGGATGGCGCGCCACACATTGACGATGGCAAAGCGGCGCGTCAGCAGGTCGTCCGCTTCGTCGCCCATGATGTCGCGGACACGCTGCGGCCCCGACTTGTCGGTGTAGTCGTTGTGCACCACGGCGGACGGCTCTCGGGTGCCGTGTTCGCCCCGTTTCTCGCGGCTGTCGGCACGCCGGGTGTGATCGAAACAGACCGTGCGCACGGCCCCGGTCGCGTCCTTGACCAGCTGTTCGACCTCGGGCGTGTAGACCCGTTCGATCTCGCCGTCGTCGTAAAAGTCGTTTACGGCGCTGTCGTGCGCCGTCATTTCGAAACCCTCGCGGTCGAGGGAGAGCCCGTCGATCAGGCGACCGTTTGCGATCTCGACCGTGTGGTCCGCGTACTCGCCCTCAAGATCCAGTTCGGCATCGGCGCCGCCCTGCGACGCGCGATAGACCGGCGGCGTGTCGGAGGGCGCCAGAAATCGAAGGGCAGCGGTGAAGGTGTCCGGATGAGCCATGAGGAACATATAGGCGGGCTGACCGGTCCATGGCAATTTTTCGTCGCACAGCGGCGAAATCGTCGGCATTTCGAGCCATGCACCCGGCACAACCCCCGCATGCAGCGCACCGGCTTGCCTTTTTCAGGCGATTCCGACTATAAGCCCGGCCGCTATGTTGCAGCGCAGCATAAATCGGTATCGGTTTGCGCGATGGAATTGAACGAGGCGATCTGATGACACCGTGTTGCTTGAGATTGCAGAGCGCGCTGGCGCTCGCCTTACTGGTTTTGATTTCCGTGACCTGGCTTTCGAAGGCGCCGGCCCGCGCCGACTTCGCCTTGCAGGACGTCAACCGTCCGCTGGCGACCGCATTTCTGATCCCGTTGATCTACGGCGGTAGCGATCGCGCGGAAAGATTCACTGCGGACGAGGCCCGCTGCCTTGCGCTCAATATCTACTGGGAAGCCCGGTCGGAATCGTTGCGTGGCCAGCTTGCCGTCGGCGCGGTGACCTTGAACCGTGTCGCCGATCCGCATTTCCCGGGCGATATCTGCGGCGTCGTCTATCAGGGCGGCGAGGCCCGCCGGCACCGCTGCCAGTTCTCGTGGTGGTGCGACGGCAAGAAGGACGACCCCCTCGAGGCCGAGGCCTGGGCCAGGGCGCAACAGGTCGCGCGGCGGCTGATCGCCGGGTCCGCTGACGACCCGACGGATGGCGCGCTCTGGTACCACGCGGATTACGTTCGCCCGGCGTGGCGCGCGTCCATGGCTCACACAGTTCAGATCGGCCGCCACGTTTTCTATCGCCGGGATGCGTAAAACGGGATGCATGGGACGGGCCGTCTCGATTAGGACGGGGTGCTCGCCGGAACGATAGATTAGTCTTTCGCATAAGATAGGGAGAGACTTGGCCATGCATGCGACGCTAATCCTGACCAACGGCAAGATCGCCACCATGGACGGCGGACCGAGCGAGATCGGCACGGTGGCCGAAGCCGTCGCCGTGCACGGCAATCGGATCATGGCGGTCGGATCGTCGGACAATATCGCGGCGCTTGCCGGGCCGGAAACCGAGGTGATCGATCTCGCTGGTGCGACGGCCATTCCTGGCATCATCGACAGCCATTGCCACCCGGACGCCACGGCGCTGGGCCTTGCGCGCCCGAAGCTGCGGCCGCCCGAGTTCAATTCGATCGGCGACGTGCTTGCCGCCGTGCGACAGCACGGTTCGACCGCCGGACCGGACGACTGGTTCGAGGGCGACGGCTACAACAACGCGCGGCTCGGCGGTTATCCGACCCGTGATCAACTCGACGAGGCGGCCGGCGGATCGCCGGTCATTCTCTACCGCATGGACGGTCACGTCGCCGTGGTGAACTCCCGCGCGCTGGAGATCGCCGGTATCCCCGAGGACGTCGCCGATCCCGAGCACGGCCAGTTCGACCGCGATCCCGATACCGGGCGGCTTACCGGCGTGGTGCGCGAGGAAGCGTTCTTCACGTTCAAACGCATGTTTCGCAGCGACAGTACCGTTGCGGAGCTTGAAGACGGGCTGCCTAGGGTGTTCGCCGACTACCTGAGTCTCGGCATTACCAGCGTCCACAATTCGGTGACCCGAACCAAGGTGTTTCGCGCCTATCAGAACCTGAAACGCGCCGGGAGACTCAACATGCGGGTCGGCGTCATCGTCAACGGCGACGATGACGAGGAATTCCGCAACGCCGTCCGCGCCGGCATTCAGACCGGCCTCGGCGATGACTGGCTGAAGATCGTCGGTGTCGAGTGGATTGCCGACGCCAGCGTCGGCGGCCGCACGGCGGCGTTTTACGAGCCCTATCAGGGCGAACCCGATCTCGGCGAGCCGGTTCCCAACACCGGTATGCAGTTGTTCAGCCGCGAATACCTCGAACCCCGGGTCATCGAGGCCCACAAGGCCGGGCTGACGGTCTGTATCGAGGGTCTCGGCGACCGCGGCGTCGATTTCGCGCTCGATCTGATCGAGGCGGCACTCGAAGCCGAACCGCGCGACGATCACCGCATGCGGATCGAACATTGTTGCTGCGTTCCCGACGATCAGATGGCGCGCATCGAGGCACTTGGCGTCGTGCCGTCGTCGGCGACGGCGTTCCTGCACGATCTCGGCGATCTCTATATCCGTAATCGCGGCGCGGCGGCGATGAAGCACATGTTCCGCCACCGCACCTATATCGACCGAGGCATTCCGGCGGCCGGTCATTCCGACGATCCGGTGTGCACGCCGAATCCGTTCCGCACGCTCTGGACCATGGTCACACGAACCACCCAGACCGGCGAGACGGCCGGTCCGGAGGAGGCGGTTACGGTGGCCGAAGCGATTCACGCCTATACGTCTCTCGGCGCCTGGATCGGCCGCGAGGAGGACATCAAGGGCCGTCTGGTGCCGGGCATGCTGGCGGATATCGCCGTGCTCGACCGCGATATCTTCACCGTCGATCCCAACGCCATCGCCGAAACCGGCGTCACGCTGACCATGTTGGATGGCGAGATCGTCCACCGCGCAGCATAGACGTTAGCGCAAATGGGGCAGTTGGGACCGGGCCGACGAGGCTCTACGATGCCCCGACAACAGTTTGCGGAATCGATATGAAGTATCTCTACGATAATCACGCCTACAACTTCGAAAAGCCGGTGGAGAGCTGGTGGGAGGCGTCTGCCGGCGATTCCGTCGAAACGCCCGACCTCGCGGCGGAAGAGAACGTCAACTGCGACATCGCCATCATCGGCGGCGGCTACACCGGTCTCAGCGCGGCGTACCATCTGTGCCGCGATCACGGTGCCGATGTTCGCGTGCTCGACGCCGGCAAGATCGGCTGGGGCGCGTCGGGGCGCAACGGCGGATTCTGCGGACCGGGGGCGACCAAGCTGAGCCGCGAACAGATGCTGGAACGCTACGGCGTCGAGGCGGTCAAGGCGTTCGGCCAGATGCAGCGCGAGGCGGTCGATCTCGTGGCCGAGCTGATCGAGACGGAAAGCATCGATTGCGACAAGACCGCCGAACAAGGCGAGGTCTGTTTCGCGCACAAGCCGAACCGCGTCGACGGCTTACGTGAGGAGGCCGAACTGCCGAAGGACATGTTCCCGTTCGAAACCGAATTCCTCGACCGAACCGAATGCCGCGAATTCGGCATCGCCGGACCCGAGGTCTACGGCGGATTCGTGATGAAGGGACCGTTCGGCCTGCACCCGTTGAAGTACTGTCAGGGACTCGCGCGCGCAGCTCAGAGGCAGGGCGCCAAATTGCACGGTCATTCCCGCGTCACCGATTGGCGCCGCGACGGCTCGGACCACGTGTTGACGACGGCGAAGGGGGAGGTTCGCGCCAAGAAGGTGATCGTCGGCACCAACGGCTACACGTCGGAGGATCTCCATTCCGGGCTGACCGCGCGGTTGCTGCCGACGCTGACCAATATTCTCGTGACAAGGCCGCTGACGCAGGCGGAACTTGACGCGCAGGGCTGGACGTCGACGGCGGTCTGTTTCGACACCCGGAAGCTGTTGCATTACGTGCGGTTGCTGCCGGACGGGCGGTTCCTGTTCGGCGGGCGCGGCGGCTGGGATGCGTCTGCGCGGGGCGTCGCCAAGCGGCGCGAGATCATGGTCGCGCAGTTCAAGCGCATGTTCCCGGCGTGGGCCGCCGTCGAGTTTACCCACTTCTGGAACGGCTTCGTTTGCGTCACCTACGACCGGGTCGTGAAAACCGGCCTGATCGACGACGATCCGTCGATGATCTGCGCGCTCGCCTATCACGGCAGCGGCGTCGGCACGGCGACGTGGAACGGCCGCATGGCTGCCCGGATCGCTGCCGGCAACGCGGCTCTGGACACGCACGTCCCGTTGATGATGCGGGGCGCACCGCCGAAGTTCCCGATGCCGTGGCTTCGCAAGACCTACCTGAAGGCGATGTATGCGACTTACGGGTTGAAGGACGAGTGGTTGTAGAATGGCCGATTTCGATCCGAACGGCCGTCTGATCTTTCATGGCGGCAGGTATCGTACGGCGGCGGGCGACGGCGTTCTGACGCCCGTCGACCCTGCGAGCGGCGACGTCGTCGGCCAGGTTGCCATCACCGAAACCGGCGAGATCGACGCCATTCTCGATGCCGTCAACGCGGCCCAGAAGAATTGGGCGGCGATCGACGAGAAATCCCGCGCCACGATGCTGCACCGCATCGCCGACCGGATCGAGAACACGGACTTCGAGGACGTCGCCCTGCAGATGGTGCGCGAGGTCGGCAAGCCCTACCCCGAAGCGACGGGCGAGCTCGCCAATGTTGCACCGATTTTCCGCTACTATGCCGAAATGGCACGGGATTCGGGCGGTATCCTGCCCGGTACGACACAGGCCGGATCGCACCAGTTCGCGCGCTACTTCCCCTACGGCACCAGCGTACATATCGTGCCGTTCAATTTCCCGATCCTGCTGATGTGCTGGTCGGTCGCGGCGTCGCTGGCGGCCGGCAACGGCTGTGTCATCAAGCCGTCGGAGCTGACGTCGCTGACGACCTTGCGGTTCATGAAGCATTTCGCCGGGTTGCTGCCCGATGGCCTGATCGCCTGCGTCACCGGCACCGGCGAGGCCGCGCAGCACCTGATCAAATCCGCAAAGACCCATGTCGTGACGTTTACGGGCGGGGTCGAAACCGGCCGCAAGGTCGCGGTCAGTTGCGCCGAGGCGCTGAAGCCCTGTGTTATCGAGGCCGGCGGCAGCGATCCGCTGATCGTCACCGAACACGCGCCGCTCGACGTCGCCATCCACGGCTCCGTGACCGCGGCGTTTCACATGTCGGGTCAGGTGTGTACGTCGGCCGAGCGGTTCTTTGTGCATGACGCCGTACATGACCGTTTCGTGGAAGGTTTTGTTGACGCGACCCGCAAGCTCCGGATCGGCAGCGGCCTCGACGTTGCCGAGATCGGTCCGCTGGTGAACGAGACCGCGCGCGACAAGGTGATCCGGCTGGTCGACGAGGCCAAGGACGCCGGCGCAACGGTCGAGTGCGGCGGACGCGTACCGTCCGATTTCAATGCCGGCTGGTACTACGAGCCGACGATCCTGACCGGCTGCACGCCGGACATGGAGATCATGCAGACCGAGGTGTTCGGCCCGGTTGCGTCGGTCTGTAAGGTATCAAACCTCGACGAGGCGCTGACGTTGGCGAGCGACACGCCGTTCGGTCTCGGCGCCTCGATTTTCACCGAGAGCCTGGAGGAGGCGCACCGGGCGTACGAACGGCTCGAAGCCGGCATGGTCTGGGTCAACAATCCGCTGATCGACAACGACGCCATCCCGTTCGGCGGCTGGAAGCATTCCGGCATGGGCCGCAATCTCGGCCGTCACGGGATCGATGCGTTCCGCCAAACCAAGATGGGCATCATGGACTGGAAGCCGGCCGTTCAGGATTGGTGGTACCCGTATCCGGACGACTGGTTCCATGGCGCGTCGGGGCGGGAATTCTGACGGGCGGGACGACGGCAATTGATTTGCCAAGATTGATTTGATGGGCGGGGCTTTGCATCATCACGCAGTCAAATAAATACTACGAAACGAAAGAGGACAGGGAGATCATCATGAGCGGCAAAACCATCGCCTTTTTTCCGGAGGCCGCGTTTGGCCCGGCGCTGAACTCGGTCGGCATTGCCCAGGCCTGCAAGGATATGGGGCACAACCCGGTGTTCATCTCGGATCCCGGGTTCACCGGCGTGTTCGAGGGCTACGGCTTCAAGGAATATCACGTCAACATGTCGGAACCGATGCCGCCCGAGGAAATGGCGAAGTACTGGTCCGATTTCATCAACGGCCATATTCCCAACTTCGCCAAGTCGCCCTACGACCAGATCGACAACTACGTGAAGGAGTGCTGGGAGGCGATCGTCGATACGTCCAAGTGGGCGGAGAAGGAGTTGCCCGACATTCTCGACGAGATCAAGCCGGACCTGATCTGCATCGACAACGTGGTTCTCTATCCGGCGACCAAGCGCTACGGCGTTCCCTGGGTGCGCATTCTGTCTTGCTCCGAGAACGAAATCCCCGATCCTGCAATTCCGCCGCACCTGTCCGGTTGCGGCGAGAACGATATTGAATGCCATAAGGCCTATACCGACCGCTTCAACGAGGTCATCAAGCCGATTCACGATGACTTCAATGAATTCCTCAAGTCATGCGGCGAGGACCCCTATCCGATCGGCGAGTTCTTCGAGGCGTCGCCCTATCTGAACCTGCTGCTCTACCCGGAAGCGGTAAAGTTCAAACGGCAGCACCCGCTCGACCCGGATCTCTTCCAGTATCTCGACGGCTGCGTCCGCAAGGACGAGGCGTACGACGTGCCCGACATGGGCGAGCACAACGAAAAACCCCTGGTCTATCTCAGCTTCGGCAGTCTCGGCTCCGGCGATACCGATCTTCTGAAGCGTCTGATCGCGTTGTTGGGATCCATGGACGTGCGCGCGCTGGTCAATGTCGGCGACTATATCGACGAATACGACAAGGATGCGTTGCCCTCGAACGTGCACATCGAGAGCTGGTACCCGCAGCCGAGCGTCATTCCGCAGGTCGACATGGCTATTCATCATGGCGGCAACAACAGCTTTACCGAGTGCCTCTATTTCGGCAAACCGGCGATCATCATGCCGTATGTCTGGGACGGACACGACAATGCGACCCGCGTCGAGGAAACCGGCCACGGCTTCAAGATGCACCGCTCCGACTGGGCCGACGACGAACTGAAGGCGAAAATCGAGACTTGTCTGAGCGACGAGGCGATGAAGGCCAAGTGCGCGAGGACCGCGGCGCAATGCCAGAGAGAGCACGGCCCGACCAAGGCGGCCGGACTGCTCGATGCGCTGCTGAAGGAGCACGGCTGACATGGCGCATGAGGGCGTCCAGTCGTCGGCGCCGCACGTCTATTCGCCGACGACGGCCGAAGATCTGACCGACTGGGGCGACCAGCCTGACATGATCGAGGGTCAGTCGACGTCGAGCGGGGTGCTGCTGTGGAAAAACGCGGCGGGGACGTCGGAGGCGGGCCTATGGGTCTGCACGCCCGGCACCTGGCGTCTTAGCCTGCCGGGCGACGAGCTTTGCCATTTTCTGTCCGGCCGCGCGACCTACACGTCCGATGACGGCGAGGTCATCGAGGTCTCGGCGGGGACTGTCGTGCATTTCAAGCAGGGCTGGTCCGGCCGCTGCGAGGTGCACGAAACCATCCGCAACGTCTATATGCTGCGATGAGGACGCCGTGAGCACACCAGTATTGAAAAACCCACGCGACGTGACCGAGGTCGTCGACTGGGGACCGGTACCGACGATGATCGAGGGCCAGTCGCATACCTCCGGCGTGCTGCTGCACAAGGGTCCGAACGGCGAATCTGAGAGCGGGATCTGGATCTGTACGCCGGGGTACTGGAATTGTCATGTCACAGCGGATGAGTTCTGCCATTTCCTGGAAGGCCGCTGCACCTACACGCACGAGACCGGCGAGGTTATCGAAATCGAGCCCGATACGGTCGCATTCTTTCCCAAGGACTGGAAGGGCACCTGCCGCGTGCATGAAACCGTCCGTAAGGTCTACCTGATCCGATAGGCAACGACGTGAACCACCCCGACCGGGACGATCTGCGCAGGGCTTTTCTTGAAAAGACGGGTTGGGGCGATGCGAGCGTCGACGCGCTTCCCGGCGACGCGTCGTTCCGCCGGTATTTTCGGCTGGGCGGCGAACGGCCGGCGATGCTGATGGATGCCCCACCGCCCCATGAAGACGTTCGGCCGTTCATTGCCGTTGCCCGTCATCTGAATGCCCTGGGACTCTCGGCGCCGGCGATCCTCGCAGCCGACGACGATCTGGGGTTTGCGGTGATTGAGGATTTCGGCGACGCGACGTATACGCGCCTGATCGCCGGCGGCGCCGACCCGGAGCCGTTGTACGAGCTCGCCGTCGACGTGTTGGCGCATCTTCATACCCATGACGATGCGGCAGCCATCGGCGTGCCGCCCTATGACGAATCGAGGTTGCTCGAAGAGGCGTCATTGCTGGTCGACTGGTACCGGCCGAAGTTGCTCGGGGCCGACACCCCGGAAGATGTACGCGCGTCATATCTTGCCGCATGGTCCGACGTCATCCGAAATCTGCCGGCCGGTCCGGAAACCCTTGTTCTTCGGGACTACCACGTCGATAACCTGATGATTGTCGAAGGTCGCGACGGTGTCGGACGCTGCGGACTGCTCGATTTTCAGGACGCCCTGATCGGTCATCCCGCTTATGACCTGATGTCGCTCGTCGAGGATGCCCGGCGGGATGTGCCGGACGATCTTAGGGCGCGGCTGCTGGAGCGTTATGTGTCGATGTATCCCGCGGCGCGGGCCCCGGGCTTTGAAGACTGGTTCAGTGTGCTCGCTGCGCAACGGCACGCAAAAGTTGCCGGTATTTTTGTCCGGCTGTTGGTCAGGGACGGCAAGGCCGTCTACCTGCCGCATGTTCCGCGGGTTGTCCGGCTCCTGAAACGCGCGCTCGGCGCACCGCCCCTCGCGCCGGTTGCGGCCTGGTTCGAACGCCATCTCTCCGAGCTTGGCCAACCGCTTCCCGACTGATACCCGCACACCGTCTTAAGACGGCGTTATCGTTAACAGTTCGTCAAGACTCGGGGTGCGAAACTCGCGATCACCACCCATGGTTAACAACCACTGAACGGTGATCATGGCCGAAGTGACCCTGACAGCGGCGGTCCGAGAGACGCTTCTGGCGTTGAAGGATACGGGCAGGCTGACGGAGCGAACCAACAGCCGGATTGCGTCCGGTCTGCGGGTCGAGTCGGCGCTCGACGACCCTGTCGCGTTTTTCCAGAACCGCGCCCTGTCGGATCGTGCCGGCGATTTTCTCGAGCGGAAGTCCGGGATCGATCAGGCGATCAGTTCGTTGACGGCAGCGAGCGATGCCGTCGAGTCGATCCGCGCGCTTGTGCGGCAGATGAAAGGTGTCGCACAGTCCATGAAATCGGCGGCACCGGTGGCGTTCAACAATTTGTTGTCGACGTTCAACGGGCTTCGCGACCAGGTCGATCTGCTTGCCGGCGATGCATCGTATCAGGGGCTCAACCTGGTCAATGGTACCGGCTTGACCCTGACCGTCGACTTTTCGGAGCGCGACGAGAGTATGGTCGAGGTTCCGTCGGTTGATCTGCGGGTCGGCACGGCCGGCCTCAGCATCGACCGTCTGACGTCGTTGTCGTCTCAGGCGTCGCGCGGAACGCAATCGCAAGTCGCGTTTCAGGCATCATTGTCGTCTCGTGCAACGTCGGGTTCGCAGATTTCGGTCGCTTCGCAAGCCCAGCGGGCCTTTCAGGCCGCGATTTCCTCGCAGGCGAGCAGGGCGTCGTCCGCCGTCGTCGCCTCCGTTGCGTCGGTTTCGACGACGGCGACCCGTGCGTCTGTCGCCTCTGTGGCCTCGGTTCAGTCGCAGGCCGCCGTTCCGGCGCAGGCGAGTGTCGCGTCACAGGTCGGTTTCTTCTCACAGGCGGCTGTCGCTTCCCGCGCGTCGGCCCTGTCGCAGGCTTCGGTGGCGTCGCAGGCGTCGGTCGCGTCGCAGGCCAGCGTCGCCTCGCAATCGCGGATCGGTACATTGGCGTCGGTGGCCTCGCAGCTCTCTATTGCGTCGCAGGCGTCGGTCGCCTCGCAACCGAGCGTATCTTCGCGCGCCAGCGCGCCTTCACAGACGGCGGTCGCCTCGCAACCGAGTGTCGCCTCGCAGCCTGCCCAGAGCTTCATCGCATCGTTGGCGTCACGTGCCTTCGTCGCGTCGATCGCTTCCGTCGGCAGTACTTCCTCGGCCGCATCCCGGGCGTCTTTCGCATCCGCCGCCTCACAGGCGGCATCGGGGTCGCAAGCGGCCGTCACGTTCCAGGCGTCGGTTGCGTCGCAACCGTCGGTGGGGTCGCTTGGCAGCGATGCATCGCAGGCGCGGGTCCTGTTCCAGTCCGCCGTTGCAACGCAGGCATCCGTGGCTTCGCAACCGTCGCAGGCATCCGTTGCGTTCCGGGTTTCGGCCGCGGGACTGTCGTCGCTTCCGTCGGTCGGCGCTGGCACAACCGCGCCGAGTCGCGGCTCCTTGGCATCGTTGGCATCGAGTGTCTCCGTTGCTTCGCAGGCATCCGTCGCCTCGCAACCGGCGCTCGGCGGGCAATCGGCCGTGCCGACGCAGGCATCCATCCAATCGCGCGCCTCGGTCGCGTCGCGTGCGTCGGTGGCGTCTATCTCATCGAAAGCGGCTGCGGGGACGCGGGCGGCATTCGCGGCCGTTGCGTCGGTTGCGTCCGCCGTTTCCGTGGCGTCGCAGGCTTCGGTATCCTCGCAATCGGCATTGGCGCAAACGGCAGCCTTGCTCGACCGTGGAACGGTGGTCGCCGTTGGCGGCGCGGGCGCCATCGAACAAATCATTCAGGATCTCGACGGCGCGCTGGAACAACTCAGAACCAATGCCCAGATGCTCGGCCAGAACATTTCGCTGCTACAGACGCGGCTTGAGTTTACGGAGGAGTACGCCGACACCCTGACGGAGGGGGCCGGCAAGCTCTCGCTTGCCGACATTAACCAGGAGGGGGCGAACCTGCTGGCATTGCAGACCCGTGGCGCGCTCGGCGTCCAATCGCTGTCGTTCGCGGCGCAATCCGAACAGAGCGTCCTGCAGCTGTTTGCCTGATCGCCCAGCCTGCCAAGTTTGCATCGCATTTACGAAACCGGCTACCCTTGGAGAACGGACATCGGGGGGTTCGGATGCGCTGTATTCATGCGGCTATTCTTTGCGTCGCCGCCGTCGTCGTCTCCCAGTCGGCGGCGGCAGAGACCTTGCGCATTCTCTACGAGGACCGCCCGCCATACTACGTGACCCACGCCGACGGCACCGTGGGCGGTATCGTTGGCGGACCGGTCGGCGAGGCGTTGCACGACGCGCACATCGTTCATGAGTGGGTCATAATGCCGTCCAGCCGGCAACTGTTCACGATCCGCCACAATGACGCCTATGCATGCTCGCCGGGCTGGTTTCGCAATGACGAGCGCGAAACGTTCGCCAAGTTCAGCGACGTGGTCTATCGCGACCGTCCCCAGGTCGTGGCTGCCCGCTCGTCGGACGAAAACCTTTTCAACGATCGTTCGTTGAAAGACATTCTGGCCGACACCCGGTTGATTCTCGGTGTGAAGACCGGCTTTTCCTACGGCGAGACGATCGACGGCCTGATTGCGGCCAATGCACCCGTCATGGTCGCCACGACCCAGAGCATGGAAGGCATGCGCAGGATGCTGACGCGCCGGCGTTTCGATTATTTCATCGTAGCGCCGGAGGAGTTCGAAACCCTGGCCGCAGCCGCGTTGGGCGATGGCGCAACGATCGTCTCAATCGCGCATACCGATATCCCGCCGGGGAACGCGCGTTACCTGATGTGCGCTCTGCAGGTGCCCGACGATATCCTGCAGCGATTCAATGTCGCGCTTGCGCGGGTCATCGAACAAGATGGCCCGCAGCCGTAGCGGCGTCTTTCAGGTGCTGCTTTTCCAGATCAGGGTGTACCCTTCGAGAAACTGCTCGAGGAGCCGACCCGGATGGGCAAGGCTGAGGCGGGCCAGACGCAAGAGCTTCGACGGGCGCAGATAGAAGCGCCGGTTGAAGCGTTTGCGTAACCGTACGATGGTCTCGGCATCGAGGGTGTCGCTTGCGAGAGCTGTTACCTCGCCGCTCTGGTCCATGTTGGCGAGTTCTTCCGAGATCAGCCCGTCCTCGACCATTTGCTTGCGAAGTTTCGTGCCTGCCCGGGGAATTGCGGTGTGGACGGACAGGTAATCGGGGTCGAGTTCGCAGACGAACTCGATGGTCGCCTCGATGTCTTCCGTCCGTTCGCCCGGCAGCCCGACGATGACGGTCGCGGCGCTTTCCATGCCGGCCGCGCGGCAGGCGGAAAAGGCCGTCCGCATCTGTCCGGCGGTCAGTTCCTTGTTGATCGCTTCGAGGGACTCGGCCGAAGCGGTTTCGACCCCCATGATCACGGTGTGACAGCCCTTGGCGGCCATCGCCCGGGCAAGTTCCGGGTCGATGCAGTCGGGCCGCGTGAAGCAGCTCCAGCTGAAGCACTCGCGTCCTTCCGGCAGGAGTTCGAGAAACTTCATGGCGCGCGGCCGGCTGACGGCGAAGGTCTGATCCCAAAGCATGAATTCGCGAATGCCAAGTCCCCGGAGAGCATCGAACTCGGCGGCCAGTTCCTCGATCGGGCGACCGTGATAATGCAGCGACGCCATGATGCAGAACGAACACTTGTAGGGGCAGCCAAAGTCGCTCAGCACACTTGCAAACGGCCGGTGACGGGCAAATGGAAAGCGGTATGGCAGGCCGGCGAAGAGATCATGAGGCGGTAGGCCAACGTCGACGTGTTTGCCCTTGCTTGTCGGTCCTTCAACGATGTTGTCGTCGACACGATAAATGAGATCGTCGAGATCGTCGCGGTCGCCCTCGGCATAGCGCACGGTGGAAGGGGATGAAAAATCCATGGCGGCGGCGTCGATCAGGCCGCGGCGGATCCAGGCTTTTCCGTGTTCTCGCAGCACATCGCCGCTGCCGATCACACACGCGTCGGGTAGTTTTTTGCGAAGCGCTTCCAGAAACGTAGCGTCCTCGTCGACACTGACCGCACCCACCATGACAAAAACCGCGTCCGGCGGATCGTCGGCGATGCGTTCCAGCGTTTGGTTCGGGTCTAATCCCTCGACGATTGCATCGATTGCCCGTGCCTGCCAATCTCGGCGCTGGAAAACGGCGCCCGCATGCAACAGATCCACCGGCGGGAAAGTGTAGTTGGTGCGCGACACCTTGCTACAGTAGTAGTCGCGAATATAGACGCCGTTGCCGGGCGGATTGAGAAGCAGGACGGAACGAGATGCGTTCATTCGAGGGCAGCCGAAAGCCAAAAGTCTCGTTGGCGACATTGCAACGAATCGAGGGCATTCTAGGTAACATAGTTTGCGCGTTATTACACGGACCCGCCAAACTGATTCCCGGTCCCGGCGACACCACGCCGGAGCAGGTGAAAAAGATCCTCGTCATAAAATTTTTCGGCATCGGCAGTCTCGTGCTGGCGACGCCGCTTCTCAGGCGAATCCACGAAGTTTTCCCGAATGCCGAGGTTCATTTCCTCACGTTGTCGAGCAATCGGGAGATCGTCGGCATGATCGAGGGCATCGACGAGCCGGTTTTCGTCGATCTCGGCCGCAACACGGTGACTGCGATACTGGCATTCATGGGCTGTCTTTCCGCGGTGTTTCGCCGCCGCTACGAGGTCGTGATCGATCTCGAGTTCTTTACCCAGGCATCGGCGGTGGTGTCGTTTGCGTCGTTTTCGCCAATCCGTGTGGGGTTCCACTCGCGCGGCGTCTATCGGGGTGGAATCCAGACCCACCGCGTACCGTTCAATCCTTACTGGCATGTGACGCGGAACTTCCTGAACGCACTCGAACCGTTCGATCCGGCACTGCCGCCGGCGGCGCCCAAACCGCATCTCGTCGTCGACCGCGAGCCGACACCCCCGGTCCGGGACTTGCTGGACGAACTCGGCGACAATGCAGAACGGTACATCGTCATAAACGTCAATGCCGGCGCACTCGTTTACGAACGCCGCTGGATGCCGGAGCGATTCGCCGAACTCGCAGCGCGTTTGAGTAAGTCCTACGGCGTGACCTGCGTCTTCGTCGGCGCGCCGACCGAGGTTGACTACACGACGCGGATTGCCGAAGCGGCGACAGGCGAAGGGGCCGATGTCGTCAATGCCGCGGGCCGGCTCGACCTCAATGGACTGGCGCAAATTTTTGCGCGGAGCCTGATGATCGTGACGAACGACTCGGGCCCGTTGCATATCGCCTCCGCGATCGGATGTCCGGTGGCCGGACTGTTCGGTCCGGAAACGCCCGTGCTATACGGCCCGATGAGCAAGAACAGCGTTGCTCTGTTCAGCGGGCGCGGTTGTTCGCCGTGCATCAACGTCGAGCACGGTAAACGGTTCCATTGCTGGCACCCTTCGCGGCTCTGTCTTGAGGATATCTCCGTGGATCAAGCGTTCGCGTCGATCGAGTCGTCGTTCGGCGCTTCGCTGGCGTCCGGCGACGATCGCATGAAATCCGTCAACAGCGATGCGGCAGTCAGCAAGATAACGAATGCAAGCGGGTCGAACACCACCGTGTAACGCGCGAACGAGGCGTTGCCGAGGCTCATGATTGCGTAACCTGCCTGAAAGACAAGGGCGGTATAGATCAACGACCGGGCCGTGTCGTTGTGTCGCCACCGATGCCGCGTCAATGCCCAGGCGGCGAAACACGAGGCCAAAAGAACGCCGTAAGCGAGGGTGATCTGGAACGCGCTGACCGCCAGTCTCGGCACCTCGATCGCGTGAAGCCCGGCTGTCGCATGAACGGCGGCCGTTCGCGCATCGTCCCGAAAGTACCCGGCGTCGAGGAACGGTGTCAGCCGGGTCTCGAATTCGTCGAAAACGGCACGGCCGAGATCGAGGCATCGGGGATAGTGGATCGAGACCGGTACGCGGACGGGTAGTGTATTGTGAACGTTGGCGATGTAATTGGCGGTGACGATTTCGAGGAAACCAAGTGGATTGTTCCGGATCGCCGATAGCGCCAGCGAACCGGCGACGTCGGCAATGCGTGGATCGGTCTCGTCGGTGACGTGAGCTGGCTCGGCAAGACCGAGGTGGTCCCGGACGGCGGGCAGGATCTCCAGATAGATGGCCCCGACCGTGGTCAGCGCTTGGGCGTGGGCAACTTCGAATGGCCAGCCGCGGTCGTCGAAGCGGCCGAAATCACGGGCGTAGTGTTCAAGGCTTGGCGCGAGGTCGCGTACGAGCGCCGGATACCTGCTCGGCATCT
Organism: Rhodospirillales bacterium; assembly: GCA_965229715.1. Lineage (GTDB taxonomy): Bacteria > Pseudomonadota > Alphaproteobacteria > Rhodospirillales > Casp-alpha2 > JAVJST01. The sequence continues at coordinate 1,055,202 of CBDDJL010000002.1, forward strand.
CGGGATCGAACAACGGCGCGGCGTTCCCGGCCATCGATATGCCCCCGAAACGGTGCAGACCGAAAAAGCCGAACGTCCGGTCATTGTATGTCGCCTGGATGCCACAGAGGACGACGACCGGGATAAGAACCCATGCGGCGCACATGGGACGGCGCCCGCGGATCAGCCAGAACAGCACCGGCAGGCCGGCAAGAAACGAGATTCCGTTCGGCCGAACGAGGATCAGGAGCGCGAGCGTTACGCCCGCGGCAAGCGCGACCTTGAGATCCGCTTGCTTCAGCAGCGACAAGCAGGCCGAAAGATGAAGGCAGGCGAGAGCGACGAACAGGGCTTCTGTCATCGCCTGGGTTGCCAGGATCAGGATCGCCGCACTCGAAGCCGGGAGGATCATCGCGAAAAGCCCGATCCAGGGGCGGCCCGTCACGCTGCGCAACGTCCAGCCGACCACAACGAACGACGCCAACATCAGGTTAAGCTGAGCCGGCGGCAGCCATGTCAGGTCGCCGCCCATCGCCATGATTGCGTGGATGAAGATCATGTATCCGCTCGAACGCAGAGGGTTGGGACTCAAATAGCCGATTGTGTCGGGCTCGATGCAGACGACAGCGGGTAGCGCGAGAAACATTCCGGCATTGACGGCGATGACGGCCAAACCCGCGGTCATCCAGAAGGCGCGGGGCGTTTCGAGAGCTTGCAGGGCGCGGGAGAACGTCGCCGGAGTAACGGGGCCTTTCCGGCCGGTCACGTGTCGGCGTGCGAGCGCCGCGATGAAAGTAGCGCTTAGTCCCGCCGCTGCGGTCGTCGCGGCAAGCTGAACGACACGCAGTCGCGAGACACCGATATCGAGATACGGCGAGAGAAGCGCCGGGCCGATGCCGCCGGATGTTAGCGCATGCAGGCCGAGTGCGGCGGCGACGGTCGACACTGTGCAGAGCAGGACGACGCCGAAAAGGAAACGGGCCGGATGCTCCAAGGATGCCTTTCCGACCTTTTCCAGTAACAGCGTCCAGCGCGAATTCATTGCCGCTCCCTGCGTTCGACCGATGCGATTGGCCTGTTCCCGTCGCAAGCCATCCACTATCTTACAGCGAACGACAGCCTTTCCATCGCTTCCCGAAACACGTCGGCTTCATGACGTCCTGTCTCCTCTGCACCCAAGGCACGATTACCGAGCGCTTCAAGCGCGGCGCGATGCGCGTGGTTGTCTGCGGCGACTGTGGACTGCAATTCCTCGATCCGCAACCGAGCGATGACGCACTGTCGGCGATCTACGGCGAAGGGTACTTCGTCGGCTCCGCCGACGGCGAGGAAATGGCGAAAACGCGCCGCCTTAAGCAGGCGACAGCGTCGTTGCAACTGGCCGATATTCAGCGGTATGCGGCGTCGCGCGGGGATGCTTGTCCCCTCGGACAAGCGATCGAGATCGGCTGCGGCATCGGTGATTTCCTCAAGGTGGCGACGGACGCCGAAATCGAGATCCGGGGTGTCGATGTATCGGCGAGCGCGGTCGCGTCGGCCAACGCCTATCTGGGGCGATCGCTAGCGAGCGTCGGAACGCTTGAGGATCTGGATGACGCTGCCGGTTCGCTGGATCTGATTGTGCTGGCGGACGTGATTGAGCACGTGCGCGATCCCGTCGCGTTTCTGGGCCGGGTCGGCGATCTTTTGCGGCCGGGGGGCGTTGTCTTCGCGGCGACCCCGGCGCTCGATTCCTGGTCGGCGCGCCTGATGGGGCGACACTGGATGGACTATAAGCCGGAGCATCTTTTCTACTTCGATCGCCGCACGGTATCGCAACTGTTCGATCGCGCGGGATTCGACGACGTCACGATCACGCCGGGGCGTAAGGCCCTCAGCCTCGATTACGTTCGCGGGCACTTCACCCGCTATCCGGTGCCGCTCGTGACGCCGGTGCTCTCCGCCATCCATACGCTCTTGCCCCGGACCCTCGCAGACGCACCATTCCGGATCACCGCGTCGGGAATCAACATCGTCGCAACGAAACGCTAGGGTCGGAACCCGTTAGTTTCATGCACCGCCGTTCGCCGCCGACCTCTACGTCCTGTACCGGCGTTCCAGCAGGTAGCCGGCGAAATAGCCGAGAATGACACCGACCAGGCCGGCGGGGTAGGTCAGATCGACGATCAGCCCTTCGAGGTAGACGCGGAACACCTGACCGACCACGAGACCCAGAAAAAGTCCCATGACGGCGCCGGATGCAGGTACGAGAAATCTCACTTCAACAGCCCCCATGACACAAGATGCCGCCTGTTGGCGGCCACCGGTTATCAGGGTAGAATTAACAGGTCGCAATGTAACTGATCGTACGTCTCAAGTTCTTGCCTCGGTGTCTCACGTACCGGGCTGCCGGCGTATCCGGATCGGAGATGGAGTCCGGTCATGACAGCAGAATCGCGTTTCACGACGTGCAACCTGCCCGAGCGCCGGCGTTTCGATGCATGGCGTGAGAGCATTGCCGTGCTGTATGACGTCAAGCTTGGCAAGAACGAGCCCGAGGACGCGTTTTACGGCGAGGTCCACGGATTTCTATACCAGGACATGATGATCGCGCGCTGCCGCACGAGCGCCCAGGTCTACCGGCGCTCGGCGCTGAAGATCGCCCGGGACGGTGTCGACCATTACATGATCCAGTATTTCCGTTCCGGCGAGCAGTGGATTCGGCGCGGCAAACGCTATTACGAAAGTACGGCGGGCGATATCATGGTGCACGATCTGGCGTCCGATCATGTCGCCGAGTCCTCGGCGTTCGACAATTTCTCGCTGATCCTGCCGCGGCGACTCATCGAGCCGCTGTTGCGCAAACCCGACCATCAGCACGGGCGAATCCTTCGCGACAACAATCCGATGGCCCGCATGCTGGCCCGTCACATGGCCGATCTGTACGAGCTGAACAGCCAGATGGACGACGAACAGCGCGGTCTGATGAACGACGTGACCACGCAGATGGTTGCCGCGACTCTCAACGGGAGCCGCGAGGACGCGGCGGAGAACGCCGCGTCGATGGCGACATCGACCCTGTTGCGCGCCAAACGCCTGCTCGAGGCGGAGATCGACGATCCGGTGATCGACGTCGGCCGGATCGCCAACGCGGCCGGCGTGTCGCGCGCCTCGCTCTATCGCCTGTTCGAACCCTATGGCGGCGTGATGCACTATGTTCGCCGCCGTCGCTTGCTCGCGTGCCTCAAGGACTTGACCGACGGCGATCTGGCGCACCGGACCATTGCCGATATCGCCTACAGCCACGGTTTTTCAAGCGAGACCCACTTCTCGCGCCTGTTCAAGAAGCATTTCGGTGTGACCCCCTCCGAGGCACGCCATCATGGGTGCGATATCGTCGATGTCGACGATGCCGTCCTGGCCGAAACCGCCGTCGGCGACCGCCACTACGAGAAGTGGATTTCGGAAACCCTGTTGTAGAGACGGAATTTCTAAACAATTACGCCGGCGCGTGAGCGCCGAAACCGTATGAAACATCGCGCCACCATCGAAAACCCCCGGTTTTCCGGGGGTTTTCGATGGTGGGCGCGCCGGCGCATGAGCGCCGAAACTGTATGAAATATCGCGCCACCAATGACAGAGGCCCAGCGTTTCCGCTGGGCCTCTGATGGTGGGCGCGACTGGGATTGAACCAGTGACCCCTACGATGTCAACGTAGTGCTCTCCCGCTGAGCTACGCGCCCTTTTTTCGGGTTTCCCGCCTGGGGAAATTGCGGCGCGCAAACCGCGCCGGCGGCAGGCCTTTTAATGCCTCGGAGAAACCTTTGCAAGTGGTCTCGGCGGCGTCAAGTCCGCCGCGACGTCCGGCAATTGCCCGGCGACGGCGGGCATGCGAAACTGCCCCGGAAATGGATCGAGACATGGATATCGAAACAACGGACCCCGCCGCCGAGATTCGGGCCGATACGCCACCGGCGGATATCCGGCCGTCCGAAGCCTTTTCCATCCTTGCACCCGACCGCCAGACGGTCCCCGTCGTGTTCGCCAGCCCGCACAGCGGACGCGACTATCCGGCGGGGTTTCTGCAGGCCTCTCAACTCGATGCGCTGGCGCTTCGCGGTTCGGAAGACGCCTTCATCGACGAACTGTTTTCCGGCGTTGTCGATGCCGGCGCGCCGTTGATCTCCGCCCGATTTCCCCGGGCTTATATCGACGTCAACCGGGAGCCGCTGGAACTCGACCCCAACATGTTCGCGGACAAGCTGCCGGCCAAGGCCAACGTCGGCTCGCCCCGGGTCGCCGCCGGTCTCGGCACCATCGCACGGATCGTCGCCAACGGCCGTGAAATCTACAGCAAACCACTGACCTTCAAGGAAGCGGAATCCCGGATCGAGACGTGCTATCGGCCCTATCACCGGGCGCTTGAAGCGCTCGTCGAACGCACGTTGGAGCAGTTCGGCGCGTGCCTTCTGGTGGACTGTCACTCCATGCCGTCCGGTGTTCCCGAGGCTCATCGGGCGGGCGGCGCCAAGCCCGATATCGTGATCGGCGATTGCTGGGGCAGTGCCTGTCGCGCCGGGATTTCCGAGGCGCTCGAGGCGGCAGCGGAAGCCCATGGATTTCACACGCGCCGGAACGTGCCCTACGCGGGCGGCTTCACCACGCGTCATTATGGCCGGCCGGCCGACGGAATCGATGCCATCCAGATCGAGCTTCGGCGAGACCTCTACATGGATGAGCGCACGGTCGCGCGGCGGGGCGACATGGATGCCGTGCAGTCGCGGATTGCGGCGATGGCATCGGATCTGTGCCGTGCGGCGGCGCGATTGCTCGGCGGCGGATGAGCGGCGCGTCTATCGCCCTTCGCCCCGCGACGGCCGACGATTGCCGAGCCATTGCCGGCATCTACGCCCACCATGTCCTGAACGGGCTGGCGAGTTTCGAAACCGATCCGCCCGATGCCGACGAGATCGTCCATCGCCACCTGTCGATCACGAACGCCGGTCTGCCCTACATCGTGGCGGAACAAGACGGTGCGATCCGCGGATATGCCTATGCGGCGCCCTACCGGCCCCGGCCGGCCTACCGCTATACGGTCGAAGATTCGGTCTATGTTGCGCCGGACGCCGGCGGGTCGGGAATCGGCAGCCTGATGCTGGCGTATCTGATCGACGATTGCACGGCGCGCGGTTACCGGCAGATGATTGCGATCATCGGCGACAGCGCCAACGCGCCGTCGATCGGTCTTCATGCGAAGCATGGTTTTCGCAAGATCGGCGTTCTCGACAGCGTCGGGTTCAAGTTCGGCCGCTGGGTCGACTCGGTTATCATGATGCGAAGCCTGGGTGGGGGCGGCGCCCGCCCGCCGGATGAAGCTTAAACTCCTTGTTAACCCTGAACGCGGATGATCGAATATCGGTTAAGGGCCTTGCAAGACATGAGAAACCTGAAGATGGCTGTGCCGAAATGCCTGCTGATCGCGATGACCGGCGTCTTCGCGGTTGCCGCGGTTTCGCTTGCGGCCTCGTCCGGTGCGCGCGCTCAATCGGCGTTCGAACAGTCGTGGCGTCTATGCGCCGATGCCACCCAACGCGTCGAATACGAGCGCCGCATTCCACGCCATCTTCTGGAGGCCATTTCGCTGGCGGAGTCCGGCCGCTGGGACAATGTCGAAAAGCGCACCCACGCCTGGCCGTGGACCGTGACCTCAGGCGATGAGCAATGGATGCTCGACACCAAGGCCGAAGCGGTTGCACAGGTTCGGAAACTGCAGAGCGCGGGCCGTACGAACATCGACGTCGGCTGCATGCAGATCAATCTGCGCTATCACCCGGATGCGTTTGCGACCCTTGAGGACGCCTTCGATCCGTTGACCAACGCACGGTACGCGGGCGAATTCCTCACCGATCTTTATGGCACGTCGCGTAACTGGCTGACGGCGGCCGGCAACTATCATTCCAATACCGAGAATTTTCACAACCGCTACAAGCTGAAAGTGGCACGGTTCTGGAATGCACGGCGCGGTATCGGCGGCGCCGCGACCGCCAGCGCGGGCGCCATTCAATCCGCCACAGGGACACCGCAAACCGCGGCGATCGATCACGAACGCATGGCGATGCTCAACGAAGCTTTCCGCAAACGGCAGGCCGAGGCCGAGGCAAAACTTCAGGCGCAAATGGGCGCATCGACCGGAGCCATCGGGACACGCGGCGTCGGCAATCTCACCGACCGGAACTATGCGCTTCAGGCGCAAATCCAGCGTGTCCGCAAACAGGCCGAGAAAGAACAGCGCGTGCAGGACCTGATCCGTTCGGAAAAGGTGCCGTTGGCCGAACCCGAGGTGAACCCGGACCTGCAGCTATGGCGCAATCTCTACCGCTCCGGCCCGACGGCGGGACCGTTTCTCTAAAATAGGTCATGGTTGTCGGCGGTGTCAGGCGGCGGTTGCCGCGACCAGCCGGTTGAGCCGGCTGAACGCCTCATCGCGGTCGACGTGGCACTGACGGATATGGCGGCTGCCCGAAAATGCCGTTCTGGCGTGCAGCACGCGCTGATTGTCGAAGACCAGCGCTTCGCCCGCCTGCAACTGAAACTCGATCCTGGAACTATCAGCATAGACCAGTTCGAATACCGTCCGCAGGGCGGCATAGACGGATTCCAACTGCTCGGCCGGCAGGTTGAGTGGGGCCATGGTTCGCTCGTTGCAACGGAATGCGGTGACCTGCCCCTCACCGTTCAGCGCAATCATCGGGATTTCAGCCCGGAAATCGGACTCCTCGCCGATCAGTCTGCGGTGCGGTAGCGGCGTCCGGCTGAGCAACTCGAAGGCGCCCGGATCGGACTGGCGTAGTTGTTCGGCGATATTGAAACCGTCGACCAGAACGGTTGCGCCGCCACCGTCGGCACTCGCCTCCAGACAGCAAAAGACGATGAGGCCCGGTGGCGCATCGCGGAACAGCTCGTCGTTATGGGGCGGGATGGCATGCTTCGTCTCGGCCAGGGTCTTGTTGGCTGCAACGGTCTTGATTTCGAACACCCGCCCGTAGTTGGTCTGGCGGATGAACCCGATCAGCCCGGCGAGACGCTCGACCTCGTCCGGTTCGGCCGGCACGTCGCGGACGACCGAGAAGCCGTAGTCGCGGACATTTTCGAGCAGCTGCATGAATCCGGTATCGTCGCCGCACACGTCACCGTAATCGACCTCGGGTAGACGGTCGTTGATCGTGGCGTCCCACAAAATCGGCGAAGCGGCGGAGGCGGCATCGGTGCGGGCGAATTGTCGCAGCCACGCCGGATCGAAATTGCTGCGGTGGTCGTCGTCGCGCCAGACGATGTGCAAGCCGCCGTCGTCGACCGATGTCTTGAGCGGCGCAATGTCGGGCGGAATATCGCTCAACCGAAGAAACCGCTCGCCGGTCGACGATACCTTGTCGCCGCAGGCGCTGCAGGCGCAGTTGTCGCGTAACCAGATAAACGGGTGGACGGACTCGGTTCCATCGGCCCACACGACGGTGAGATTGCGGTCTTCGGTTCGGACGTGGGCAATGTGTGGAGATTTCTCGGACGATGCCATGACAGCCTCCCGCGAATGTCCTGAAATGCTACATCCAACAGCGGGCGAGTGGAATGGCCGAGTTCATCCGAGCAGGTGCCAAAGCAACGGTAGCAGGATCGCCGTCGCAAGTGCATTCAGGCCCATGGCGAGGCCTGAAAAAGCGCCCGCCAGTTCGTTGATTTGCAGGGCCCGGGCGGTGCCGATGCCGTGGCTCGCGGTGCCCATGGCGAGACCGCGCGCCGCCCAGTCGCGAATCCGCAAGACATTGAGCACGAACGGTCCGAGGGCCGCGCCGAAAATACCGGTCAGGATCACCAGAACGGCGGTTAGCGAGGGCAACCCGCCGAGCTGTTCGGCGATACCCATCGCCACCGGCGCGGTCACGGATTTCGGCGCGATCGATATGACAGCCTCGCGAGACCCCTGCAGGAAATAGACGATGCCGATGGCCGACAGGCTTGCGGTCAGCGAGCCGCAAACGATCGCGGCGAGGATCGCCCCGGCGGACTTGCGAACGACGTCGAACTGACGGTAGAGCGGAATGGCGAGCGCCACGGTCGCCGGGCCGAGGAGAAAATGCACGAACTGGGCGCCCTCGAAATAGGTTCCGTAGGGCGTACCGGTCAACGTCAGCAGGGCGACGAGCACGACCACGGCAATCAGAACCGGGTTGACGAGGGGATTGAGCCCGGCGCGCCGGTACAGCCACATGCCGGCCTGATAGGCGACCAGGGTCAGGGTCAGGTGCAACAGAGGCGACGTGCTGAGATAAACCCAGATATCGCGGAGTGAATGAGGGTCGCTCATGCCGGCGGGTCCGGTTTTTCGGCATCGTCGCGTCGCCGCAGCTTCGCCATCATGAAACCGGTGACGGCGACGGTCAGTGTCGTGCTGACGACGAGTGCCACGGATATCGGCAGCCAATCGTCCGAGAGAACGCTCAGGTGCAACATGACGCCGACGCCGGCCGGTACGAAAAGCAGCGACAGATTGTTGAGTAGAACATCGGCCGTGCGGCCGATGTCGTCTGGAACCGCGCCCTTGGCAATCAACCCCGACAACAGGATCACCATGCCGATCACCGGGCCCGGCACCGGCAGATCGAGACCGGCTGAAATTACCTCGCCGATCAGCTGGCAGACCAGGATGACCGTCAGGGCCGCCATCAGCCTCGTCCGCCGGTCATCGGCACGAACCCGTCCAATGTGCGAATACGGTCCATCCAGGCCTTGATGCCAGGATAGCCGGTTGTCTCGATGCCGCCGTCCTCGGCGACGTGCGTGTAGGCGAACAGCGCGATATCGGCGATGGTCGGCCCGTCACCGACGAGCCAATCGTGACCGGACAGTCTGTCCTCCATGACTTCGAGCGCCGCATGGCCCCTTTCGCGCAAGCCCGGCAGTTCGCCCCGGCGCGGATGGTCCTCGGGCGTGTGGCGCACGATGTAGCGCGCGACGGCGATCGAAGGCTCGTGGTTGTACTGTTCGAAGAACATCCACTGAAGCACCCGGGTCTCGGCCAGCCGGTCCGCCGGCAGATACGACGTGCCGTCGGCGAGATGATGCAGGATGGCGTCGGATTCCGTGAGAAACGTGCCGTCGTCCAGTTCGAGAACTGGAATCCGTCCATTCGGGTTCTTGGCCAGAAACTCCGGCGTCCGCGACTCGCCCCGGGTGATGTCGATCTCCCGGTAATCGTGATCAAGGCCGATGAGTGCACACAACAGCCGCACCTTGTAGCCGTTACCCGAGTCGTGGAAATCGTAGAGCTTCATTACTGTGAGTCCTTATTGATGGTTTGCCGCCGCCAACAACGTCACCCCCGCAAAAGCGGGGGTCCAGACAAAATTTCCCCGATACGACAACGTAAAAGACTCTAGATTCCTGCTTCCGCGGGAATGACGAAACGTGGCCTATATCACTCCGTCGCGTCGGAGGGTTTCGATCTCTTCCATCGTCAGCCCGCACAATGTGCCGAGGACATCATCCGTGGAATCGCCGAGTGCCGGGCCGAGATGGCGGATCGTGCCGGCGGTGCGCGTGAGACGCGGCACCACGCCCGGCACCGTGATCTCGCCGAGTTCCGGGTGTGTCAGCGTTACCAGATTTTCCCGCGCAGCGATCTGCGGGTCGTCGAACAGATCGTCGATGCGGTTGACCGGCGCACACGGGACCTCGTGCTCGAGGCACACGGACATGATGGCCGAACGGTCCATCGACCCGGTCCACGCGGCGACCAGCTTGTCGACAACATCGCGGCCTGCGAGCCGCTTGCGAAGCGGACCGAACTGATCGTCGTTCGCGAGTTGCGGCTTGCCCATGGCGCCGGCGAGCCGGGCAAACATCTTGTCGGTCGTGCACGCGATCGCGACCCAGCCGCCGTCACTGGCCGGGAAATGGCCGTGCGGGCAGGCGTTCCGCGTGCCGCTGCCCTCGGGGCCGCGGACGATGCCATTTCGCGCATACGCGGGCGCCACTTCGTCGAGCGCCCGGAAGATCGCCTCGTAGAGCGCGATGTCGACGACCTGGCCGAGGCCGCTGGCGTCGCGCTCGCGGAGCGCCGTCAGAATGCCGATGGCGCCGTAAAGTCCCGACATGTAATCGGCCAAAGATGTCGATCCGGGTGTGACCGGCGCCTCGCCTTCGTGCCCGGCGAGCGCCGTCAACCCGCCGAAGGCATGCGCGATCCGTGCGAAACCGGGTCGCTCGCGGTAGGGGCCGGTCTGGCCGTAACCGGAAACCCGGAGCATCACCAGGCCCGCGTTGACGGCGGCGAGATCGTCCCAGCCGAGGCCCCACTTTTCGAGCGTGCCGGGCCTGAAATTCTCGCATACCACATCCGAGCATGCGACCAATTGCTTCAATATTTCAGCACCCTTCGGGGTGCGCAGATCGAGGGTCACGGAGCGCTTGTTGCGGGCTTCGCTCAACCACATCAGCGAACTGTCGTCGCGTTCCGTCGGCGTGCCGAACTTGCGGAACGTATCGCCGCCCTTCGGGTTCTCGATCTTGATGACCTCGGCGCCGAACTCGCCGAGGATGGCGGCGGTGAATGGCGCGGCGATGAACGTCGCGATGTCGAGCACCCGAACGCCGGCGAGCGGCCCGTCGGGGGAAGAGCCGGAATCATCGGTCATGGTTTGCCGCCCTTGTCGCCGGCGCGCTTCACGCCCGAGGAGCGGCCGTCGCGAATGAGCCGGGCGAGAATTTCGATGCCGGGTTCGATACGGTCGATCGGGATCGAGGAAAACCCGAGACGAAAGACGTTGCGCGGACGCGGATCGTGCAGGAAGCAGGATTCACCCGGTTCGATAACGACGCCTTCCTCAAGCGCGGCATCGGCAAGCGCGTGTGCATCCAGCTTCTTCGGTCCTTCGACCCAATAGCTCGTGCCGCCGAACGACGGCGCCTCCGACATGTTGGGGAGGTGCGTGTCGAGCGCCTTGCCGAGGCACTCCCACCGGTCCTTGTAGGCCCGGTTCAGCTTGTGGATCAGCGCGTCGTGGTAGCCGAGCGACAGGAACAGCGCCGCGGTGCGCTGGTTGTTGTTCGGCGGATGGCGGAACATGAGATGGCGCAATTGGCGCAGTTCGGCGATCAGCGGCGCATCGGCGACGATGAAACCGAGCCGAAGGCCGGGAAACAGGGTCTTGGAAAGGCTGCCGACATAGATGACGCGGCCGTCCCGATCGAGCGACTTGAGCGCCGGAATCGGCGTCGACATGTAGTTGGTCTCGAACTCGTAGTCGTCCTCGACGATCACGAAATCGTCGTCCGACGATCGCTGCAACAGGGTCTTGCGGCGTTCCAGCGGCAGCGTCACCGTGGTCGGGTAATGGTGGCTCGGGGTCGCGTAGACATAGTCGCAGCCGGCGAGATGGCCGTCGGGATCGAGGCCTTTTTCATCGACGGATAACGGCCGCAGGTTTCCGGTCTTGAGCGACATGATGTTGCGCACGTCCGGATAGCCCGGCTCTTCGAGACCGACCGTCGTCTCGGCGCGAACAAGCAGGCTGGCGATCAGATAGAGCGCGTTCTGCGCACCGAGGGTCACCAATACCTCGTCCTCGGCTGCAAGAATGCCGCGCCGGGGCAGCAGACGGCTTCTGATCTGTTCGACGAGCATGGGGTCGTCGAGCGAATAGGTGTCGCTGGTCCAGACATCCATGCCCTTGCGACCGAGCGCCTGTCGGGAACATTCCCGCCAGGCCGCGAGCGGAAACAGACCCTGATCGACCTGTCCGTAAATGAAGGGGTAGGGGTACTTCTGCCAGTTGGCGGGGCGCTGAAACCGGACGTGATCGGCAAAATCCAGCCGCCGGCGCGTCGCCCAGTCCGGCGGGTTGTCGGATTCGCGCCGCCCGCTTCTGGCATCTCCGCCGTCTGACGCGCGCCGTACGTCAAGATCGCGGCTGACGTAAAATCCGCTTCGTTCCCGCGAGACGAGATAGCCGTCGTCGACAAGGCTCTGGTAGACGAGGCTGACCGAGTTGCGGGAAACGCCGAGCGATTCGGCCATCCGTCGGCTCGACGGCAATGTCTCGCCCGGCGGCAGCTGGCCGTCGAGAATCGCCGATACCAGAAGCTCGCGGATCTGCGACTGCAGACTCGATGAGCCGCTGCGGTCGATATGGAACAGGGCGTCCCTCATGCTACTCCGGTTCTGCTCTGGCGGATCGGGGGCAACTTGGCCCGGTTAATACGAAAATCTGGCACTAGGTCCAGATCGGACGCAAGACTAGGGTCATTGCAGGGCCGTCTCAAGACGGGCATTTGCGTTCGCCTTAAGGTGTGGCAGCCTGCCCCGCGAAAAAACGTCCATGAGACGCGAGATTTGTTAACTCGGCCAACGAGCCTCACGGAGAGATGACGATGCAATACACCGCGAATTCGCTTGAACAGCACTGGATGCCGTTTTCCGGCAACCGCGACTTCAAGGAAAATCCCCGCCTGATCGTTCAGGGCGAAGGCGTCTACTATACCGACCACAAGGGCGGCAAGGTGATCGACGGTTCTTCGGGATTGTTCTGCTGCCCGCTCGGCCATGGCCGCAAGGATATCGCCGACGCTGTGCACAAGCAGTTGCTGACCAACGACTACGCGTCGCCGTTTCAGACATCGACGCCGGGCAGTTTCGAACTGGCGCAGAAGGTGACGCGCATCACGCCGGAGCCTATCAACCACATCTTCTTCGTGAACTCCGGTTCGGAATCGATCGACACCGCGCTGAAGATCGTCATGGCCTATCACCGGGCGCGCGGCGAGGGCCAGCGTTCGCGCTTCGTGTCGCGTGAACGCGCCTACCACGGCGTCAACATCGGTGGCGTCAGCCTCGCCGGCATGGTCAAGAACCGCGAGACCTTCCAGAGCGTCATGCCGAACGTCGTGACCATGCGTCACACCTGGGATGAGACGCAGGCCTTCACCCGCGGCCAGCCCGAGAAAGGCGCCGAACTGGCGGACGATCTCAAGCGGTTCTGCGAGACCTACGGCGGTTCGACCATCGCCGCCTGTTTCGTCGAGCCGGTTGCCGGATCGACCGGCTGCCTCATCCCGCCGAAGGGGTACCTCGAGCGGTTGCGCGAAATTTGCGACGATCACGGCATTCTGCTCGTATTCGACGAGGTCATCACCGGCTTCGGCCGTCTCGGCCCGGCATTCGCGTCGGAGTACTTCGGCGTGACCCCGGATATCATGACCATGGCGAAGGCCCTCACCAACGGTGCCCAGCCGATGGGCGCCGTCGCGGTCAAGGACGAGATCTACAACACGGTGGTCGACGCGGCGCCGGAAAACGCCATCGAGTTTTTCCACGGCTACACGTTTTCCGGCCATCCGGCATCCTGCGCCGCCGGCATCGCGACGCAGGACATCTACGAGAACGAGAAGATCTTCGAGAAGGGCCAGAAGCTTGCGCCCTATTTCGAGAAGAAGCTGTTCGAGCTCGAAGGCATGGACCGCATTCGCGACATTCGCTGCATCGGTCTGTTTGCCGGCGTCGAACTGAAGCCCGAAGGTAATCCGGGCGCCCTCGGCACCCGTGCCCAGAAGGAGTTGTTCTGGAACGGTATGCACGTGAAGTTCACGGGCGATGTCGGTTGCGTCGCGCCGCCCTTCATTGCCGAGGAAAGCCACATCGACGAGATGGTCGACAAGCTTCGCGCCACCATCGAAGCGCTCTGACCGTCGCGTCCGTTCCCGCCGCCGCCATAAGCTGCCCGTTCGGGGCTTTGAAGAATTTCTAATGGCGCGGCGGGATCGTTGGCGATCCGGCGCCGCGCGTATTATGTTGCGGGCCTTCGACCATCAATCTTATCCGAACCTGATATTCGGCGAGGACACAGCACATGACCCAGGAATTGCATCATTTCATCGACGGCAAGAGCGTTTCCGGCGAAAGCGGCCGCTTCCAGGATGTCTTCAATCCGGCGACCGGCGAGGCGGAGCGCAAGGTTGCGCTCGCCAGCGCGGCCGAGGTTCGCAAGGCGGTCGAAAGCGCCAAGGCGGCGCTGCCCGGCTGGGCTCACACGCCGCCGGCCAAGCGCGCCCAGGTGATGTTCAATTTCCGCGATCTGCTGAACAAGTACATGGACGAGCTCGCGGAACTGATTTCACGCGAGCACGGCAAGACCATGCCCGATGCGAAGGGTGAGATCGGCCGCGGCCTCGAGGTCGTCGAATTCGCATGCGGGATTCCGCATCTCCTGAAGGGCGATTTCACGGAAAGCGCCGCCAACGGCGTCGACGTGCATAACGTTCGCCAGCCGGTCGGCGTCTGCGCCGGCATCACGCCGTTCAACTTCCCTGCGATGGTGCCGATGTGGATGTTCCCGATGGCGATCGCCTGCGGCAACACGTTTATCCTCAAGCCGTCGGAGCGCGATCCGTCGTGCCCGCTCAGGGTCGCCGAGCTGATGATGGAAGCCGGCCTGCCCGCCGGCGTGCTCAACGTCGTCAACGGCGACAAGGAGGCGGTCGACGCCATTCTGCACGACCCGGACGTCGGCGCGGTCAGCTTCGTCGGCTCGACGCCGATCGGCAAGTACATCTACGGCACCGGTTGCGCCAACGGTAAGCGCGTCCAGGCGCTGTGCGGCGCCAAAAACCACATGATCATCATGCCTGACGCCGACATGAAACAGGCCGTCGATGCCGCCATGGGCGCGGCCTATGGCTCCGCCGGCGAGCGCTGCATGGCGATCTCCGTTGCCGTCCCGGTCGGCGAGGAAACCGCCAACCGGTTCGTCGAGGAACTCGCACCGCGCGTGCGCGACCTGAAGGTCGGTCCCTACACCGACCCGTCGACCGAAATGGGTCCGGTCGTTACCAAGCAGTCGCAGGAACGCATCCTGGGCCTCATCGACAAGGGTGTGGAGCAGGGCGCCGATCTGGTCGTCGACGGTCGCGGCGTCAATCTGCAGGGTTATGAGAACGGCTTCTACGTCGGCGGCTGCCTGTTCGACAAGGTCACGCCGGACATGGACATCTACAAGGAAGAGATCTTCGGCCCGGTCCTCAGCGTTGTGCGCACCGGCGATTACGACGAGGCGACGAATCTCATCAACAATTGCCCGTTCGCCAACGGCACCGCGATCTTTACCCGCGACGGCGATGCGGCCCGCGAGTTTGTCAAGAACATCCCGGTCGGCATGGTCGGCGTCAATGTGCCGATTCCGGTGCCCGTCGCGTACCACAGCTTCGGCGGCTGGAAGGACTCGCTGTTCGGCGATCACTCGATCCACGGCATGGAAGGCGTGCGCTTCTACACCAAGCTGAAGACCGTGACGTCGCGCTGGCCGTCGGGCATCCGCGAGGGCGCCGAATTCCACTTCGTCAAGGGTTCGGACCACGGCGCCAAGGACTGACTGTCACAAATTACGCCTCATACTTCGACGAGCTCAGCATGAGGCAGTGATATTTCCCTCACCCTGAGCCCGACGAAGGGTGAGGGCGTAGGCGGAGTACCGCGTTCAGCGTTTGACGACGACCTCGTAGCCGGACTCTTCCGGTTCGTCGTCGGCCAGCTCGGCCGGAAAGCCGGGCGCCAGCACCGAAACATCCGAGTCTTCTTCCAGGCGCTTGACCACGGCGGTCGATAGTTCGCGCGGTCCGAAGCGGTTCTGATGGTCCTTGAAGATCTCGATCAGCAGCGGCGACAACTCCAGCTTCATACCGACCCGGTCGGCGATGTCCTGAAACAGGCCGATGTCCTTGAGCACGAGATCGGTCGTGAAGTCGACGTTGCGGCTGCCATTGAGGATGACCTGGCCTTCGGTTTCGTGCACGAAAGAATTGCCGGACGATATGCGGATCGCCTCGTACGTCACGCCGAGATCCATACCGGCCTTCGCGCAGGTCGCCAATGCTTCAGAAATCGAAACGAGGTTGGCGGTCGCGAGGTAATTCGTCATCACCTTGAGGGTCGACGCGGTGCCGATGCCGCCGGTATGCAGAACGCGCCGCCCGAGCACGGTGAGTAGCGGTAGCATGCGTTCGAACGTCGAGCGTTCGCAGCCCGCGAAGATCGAGATATTGCCCGTCGCGGCGCGGTGGCATCCGCCGGAAACCGGACATTCGACCGGCTCGCCGCCGGCTTCCGCGACCTTGGCCGCAAGCCGTTTGACCTCGGCTTCGTCGGTGGTGCTCATCTCCGCCCAGATCATGCCCGGATGCACGCCCTCGATAATACCGTCCGGCCCTTCGACCACGGCCGCGCAGGCGGCCGGGCTCGGCAGGCAGGTAATGACGACGTCGCATGCGGCGGCCATCTCGCGGGGCGAGTCGGCCCACTTTGCGCCCTTGTCGAGAAACGCTTGCGCTGTGGTTTTGTCGAGGTCGCGGACCGTCAGGTCGAAACCGTTGCGAAGCAGGCTGCCGGCGAGCTTCGCGCCGACATTGCCGAGACCGATAAATCCGATTTTCATGACGCGTTCCCCGTGCGGCAGAGTGTGGAAGACGGCATTTGCGCGTTTCCTGGAAGTACGCGCAACAAAAAAGGGGCGCTGCCGCAGCAACGCCCCATGATTAATTTTTTTCGACCGCCTTAAGACTTTTCATCGTCGTCGTCATCATCGTCATCGTCATAATGACCATGATGGCCGTGACGACCGAGTTCCTTCATGGCGATGGCGCCGTCGCCGTTACGGTCGAGGTGGCGGACCATGCGGTCGAACTTGCGGTCGATTTCGGCGACGGTAACGTCACCGCTGCCGTCATCGTCGAGACGCTGAAAGCCGTCGACCATCATCGGCCGGGTTTGCTCCAGCCAGACGGCCGCGAACTCGTCGAGATTGATCGAGCCGCTCCGGTCGGCGTCGTGGCGTTCGATTAGCGCGGCCTTGAAGCCGTCGATCTCGGCGATCGTGACGCGACCGTCTCCATCGGCATCGAAGCGGTCGAATACGTCGGCTTTGTAGTGGCCGAACTTGCCGCCGTACTTGCCGCCATGGTCCCAGCTTCCGGCGAGGACGTGGTCGCTCGCTGCGGCAATGCCGCCGATGAGGACGACCGCGCCGAGGCCGGCGAGGGCGATCTTGGTGTGTTTCTTCATTTTGTGATCCGTCATGATGTAACCTCTCAGTTTGCGTTGTTGACGGTTGAAAGAGAAACACGAACCGGTGTCACGATTATCCCGGCGGTCGAAGGTTTTGTAACCGAATGTCGCGTTTTCCGCCCCTGCGACAATTCGTTACATTTTTCTGTCCCGCCGGACCCATGATAGCGGGCATATTGGGTGCATGACCGACACGCCGCACATCCTGATCGTCGACGACCACCGCGATATCCGCGAGCCGCTCCGCAAATACCTGGAGAAAAACGGCTGCCGCGTCAGCGAGGCCGGGGACGCAGCCGAAGCAAGGCGCACCCTGCAGACCGCTGCCGTCGATCTCGTCGTGCTCGATATCATGATGCCGGGCGAGGACGGTCTGAGCCTGACCCGCGATCTGCGCGGCAACCATTCGGAATGGAAACGCATTCCAATTATCCTCCTGACGGCGGTCGCGGAGGATGCCGACCGCATCGTCGGGCTTGAGATGGGCGCCGACGACTACATCACCAAACCGTTCAATCCGCGCGAACTGCTGGCGCGAATCCGCGCCGTGTTGCGCCGCGTGGACGACATGCCGCGATCTCGCGATACCACCGAGAACGAACGATTCCGGTTCGCCGGCTGGATCTTCGATGCCGCGCGCCGCGAACTCATCGGCGAGGACGGCGTCAGCGTGCCGCTCAGCACCGGTGAATTTCTGCTGTTGCATGCCCTGATCAGACGCCCGGGCGTTGTGCTCAGCCGCGAGCAGTTGCTCGATCTCACGCGCGGACGCGAGGCCGTGGTATTCGACCGCAGCATCGACAATCAGATCAGCCGGCTTCGCAAGAAGATCGAAGCCGAGCCGGGCGATCCGAAAATCATCAAAACGCACTGGGGCGGCGGTTACAGCTTCGTCGCCGACGTTGAAATGTCATGACCGGCGCGCGCCGCCACGGCTGGTCCCGGTTCTGCCCGAAATCGCTGATCGGGCAGATGTTCCTCGTGCTCGCGGTGTCGCTGGTCCTCGTTCACGTGGTCAGCCTGTTCGTGTTCTCCGACGAACGGCGTTTCGCACTGCAATCGCTGAGTCAGGACGAAACGATCTCGCGGACTGCCTCGACGCTTCGCGTGCTCGACGAGACGCCGGAAGAGCTGCATGACCGAATTCTCGAAGCCGCCACGTCTTCACGTCTCAGGTTCTGGATCGGCGCCGAGAGCGTCGTCGACGACGATCATCGCCGCTTTGCGTCAAACTGGCTGGCCAAGCGGCTACGCCGGCAGATCGATTTACCCGAGGGTAGAGAGGTGCGCGTCGATGTCCGCGATATCGGGCATGACTGGTTCCGGCGCGGGCGAGACGATGATGGGGACGATGACGATGACGGCGACTGGGATGATGACGACCAAGACGATCGCCGATGGGGCCACCACCACAGGCCGGTCAGTTTGCTGATCTCGGTCGAACTGGGCGGCGGCCGATGGTTGAATGCGGAAAACCTGTTCCGCTCACCGCCCCGCGAGCGGAAGTGGGCGGCCATCGGTATCATGACGCTGCTCGTCGTCGGCGTCTCGTTTGCCTCAATTCTGTTGATGCGGCGCATCACCCGACCGATGAAGAGGCTTGCGGCGGCCGCCAACCGGCTCGGGCGCGGTGAGGATGGTCCGCCGCTCGTGGAGACCGGTCCGGCGGAAGCGCGCGACACGATTCACGCCTTTAACGAGATGCGCGAACGGTTGCGCCGCTTTATCGACGACCGCACACATATGCTGGCGGCGACGAGCCACGATCTCAGGACGCCGTTGACGTCGCTCCGGCTGCGCGCCGAACTGGTCGAGGACGAGGATTTGCGCGCCAAGATGCTTGCCAATCTCGACGAGATGCAACGCATGGTCTCGGCGATGATGGCGTTCGCCCGCGAAGATACGGTGCGCGAAGACGCACGCGATGTCGATCTGCGCGCGTTGATCGAGAGCATCGTCGGCGATCTCAACGACATCGGCCATCCGGCGGATCTGACGGCGGGTGACCGGATCGTCCTGCGGTGCCGGCCGTTTGCGTTGACCCGGGCGCTGCGTAACCTGATCGAGAATGCAGCCCGGCACGGCGGCGGCGCCAAGATCACGGCACGCGAGGCCGGCCAATCGGTCGAAATCGTCATCGAGGACGACGGCCCCGGCATCCCCGAAGACCATCTCGAACGCGTGTTCGATCCGTTCGTGCGCCTCGACGAAGCGCGCAGCCAGGAAACCGGCGGCATGGGACTTGGCCTCGCCATCGCGCGCAGCGTGATCCGCTCGCACGGCGGCGAGATCGCCGTCGCCAACCGCGAGGAAGGCGGCCTGCGGGTCGTGGTGACGGTGCCGAGGGCCTAAGCGGCTTCGATCGTCGCTTCGCCGATGCCGTGTCGCTTTCCAGCATTCGCCGGCTTCTTCTATGCGAAGGTTCTGTACCTGTTCGATGAGCGTCGAGCCGGTTGCCTGTTTGAAGCGGCGTTTCAGACTGCGCTCGGGGATGTCGCCCGCGACGACGGCGCCGGACAGCGCATGCGGGTCGCGAAAATGATCTGCCAGCCATTCTTCGGCGCGGCGCGCCGGGACGATGAACGGGTTCACGGATTCATCATGATCTGCAACCAGGGTTGGTGTTGGTCGCTTTAAAAATGAAAAAGTTGCGCAATAATTTCATTTTCAAAATCGCCGGCTTCGCGTATGGTCCATCGTCGACAAGGCGTGAATAACGACCAGGGCGGGTCAGTGACACCCATGACGGAGCGGCTTTCCGGCAAGCACGAAGAAACCGACGGTGAGCGAACACCGGCGCCGGCCGTGCCGGACTCCCTCGACGACGCGCCGCCCGTGGGCCAGCAGATCCGCGACCTGCGCAAGGCCAAGGGCCTGACTCTCATCGAACTCGCCGACCGCATCGGCCGGTCCGTCGGTTACGTCAGCCAGATCGAGCGCAACATCTCGACCGTCTCCATCGACCGCCTGAAGGAGTTTGCCGAGGCGCTCGGCGTTCAGATCTCGTGGTTCTTTCAGGGCGGCGCGGCGGCGCCCGAGGATGAGCGCGACCTCGTCGTGCGGCGGGGCGACCGGCGGCGGCTGACGTTCACCGGTTCGGGCGTCACCGAGGAATTGCTGTCGCCGAACCTGAGCGGCGCGTTCGAAATGATCATGACGACCTATGCGCCGCACGCGGCGACCGGCGAGGAACTCTATGGCCGGCCGTGCCAGGAAGCCGCCTTCGTCATCGCGGGGCGGCTGGAGCTGCGTTTCGGCGATCGAAACTTCATTCTGGAAACCGGCGACAGCATCACGTTCGACGGCGAGGAGCCGCACTATTCCGGCAACCCCGACGACGTGCCGGCCCGCGTGCTGTGGGTCATGTCGCCGCCGGCATATTAGATAACGAAACGACCCCCCCTAGAGAGAGGATACCGAATCAATGGCCGACAACTTTCCTGAGCGCGCCCAGGTCGTCATCATCGGCGGCGGCGTCGCCGGCTGTTCCATTGCCTACCACCTGACGAAGATCGGCATTACCGATGTCGTGCTGCTGGAACGCAAACAGCTGACTTGCGGCACGACATGGCATGCGGCCGGTCTGGTCGGGCAGCTGCGCGCGACCCAGAACATGACCAAACTCGCGCAGTACACGTCGGAACTGTTCGCCGGTCTCGAGGACGAGACCGGCCAGGCCACGGGCTTCAAGCAGAACGGTTCGATCTCGCTGGCGACCGACGCGGAACGGCTTGAGGAACTCAAGCGCGGTGCATCGATGGCGCGGGTCTTCGGCCTCGAGGTCGATGTCGTCGATGCCGACTGGATCGGCGAGAAGTACCCCGGCATGAACATCGACGACGTGATCGGCGGCGTCTTTCTGCCGAAGGACGGCCAGAGCAATCCAATCGACGTGACCCAGGCGCTCGCGAAGGGCGCGCGGACCGGCGGCGCCAAGATCTTCGAGCATACCCTGGTCACCGATGTTCGCGTCGACAAGGGCAAGGTCGCCGCCGTCGTCACCGAAAAGGGCGAGATCGAGTGCGAGCATGCGGTGGTCGCCGGCGGCATGTGGTCGCGCGATTTCGGCCGCAAGATCGGCGTCAACCTGCCGCTCCACGCCGCCGAGCACTTCTATGTCGTCACCGAGCCCATCGAGGGACTGAGCTCGAACCTTCCGGTTCTTCGCGAGCCGTCGGCCTGCATCTACGTCAAGGAAGACGCCGGCAAGCTGCTGATCGGCGCCTTCGAGCCGGTCGCCAAGCCCTGGGGCATGGACGGGATTCCGGAGGATTTTTCGTTCGACGAACTGCCGGAGGATTTCGACCACTTCGAGCCGATGCTGATGAACGCCATTCACCGGCTTCCGATCCTCGAAACGGCGGGCATTCAGACGTTTTTCAACGGCCCGGAGAGCTTCACGCCGGATGATCGCTACTACCTCGGCGAGGCGCCCGAGGTCGGCAACCTTTTCGTCGCCTGCGGCTTCAACTCCATCGGTATCCAGTCGTCGGGCGGCGTCGGCAAGGTGCTGTCGAGCTGGATCAAGGACGGCCATGCGCCGATCGATGTGTGGGACGTCGACGTGCGCCGGGTCCATGATTTCCAGTCGAACCGCAAATACCTGCATGACCGCACGACCGAGGCGCTCGGCCTGCTCTATGCCATGCACTGGCCGTTCTATCAGGTGCACACGGCACGCGGCATCCGCCGGACCCCATTCTACGACCGGCTCAAGGATGCCAACGCCTGCTTCGGCGAGGCCGGCGGCTGGGAGCGCCCGAACTGGTTCGCGCCCGACGGCGTGGAGCCGAAGTACGAATACACCTACAAGCGTCAGAACTGGTTCGATTATTCGGCCGCCGAACATGCGGCGGTGCGCGAAAACGTCGGCCTTCTGGACATCTCGACGTTCTCGAAATTCCTGCTGCAAGGCCGCGATTCGGAGAGCGTGCTCAACCGGGTCTGCGCCAACGACGTCGCCGTCGAACCGGGCCGCATGGTCTACACCCAGTGGCTCAACGAGCGCGGCGGGATCGAGAGCGACCTGACCGTGACGCGCCTGACCGAGGATAGCTATCTGGTGGTCACCGCGTTCGCCCAGCATGCCCGCGACTTCCACTGGCTGCAGTCGCACATTCCCGATGGCGCGCATTGCTTCCTGACCGACGTGACGGCCGGGTATGCCGGGCTCAACGTACAGGGGCCGAAATCCCGTGAGCTGATGGCGAAGATCACCGGTGCGGATCTCTCCAACGAGGCGTTTCCGTTCGGCGCCAGCAAGGAGATCGAAATCGGCTACGCCACGGTGCGCGCATCGCGTATCAGTTACGTCGGCGAACTGGGCTGGGAACTCTCGATCCCGACCGATATGGCGCTCCATGTCTGGGAGACCATTACGGAAGCGGGCGCCGATTTCGACCTCAAACACGTCGGCATGCACGCCATGAACTCGCTCCGAATCGAAAAGGCGTACCGCCACTGGGGCGACGACATCGCCGACGAGGATACGCCGCTGGAAGCCGGCCTGGGCTTTGCCGTGAAGTTCGACAAGCCAGATGGTTTTATCGGCCGGGATGCGCTTCTGAAGCAGAAGGAGGCGGGCTTGACGCGGCGATTGGTGCAGTTCCGGCTGACCGATCCCGAGCCGCTGCTCTACCACAACGAGCCGATCCTGCGCGACGGCGCGATCTGCGGGTACGTGACATCGGCGATGTACGGCCACACCCTCGGCGGCGCCATCGGCATGGGCTACGTCAACAACGACGACGGCGTCGATGCGGACTACGTCAAGAGCGGCGCTTACGAGATCGAGATCGCCGGCAAGCGCTTCGAGGCCGAGGCATCGCTCAGGCCGATGTACGATCCGAAGGGCGAACGCATGAAGGCGTGACGGCCGCTTGTGCCGGCACGCCTACGGCATGTGCCGCGGGCGTCATTGGAGGAAGATGGGGAATATCAGAACCAAGAGGGCCAGCTCGAAGATGAGCAGTACGGCGGAAATCCCGAAGTGCCGCCATGCCTTTCGAAACAGATGGCGGAACGCTTCGCCGAGGGTGACCAGCAAAGCTGCCAAGACGAATATGAAGAACGCGGACAAACTGCTGGCAATTTCCCAGTACGTGATCTCTGTGCTGAGGACGGCGACGAGTTGAAATACGACGTACATGACGGCGAAGAACGCGTTCGCGCCGAACAGAATTTTTTGAGACTTTGTCGCCGATCTGAAGAGAGTGCTTAACAATTCCACGTCTCCAAAGCAGGACCTTGTAAGGCCTTCACTGGAAATACAATGAAAGATGGAAGTCCGGATTGGATAACGAGCCTGGCATAAGCCCGGCCCACTTCCTTGTTTTACGGAATGTGAGGTTCCAGACCTTTCTGCATCTCGTTCAATTTATTCGTGTAGTCCTTCCTCGTCGAACCATAAGCCCAGTAGGGAAGGATGTCTCTTCGATAGTGTTTCCAACTTGAGCCAATGTACTTGGCCCACCCGGCGATATCGGTGATGTCATTGGGCGGTAGTTCCTGATGGATGTAGTTGAAGGAACCCCTGTAGTTCGGATCGTGAACGATTCGACCGGTATCGCCGTCGTAAACGACTTCGCGGCCATCGGGGTGGGCGTACTTCTTCTCCTTCGCCCCTCGATCGTTGTCATGGAAAACAGCCATTGAGTCTGGATACATGATGAAGCCGTTCTCCACCGCGTCCTTCTCGTTTCTCGGCAAGGGCCGGTTCCGTGCATCGCGCTCTTCAAAGTGCCATCTCTTTGAACTGAACCAGCCTTTGTTATCCGCGAACGACGGCAGGCCGCTGGTCGGATTGCGTTGCTCGTATCCCGATCCGACGACGTAATGCGCCATGCGGTCTCCCATGACGGCGTAGAGCGCGTTCAGCACCTGAGGCGTCTGGGCGCTCACCGGCACGACGATCTCGCCCGGCGAGACGTGAGCAAGGTCCTTGTCCTGACCGTGGTGCGGGCCGTTGAGGCCGAGCTCGTTGGCGGCTTCGCCCTCACGGGCGACTGCTTGTTTTGACGGGGCTGCGGGTGGTGGGGTGTCATAGAGGGCTTCGAAGCCCTGACGGACGCTCTCGACGTAGGCCGGGTCCATGGTCTTCCAGTAGCGCGGATCGGCCATCATGGCCTTGAGGCGGGCGAGTTCACGCTTTTCGTAGATCGGGTCGGGTTTCGGCATATCGGCTTCTTTCCTGTTTGAGTGAGGGCCTGTTTGAGTGAGGGGAAGGGACGGCAAAAAAACGCCGCCCCAGTTGTGGGGCGGCGCACGGCAAGAAAAAACCACGGAACGCGGCAGACGCACCCGTGGCGATTCGAGACCGAAACCATACCATGACAAAATCGAGTTGTCAAGCATTTATTCCTATTAATAGGTAAATGCCGTTCCGTCATGAAGGCGTGACGCACGGCCACGGGTTGGCTAGATTGCCGCGCGCCTGAATAGGGAGGATTTTACGATGGCCCTTCGTACCCCATACCTGATGTTCATCGGCGATGCTGCCGATCACCTCGCGGCCAAGACCGCGCGCGGCGTCGTCCACTGGCGGCCGGAATGGTGCCTCGGACAGCTCCGTCTCGAGGGCTGCAACGCCGATCTCGGCATTCCCGATATGTCGCTTGAGGAAGCCGCCGAAGCCGGCGTGAAGACCCTGGTCGTCGGCGTCGCCAATCGCGGTGGCATCATTCCCGACAACTGGACGGACACCCTGGTGCGGGCTGTCGAACTCGGCATGGATATCGCCTCGGGGCTGCACACCAAGCTTTCGAGCGTACCGGCGATCGCCGATGCGGCGGAACAGCACAGCCGGGCGCTTTACGACGTTCGGCATCCGACGCGCGAGTTCTCCGTCGGCAGCGGCGTGCGCCGACCGGGCAAGCGCATGCTGGCGGTCGGAACCGACTGTTCGCTCGGCAAGATGTTCACGTCGCTCGCCTGCTGGCGCGACATGGAAAGCCGCGGCGTCTCGTGCGATTTCCGGGCCACCGGCCAGACCGGTATTTTCATCGCCGGCGAGGGCGTCTCGGTCGACGCAGTGGTCGCCGATTTCATTTCCGGTGCCGTCGAGTGGCTGGCGCTCGACAACGATGCCGATCACTGGGACCTGATCGAGGGCCAGGGCTCGCTGTTCCATCCGTCCTATGCCGGCGTGTCGCTTGGCTTGTTGCACGGTTCGCAGGCCGACCGGCTGGTCATGTGTCACGAACCGGGCCGGCCGCACATGCGCGGTATCCCGCATCAGCCGCTGCCGAGCCTCGAGGACTGCATCCGCGTCAACGAGGAGCACGCCCGGCTGACCAACCCGGACGCCAAGGTCGTCGGCTTTGCCTTCAACACGTCGGCGATGAGCGACGCGGACGCCGAGGCGTGCCTCAAGGAGCATGCCGACAAGTTCGGCATGCCGGCGGTCGACCCGGTGCGCACCGGCGTGGCGCCGCTGGTCGACGCCATCCTCGCCTAGGGAGACCACTGTCCGATGGCGAGTTTCGAAGCCCGTCACGAAAGCTGGCCGCTGGAGAAGCCGTTCGCGATTTCGCGCGGCACCAAGACGGCGGCGGATGTCGTGGTCTGCGAGATCACCATGGACGAGGGCGTTTCCGGGCGCGGCGAATGCGTGCCCTACGCGCGTTACGGCGAGAGCGTCGAAGGCGTCATCGAGGATATCGAATCGCGCGCGCTCGACATCGCCAAACATCCCGACCGCAAGGGCCTGTTGTCGAGCATGCCGGCGGGCGCGGCGCGCAACGCCATCGACTGCGCGCTCTGGGACTTGCAGGCGAAGCTCAACAACCGACGCGCCTGGGACATCGCCGGCATGGTCGAGCCGCCGGCGCCGGCGGTAACGGCGACGACCATCGGCATCGGCACGCCCGACGAGATGGCCGCCGCCGCCGCAGCGTTGACCGACGCCAAGCTGCTGAAGATCAAACTCAATGCTGAACACGTGGTGACGCGGGTTTCCGCGGTCCGCGAGGCCGCGCCGGACGCGCGTCTGATCGTCGATCCGAACGAAGGCTGGGACATCGCGGTCATGCGCGATGTCGCGCAGCCGCTGGCCGAACTCGGCGTCGAGATGCTGGAACAGCCGCTGCCGGCGGACGCGGACGACGACCTCGCCGGCTTCGAGAGCCCGATCCCGATCTGCGCCGATGAATCCTGCCATACGGCCGAAAAGCTGCACCGACTGGCGGGCAAGTACCAGATCGTCAACATCAAGCTCGACAAGACCGGCGGGCTGACATCGGCGCTGCGGCTTGCCGATGCGGCGCACACCTGCGGCTTCGGCATCATGGTCGGCTGCATGGTTGCGACGTCGCTGGCCATGGCGCCGGCGACCCTGGTGATGCCGGCGGCGAAATTCGTCGATCTCGACGGGCCGCTGTTGCTCAAGGAAGACCGTCCGGACGGTCTCGACTTCTCGGGGGGCATGATTCATCCGCCGGCCGCCGCTCTATGGGGCTAAGTCGGTTGTTCAAGGGCATCTCGGCGCAGGCGGTTTTTACCGGGCTTCTCGTCGCCATTGTCGGCTTCGGCAGTTCGTTTCCCGTCGTTTTGCAAGGCTTGGCGGGCGCCGGAGCGACGCCGGCCCAAGCCGCGTCGGGCCTGATGGCGCTGTCGGTGGCAATGGGTTTGTGCGGCATTCTCGTCAGCCTGCGAACGCGCCTGCCGGTCAGCGTGGCATGGTCGACGCCGGGCGCCGCCCTGCTTGCCACCATTCCTGTGATGGAAGGCGGTTTCGCCGCTGTCGTCGGGGCGTTTATCGTTTGCGGCGCCATGATCGTCATCGCCGGCCTCTGGAAACCGCTGGGCCGGCTGGTCGGCGCCATTCCCGGACCGATCGCGAATGCGATGCTTGCCGGCGTGCTGTTCAATTTCTGCATTGCACCGGCCTACGCCATCGCCGACCACCCGGTCATGGCGCTGATCATCATCGGTGTCTGGTTGGCGATGATCAGATTGCGCCGTCTCTATGCCATGCCGGTGACGGTGCTGGTTGCCGCGGTGCTGATCGCCATGAATGCCGGCGAGGGCTTCGGCGGCGCGGTGGAATGGATCGTCGCGCCCGTACTGATCAAGCCGCAGTTCTCGTTCGCGGCTGTCATCAGCGTCGCCATTCCGTTGTTCATCGTCACCATGGCCTCGCAGAACATTCCGGGCGTCGCCGTCCTGCGGGCCAACGGTTATGAGCTCGATGCTTCGCCGATGTTCCGCGACACCGGCCTGTTCAGCCTGTTGTCGGCCCCGTTCGGCGGACATGCGGTGAACCTCGCCGCGATTACGGCGTCGATGTGCGCCGGAACGGACGCCCACCCGGATCCCGCACGGCGGTACTGGGCCGCCGCATCCTCGGGCGTGTTTTACGTGCTGTTCGGGCTTTTCTCGGGCGCGGCCGTCGTGCTTGTCGGCGTCGCACCGCCGACCATCATCATGGCCGTGGCGGGGCTGGCGTTGCTCGGCGCGTTCGGGAATGCAGCCGCCAGCGCCCTCGTCGAACCGGTCGGGCGAGAGGCGGCCCTGGTCACGTTTATTCTTGCGGCATCCGGAATTTCGTTCCTTGGCGTCGGCGGCGCCTTTTGGGGACTCGTCGCCGGCATGGCCGTCCATCACGTTTTGACGTTCCGGACATAACGCCCGAATCACGACGGTACGGCAGGGGTCGATTTTTTGTCTTGATTTAAATGAGAATGCGAATCATTCTCATTTAAATCAACGAAGGAGGATGCCTTGAATCAGATACGTCAAATACCGTCTGAGACCCGCTGGCCCATGCGACTGCGGGATCTGTCGGATCCGGAACAACTCATCGCCGGGGCGTACCGTCACTGGTTTGCCGGTATTTACATGGACCGCGGTTTGCATTTTTCGGTCGTTGCGCGGGAGTTCCGCCTGTCGCTCGGCGAGGACCTCGGCAATCGGGCATTCACGGCTTTTGCCGCCCTGACGCGAATTCTGCAGCGCGCATCGCGGGAAACGATCCGCTTTCACATGCCGTGTTGTCCGCATCTAGGCGCGGAAGAGGTTCAACTGGTGTGCCTGACCGCGGCGTCGCAGCAGGGTCGTTTTCTTCTGGTCCGCAGTCTGGCGGAGCTGATCGTCGAACCAAACGCGGTCGGCGATCTGATCGGCAGGGTTTCCGAACTGGCGAACGCGCTCGAACAGGCGGGGTGTATTCTGCCGTGCCGCGTCGGGCATTTGCCTAACGAGGAGACGATGGCCGGTGCCGCTGGCCTCAGTGCCGTTCACTAGCGAAATTGCCGGCGCTTTTCTGATCAGTCGAAGTTTCCCCCAGGCGAAGCATGCCTGGAGTCGACGTAAACCCGTTTCCGCAACCGTCATATTAAGGAAGGAACCAGGATGACGAAAAAACAGACATTACTTGCAACCGGTCTCTCGGCGATGCTCCTGAGCGGCCCCGTCGTTGCCGCCGGTCAGGAGCACGCCTGCCCGATGACCTACGAGGCCTTCGAATACGGCGTGCCGCATACGGATATGGAAGCGTGCCCGGCGTCGATGGAAGGGGAAGGCGTTTTCTGCCGGTTGTCCGTGGTGGCGGAAGTGGCGACGGTATTCGTTTTCGACGAGGAAAACAGCTGTATCGTTGAAACCAGAAGCTATGACGAGAGCGAATTCAAGGTCGAGTTCAACTGACCGGTGAGGGCGGCTCGGCTACGGTCGGCCGCCACACCTGTCCTATGCGCCCCGGAAGCGGTCGGTTGCGCTGACCAGCTCGTGAACGATGCCGGGTTCCGATGACGCATGCCCGGCATCGTGAACCAGACGGAAGTCGGCTTCGGGCCAGGCGCGGTGCAGGTCCCACGCGGTCTGCACCGGGGTGCACATGTCGTAGCGGCCCTGCACGATGACGGCGGGGATGTGGCGGCACTTGTCGATTTCCTCGATCAGCTGACCGTCGTATTCGAAGAAACCCGCATTGTTGAAGTAGTGGCATTCGATCCGCGCAAATGCGAGGGCGTAATCGTCTTCGGCAAAGTGCGCCTCGCGGTCCGGATCCGGCCACAGGGACAGGGTCGATCCTTCCCAGACGCTCCAGGCGCGGGCGGCCTCCTGGCGGATCGCCGCATCATCCGACGTCAGCCGTTCGTAATATGCGGCGATCATGTCGCCGCGCTCATTGGCCGGGATCGGCGCAAGGTATCTTTCCCACGCGTCCGGGAACACATGACTGGCGCCGTCCTGATAGAACCACATCAACTCCCTGCGCCGTAGCGTGAAGATGCCGCGCAACACCAGTTCGCTGACACGGTCGGGATAGGTCTCGGCATAGGCCAGCGCCAGACAACTGCCCCAGGAGCCGCCGAAGACCTGCCATTTCTCGATCCCGAGCTTTTCGCGCAGCGCCTCGATGTCGGCGACGAGATGCCATGTGGTGTTCTCCTCCAGGCTGGCATGCGGCGTCGAGCGGCCGCAGCCGCGCTGGTCGAACAGCACGATGCGGTAGGCTTCGGGATCGAAGAAACGGCGGAATGTCGGATTGACGCCGCCACCGGGACCGCCGTGAAGAAAGACCGCGGGCTTGCCGTCCGGATTGCCGCATTGCTCGAAGTAAAGCTCGTGGCCGTCGGAAACCGGCATCCGGCCGGTCGCGAAGGGTTCGATCCTCGGATACAGGGTTTCGGTGTAGGCGGCGGCACCGTTGCTCATGATTTTCAATCCTTCCGGTACATGTTGACCCGGACGGGCTGGTCGAAACGCATGCCTTCTGGCTCAAGGACGCCGAGCGTCTCGAAGAGACCGCGAAGGTCGTCTTCCATGGCCTCGAATGCATCGCGACGCGACGGGTCGATGCGGACCATGTCATCCTTGTAGTCGGCGAACGCCTTGTAATGATAACTCATCGTGTACTGCGTTTCGCCGACGGCGGTCAGAGCGGACGCAGCGACATCGCCGAGCGCCTGGAGCGCGGCGGCGCGGACCTCGGTTTCGTCATCGACCGGCGCGTGGACCTCGAAACCGCTGCCCTCGCACAGCGGTTCCGCGACGTAGAGCATGCCGCCGGGCGCCAGCACGCGGGCCGCTTCGCGCAAGGCGTCACCCTGGGAGTCCACCGGCACGTGATGCAGCGAAAACATGAACACGACGAGATCGAAACCCTCGTCGGGAAAGGGCAAGTCCTGGCCGACGGCATCGACGATCTCGATATCGCCCATGCCGGATTCGGCCATGGCTGCCGACCGTTGAGCCGGATTGCACTCGGCGCCGGTGACGTGCGCCCCTTGCGATCGCATGAACCGGAGCAAATCGCCCGTCCCGCACCCGACATCGAGTGCACGGCAATCCTTCAGATCGCAAAATTGTGCGAGTGCGGACTCATTCGAGTTCGGGGACATCGGTACGCTGGACTCCTGCTTCGGGCGGTATGGTGCCCCATCGCTGCGCAAACGACAATTCCGGGATGCGGCGATTGTCGGGTGGCTCAATCTGGCCATTGCTCTGGCCCGCCGAATCCCCGACAACTGGCTCTATACGGGGGGCCAGCGTCACAGTATCCACAGGATCAAGATTTCCGGTTTCCGGGCCCTCGTAATTCGACCGTGGCGCTGGTTCCCGAAGCACTGGAGTCCAACCGATAGTTTAGGGAGAATATCATGCTGATCGGTGTGCCTAAGGAAATCAAAAACCATGAGTATCGCGTCGGCCTCGTGCCCGGCAGCGTGCGTGAGTTGATCAACAACGGTCATTCGGTAATCGTCGAGACGAAAGCCGGCATCGGAATCGGCGTAACCGATGCCGAGTATCGCGATGCCGGCGCCAAGATCGTCAAGCAGGCCAAGGATGTCTTCGCCAAGGCGGAAATGATCGTCAAGGTCAAGGAACCGCAGGCAGTCGAACGCAAAATGCTGAGCGAAGGCCAGCTGCTGTACACCTATCTGCACCTCGCGCCGGACGCGCCGCAAACCAAGGACCTCGTGAAGTCCGGCGCGACCTGCATCGCCTATGAGACCGTGACCTCCGCGAGCGGCGGACTGCCGCTGTTGGCGCCGATGTCGCAGGTCGCCGGCCGCATGTCGATCCAGGCGGCGGCCCATTGCATGGAAAAATCCCGCGGCGGCCGCGGCCTGTTGCTCGGCGGCGTGCCGGGCGTCGAGCCGGCCAAGGTCGTGGTGCTCGGCGGCGGCGTCGTCGGCTCCAACGCCATCATGATGGCCATGGGCATGGGCGCCGAGGTCACGGTCGTCGACCGCAATCCGATGGTACTTGAGCACCTCGTCGGCCGCTTCGGCGGCGCTTTGAAGACCGCGTTCTCGACGCAGGACAATGTCGAGCGGCTGGTCATCGATGCCGATGTCGTTATCGGCGGCGTGCTGATTCCGGGCGCCGAAGCGCCGAAGCTGGTCAGCCGCAAGATGATCAAGGCGATGCGGCCCGGTTCCGTCGTCGTTGACGTTGCCATCGACCAGGGCGGTTGTTTCGCGACCTCGAAAGCGACGACCCACGCCGACCCGACATACGTGGTCGACGATGTCGTCCACTACTGTGTCGCCAACATGCCGGGCGGTGTCGCCCGGACCTCGACCTTTGCGCTCAACAACGTGACGCTGCCCTATGCCATTCGCATGGCGAATCTGGGCTGGCGCGAGGCACTGGCGACGGATCATCACCTGCGGGCGGGCCTCAATGTCCACGCCGGCATGGTCACCAACGAAGCGGTCGCCCGCGACCGCGGTTACAAGTACGTCACGCCGGAGGACGCTATCGGGCTCTGAGCCCGGCGCGTTGAAATCGGCCTCTGACGTTCACCCTCAGGAACGGATTGGAGATACGACATGACGAAAATGACGACCGAAGAAGCTTTTGTGAAAGTGTTGCAGATGCATGGCATCGAACATGCTTTCGGCATCATCGGTTCGGCGTTCATGCCGATCTCCGATCTGTTTCCCAAGGCCGGCATCACCTTCTGGGATGTAGCGCATGAAACCAACGGCGGTCTGATCTGCGACGGTTACACGCGTTCGACCGGTAAAATGGGCATGGCGATCGCGCAGAACGGCCCGGGCGTGACCGGGTTCGTGACCGCGATCAAGACGGCCTACTGGAACCACACGCCGATGCTGCTGGTCACCCCGCAGGCGGCGAACAAGACCATCGGTCAGGGCGGCTTCCAGGAAGTCGAGCAGATGGCCATGTTCCGCGACATGGTGTGCTATCAGGAAGAAGTCCGCGATGCGTCGCGCATCGCCGAGGTGCTTAACCGCGTCATCACCAAGGCGCACCGCCTGTCGGCGCCGGCGCAGATCAACGTGCCGCGCGACATGTGGACCCAGGTGGTCGATATCGAACTGCCGCAGATTGTCGATCTCGAGCGTCCGGCCGGCGGCGCCAATGCCGTTGCCGAGGCTGCGAAGCTGTTGTCGGACGCTGCGTTCCCGGTGATCCTGTCGGGCGCCGGTGTCGTCATCGGCGGCGCCATTCCGGCCTGCCAGGCGCTGGCCGAACGGCTCGATGCGCCGGTCTGCTCCAACTATCAGCACAACGACAGCTTCCCGGGCGGCCACCCGCTGGCCTGCGGACCGCTGGGCTATAACGGCTCCAAGGCGGCGATGGAACTGATCGCCAAGGCCGACGTCGTGCTGGCGCTGGGCACACGGCTGAATCCGTTCTCGACGCTGCCGGGCTACGGCATCGACTACTGGCCGAAGCAGGCCAAGCTGATCCAGGTCGACATCAACGCCGATCGTATCGGTCTGACCAAGCCGGTCGCCGTCGGCATCTGCGGTGATGCGAAGATGGTCGCCGAAGGCATTCTGGCGCAGCTCGCCGACACCGCCGGCGACAAGGGCCGCGAGGACCGCAAGGCGCTGATCCACCAGACCAAGTCTGCGTGGCGGCAGCAGCTCGCCAGCATGGATCACGAAGACGACGATCCCGGCACCAGCTGGAACGCAGACAGCCGCGAACGCGAACCGGATCACATGTCGCCGCGCCAGGCTTGGCGCGCCATCGTCGACGGCCTGCCCGCCGACGCCATCATCTCCTCGGACATCGGCAACAACTGCGCCATCGGCAATGCCTATCCGACGTTCGAAAAGAGCCGCAAGTATCTCGCGCCGGGCCTGTTCGGTCCGTGCGGTTACGGTTTCCCGTCGATCATCGGCGCCAAGATCGGCAATCCGGACACGCCGGTCGTCGGTTTTGCCGGCGACGGCGCTTTCGGCATCTCGATGAACGAGATGTCGTCGATCGGCCGCGACGACTGGCCGGCCGTGACCATGGTCATCTTCCGCAACTTCCAGTGGGGCGCGGAAAAGCGTAACACCACGCTGTGGTACTCGAACAACTTTGTCGGCACCGAACTGAACCCGTACCTGAGCTATGCCAAGGTTGCGGAGGGTTGCGGCCTCAAGGGCGTTACCGCAACGACCCAGGAAGAGCTGACCGCGGCGCTGAAGACCGCATGCGAGGATCAGGCCAAGGGCATCACCACGTTCGTCGAGGTTGTTCTCAATCAGGAACTGGGCGAGCCGTTCCGCCGCGACGCCATGAAGGCGCCGGTCGAGGTTGCCGGCATCGATCCGAACGACATGCGGCCGCAGCAAGGCGCTGCCTGACGCATATGTCTGACCTACACGAAAGAGCGGATCTTCATGGTCCGCTCTTTTGTTTCGGGTGATTGCTTGCTTCGGGTAGGCTGTTTTCCATGTTGAGCGACAAACCCTTCGAGGTCCCCGCCTATCTGCTTGAGCGCGCAAGCGATGTGCCGCCGCGTCCGACAGCGGTCGCCGGTGCGGACAATCTTGTCGCCCTGGAAAGCGCCAGGCAGGCCGCCGAAGCGGGCCTCATCGAGCCGCTGCTGGTCGGCGACGAGGCCGAAATCCGCAGCTTGGCGACCGAGGCCGGCTGGCCGCTCGACGGCGTTCGCATCGTTCATGCCGAGGGAGAACAGGCATCCGCCGAAACCGCCGTCGCGCTGGCCAGAGGCGGCGAGGCGGCGTCGCTGATGAAAGGGCATGTTCATACCGACGCGCTGATGCGCGCCGTCGTCGCCCGCGAGACAGGATTGCGGACGGATCGCCGGCTCAGCCATGTCTTCCACATGACCGTGCCGGAAAGCGACCGGGTGCTCTACATCACCGATGCGGCGATCAACGTTGCGCCGGACATCGATATGCGCATCGACATCGCCAACAACGCGGTCGCGATGTGTCATGCGCTCGGTCTCGACCGGCCGCGCGTTGCCGTCCTCTCGGCAACGGAAACGCCGATCGACGCCATGCCGTCGAGCAAGGAGGCCGCCGAGATCGCCCGCCGCGCCGCAAACGGCGAGGTTCCGGGTGCGGATGTGGCGGGTCCGTTCGCGCTCGACAACGCGATGTCACCGGCGGCGGCGCGACTGAAAGGAGTCGGCGGCGATGTCGCGGGTCAGGCCGATGTCCTCGTCGTGCCGAACATCGAGACGGGCAACGCCCTGTTCAAGGCGATGGTGCTTTTGCTGAGCGGTCTCGCAGCCGGCGTCGTCATGGGTGCCAAAGTGCCGATCGTCCTGACGTCGCGTTCCGATCCGCCGGAAGCTCGCCTCGCCGCGGCCGCTATTGCCGCCATCGCCGCCGACCGGAAGATCTGACCACTTCGTTGCCGAAGCGTCATTCGACTCGTCGTTTGGCAGATGCGAAACTCCCGCCTAATCTATCCAGAATATTGACGAACCGACATGGATGTTAGCCGTGGATGAATCGATTGAAGACCTCGTAACCGACACGGTCGGCAGTGCGGACTTCGGCCTACAACTGCTTGCTGTCGCAATCTCGACCCTTGTGTCGTGGCTGTTTTCGAGATTTCTGAAGCGCCGGTTCAAGGATGCGCCCGCGGCCGAGCCGGACAAGAAAACCGGCGCCGTGCAATCGCGCGTCGGCGTGGCGACGTTTCATCTGCGCGACCTGATCTTTCCGGTCACCAATGCCATCATGCTCGGCATCGCCGTCGCCCTGTCGCGCGAGTTTTTCGAGGCCAAATGGCTCGTCCAGCTTGTCCAGGGACTGAACTTCCTGTCCATCGTCTATATCGTCGCAACCCGGTTATCGAACAGTCTCGCCGTCCGCTACTTTGCGCTCTTCGTGCTGGTGCCGATCAACGTTCTCTATGCGTTGAGTTTGTTGAGCCCGACGATCGAGGTTCTCGACAGCGTCACCTTCAGCCTGGGCGACATCCACTTCACGCTTTACACGCTGACCCGCACCATCGTGTTCGGCGTGGTTCTGTTCTGGCTCGGACGGCAGTCCAACCAGCGCGGCGTGGAGTTCATCCGGCGCCGCCAGACCCTGACCGAGACGACCAAGGAACTGGTGCTCAAGACGTTCCAGATCGGCCTGTTCGTCGTCATTTCCCTGATCATCCTGCAGATCGCGGGTATCGATCTGACGGCGCTGGTCGTGTTCGGCGGCGCCATCGGCGTGGGTTTGGGTTTCGGCCTGCAGCAGATTGCCGCGAACTTCATTTCCGGCATCATCATTCTGCTCGAACGCTCGATCCAGGTCGGCGATTACATCGAACTCGAGGACGGCCGCGCCGGCTGGTTGCGCGAGCTGACCATGCGGTCGGCCACACTGCAGACGTTCGACGGCAAGGACGTCATGGTGCCGAACGAGCGGTTCATCACGACCGCCTTCGTCAACTGGACGCATCATAACCGCAAGCAGCGCTACCCGCTGGTGTTCGAGGTCGCCTACGGCACGGACATGGACAAGCTGTTTCCCCTTCTACGCGAGGTCGTGGGTTCCCATCCCGATGTCCTGAGCGGCGACGACCTGCCGATCGAGGAACGCCCCGACGCGGAAATCCAGGCCTTCAACGACAGCGGCGTCGAAATCCTCGTCGAGTTCTGGATGGACGACATCGACGACGGCAAGAACCGCGTCGGCGGCGATCTGTTGCACATGATCTACAATGCGCTCCGGGACAACGACATCGAGATTCCGTTTCCGCAACGGGAAGTCGTCATCAAGGAAGATCGCAGCAAGGCCGCGAAACCTCCGTCGAAACCGGCCAAGAGAACACCGCGCCGCAAATCCTAACCGGGTTGATCCCGACGCATCGCAACCCGGTCACGCCAGTGCCCGGATTCGCACCCTGAAACGCAGAACAAGGGCAACCGCGACAGCGAGAAGTCCGACCGCCATACATAGCCACACGGCTCTACCGCCGAAATCCAGATATACGCCGAACACGGCGGCGGAAGCGAGACCGATTCCCCAGTAACCCGTGAGGGCAATGATCATCGGCACGCGCGTGTCCTTGAGGCCGCGTAGTGCGCCTAATGCGGTTGCCTGTGTGGCATCAGCGAACTGAAACGCCACGGCAATGACGAGAAACGACACGGCAAGTTCTATAACGGTTCGGTTGTCCGGCAGATCGGTCTCCAAGAAGAGTCCGGTGATGAACTCGCCGAAGAACAAAAAAGCGGATGCGGGAATGAACGCGAAACAGACAGCCATGGCCAGTGCCGTCCAACCGGCGATGGAAACGCCCTTCATGTTGCCGGCGCCGGCGGCGCGTCCGACCCGGACGGACGCTGCCTGGCCAAGTCCGAACGGCACCATATAGGCGATGGACGCACACTGAACCGCAACGGCGTGGGCCGCCAGAGTCATTGTGCCGATCATGCCCATGAGCAGCGCCGAGGCGAAGAACATTCCCATCTCGGCCAGCGCCGTCATGGCGATCGGGATGCCGAGAACGAAGATTTCCCTGAACTGTGAAGGATCGATGCGCCAGAGACGCCCGAGCAGGCGGTAGCGGCGAAATCGCCGGTCCAACAGCACGTAGCCGAGCAGCAGGGCGCACATGAGGCCGGAGACCAGAGCACTTCCGATGCCGGCGCCGATCAGACCAAGGCGGGGAAATCCGAAATGACCGAACATGAGTGAATAATTAGCGAGCGCGTTGGCGCCGATGGCGATGACGACGACGACAAGCGTGGCTCGTGGCCGCTCGTGCGCTGCGAGAAACTCGGCCAGAATGAGGAACCACATGCCGGGCAACAGGCCGAGCACCATCCACCTTACGTAGGCCTGACCGTCGGCAGCGATCGTCGGATCCTGTCCGAGAACAAGAAGAATGGCTTCCGCATGCCAGATCGCCGCGGTGCATGGAACGGCCAGGATGATGGACACCCAGAATCCCTGTCGCATCGTGGGGCGAACCTGACGAAATCGCCGTGCGCCGAGATGCTGCGACAGCATCGGTGCAACGGCGCCGAGCACGCCGAACGCGAAGTACTCGAAGAACGCATAGAAGTGACCTGCAAGCGAGCCGGTCGCCAATGCTTCGGGCCCCAGCCAACCCATCATCACGACATCCGTGGTGATGATCGCCATGTATGACGTTTCCACGAGAATCAAGGGAACCGCGAGCGAGATCATCGCTCGCGCCTCGCGGCGCCACAATCCCGCGGTTTCAGGCTTTGATCCGGACTTGTCGGATATCGCCTTCATTCTAAGTCTTTCCGCAAAAACATTCCTCTGAGGCTAACCAATCCGCACGGCATCCGCCGCCCAGGGCGCGACGGGCCTGATCTTGTCCTCCACCAGATCGCGCGATATGCGCACCGCTGCGTCCGCCATCAGGTCGCGGAGCCCACGCAATTCGCCCTTGTGGCCGACGAGATAGAGCGTGCGGTCGAAACCGGGTCCCGGCAGCGGCCGGGCGACGAGGCCGGCGGCATAACCGTAGCTGTGGATCAGGCACAGCGGGGTCGTGATGGCCCAGCCGAGACCGGCGGCGACCATGGCGAAAACGGCCTCGGATCCGTCGAACTCCAGCCGTTCCGGGGCCTCGATGCCGCGGTCTTTCAGATGACGCTCGATCCGGGCGCCGATCATCGATCGCACCGAATAGCGCACGAAAGGATGATTCCGCGCCAGTTCGGTCAGGTCGGGTTCCGTCATCGTGTCGGCCATCGCCGCCGGCATGATCAGCATGAACGGCTCGCGCATGATGCGACGGCTTTCGAGGTCTTCGAATCCGGTCATGGGGTCGGTTGCGATCATGAAGTCGAGCCGACGACGGGTCAGATCCTGGCGCAGGTTCGGCGAGATGCCGGACCATACGGTGACGCTCTGGGTGTGGCCGCGCAGTTCGCGGATCAGCGCCGGTCCCGCCGTCACCGTAAACGAGTCGACGAGACCGAGGCGGATCGCCGGCCGGGTCGCGGCGCCGACATCGCGAACGCTGGTCTGCAGGTTTTCGGCCTGGATCAGCAGGTCGCGGGCACGCGTCATCAACTCCTGCCCGGCCGCCGTCGGGGTGAACGGCCGCGCGCGGCGGTCGAGGAGCGTGGTGCCCAGTTCCGCTTCGAGTTTTGCGACGGTTCGTGTCACGCCCGATTGGGTCAGGCCGAGGCGCTCGGCGGCGAGCGTCATGCTGCCGGCTTCGGCGACTTCGAGGAATGCCGAAAGCGACCGCAGATCGAACGCCAGGTTGCCGCTGTGTTGGAGCATTTCAGCATTATACACAGTCATGAAAAAAATGAATATTAATCATGTTTACAAGAGTAAGCCGAAAAAAGGTAAAGTGCCGCGCTGAACACGGCCCGCCCGGGAATGGGATGGTGGGCGCTGAACGATCGGGGACCGGTGTGACACATTATTCAATCTTTTCGCTGGCGCGGAACGCGCTGGATTATCATGAAAACTGGACCGAAGCCTGGCGCAGTCCGGACCCGCAGCCGGCGTACGATGTGGTCATCGTCGGCGGCGGCGGTCACGGTCTGGCGACGGCCTATTATCTCGCCAAGGAACACGGCGTCACCAACGTCGCGGTCATCGAAAAGGGCTGGCTCGGCGGCGGCAACACGGGCCGCAACACCACGATTGTCCGCTCGAACTACTATCTCGAGGGCAACGCGCACTTCTACGAAAAGGCGATGGAACTGTGGCGCGGCATGACCGCGGACCTGAACTACAACGTCATGTTCTCCGCGCGCGGCGTGATCAACCTCGCGCATAACGATGCGCAGGTCGATTCCTTCCAGCGGCGCGGCAATGCCATGCGCCTCAACGGCATCGATTCGGAGTGGATGACCCCGGCGGAAATCCGCAAGCGCGCTCCGCTGCTGAACTTCTCGGAGCATGCCCGATTCCCGATCTACGGCGGTCTTTGTCAGCCGAGCGGCGGCACCGCACGTCACGACGCGGTCGCTTGGGGC
Organism: Rhodospirillales bacterium; assembly: GCA_965229715.1. Taxonomy (GTDB): domain Bacteria; phylum Pseudomonadota; class Alphaproteobacteria; order Rhodospirillales; family Casp-alpha2; genus JAVJST01. The sequence goes on from CBDDJL010000002.1 coordinate 1,094,420, forward strand.
TATGCACGCGGCGCCGACAAGTACGGCATCGATATCATCCAGAACTGCGAAGTCACCGGCATGAAGACGGAGAAGGGCCGCATCGTCGGCGTCGAGACCACCAAGGGCTTCATCGGCGCCAAGAAGGTCGGCGTTGCGGTCGCCGGCCACACGACCCAGGTTTTCGACATGGTCGGCATGAAGTTGCCGATCGAGGCGCATCTACTGCAGGCGATGGTCTCGGAGCCGGTGAAACCGGCACTCGATACTGTTATCACGTCCGGCGCCGCGCACTGCTACATCAGTCAGTCCGACAAGGGTGAAATGGTCTTCGGTGGCGATCTGGACTTCTACAACTCGTTCGCCCAGCGCGGCAATTTCCCGATTATCGAGGACGTCGTTTCGTCCGCTTGCGAATTGTTCCCGGCATTTTCGCGGCTTCGTCTGATGCGGACCTGGGGCGGCATTATGGATATGTCGATGGACGGCAGCCCGATCATCGGCAAAACCCCCATCGACGGCCTCTACATCAATGCCGGCTGGTGTTACGGCGGTTTCAAGGCGACACCGGGCTCGGGCTGGGTCTTCGCCCATACCATCGCCGAGGACCGGCCGCACAAACTGAACGAATGCTTTGCGCTGAACCGCTTCGAGACGGGTTACGTGCTCGACGAGAAGGGCGCAGGCCCGTTCCCGAAGGCGCACTGAGGAAAAGGGGAGAGACGAGATGCGAATTACATGCCCCTGGTGCGGCGAGCGGTACCTATCCGATTTCACCTATCAAGGCGACGCCACGGTCGAGCGGCCGGACATCAACGGCGACTGCAGCGACGAGGAATGGCATGCCTATGTCTATCTGCGGGACAATCCGAAGGGTTGGCACGACGAGATCTGGCACCACACGAACGGCTGCCGCAAACACTTCAAGGCGCGGCGTAACGTCGTGACCCACGAGATCGCGTCGACCGCACCGATGGGCGGCGACCTGACGGGAGGCGACAAATGAGCCAGTCAACCGCGCAACCGTTTCGGACCGGCGACGGCGGGCTTGTCGATCGCGCCAAACCGCTCAGCTTCATGTTCAACGGCGTCCGCTATCAGGGCTACGAGGGCGACACCCTGGCGTCGGCCCTGCTCGCCAACGGCGTCCATCTGATCGCGCGCAGCTTCAAGTATCACCGGCCGCGCGGTATCGGCGGTGCGGGCGCCGAGGAAGCTTGCGCCATGGTACAGCTTCGCGAAGGCGGGCGGACCGAGCCCAACATGCGCGCCAGCCAGATCGAGCTGTTCGACGGTCTCGTTGCGACCAGCCAGAACTGCTGGCCGAGCGTCAACTTCGACGTGCAGTCGATCAGCAACGTGTTCAAGGGCTTATTGCCGGCGGGATTCTACTACAAGACCTTCAAGTGGCCGCTCTCGATGTGGATGACCTACGAACACGTCATCCGCAACGCGGCGGGCATGGGCAAGTCGGCGGTCAAGAAGGACCCGGATCGCTACGAGCGCATGAACGCGTTCTGCGACGTGCTGGTCGCCGGCGGCGGACCCGCCGGACTGATCGCCGCATTGGCGGCGGCACGCGCCGGCGCCCGGGTCATCCTCGCCGAGGACAGCGCGAGCTTCGGCGGTCATCTCAAGGGCCGCCGGTATACCATCGACGGCAAGCCGGCGATGGACTGGGCCGCAGATGTGGTGGCCGAGCTGGAGGGCATGGCAAACGTCACCCTGCTGCCGCGCACCACGGTCGCCAGCTACTACGATCACAACATGCTGGTCCTCAATCAGCATACCGGCGATCACCTGCCGACGGCGGCCGACGAAACGCCGCGCCAGAAGGTCTGGAAGGTGTGGGCGACGGAGGTCGTGCTGGCGGCCGGATCGATCGAGCGGCCGATGGTCTTCGGCAACAACGACCGTCCCGGCGTTATGCTGGCCTCCGCCGCACAGGCCTACGTCAACCAGTTCGGCGTCAAGCCGGGGTGTCGCACGGTGGTCTTCACCAACAACGATTCGGGCTACGAAGCGGCCATGGATCTGCACGCTGCCGATATCGAAATCGCGGCCATTGTCGACAACCGCACGGACAAACCCGCCGTTGCGGCTGCGGCCGAGGCCGCGGGAATCGAGGTGTTGCCCGGTCATGTCGTGTTCAATGTCACCGGTTCCAAACGGGTAAGCGGTGCCGAGGTCATGGCGCTGAACCCGACGGGCGACGCCCTGACCGGTGAGCATCGCATCATCAAGTGCGATTTCCTCTCTATGGCCGGCGGCTGGACCCCGAGCGTCCACCTGTTCAGCCAATCGCGCGGCAAGACCCAATGGAGCGATTCGCTGGCGGCCTTCGTGCCGGGCGACTCGTTCCAGCGCGAACGCTCCGCCGGCGCCTGCAAGGGCACCATGGGGCTGGGGGCATGTTTGCGCGAAGGCGCCACCGCGGGCCTCGAGGCCGCCAAGGCGGCCGGGTTCTCGAAAGCCAAGGCCATCGACGTGCCGGTTTCCGACGATCCCGAGCAAGGCGAGCTTCGCGCCATGTGGAAAGTTCCGCTGCCGCCGCATCTGCATCTCAAGCAGTTTGTCGATTTCCAGAACGACGTCGCGGCGAGCGATATCGAACTGGCGGCCCGCGAAGGTTACAGATCGGTCGAGCACGCGAAACGTTACACGACGCTCGGCATGGGTACCGATCAGGGCAAGACCTCGAACATCAACGGTCTCGCAATCCTTGCCGGCGCGCTCGGCAAGCCGATCCCGGAGGTCGGTCACACCACGTTCCGTCCGCCCTATACGGCGATGACCCTTGGCGCCATCACCGGACAGGAACGCGGCCATCATTTCGCGCCCATGCGGCGCACGCCGCTTCACGAGTGGCACGCCGAAAACGGCGCACCGTTCGTGCCCGCCGGGTACTGGCTCCGGGCGCAGTATTATCTGCGCGATGGCGAGGGCATGTGGGATGCCATCTACCGCGAGACCGTAAATGTCCGCACCAATGTTGGCCTCGCCGACGTCTCGCCGCTCGGCAAGATCGATATTCAGGGCAAGGACTCGGCCGAGTTCCTCAACCGGATCTATATCAACGGTTTCGCCAAGCTGCCGGTCGGCAAGGCGCGCTACGGGGTCATGCTGCGCGAGGACGGCGTCGTCTTCGACGACGGCACCACGTCGCGGCTCGGCGAGAACCATTTCATGATGACGACGACGACGGCCAAGGCCGCCCAGGTATTGCAGTACATGGAATACCTGCTCGACGTGGTCTGGCCGGAACTCGACGTGCACATCGTGTCGGTGACCGAGGAGTGGTGCGGCATTGCCGTAGCCGGTCCGAAGAGCCGCGAGCTGATCGCGCGAATCACCGATGTCGATATGTCGAACGATGCGTTCGAGTTCATGGGCGTGCGCGAAGGCAGGGTCGCCGATGTGCCGGGCCGCATCTACCGCATCAGCTTCTCGGGCGAACTGGCCTACGAAATCGGCGTGCCGGCCGATTGGGGCCGCCATGTCTGGGAAACGCTGATGGAGAAAGGCGAGGATCTCGGCGTGCAGCCGTACGGCATGGAAGCATTGGGTATCCTGCGGATCGAGAAAGGTCACGTGACCGGCGGCGAGCTGAACGGCCGCACGTCGGCGGGCGATCTCGGGTTCGGCGGCATGCTGTCGTCGAAGAAACCGTTCATTGGTCAGCGTTCGTTGTCGAAACCGGCGATGACCGATCCGGAACGCAAGAGCCTCGTCGGTCTCAAGTCCGTCGACGGCAAGTCGCGCATTCCGCGCGGCGGCCAGATCGTCGCCGAACCCGGCGCGAAGCTGCCAATGGACATGCAGGGCGAAGTGACGGCGAACTGCTACAGTCCGAACCTGAAGGAATACATCGGGCTCGGCATCGTCCGGCGCGGGCCGGACCGTCATGGCGAGCGCCTGTGGGCGGTATCGCCGATCACCAATCAATGCGTCGAGGTCGAAATCTGCTCGCCGCACATGTTCGATCCGGAAGGGGAGAGGCTCCGTGGCTGATACTGGTGTCGATATCGAACGGCGTTCCGCGCTGGCGGACGTCTACACCGTCGGCGCGACCGGCGGCCAAGCCGGCGACCCGGGCGTTACCTTCGCCGAACGCCGCCCGCTGAGCATCGTTCATGCCGCCGGCCGGTCCGACGACAAGGCGTTTGCCGACGGCATCAAGGGCGCTACGGGGTGCACGCTGCCGACGGAAGCCGGAGCGTTCGCAAAATCGGGCAACGATACGGTGATCTGGCTGGCGCCGACGCGCTGGCTCTGTGTCTCGCCCGACCAGGGTCCGGGGGTGCTGGAAGGCGCCTTGCGGGTCTCGTGCGGCGACGCCGGCGCGATTATCGATGTCAGCCACGGCCGCACGGTGATGCGGGTTTCGGGCCCGAAGGCGCGCGACGTGCTGATGAAAGGGCCGCCCGTCGATCTGCACGCATCCGTCTTCAAGCCGGGCTCGGCGGTGCAGTCGAACATGGCCCACTGCGGCGTGCTGATCGCCTGCGTCGAGGACGATGTATTCGATGTCTACTGCTTCCGGGCGTTCGGCCAGCACATGTTCGAATGGCTGCAGGAAGCGGCCCTCGAATACGGCTACCGGATCGCCGACCCGGTGCGCACCTGACCGTTTTTTACCTGCCCGTGTTCTCATGCTTCGTCGAGCTCAGCATGAGGTAAAGCGAGGGCCTCACCCTGAGCCTGGCGAAGGGTGAGGTGTAGGTAAGCCAATCGGCATTTCAACTAGAGCCGGTCGCAGCGGCCCCACTGAAGGCCGGGTTCAGGCGTCGTCGGCATCTTCGCCAGCACATCGTCGGGTATCGGCGCGAGGCCGAGATGGGCGTATTCGAACTTCAGGGTTTTGAGCGACAGCACGAACTTGCCGCTGGTGCAGGTGATCAGGCTGCCCACCGTCTCGCAGGCATAGACCAGCGGCACCACCGGGTCGCTGAGCACGCGAATCAGGTGGGTCGACGCTTCGGTCAGGCCCCGGACGTCCGATGACGGACCGCGGTCGGCTGCGGTCAGCGGACGCACCATATACTCGTTGCGTTTGTCGAGCGCCGTGATCCGCCAACCGTCGCCGTCCCATTCGTAACCGGCCATCTGCTCGACATCGCAGACATAGCTCTCGTGACTGCCGGCGCTCAGCGCGGTGGGGATCAAAAAGGCGGCAAGATAGAGGGTGGTTTTCCTGAACATTGATCCGACATAGACCGTGCGTGCCCCGGGTTCAATGGCGCCGACTGTCTGCTTGATGACGGTAGGGGCTATTACGTATTATCGCCAGCCATGGCCCGTTGCGGCAACGAGGTAGAGATCAGGACATGAACGAGGACGAAAAACCATTCAAACCGGTTGGCTGCAAGGAGTGCCTGGAAGGAAAAGATCTGGATTTCGACATCACGATGGCGTTTCAGCCCATCGTCGATCCCGTCAATCGATCGGTCTTCGCCTATGAAGCGCTCGTGAGGGGCGCCGACGGTTCCGGTGCTGGCGCCGTGCTTTCGCGCGTCACCGACGACAACCGATACGTCTTCGATCAGACGTGCCGGGTCAAAGCGATTCAGCTAGCGACGGAACTCGGGATTACGTGCAATCTCAGCATCAATTTTCTTCCGAATGCCGTTTACCGTCCGGAGACGTGTATCCGTGCGACGATGCAGGCGGCGGACGAGTTCGAGCTGCCGGTATCGCGCATCATTTTCGAGGTGACCGAAGCCGAGCCGGTGAGAGACCCTGAGCATTTGAAAGGCATTTTCGCCGAATACCAGCATCGTGGGTTCGTTACCGCGATCGACGATTTCGGCGCCGGCTATGCGGGGCTCAATCTCCTGAACCGGTTCAGGCCGAGAATCCTCAAGCTGGACATGGAACTGTGTCAGGGCATCGCGACGGACAATGTCAAACGGACCATCACGAACGGCACGATTTCGACGGCACAACAGCTCGGGATCGAAGTGGTCGGCGAGGGCGTTGAAAGCAAAGATGACCTGGCAGTGCTTCAGGAGCTGGGCGTCGATTACATTCAAGGCTACATATTCGCTGCCCCGGAAATCGAAAAGCTGCCTGAGCCAGATTTCTCCGTACTCCAATAAATTCGCCTTTTCGGCTACGCAAGCGTCAGTCCGACGGCGATCAGCAGGGACGCGGCGAAGGCAATGTTGATGGCGCGGTTCGATTTCGGATCGCGAAAGAACCGCGTCAGCGCCGCGCCAGCGGTCAGCCAACACAGGTTGACCAGCAGGATCATGACCGCGAGCAACGCGATCTTTGCCGCCGCATCCATTGCCGGCCGCTCCGCGATGAGAACGAAGCCCGAAAAAACGGCGGCCATGGCGGCGTAGGCCTTCGGGTTGGCGAGACAGATGGCGAGCCCGGCCAACGCCGACGGCGCTTCGCGGTTTTCGTCGGTGTCGCCGATCGGTGGTGCGGTGGCAATGCGGTAAGCGAGATAGACGAAGTAAGCGGTCGCCGCGACCGTGACCATCGGTTTCATACCCGGCAGCGCGATGATCATGGCCGCGACCCCGGTCGCGGTGACCGTCATGACGACGATCATGCCGAGCAACAAACCCGTCAGGAAGCGCAGACTGCGGCGAAACCCGAACGCGGCCGCCGTGGCGGCGAGGCTGAGGGTGTTTGGCCCCGGACTCGCGATCAGCGCGAAACTGGCAAACATGAAACCGGCAAGCTGATCCACGCGAAAGCTCCCTCGAATTGCCCCGGAGACTAGATCGGATCACGTTTTGACGGAAGCACAGGGTGTTTCGTCAAACCGTGGGAATCCGATCGATTCTTATGATTGAGAGCAGATTCACATGTTTTGCGGATTACAAAAGCGATTCCGGTAAAACATGACCTGCTCTAGCCGATGCGCCCGATCCGTTCTATGGTTATTGCGCTGTACGGGAGGTGCTCATGAAGTGGTTGGCGGTGGTTTCGGTTCTTGTCCTCGGGGCTTGCGCGCAAATACCGGACGTGGATCTGAAACATCCTGAAAACGGCAGCACGGTCACCTGCGTCGGCTATTTCGGAACGACGTTCTATACCTATGCCGAAACGCTCGCGAAGCACGAGGACTGCATCGCCTACCACGAGACGCGCGGTTACGTTCGGATCTCGGAGGACAACTCCGCCAACTGACCCAGTCTGGCTATCGGGCCTAACGTTCGGGGCCGTGGCGCAGAACGGGGCTGTCGCCGGCAAAACCCTGGTGGCGCGGCAGGTCGTCGTCGACGTCGAACCAGGAAATCCGCTCGGGATAGAATCCGTGACATGTCGGCACCAGCGCTTCCGGGTCGTCCAAGGTGCTGATGTGAAACTCGATGACGTAGCCGAGATCCTCGCCCGCGTCGCCTTCCCAGGTCAGCGGCGTGCCGCAGTTGCCGCAAAAGGCGCGGTGGACGTCGGGCGATGACTCGTAGCGTTTCCGGTCTTCGCCGCTGAAGGTCACTTGATCCGCCTTGAACCCGGCCAGGGTCACGACCGGGCCGCCATTGTGCTTGCGGCAGCTATGGCAGTGACAGTGGGCAACGCCGAAGCTTTCGCCCGAGGTTTCGAAACGCACCTGGCCACACATGCAGCCGCCGGTCAGTTTGTCGGTCGTCATGGAAAATCTCCGTTTCTTTCGCGAGGGTCGCGAAGAAACAAAGATTAGCCGAGCCAGAAGGCGCGGGACAGCCGCATTGCATTGATATCGTATTTCCGGAGCCCATGGTTCGGCATCGCTTACTGCGCCCCGTCCCAGATGGTCTGCATGCAATGGTGCATGTCCTCAAGACTCGCCCGACTGGCGCAGTCCTGATTCTCGGCCGCGAACACGCTCAGCCGGAGGATCTCCTCCAATGCCTCTAGCTGCATGTTGACATTCTCGTATTCCTGGAAGAGCGCCTCCGCTTCGGCGAGGCGTTGATCCTCCTGCTGATCGACCCAGTCAAAACGCGCATTGTGATCCTGAACCCACGCATTGTAGTTGTCGATCTGGCCTTGCAGATTGGCGCCCTGCACATCCAGCGTCGGCCCGTTCGCGGAGCACCAGTTCATGCGGGTTGTGTATTCGGGTTCCTCGAAGGTGCCGTTGCAATAGCTGTTGTAGTTGTCGATTTCATTGGAAAGCCGTACATTTTCCGCATCGATGCGATCGCTCTCCACCTGCATGTCGGAGGCTTCATACTCTAGGTTCTGATACTCGTTCTCTGCCAGACGCTTGCGTTCGAGGTTTTCGTCGAGCTGGGTTTCGATGGATTTCTTCTTTTCGACCAGATAGCCGACCTCAGCGAGAACTTCGCCGACATCCTGGGCGAGAACGGTCGCTCCGGGCAGGACCAGGACCAGCGTGACGATGGCGATTCGGGCGAGACGGGATGCGGGTGTCATCGGGGGCCTCCTGTTTTCCCCGGTCGCGGTAAAATCCACGGTTTCATGGCGTGTTCAAATTGACGTAAAGCCGCGACAGGTTTCCGTAACCGACGACCTTGGGGATCAGGTTCGTCGGCATCGGCGTGATGACCACTTTCCTGGCTGCTGCCGACGCGTGGATCATCAGGATCGTGCCGTCCTTTTGCGTGCCGAGATAGATTGCGACATGGGTGACGCCGTCCCCCTGATCGACCTTGCCGTCGCCGTTTCTGTCGTAGGTGGCGCCGAAGAAAATCAGGTCGCCCGCCGTGGGCGTTGCGTCCGGCGGCAAAAACGCATTCTGCACGCGGAACAGGTTGGCCTGACCGGCGGCGCTGTCCTCGAGGCTGCGCAACGTGTTGAAGGCGACCCGGTAAAATCCGTTGATGGCGCAGGCCGCGTACCGCGAGGCATAGGCCACCATACCCGAGCAATCGACCCCGAGATCACGCGAACCCATGCAGATTTCGGGTACGGTGATGCGGCCGCCGTAGACGTATTGCCACGCGTTCCTGGCCATGCAGCCTGCGGTGTCGATAACGGTCTTCCGCAGGCGCCACTCCTCGCCCAGCAGTTCACTCTGTTCGGTTTTCTTGAGGTCGTCGAGATCCTTGAGAACCGTCTCGATAGCGTCGTCCGACGCGGGCGGCGCGCAGTACCAGTACTGATCGTCCTCGCCGACGAGGTAGTCGCCCTCTCTGCATTGTGCGTCGGCCGATGTGGCAACCAGCGTGACGGCCAGCGCGAAACCCAGGACCGTGGCGAATTGCAGAAGTCCGCACCCGCCGCCCGAACCTGGCATTTCCGCCGGTGCGGGGCGGTAGCTTGATACCCGTACGTTCAATGCGGTGAACATTGGGTCAACTCCTGCGGTAAGTATGACTCAATGGGCGATAGCCGAAAATGTCTCATTCCGGTCACCCATGGCGGCTCGCCGGAAGTTTTCACGATCTCGATACGAAACCATGCGATGATACGCTAGCGGAAGAGGTAAGGCCGAATGCACGTTCAGGACGATCTGCTGTCGCTCGCCATCGTCGTCGTCGTCGCGTTGCTCGCGGGCATGGCGCTCAATCGCCTGCGCCAACCGGCGCTGGTCGGCTATCTGCTGACCGGGATCGTTCTCGGCCCCTCCGTTCTGGCGGTCGTCGAGAACCGGGAGCAAGTGGTGTTTCTCGCCGATCTCGGCATCCTGTTGTTGCTGTTCATCGTCGGTATGGAGCTCAGCCTCCGGGGTTTCCGCGCCGTTTGGCAGGTCGCCGTCGCAGCCGCGCTGTCGCAGATCGCCATTGCGCTCGCGATCATGTGGGCGTTTTCGACGCTGTTCGGTTGGCGGCCGGAAACGACGGTGTTGCTGGGCTTCGCCGTCGCGCTGTCGAGCACCGCAGTGGTCATCAAGCTGCTCGACGATCTCAATCTGCTGCGCACCCAGGTCGGCCAGCTGACCGTCGCCGTGCTGATCGCGCAGGACCTCGCCATCATTCCGATGATCCTCGTGCTCGGTCTGTTCACCGGCGCCGATATCGAGGCGGCAACCGGCGGCGCCGCCGGCGTCGGCGAGAGCGTTGCGAAGATTGCGCTTTCCGTGGCCGTGCTGGCGGCGCTGGTGATCTTCCTCAGTCGCCGCGAGAAAGTCGGCCTGCCGTTCATGAACGCCTTGTCGGCGACACCCGAACTTCGCCCGCTCTACGGCACCGGGTTGTGCTTCGGCTCCGCCGCGATCAGCGGGCTGCTCGGACTGTCCACCGTATACGGGGCTTTCATCGCCGGCCTCATCGTCGGCAACAGCCGTGCGCGACGGATGATTCTGCACAGCGTGCAACCGCTGCAGAACATCCTCGTCATGGTGTTCTTCGTCTCCATCGGGCTGCTCATCGATCTTCGCTTCGTCGCCGACAATATCGTGCCCGTCCTGACCGTGTTGCTGGTCGTCACGGTCGGCAAGACGGTGTTCAACATCGCGATCTTGCTCGGCCTGCGCCAACCCTGGCCGCACGCCTTCATCGCCGGCCTGCTGCTCGCCCAGGTCGGCGAGTTCTCGCTGCTGCTCGCCGCCATCGGCCGTTCGACGGGCCTGATCGGCGAGGCCGATTTCCAACTCGTCATCACGGTCACGGCCTTCACCCTGATCGTCAGCCCGATCTGGCTGGCGACGGCAAGACGCATGCTGCGCGTCGCCGTGACCCGCGCGCCCGGCGTCGCCGACGCCTTTCGCCGGATCAGGATCGGCGGTGTCCGCGGCATGACGCGGGCGGTAAAGGGCCGGCCGGTGCCGCAGGGCCTTGCGGTGCGCATCTTCGGCCGCCCGAAGCGGCCCGAGGAAAAGGGGCGTCCGCCGCCACCGCCGACGGAAGATATCGAGAGCTAACCGAGAATGCCGCTCTGCGCGACGCCGTCGAGCACGAATTGCGCGGCAAGCGCGGCGAGCAGAACGCCCATGACCCGCGTAATCACGGTCATGCCGGTAACGCCGAGAAGCCGTTGCACCTGCGTCGCCATGAGCAACAGCACAAAGAGAATAACAAGGTCAGCCATCAATCCGCCGAGTACGGCGAACTGGCGGACCGCATCGCCCGCGCTGTCGGCCATGAGCAGGATGACGGCACCGATCGCACCCGGTCCGGCGATCAAGGGAGTTGCTAGCGGAAAGACGGAAATGTCGGTTTTGCCTTCCGCTTCCGTATTCTCGTCGTCGGTCGTCGTGACGCCGCCGGAGTTCTTGCCGAACACCATATCGATGGCGATGAGGAACAACAGAATACCGCCGGCGGTACGCAGCGCCGGCAATGATATTCCCATATAAATCAGCAGCTTGTCGCCGGTCACTGCGAATAAAAGCATGATGCCCGCAGCGATGACGACGCCTTTGGTTGCCTGGCTGCGGCGTTTCCATGGCGAATCGCCGGATGTAAGTGCCGCGAATGCGACGGCGACGCTGATCGGACTGATCGTCGCGAAGAACGTGGCAAATGCGATGATTGCCGTGTTCATCCAGGCGAAATCGGAAAGTGTCTCCATAACGGAACTTTATACCCGGACCTTGTGGCATCCAAGACGTTGAGCAGACTGTCCCGAAGGGCAGGCATCGTCTAGCATCCGCGCATGTTGGACGATTATCAATTCGCCGCGCTGGCCGTCGGCATCATGTTTCTGGGCGGCGTCGTCAAGGGCGTCGTCGGGCTCGGCCTGCCGCTCGTCGGCGTCGGTCTGATGTCCATGTTCGTGCCGGTCAAGATCGCGCTCGGCTACGCCATCATGCCGGTCGTCCTGGCCAATATCTGGCAGGCGCACCAGGCCGGCGGCATGGCCGAACCGGTCAGGCGGTTCTGGCCCATGCTGCTGGTCATGTGGGCCGGCATGGCGGTCGGCGTTCATCTGTTGGTGACGATGGATCCGCAAGCGCTCTACGGCGCCATCGGCGGCGTCGTGATCTTCGTTTCGGCGCTCAGTCTCGCCAACCTGTCGCCATCGATCTCGCCCGCGGCGGAACGCCCGGTCGGTCTCGCGGTCGGCTCGTTCGCCGGCGTCATCGGCGGCATTTCGACCATGTGGGGGCCGCCCGTTTCGCTCTACCTGATCATGCTCGGTCTCAAGAAGGACGCGTTCATCCGGACCACGGGAACGCTGTGGTTTCTCGGCGGCGTGCCCGTCGCCATTCTCTATGCGGTCAACGGCATCCTCGGCTGGCACAACGTCTGGTGGTCCATATCGCTGACCGTGCCGGCGTTTCTCGGCATGCAGGTCGGCAAGCTGCTGCGCGACCGCATCCCGCAGGAAACGTTTCGCAAGGTTCTGCTGGTGACGCTGATCGTCATCGGCGCCAATTTGCTGCGCCGCGGGTTTCAGTGATGGCGGCGGACGCCGTGCCGTGGCATGCCTTTCGCCGCGCGCTTCGCGAGGCCGTCGGCATGCCGGCGCTGGTGCTCGGCGCGTCGATGATGGGCTTCGGCTCGCTGGCGCGCGAGAGCGGCATCGACGTCTGGGTGACCGTGATCGCGACCGTCGGTATCTGGGGATTGCCGGGTCAGATGGTCATGGTCGAGATGATGGCGGCCGGGGCGCCGCTGTTCGCCATCGGGCTCGGCGTCGGCGTCGCCAATGCGCGGTTCCTGCCAATGACCCTGGCCATTGCGCCGTATCTGTCCGATTGGCGCGCCGGCGTGCTGCGCCGGCTGGCCTTTGCCCAGTTCGTTACCCTGACGCCCTGGGTCGCGGCGCTGAAATGGTTTCCCGACATGCCGAAGCGCGAGCGCCTTCCCTATTACATGGGCTACACGTCCGCCTGCCTCGCCAGCGCCGTCCTCGGCACAATCCTGGGGCATGTCCTCGCCGGCGAACTGCCGCCGCCGCTGGTCGTCTCCCTGGTATTCCTCAGTCCGGCCTTCTTCTTCATGGTGTTCGTCGACGTGCGCCACCGGCACGGCATCGTCGCGTTGCTGCTCGGCGCCGGCCTGGGGCCGATGTTGCATACCCTGTCGCCGGACTGGGGCCTGCCGGCCACCGGCCTGATCGCCGGCACGGCCGGCTTCGCCATCGACGCCGTGCTGCGCCGTCGGGAGGCCGCATCATGACGACGTCGGCAACCTGGGTCGTTGTCGGGGTCAGTATCCTGGCGACCTATATCTGGCGGGCGGCGGGCATTCTGGTGGCCAGCCGGATCGACCCGGACAGCGCACTGGCGCGCTGGTTCACCGCCGTCGCCTACGCCGTGCTGGCGGGCCTCATCGTGCGCATGCTGGTGTTGCCGGAAGGCGTGCTCGGCGCGACGCCGCTGCCTGACAAGCTGGCCGGACTCGCCGTCGGCGTTGCCGCCTACTTCACGGCCGGGCGCAGCGTGGCCGTCGGCACCGGCGCGGCATTTCTCGGCTTCGCCGCCATTGCCGTGTGGCGGGGAATAAGTTGAGGCTAGCAATCGATGGTAGAGGACTTCACTCCGAGGCAATGGATATCCGCAACGAGCCAGATGATGACGTTTGCGCCAGATTGTCTAGTTGTGCTGCAGAGCCGATTGAATGTTCGAGATCTTCCACCTTGAACGGATAACTACCACCAATAGGAAGAAAAATAACTGAACCGCGGTCGTTGTCATTGTTGCACGGGTTACGCCGCCGCCAACTACTGAAGGTTCACATAACAAATCGGGCACCGAGTTGATCCCAACCAGACCGTAAAGGGATGCCAATAAAATGGCAGTTAGCAGCGCGAGCAATTTCAGATAATTCTTGTTGTTGAGGTTTGCGCGAATCCTCACCCCTTGAAACGAATGGTCGTAGTTGCGCGTACTTCGTAGGTACACATGAGACAAGATGGCCAAGCTCAGTGCTGCCTCGATACCTAAAACAACATATGCCCAGGTACCGCTGACGGAATGGCTACAATAAGCAACGACCAGTATCGAATTGACGACAATTTGGCACGGCCAAAGGATCAGGTGTGACAGTGCCATCTTCCCGATTGTCCCGCCATCTATCAACGCAACCACATCGACTTCGGTGTTGGCCTTGCACACTTCAACTAGGGAAGCTGCCAGATGCTCTCTAAACGTTTCGGATAGTCGCAGACCCATCATCTTATTTTACCACAACCCAAAATAGATTTCGTCTGCCGAGGGTTAAAAGCATACGTTCGGACCTCTCGAATCCTGACGTTACAATTCCCGCGCCATCAGCAGGAAGTCGCCCGTGAACCGCAACGCCGGGTGCGCCGTTGCCGGGCGGCGTATCCGCTCTTCGAACCCGTGCCGGCGATAGAGTTCGCAAGCAGTGGCGTTTTCGGCGAACGCCACGAGGCTCATTGTCTTGAGGCCCGATTCCCCGGCCTCCTCGATGGCCTTCTCCATCAGGCGAGTCCCGACGCCGTGCGACCGGAATCCGTCGAATACCGCAATGGCGTCGAGAAAGAAGCTGTCCGCCAACGTCATGTCGTCTGCGAATGCGAGATAGGGGATGCGGTCCATCGGGACGAACAGGTCCGGTGGGTCGTCCTGTTCCAGGTCCGCCGGATAAATCTGGATACCGCCGGCGGGAACGCCATCGACTTCCGCAATCCAGCCGTTGGAAAAATGAGACGTTGCGTTCTCCTGTTCGAGGCGAAGCTCGAGGATCTGTTTCGGCGTCAGGCCGGGCACCGAGTCCGCATACATCAACTCGGCGTAACCGCCGTAAGCCGCGAACTTCACCGCGGCGAGATGGGGGATGTCTGCGACCGTCGCCGGTCGGATAGAAACGTTCATGGTTGCCAGCATTTCATGCGCTTGACGGTCTGTGAATACCGGACATAGGGTCAGCGAAATTTCGGACGCGGGAGGGACGTTCCATGAAATCGCATGTTCGTGTGGCCGTGATCGGCGGCGGCGTCGTCGGCTGCAGTGTGCTCTATCACCTGACCAAGTTCGGCTGGTCGGACGTGGTGCTGATCGAGCGTTCGGAGTTGACGTCGGGATCGACATGGCACGCGGCGGGCGGCTTTCACACGTTGAACGCCGACACCAACATGGCGGCGCTGCAGGGCTACACCATTCAGCTTTACCGCGAGCTGGAAGAGATCAGCGGCCAGTCGTGCGGGCTGCATCACGTTGGCGGCGTCACCCTGGCGACCGACAACGACCGTATGGATTACCTGAAGGCGGAACGCGCCAAGCACCAGTACATGGGACTGGATACCGAACTCGTCGGCCCCGACCGCATCAAGGAGCTATGCCCGGTGGTCAGCACGGACGGCGTCGTCGGCGGGCTGTACGATCCGCTCGACGGTCACCTCGATCCTTCCGGCACGACCCACGCCTACGCCAAGGCCGCGCGCCGGCAGGGCGCCGAGATCTACCTCCGCAACAAGGTCGAGGATCTGAAGCCGCGCGGCGACGGCACCTGGGACGTGATAACCGAGCAGGGCACCATCCATGCCGAATACGTGGTCAACGCCGCCGGTCTCTGGGCCCGCGAAATGGGCGAGATGGTCGGCATCGATCTGCCGCTGCATCCCATGGAGCACCAGTATCTGGTGACCGACGACATCCCGGAAGTCTACGAGCGCGACACCGAACTGCCGCACATCATGGACCCGGCGAGCGAGACCTACTTCCGTCAGGAAGGCCGCGGTCTGGTGCTCGGCACCTACGAGCAGAAGTGCGAGCCGTGGGCAGTCGACGGCACGCCGTGGGATTTCGGCCATGAACTGCTGCCGAACAAGCTGGACCGCATCGAGGATGCGCTGGAAATGGCGTACCGGCGCTATCCGTGTCTGGAGACCGCCGGCGTGAAACAGGTCATCAACGGACCGTTCACCTTCGCGCCGGACGGCAATCCTTTGGTCGGCCCGGTGCCCGGCCTGCCGGGATACTGGACGGCATGCGCCGTCATGGCCGGTTTCAGCCAGGGCGGCGGCGTCGGCCTCACGCTCGCCGAATGGATGGCCGAGGGCGAACCGAGCCGCGACGTGTTCGCCATGGACGTGGCGCGGTTCGGATCCTACTGCACGAAACCCTATACGCGGACGACGGTGATCCAGAACTATCAGCGCCGGTTCTCGATCGGTTATCCGAACGAGGAACTGCCTGCGGGCCGGCCGCTCAAGACGACGCCGGCCTACGGCATCTGGAAGGGCCAGAACGCCGTGTTCGGCCACGCGTTCGGCATGGAGGCGGTGAACTATTTCGCGCCCGCCGGCGAGGAGCCCTACGAAATCCCGTCGTTCAAGCGCTCCAACGCGTTCGGGACGGTCGGCGCGGAATGCCGTGCCGTGCGCGAGGCCGTCGGCATCAACGAGGTCCACAATTTCTCGAAGTTCGAGGTCACGGGTCCCGACGGGGTGCAATGGCTCGAACGGATCATGACCAACCGGGTGCCGGGCGAGGGCCGGATGGCGCTCAGCGCGATGCTCAGCCCGAAAGGCCGCCTGATCGGCGATTTCACCATGACGCGCCTCGGTCCCGAAACCGTGCAGATGAATGCGTCGTACGGCTCGCAGGACTTTCACATGCGCTGGTTCCTGCAGAACCTGCCGGACACGGGCGTCGTCATCCGCAATATCTCGGACGAGCGGATCGGCTTCCAGATCGCCGGACCGAGGGCGCGCGACGTGCTCGCGGCGGCGAGCGGCGCCGACGTCTCGAACGAAGCGTTCCCGTTCCTGCGCGTCCGCCGCCTCGATATCGGCATGGTGCCGAGTATCGTCTGCCGCGTCACCTACACCGGCGATCTCGGTTACGAGATCTATGCCGACCGCGCCCATCAGGTGGCGCTCTATCAGGCGTTGACCGGGGCCGGCGCGCCCTTCGGCATGCGGCCGTTCGGCATGCGCGCGATGATGTCGCTCCGCATCGAGAAATCGTTCGGCTCATGGCTGCGCGAGTTCCGGCCCGACTTCACGCCGATGGAAACCGGCCTCGACCGCTTCGTGCGTTACGACAAGAACGACTTCATCGGCCGCGATGCCGCCATGGCGGAGAAGGACAAGGAGCCTGAAAAGCGCCTCGCGACGTTCGTTGTCGATGCCGACGATGCCGACTGCGTCGCCGACGAGCCGATCTGGCACGACGGCAAACTGGTCGGTTTCGTGACCTCGGGCAATTACGCCCACACTGTCGGCAAGTCGGTCGCCATCGGCATGGTGCCGCCAAACCTGATCGTCGACGGCGCACCGTTCGAGATCGAGGTGCTCGGCGAAAAGAAGGCGGCGACGCTGGCCGCCGAACCGCTGTTCGATCCCAAGGCGGAACGCATGCGGGGGTGATCCTCAAACGTCGAGACGGTTTGTTAACCTTTCGTTTCCTATAATTTCCGGCAATGCGGGTGGGAATTGCCGGGACGCCCTCTGGTTCTCTCTGGCGCCGGTCCCGACCCGAACGGTAAGGGGAATCGCCACGGGGCGTAGGCGGTTCGGACGAAGAGGAGCGTATCATGAAACGCGTTTTCATGACCTTCGTGGGCGCTCTCGCAGTCACAATTGCCGCCCACGCACAACCAGTAGAAGCCCAAACGTATGCCGCGCCCTGTGGCGCCCGCGACGATCTCGCCAACAAACTGAAGCAACGTTATGACGAAATGCCGTCCGCACTCGGCATCGCCAGCAACGGCCGTCTCGTCGAAGTATTCACATCGCCGAACGGGACATGGACCATCGTCCTGACCCGGCCGGACGGCGTCAGTTGCCTGCTCGCCGTCGGCCAGGACTGGCAGACCATGGTGCGCGACGCCGTCGACGTCGAAAGCTGACGCCTATTCGACCGTGATCGTGATCGCGCCGGATGCGACCGGCGGGTCGTGCGGTATATGGTTGTGGTCACCCAACAACAGTTGAAGCGAATGCGTGCCGGGCGGCAGTTCGAGCGTGACTTCCGTCTGACCGCCGCCGAAGTGGCGGTGATTGTCGTCGGCCGGAATGTTCTCGTCGAGCGCGGGCAGGCCGGTGTCGATCAACAGGTGATGGTGGCCGGTCTTGGCTTTCTCGACGCCGGCCGGCGCAACGCCCATGCCGGACAAGCCGAAGCGGACGGTGACGGGGTTCGAGACGACGGCGCCGTCCGCCGGCGAAATGATGTAGGCTGCGGCATCCGGTGGTGCGGGCGTTTCCACGGCCGCCGCCAGGGGTATCGCCGCCAGCATGACGGTCAGGGCAACGGCAATCGTCCGCATAACGCAATCCTCATTGTCACGGGGTGTGTGGTCATGGGGCCGTCAGGTGCCGGCGCCCGGCGCTTCGATCAGCCGACAGCCGGCAATCCGCCAACGCCCGGTTTCGTCTTTCTCCATGGGATAGAGCGCGATCAACGAGCGCCCCCGGCGGTCGATGATCAGGACCGACTGAACGATCTCGCCGCCCTGCTGCAACAGTTCCATGAATTCGAAGGACTGCGGCCGGTAGACGGGATCGTAATAAAGCTGGACCATGGACAAGAAGTTGGCCGGGGTCTGGAACTTCGCCTGAATGGTTGTCGATGCGAGGCCGAATGCGGCGTCCGCATCGTTGGCGCGGAATGCGGCGAGCTGGCTGCCGATAACCTGCTGGATTGCCGCGCGGTCGGCGTCGCCGAGCGTCGCCGCCGATGCGGCGGTGCCGATGACCGGCAAGGGCCATACGGCGAGTATCAAAAACCCGGTGCGTAGAAATTGAGAAATCGGGAGCATGGTGGGCACCTCCTCGCCGACTCATCTTGGGTCATTTGCCGGCGCATTCAAGTGAATGCATGAAAAAGCGGGCGGCTTTCCCTTGGGAAAGCCGCCCTAACCGGCGGTGTACACAGGGCTGTTGGGGGGTTAGCGGCTCTAACGAACCCTGCTATCCCGCCGATATCGTATTATTTTTCCGGCTGCTCGACGTGGTTGTGGGGCAGCACTTTAGCCTTGTCTCTATATTGGGGCCGAAAGAGTCCGTTTTCAACCAGCATTGATACGGATATGGCACTGGCGTCATTATTCGAAGTCGCCTACCCTGATCGGCAAATTGAGGGGCTATATCTATGAAAATATTGGTTTTTCAGCATCACGACGCGGAACATCCCGGGATCTTCCGGGATTTTATGCAGGAAAGCGGTTACGGCTGGACGCCCGTCGAATTGAACAATGGCGAGACGATTCCCGATCTCGACGGTTTCGATATCCTGATGGTCATGGGCGGGCCCATGGATGTCTGGGAAACAGACGAGCATCCGTGGCTGGTCGACGAAAAGGCGGCGATCCGCCGCTGGGTGCGCGATCTCGAACGGCCGTATCTGGGCGTTTGTCTCGGCCATCAGCTGCTGGCCGACGCCTGCGGCGGCGCGTGCGGCAAGCTCAACCCGCCGGAAGTCGGGGTGTGCGACGTCGACCTCAAGTCCGCCGGCAAGGCGGATCCCCTGATGCAGGCCATCCCGGACAGTTTCCGCGCCGTTCAATGGCATGGCGTGCAGGTCACCGATCTGCCTGAAGGTGGCGAATCGCTGGCCCAGTCCCCGGTTTCGGACAACCAGGCGATCCGCGTCGGCCAGCGCGCCTGGGGGATTCAGTACCACGTCGAGTTGGAAGACACGACCGTTGCCGATTGGGCCGAGATACCGGCGTACCGGTCCGCGCTCGAAAACACCATCGGCGTCGAGGCATTGCCCGACTTCATCGCGGAGTCGGATGCCAACATGGACGATTTCAAGCGCAACGCCCGTCAGCTCTACGATAACTTCATGAAAGCGGCGACGGCCTGAGCCTGACGATGTCCGTCTTCACCGACGACCCGGTCTTCGATCCCTGGTGGTGGGAGGCGGTGCCGCGCCAGCGACGCGAGATGCCGCCATCGCTGCCGGCCCGCGCCGATGCCGTCATCGTCGGCGGCGGCTACACCGGACTTTCCGCCGCGCTCGAACTGGCGCGGGCGGGGCGAGATGCGGTCGTGATCGAGGCCGAATGTCCGGGATATGGCGCGAGCTCTCGGAACGGCGGCATGATCGGCAGCGGTCACCGGGTCGCCTTCGGCGATCTCGAAAAGCGCTACGGCGCCGGGATCGCCGAGGAACTGATGCACGAGGGCGTCCGTGCGCTCGCCTTCACCACGGAACTGATCGAGCGGGAAGGGATCGACTGCGATTTCCGCCGCACCGGACGGTTTCGGTGCGCGTGGCGTCCGCGGGATTACGAGACGCTGGCCCGTGATGCCGAATTCCTCCGGTCCAGGATGGGGATCGAGACCGCAATGGTGCCGCGCGCCGAGCAGCACAACGAAATCGCGTCCGACCGGTATCATGGCGGCTGCCTGTTCCCGAGCCATGGCGGGTTGCATCCGGCGAAGTTCCATCAGGGCCTGTGGTCGCTCGCCGAACGTGCGGGCGCAACCGTCGTTGCGCCGCTCCGCGTTTCCGGCGTCGAGCACGGAACCGACGGTTTCAGGGTTGCGACCCCTGCCGGCGCGATTGAGGCCCGCGATGTCATCATGGCGACCAACGGCTACACGGGCGCGGAATCGCCGGCGCTGCGCAAGGCGCTGCTGCCGATTGCGAGTTACATCGTCGCGACCGAGCCGCTCGGCGCCAACCGGATCAAGGATCTCATTCCCCAGGGCCGCATGATCGTGGAGACCCGGTCCCGGACCTGCTACTACCGGCCGTCGCCCGACGGCGAGCGCATCGTCTTCGGCGGCCGTGCCGCACTGCGTCATATCGATCCGCGCGCCAGCGCGCCGATTTTGCGGCAATTGATGCTGAGTGTATTGCCGCAACTGGCCGACGCGAAAATCAGCCATTCATGGCTCGGCACGCTGGGGTTCACGCTGGATCATCTGCCGCGGGTCGGGCGCGACGGCGACGGCGTGCACTATGCGCTCGGCTATTCCGGATCCGGCGTCGCCATGGCGCCGTACCTCGGCTGGCGCGCCGCACAGAAGGTGCTGGGCACGCCGGAGGCCGACGGCGGACTGGACCGTCTCAGCGTCGATCCCGTGCCGTTCCGCTTCGGATTGCCCCTTGCGTTACCCTTCGTGGAGATGTGATATCGTATCAAGGATATGACCGAAGGAGCCTGACATGAGCGACACCTTCAAGGCCGCGTGCGTGCAAAACTGCGCCGGGCCGGACATCGAAACGACACTGGCGCGCGCCGCCGATCTGGCCAGGCGCGCCCGCGACAAGGGCGCCGACCTGATCGCGGTGCCGGAGTTTTTCGCCTGCCTGAACGTCGGCGACGACGGACTCGAGACGGGTGCGGCACCGGAGGACGGTCACATTGCGCTTGAGGCCTTCCGCGACGTCGCGCGCGAAACCGGCGCCTGGATCCTGATCGGCTCGATCGCCGTTCACGAAGGCGGCGCGCGCGACCGCAACCGCTCGATCGTGGTCGATCCCAAGGGCGATATCCGCGCGCGGTACGACAAGATCCACATGTTCGACGTCGAACTCGGTAACGGCGAGAGCTACAAGGAATCCGACCGCTTCGAGCCGGGCACCAAGGCGGTGCTGGCGCCGACGCCGTGGGGACCTCTCGGTATGACGGTGTGCTACGACCTCCGCTTCGCCTATCTTTACCGTGCGCTTGCCAAGGCCGGCGCCCTGTTCCTCAGTTGCCCGGCCGCGTTCATGAAAACCACCGGCCAGGCGCACTGGCACACGCTGATCCGCGCCCGCGCCATCGAAACGGGGTGCTACATGATCGCACCCTGTCAGAACGGCAGCCATGGCCGCGCGACGACCTACGGCCATTCGCTGATCGTCGATCCGTGGGGCGCGGTCATCGCCGAGGGCGATGGCGACGCGGAAGACGTGATCGTCGCCGAGATCGATCCGGCCAAGGTCCAAGAGGCGCGCGCCCGGGTGCCGGCGCTGACCCACGATAGGCCGTTCGAACTCGCCGTCGAGGAAGCCATCCGTCTGGCCGGAGAATAGCGGATTTTGGCGCTTTACCGCCCGCCGCCTCTTGACGGAAAATGACCGCACACCAAGTGACAACGGGGCGGATCGCGGGTCCGCCGGTAGAACGGCGGAGCGAAATTCATGACCCAGAGCGGGGACGTCACAGGCGATAATCCGGGCAACGGTTCGGACGTTCATTCGGGCGACAATCTCGTCAATCTTGAAGGTGCGCAGGCGGTCATGCGCGATCACTTTCTCGGCTGGCAGTGCCGGCTCCGCCAGCACGCCGTACGGCAACTGAACGGCCGCCCGTCGCCCGGCATGCAGCCCGATCTGGCGCTCGCCGGCGGCACCGGCTTCGAGGCCGTGACGCTGCTTCTGGTGCGCGCCGATCCGAGCGTTTATACGGCAGAGTTCCGCCACATCGTTCGCCGGACGCGCGACCCGAAACAGCGTTACGATTCGGCGCTCAAGTATCTCGCGTCCAACTACTATCAGCATCCGCGCGAATTTTCGGACCGCATGACGGCGCTGTTCGGTGCGGAATCGAAGGCCGCGGCGACGCTGCACGACGCCGGTACGGCAACCCTGTTGTTCGAGGAAAAGAACCAGGCCTACCGGATTCCGTGCGAGGTTCGCCGCCTCGTCGAGTCCGATCCGGCGTGGCAGGCGAGCTACTGGCACAATCACATGTTCAACGCGCACATGCCGGGGGATGCGAACGTGCTGCAATTCGTGCCCGACTGGGCCCACGCCAAGGCCGACCCGCCGGTCTACTGACCTAGTTTCCGCTGTCGAATACGGTTGCCGGACGACCCGACTGAGACAACCTCAATTGCGGTTGGCCGGGTCCGCCCCTACAATCGCGGACTCCATGGGGCGGATGTTCGGAGGAAACGGAAATGGCGCAGGTTCATGTGGAACGCGAGGGAACGGCGGAAGGAACCGTCGGCAGACTGGTCATCGATCGGCCGGATAAACTCAACGCCATGAGCATCGACATGGTCGAGTCGCTGGAGGCCGCGGTTCGAGACGTGGTCGAGGGCGATCCTGTCCGCTGTGTCGTCATCACGGGCGTCAGTCCGAAGTGTTTCTGCGTCGGTTCCGATCTCAAGCAGCTCAGTGAGTTGAACTCGGGCTCGGCGGGGAGCTTCCTGCGCAAGACGCACGCGGCTCTGAGGGCCGTGCGCGACATTCCCGTTCCCGTCATCGCCCGCATTCAGGGTCCGTGCATGGGTGTCGGCATGGAGCTGGCGGCGGCCTGCGATTTTCGCCTCGCCGCGGCCAATGCGGTGTTTTCCATGCCCAAGGTCAAGATCGGCATTCCGTCGGTGATCGAGGCCGCGCTGGTGGCGCGCATCGTCGGCCGGGGGCGGGCTTCCTGGCTGATGTTGACGGGCGAGAACATCGATGCGCGGCGTGCCTACGACTGGGGTTTCGTGGAGGATGTCGGCGACGACGAGGCCGCCCTTGACGGCGCCGTCAAACAGGCGGTCGATGGCATTCTCGAATCCGGACACCTCGCCGTTTGTTCGCAGAAGCGCCTGCTCCGTTCGTGGGAGGAAACGCCGCTCGACGAATGCATCGAACAGAGCATCCGTCCGTTCGCCGCCGCGCACGGCACGTCGGAACCGGGCGCACTGTCCAAGCGGGTTCTCGGCCGTCTCAGCAAATCCGATCACTAGGCTGGCCGGCCAGGTTTCCTCCCGTTCATCCGGGCGCAAGCCGGAATCGTGCGCGGTTCGTTCTGAGGTCCCGGCGTACGCCGGGACGAACGGCGTGCGCAGATAAACCGTTTCCTTTCCCGTTCATCCCGGCGCAAGCCGGGATCTTGTGCGGCTCGTTCTGAGGCCTCGGCGTGAGCTGGGACGAGCGGCGTGCGTGGATAGCAGGTCCTTCTCCTGCGTATCTCCTGCGGGCGTTGCATCGCCTGCATGGGTGACATGCGGTCTTCACGATTGTAGCGCATGGCCGATGATTCTAGAAATCCGTTCAACGGCGCTTCGCCATGGATTTCAGATCGAAAGGTCGCAGACATGTTCTATTCGGACTCACAGGCCGAGCTGATCAACACGGTTCTCGGCTCGTTCATTTTCGCGGTCGCGGTTGTCGCTCTTGTCTCCGAGATCGTCGGCTGACCGCATCGCAGACCCTCTCTCCTCCGAATTGCGGCGTTCCGGCAACGGGACGCCGCTTTTGTTTGTCGGCCGTGTCACGCGCTTTTGAAGCACCGGGCGGGCCGGATAGGATAAGTTCCGGGTCATGAAGCGAATCGACAGACGGCACGCCACGACGGGAATCGCCGCCGCCGGGTCGGCACTTCTGATTGCGCCCGCCGCGACGCTCGGCGCCGTCGCAACACCGCGCCAAACGCGCGGGCCGTTCTACCCGATGGCGCTGCCGGCCGATCACGACAACGATCTGGTTCGCGTGACGGGCATGGATGCGCAGGCACTCGGCATCGTCGCACATGTGTCCGGTCGGGTGCTCGATGGCGATGGCGCGCCGCTCACGAACGCGCTGGTCGAGATCTGGCAGTGCGACGCCCATGGCGTCTACCATCATCCCCGCGACGGCGGCGGCCGTGATCCGGGGTTCCAGGGCTATGGCCGGGTCATGACCGACGCGGACGGCCGTTACGCGTTCCGGACGATCAAGCCGGTGCCCTATTCCGGCCGCACGCCGCATATTCATTTCGCCGCGACGCCGGCGGGCGGGCGTACGCTCACGACGCAGCTCTATGTCGCCGGCGAGCCACGGAACGAGCGGGATTTTGTCCTGGGCCGCATCACCGATCCCGATCAGCGTGCCAACGTCGTCCGGCCGTTCGAACCGGTGCCGGAAATCGAGACGGGCGCGCTGAAGGCACGGTTCGACATCAGATTGGGATGACCGAAAGTTCCAGCACTGAAGGGCTCATGCCGAGGCGACGCCGAACATTCGCGAGCGCTGTCGAAAATGGTCACAGGAATATAAATTGATCCTGTTTCGCGACAGTGAAGGACGGGCTTCGGATAAAGCCTAAAGGCCTAAAAACATTAAACTTAAGCGGAATAAATGCGATCAATCACAATGCAAAGTATGCAATACTTGCAAGCATGACCGAACCATCGGCCACCACGTGCATCGACGATGTCCTCAGCCAAGCGATTGCATCGCACGATGCCGGCGATTTGTCGGTGGCTGAGGCGTATTACCAGGAAATCCTTCGTCGCCAGCGCAATCATTTCGAGGCATGTCATCTCCTGGGTTATTTGTACCTTCAAACCGCGTGTTTCGATGACGCTGCAAAGTATCTGGAGCAGGCAATTCTGCTCAGACAAGATAACCCGAATACATTCTTGAATTTGGGTATCGCCAACCGCAACCAGGGTCTCATCGAACAATCGGTTGCCCATCTTGAAACGGCGACACGGTTACGCCCCGACGATCATTTAATATGGTCGGAACTGTCGGTTTCTCAGCACATGATGGGCCTGAACGATGAGGCGATCGTTTCAGCCCAAAACGCCGTTAATCTGGCGCCCGAAACGGCCGATTATTACTACAATCTGGGGTCGATGTTTTTGCAGATAGACGATTTCCTGTCTGCAATAACGACTCTGGAAAAAGCCGTATCAATCGCGCCCGATTACACCGACGCACACTGTAATCTAGGTTTGGCCAATATGTTCCTGGCTCGACACAAAGAGGCGCTTGCCAGTTTCAAGACGGCCTGTCGGCTCGATCCGCTGCACCGGGAAGCGAACGGCAATATTATCTTTGTAATGACGTCCATGTTCGACATCTCAACGCAGGAGATATTTCAGCATGCGACCGCTTTCGGCAATCGGCTGCATGCCGCACTAAACTCGGCTACGGAACACCGGCAGCCGGTTGACCGAAATCCGGATCGCCGTCTGAAAGTCGGATTTCTTTCCCGCGATTTCCAGCATCATCCGGTCGGTTATCTTCTGAGGGATGTGATCGGCGCAATCGACCCGGACGATTTCGAACTGTTCGCATACGTTCCGGGTGAAGACCTTCAGTCGAGCCTGCAGACGCATTTCAAAGATGTCTTCGATCGCTGGGTACGCCTCGGTGACATGGACGAGTCCTCCATCGCGCGACGGATTGCCGAGGACGGTGTCGACATACTGATCGATCTCGCCGGACACACACGGGGAAACAAGATCGGTGTATTTGCATGTAAACCTGCACCGGTTCAGGTGACGTGGCTCGGGTTCGCGGCGACAACCGGCATCCCCGGGATGGATTACATTTTGGGAGACAAGATCACGCTTCCCGACAATCACGGCGATGCCTTCACCGAGACGCCTTGGCGCATGCCGGAGACTTCATTCTGCTATGCCCCGCCGGAGGAAGATTGTGACATCAGTCCGCCGCCTTACTTGCGGAACGGATACATCACGTTTGGAAGCGTCAACAATTTCGTCAAGCTTGGAGACGAGGTTGTTGAACTGTGGAGCCGCCTGCTTCGAGAGCTGCCGGACAGTCGATTGATTCTCAAGAACCCAACCGCCCGGCGAGATTTTGGTTTCTCCGATTTGACGAAAGCGAGATTTTTCAGGCACGGGATTGCTCCGGAAAGAATTAGTATCGAAGTGCGTAGTTCGCGCCGGGAGTTATGGGGCAGGTACGGTGAATTCGATGTGGGTCTCGATCCCTTCCCTTCTCCGGGCGGTGCAACGACAATGGATGCACTCTGGATGGGGGTGCCGGTCCTGAGGCTGAGAGGCGACCGTTTTAGTTCGCGTGTCGGCGATTCAATTCTTACGGCCATCGGCCACCAGGACCTGATCGCTGAGGACGAAGACGATTTCATTGCCAAGGCGACGTCGTTTGCGAACCACCCAGAGCAATTGCTGGCGTTGCGTGAAAACCTTCGAAAAAATCTGCAGGAGTCGCGAATATGCGACCCGAAAGGGTTCGCATCGGATCTCAGCGCCACGCTGCGCGACATGTGGCGCAAGCATTGCGAGGGCGAGGCTGAACATGCGCATTGACAGCCGGTCGCACGAGTTAGCCAATCTTGAGATCCGGATTGTCAAAATGCCTGATCGGACCCGACATCGATGACCAAAACCTACCCCCTGTTCAAGGTGCACGTCGATCAGGACGCCGCGTTGGCGGGAATCCAGCGCGTATTCGATTCAGGTTTCGTGAATGAGGGCGAGCAAGTCACCGAGTTTACACTCCAGTTAAGGAAAATCCTCGGTGTCGAACCGCTCATTTCTTTGAACAGCTGCACCAGCGCAATCACATTGGCTCTGCATTTATCGGAAGTTGGCCCCGGGGACGAGGTTATCTCAACGCCGATGACGTGCGTTGCGACAAACATACCGATCATTCATACAGGGGCAGATATCGTTTGGGCGGACATCGACCCTCGGTCCGGCTCGATTTCGACTTCCGACGTGAAGGCGAAGATTTCACCACGGACAAAAGCGGTACTGTGCGTTGATTGGGCCGGCACACCGGTCGAACTCAACGAGCTTTGGACAGTCTGCCAAGAGGCGGGCGTTCCGTTGATTCAGGACGCGGCGCATGCATTCGCCGCAGAGTACAAACACAAGAGCGTCGCGCATTATTCCGATTTCACCTGTTTCAGTTTCCAGGCGATCAAGCACATCACTTGCGGTGACGGCGGAGCGCTTGTTGCGAATGACCCGTCGAAGTTCGATCTCGCCAAGAAACTCAAATGGTTCGGATACGATCGAGACTCGGCGAAGGATGAAAAGGGAAACTGGAAAGGGCAACGGTGGGACGCCGATATTCGATTTAACGAGGCCGGCTACAAGTTCAACATGAACAATGTTTCAGCCGCGGTCGGGCTGTCGCAGTTACCTCACCTGGACAAAATTGTGGGTGGCCACCGTCGAAACGCTGCCCTTTTGGACGAAGCATTCTCCGATCACCCAACTATTCGTCCGCAGCTAAGGCCCATTGACTCGAAATCCAGTTTTTGGGTGTACACGGTGATATTGGCCGAAGATCTGGATCGCGACCGAATCCTGGAATCATTGAATGAAAAGGGGGTTATGGGAGGCTTGGTGCATCTTCCGAACGACGGTTACTCTTGCTTCAGCGCCTTTGAAGCCGATTTGCCGGGCGTGCGCCAATTCGAAAAACGACAAATGTCACTGCCCTGCGGATGGTGGTTGGACGAATCCGACATGCGATACATTGCCGATTCGATGATCGCATCATGCGCGTGACCGTCCAGGAAACGATTGCCGGAGATTGCCTTGGATAGCCCATTGGAAGATGACGTCATTCGCCTGCGCCTCATGGAGCGCCGCGACATGGACGCCGCCCGTCGATTGCACAACGAGTTTTCGGTTCTCTTGAATCTCACGGATATTCGTCAGGTGACCGAGCCGGAGCAAGAGGCCTGGTTTGACCGCCTTCTGGCGGACCGCTCAAAACAGCGATACGTCGTTACGGAGGTCGGTTGCGAACAGATCGTTGGCACCGTTCGCGTGGATCAGATCGACCTGAACAATCGCAACGCAATGATCGGAACCGATATCGATGTCGCATACAGAGGAAAGGGATACGGTCGTCGTTCTCATTGTCTGATTACCGATTATCTGTTTCGGCAATTGGGCATGCATCGGATATGGCTTGTCACACTCAGCACGAATGACGTTGCGATTTCCATGTATCGTAAACTTGGGATGAAAGAAGAGGGTGTATGGCGTGATGCGATCTGGCGCGACAATGGCTATGTCGATTTGATCCAGTTCGGCGTTATTCGAGAAGAGTGGGTACAATCTTCTGGCAAGTAGGACACGTTGTCGAACTCGTCGCACTATCCGCGTCCGCGCATTGTGGATTCGGAAAAAAGCTCCGATCCGAAGCCCCGATCCCAAGACCCGGGCCGGAAGCGTGGTTGTCGCCAGGGCCGTCGATTAGAATTTGCGGTAGGCCTTGCGCAGCTCGACGAGCGAATGCCGTGGCGCCGCCTGCGGCACGTTACCGATCTGCCGTCTCACCGGTTAATGCCGCGCCAGACTCGCGGGCCGTTCTATCCGACGGCGCTGCCGGACTTTCATGACAACGATCTCGTCCGGGTCACCGGCGAGAATGCGCGGGCGCTGGGCACCGTCGCGCATGTCTCGGGGCGGGTATTCGGTCAAGGGTCCGAACCCTAGCGTCTGTCGGTGCCCTCATTCACTCTTTCAGGGCGCGGTGCCGCAAGAAAGAAGAAACAGGCGACAAAGAACAGGATGCCGCCTGCCAGCCCGAGCATATCGCCGCTCCGGATGCTTGTGGCGACGAAAAAGACTGCCGATGCGATGAACAGCATCCATCCCGTGAACGTAACTCGGTCCATGCGTCTCTCCTTGCGAGCCGGATAATTTCCGAAGCCAGCCAGAACCTCAGTGCACCCTTTGCAGATCGTGCATCATCATCCGATGAATGTTGCTCTGGCGGGTGACCGGCTCCGACGATTTGGTTGACCGGCGGGGGAATCGAACGAGCCATCGGCTCCAAGCCAGGATGTGCCTCATCGTCCAATATCCTTCAATTGCATCGCCTGTATCGCTTAAAATGAAGCTATCATTATCTGTAAATCGCCAAAATCGATATATTTTTACTGTTATCAATCAGTTTTCATTATGTATTGCATGCCAGAATAGATGACCGCCCAAGGCCGAATACAGACGCCCAAGTTTGACGCCAGGACGGGGCGGTAATGGCGAGACTCAGACCTGTCAGTACCGACGTCAGATTGTGGTCAACAGTATCAAACAGTATCAAATCGAATTAATGTAAGCGTGTATCTCGAAGGACAGTTCACGCTTTAGGCGAGGAGAATATGCGGTCATCGCTCTTATTGGTGCTCTTTATCTGCCTCGTGCTTCCAGCCTCGCCGCTGCGGTCGGACGCAATGGGGTTCCCTTCTTTTGGCGGATATGTCATTGATCGAGAAGGACAAATTTCCTCTGACACTGATAATTTTTTGCATTATCTGCTACAGCTCCATGAGGAGGAAACGTCGTATCGGATTACGGTGATAACGCATTTCTCAACGGGCGATCTGTCGATTGAGGCGTTCAGCGACCGTCTCGTCCAACACTGGGGCCTCGGTCAGGCGGGCAAGCCTGATGGCGCCGTTCTCGTATTCATCCCCCGCAAAAAATCGGTTGGAATTGGCGTGAGCGGCGGCCTTAAGGACGTTCTGACCGATGCGCATGTAAAAACAATCATCGATGAGTACATTCTTCCGAGCGTCCGCCAAAATGACGCTCAAAGAGGGTTGTCGAAAGGGGCACGGGAGATAACTCACGTGCTTTCCGGTAAACCAATCGGGTTCGATTTCAGAACTGAGTCAGAACAGCAAGAAGAAAGCTTCTTGTGGGGGCTGGGGCTCACAGTTTTCGGCATTATCGCATTGATGATTGTCAGCCTTTTTGCCAGTGGCTGGACGGATTACGACAAACTGGCACGAAACTACACTACCGAAGGCCAAAGAATTGCGAGTTGGGGCGGTGGTGGCGCTGACTTCAATCCCGTTATCCAGTCTATAGCGCCACCACAGGAATTCGATGCCGGTGATGAGCGATCCGGAAGCAAAAACGACAAGCGTGATCGAGACCGTTAACTCAACGGCTTCGGGTTAGAAGCTGGCATCGCTGTGCTTCTTGACAGACAAGGAATAATATCCTATATACATCATTGCTCTTTGCGATGGTGAATATGAAAGACGTGGGGCTTACGCCGTCTTACTCCTCGTCGCTATGGCCGGGCTTGACCCGGCCATCCACGAAACGGTCGTTCGGAAAGGCGTGGATGCCCGGAACGAGTCCGGGCATGACGTCAAGTGGGGGCGCGTCGGGGGCGCAAAGCCTCCCAAGGATCGACATGGGGCCATTACCATTGCGCCCGTTACCGTCGTGTGTGTGGTGAAACGGATTAAAAACGCGAAGCGCCCGGTGGGGTATCTACATTTCTAAACGAAACTAAACAAAACCGGGAATCCGCGTTTGAAATCAGCGCGTTGAATGGCGAGAACGGACCGCGTCGTCTCCGCAGACTATGGGCGGGCTAAGGCCGGGCTATTCGGAAAGCGTGCCCCGGTCATTCCCGCGCAAGCGGGAATCCAGATCATCGGATTGGCTGGGCCCCCGCTTCCACGGGTGTGACGGGGGTGGCGAAGCCGGTTCCGCGCTAACGCTCGTCGGCGTTGCCGGGATAAAGGGCGTCGAGGATCGGGCAATCCGAGCCGGATCCGCCCCCACATGTCGAGACGGTCCGGTCGAGGATCGTCTCCATGCGGCGAAGGTCGGCGATCTTCGAGCGGACATCCTGCAGATGAGCCGTCGCCAGGTCGCGGACCCGGTCGCAGGTAACGCTGCCCCGGGCGACCATCTGCAGCATGTCCCGGATGGCGTCGAGGCTGAAACCGAGTTCCCGGCATCTGCGGACGAACGAGAGATGCTTCCGGGCCTGGGCATCGTAGACCCTGCGCCCGGATTCCGTCCGGCGCGGTTCCGGGAGTATGCCGATCCGTTCGTAGTAACGGATGGTCTCGATGTTGACGTTCGTTTGGCGGGAAAGCTCGCCGATCATCATGTCGTTCATGGCCAAAATCCGACGGTGTGTTTTTCGCTTGCACCTGTAGTCGCTACAGAAAGCAGAATAGTACAACTCAATACACCGCACCGGTCCAGCAAGGAGCAGAAAATGGCCCAGCAACGACAGATCGACATCTACAGCGCCGGCTGTCCGGTATGCCTCGACGCCATTGAACGGGTTCGGCGGCTGGCTTGCCCGTCCTGCAATCTGACCGTCCGGGACATGAAGGATCCTGAGGTGGCCGCCAAGGCCGGTTCTCTCGGCATTGGCGCCGTTCCGGCCATCGTAATCGACGGCGAGCTGGCAGATTGCTGCCGCGGCGGTGCGCCGAACGCCGAGACGCTTCGGGCCGCCGGCATCGGCACGCCGCTTTCGTAATGCCCGGCAGCGAGACCGTCATGCCCGGTAGCGAGACGGGCGGCGATGCTCGCAACAAAAGCCTGATCAAGACCGGGGCCATTGGCGCGACAATCATGGGGGTCTGTTGCGTCACGTCGGCCCTGGTCTTGATCTTGGGCTCTCTCGGGTTCTCGGTCTGGGTCGGCTGGCTCGACGTCGTGCTGCTGCCCGGCCTTGCGATCTCGGTGGCCGTAATGGGATACGGATTTTGGCGGCTCAAATCATCCTGACATCGGCGGTCACATGCCCCGACTGCGGTCATGTCGAATTCGAGAGAATGCCGACGGACGCTTGTCAGTGGTTCTACGATTGCAAGGCCTGCGGGACGCTGCTCAAGCCCAGGCCGGGTGACTGCTGCGTGTTCTGTTCTTTCGGAACGGTGGCGTGTCCGCCGGTCCAGCGAGACAATTCTTGCTGCGGATGAACCGAATGGAGCGCCACAGGCGGCGGCCGGAAAATGCCCGCGCTGCTCGTGGCGCGACCGTGCCTCTCCGGGCCATCCTACGGTCGCGCATCTGTGCTTCGAGAACAGAAAAAAGGCCCCGATCCGAAGACCGGGGCCGGAGGCTTGGTTGTCGTCAGGGTCGTCGGTTAGAATTTGCAGTAGGCCTTGCGCAGCTCGACGAGCGGGTGCCGCGGCGACATCTGGAACTTCAGCAGCATTTCGCGGGCGATCATGTCGCGGTCCTGCTGGTTGTCCGGCAAGTCGACGGATTCCGGGATCTGCACCCAGCCGTTGATGTTGCGGTCGAACACGGCGGGCTTGCCTTCTTCGTAGCCCATGTGAACGTCTTCGAGCCAATTCAGATCGTCCCATCCCATGATCTCCATGTACTTGGAGAGGAAGGGCGTGATCCGGTTGTAGTCGGGAACCAGGTTCACATCGTAGCGATAGCCGATGTGTTGACCGATTTCCTGTTCGCGCGAGGAATCCAGGCCGTCGCCCTTGATGAATTGATCGACGTCCTTGATTTCCGAGCCTTTGTAGGATGTTCCAGCCATTGTCCGGTTCTCCTTAGAGGTGGTGATAGTCTTCAACGCCGACCGTGTGTTCGGTGCCGGCGAGGGGAACGCCGGCCATGGCCGACGATTCCATGGTGAGGGCGGCGAGATCTTCCGGCTCGAGGCTGTGGACGTTGGTCTTGCCACAGGCGCGGGCCATCATCTGGGCCTCCATGGTCAGACAGTGCAGGAAGTTGTAGACCCGCTCGGCTGCCGCATCCGGATCGAGACGCTTGCGCAACACCGGATCCTGCGTCGCCACGCCGACCGGGCAGCGGCCCGTGTGGCAGTGGTAGCAGTAGCCGGCCTCGACGCCCATTTCGTTCTCGAAATCGGCCTCGGGGATATCCTTGTTGCAGTTCAGCGCCATCATCACCGAATGACCGATGGCGATCGCGTCGGCACCGAGGGCAAGCGCCTTGGCGACGTCGCCGCCGTTGCGGATGCCGCCGGCATAGACGAGGCTGATTTCGCCCCGCTTGCCGAGGTCGTCGATCGCGCGGCGCGCCTGACGGATCGCCGCCATGCCCGGCACGCCGGTTTCCTCGGTCGCAAGGTGCGGGCCGGCGCCGGTCGAGCCTTCCATGCCGTCGATGTAGATCGAGTCCGGATCGCACTTCACGGCCATGCGCACGTCATCGTAGACACGCGCGGCGCCGAGCTTGAGCTGGATCGGAATCTGCCAGTCGGTGGCTTCGCGGATCTCGTTGATCTTGAGCGCCAGATCGTCCGGTCCCAGCCAGTCGGGATGGCGGGCAGGGGACCGCTGGTCGATACCGGCCGGCAGCGAGCGCATTTCGGCGACCTGGTCGGTGACCTTCTGGCCCATCAGATGGCCGCCGAGGCCGACCTTGCAGCCCTGACCGATGAAGAACTCACAGGCATCGGCGAGACGCAGATGGTTCGGATTGAAGCCGTAACGCGACTGAATGCACTGGTAGAACCACTTCGACGAAAAGCGGCGTTCGTCGGGAATCATGCCGCCTTCGCCCGAGCACGTCGCCGTGCCGGCCATGGTTGCGCCGCGCGCCAGCGCGGTCTTGGCTTCGTAGCTTAGCGCGCCGAAGCTCATGCCGGTGACGTAAACCGGGATGTCGAGTTCCAGCGGACGCTTGGCCCGGGGACCGATGACCGTCTTGGTCAGGCACTTCTCGCGGTAACCCTCGATCACGAAGCGGGTCAGCGTGCCCGGCATGAACGTCAGGTCGTCCCAGTGCGGGATTTTCTTGAACAGCGACATGCCGCGCATGCGGTAGCGGCCGAGTTCGGCCTTGATGTGGATGTCATCGATGACGTGCGGCGGAAAGACGAAGCTCTCGCCGAGTTTGCTGGTATCGCGCTTGGGCTTCTTGGTGCCCGGGGCGATCTGCGGTGCCGTTTCTCCGTTCGACATTTTCATTACCTCCTAATGGCCGGCCTAAAGAACGAGCTTCTTCTCGGTCGGCTCGAGATTGTCGTAGTTCCAGAGCTGCTTGCCGGCGACGATCTTGGTGAAGTGATCCACGCCCTTTTCCGGCATCAGTTCGTATTGGGTCAGCTTGCGCGTCAGCCACGCCTTGTCGAGGTCGGTCAGTTCGCCCGGCACCGCGTCGACGCCGAGTTCCCTGATTTCGCCGCCGACGAAGATCGTGCCGTCGTACATGGAGTCGCCGAGGTTCTTGCCGGCGTTGCCGCACACGACCATGCGGCCGCGCTGCATCATGAAACCCGAGAACGCACCGGTGTCGCCACCGACGATGATCGTTCCGCCCTTCATGTCGATGCCTGTGCGGGACCCGACGCTACCCTTGCAAACCAGATCGCCGCCACGGATCGCCGCGCCGAACGTCGAACCGGCGTTCTTTTCGACGACGACCGTTCCGGCCATCATGTTCTCGCCGCAGGACCAGCCGACGCGGCCCTGAACGCGGACGTTGGGACCGTCGATCAGGCCGACGCCGAAGTAGCCCAGGCTGCCCTCGAAGATCAGGTTCAGCTTGTTCAGGATGCCGACGCCCAGCGAGTGCTTGGCACCCGGATTCTTGACCACGATGGTGCCGTAACCCTCGGCCATCATCTCGCGGATCTTGATGTTCAGCTCGGTGGTGTCCAGATCGGCGCAATCCACCTCGCCGCGCTTGTTGAAGTCGACATCGTAGGCCCACGGGTAGGTGTGGTTCTCGTCTTCCTCGGGGCGGAAGAACGTCTGCTGGGTGCGGCCCGCGAGCTGCTCCGTGTGCAGCCCCATGTCATGGGACCGTTCCGTCGTATTGTCGCTTACGCTTGCCATACCCGGACCTCCTCATCGTAGGGATCGTAAGTGTCGATTTCCTGGGGCAGAACCGCGCGGATAGAGACCTCTTCCGAGGCCAGCGCGACCAGGTCGTCGCTTTCGAACAGAACCAGCGGCTTGGCGGCCATGGTGTCCTTGGCCATGCCGAGGCTGTCCTTGGTGGCGACGATATAGGTGAACACGCCGTCGATTTCCTCGATCGACTGGCGCAGCGAGTCCTCGAGGGCGTATCCGTTGTTCAGCTTGTCGGCCGTGTAGACCGCGAGCAGTTCGGAGTCGCAATGCGACATGAACCGGTGGCCCTTGCGCTCCATCTGGCGGCGCATGATCCAGTAGTTCGTGATCTGGCCGTTGTGCACGACAGAGATGTCGTTGTAGGGGAACGCCCAGTAGGGGTGCGCCGAACGGATGTCGACGTCCGATTCCGTCGCCATGCGGGTATGGCCGATGGCGTGCGTACCCTGAAAGCCCCTGAGGCTGTACTGATCGGACACCACGGTGGCGTCACCGAGGTCCTTGATCAGTTCGAGACCGTTGCCGAGCGAGAGAATTTCAGCGCCCTCGATGTCTTCCAGGAAGGTCACAGTGTCGGCCAGTTCCTTGGCCGAGCCGTCGAACGTGAACCGGTACCGGAAGGCGTACTCGGTCGCTTCGTCCTGCGACGTAACCTTGGCGCCACGATCGGCAAGTCTCTGATCGACCTGCGCCCGGCGGTCCTTGACCGCCTGGTGAATGTGGAAACCGGAAGACATTTCTTCCTGCTCGGCGACCTTGAAACGCATGACAAATTCATTGTCCGCGCCACGCTCGCCATAGATGGCGAAACCCGTCGAATCCGGACCCCGGTGCTTCAGCGATTGAAGCATCGATGTCATCTCGGATCCGATGTCCGAGGATTTCCCCCGATGGATCAGTCCGGCAATACCGCACATGGCATTACTCTCCGTTGACGTCGTGTTGATGGATGCCCGGGACCGACCGTATTCGTCTTCTTGGCCGGTCCCGGACGGTTCGTTCGGGTGCCCTTACGGCAGGCAATCCCAATAGGTGTTGAGGTCCCAATCGGTGACGGTGGCGTTGAACTTCTCCCACTCGTCGCCCTTGTAGTGTTTGTAGACCTTGTACATGTCACCCGGCATGGCCGACTTGATGACATCGTCCTTGTCGAGATGAGCGAGCGCTTCGCCAAGCGACATCGGCAGCTTCTTGACCTGCTTGCCGGCTTCCATCGCCTCGTAGATGTTGCGCTCCTCGGCTTCGCCGGGATCGAGATTGCGATTGATGCCATCTTCGAACGCCTTATAGAGACCGGCGCCCATAAGGTACGGATTGACCATCGAGTCGACCGAGCGGTACTCGAAACGGCCCGGGGCCGAAACGCGCAGCGCGCAGGTCCGGTTCTGATACCCCCAGTCGGCGAAGACCGGCGCCCAGAAACCCGTATCCCAGAGACGGCGATAGGAGTTCACCGTCGACGAACCGATCGACGTCAGCGCGTTGAGATGCGCCATCACGCCGCCGATGCTCTTGAGGCCGACGGGACCCGGCTTGAAGTCGTCGATCTTGGGATCCGGCATGAAATGGTTCTTGCCGCCCTGGCGGTAAGCGAACACGCCGTTGTGACCCGGCAGAGATTTGGTGTGCGCCGTGTTGACGGTTTCGTCCTTGCCGCCCGACCACAGCGAGACGTTGTGGTGACAGCCCGACGCCGAGACGCCCATGAACGGCTTCGACATGAAGCATGCGATGAGGTCGAACTCGCGCGCGACCTGGGCACAGATCTGACGATAGGTCGTCAGACGGTCGGCGTTGCGCAGCACGTCGTCGAACATCCAGTTCAGCTCGAGCTGTCCCGGCGCGTCTTCGTGGTCGCCCTGGATCATGTCGAGGCCCATGGCCTGGCTGTATTCGATGACGCGCATGAACGCGGGACGCAGTTTTTCGAACTGATCGATGTGGTAGCAGTTGGGCTTGGAAAAGCCGCCATCGGGCAGGCCGTCTGCGCCCTTGTTGAGCCACATCATCTCCGGCTCGGTGCCGGCGCGCATGTGCATCTTGTGCTTCTTTTCGAAGTCCTGCTGGATGCGGCGCAGGTTGCCGCGACAGTCAGCGGTCAGGAAGCTACCCGCGTCTTCCGGTTCCTCGCGGTTCCGGAACAGGGTGCAGAAGACGCGTGCAACGCGCTTGTCCCACGGGAGCTGCACGAATGTCTCGGGGTCGGGGATCCCGACCAGTTCCGATGCTTCGGGACCGTAGCCGATGTAATCGCCGTGGCGGTCGATGAACAGGTTGGCGGTCGAGCCGTAAACGAGCTGGAAGCCCTTTTCGGCGACGCTTTCCCAGTGATCAGCCGGGATGCCCTTGCCGACGATGCGGCCAGTAACGGAAACGAACTGGAAATAGATGTAAGTGATGCCAAGTTCTTTGATTTTCGCGCGGACATCCTTGACCAGCTTGGCCCTGCCCGTCGCATTGACGTACTTGGTGACTTCCATCCCCGCGACGTTTTTACGTTTGCGTGCCGGAGCGCGCTTCGCTGCGGAGGTTTTCTTTTTAGCTGCTTTCGCCATTCTCGTGGTCTCCCTGAGTGCCGAGTTCCGGTGTTGGGCCGGGTCGGAAATGTTACAACCAATTTTGGACCAAATATCCTAATTTGTTTTGTTGGGCAGGGAGCCCTGATGCATGTTGCGCGTGGCGACAATTTCCCCGGTTCCTGCCATCATTGATACTGCACTGGAAAAATAGAGGTTGCAAATGATTTTTTATTGGATTAGCATTGGATCAATATTGGTATAGTCCAAATCGGAACTGAAATGCAGCCTGCATTGACCATTGGCCGTCGGCAAGTCAGCTCCATCCGTCCCGGAACCGTGGGCGGTTCGGCGAACATTGCCGTCGAGTTGCGTCAGGCGATCTTGCTCGGCGACTATCTGCATGGCGAGAAGCTGCCGCCCGAACGAACTTTGGCTGAAACCTTCAGCACATCACGCAACACGGTTCGAGAGGCGCTTCGCCAGCTTGAGGAAGCGCAGATGGTGACGCGGCGGATCGGCAGCGGCACCTATGTGACGTATCGCAACGAGACCGACCGCGACGATGCGGCCGAGGAAACCAGCCCGCTTGAGTTGATCGATGTACGCTTCGGCATTGAGCCGCAAATGGTTCGTCTTGCCGTGCAGAATGCGGGGAACAGGGATCTCGACCGGCTTGAAACCGCGTTACTCCGGCTTGAGAGCATTGTCGACGATGCAAAACGCTTTTCACGCGCCGACGAGTCGTTTCACCAGTGTCTCGCTGAGTGCACGCGAAATTCGATGATGGTCTGGCTCTATCGCCAGGTAAACGAGGTTCGCGGCAATGCGCTCTGGTACGATGTTCGCGGCAAGGTTCTGACACCGGCCCGGATCCATCAGTACAACCGGGAACACCGTGCGCTTTACGAGGCGATTCGCAGCCGCAATATGGACAAGGCGTTGACGGTGATTTCAGGCCACCTTGAACATGCCCGGGGCGACCTGCTCGGTGCGGCCGACTGACGCGTCTTTTGTCATGGAGTTGTTGCGGACAGTTGCTGGCGCCGCGCCGGCAACATAAGCTCTAGGCCCTCCGAGATAACTGGGCGATTGTCGACATGGATCGCAAGCAGGACCCCGAAGACACGGCATTTCAGGATCCGCATACCCCGGATCCGATTGCGAACCGGCTTGAAGCGGCAATCGGCCACCAGGTACGGGAGTTCCGCCGCCAGCAGAACATGACCGTTGCCGAGCTGGCAAAATCGGCGGGACTTTCCACCGGCATGCTGTCGAAGATCGAAAACGGTGCAACCTCACCGTCTTTGACCACGCTCCAATCGTTGTCCGCCGCGCTCCAGGTGCCTGTAACAGCGTTGTTTCGCCGCTTCGAGGAGCGACGGGAGGCGACCTATGTGCCGGCGGGACAAGGCCTCAAGATAGACCGCAGGGGAACGCGCGCCGGACACCAGTACGAATTGTTGGGGCATATTGCGGGTAAGGATGTGGCAAGCGAGCCCTATCTGATCACGCTCAGTGAGGAATCCGATGTCTTTCCTCTATTCCAGCACGACGGGATCGAGTTCATCTATCTGCTGGAGGGTGAAGTCCGGTATCGCCACGCCGACAAGACCTATCTGTTGAAGCCGGGCGACTCCCTGTTCTTCGACGCCGATGCGCCGCACGGACCGGACGAACTGATTACGCTTCCGATCCGCATGGTGTGCGTGATCTCATACTTGCGAACCGAAAAAAAATCGGGGTGAACCGAGAATTAAGACTGGAATCAACACGTTTCATTTAGGGAAACATTGTTTACCTATATTGATTCCGGTTTCCAGCTCCGCTATTTTGCAGTCAAGCGACTCACGGCTGGATTTCCCGGTATAGTGAAGCGACGCGTTTCAGGGAGGAACTTTCCATGTGTGGCATTGCCGGCATCCTGTTCAAGGGTGATCACCGGAATCTGACGGCGGGTCAGGCGCTCATCAACATGCTCGATGGGTGCCAACATCGCGGGCCGGATTCGACGGGCTTCGCGCTCTATCGCGAGGCGAACGAAGGCCAGTTGCGGCTTCGCTTTTTCGTCGGTGACGGAAACGAGGCGGTGGAGACGGTCGACAAGATCAAGGCCAAGCTTGCAGAGCATTCCGCCGAGATCGTCGAGGAAGAAGCCGTCGGGACGACCCACGTCTTCGTCGTCAAATTCGACGGCGACGTACAGCAGTTCTCGTATGACATGGAGCATGTCGCCAAATTGACGTCGATCGGCGCCAGCCTCGACATCATCAAGGACATCGGCGGTGCACACGATGTCGACAAGGACTACGACGTTCACTCGTTCAATGGCAGTCACGGGATCGGCCATGTGCGTCTCGCGACCGAGTCCGACGTAAAGCCCGAGGCCGCACACCCGTTCTGGGCGACCGGATTCGCCGACGTGGCCATCGTGCATAACGGCCAGATCACCAACTACTGGAAAATGCGCCGCCGGCTCGAGCGTCGCGGCTACGAGTTTCACACCGATAACGATTCGGAACTGATCGCGGTTTATCTCGCCGACAAGCTGAAGCACGGCGCCAGCCTGAACGATGCGCTTCGCGACTCGATCGACGATCTCGACGGCACGTTCTCGTTCCTGGTCTCGACCAAGGACGAGATCGGTTACGCCAAGGATCGCCTCGCCGTGAAGCCGATGGTCAAGTTCGAGGACGACGACATCATCGCCATTGCCTCCGAGGAGGTTTCGCTCAACAAGCTGTTCCCTGGTCATGCGCTGAACACCATGGAGCCACCGCCGGGGACGTTTCAGACATGGCACAGATAGATCTCGCTAACATTTCGGTCACCGAGGCGAATGAGAAAATTCGCGAACTCGGTGAAGCCGGCGAGGATATCGACGTTCTCAACCCGGATGCCCGGCATCACATCGGTGTCGGTCTGGTGTCGCCCGTCAATGTTCGCGTTCATGGGTCTGCCGGATATTTCTGTGCGGGCCTGACCGACGGACCGCGTTTCGAGGTCGAAAACAACGTCGGTTGGGGGCTTGCAGACAACATGCTGCAGGGCTCCGTCGTCGTGCGCGGCAACGCGGGCGCCATTGCGGGCGTCGCCATCCGTGGCGCCGAGGTGGTGGTGCACGGCAACATCGGATCCCGCGCCGGACAGGTGATGAAGGAAGGGACGCTGCTGTGCGGCGGTAACGCCAATTTCATGGCCGGTTATATGATGTATGGCGGCCGTATCGTCATTCTTGGCGACTCCGGCGACAGGGTCGGCGAAGACATGACCGGCGGCACCATTTACGTCGCCGGTAAGGTTCAGGATCTCGGATCCGATGCCGAGCTGACCGATCTTCCGTCGGATGAGCGCGACGACATTCTGGCGTTTCTCGACAAGTACGAGATCAAGGCGCCGAAAAGTTTCCAGAAGATCGTTAACGCCGGCAAGAAGCTGCGCTACGGCAAGTCCGAACCGCAGATGCGGCCGATCCCGTTCTTCTCGTTTTCAGGCAAGTCGGACTACTGGAATCACAAGGTTCAGGAAGACATCCACATCAAATCGCAAATCGGTCGCTATCGTATTCGCGGCTACGGCGGCGCGCGAACGTTGCCGCATATGAGCGACCTAGCCTTCCGCAAGGACCTCTCCAAGATCGGCCAGGAGCCGGATCCAATCTCCAAGGTCGACATGTATACCGAGATTGGCGGCCTGAACGGTGCGAACCCGCTCAAACTGACCATGCCGATTATGGTCGCGCCGATGAGCTATGGCGCCCTGTCGCGCTCGACCAAGCAGGCGATCGGCATCGCGTCCGGTTTGTCCGGCATCGCCGAAAATACCGGCGAGGGCGGTATGAGCGACGCCCAGCGCGACGCCGCGAAGCAGTTGATCTTCCAGTGTCTTGGCGGCCGCCTCGGCTGGAACATTCATGACATGCGCCGCGCCGACGGCCTTGAGATCTATATCTCGCAGGGCGCCAAGCCGGGCCTTGGCGGCCAGTTGATGGCCAAGAAGGTGACGCCGGAACTCGCGGCAATCCGCGGCATTCCGGCCGGTATCGATCTACGCTCGCCGTCGCGGCACCCGGACGTGCTTGGCGCCGACGACCTCGTTATCAAGATCGAGGAGTTCCGCGAGGCGACCGGTTACAAGCTGCCGGTGTCGGTGAAACTCGGCGCAGGCCGCGTCCGCGATGACATCAAGATTGCGGTCAAGGACGGGTTCGATTTCGTCGAACTGGACGGCATGCAGGGCTCGACCGGCGCGGGCAGCGCGGAAGTGCTGGAATACGTCGGCATTCCGACCCTGGCGGCGATCATCGAGGCCGAGGAAGCACTGGCCGATATCGGCCGGCGTCAGGATATCGAGATCATCCTGATGGGCGGTTTGCGGGACGGAATCGACGCCGTGAAGGCCATGTGCCTCGGAGCGGATGCTGCGGCGTTCGGGACATCGGCGATCATCGCCGGCGGCTGCATCGCCTGTATGCAATGCCATGTCGGTCAATGCGTGACGGGTATCGCGACCCAGGATCCCGAGCATGAGAAACGCTACAAGCCGACGGTCGAGGCGCAGAACATCCACCGCTTCTTCGAGAGCGTGCGCTGGCAAGTCGCCGCGCTCGCTCATGCC
The DNA here is from genome assembly GCA_965229715.1 of Rhodospirillales bacterium. Classification (GTDB taxonomy): domain Bacteria; phylum Pseudomonadota; class Alphaproteobacteria; order Rhodospirillales; family Casp-alpha2; genus JAVJST01. The sequence continues at coordinate 1,136,511 of CBDDJL010000002.1, forward strand.
ATGGGCTACTCGGATACCAAGTCGTTCAGCCGCGACGATCTTGTTGCGCTGACCCCGGAGGCGGCGGCGATCACGGGCCTGCCCTATGAGCCCGATTTCCGGAATCCGATGCCGGACTCCATGAAGATGCAGAAGGCGGGCTGAGCCATGACCGATCACCTTATCGACACCCAGGGCGTCTACGAGATTTCGCGCATCGCCGTGCCGGATGCGCCGCCGGATTACGAGGACCACACCGCCGACAAACACTATGTGCCGGCACCGTGCCAGGTAGCCTGTCCGATCGGCACCGACGCGCCGAGCTACATCGGCTACATCTGGGAAGAAAAGTGGGCTGAGGCCTTCGAGGCGATTACGGCGACCAATCCGTTTTCGTCGATTTGCGGCCGGGTTTGCGACGCGCCGTGCGAGCCCGCTTGCCGCCGCGCCCAGGGCGACGGTCCGATCATGATCCGTAACCTGAAGCGCTACGTGATGGACAAGGTCGGCAACCGGCTCGATCCGCCGTCCATCCCCGTGAGTCGCGATGAAAGCGTCGCCGTGGTCGGCGGCGGTCCGGCCGGGCTGGCCGCGGCGCATCAGCTTTCCGTCGCCGGGTTCAAGGTCCACATATACGAAATGTCGGATCGGCTGGGTGGCATGATGATTTGGGGAATTCCGGCATTTCGGTTGCCAGCCCATGTCATTCAGGAAGACATCGATCGTCTCAAGACCCGTTGCCCGGGCCTTGAGGTTCACCTGAACACGCCGCTCGGCGAAGGTGACGGTGCTGTCAGTCTCGATGAACTGAAGCAGAAGCACGACGCCGTGCTGCTGACCATCGGTTCGTGGTGGGGCAAGAAGATGGGCATCGATGGCGAGGATCATCCTCAGGTCGTCGACGGCGTTTCGTTCCTGCGCGACGTCAACGGCGGCGCGCGGCCACAGATGCCGGAAACGGTTGTCGTGATCGGCGGTGGCGACGTCGCCATGGATGCCTGTCGCGCCGCGCTGCGGCTGCCCGGCTGCAAAACCGTCAAGGTCGTCTACCGGCGCGGACCGGACGAAATTCCGGCGCGCAGGATCGAGCTTGAGGGCGCCGTCAAAGAAGGCATCGAGTTCGTCTACAACACCCAGCAAACGGGTATCGTCGATAAGGGCAATCACATCGCACTCGCCTGCGTGCAAACGACCCAGGGCGAGCCCGATGCCGACGGCCGCCGCCGCCCGGTGGTTGTGCCGAATACCGAACACGAGATCGACTGCGGCATGGTGATCGCCGCCGTTGGCCAGCAGGCGGAGAGCGAGCATCTCGGCGGTTTCGGCCTGATGGGTAAAGACCGCGTCAACACGGAATGGGCGTCCATGCGAACCGAAGACCCCAAGGTCTTCGCCGCCGGCGATGGTGCGTTCGGCGGTTCGACCATCGTCATGGCGATGCACCACGGTCAGCGCGCGGCCTACTATGTGCGCAAGTTCCTCGACGGCGTCGACGAGCCGATGCCCTACCGCACGCCCTACCGTACCCGTCAGGTACCGGTCGCGCAGGACATCATGTGGGAGCGCTTCCCACAGCAGGAGCCCGATTTTTTCGGTGTTGGCGACAATCCCGTCGAGTTTCCCGAAATCGAGTCGACCTACGATGACGAGACCGCAAAAGCGGAAGCCGCACGATGCTACCGCTGCGACGCCGAGACCGGTTCGACCGACTATTCGGTCCGCCATCGCGAGGATATCTTCTCCATGGCGCGGACCAATCCGGTCGATGTCGCAAAACATCAGGCCATGCTGCAGCGCCGTCTCAGCCCTCGTGAGGATCCGTTCCCCGAAGATCGGGAGGCGACGTTCGACGATCTGGTGTTTTTGCCGGCGAACCTGTCGCGCCTGGTTATCGATCCCTACCGCGAGGCCTGTCGCGTAACCATTGACCTTGCCGACAAGCTGAAACTCGAACAGCCGTTCCTCGTGGCAGGTTTCGACGATGCGCCAGATGAAGTCCTGGCCGCGGCCGGGCAGGGGCTCAAGCGCGCGAATGCGCCGTATGTCGGGCGCAAGAATCCGGGCGACGGCGTTGTCTGGTTCCAACTGCTGGACGAGGGCGATGCCCCGAGCCCCGAAGCCGCCGCGCTGATCCATCGTCTCGGCGATACCTTCCGTCCCATACCGCTCGACCGGCCGGGTGGCGACGATCAACTGGTCGGCCTCGCCATCGGTTCGTCGGCAATCCTCGAAGAGGCCTTCACCTACGCCCTCGGCAGCGAGCTCGATATCTGTCTTCTCGACGGGACGGGCGAACTCGGCACCACGCCGTGGCCGGAAGTCTCGCACACGCCCAATTTCGCCCTTGTCCGCGACGCCGTGGCGACACTCCGGCGCATGAACAAGGAAGAGTGGCTCGACCTGATCTGGTTCGGCGGCGCGCGGTCGGGAACGGATGCTGCGAAGATGATCGGCCTCGGATGCCGGGCGACCGTCTACGGCGTTCAGGCGGCGCTCGCCGCCGGCGGGTACATTACCGAGGATCATGCAGTCGCATTCACCTCGGACCGCTCCTCTGAGGAAATTGCCGACGGGATCGCCAATATCGTCAGTGCCTCGACGGGTGAGGCATCGATGATGGCGCGATGCACCGGCAAGACTGTTCTCGACAATCTCGAGCCAGAGGACATTCGCGCAATTACCCTGACCACGGCGCGTGAAACCGGTATTCCGCTGGTTGGTACGAATCGGCCGCAGATCGCCGCCGAGTAAGCCTCGGCGGCCAAAAACACGCACACGTTCGCGAATCGAAAAAAGGCGGCCGGAGCCGCCTTTTTTCTTATGTATATCAATAAAGTAACACAAAAATTTTTCACCGCGCTCGGGTTGGGAATTTATTTGATTTTTTAACAAAAATAAAATATGTTTCCTTAAATTAAACTTTTAGCGAGATTGATCCATGTGCGGAATCGTCGGTCTTTACGTCAAAAACCCTGAACTTCATGGCGATCTGGGGCGTCTCCTCGAACCGATGCTGATCGAAATGACGGGCCGTGGGCCCGATAGCGCCGGTGTCGCGTTCTATCGGGATTCGGCGCCGGAAGGCTTCGAGAAAATCACCCTGTTTCATGCCGATCTGGATTACGACTGGACTGGCGTCGCCAAGGGTATAGCCGATGGTTTTCAAGCCAAGGCATCGGAAACGGTCCGTCACAATCATTGTCTGATCGTGACCGATGCCAACCCCGATGACGTTCAGGCGTGGCTCGCGGAGAACCACCCGAATGTTCGGGTCATGAGCCTCGGGAACACGATTGAGATCTACAAGGACATGGGTTTGCCGAAGGATGTCGCGGCGCGCTTTCGCATCGCCGACCTGGAAGGTACGCACGCTCTGGGACACACCCGCATGGCAACCGAGAGCGCGGTCACGACCGAGCATTCGCATCCGTTCTCAACCGGCGAGGATCTGTGTCTCGTCCACAACGGATCGATGTCCAATCACAATCGAATGCGGCAATGGTTGCGCCGTCACGGGGGTATCGAGTTCCAGACGGACAACGATACCGAGGTGGCGGCCGGGTACTTCACCCACCGTCTGCGTGAGGGTGCGAGCCTGCGCGAAGCGCTTGAGGCCGGCCTGAAGGACCTCGACGGATTTTATACGTTCGCCATCGGAACGCGAAACGGCTTTGCCGTCATGCGCGACCCGATCGCGGCAAAACCGGCTGTTCTTGCCGAGACCGACGATTGGGTGGCGATGGCGTCGGAGTACGGCCCGATCGCGACCTTGCCGGGCGCGGAAGCGGCACACATCTGGGAGCCCGCACCGGCAACGATGTACACGTGGGGGCAGGCATGACCGTGCAGACTCTGGAGCTGAAATCGGCGGACAATCTGCGCACAATCAACGAGACGTTGCAGCAGGCGGAGTCCGGATCGTTCAAGATTACCCGGCCATCCGGCCATCACGCTGTCGCCGCCGGCCTGATGAACGGAATCGACGTCGAGATCGACGGCCACACCGGATACTACTGCGCCGGCATGAACAAGAACGCCAACGTGACCGTCAACGGCAACGCGGGGCAGGGGCTGGCGGAAAACATCATGTCCGGCACCGTGCGGGTCAAGGGCAACGCTTCGGCCGCCGCCGGTGCGACCGGCCATGGCGGGTTAATCGTCATTGAGGGCGACGCCAGTTCGCGGTGCGGTATCTCCATGAAGGGCGTCGATATCGTGGTCGGCGGATCGGTCGGTCATATGAGCGCGTTTATGGCGCAGGCCGGCCATCTCGTGGTTTGCGGCGACGCCGGCGGTTATCTCGGCGACTCCATCTACGAAACCATCATCTATGTCGGCGGCAAGGTGGAAAGCCTGGGCGCCGATTGCATCGAGAAAGACATGACCGAAGACCACGTGGCCGCCCTGAAGGGGCTCCTCGAACGCGCCGGTATCGATGCCGATCCGGCCACGTTCAGACGCTACGGTTCGGCGCGCAAGCTCTACAACTTCGATGTCGACAACGCCGGCGAATACTAAGGATCGATAGCATGTCAGCGAAAACGCCCAATACCGTTCCCCGCCAGTCGGCGACGTTCGATCAGTATACCATTTCAGAGATTCGCCGGGCCGCCGCGACCGGTATTTACGATATCCGGGGGGCCGGCTCAAAACGCCGACTGCCGCATTTCGACGATCTTCTGTTTCTCGGCGCGTCGATCTCCCGCTATCCGCTCGAGGGCTACCGCGAGAAGTGCGATACAAGCGTCATTCTCGGGTCCCGCTTCGCGAAGAAACCGATTGAGCTCAAGATACCCGTGACCATTGCCGGTATGAGCTTCGGCTCGCTGTCTGCGCAGGCAAAGGAGGCCTTGGGGCGCGGCGCCTCGACTGCGGGCACGTCGACGACAACCGGCGACGGCGGCATGACGCCGGAAGAACGGGGCCAGTCCAAGACCCTCGTCTACCAGTATCTCCCGTCGCGGTACGGCATGAATCCGGACGATCTGCGCAAGGCGGATGCAATCGAGGTGGTCGTCGGCCAGGGTGCGAAACCGGGCGGTGGCGGCATGCTGCTCGGTCAGAAGATATCGGACCGGGTTGCCGAGATGCGGACCCTGCCCAAGGGGGTCGATCAGCGGTCTGCTTGCCGGCATCCCGACTGGATGGGGCCGGACGACCTCGAAATCAAGATTCTCGAACTCCGCGAAATCACGAGTTGGGAAAAACCGATCTATGTAAAGGTCGGTGGCACGCGCCCCTACTTCGATACCATGCTGGCAGTGAAAGCCGGCGCCGACGTTGTGGTTCTCGACGGTATGCAGGGCGGCACCGCCGCGACCCAGGAAGTCTTCATCGAGCATGTCGGCCTGCCGACCATCGCCTGCATCCGTCCCGCCGTGCAGGCGCTGATGGACGCGAACATGCACCGAAAGGTTCAGCTCATCGTCTCCGGCGGTATCCGGAACGGCGCCGACGTCGCGAAGGCCATGGCGCTTGGCGCGGATGCCGTCGCCATCGGCACGGCGGCGCTGATCGCGCTCGGCGACAACGACCCATCGCTGGAGGACGAGTATCGTGAACTCGGCACCACCGCAGGCGCCTATGACGACTGGCACCTCGGGCAGGACCCCGCCGGTATTACGACGCAGAATCCGGATCTCGCCGAGCGGCTCGATCCGGTTGCGGCAGGCCGCCGGCTTTCGAATTACCTCAAGGTGATGACGTTAGAGGCGCAGACCGTCGCGCGTGCGTGCGGCAAGAGCCACCTGCACAATCTCGAGCCCGAAGACCTGGTTGCGCTGACCGTCGAGGCAGCGGCGATGGCCGGCGTGCCGATTGCCGGAACCAACTGGATTCCCGGTACCTGACGACTATAATTCCGCCGGGCACGTCGCCAGCGCGGCGGTTCCGGCGAGCCGGCCGAGATCGGGGGGGCCGGCGCAAAGCCTGAACAAACGAGGAGGAGGTTTCATCATGGCTGTCGATCTGGCGAAAGTCGCCAAGGACAAGAAGCTCAAATATTTTCTGATTTCATTCGTCGATCTTTTCGGCGTGCTGCGTGCCAAGTTGGTCCCGGCGCGCGCCATCAAGGACATGCAGAAAGACGGCGCCGGTTTCGCCGGTTTCGCTGCATGGCTCGACATGACCCCGGCGCATCCGGATATGTTCGCGTTGCCCGATCCCGACAGCCTGATCATCCTGCCCTGGCGAAAGGAAGTGGGCTGGCTCGCGGGCGATCTCTATATGGATGGCCAGATCGTCGAACAGGCGCCGCGCGTGGCACTCAAGCGTCAGATCGAGAAAGCCAAGAAGATGGGCTACTCGTTCAAGACCGGTGTCGAGTGCGAGTTCCATCTGATCAACGAGGACGGCACGGCGCTTGCCGATCCGCGCGACATTCAGGAGAAGCCTTGCTACGACCAAAGCGCCCTGATGCGTCAGTACGATGTGATTTCCGAAATTTGCGACTCGATGATCGAGATCGGGCTGGGCTCGTACCAGAACGATCACGAGGACGCCAACGGCCAGTTCGAGATGAACTTCGAGTACGATGATGTATTGAAGACCTGCGACCGGCATGTGTTCTTCAAGTACATGGTCAAGCAGATCGCCGAAAATCACGGCCTGCGCGCAACGTTCATGCCGAAGCCGTTCATGAACCTGACCGGCAACGGTTGCCACATCAACGCGTCGCTCTGGGACAAGGCCGGCAAGGTCAACAAGTTCCAGGATCCGAAAGGTGAGCTCGGCCTCTCGAAGGTCGCCTACAATTTCCTCGGCGGTGTCATTCAGAATGCCGAGGCGCTGTGCTCGATGTTCAACCCGAACGTCAACAGCTACAAGCGTATCAATGCCCCGCGCACCATGTCCGGCGCGACATGGTCGCCGAACACGGTGACCTACGGCGGCAACAACCGAACTCATATGGTGCGTATCCCCGAAGCCAACCGCATCGAGTTTCGCCTCGCCGACGGTTCCATGAACCCGTACCTCGCGCCCGCGGCGCTTCTGGCGTGCGGCCTCAAGGGCGTGAAGGACAAGGTCGACCCGGGCAAACGGATCGATCTCGACATGTATGCCGAAGGCCACAAGGTACGAGGCGCCAAGAAGCTGCCGCTCAACCTGCTCGACGCCATTCGTCTGACCGACAAGTCGAAGTTTGTCCGCGAGGCCATGGGCTCCGAGTTGATCGACGCCTATGTGAAGCTCAAGTCGGAAGAGTGGAACAGCTACATGAGCCACCTGACTCAGTGGGAGCGGGATCATACGCTTGATTGCTGATGCCATAACCGAAGAGAAACGTATCTGATGAAGAGGCCGCCGTGGGCGGCCTCTTCTTCTATGCGGGTCCCCATCCTGCACCATCGATGACTCCGGTCGGTCGTTTGTGTTTCCTTCATGATCGCCGGGGTACGGTGACGACGAGAGGCAAGGCTTCTGCCGAGCCGATGGATATCGCGAAGGGTGCGGCGGATGGACAATCGCGACACCGCAAACGACCAGGCAATGCGCGAAGCCGCAAACCGGCTCGTCGTTCAGCTTAACGAATACGCCGTGAACCGCCGGTCGCGCTGGCTGGATCGGGAGAAGCTCGCCTCGCTGCGCACCGCCATTCGGGACATCTGGTCGACATACTTTGAAAACGGATTTGCGGCGACGGATCGTGATGTAGCCAGCCTGCTCAACCAGATTCCCGGCCCCTTCTGGCCGAAGGAGATCGTGTACGAAGCGGCCGTCGACATTGCCGCATTCCTTGATCAACCTGTCGCCCTGCAAATCGATGCCGCGCGGGTCGATCCGGAGAGCTGTTATCTGATGGCGTCCTATCGGAACGATCATTCCCAGTTCGGCGAGGATGGTATCATCGACAAGATCTTCGAGATTATGGGCGCGCGTAACGAATGGTGTGTCGAGTTCGGCGCCTGGGACGGGAAGTTTCTGTCCAACACCTACCGCCGCGTTTCGGAAGACGGATGGAAGGGCATTCTGATCGAAGGCGATGTTGCCCGGTTCGAGGATCTAAAGGCGACCTATGCAGACAACGAACGTGCCCATTTGATTAACGAGATGGTGGGGTTCGATACGGAAGCGAACACAATTGACCATCTTCTGGGTCGGACCGGCGCGCCCCGCGATCTCGATTTGATCGTTATCGATATCGACGGCAATGATTGGCACATCTGGAATTCCATGACGGATTTTTGGCCGCGCCTGGTCGTCATCGAGTTCAATCCGAGCATCCCGAATGACGTCATGTTCATTCAGGATCGCGGGGCGGCACAGAACGCCGGTTGTTCGCTCCGCGCGCTGATCGAACTCGGCAAGTCGAAGGGCTATGAGCTGGTCTGTGCAACCCAGTGCAACGGCTTATTCGTTCGGGCCGAGGATTTCCCGACGTTCGACATCGCCGACAACAGCATCGACGCCATGTATGCTCCCCACATGGACGGACGACTCTTTCACGGCTTCGACTCAAGGGTCCACACGATCGGTATGCCGTACTTGTTGTGGGACTATCAGGGGCATGGCGTCGACTGGAAGAAGCTTCTGCCCGACCGGTTGGTCTCGCACGACTGAAGCCGTCGCGCCGTTCGACGCCAAGAACCGAATATCGTTGTCGCCTTGCGACCGCTATCTGTCGTGCCCCATTGCAACGACGAGGCGCCGGAAAAGTCGAAGAGGGGGATGAGATAGCGCGATACGCATCTACATGTAGTCGCAGTTCCGGCAGAACTCTGGCGCTTCTGGCGAATGACGCGTGAGTCCGCGACGACGAAGCTGCCGTTGCCAGGGTTTGTTATAGATCTCCAGCATATGCATGTCGCGAACGTTGGCGTGCCCCAACTTGCCCTCATTGTCGAAGCAGCATTGGGCTTCCTGACCATTCGCAAGAATATGCACCTGATACCAGTCCTTGCAGCCAACGGGAATCGTAGCCGCCGGATAGGTTTCGTTGTCGGTCGCGCCGAACCAGTTCGATGGCGTATACTGGTCGACGTGGAATTCGGGATACCGTCCTTTGCAAAACGCCGTGAAGTGGTCATAAGCGGCGCCGCGTGGCATGACGGCGGTCAGCACCACGTTGAACGGAATTTCGCCAGCGGTTTTCTTGGTATGTAGCCGGTCGATATTGGCCAGCGTCCGATCGAACGGCAACTGCATGATGTCCTCATATTGTTCCTTGTTGTCGGCGTTCAGAGACACCGTCAACTTGTAGAACGTCGATATCGAGGCCAGGCGGTCGATGTTTTTGTCGGTCAGCGTCGTGCCGTTCGTCGGAATGAATATTCGTGCATTCGGCAATCGGTCCCGAATGGTCTCCATGAACGAAAACAGGCGGTGATCGAGCAACGGTTCATTGACGCGCGACAGATTGATTTCGAATGCCCAATACGGGGGAATGTCTTCCAAATCCCCGATGATTTTTTCGAACAGTTCCTCACTCATTCGCAAATCCGCCCGTGGCGATGTCTCCGCCATATCGGGATACGGGCAGAAATGGCAGGCCGCATTGCATTTCATGAAGGTTTCGATCGTCACGACATCCGGAAAGTCGATCGCTTGTTTGTTGACCGATCCCAGTGTCTGCCGGTTCGATTCAAGGATGTCGCGTTGACAGGCCAGTCTTGAACGAAAGCCCGCGAAGGTTCTCGACATTGATTCGTCGCCGATGCGCGATGCGGTCTCGGCAAGCGCTTCGACGCAGTCCAGCGTATGATGTGTCAAAGCGCCGATGCCGTCCTGTCGCGAGATCATATCCTCCAATGCGGCGCGGCAATCGTTCGTCTGTCCGTCATTGGCGGCAGATATGATGTCGTTCGTTTTCCGGCGGACAGCCTGATCGATATCCGGAGAGAACTGGACCATGCCGTCGCCGATGACAGGTTTGAGCAGCCGATCGATCTCGACCACCAGATCCCGGGCGTTGGCCAGCATCGCGCCGGCCCGGATGCTGGCCATGTATGGGGCGTAAACGTCCGGTTCGAGCGCTGACTTCTTGGCCAATTCGATTGCTTGTCGAAAGTGCCGCCGCGCGGCAACGTAGTCCCGGTCGTTGAACGCGGCGATCCCTGCGTTCAATGCATTGATGATCTCGTTCATCGTCGTTTGCAGGTTCGGCTCCTTCGCGAACACCGAGGGCGTAAGACGAACCCGAACGGTAGGTCCAAATAAATAAGGAAACCTGAATCCTGTTCGGGGGTGTGACCGCGAAAAGCCATTCATTCTTCTCCTGTTGACATCGTGGTTGTCTCGATCTATTTTCATAACAAATGTTATGAAATGAGAATAACGATGTCACGACCACGCGAGTTCAATCCGGATGATGCGCTCGAACGGGCAATGATCACGTTCTGGGCAAAGGGCTATCACGATACCTCGATGCGCGATCTGATCGATGCGACCGGCGTCAATCAATACGGTCTCTACAGCGCGTTCGGAAGCAAACGCGGCCTGTTCTTTGAAGCGCTCCGTCACTATCAACGGACGATCATCTCGGATGCCGTTTCGACGATGAAACGAGCCGCGGATCCGATACACGGGATCCGTGACGGGTTTGCGCGTCTCGCGACCTTGTTGAGGGGCGACAAGGCGCTCGGTTGCATGATGTGCAACACGGCGATCGAATTGGCTCCTTACGATGCGGAAGCAGCGGCGATCGTCCAGAAAAGCCGGGCACAGTTACAAGCCGCCTTTCAGGCGCGGTTGGATGAAGCGCACGCCAACGGCGCCATTTCATACGAAACCGGAACGGCGGTGACGGCGGCGTACCTTGCGACAACGGCATTCAGTATCGGGATGATGGTCCGGTTGGGGTGCAGCGATGACGACGTTGCCGCATATCTCGAAACGGCTTTGTCGATTCTGCGATAATTTTTTTGGATAATTTCACAACAATCGATATGAAAAGGAAATAGGACATGCCAACACTCAGTTACGCCAAGACCTTCAAGGGCGTTGCCGACGTTTTTCTTCGCGACCCGGATCTTTACGTGCCTCTGCTGCGATTTATCGAGGTGGTTGTGACACGAGATTCCGCACTGAGCATTGCCGAGCGGGAAATGATCGCCGCGCATGTTTCTCGTTTGAACGGATGCGCGTTCTGCGTCGGCATCCACAAAGCGACCATGCTTGAGCTTGGGGTCGACCGCCGTGCGGCCGATGCCGTCGCCGACGGAGCCGATGCGGCCTCTGTTGACGGCAAACTGCGGGCAATCCTCGATTTCGCCGAATCATTGACAATGAGTCCCGAGATTATCGGGCAGACGGATGTCGATGCGGTACTGGAGGCCGGCTGGCCGGAGCAGGCCGTCGAGGATGCGATCAACGTGACTGCGCTGTTCAACTATGTGAACCGGTTGGTCGACGCCTTCGGCATCGAAGGTGAGGACTCATACTTCAAGGACATCGGCGCGATCCTCGCGAAACAGGGCTACGCACCGCTCATCGAAATGGCGGCCAAGCGGGCCGCCTAATCCGGCAGTAGGGATAAAGGAGAATACTCATGCGCAACACGTTGGCCTGGCGCGTTTCTGGTGAAAGTTTCGAAGACGGCAGTCTCTTGGCCGATTGGGTCAAGATCAACGAGAGCGGTATCTGGCACTGGCAGTACGATACGCACGAACTTACCTTCGACATCTACGAGCACGACGGCCAGTACTGGAAGCTCTACCGGGCACGGTTCGTCGCCGATGTGGAAGACGGCTATGCCTACGGGTTCGGTGGTCAGGCGTGCCGCATGGCACTGGTCGAGTACACGCACCGTGCGCGCTCACCGCATTCGAATACCCTGAAGTTATCCGGCGACCTCGAGTGGGTCCGGACGTACGAGGTCGACGAGACGATCCATCGCGTGATCAAGGCCGGCCGGGACGACCCCAAGTACGGGGCGCCTTTCGGTCCGAAGCGAGCGGCCTGAGAAATGACGGATAAAGAGCAAAGCGCCGTTGCGCGGCCTGTCTGCCTGGTCACCGGCGTCGGCGATGCCACCGGCGCGGCGCTCGTCCGTCGTTTCGCTGCGGACGGTTACCGCGTAGCAATGATCGCCCGCAACATCGGGCGCCTCGGAAGATTGGTTGGTGAGATTGACGGCGTCTGGCCCTTCGCGTGCGATATCGGCGATCTCGATGCGCTGACAACGACCCTTGACGACGTGCGTGCTGCTATGGGCGCGCCGACGGTGCTGATCCATAACGCGGTGGCGCATACCTTCGAAACGTTTCTCGATGCGGACCCCGGTGACCTTGAGCGCAACTTCCGGGTCAACACGACGTCGTTGCTCTATCTCGCACGTGCGCTCGCACCTGCCATGATCGACGCTGGCAAAGGGGCTATTGTCGTTACCGGGAATACGGCCTCGCATCGCGGCGTACCCAAGTACGCCTTGTTCGCGCCAACGAAGGCAGCGCAACGAATTCTGGCCGAATCGCTGGCGCGAGAACTCGGGCCGAAGGGCATTCATGTCGCCTATTTGACCGTCGACGCAGCGATCGACGTCACCTGGCTGGGGCCGGAAGCCGAGCGACCGGATTGGTTGCGGCCACCGGCCGATTGGCCGTGGCCGCGCGAAGATTTTTACGCCAAGCCCGCCGCGATTGCCAACGAGGTTTATCACCTGGCCCATCAGGATCGTTCGACCTGGGCGTTCGACGTGATCGTCAGACCGTTCGCCGAGCACTGGTGAGCGAAAAACCCATTCGCGAATGGAGATCGTTATGCAGTTCTCGTCAACGCCGATCCTCGTCACAATCGAACTTGGCTTCATCCTCGTCCTTGCCCTGCGTTACGGGTATCTCGAACGCAAACGGAGCGAGACCCTCGCGTCGGTTGTGTTGATTGCCTGGATTGCCGCCTACGCGGTGGTCGCAAGCGCGCTGGGCGCCTAGGGCGTCTATCTTCGCGAAGATATCCTGCGGCTCTATCCGGGATTCTGGTTGCAACTGGTTACCGTTTCGGCATGTCTCGCACCCGTTCTCTTATTTGCCGGGGTCCGAAACGGTCTCCGCGGGATCGTCGATTGTACGCCGCTCCACTGGTTCGCATGGTTCCATGCCTTGCGGCTCGCCGCGCTCGGCACCGCCTACAAGACCGCAATCGGGGAGTTCCCCGTTTATTTCGAACTGCTGGTCGGCATACCCGATTTGTTGTTCGGTATCTCGGCCATCTGGGTTGCGCGAAAGTTAAAACACGGTGAGATGGGGGAGCGCACCTTCATGTGGTGGAACCTGATCGGCACCCTGATCATCGTTCCCTCCGCTCCCGTCCTGTTGCAACTCGGCTTGCCCGGACCGATCCAGGTTTTCGATGCTGTTCCGGATGCACGGGCCGTCTATACCTATCCGATGTCGATCGCGCCGATGATCGGCGTGCCGTTGTTCGTGCTCGTCAATCTGTGGGTCGCCTGGCGGCTTTGGGAACGCAGGTTTGCCCAGGCCTCTTCCGAAAAGGAAGCGGCGGTTGGAATCGAAGGGCCTGATCCTAGCGTGCGGGCTGCCGCCTGTCCTTCAGGCGACGGTATAGTGTCGCCGGGCTGATCTCCAGGAATGCTGCGGCGCGGGTCACATTGCCGTCGCAGGCGGCGATGGCGGCGTCGATTGCCTCGCGTTCGACCATCCAGAGCGGTTTGATCTCCGGCTGCGTCGTAGCGGCGGCAGGCGATGGAGCCGGTGCCGTGTCGCCGCTGTTTCGTTGATCGATCTTGAGTGCCGGCTCCAGCATTGCCGCCGTCAGTGCCGGCCCGTCGCCGAGAACGACGGCATTCCGCACGACGTTCTCCAACTGGCGGACGTTGCCGGGCCAATCGTAACCGCCGATCAGGCCAAGCGCATCGTCGGCAATGGCCGTAAACGACTTGTCCTCGGCTTCTGCCGCGTCGGCGAGAATTGTGGCGGCGAGAACCTCGATGTCCTCGCCGCGCTCGCGAAGCGGCGGCATATTGATGGGTACGACATGTAGTCTGTAGAACAGGTCCTCGCGCATGCGTCCTGCTGCGACTTCTTCTAGAGGATTGCGGTTGGTCGCAGAAATGAAGCGCACGTCGACGGTCTCGGTTCGGTTTGCACCGACCTTGCGGAACTGACCGGTCTGGATAAAACGCAGCAGCTTGACCTGAAGATCGAGCTCCATCTCGCAGATTTCGTCGAGAAACAACGTGCCGCCGTCGGCCTGGCGTGCGGCGCCGTCGCGATCGTTTACCGCGCCGGTAAACGCGCCTTTCACGTGGCCGAAAATCTCGCTCTCGATCAGTTCGCGCGGAATGGCGCCGCAGTTAATGGCGATGAACGGTCCGTCGGCACGCGGACCTTCCTTGTGTAGGGCTTCGGCGCAGAGCTCCTTGCCGGTGCCCGATTCGCCGGTGATAAAGACGCTCGCGGAGCTGCTCGCCGCGCTCTCGATCATGCGATAGACCGTCTGCATCGGCAGCGACGAACCAATGAGACCGGCATAGGATTGCCGGTCGATGCGGTCGCGATAGGTTTCGACGATACGGCTGAGTTCGTGCCGTTCGAGACAGTTCCTGAGCGTTACGATCAGCCGCTCGTCGTCGAACGGTTTGGTCAGAAAATCGACCGCACCGGCCTGCATGGCCGAGATTGCGACATCGACAGTGCCGTGGGCCGTAACGACGACGATGGCGGCTTTCCAGCCGTTGTCGCGGGCATGTTGAAGTACATCGAGGCCGGTCATGTCCGGCAACCGCATGTCGAGCACGATGATGTCGGGCGGTTCTTCCTCGGCGAGTTCGATACCTTCGGACCCGGTCAGCGCAAGCCGCATCACATAGGGTTCCCGGCGCAGAAAATCGATGTAGATCTGCGCGAGCGGCAGATCGTCCTCGATGATGAGAACGGACTTCTTGTCGGATGTCGTTGCCGTCATCGCCGTGCGCCCGAAATGGTTTATCTTCTCCTTGATGTAGACTACGACAGCCAAAGACGCCAAGCATGATTCTCATTATGAGAATCTTAGGATGCAGCCATGACCGCCATCGACACCGATGAACATCCGTTTGCGCCGATCCTTCGGGCGGTGGGCAAGGGCAAGAATCTTGGTCACAGCTTGAGCCGCGAGGATGCGGCACGGGCGATGACCATGATCCTCGAAGACGGCGTGGAGCCGATGCAGCTTGGCGCATTTCTGCTGCTGCTGCGTTACCGGGAAGAGACGCCGGAAGAACTCGCCGGGTTCGTCGATGCGGCGCGCGCGTTTCTTACGGCGGATGATCTTCCGAACCCCGACCTTGATTGGCCGTCTTACGCCGACCGGCACCGCCAACAGCCATGGTTCGTGCTTGCCGCCCTGCTGCTGGCAGCGAACGGCGTGAAAGTCCTGATGCACGGGATCGACGGTTATCACGTGGAATACGCTCCAACGCGTCCCGTTCTGGCGGCGCTCGGCGTTCGGTCGAGCCCGGATCTCGCGGCTGCCGCCGCGGACATGGAGGCATCGGGTTTCGCCTATATCGGGTTGGAGGCCTTCCTCCCGACGGTCGAACGCCTGTTCCACCTGCGGCCTGTTCTCGGGCTGAGAACGCTGGTCAACACCTATGCCCGGGCGATCAACCCGTTGATCGCACCGGCCCAAATGCAGGGGGTCGTGCATCCGCCGTACCGGGGCCTGCATCGGGAAACGGCGCTCTTGTTGGGGTTGCCTGCAGCGGCGATCTTCAAGGGCGGTGGCGGCGAAGCGCAACGCAACCCGCTGAAGCCGTGCGAGGTATTCGCACTTACGGATGGCGCTCCGGTCGATGAAACCTGGCCGGCGATGCAGGCGGGCGCCGGTTACGATTGGCGCGGCGAATCCCTGGAACCGGACCGGGTCGCGGCGCTTTGGCGCGGCGATATCGATGCGCCCGTGCCGGAAGCCGCCGTAATCGGCACGGCGGCAATCGCGCTCAAACTTGTCGGCCGGTCCAGCGGCATGGATGAGGCTCAATCGATGGCGCAGGCGATGTGGCGCGATCGGCCACGCGGCCGGTGGGCGGCATGACGTACGACGATATCGATGCCGATGTCCGCGCCTTTGTCGACAAGGTCGAGAATTTCTTTCCCGACAATAGTGCGCAAGCCGATGCCGCTGAGCAACGCCGTCGCTACGATGCCTTGTGCCATGCCTTCGACCGGCAACGCCCGGCCGGTGTTGCCGTCGAGGACCGTCGAATCGCCGGACGTGACGGGCCCATCCCGATCCGCATCTACCGGCCCTTGTCGGGCGGCGACGCCTGTCTGATCTATTTTCATGGCGGCGGTTGGGTGGTTGGCGGACTCGACAGTCATGACGGGGTCTGCGCCGAAATCGCCGAGCAATGCAATGTTACGGTAGTTGCTGTCGACTACCGGCTGGCGCCGGAGCACATGTATCCGGCGGCGCACGATGATTGTTGGGACGCCCTGACGGCTCTGGCAGACGACGCAAACACCATCGGTATTGATGACCAACGCATTGGCATCGGCGGCGACAGCGCGGGCGCCAACATGGCTGCAGGACTTGCGATTCGCGCACGTGACCGGGGCGGCCCGGCGATCAAGGCGCAATTCCTCATCTACGGCGCTTTTGGCGGCGACTGGTCGTTGCCGTCCTATACCGAACACGCCCATGCGCCGTTGCTAACCACGGCGGATATGAAGGCCTATGCGCTGCTTTACTTCGGCGAGGAGCGGCGCGCGGCAGACGATCTTGCGTCACCGTTGAATTGCGATGACCTCTCCGGCCTGTCGCCCGCGTTTCTGCAGCCGAGCGGTCTCGACCCTTTGCGCGACGACTCGGTCGAGTACGCCAGGCGTCTCGAAGCGGCAGGGGTTTATGTCGAGCTCTCCGTGGAACACGGTTTGCCGCACGGGTCGCTTCGCGCCCGCCATTCGACCGACGCAGGCAGAGCGGCGTTCGGCCGATTATGTGACGCGGTCGTCCGGATGCTGTAGTGGCCCCGATTGGCTTCACACTGAGTAGCTCATCGCGCGTATCGAAGTGCGAGACCTTTGTCCTCTACTTCGACAGGCTCAGCATGAGGACAAGACCGGTGAATTGCCGACTAGCTATTTTTCGGATTGAGTTTGTCGTCGAAGTCATCCAGCGACGGAAACGTCAGCGTCGGCGCAATGTCGATGGCTCTAAGATACTCAACATAATCCGCCAGCATCTGCTTTCGCGCTGCATCATCGACGTAGGGCACGTGATGGGCGAAGAACGGCTGCAGCACGGTCATGCCGACGTAATAGAGTGTGCCGCGCAGCAGTGGCCGCAGCATGGTTTCGAGTTCGCCATGGACAGCGTCCGGGCCGAACATGTGCTCGCGCCCGCCGAGCGTCATGGTCACGAGTGCTTTCTTTCCGGCCAATCCGCCGCGGTCGTAAAACCGCTTGCCGCCGTAGAAGGGCCCCGACAGAAACACCCGATCGATCCATCCCTTGAGGATCGCCGGCACCGAAAACCAGAAGATCGGACAATTGAGGATTAAGAGATCCGCTGCCACAACCTTGTCGACTTCGGCGGCGATATCGGGGCTAAGGGTGCCGGCCTCGAAGTTGGTGCGCTGCTCGAGCGCATAGGTCAGGTAATCGGGATCCCGACGCGTGCCGAAGTCGCGGCCATCGGCGACCGCTTTGAAGTCCATGGCGTAGAGATCGGAAACCGTCACCATATGCCCCATGTCCGAGAGCGTATTCTCGGCCGTTGCCTTCAACGCGGTCGAGAACGACTGCGCTTCGGGATGGGCGTGGACGATGAGAACGTTCATGGGATCGGTCATGATCCGACGGTTAGCACCCGGCTGCGTCGCGCTCAAGCGATGCCCGGTGTGATCCGCGTGCGCCCCCGGTCCGCGCTTGGCGGGTGGCCGAAGAACCGGTGGTAACTGTCCGAGAAATGTGCCGCCGAGGCGAACCCGCAGCGCACCGCGATCTCGATGACCGGCAGATCGCTGAGGCGGATCAATTCACGGCCGTGTTCGAGGCGTAGTCGCCGGTGAAAGCGCGCCGGCGTGGTTTTCATCCATTTCTTGAAGGCGCGTTCCAGGCCGCGCACCGAATAACCGGCGGCGCGTGCGATGTCGGGGTTTCTCAAGGGCTCTTCGAGATTCGCCGACATGTAGCGCAGCGCGGCGGCAAGCTTCGGGCTGTGCAGCGAGTAACGCCCCGCCATGTCGAGACGCTGCGGTACGCCGGGCTCGCGAACGTTGTGGTATATGAATTGGTCGGCAACCGCGGCGGCGAGTTCGGCACCGTGTTGAATGCGAATCAGATGCAGCATCATATCGAGTGCCGCCGTGGCGCCGGCGGCCGTGAAGCGGTTGCGGTCGGCGACGAAGATGTCCTGTACCGCCTCGACGTCCGGATACTGTTCGGCGAACAGCTCAAGCATCATCCAGTGAATCGTGGCCCGGTATCCGTCGAGTAATCCTGCCGAGGCCAGCACGTCGGATCCGGTATCGACGCCGCCGATCACCGCGCCGAGCGCGGCGCGTCGTCGCAACCAGTCGAGCACGTCGCGGGTGCCGCTTAGATGCGGATCGTAGCTCGCCAGGACAGCAATCATGGGCAGGACGGGGGCCGTATCCATGCCGCATTTGACGATCGATTCGAGTCCATTGCTGGCTAGCACCGACCCGCCGTCGCGGCTGATGAGAGTCCAGTTGTAGAGCGGCCGGTCGCTGATGGTGTTGGCCATGCGAAGCGGCTCAAGCGCCGATGATAGCGCCATCATGGAGAACCGGTCGAGTAGCAGAAAACCGATCTGCTGGGTGCCGCTGCGGGGAGAGTCGCCAAACATGCAATTCCAGAAAAGCCGTTTTTTTGAATTATATTGCCGTAAATCAGAAAAAAAAGGTTCATGACGCTCTTATACTCCCTCACATCATCAATGCGGCGTGCCGCCCCGGACGCCCCAAAGGGAGGGACAACCATGAATTCGAAGGTCATTCTGACATGCGCCGTGACCGGCGCGGGCGACACCGTCGGCAAAAGCGACAAGGTGCCGGTGACGCCGCAGCAGATTGCCGATGCGGCGATCGAGGCGGCCAAGGCCGGCGCTTCCGTTGCGCATTGCCACGTGCGCAATCCGGAAACCGGCAAGGGCGCGCGCGACGTCGAACTCTACAAGGAGGTCGTCGACCGCATCCGCGAGTCCGAGCATGACATCGTCATCAATTTGACTGCCGGCATGGGCGGCGATCTCGAATTCGAATCGAGCGAGAGCCCGATGAACTTCGTCGAGGACGGTACCGATTTCGTCGGACCGATCGAGCGCCTTGCCCACGTTGAGGCCTTGTTGCCGGAAATGTGCACGCTCGATTGCGGCACACTGAACTTCGGCGACGGCAACACCATCACCGTCCACACGCCGGACATGCTGCGTAAGGGCGCAAAGAAGATTCAGGAACTCGGCGTCAAACCCGAGATGGAGGTCTTCGACACCGGCAATCTGTGGTTCGCGCGCCGCTTGGTCGAAGAGGGCCTGATCGACGGTCAGCCGCTGTTCCAGCTTTGCCTCGGAATTCCCTATGGTGCCGAAGCCACCACGACGCATATGAAGGCGATGGCCGACTCGCTGCCTGAAAACGCGATCTGGGCCGGTTTCGGCATCAGCCGCATGCAGATGCCGATGGTCGCCCAGGCGATCCTGCTCGGCGGTCACTGCCGCGTCGGCCTGGAGGACAATCTCTATCTGGAGAAGGGCGTTCTCGCGACCAACGGCCAGTTGGTCGAGAAGGCGCGGAACATCATCGAACTCATGGGGTCAAGCGTCATGACGCCGCAGGAGGCGCGCGACTTCCTCGGCCTCAAGAAGCGCAACTAGTTTCTCCAGCACGGGAACGACGAATATGACGGACATCAAGACGGTCGGCATTGTCGGCGCCGGAGTGATCGGCGCCGGGTGGGCGGCTCGCGCCCTGGCACGTGGCTATGACGTGATCGCATCGGATCCGGGTCCGAATGCGGAAGAAATCCTCAAGGGCAAGATCGCCAACGCCTGGCCGGCGCTGATCGAGATCGGTTGGGCGAAGACGGAAACGCCGCCGGATATCCGCTTCACCACCGATTTGGCCGAACTCGCTGCGGCGTCCGATTTTATCCAGGAAAGCGCCCCGGAGCGCATCGAGGTCAAGCAGAAGGTCCACAAGGAACTCAGCACGAACGCACGGCCGGACGTGATCATCGGTTCGAGTTCGTCAGGCCTGCTGCCCAGCGAGATTCAGGAAGGCTGTACCAACCCCGAGCGCATTCTGATCGGTCATCCGTTCAACCCGGTCTATCTGCTGCCGCTCTGCGAACTCGTTGCCGGTAACAAAACCTCAGAAGACGCCGTTGCCCGTGCCGACGCGTTCTACAAGTCGCTCGGCATGCACACGCTCCGCGTTCGC
This sequence comes from Rhodospirillales bacterium, assembly GCA_965229715.1. Taxonomy (GTDB): domain Bacteria; phylum Pseudomonadota; class Alphaproteobacteria; order Rhodospirillales; family Casp-alpha2; genus JAVJST01. Next base: position 1,156,828 of record CBDDJL010000002.1, read on the forward strand.
AAGGAGGTCGACGCTTATCTCGCCGACCGGCTGCAGGAAGCTGTCTGGCGCGAGTGCCTGCACCTGATTGACGAAGGGGTTGCGACGACCGGCGATCTTGACGACGCCATCGTCTATGGCCCCGGCATCCGCTGGGCGTTCATGGGCGTCTTCCGCACCTATACGCTTGCCGGCGGCGATGCCGGCATGCGGCACTTCATGTCGCAGTTCGGTCCGGCGCTGAAGTTGCCGTGGACCAAGCTCGAAGCCCCCGAACTGACCGATGCGTTGATCGATCGCATCGTTGAGGGCTGCGAGGAGCAGATGGGCGACTACACCATCAAGGAGCTGGAACAGCTTCGCGACAAGGCACTGATTGCGGTCATGCAAACGCTGCGTCCGCTGGGCCTGGGTTCGGGTAAAACCATGGCCGAGGACGAGGCGCGGTTGCTGACCCGGTCGTTCGCTGAGCGCTGGACCCCGGGCACCGAGATTGGCGCACCTATGGAACTCTACACCTCGAGGGTCGAGGCCAAATGGATCGATTACAACGACCACATGTCCGAGAGCAGCTACCTCGAGGCCTTCGGCTGGGCGTCGGATGCGCTGTTCCGCTTCATCGGCATCGACGAGGCCTACCGCGCTGCCGGCAAGTCGTTCTATACGGTCGAGACACACATTAACTATTATCAGGAAGCGGGCGTCGGCGAGCCGCTGCGGTTCGAGACCCAACTCCTCGGCGTCGACGACAAGCGGCTACACTTCTTCCACACCATGTATCACGGCCGCACCGGCGAAAAACTGGCGACCACCGAACAGATGCTGCTGCATGTCGACATGAACGCCTCGAAGGCGTCGCCGATCAGCGACGACGTTCGCGAGGCCCTGGAAGCCATCATGAGCGTTCACCGCAGCATGGAGGTGCCTGAGCAGGTCGGTCGCCGTATGGCGATCCCGCAAAAATCCTCGAATGGAGGTTGAGGCCATGGATTTCGCGCTTTCCGAAGAACAGGAAATGATCGTCAAGAGCGCCCGCGCTTTTGTCGAGGAAGAGCTCTATCCCCATGAAGCGATCGTCGAACAAACCGACGAGGTGCCTCCCGAGATTCGCGAGCAGATCAAACAGAAAGCCCTCGAAATGGGCTTCTACGCGGTCAATATGCCCGAAGAACTCGGTGGTGGCGGTCTCGATGCCGTATCGCTGGCGTTGTTCGAGCGCGAACTGGGTCGCGCCAACATGGCGCTGCAGTATTGTGCCCACCGGCCGAGCAACATTCTGCAGGCCTGTGTTGGCGAGCAGCGCGACAGGTACTTGATGCCAACCATTACCGGCGAGAAAATCGATTGTCTGGCGATGACCGAACCGGAAGCCGGTTCCGATGTGCGCTCCATGAAGACGTTCGCCAAGGCCGACGGCGATGACTTCGTCATCAACGGCCTCAAGCACTTCATCAGCCACGCCGACGTATCGGATTTCGTCATACTTTTCGTCGCCACCGGCGAAGAGGATACGCCACGCGGTCCAAAGAAAAAGATCACGTGCTTCCTCGTCGACAAGGGAACGCCGGGCTTCGAGATCAAGCCGGGATATCATTCGGTTTCGCATCGCGGTTATCACAACTGCATTCTCGAGTTCGACAACTGTCGGGTGCACAAGTCCCAGATTTTGGGTGAGCTCGACAAGGGTTTCGAGGTCGCTAACGACTGGCTCGGTGCGACGCGCCTGCAAATCGCCACGACCTGCGTTGGCCGCGCCCAACGCGCCTTCGAACTCGCGCTCGACTATGCCGCGTCGCGCAAACAGTTCGGCCAGACCATCGGCAAGTTTCAGGGTGTGTCGTTCAAGCTCGCCGATATGGCGACGAAGATCGAACTGGCCGAGCTGATCACGCTCAAAACCGCCTGGAAACAGGACCAGGGTATCGCCCGCGATGAGGATTTCGCCATGGCCAAGGTCGTCTCGACCGAGATGCTGGCCTACGTCGCCGACGAAGCGATCCAGATCTTCGGCGGCATGGGCCTGATGAGCGACCTGCCGCTCGAACGTATCTGGCGCGATCATCGGGTCGAACGCATCTACGACGGGACCAGCGAGATTCAGCGCCATATCATTTCGCGGGCACTTTTGCGGCCCGTCGAACAGCGCTGAGCGACGGGATCGGTTTCCGACGATGGTCGATATCGCGCGGCTCCGGCGATTTCTGAATCCTCGGCACGTGGCCGTCATGGGCGGTCATTGGTCGGATGAGGTCGTGCGTCAACTCGACAAAATCGGTTATGCCGGCGAGATATGGCCGGTCAATCCGAAGCGAACCGATCTCGCCGGCCGCAAGTGCTTCGCCTCGCTCGACGATCTGCCAGCGGCGCCGGATGCCGCTTTCGTCGGGGTCAACCGGGATGCCACCATCGAGGCGGTAAAAACGTTGTCGGCGATGGGGGCAGGAGGCGGTCTTTGTTTCGCATCAGGTTACGCCGAGGTGCCCGACGGCGAAGATCGCCAGAAAGCTCTGGTCGAAGCGGCCGGCGACATGCCGATTCAGGGGCCGAACTGTTACGGCTTGATCAACTACCTCGACGGCGTGCCGTTGTGGCCTGACCAACATGGCGGCAAACGCATCGGCGAAGGCGTCGCGATTCTAAGCCAGAGCGGGAACATCGGCGTCAACGTGACCATGCAGCGGCGCGGCCTGCCGCTCGCCTACATGGTGTCACTCGGCAATCAGGCACAGACGGGTGTTGCCGAGTTTATCGACGCCATGCTCGAGGATGAGCGGATCAAGGCCATCGGTATATTGATCGAGGGGCTGCCCGACATCGCGCGTTTCACGCAGGCGGCGGCCCGTGCGCTGGAAAAGAAGGTGCCGATCGTCGCCATGAAGTCCGGTCGCTCGGAGGCCGGGGCGAAGATCACGGTCAGCCACACCTCAACGCTTGCCGGCGCCGACAATCTCTATGACGCCATGTTCGAACGCTACGGTATCGTTCGTGTTCATACTCTACCAGTGATGATGGAGACCCTGAAGTTTCTCTCCATCGCCGGCCCGCTCAAGGGGAACCGGGTCGTTTCGCTGAGTTGTTCCGGCGGCGAGGCGTCGATGATCGCCGATCTCGCCGATGGCCGCGACCTCTCGTTCGATGATTTCGACGAAGGGGCGCGATCGCGGATCAAGGAAACCACGCACGAGCTGGTTCACGTTTCGAATCCGTTCGACTACCACACGTTCGACTGGGGCAAACCAGAGGCGTTGGCCCGTACGTTCACGGAAGTCGCCAAGTCCGGTTACGACGCGCGCATGATCATGCTCGACTGGCCGCCGCGCGATATCTGCGATCCGCGAGACTGGAACGCGACCCTTGATGCCTTTGCGACGGCATCCGAAGCCGCGTCCGGGGCATCCCTTGTCGTCAGTTCGCTGCACGAGAGTCTGCCGCCCGAGGCACGGGATGCCATGATCGTCCGCGGTATCGTGCCGATGTACGGGCTTGAAGAAACGCTGACCGCGTTGGAAGCGGCAGTTTGGGTCGGGCGCCGTCATGCGCGTGCTGAAACCGAGGGCGCGCCCACACCGATGTCGACCGCCACGGCTGCGGCCGGAGAAGCGTGCATCCTCGACGAGGCGGAGAGTAAGAAGCAACTGGCGGCATACGGATTGGCGACCCCCGAGAGCCGTGTCGCACGTGCCGAGGATGCCGCCGGGGAGGCCGCGGCGTTGGGATTCCCGGTCGTCCTCAAGGCGCTTGACAGTCATTTGACTCACAAATCGGATGTCGGTGGCGTCGCTCTGGGTCTGGAGGACGAGGAGGGCATCCGGCATGCTGTCAATGACATGGCGGCGCTTTCCGACAGGTTTCTGATCGAACGGATGCAGCCCTCGCCGCTCGCCGAACTGATCGTCGGCGTGGAACGTGATCCGCAGTTTGGTCTTGTCTTGGTCATTGGCGCGGGCGGTATCCTCGTCGAGCTGATGAAGGACGTCAGACCGCTGTTGCTTCCCGTCACCCGAGACGACATATCGCTCGCCATCGGCAAGCTGCGGATCGCGCGGTTGTTGAGCGGTTATCGCGGCAAACCGGCGGCCAATCATACGGCCATCGTCGATGCGGTCATGGCGGTCGCTGCCTACGCCGAGGCCAATGCCCAAACGTTGCTTGAACTCGACGTCAATCCGTTGATGGTGTTCCCGGATCGCGCGGTCGCCGTTGACGCGCTCATTCGCCGTACCTGAATTGCGGCCGACAAACAGGGGGAATGTTCACATGTCCGATTTCGTCAAAACCGAGAAAAACGGCGGTGTTCTGACGGTGACGCTTGATCGGCCGAAAGCCAACGCGATCGATGCCCAAACGAGTAAGGAAATGGGCATCGTCTTTGCCGAATACCGGGACGATCCGGACCTCCGGGTCGCGATCCTGACCGGCGGCGGTGAGAAATTCTTCTCCGCCGGCTGGGATCTTTCGGCCGCCGAGGACGGCGAAGACTACATGGCCGATTTCGGCGTTGGCGGTTTTGGCGGCATCAGCGAAATGCACGATCTGAACAAACCGGTCATTGCTGCCGTCAACGGTTATGCCTGCGGCGGCGGGTTCGAGTTGGCGTTGGCCTGCGACCTGATTGTTGCATCTGAAACCGCCCAATTCTGGTTGCCGGAGCCGCGCGCGGGCGTCATTGCCGACTCAGGTTGCTTGCGTCTGACCCACCGGTTGCCGCGTGCCGTGGCGCTGGAGATGTTGTTGACCAGCCGCCGCATGGTCGCCGACGAAGCCCGCAAATGGGGCCTCGTCAATCTCGTCGTGCCGCAGGAGGAAATCCTGAAAGAGGCACGAAAGCTTGCCGACGAAATCGTCAAGGCCGCACCGCTCGCGACCCAGGCGACCAAGGAGGTCGTGCGCAACTGCGAAATGGTCTCTATCGATGAAGGCTATCGAATCCTGCGCTCCGGCACGCTCGACGTGTTCGAGAGAATGTTGAAGTCCGAGGACGCGGTCGAAGGACCACGCGCCTTTGCCGAAAAACGCGACCCGGTGTGGAAAGGCCGCTGATCGCATTCCTCAAGCTTCGTCGGGTCGAGCATGCGGGCGGCGGTCCTCGTCCCGAGACTGACGAAGGGTGAGTGTCAGCGCCCCTGTGGGATGCTAGGCTAGAGATCGAATCGCATCTTCGGAGACAGACCCATGTCCGCCTCTGACCCGTCCAGAACCGGCGCCATTCGCGCCGTTCTCGGACCGACCAACACCGGCAAGACCCACCTCGCCATGGAGCGCATGCTCGGCCATCGGTCAGGTATGATCGGATTCCCGTTGCGGTTGCTGGCGCGGGAAAATTACGACCGGGCCGTCGCGATCAAGGGCGCCGACAAGGTCGCTCTGGTGACCGGCGAGGAAAAAATCCTACCGCCCGACGCGCGTTATTATCTGTGTACCGTGGAGGCCATGCCGCTCGATCTCCTGGACGGCCGTGGCGTCGAGTTTCTGGCCATCGATGAAATACAGGTTGCCGGCGATCCGGACCGTGGCCATGTCTTCACCGACCGCCTGCTGCATGCGCGGGGCTCATCCGAAACACTGTTTCTGGGCGCCGAGAGCATGCGGCCGGTCATTCAGCGGCTGGTGCCCGACGCCGCATTTTCGACCCGGCCACGGCTCTCGAAACTGAGTTACTCTGGCATTCACAAGCTCAACCGGTTGAAACCCAGGAGCGCCGTCGTCGCGTTTACCGCCAACGACGTATATGCGCTCGCGGAAATCCTCAGACGTCAGCGGGGCGGTGCGGCCGTCGTGCTCGGCGCACTCAGCCCGCGCACGCGAAATGCCCAGGTCGCGCTCTATCAGGAGGGCGATGTCGATTATCTGGTTGCGACCGACGCCATCGGCATGGGCCTCAACATGGACGTGCGTCACGTTACCTTCGCCTCTGTGCGAAAGTTCGATGGCCGTAAATTTCGACAACTTCAGGCATCGGAGTTGGCGCAGATCGCCGGACGCGCCGGACGTCATGCCAACGACGGCACCTTCGGCGTGACCCCGGAAGCGGGCGGTATCGCGCCGGAAACCATCGAGCGGATCGAGGAACACCGCTTCGAATCGCAGCGCCATGTCTACTGGCGGAACGGCGATCTGGATTTCTCCGGTATCGAGCCGCTGCTTTCGAGCTTGCGGCAGCGGGCCGAGCGACCCGAACTCGCGCGGGTCCGGGAAGCCGACGACGAGAAGGCGCTCTCGCAGCTCGGCAAGGACGGCGAGGTCGTACGGTTTGCTGCCGACGAGGATACACTTCGCCTGTTGTGGGAGGTTTGCCAGATTCCCGACTTCGAAAAGCAGTGGTCGAGCAGCCACGGCCGGTTTCTCGACCAGGTCTACCGCCATCTGATGTCGCGCGAGGGCTGTCTGCCCACCGACTGGGTCGCCGAGCACATTGAGCGCATCGACCGAACCGACGGCAGCATCGATACGCTGTCCGGTCGCATCGCGCGGATCCGGACATGGACCTACATCTCGCACAAGGCGAGTTGGATGGACGACGCGGCACACTGGCAGGAGCGCAGCCGCGAGATCGAGGACAAGTTGTCCGATGCGCTCCACGAGAGTTTGACCAAACGCTTCGTCGATAAGCGAACGACGGCATTGATCGGCGGCTTGCGCGAGAATCGCGATCTCACGGCCGCTGTAAGACGTGATGGGGAGGTTCTGGTCGAGGGACAGTACGTTGGCCGTCTCGACGGTCTTCGGTTCCATCCGGATGAAACCCGGTTCAAGGAAGACCGACGGGCCATCATGGGGGCGGTCATGCCGGTGATGGCCCGTGAGGTGCGCGCCCGCTTGGCGGCCATCGACGATAGCACTTTCGAATGGCGGGCCGACGGCGCAATCGTTTGGCAGGGTGAGGCCATCGCACGGGTATCGAAGGGGCAAACCTTGTTTCAGCCGCGCATCCAGGTGCCCGGCAATCCGCTTTTGGAGGGGGGCCCGAGCGAGGTTCTCAAGGAACGCATCCAAAATTGGATTGCGGGGCGCGTTGAAACAGTACTGTCGTCTCTGGTTGCGCCGCTCGATGACGGCGAATCGGCAGCGGTTCGCGGGATGATGTTCCGGCTGCGGGAAGCCTTCGGGGTCATGCCCCGCGCCGATGCTGCGGATCAGATCGAAACCCTCGGCAAGGCCGATCGCAAGCGCCTCCTTGCGCTTGGCGTCAAACTGGGCCGTGAGATGGTTTACATGCCGATCCTGCTGAAACCCGAGGCGATCCTCCTGCGCGCCCGTCTGTGGCAGGCGTGGCATGTGCCGCGCATACCGTTCGATGTGCCGCCGCCGGGAGCGGTTTCCACCGATGTGAAATCGGGCCGGGACGCGCGTCGTTTCCTGACGGCGATCGGATATCGGGTGTTCGACGAGCCGGGCGGCGCATTTGCCGTTCGAATCGATATGGTGGAACGACTCGCCAGTCGATGCTGGTCGCTCGGGCGCGATGGGCCGTTTGCCGTGACCTCCGAACTCGCGTCGCTCACCGGGCGTGGCCTCGATGGCACCGCCGTCATGTTGAAGGCGATGGGATTCCGCAAGCGGACCGTCGATGGCGAAACCAGATACATCCCGGGCCATCGAAAACCAGTCAAGGATGACCGTGCGAAACGCGATCGTGAAAAGGCCCGCAAACCACGTACCGATCCATCGTCGCCGTTCGCGGGTCTTGCGGAGCATTTCGGCGGCTCATGAGCGAAAGCCTCCGTATCGACAAATGGCTCTGGTTCGCTCGCTTCTACAAGACACGGACTCTCGCGGGGCGCGCCGTCGGCGCCGGTCGGATCAGGGTCAACGGCGAGACGGTGTCGAAATCCCATCAGCCGATCCGTCCGGGCGACGTGCTGACGTTCCCGCTTGGACCCTACGTCCGGGTTATTCGGGTCGATGCAGTTGGAGCGCGCCGCGGCCCCGCCCCGGAAGCACAGGGGCTCTACACCGATCTCGATCCCCCGATCCGACAGAAGACCGACGATCCCGACACGCCGGAACCCGTGGCGCGGCGTGAGCCGGGCAGCGGACGGCCGACCAAAACCGAGCGCCGGGCGACCGATCGGCTGCGCGGTCAAAAATAGGGTTTGTTCGTTAACCAATTGCGTGTCCCAACCGCGATATCCGCAACGGCGCCGGTCAGGCGTAGGCTTAAAAAATGACGATCCAGACCAAAACGCACAACAATCTGACCCAGGCGGCGCCGGGATTGCCGGCCATCTGGTATCACGATCCTGATCATTACCAGCGAGAACTGGGAGCGATCTGGCGGCATAGCTGGGTGTACGTGTGCCACGGCAGCGAGATTGCAGAGCCACGGAGTTTTCGGACCATCGAGATCGGCGATCAGAATGTCGTCGTATTACGCGGCTCTGACGGTGCGCTGAAGGCATTCCATAACAGTTGCCGCCATCGCGGCTCGATACTGTGCACGGAGCGCCAGGGCAAGCTGGCTTCGAAACTGCTCGTCTGTCCGTATCACCAGTGGTCCTATGCGGCGGACGATGGGCGGCTCGTGCGCACTACGTCCGTGGTCGAGCCCGAGAATTTCGACAAGCGGGATTACCCGCTGTTCAAGGTTGCCGTCGCCGACTGGCGCGGATGCATTTTCGTGCACCTCGACCCGGATGCCGTCTTCGAGCCAGACCGGGTATTCGGCCGCTCCTCGGAGGCCATCGACAACTTCCCGCTCGAAACCATGGTGGTGATCGATACCTGGCGCAAGACCATGGCGTGCAACTGGAAGACCTTCTGGGAAAACTTCAACGAGTGTTTGCACTGCCCGAACATACACCCCGAGCTCTCGCAGCTCGTGCCGGTTTATTCGCGACGCATTTCTGATCCGCGCGATGCCATCGGCTGGGAAGAACGGATCGACGATCCCGATCCCAGGTACCGGGGGGGTTTACGCGATGGCGCCGAGACGTGGTCGTCGGACGGCAGTGCACAAGGCCATATCATACCAGACCTCAGCGAGGCCGATGTGACGCGCGGCCAAAAGTACGTGACCTCCTATCCCGGCATGTTCATCGGCGCATACCCCGACCATGTAAGGATCGTCCGGATCATGCCGCTCGGACCGGAGGAGACCGAGATCGTCGCCGAATGGCTGGTGCCGCCTGAGACCGCTGCCGATGACGCTTATGATCGCTCGAAGGTCGTCGATTTCGCCATTCTCGTGATGGGCCAGGATGCCTGGGCGAGCGAACTCAACCAGCGCGGCCTTCACGCCGCGCCCCTGGATCATGGCGTGCTGATGCCCGAGGAACGCTGGGTCAAGGACTTCCACGACTGGGTGCGGAACGCTCTGGATCGGGCCTAGGCCAGATCCATCGGGTTGCGCGCTCGTTGCCGAAGGCGGCACTTCGCGACCGTCATGCGATAGCCCAGCGAATCAGCATGGCGACGGCGCCGACCGTTGCGACCCCAAGAAGCCACAGCGTTACAAACCACAACAACCGCTTGCTTGTCGGTCTCAGTGGTAGCCGCCCTTCGGGACCTTGCCGCGGAACACCCAGTAAGCGTAGCAGGTGTACCCGAGAATGATCGGGATAAGGATGGCCGCACCGACAAGCAGAAAGGCGAGGCTGCTGTCCGGTGATGCCGCCTGCCAAATGGTGACGTCCGGCGGCACCATGTAGGGATAAAAACTGATTCCGATACCGATGAAGCAAAGCACGAACAAGCCTAGAGAAGCCAAAAAAGGCTGCAGATCGTGCCCTGTGCGAAGTCCGCGGTAGAGCATCACGACGCAAGCCACGAGCAGCACCGGCATGACGAAACTGAAGACGGCGCCCGGCCAGCTGAACCATCGGTCCAGATACACGGGATTGAGGTACGGCGTTCCGATGCTGACTGCCCCGATCATCAGCAAAGTGACCAGCCCACCGCGCGAAGCAAATTCTTTCGCACGATCGCGCAATGAGTCCTCGGTCTTCAAGATCAGCCACGTTGCACCGAGCAGCATGTAACCGATGACGAGCGCCACGCCGGTGAGCAGACTGAACGGCGTCAGCCAATCCCACCAGCCACCGGCGTACTGACGGTCTACGATATCAATCCCCTGAACCATTGCACCGAGAGCAATTCCCTGCGCCAAAGCCGCCGTGAGCGAACCGAGAAAGAACCCCCAATCCCATAAAAACCGACCGGATTTCGTTCGCCAGCGAAATTCAAAGGACACGCCTCGGAAGATCAAACCGATCAGCATGGCCGTGAGAGGGGCATAGAGTGCCGGCAAAACAGTTGCGTAAGCCAATGGGAAAACGGCATAGAGACCACCGCCACCGAGAACCAGCCATGTCTCATTGCCGTCCCAAACCGGTGAGACCGAGTTCATGGCAATGTCCCGCTCGGCGTCACTGCCGAGCATGGGAAAGAGAATGCCGACGCCGAGGTCGAATCCGTCGAGCACGACATAGGCCAAAATGGCGAATGCGATAATGCCCGCCCAGACGAAGGCCAGATCGATTTCCATCATCGGCCTCCCGAATTGAGCGCAACCGTGTCGCGAAGCTTGCGGATCACCGCCATCGGCGTGATCCCGGCTGCCCGGGTTGGGCCGGAATCGAACTCGATACCGGCGTCGGGCGATTTCGCCATCAAGCGGAGTATGTAGAAGACACCCGCCCCGAAGACGGAGAAGTACACGAAGATAAAGACGAGCAGAGAGGCCGCGACGGCTTCGGCGCCGATCGGCGAGACGGAGTCCGCGGTTCGCAACAATCCGTAGATCGTCCATGGTTGGCGACCGACTTCAGTGGTGATCCAGCCCGCCAGAACCGCGATGAACCCCGACGGCATCATGAGGACGCATGTCCGTTGCAGCCAGCGCGCATCGTAGAGCGATCCGCGCAAGCGGCGGTAACCGCTCCAGAAACCGATCAGCATCATGACGAAGCCGATGCCGACCATGATCCGAAAGCTCCAGAAGACGATTTCCGCCGGTGGGCGATCCGCTTTCGGCCATTCCTTCAAACCCTGCAGGGCGCCGTTCAAGTCATGAGTCAGGATCAAGGAGCCCAGCTTCGGGATCTCGAGGGCGTAACGCGTTACCTCATCCTCATCATCCGGAATGCCAAACAAGATTAATGGTGCCCCGACATAACTCTCATAGTGCCCTTCCATGGCTGCGATCTTGGCGGGTTGATGTTCGAGCGTGTTGAGGCCGTGAAAATCGCCGGCGACGACCTGGAGCGGCGCAACGATGAGCGCCATCCACATCGCCATCGAAAACATGATGCGAGCGCCCTTGTCATTGCTGTTTCGCAACAGGTGCCAGGCACCGACCCCGCCGACAACGAACGCAGTCGTCAAGTACGCCGCGAGCACCATATGAACCAGACGATAGGGGAACGAGGGATTGAAAATCACCGCCCACCAGTCTTCGACGACATACTGGCCGACCTCGTTGACGGCGTAGCCGGCCGGTGTGTGCATCCACGAATTGACGGATAAAATCCAAAATGCCGAGAATAATGTCCCGATGGCGACCATCAACGTCGCAAAAAAATGCAACCGCTTGCCGACACGATCCTGGCCGAACAACATGACGCCGAGGAATCCAGCCTCGAGGAAAAAGGCGGAGAGAACCTCGTAGCCCATCAAGGGACCGAGAATGGGGCCGGTCTTATCTGAAAAAACGCTCCAGTTCGTGCCGAACTGGTAACTCATGACGATGCCGGAAACGACGCCCATGCCGAAAACGACTGCGAAAATGACCTTCCAGTAATTGAAGACCTTCATGTAACTTTCGTCACGCGTCAGCAACCACAGACCTTCGAGAACGGTCAGGTAGCTTGCGAGACCGATTGAAAACGCTGGGAAAACGATATGCGCGGAAACGGTGAAGGCGAACTGCAGTCGGGCGAGCAATAGCGCGTCGGCAAACTCAAACATCACACTACTCGCCTCCCGGCACGCCCGTCGTCAGGCGATCATCGACCTGGGTCAACGTGATATCGCCCGAGATCGATTTCAAGATCTCCTCAAGGTTCGTTCGTGTAACCGAACGCCTCGATGAACGGCTGCAGCGTCGGTATGACCGGCGCGAGGTGCTTTTCGTAGTTGCGCCAACGCCCGATTGCACCTGTGTGGACGGCTTTAGCAGCGTCTTTTGCGCTTGGCGTCCGGATGCCTTGCACGGTGCCGTGGGTTACGTGGTGGCGAAGGACGGCATCGTTCCAAGGCTCGCCGAGATGGTCGAGAATTTGCCGGCAACACGCCTCGGTACCGTCGACCAGATCTTCATAGCGGATTTCCAGGAAATCGAGGTCGAGCGTGCTCCGCCAATTAAGCCATAGCCGCATGACATCGGCATAGTACTGCGCACTTTCCGCCAGATCGAGAAACGGCCGCATTTCCGGACTACGCGTGAAGTTCTGCATGAAGGCGCTGATCAGGCAGTCGCGGGGATCGCGGAGCGCGACGAGGATCTTCGCTTCCGGGAATATTCGCCGAACGAACGGCAAGTCGACGATGTTGAGCGGCATCTTGTCGACGATTCGATGGGTTTCTGCATCATCGGCGTGAACCTGCAATGCATGCGCCCAGTAGACCGTTCGCAGCTCCCGGATTTTTGCGTTGTCCAGATCGCTCCAGCCGCCCGGATCATGCGTACCCAGCGTGAGCATGGTTTGCTGCAACCAGGCTCGCTCGCCAGCTGTGGCAAGCCGTGGATGCGTATCGAGCATGGCCTCGACCAACGTCGTCCCGGATCTTGGAAACCCGACAAAAAAGATCGGTGCAGGGCGATCGTCAGGCGCTGACGATGGCCAGTTTCCCGACTGCGCCGCATCCCAAGTGCGGTAGCGACTCATACGCTCGAACAGATTGTGTTCGCCGAAGAATTCTGACGGCAGTTCCCGAGAAATGGCATTGGCTTCTGCCGCGGCCTCGAATGCCGCATCGTACGCCCCGTCCTTATCGAGCACCGCTGCCAGAACCTTGAGCGCAGCGACGCGCATGCCATCGCTGAGATCGCCGTTAAGGAGGATGTCGAGGCTTTCCCGGGCTTCGGCCATGCGTCCATCCGACTGGGCAATACGCGCCAACGTGAGATGGGCATGTGAGGAATTGGGGTCGATGGCGACCGCCCGTTCGGCCAGGTCTTCGGCGTCTGCGACCGCACCGCGACGTTCGAGATATGCGGCAAGGGCTGCGAGCACGGCGGCGGATGCGGCATGGCGTTCCGCAATGGCGCGAATCTCGGGTTCGATTTCGGGAAAATCGCTGAGTTCGCACAGCATCCGGGCAAGTCGCTCGGCCACGCTTCGGTTATCGGGTGCCAGTCCATGCGCGCGACGCAGTTTTTTTATGGCGTCGAGCGGCCGGCCCAACACCGCATCCGCCGAAGCGCCGTATCGCAAAGCATCGACGGAATCCGGCGAGATGGAGAGTGCGCTGCGGAACTTTTCCTCGGCTTCGGCGTATCGGCGTGCAGCGATGAGCGCACGGCCCCATCCGATCCAGGCCGGCAGCAAATCCGGCTTCAGTTCGACAGCCCGCTGAAATGCATCGGCGCTGGCGTCCCGATAACCGGCTCTGGTCAGGGCAAGACCGAGATTATGATGAACCTCCGCGACTTCCGGGTTCGAATTGACTGCCGCGCGCAATGCGGTCGCCGCGGCTTCGGCGTCACCCGTCGAAAGCAGCGCCAGTCCGACATGAAAGTCGAGCAGCGGGTGTTCGTTTCCGAGCGCACGAGCCTCGCGAAGATGCGCCAATGCTGCTGCTCCGTCGTTCTGCTGCAGGGCGATGGCGCCGAGCATGTGACGGGCGCGATGGTGCGCGGTATCGGTATCGGCAACCGTCTGACAGAGCGCTGCCGCCGTATTCAGGTCGCCGCGGTCGAATGCGCTTTGCGCGTCCTTGAAAGTGGTGTCGAGGTCCATCGATTTCGATATCCGGGTCTTCGGGCGTGGCAGGCAAGCGAGGCAACATAAAACATACTCGGACCCTGAACGAAAGGCCGCTAAGCCTTGTTCACGGACAGATGCAGTGCTACCCAAATGACATGCTCTCGCGTGTCAAAAACCTGCTGTTTGGCGATGATGCCGCCGCCAACCTCGCCGAAGAGGCAAACGCCGGTGGCCCGGATGTCGTTGCCGCGCTGCTGTTGCAAGCGGCGCTCGCGGATGGCCATTTTTCCGATGACGAGCGCACGGCTGTTGCGACGATCCTTGAGCGCGATCACGATGCTCGCCCGGAAGATGTCGCCGACCTGATGGACGAAGCCGAGGTACGGGTTCGCGAGTCGGTCCAGATGTTCGGCCTGACCAGCGCCATCAATCAATCGATGGATATCGATGCCAAGGTTGCCCTGATGGAGAGCCTTTGGGAGGTCATTCTCACCGACGGGGTCATCGATGCGCATGAGGGCAACCTCATGCGGCGGCTAGCGGGTTTGCTCCACGTGCCGGACCGTTCCAGCGCCGAGGCGCGCCAACGGGCGGCATCCCGAACGGAGAAATCCGACTAGGGTCCCGATCCTAGCCCCATCAGGCACTTGCAACCCGATTGTTTAGGTCGTAATCATGATCGCAATGCGAAGCTAGACGGGGCCCATCGGGCCCTGAAGATTGTTTGGAGAGCGATATGACCTATATCGTCACGGAAGCCTGCATCAACTGCAAACTCCAGGATTGCGTCGAGGTTTGTCCTGTCGATTGCTTCTACGAGGGCGAAAACTTCCTCGTCATTCACCCGGATGAATGCATCGATTGCGGCGTCTGCGAACCGGAATGCCCGGAAGACGCGATTTTGCCGGACACCGAGCCCGGTCTCGACAAGTGGCTGGATATCAATACCCGGTTCGCGAACGAATGGCCGAATATCACCCGCAAGGGCACGCCGCCCGCCGATGCCGACGAATGGAGCGGAAAGCCCGATAAAGAGAAGTATCTCAGTGAGAAACCTGGCCAGGGATCCTGAACGGTATTCCGAGCTGTTATTGCGATAAATTTGGCGAAAATCGCCTAAATGGCCCTGTAGAACGATCTATGGGGCTGTTTTTTAGCCAAAAATGTGGTATGCTCTATCATCAGTCGCCGGGAAAAGGTTTCCGGCGTTTTTGACGCGTGAAGATCGCGCCGAACGTGCGATCAGGATACGAAACCGGGCCCTTTCTCGTTCGAAAACAACTATGCCGAACTCGGCTGCGCCGCAACCGCCCGACGCGCTAGGCATCGGCATTGTGCCGAACAGGAACGAACAACCCGGAATAGAACGGAGAAAGACATTCAATGGCTGATGATGCGAACTTCAAGCCCGGCGACTTTGTCGTTTACCCGACCCACGGAGTCGGCAAGGTCGAGGGCGTCGAAACCCAGGAAATCGCCGGAGAGCGGCTCAAGCTGTTCGTGATCTCGTTCGATCGCGATCGCATGACGCTGCGCGTGCCGGTCGCCAAGGCATCCGAGTCGGGTCTGCGCAAGCTGAGTTCCAAGAAGCGGATGGAAACCGCGCTGACGACCTTGAAGGGGCGCGCCCGGGTCAAGCGCGCCATGTGGAGCCGCCGCGCCCAGGAGTATGAGGCGAAGATCAATTCGGGCGATCCGATATCGATTGCCGAGGTCGTGCGCGATCTGCATCGCAACGTCGGACAGCCCGACCAGTCGTTCAGCGAGCGTCAGATTTACGAAGCGGCGCGCGATCGCCTCGCCTGTGAACTCGCCGCGGTCGAGAAGACCGACGTCGACAAGGCGACCCTGAAGCTGGAACAGGTGCTGACGGCGGCCTGATCATCCGTCGGTTATGATGCGAGAAACACGGGGCCGGCCCTTGGGCCGGCCTTTCGCATGACTACTCTGCCACGATCTTGACCGTCTCGCCCTGCGATAGGCCTGCCAACACGGCGTTTCGGTTGATCAGATCGAACCAATCCGCAGGATACGCCTCGACATCCATGTACTGCGCGAGATCGCTCGGGGTCTCGCCAACCGCGACGACACGAGTGCGAATCCGGAGTGGTTTGATGGCGGCGGCTTCCGCGTTGCTCAGCGACTCGAAGCTGTATGTCGTCCGCCGCAGGCCCTCGCCAACCGAGTCCAGGGCGCCGGGAGGTGTGACGAACGTAAATCGGAAGATTTCGTCGTTACTCCGCCGGATTGCGACCCGGCGCGCCTCACGCGGACCTTGGCGTGTGCTGACGCGTGCGGCGCCGGTCGCTGCGTCCAGACCGTTCACGGTGATCCTTTCGACATTGCTGAGATGCACGTCGCGACTCCAGACATCCGTCAGATACTGCCGTATGTCGTCGGCCCCGGCGGCGGTGCGCTTGTTCGGTTCCATGTCGAAGATGATAGCACCGGCTTCAGGGTGGACGGCGACGACCTGGGTCGGCGCGTTTTGAAGCACAAATCCGTCCGGGACAGTGAATTTGAAACGCACATCGGGGTGCGCGAACGTCTGGCCACGACGCACGCCTTGTTTGGGGCTGTCGCCGAAGATCATACCGTCGATTTCTGTCAGAAACCGTTCGCGATTGAGGACTCCTTTTGCGACCGTGCTCTCGTTCGCAAGGTCAATAGCCTGCTGAATGCGATCGCTTGTGCGGGGATGCGACGAGGCGAAATTGAAGCTTTCCTCGCCCGTTGGTCGACCTGTCAACTTCGCTTGCAGCTGGTCGTTGTCTGCCATTTTTTCGAAGAAGCTGCGCGCCGCCCCCGGGTCGTATCCCAGGCGGCTCAGATAGCGGACGCCCAGCATGTCGGCCTCCAGTTCCTGCTCGCGAGAATAACCCTGAAGGACAGCCGTGGCGCCCGTCGACAGCAGATCGTTAGCCTGCGCCGGTACGCCGGCCACGGAGCCGATGATTCCGACGATGGTTAGGCCGATGTTGGTTGCGACCGCGGAACTGTATCGTTGCGCCGAGTGGCGGGCGATGACGTGACCGATTTCGTGGCCGATGACTCCGGCCAACTCGGCTTCATTTTCTGCAAGCGCAATCAAACCGCGCGAAATGTAGACATAGCCGCCCGGTAACGCGAAGGCGTTGACCACATCCGAGTCGAGTACCGTGAAATGATAGGTTTCGTTCGGCGTCTCGGAAACTTGGAGCAGCCGGAAACCGAGCTCAGCCACGTACCCGGAAACCTTCGGGTCGTCGTAGGCACCGCCGAACTGGGCGAGGATCTTGGGATGTTCTTCAGCACCGATCCGTTTTTCGTCCTCGGCCGACATGAAGCCTGTAAAGCTCTGTCCGCCCGTCGCTATGTTCTGTGTGCACGACGTGACGGCAACAAGCGCCAGCATAGCGAAAAAGGTCAGGACGGGGCGGTGAAATCGAGGCATCTTGTGCATCAACGAATTATGTGAAGCTGGTTTATGTGACGCAAGTGAGAGAAAGAAGAAACTTGATGGGCAACGCCAAGAAAGCGTCAGCCTGAAAATATGTCATTTGCGGGGCGCGGCGTGCCGTGGTTGCCCTTAACAACGGAGAAACGCGCGCCGTGAAGATCAAATCCGTCAAAACCTATCTCGTAGACGCAACGGATACGCTGGTAAAAGCCTTTGTCTTTTGCCGCGTCGAAGCCGACGACGGTACGGTCGGTTGGGGCGAGGCTTATGCCATTCCGCGCCGTCAGCGGGGAATCGCAGAATTCGTCAACGGGCTGGGAGCCATGCTGACTGACCTCGACGAGGCGACCCCCGAGAATTTCCGAGACAATGTGAACGGCTGGTACGACGAAGGACATCTCAGCATCGACTTGTCGTCCGCGGCGAGCGCCATCGAGATCGCGCTGTGGGATATCCGCGGCAAACAGGCCGGCAGGCCGGTTTGCGATCTGTTGGGAGACGTGGTGCAGCGGTCCTTGCCGCTCTACGCCAACATGGATCCGGGAACGGACCATCAACAGACGATTGACCGCCTTGCCGAACGTTGTGCGGCGATAAGGGATCGCGGCTTCGACGCGGTCAAGATCTATCCCATGGAGTACGCGCCCCTCGACAAGGCAACGGAATGCGTACGCCGGGTGCGCGCGGCTATCGGCTCCGATGCCCATCTCCTGCTCGATGCCTGGGCATTGGACGACGCCGGGTACGCGTTGGAGGCGGCGCTTTCCTTTGCGCCCTACGATCTATTCTGGTTTGAAGAACCTATCGCAGGCGAGCGGATCGACGAAATGGCGAAAATCCGGCGACGCATCGATACGCCGATCGTTACCGGTGAGCGCCAAATCGGTCTGCATCATTTCCGGGCAGTGTTGGAAGGGCGGGCGGCGGACATCCTCAATCCGGATATCGCTGGCGTTGGCGGCATTCGGGACATGATCGAGATTGCCAGACTGGCGGACTCCTATGGCGTTCGCGTGGCACCCCATTGCTGGAATAGTACGCTCGTTGGCGTAGCGGCGATGGTGCATGCCTGTGCCGTTTTGCCGAATGCGCTGATTGGCGAATACTTCCCCGATTTCGAGACATTCTGCAGCCGGTTTGGCTCGCTAGATCTCGAAATATCGAACGGCGTGGCGACCATCGGTGATGCGCCGGGGTTGGGTGTCAGCATGAATGACGACGCGTTTTCTGGTTACGAGTTTAAGTGATGGGCCGCGTCAGGCAGGCGAATAGGCCGGGAGGGAACCATTAGAATCGAAACCTACGACTATGTGATCTGCGGGGCGGGCTCGGCTGGGTGCGTTCTGGCGAACAAGTTGAGCGCCGAGCCGGGTATCCGGGTGCTGGTGCTCGAGGCCGGGCCCATGGACACCGATCTGATGATTCATATCCCGGCCGGCGTCTATCGGGCATATCTGGATCCGAACATCAACTGGAACTACGAAACCGAAAACGAGGCGGAGCTTGACGACCGCAACGTGTTCACGCCGCGCGGCAAGGTCGTCGGCGGCTCGTCGTCGATCAACTCGATGGTCTACATGCGCGGCCACCCCAAGGACTATGACCGTTGGGCGAGCGAGTTCGGTCTCGATGCATGGACCTACGACCAGTGCTTGCCGTACTTCAAGGCTGGCGAAGCGAGCGACCGGGGCGCCGATGACTGGCGCGGCGCCGACGGTCCGCTTGGCGTCACCAAGGGGCATCTCGATAACGTTCTCTTCGACGCCTTTCTGGATGCAGGCGAACAGGCTGGGCAGGGCCGGTCGGACGACCTCAACGGTTACAAGCCCGAGGGGGTTGCCCGGTTCGACAGCACGAAGAAGAACGGCCGGCGGTGCAGCGCCGCCGTCGCGCATCTTAGGCCGGCCTTAAAGCGCTCGAACCTGACCCTCGAAACCGATGCGATGGCCCGGCGGATCATGATCGAAGGCAATCGGGCGGCAGGCATCGAGTACCAACGCTACGGCGAAATTGTTCAGGCCCGCGCCGACCGCGAGGTCATTCTCTCGGGCGGCGCCATCAACTCGCCGCAACTGATGATGATTTCCGGTATCGGTCCTGCGGATCATCTCCGTTCTGTCGGCATCGAGCCGCGGCTAGATTTGCCGGGTGTCGGCCGCAACCTGCAAGACCATCCGACCATCGTCGTCCAGGCTGCGTGCTCGAAGCCGGTCAGCATCGATTGGGTCGAGAAACCGCACCGGAAGCTAATGGCCGGCCTCGAATGGATGCTGACCCGTACGGGCGTGGCGACATCCAACATCTGGGAGGCGGGAGGCCTCGTCAGTGGAAATCGGGACACGCCATACCCGAACCTTCAATATCATTTCGGGCCTGTCGGTTTCGATTACGAGGGCAACGAGATCAGGCTGCGACAGGGGTTCGCATTGCATATCGACCAGTTGCGCCCGACCAGCCGGGGCTGCATCGACCTCAAATCCGCCGATCCGTTCGAAAAACCAGCCCTTCACTTCAACTATTTGCACACCGAGCACGATCGGCGTGAACTGATCGAGGGAATCAGGCTGGCTCGCGATCTGATTCGCCAACCGGCGTTCGATGCCTATCGCGGTGCGGAAATCATGCCAGGCGACGATGCCACGAGCGATGCCGACATCCTTGCCTTCATGCGCAGCGCGGTCGAAACCGACTATCATCCATGCGCCACCTGCCGTATGGGCAACGACGAGATGGCGGTGGTCGACGGCGAATTGCGGGTCCACGGCATGGAAGGATTGCGAATCGTCGACGCATCCGTCATGCCGCAGGTCATCAGCGCGAATCTCAATGCGCCGACGCAGATGATCGCTGCCCGGGCCGCCGACTTCATCCTTGGCAATCCGCAGCGCGAACCGTTCCGCGCCCGCTTCCACTTCGACGATGCGGCGTAAACGTCCAATAAGGCGCGGAATCGGGCCAATGCGGCGTTGAACCGCCGGGGCTTTCTGCTATGAAGACGCAGCACTTTCCTGCCCGGCCGAGGCGCGCCTAACAATGTCCGAAATCACTCCCGAAATCGTCGCTGAACATGGTCTCAGTGCCGATGAGTACGACCTGATCCTCGAGATCATGGGCCGTGAGCCGAACTTGACCGAACTCGGCATCTTTTCGGTCATGTGGTCGGAACACTGCTCTTACAAATCCTCGAAGAAGTGGCTGAAAACCCTGCCGACGGAGGCGCCCTGGGTCATTCAGGGGCCGGGCGAGAATGCGGGCGTCATCGATATCGGCGACGGTCAGGCCGCCATATTCAAGATGGAGAGCCATAACCACCCGAGCTACATCGAGCCCTACCAGGGTGCGGCGACCGGCGTTGGCGGCATTCTGCGTGACGTGTTCACCATGGGCGCGCGGCCGGTGGCGAACCTGAATGCGCTGCGCTTCGGCAGCCCGGAACATCCGAAGACCCGCCATCTGGTATCGGGTGTGGTTGCCGGTATCGGCGGGTACGGCAACTGCGTCGGCGTGCCGACGGTCGCCGGCGAAACCAATTTCGATGCGGCCTACAACGGCAACATTCTGGTCAACGCCATGACCGTGGGATTGGCGGACACCGACAAGATTTTCTATTCCAAGGCATCGGGCGTCGGGAATCCCATCGTTTACGTCGGCTCAAAAACCGGCCGCGACGGCATTCACGGCGCGACTATGGCGTCGGCAGAGTTCAACGAAGACTCGGAGGAAAAACGCCCGACCGTGCAGGTCGGCGATCCGTTTACCGAGAAATTGTTGCTCGAGGCATGCCTCGAATTGATGGCGACCGACATGATCGTCGCCATTCAGGACATGGGCGCGGCCGGCCTGACGTCATCGTCGTTCGAAATGGCGTCGAAGGGCGGTATGGGCGTTGAACTCGATCTCGATCACGTGCCTCAGCGCGAAGAGAACATGACCGCTTACGAAATGATGCTGTCGGAGAGCCAGGAGCGCATGCTGATCGTGCTCGAGCCCGGCCGCGAGGCGGAAGCCCAGAAAATATTCGAAAAGTGGGAACTGGATTTCGCCGTGATCGGCAAGTTGACCGAGACCGGCCACATGGTGCTGCGCCACAAGGGCGAGATCGTCGCCGACCTGCCGATCGATCCGCTGGCCGAGGCCTCGCCGGAGTATGCGCGGCCTTATGTCGAAACGCCGAAGAAGGAGCCGCTTGCAACCGTACTGGGCGAGGTTTCCAAGGCGGCGCCAACCGACATCCTGAAGCAGATGCTCGCATTACCCGATCTCTGCTCGAAGAGATGGATCTGGGAACAGTACGACCACATGGTCATGGCCGACACCGTGATTCGGCCGGGCGGCGACGCCGCGCTCGTCCGCGTTCACGGCACCAAGAAAGCGTTGGCGGTGACCAGCGACTGCACGCCGCGCTACTGTCTTGCCGACCCGGTGCAAGGTGGCCGTCAGGCGGTCGCCGAGGCCTACCGCAACATTACCGCGACCGGCGCGACGCCGCTGGCCGTCACCGACAACATGAACTTCGGCAACCCGGAGCGCCCGGAAATCATGGGCCAGTTCGTCGGTTGCATCGAGGGCATGCGCGAAGCTTGCGAGGCGCTCGAAACGCCGGTCGTTTCCGGCAACGTGTCGCTTTATAACGAGACCGAGGGCCAGGCGATCCTGCCGACGCCGGTAATCGGCGGCGTTGGCGTCATCGAGAATGTTCTGAAAGCCGTCTCCGTGCCGTTCAAGGAAGCCGGCGAGACGATCGTCGTGATCGGCGACACGTTCGGCGAAATCGGCCAAAGCCATTATCTGCGTATCGCCAATCCGGAAGGCGAGGGCAAGTATGCGCCGCCGCCCGTCGATCTCGCGGCCGAGCGCCGCAACGGCGACTTCGTGCGTAGCCATATTCTCGCCGGGCACGTTACTGCATGCCACGACGTCTCCGACGGCGGTTTGCTGGTCGCGGTCGCTGAGATGGCCATGGCCGGCGGCATCGGTTGCAAGATCGAGCCGGCGCTGGTGCACGATTGTCCGTTGAACGATTGGATGTTCGGTGAGGACCAGGCGCGCTACATCGTCACCACCCGCGATGCCGACAGTTTGATCGCCGCTGCCCGCGATGCGGGCGTCAGTGCCCACAAGATCGGCGAGACCGGCGGCGACGAGATCGTCGTCCACGTCGAAATGCTGGAGCGCGGCCGTGTCGCGGTCAGCGAACTTCGCGATATCCACGAAGGCTGGTTGCCGGGGTATATGGTCGGTTAATCAAGCCATACCCCACTTGACGGGTCGGGTTTGGCGGGCCATATCCTGAGGCATCGACGGCGCGCCCAATCGTTTCGTTCACGCGCCGCTGCAGGAGAGACGCTATGGCCATGCAGGCCGCTGAAATCGAACGCCTGATCAAGGACGCCATGCCCGATGCGCAGGTGACCATCGACGATCTGCGCGGCGACGGCGACCACTATGCGGCGCACGTGGTGTCTGAGGCGTTCCGGGGTAAATCCCGGGTACAACAGCACCAGATGGTCTATCAGGCCCTGCAGGGCCGGATGGGTGGTGAACTGCACGCGTTGGCCCTGCAGACGGCAACCCCCGACAGCGCCTGAATCCCTTTAAACGCAAAGGACCGCACTATGAGTGACAATCCCGCCTTCAACCGTATCCAGTCGGAGCTCGACGACAATCAGGTCGTGCTCTTCATGAAGGGATCGCCGATGTTTCCGCAGTGCGGTTTCTCGGCCGCCGTTAGCACGCTGCTTTCCAACCTGCAGGTCAAGTTCAAGGGCATCGACGTGCTGCAGGATCCGGAAATCCGGCAGGGCATCAAGGACTTTTCGCAATGGCCGACGATTCCGCAGCTCTACGTCAAGGGCGAGTTCGTCGGCGGCTGCGACATCGTTCGCGAGATGTACGAAACCGGCGAGCTGAGCCAGCTTCTGAAGGAGAAAGAGGTCGAGTTCGCCGCCTAAAGCCGCATTGAATGCTATTCCAAGGGGCCGCACCCGATAGGGTGCGGCTTTTTTGCTGTCGCAGATGGGGGATATGGCCGATCGGGTGTGCAGACTAGCCTGTTAGTGCTGTAATGGGGAGAACAGCCATGTCCACCGTCACCATCGCCGTCACCCAGATGATCTGCTCCGCGAACGCGGACGATAACATCGCCAAGGCTGAAGACTTGGTACGCGATGCTGCCGCCAAGGGCGCCGATCTCGTGCTGCTGCAGGAACTCTTTCAGAATCAGTATTTTTGCCAAGAAGAGAACGCGGAGCACTATGCGCTCGCCCAACCCGCAGAGGGCAATGCCGTTATGGCGCATTTCCAGGCGTTGGCGAAGGAATTGTCGGTCGTTCTGCCGTTCAGTTTCTTCGAGCGCGCCAACAACGCGCATTTCAACTCGATTGCGGTTCTCGATGCGGACGGTTCGAATCTCGGTATTTACCGGAAAAGCCACATTCCCCACGGTTACGGCTATCAGGAAAAGTTCTACTTCAATCCAGGCGATACGGGATTCAAGGTCTGGGACACGGCGGTCGGGCGAATCGGTGTCGGCATTTGTTGGGACCAGTGGTTCCCTGAATGCGCCCGGTCCATGGCGCTGATGGGCGCCGAAATCCTGCTCTACCCGACGGCTATCGGCAGCGATGTCGTACACTACGACGCTGTCGATTCCATGGCCCAGTGGCGTCGCGCCATGCAGGGACACGCCGCGAGCAATTTCGTCACGGTCGCCGCGTCGAACCGGGTCGGCCGCGAGACCTTCAACGGAACTCATATCGATTTCTACGGCTCGTCCTTCATTACCGATGGAACGGGCGAACTCGTCGCCGATGCGGACCGAGAGACCGAGGGTGTATACGTCGCCACGGTCGATCTCGAACTCAATCGCGAGGCGCGTCATTCCTATGGCTTTTTCCGCGACCGGCGGCCCGATCTTTACGGCGGGCTGATGACGCTCGATTCGCGGTGACGGTTCCCGTCTCAGGTGAATTGGTTCATTAACGGTCCAAATCACACAACATTTGTCGGTTTCAGAATAGGAAAAGTCCAAAATTCGCTAAAAGAACGTGATCCATTCCATAATTCTGCTAAACTGAGACAGACAGGCCGGCAAAACCGGCCGTTTTTTTTGATGCCCGTTCGAGGCATGCCGCTACCGACGGCCGAAGAGTGATCGGGTAGCGGTCATTGGGGAACTATCGGAGGGACTTATCCCATGGCAGATCAAGCCGATCTCTATCAAACCGACTATACGGTCGGGCAAGACAACATGCAGCGCTGGGGGATGGACGTTCATCATCCCGTGTTCTGGTTTGCGGCCGCGCTCGTGCTTATTTTCGTGGTTGGCGTGTTGATGGCCCCGGAAGCAGCCAAAGGGGCCTTCGATGGGGCCAAGTGGTGGTCGATCGGCGCTTTCGACTGGCTGTTTATGATCGGCGGCAACATCTTCGTGATTTTCTGCCTCGTGCTCATCTTCCTGCCAGTCGGCAAGATCCGGCTCGGCGGTCAGGATGCGAAGCCCGAGTTTTCGACCCTGTCGTGGTTTGCGATGCTGTTCGCGGCCGGCATGGGCATCGGACTGATGTTCTGGAGCGTCGCTGAACCGACTGCCTATTACACCGGTTGGTACGAGACGCCGCTCGGCGTTACCGCCAACACGCCGGAGGCGGCCGAAAGGGCCATGTCCGCAACGATGTTCCACTGGGGTCTGCACCCGTGGGCGATCTATGCGGTTGTCGCGCTTTCGCTGGCGTTCTTCCACTACAACAAGGGCCTGCCGTTGACGATCCGCTCGGCGTTCTACCCGCTGATCAAGGATCATTCCTGGGGCCCGTTCGGCCATCTGATCGACACCGTTGCGGTGCTGGCGACCCTGTTCGGTCTCGCGACGTCGCTCGGTTTCGGCGCCCAGCAGGCGAGTGCCGGCCTTTCGTACCTCTTTGACCTCGAGGGCGGCATCACGCTGCAGATTGCCATCATCATCATCGTGACGGCCCTGGCCCTGTTCTCGGTTGTTCGTGGGCTCGACGGTGGCGTGAAAGTGCTCTCGAACATCAATATGTCGATCGCCATTATCTTGTTGCTGTTCGTGCTGTTGGTCGGTCCGACGGCCGTTATTTTCTCGACCATGGGCACGACGCTTGTCGGTTATCTCGGCGATATCGTCTCCTACAGCAACTGGGTCGGCCGCGAGGACGAGGCATGGATGCAGGGCTGGACGGTGTTCTACTGGGCCTGGTGGATTTCCTGGTCGCCGTTCGTCGGCATGTTCATCGCCCGTGTTTCGAAGGGCCGGACGGTGCGTGAGTTCATTATTGCCGTGCTCCTGGTTCCGACGCTGGTCACGGTGGTCTGGATGAGCGTCTTCGGCGGCTCCGCTCTGGATCAGATCCAGAATGGTGTCGGCGCGCTCGCCGGCGGTCTCGATCGGGTCGAACTGGCGATGTTCCAGATGCTTGAGAACCTGCCGCTGGCGTCGATCACGTCGTTCGTCGGCATCGTTCTGGTGCTGGTGTTCTTCATCACGTCGTCGGACTCCGGCTCGCTCGTGATCGATGCGATCACGGCGGGCGGCAAGGTCGACGCCCCTGTGGTGCAGCGAATCTTCTGGGTGATCATCGAAGGTCTCGTCGCCGCGGCGCTGCTGTTCGGCGGTGGGGCGGACGCCCTGACCGCGCTGCAGGCGGCGGCCATCACCGTCGGGTTGCCGTTTACGGTGATCCTGATCGCCATGTGCCTTTGCCTCTACATGGGGCTTAGTCACGAGAAACGGTATGAGCTGGAAGACCTAGACGCGGCTCAGACCTAACACTTGGAATAACGCGGTGTTCCATGTTGGTCATGGACGCCTTCTGTTATCGATCAGAAACGGCTGAGGCATTGCCTCAGCCGTTTTTCTTGTTCGTCACAGTCAGTTTTCTCACCGTTGAACCGGTAATCTGGCGGGCGGTCGGCGTATCGGGGCGTCAACGTGATTCGCCTCCATGCCGCGTCGGCGGGCCATCTTGAGGCCAAATCTTCCAAGAGTGCGTCGAAATCAAAACATAAAACGTCCGCCCCTTGATAATTGTCGCTCCTGATTGCGATCAGATTCGCCAAACCTAAAAAATGTATTCCAAAATGGGAACAACCGCCTACGCGCATCAAGACGCGGTGGCGGCAAAACAAACAGGCTTCACGCGTTTGGCTGGACCGGTTGGGGGACATCCACACCGCAAGGGCCGACCCAACAGGGGTCGTTCGCTCTCCACTCGGTCAACGTGCCGGCATTTGAATAACCACTGGCGAGGCCGCCCGACCCCTGAGCATAGTCCGTTGCCGATCGCAGGTCATGCGATTGGCGGGGTTTGTAGGTTGAAACCTGAAGGGGAACGCCACATGACAACCAAACGAATGAGGGGCCTGGGCGGCACGGTAGCCGCCCTCGTACTCTCCGTCTGCACTCTTTCGCCCGGCACTGCCGATGCGCAAAGTGCCGGCAATCTTACATTTACATCGTGGACCGGGCCTTACATGCGGAGCCAGATGCTTGGCTTCGTGAGGCCGTATGAGGAAGCCACCGGTGCACGGGTTCTGGTCGAGCACTACGCGGGCGGAATAAGTGAAATTCGCGATCAGGTCGAATCGGCAAATGTTGTATGGGATGTCGTCGACTTGACCCAATCCGATTCACTGCGTGCATGCGAAGAGGGTCTGCTTGAACCACTGAATGATATATCCCTGCCCCCTGGTGCGGACGGAACGCCGGCACGAGAAGATTTCGTTGACGGCGCACTGAACGAGTGCGGTGTCGGCGTGATCGTCTGGGGAACGGCGTTTGCCTACAACGACCGGGCTTTCCTGGGCCTGTCGCCATCGTCGATCGAGGATTTCTTCAATACGGCGAAATTCCCAGGTCGCCGGGCGATCCGGAACGATCCCACCGTCATTATGGAATGGGCGTTGATGGCGGACGGCGTAGGCCGGGATGACGTTTACAAAACGTTGGAGACGAAGAAAGGCGTGGAACGGGCCCTCAAGGTCATGGACCGGATCAAGCCGGGCTTGCAGATATGGCAACACGGCCGCGAGCCGGTACGTCTTCTCAACAACCGAGAGGTTGTCATGAGTTCGATATGGGCCACGACGGGCGCGCTTGCGTCCGAGGAAGGCGGCGCCAGTTTCGAAATGGTGTGGGACGGTCGCGTGATCGAACTGGACTTGTTCGGTATCCCCAAGGGGAGCCGTAACAAGGAAGCCGCGATCGATTTCATCCAATTCGCCAGTAGTTCGGAATCGCTGGCGCGGATGGTGCGCTATCTCCCGAACGGCCCGACCCGAAAGTCATCGCTGGCTCTGTTGTCGGACGATGTTCTAGCCCGCCTGCCCAACAATCCGGCGCATGGCGGCACCGCCATTACCTCGGATGCGGAATGGTGGGCCGAGAACCACGCCCGGCTTGAGGAAGCGTTCAAGGCATGGATCGAGGAGGCCGTTCAAAAGGGCGCTTCCGGCACCGTGCGCTGATGCGTATCGGCGTCTTTCAAGGAGAGATTTGATATGAGTGACAATACAAAACCGTTGCCGGAAGACCTCGTCGCCAAGACAGGTGTCTTCGCCGGCATGAACGCACTGATGGCGATCCTCTCGATGATCATGATCATCGGATTTGTCGCCTTCACGATTCAGGACGTGGAGTACTCCGGCGAGGTGTTCTCGGCCGGAAAGGACTTCATCATCTCGACACTCGACTGGTTCTACGTGCTTGTCGTCAGCGTCGTGTTGTTCTTCGTCTTTTGGCTGATGTTCAGTCGTTTTGGCGACGTGAAGCTTGGCCACGACGATACGGAGCCCGATTTCTCGACGTTTTCCTGGGTCTGCATGCTGTTCAGTGCGGGCCTCGGTTCGGGCCTCATCTACTGGGGCGTCGCCGAGCCGATGTATCACATCCAGGGAAGCCCGTTCCTGGATGAAGCCAATATCGAGGCGGGATCTATCGCCGCGGCGGAATCGGCGATTCTGATTACCAACCTCCACTGGGGTCTGCACGGTTGGGCGCTATACGTTCTCGTCGGGCTGAGCCTGGCCTACTTCGCCTATCGCAAGGACCTGCCGCTGTCGCTGCGGGCGGCCTTGTACCCTGTGCTCAAGGAGCGGATCTACGGTCCGTGGGGCCATCTCGTCGACCTGGTCGGCGTGTTCGGTACGATCTTCGGTCTGGCGACCTCGCTCGGCCTTGGCGTGCCGCCGATCGCCTCCGGACTGGAGAACCTCGGCTGGATGGAGAACACCCAGACCAACCAGCTGATCATGGTCGCCGGTATTACCATCGCAGGTACGGCGTCGGCCGCATCGGGCGTCGGCAAGGGGGTTCGTATTTTGTCCGAGATCAACGTCTGGGCCAGCGTCGGCCTGCTGCTGTTGTTCTTCATTTTGGGTCCGACGGCCTTCATGCTCGGCATGGTGCTGACCGGCTTCGGCGACTACATCTGGAACGTCATTCCGATGGGATTCTGGATCGATCCCGATCCGGCGAGCCAGTGGCAGAGCTGGTGGACGATCTTCTATTGGGGCTGGTGGATCGCATGGTGCCCGTTCGTCGGGTTGTTCATCGCGCGGATCTCGAAGGGCCGCACGATCCGCGAGTTCTGTACCTGCGTTCTGCTGTTGCCGACCAGTGTCGTTATCTTGTGGATGGGCGCGTTCGGTTCCGCGGCGGCCGGTGTCGATCTGTTCAACGGCGCCGGTGTCATCGATGCCGTGAACAACGACTACGCATCGGGTGTCTTCGCCACCGTCGCCGGTTTCGGCTACGAAGCATTGACCACGCCGATCACGATCCTGATCACCGTTCTGCTGATCTCGTGGTTCGTGACGTCGTCGGACTCCGGCACACTGGTGATGTGCACCATGCTGTCCATGGGCGACGAACACCCGCCGGTGAAGTTCCGTATCTTCTGGGGCGTGGCGTCCGGCGTCGTTGCCGGCGTGCTGATGCTCGCAGGCGGTCTCGGCGCGCTGCAGACGGCGTCGATCGTCGCCGGTCTGCCGATCGCCATTATGCTGCTATTGATGGCCTACGGCATGGGCAAGACCCTGCACGAGGACTTCCCGCTACCGGATGTCGAAGACAAGATGGAACTGCAGTATCTGAATCGCTGACCATCGCAGCGAACGGAGAAGATACGCGAAAAACTACGGCCGGGGCATTGCCCCGGCCGATTTTCTTTGTCGGTTATGCGGGAACCGCGATTTCTTTACTTACCCCAACCCTCACCCTTCAAGGGGAAGGGAATAACACTTGCGACATCGTTCCCCCTACCCTTGGAGGGAGAGGGACAGGGCGAGGGGTAACGGGCGTGTTCCGATAATCCGTCAGTTGAGCCAGACCGGGTTGGTCCAGGCCTTGCGGTTGTCGGCATCGCGCACGGTGATGCGCACGTAACCGTCGTCGAAGCGGTTGAGCGGCAAACGGCATTCGGTCATGTTTTCGCCGGTCTTGTGCGCCGAGCGCGATCCCTTGCCGGTGGCCGAGATCACGCTCGCCGGCGAGCATTCGACGACGATCTCGTCGCCCTCGATGGCGACATTGTGCAATTCCGGTCCCTGGCTCGAGTAATAGCGGCCGGCCTTGAGCGAGCCGACAAGCTCGTCCGGATCGAGGCTCTCGGCGTGCACCATGGTCCAGCCGCCGAGCCAGTCATGGGTCAGCAGGTGGGCGTCATCGGTGGCGAAACCCGACAATTTCCAACCGTCGTTCAGCAATTGGTCGCAGAACGGCCAGTCCTCGCCGCGGTCGACTTCGAATGCCGAGCCGTGGTTGTAGACCTCGATGGCATGGGCGCAGGTGATTTCCTTGGCGTCGTCGGTCGTCAGGCCGTACCAGCCGGGATGCACGATGCCGACGAAGGCGCCGGCGTCGGCGGCGCGCTGGGCGATCTCCGGCGCGGTTTCATCGGGGTTCGGACGCCGGAAGTCGGCGGGAATGCCGATGGCGAGAATATGCCACAGTTCCTTGACCCGGGTGTGACCGACGTGCAGTTCTGCCGAGACGATGGTGGTAAAGTCGTCGCTCCGCAGATGACGCGTATCGGTCACCGGAAAATCGTAGTCGTCCATGAAGTGATCGCTGAGAGCGAGGAAATCGTAGCCTGCGTCACGATACCGCCGGATGACCTCGTCGGGCGGGTAGACCCCGTCGGAGTTTGTCGAATGGGTGTGCAGATTGCCCTTGTAGAAGCGGCCGGGCCGGCCGAACGGTAATGAGTCCATGGCGGTTCGTCCCCTGATGACAGACCGTGGCGACATGTGGAAGCGCCCTTATAGCGCAAACCTGTGACGAAACGATGATGAAAAAGATTGTGTGCGACAATGAAAAGGGCCGCACTGAGTATGCCAGCGCGGCCCCGATTCGTTGCTCGTGACGGTATTAGCGCGAGTAGTACTCGATGACGAGGTTCGGTTCCATCTGCACCGGGTACGGCACATCGGCCAGCAGCGGGGTGCGGACGAAGGTTCCCTTCATCTTCTGGAAGTCGACCTCGATGTAATCGGGGATATCGCGTTCCGGCGAGTCGATGGCTTCGAGAACCATGCCGATCTGGCGGGACTTTTCCTTGACCTCGATGACGTCGCCTTCGCGAACCATATAGGACGGAATGTTGACCCGCTTGCCATTGACCTTGATGTGGCCGTGGTTGATGAACTGGCGCGACGAGAACACCGTCGGCACGAACTTCATGCGGTAGACCACGGCATCGAGACGGCTTTCGAGAATGCCGATCAGGTTTTCCGACGTATCGCCCTTGCGGCGCGTCGCTTCCTTGAAGTAGCGGCGGAACTGCTTCTCGGTGATGTTGCCGTAGTAGCCCCGGAGCTTCTGCTTGGCCGCAAGGTGCAGACCGAAGTCCGACGGCTTGCGGGCGCGGCGCTGGCCGTGCTGACCGGGGCCGTACTCACGCAGGTTGACGGGGCTCTTCGCCCGGCCCCAGAGGTTGACCCCGAGGCGGCGGTTAATCTTGTATTTGGACGTCTGGCGTTTGCTCATGCTCGTTTTCCTTCGCACGCGTTATACCGGTTGTTATTGGCGCGCCGGTTGATCCGACATCTTGTTGTCCCGCTTAGGCTTTATCCAAGGAAACCTTGGGCCGGGGTCGCACAGGGTTTTGAGCGCACGACCCGCATCCGCGGGAATGGCGGCGGACTATAGGGAAAATCGAAGGCGTGTCAAACGGTTATAGGCGTTTCCGTCGCCGGCCTCACCCTTCGTCAAGCTCAGGGTGAGCAATCCGTTTTGCCTCATGCTGAGCCTGACGAAGCATGAGAAGCGGAGGCTTTCGCGCCAGGTCTCTCCGGGCCATTTCCCCGGCGCGTGCCCAGGGCGTACGTGGCGGATAGGTCATTCAGGGAAGACAATCTCGACCCGGCGATTGTCCGGATGCGGAACGCCATCACCGGTATCGACCAGAAGATCGTTCTCGCCCTTCCAGTAGATGACGATTTGGTTGGGCGGTACGCCCATCCGCACCAGCGCGGCCTTGACCTGCACCGCGCGGCTCTTGGACAGCGCCATGTTGTGCGCCTGGCTGCCTGACGAGTCAGTGTGCCCGATTGCCTCGATGCGGATAATTTCGCCGGCTTCGGCGTTCTCGGCGAGATCCTGCAATACAGCTTCTGCTGCATCCGTCAGATCGGCGCTGTCGAGGTCGAACAGCACACGGTAGGCCCGCGCCAGGTCCGGCACGTCGCTGCCGTCACCGGATCCGGAGCCCATGGTATCGCCGCTTGCGGCTGCGTCGCCGGCAGTCTCGGCCCCGGTGTCGCCGCTTACGGCGGCCATGCTGGTGTCGTCGTCAGATGCGGATTCGCTGCTGCCGCTACCGGCCGCACTCGCTGACGTATCGCCCGTTCCGCTTGCCGTGCCATCTTCGTCGGCTGATATGGCCGCGGCCTCGCCGGAAGACGATGCGTCGTCCATGCCCTCATCCTGCATTTTCGGGCCGAGCGCACCGAGGTCGAGGCGAATACCGAGAAACACGGAATGGCTCCGATAGGTCGGGTCCACATCCGTGCCGCTTGCGGTCGAGAGATCGAGGTCCGTCGATGCCAGATAACGGTAGTCGGCCGTCACCCACCAGTTATGGTCGATTGCATAGGCGCCGCCGAGGATGCCCTGATAGGCGAACGCGACGTCATCGTCATCGATGCGCGAACCGCTGACCGGCGAGACGCCGTCGGCGTCGACCCGGATGGCGCCGATGCCGAGACCGACGTAGGGCGTGAAATGTCCGCCAAGGTCAACGTCGTAATATCCGTTGACCATGGCGTTGATGGCGAGCACGTCACCCGACCCGTTGGACGCTCCGACGCTGTCGATATCGCTCAGGCGCGCGCCGAGCTCCAGTTCGGCCCGCCAGCCGCCGTCGTAGGCATGGCCGAGAGCAATACGGCCCGCCGGGCCGATATCGAACTCGGCTTCGGTATCGATGTTGCCGCCTTCGATATCCGTATCGCTCAGCAGCACGGCGCCGGCGCCGAGATCGATGTAGAACGGACTCGCACCGTCGACGGTATCGTCGGCTCGAACCGATTCGGGCGCTACAATCAGTGTCGTGGTCAGGAGGAAGGCGGTAAGAATCGTCGGAAAACGGCGGATTTCTGCGCTCATCAGCACCTTGGTCCTCTGCGGCACGGCGGCGAAATTGACCGCGAATCGTGCGAATCGGTACCAAGTCTAGTATCAGGCCGCGAGCGCGTCTACCATACCTTGAAACATAATGCGACCGTCGGAACCGCCCAAAACCGGGTCGGCGAGCCGTTCCGGGTGCGGCATCATGCCGAGTACATTGAGCCGCTCGTTATAGACCCCGGCGATGTTCTCGACCGAGCCGTTCGGGTTGGATTCCGGCGTGATCGCGCCTGTTTCGTCGCAATAGCGGAACGCGACGAGGTTTTCGCCGTTGAGCCGCGCCAGCGTTTCGGTATCGGCGAAATAGTTGCCGTCATGATGGGCGATCGGGAAGCGCACGGCGACGTTTCCGGTGTAACCGGACGTGTACGCCGTGTCGTTGCGCTCGACCCGCAGATACACGTCCTTGCAGACGAACTTTAGGGCTGCGTTGCGCATCAGCGCACCGGGCAGCAGGCCGGTTTCGGTCAGGATCTGGAAGCCGTTGCAGATGCCGAGGACGCGGACACCGTCGTTGGCCCGTTTGACGACCTCGCGCATCGCCGGGCTGTTCGCCGCCATCGCGCCGACCCGCAGGTAATCGCCGTAGGTGAAGCCGCCCGGAACGATGATGAGATCGACCTTGGGTACGTCTGCGTCCCGGTGCCAAACCATGTGCGGCTCCTTGCCGGTGGCCTGGCGCAGCGCGACGAGGGCGTCGCGGTCGCAGTTGGATCCCGGGAACTGGATGACGGCGGTTTGCATGGCCAAAGTGCTCCCGGTTCAGCCCTGAAGGTCGATCGCGTACGTCTCGATGACGGTGTTGGCGAGCAGGCTCTCGCACATCTTCTCGATGGCGGCGCGCGCCTTGTCGGGGTCGCTCTCGGCGACCTCCATTTCGATGACCTTACCCTGGCGGACGCCGGAGACACCGCCGAAGCCGAGCGAGCCGAGCGCGGTCTCGACGGCCTTGCCCTGTGGGTCGAGAACCCCGTTCTTCAACATCACCTGAACGCGCGCTTTCACCGGGGCAGTCTCCTTATTGCATGGTTTCCGGGCCCTGCAGGTCGCGCGGGCCGCTCTCCGGCAGAATGCCGAGGCGGCGGGCGACTTCCTGATAGGCCTCCTCGACGTTGCCGAGATCGCGGCGGAACCGGTCCTTGTCGAGCTTCTCGTTGGTCTTGATATCCCACAGCCGGCACGAGTCGGGGCTGATCTCGTCGGCCAGCACAATGCGCATCTGCTCGTCTTCCCAGAGCCGCCCGAACTCGAGCTTGAAGTCGACAAGGCGAAGTCCGATACCGAGGAACAAGCCGGTCAGGAAATCGTTGATGCGAAGCGCCATCGCCATCATCTCATCGATGTCTTGCGGCGCAGCCCAGCCGAACGCGGTGATGTGCTCCTCGGCGACCATCGGATCGCCGAGCTCGTCGGACTTGTAGCAGAACTCGATGATCGAGCGCGGCAGCGGCGTGCCTTCGGCCATGCCGAAGCGTTTCGCCAGGGTGCCGGCGACGATGTTGCGCACGACGATCTCGATCGGGATGATTTCGACCTCGCGGACCAGCTGCTCGCGCATGTTGAGACGGCGCACGAAATGGGTCGGGATGCCGATCTCGCCCAGGCGGGTCATCAGGTACTCTGAAATCCGGTTGTTGAGCACGCCCTTGCCGGTGATGGTGCCGCGCTTCTGGTTGTTGAAGGCGGTGGCGTCGTCCTTGAAGTACTGAACCAGGGTGCCCGGCTCCGGCCCCTCGAAGAGAACCTTCGCCTTGCCCTCGTAGATCTGTCTGCGTCTGGCCATGTCGGTGTTCCTGTGCCGCCGAAACGGAAGGCTTCGCGGCCACCCGGTGGCGGCAATTTCCGCGCCGGGCTTCATAAGCGACCCTATAACAGCCGCGCAGCCCGAAAACAACGCCGGGAACATCGCCGAATGGGGATTGTCACCCCATCATCACCGGCACGAAATCGACCTCGTCGGGCGGGCCGGGGGCGAAGCGCCACACCGGCGGACGGTGTTCGAAGCCTGGCGCCGGGATTGCGACGAGGGACGACGACAACGTGGCGAAGCCGCTGTCGAGATCGACGTTCATGGTCTCGTAGTCGTCGCCCGAGCGGTCGGCGAGCAGGCTTTCCCAAGCGAACCAGTCGCCGACACCGTCGTCGGCATCCGGGTCGGGCGGCGGCGCGGTGCGAAACCGGGGCAAGTGGCGGCGGATGCGCGCCGAGTTCACGGCGTCGTTGAGGTCGTGCGCGGTGATCATCGAGCACCCCTTGTCGAGTTCGTCAACTGTGACCCGTGCACCGTCGTTCCTGAGCCAGAAGACGCCCCGGCAGTCGGCGATCACCAGATTGAACGGCCGGTAGGCGTCCGGATCGAGCGCCGCCATGAAATGGGCCGCCTCGTGCGCCTCGGCGTGATCGAGGGCTTCGAGCGGCAGTTCGCCCCGGCTGCGCTTGTCGGGGTCGGGGCCCAGCGTGTTCATGCGGTTGAGCACGCAAGCGACGAGTCCGTCGTCGTTGACGCCCATCCAGGTGCCGCCGGCCAGCGCATCGCGCCCCGCCGTGACATGCGGGCGGTCAGGCCAGTGCCGCGCCGGCGCGTCCCACGGACGGTCGCGCATTTCATCGCGGTTGGCGGCGATGAGAACGGGCCATGGGTGGTCCGGACGGTGAAGGACGACCACGGTGCACATGGGTCATGGGTAGGCGGCGGATCCGCATAGGTCAAGCGGCAGTGCCGCCGCTCAGTCCTCCGCCAGAGCGCGCCAGTCCGCGTGCGGAATCAGCCGTCCGGGATAAGCCGGATTCTCGAAAGGCCAGTCCGTCTCGATCCATGTCCGCACGGTCTCGAACAGGTGTGCATCGAGACCTTCGGCCCGCATGCTCTCGCGAACCCACATGGAGACCTCGACATCGTAACCGCGCTTGCGGGTCGGGTAGATGTACATGCAACCCAGCACGCTGGATTCGTCGAGCGCGACCACGGTGTAGGCGAACGACGTGCGCAACTGAAACTCGACCTGGTGCCAACCGAGTTCGATGGTGTCCTGCTCAAGCGTCAGACCGGTCGGCCATTCCCCGCCCGGGTCGAACACGGTCTTGAGGTAATGCTCGGTTTCCATGACCGCTTCGTAATCTGCGGCCACGTCGCCAATGGTCAGGCTGCGTAGGCGCATCCGGTCCGTCTCCAGGGCCTCCGGAACGACGAAATCATCAGGAACGATCGGGCGGTTATACATGGCGGCGATTCCGGGCTGAGAGTGTCGGCCAATTAGGCGCCAGAGCGGCGTTCCGCGCAAGTGACATTGCGGTTCGCCGGTTGCGCCCTATATCAAGAGCCGATACAACGTTCGGCACCACAGGCCGACTGACTTTCCGGGAGAGGACCCTGCCATGAACGATGCCTTCAAGGACCGCGAGAAAGGCTTCGAAGCCAAATACAAACTCGACCAGGATCTGGCCTTCAAGGCTGAGGCGCGGCGCAACCGGCTGCTCGGCGAATGGCTCGCCGACAAGTTCGGCATGACGTCGGACGAAAAGGCGGCCTATGCGAAGGAAGTCGTCGCCGCCGATTTCGACGAACCCGGCATCGAGGATGTGATGCGCAAGGTCATGGCCGATATCGCCGCCCAGGGTGTCGAGATCGCAGAGCAGGAAATCCGCGCCAAGATCGAGGAACTGAACGCCGTCGCCGCGCAGCAGGTCCGCGAGGAAAACCAGTAATCGCATGACTGCCGATGCCACGGCGTCGGTCGGCGAAACGCCGTTTCGTATTGTCGCCCGGGAAAGTGGACATTACCGCACCGATCTCCCGGTCTGGGGCGCGCTCGCGCCCGGCAGCGTCGCGTTCGAATCCGTTGGCGGTTCCGCCGGATCACAGACGGTCACACGCGCCGACATTGCAGGTGTGCCGGGCGCCTTTCAGCTTATCGGCCTGTTAACTGCCGACGAATGCGACCGGCTCATTGAAATCGCGGAGCAACTCGGCTTCACCGACGACGCGCCGGTTTCGCTTGGGCGCAACGTTCGCCATAACGACAGCCTCAACTGGATCGTCGACGAGAGCGTCGACGGACCGGTCTGGACGCGCTGCGAGACGTTGTTCGACGAGACGTCCTATGACGGTGCGAGGCCGCTCGGCCTGAACGCGCGCTTCCGGTTTTACCGTTACGGTGCGGGCGATTACTTCGCGCCGCACACGGACGGCGCCTGGCCGGGTAGCCGGGTGATCGATGGGGAGCTGATCGTCGATGCCTATGGCGATCGCGTCAGCCAGATGACGTTTCTGATCTTTCTATCGGACGGTTACGAGGGTGGCCGAACGTTGTTTCAGACGGATGCGGACCAGACAATTGCCGTTGCCACGCCGAAGGGCGCGGCGCTCTGCTTTCCGCATGGTTTTCATCCGCTGCACTGCGTTCACGCCGGCGAGCGCGTGACATCCGGCACGAAGTACATCATCCGTACCGACGTGCTGTACGGTTAAGGTCGATGCCTTGAAAAACCGTCATTCCGGCACAGGCGGAAATCCTGTTCAAACGGCTGGCTGGACCCCCGCTTTCGCGGGGTGACGCAAAAGGGGGCGGCGTTACGCCGCGCCCTTGTCCGTGCGTTTCGGCAGCCGCCAGTTCGCCCGCGGGAAATGACAGGTGTAACCGCTGGGATAGCGCAACAGATAATCCTGATGTTCCGGTTCCGCCTCCCAGAAGTCGCCGGCGGCGCTGATGCGGGTTACCACTTTGCCGGGCCAGAGCCCCGATGCGTCGACGTCTTCGATGGTGCGGAACGCCTCCTCGCGCTGTGCGTCCGTGACATAGAAAATCTCCGAACGATAGGAGGGCCCCATGTCGTTGCCCTGACGGTCGAGGGTCGTCGGGTCGTGAATCTGGAAGAAAAATTCGAGAATCTCGCGATACGAGATCACCGCCGGATCGAAGACAATTTCGATGCCTTCGGCATGATTGCCGTGATTGCGATAGGTTGCGTTCGGTACGTCGCCGCCCGTGTAGCCGACGCGGGTTTCCCTGACGCCCGGCAAACGCCGTATCAGGTCCTGCATGCCCCAGAAGCAGCCACCTGCAAGAACGGCGCGTTCGAGAGTGTCGGTGCTCATGACGGTAATCCTCCGGTTTTGACGGCGTATTGGCTCCGAGACCGACATAAGTCCGCCGCGGTGTCGATTCAACGACAATGAAGGTCGATGACGCGAACTTGATGATACGCGGCTTCGGCATAAAATTCGCGTGTTGTTGAATTTTTTTTCGACATCAACGATTTGCGTGTCGCAAAGCAGTTGTTATGCTGTCCGCGAGCGCGGGCCTAGAAAGTCTGGCTTTCGTGGCTCGTACAAAAAAATCCAAGTATCACAGGGAGATTTACCAGATGACGGATTTTGAAACCAAGCAGGTTCTCGACCGTATTGTTGCTGCCGCGCGCGGCAACAAGCTGAACCGCCGCCAGTTCATGAACCACGCGGTGACGGCGGGCCTGACGGTCGCGGCGGCATCGACCATGTGGACCGACGAGGTCGCGGCGCAGTCGCCCCAGAAGGGCGGCAAGTTCCGCTTCGGCGTGCATGACGGCAACACCAGCGACACTTTCGATCCCGGCACCTTCTATTCGGTGCAGCATATTCAGCTCGCGCACACGCACCGCAGCTATCTGACCGAGATCACCTCGGAAAACGGTCTCGGCCCGGACATGGCCGATTCGTGGAGTGCGTCGGCCGGCGCCAAGGAGTGGGTGTTCGAACTGAATCCGAATGCGACGTTCCATGACGGTCGCCCGTTTACCTCGAAGGATGCGGTTGCCTCGATCAACCACCACCGGGGCGAAGAATCGACATCGGCGGTCAAGGCGCTGTTCGCCAGCATCTCGGACGTCAAGGCCGACGGCGATCACACGATCAAGATCAGCCTCAGCGAAGGCGTTGCCGATCTGCCCTGGTTCTTCACCGACTATCACATGACGATGTGCCCGGCGAATGCCGACGGTTCCATCGACTGGCAGTCGGGTATCGGCGCCGGTCCCTACAAGATCAAGAACTGGGAGTTCGGCATCGGCGGTCTGCTTGAGCGTCACGATGGATGGCACCGTGAAGGCGCCTATTTCGACGAGGTCGAAATCACGATCCTCAACGACCCGAACGCGCGTCAGACGGCGCTCGTCACGGGCGATGTCGATGCCATCACCTCGGTCGACCTCAAGACCCTGTCGCTGCTCAGCCGCAGCCCGGACATCGAAGTCGACAACGTGCCGAGCGGTTCGGCGATTACGCTGCCGATGTTCTGCGACGTCGCGCCCTATGACGACGTCAATGTCCGGCTCGCGCTGAAGTACGCGATCGACCGCCAGGAGATCGTCGACAAGATCGCCTTCGGTACGGCGACCATCGGCAACGATTTCCATGTCTCGTCGAACATGCCGTATTATCCGGAAGGTCTCGAGCAGCGTCCGTACGATCCGGACAAGGCGAAGTGGCACCTGAAGGAAGCCGGCCATTCGAGCCTGAGCGTCAATCTTTCGGCTTCGGACAGCGTGTATCCGGGCGCCGTTGACATGGTTACGCTTTATCGTGAACAGGCCAAGCCCAGCGGTCTCGACATTACGCCGGTGCGCGAACCCGCCGACGGTTACTGGGGCGACGTCTGGCTGAAGAAGCCGTTCGTGTTCGTGAAGTGGGGCGCCCGTGCGACCCCGGACCAGATGTTCTCTATCGCCTACAAGGGCGACGCGCCGTGGAACGAGTCGCACTGGCAGAACGAACGGTTCAACGAACTGTTGATCATGGCCAAGAGCGAAATCGACGATGCACGTCGCGCCGAGATGTACCGCGAAATGTGCATCCTGGCGAAGGACGACGGCGGAACCATCATTCCGATGTTCACCAACTTCGTCGGCGCCCGCCGCAAGAACGTTCAGCACAAGGGGCAGATCGCCTCGAGCTGGGAGTCGGACGGCGCCCGCGCCACCCACCGCTGGTGGTTCACCGGCTAAGTCGTTCGCAACGAACGCCGAAGACTGGAACGGCCGGGAGCGCTCGCTCCCGGCCGTTTTCCTTGTTTAACGGCGTAACGACGCCGTGCACAACCTATCGCGACAACCGGTACGCCGTCATGTAGAGGCCGCAGCCGACGACGGCGAGGCCGGCCATGAGGCCCAGCATCAGGTCGTACCCGCCGGCTTTCCAGATGAGCGCGCCGACGTAGGGCGCCGAGGCCGAACCGATCAGATAGGGCAGGGCCAGCGCTCCGGACTTCGCACCGAATGCGTCGCCGCCAAGAATCTCGCGCGCCATGACCGGGCGGATGATGCTGACGGTGCCGTAGGCGCCGCCGAACAGGACGATGAAGCCGACCAGGAAACCCGGCGAGACCGGTGCGAACATCAACAGCACGATGGCGAGACCGATCAGCAGAAACGCGGCGATCGCGACATGATGGTTGGAGGCGTGTTTTTCAGACGCCATTACGGCGAGCCGCCCAGCGACCTGCATCGGACCGATGAACGACGCGGCGATGACCGCGACATCGTCGGCAATGCCGGTTTCGTTGAGGATCGGCAGCAGGTGATGAAGCGCCGCACCGTGGACCAGAGCGCCAATGGAAAACCCGATGGCCAAAAACCAGAACACGGCGGTCCTGAGGAATGCCCGGTTTCGGGATGCAACTGGTGTCGTCTGCGGATTTTCACCGGAATACGCGGCTTCCAGCTGACGCCCGCCGTACCATAGCAGCGGCGCCGCGATTGCCGCCGTAAAGGCAGCGAAGCAGATCACCGTGTTGCGCCATCCCATGACCTCGAACAATCCATGCGCCGCCGGGAAACTGATGGTGCTGGCGAACCCGGCGGCGAGTGTGATGACGATGATGCTGCGTTTGGCGTTTGCGCCGCGCGTCCGCGTGACGATGGCGAAACAGGGCTCGTAAAGGCAGCCGGCCAGCGCGACGCCGATGACGGTCCAGAGCGCGTAAAACTGCCATAGTCTGTCGACCGCCGACAAAGCCGCGAGACCGGCCGAGCCGAGCAGCACGCAGCCTGCCATCATGCCGGGACCGCGCCCGGCATCGATCAGCCGCCCGGCAAGCGGCGAGGCGAGTGCCGAAACCAGCACGGCGACGGTGATGGCGCCGGTGAGCTCTGCTTTCGACCAGCCGAGGGTCTGTTCCCAGCGCAGCAGAAGCGCGGGGAAGACGTAGTAGAGGCCTGCCCAAGCAACGGTCTGGCCGACGGCAAGCGCGGCGATGGCGCGGTTCACGCGGCCCGGTCCCCAAGCACGCCATGACGTATCAGGGCAGCGCGCGACTCGTCAGGACCAACGACGCACTCCGCATTGAACCCCGCGGCCCGCGCCGCGGCGGTATTCTGCGGATGATCGTCGAGAAACAGGATTCGGTGCGGCGCCACGCCGACGCGCGCGGCGGCATAGTCGAAGATTTCCCGGTCCGGCTTCATCATGCCGATTTCGTAGGAAATGATCGGATGGTCGAACATCCGCCCACCGTCCAGTTCATCGGCGAAATCCGGCCAGTGAATCGGATTGGTGTTCGAAAGACAGCCGACGGTGACTCGCTCCCGCACCTCGGCGATCAGTGTCTTGACGCCCGGATAGACGCCTTTCGGCCAGGCCCGGAATGCGGCGAGAAAATCCGCTGGGTCGATGCGAAGGTTCTGATTGCGGACAACGCCCTCGGCGAAGGCGGCTTCGTCGCAGCGGCCGCTTTCGAATGCCCGTACGGCCGGGCAGTGCAACCAGGTATCGAGGAACTGCCGGTGGTCGGTTACGCCGGCGTCCTTCAGAACCAGCGCCATGTCGTTGACCTCGACGACGACGCCGCCGAGATCGAACATCACGGCGCGGATGTCGTTGGTCGCGGGGCTCACTGAAGGCGGGCC
The DNA here is from genome assembly GCA_965229715.1 of Rhodospirillales bacterium. Taxonomy (GTDB): domain Bacteria; phylum Pseudomonadota; class Alphaproteobacteria; order Rhodospirillales; family Casp-alpha2; genus JAVJST01. Next base: position 1,198,634 of record CBDDJL010000002.1, read on the forward strand.
TGGATCTTCTCGAGCGGTTCGATGTGGCGCACCGGGCCGATAGCGGTAAACGTCAGCGGCGTGCGGCAGAGGCGCGCGGCGACCGCCATCACGTGCTCGGGTCCGACCGCATCGATCGCCTCGATGGTCTCCTCAACCGGCACCGGACGGCCGAAGACGATGAGCTGGCGCGCCGCTTGTTCGCATCGGGATGAGGTGCTCTCGAGACCCATCAGCAAACTAGATTTCAACTGCGAGCGGGCCCGTGACACCTCTTCCTCGGCGATGTCGACGGTGGTTTTCAGTAGTTCGTCGCAGACCAATCCCGGCAGTTCGACGGACTCGCCTTCGCCGGTGCCGGCGTAAATGCCGAACAGGCCGCCGTCGGCATAGGACGAAGAAAACGCATAGACCGAATAGGCCATGCCCCTGATTTCGCGGATTTCCTGGAACAGGCGCGACGACATGCCGCCGCCGAGCAGCGTCGCGTAGACTGACGCCGCGTGGAAATGCGGGTCGTCATAGGGGATGCCTTCCAGTCCCATCAGGATGTGCACCTGATCGAGGCTGCGGTTTTCGCGGAAGTCGCCGCCCGCGTATCGGACCGGCTCGTAGGCTTCGGCGGTCGATGCCGGCAGCGAGTCGAACGCCGCCTGCGCCAGCGCGACAACCCGCTCGTGGTCGAGGTTTCCGGCGGCCGCGATGACGATGCCTTCCGGCGCATAGTGCGTCCGCATGTAGCCGAACAAGGTGTCGCGGGCGAAGCTGCGAACGCTGTCGGGCGTCCCGAGCACCGGCCGGCCCATGGCCTGATTGGGGAAAGCGGTCTCCTGGAAAAGATCGAAAACGATGTCGTCCGGCGTATCGTTAGCCTGGCTGATCTCCTGCAGGATGACAGCGCGCTCGCGCTCCAGTTCGTCCTCGACCATGGTCGAATGCTGCAGGATGTCGGCGATGATATCGATGGCGAGCGGTAGGTCGTCCTTCAGCAGCTTGGCGTAGTAGGCGGTCTGTTCGCGCGAGGTGTAGGCGTTGACGAAACCGCCGACGGCCTCGATCTCCGTCGCGATATCGCGGGCCGAGCGCCGCTTCGTGCCCTTGAACGCCATATGTTCGAGCATGTGCGAGACACCGTTGATATCGGCGGTCTCGTTGCGCGCGCCAGCGTTGACCCAAGCGCCGACGGAAACGGTCTCCACCGTGTCCATGGCGTCGGTGATAATGCGAAGCCCGTTATCGAGCGTGGTGACGGTGACGTCTGTATTCATTGGCCGAACAATTTAGCTCAGCTTCCCGTCGATGAAAGCCTCGATTGCTTCCAACGAATTATCGAGCACGTCGTAGCGCTCCTTGCGCTCCATGAGATCGGCAAGCCGTTCGGGCAGAGAGGGCGTCTGGCCCGTGGCTTTTTCGACGGCCGCGGCGAACTTTGCCGGGTGTGCGGTCGACGCCACGATCATCGGCTGCGATGGATCGCTGCGCTTGTCCTTCACGGCCTTGAGGCCGACGGCGGTGTGCGGATCGATCAGCATACCGTGGCGCTCGTGCACGTCGCGAATGACGTCGGATGTCTCGTCGTCGTCGGCACGGGCGCCATCGAACACGGTCAGCGCCTGTTGCAGCAGGTCGTCGGCGACGTCGTAGCGGCCGGTCTCGGCAAAAGCCTGCATGGTCGCCGCTGTCGTGTCGCCGTCGCGGCCCTGCAGCTCGAACAGCAACCGCTCGAAATTCGAGGAAACCTGGATGTCCATGCTCGGACTCAGCGTCGCGTAGACCTCGCCGGCGCTCATGGTGCCGGTTTCGAAGAACCGGGTCAGGATATCGTTGCGGTTGGATGCGACGATCAGCTGGCTGATCGGCACGCCGATCTGCCGTGCGACATAGGCCGCGAACACGTTGCCGAAGTTGCCGGTCGGCACGGTGAAGGCGACCGCGTTATCCGGCGCGCCGAGCTTCGCCGCTGCGGTCACGTAGTAGACGACCTGCGCCATGACCCGCGCCCAATTGATCGAGTTGACCGCCGAGAGCCGGTGTTTGGCGCGGAACGGCGCATCGTTGAACATCGCCTTCACCAGCGCCTGACAGTCGTCGAAGGTGCCGCGGATGGCGACATTGTGCACGTTGGCCGAGGTGACGGTGGTCATCTGGCGGCGCTGTACTTCCGAGGTACGGCCTTCCGGGTGCAGCATGACGATCTCGATGGCGTCCTTGTCGCGCACCGCCTCGATAGCGGCGGACCCGGTGTCGCCCGATGTTGCGCCGACGATCACGACCTTCTCGCCGCGCTCGGCCAGCACATGGTCGAAGGCGCGGCCGAGAAACTGCATGGCGACATCCTTGAAGGCCAGCGTCGGGCCGTGGAACAGTTCGAGCAGATGAACATTGTCGTCGAGTTCGACCAGCGGCGCGACCACGTCCGGTTGGGCGAAGCTCGCATACGCCTGTTCGACGATGTCGAGCAGATCTTCGTCGGCGATGGCGCCCGCCACGAACGGCCGCATGACCTTGAAGGCCGCTTCCGGGTATTTCATGTCCGCGAACGGCTTCATCCAGCCGTCCGGCATGCTCGGCCAGTTTTCCGGTACATAGAGTCCGCCGTCGGCGGCGAGCCCGGTCAGCAAGACGTCGTCAAACGGCAGATGCGGCGCCGCGCCGCGCGTCGAAACGTACTTCATGGTGGTCGCCCTCGTTTACCGTGCGCGGAACCTAGTTCCGCATCACGCGGGCCTCAAGTGAGATTTATTCGGAACCGAGATACCGCCGCTCAAGGTGCGCCTTGAACACAGACGCATCCAGAGGGCTGCCGGTTGCGTCGGTCAGCATTGTCCTGGCGTCGACGGAACGGCCGCGGCCGTGGACGTGTTTGCGGAGCCACGCCATCAGCGGCTTGAAATCGCCTACACGGATGCTGTCCGCCAACCCGTCGATCTGTTCGTTTGCCGCGGCGTACAGTTGCGCCGCCGTCATCGCGCCGAGCGTATAGGTCGGGAAGTAGCCCCACGCGCCGTCGTACCAGTGCACGTCCTGCAGACAGCCGAGCGCATCGTCGGGCGGCTGGATGCCGAGCAGATCGTTCATACCGTCGTTCCACGCGCCGGGCAGATCCTTCAGCGCCAGATCGCCCGCCAGCATGGCGCGCTCCAGCCGGTAGCGCAGGATGACGTGCGCCGGATACGTCACCTCGTCGGCGTCGACGCGGATGAAACCCGGTTTCACGCGGCTGTAAAGCCGCGTGAGATTCTCGGTTTCCCATGCCGGACCGGACCCGCCGAAGGTTTCGCACATGATCGGCGCGGCGAAGTCGAGAAACGCGCCTGAGCGGCAGACCTGCATCTCGATCAGCAGGGACTGGCTCTCGTGGATGCTCATGCCGAGGGCCTCTCCGACCGGCTGGCCGCGACGGTCGGCGGGCAGGCCGCGTTCGTACATGGCGTGACCGGTCTCGTGCAGCACGCCCATGAGGCTTGAGGTAAAATCGGCCTCGTCGTAGCGGGTGGTGATGCGCACGTCGTCCGGCACGCCGCCGCAGAACGGGTGCAGGCTGACGTCGAGTCGCCCGTTGTCGAAGTCGAAGCCGACTGCTTCCATCAGGCGAACGCCGAGGCCGCGTTGTTTCTCGACCGGGAACGGCCCCTCGGGCGTCAGGATGGCCGGTTCGGCAGCCTGTTTTTCCAGCACGCGGCCAAGAAAATCCGGCAGGAATGCCGCCAGGTCGTCGAACAGCACATCGATATCGGCGCACCGGCCGCCCGGCTCGAAGTCGTCGAGCAACGCATCGTAAAGCGTAAGTCCCTGGGCCTCGGCCTTGGCCTGGCCGGTCTCGTGTACGAGATCGAGAAGGGTCTGTAGTTCAGGCAGCACGGCCGCGAAATCCTTGTCCTCGCGGGCGCGCCGCCACTTGGCCTCGCAGGTAGTCGAAGCGCGGCTGAGCGCTGCAACCTGATCGCCGGTCAGTGCCGTCGCCTTCTTCCAGCGGGATTTGATCTCGTTCAGGTTGGCGCGCTGCCAATGGTCGAGCGAACCGTCGATCTCCGCCGCGCCGATCAGGTCCGCCATGTCCGGCGCCGTCAGCATCTCGTGGGCGATTTCGCCGAGCACCGCGAGCTGTTCGCCGCGCGCTGCATGGCCGCCGCTCGGCATCATGGCAGACATGTCCCAGAACAGCACCTCGGAGGCTTCGCGCACGGCATTGAGCCGCGCCATGCGTGCTTCGAGCTGTTGATAGGGGGTGGCGAGGGTCATGCGCCTTTAGAGAATATGGGTCAGCGCCTTGTCGGCAAGCAGCAGAACGAAGATTGCAAACAGATACATGATCGAGAAGAAGAACAACGGCCGGGCGCTGGTGACGCCGTCCTCGCGCATCAGCTTCCAGGCACGGCGCATGAACTCGACGCCGAGAGCAGCGACGCCGATACCGTAGAGCCAGCCCGACATGCCGACGCCGACCGGCGCGAACGTCGCCGCGATCATGATCACGGAATAAAGCACGATCTGGCGTTTGGTTTCCTCGACCCCGGCGACAACCGGCATCATCGGTACGCCGGCATTCTCGTAGTCGCCCTTGCGGAACAGCGCCAGCGCCCACGAGTGCGGCGGGGTCCAGAGAAAGATGATGGTGAACAACGCCAGTGCGCCGGCGCCGATATCGCCGGTGACGGCGGCCCAACCGATCATCGGCGGCAACGCGCCCGACGCGCCGCCGATCACGATATTCTGCGGCGTGCGGCGTTTGAGCCACATGGTGTAGATGAAGACGTAATAGAGGATCGTGACCGCGAGCAGCACGGCGGCGGCGGCGTTGATCCATGTCCACATGGTGGTGACGGAGCCGACGCTGAGCACGATACCGAAGACCAGTGCTTCGGCGGCGCGCATGCGGCCGGCCGGAATCGGCCGGTTGGCGGTCCGCGCCATGCGTATGTCGATGTCGCGGTCATACCACATGTTGATTGCGCCCGAGGCGCCCGCGCCAACGGCGATACACAGAACGGCGACAAGCGATTGCTCGAAACCGATGGAGCCCGGCGCCAGCATCAGACCGACCCAGGCCGTGAACACCACCAGCGACATGACGCGCGGTTTCAGGATGATCGCATAATCGACCACGCGGAAGCGCGGCTCCGGACGCGCCGATGCGTCGGTTGCCTCGGTCGACTCGGATGTCAGAGGCGCTTCGACCGGATCGCCGGCGGACGACGCATCTTTCTTTGCCATGTCGGTGGTCATCGGCGCTTTAAACAGGAACGTCCGGTAAAATTCAATGAAATTGCGGTATCACTCCGCGGCACGACCAGCCGCACCTGTACTGACCATTGCGATCTTCAGGCGGTCGTCGCGCCAAGCGCCGCGCCACACCTGGGCCGAGCCGGTGCGCAGTTCTCGGATACGGTCGAGCGGAATGTCGCGGGCGATCAATACGGCCCCGCCGTCGGTCGGCGCCACAGCGCTGCCCGGCAGGTCGGCGAAGATGCCGGTGTCGCCAAGGCTCGGCTCTGACGGCACGAACACGGCGGCGCCCGAGAAGTTCGGCAGATCGTATGGCGTATAGGCCGGCGCCCCGACGGCGCCGACGGCGCAGACCACGGCCATGCACTCGACAGCGCGGGCGCGGGCGCAACTGAAGACCCGGTGATAGCCCGCGCGGCTCGCGGTCATGGAGGGCGTCAGCACGATATCGACGCCGGCGTCGATCAGATGGTTGGCGACGGCCGGTTGTTCGACGTCGAGACACGTCATCACCGCCCAGCGTACGCCGTTCCAGTCGAACGGAACGATGGTGTCGCCCGGTGTGCGGCCCATGTCCTCGATCTCGGCCGGCGTCGGGCACAGCTTGTCCTGATCGATCCTGCCGCCGCCCGGCAACAGCACGGAAGCGCGGTTGACGGTGACGCCGTCCTCGCGCCGTGCCGGCGCGGTGCCAGGCAGCAGCGCGATGCCGTAGGTATCGGTCAGCGCATGGAGCCGTGCATAGACCGTCTCGCGCTGATCGGCGATCCAACTGTCGAACTCGCCGCCCATCTCGGCCTCTGGAGGCGCCCAGGCGACCCAGTGCTGCGAGATGTCCTCCGGCATGACCAGCATCCACGCCCCGGCGCCGGCAGCCTGCGCAAGCCGCGCCTCGACGGCGGCGACCCAGTCGTCAAGCGATGCATGACGGGTTGCCGCATCCGTAGCCCATAAGGCGATGGAAGGTTTTGCGTTCATGTCTCGATTGTCTCAGGATCGGGCGATCTTAGCAACGCGCGCGCCGCGAGCCAGACGAACAGGACGCCGCCGATGACGGCGATCACGGCACCAATGCCGTTCATCCAGAGGCCGAACTCGGCGCCGACCGCCTTGATGGTCAACTCGTCTCCGGCGGTCTTGCGCGGCGCACCGTAGCCGCCGGCCATGAATAGGCCGATAGCGGCGATCATCTGTCCCAAGCCGTAAGCCCAGAGCGAGCGCCGGGCGCCGCGGCCTTCGACCGGTTGCCGTCCGGTCAGGGGGATCAGATGCAGATAGATAACGCCGATCAGGCTGAGGTTCACCGCGGCGATCACGGCATGGTAGTGCGCCGGTGTCCGGGTATCCGTGCCGTCGACGAAGAGGCCGAGAAACCCGCCAATCAGGAAGGTGCCGATCGAAAGACCGAGTGCCAGCCCGGACAAGCCCTGCAGGCCGCCGCCATGCCGCTCGCGTCCGCGCCATAATCCGAACAGCGCGGCCGCCGCCGGCAGCGCCAGCAGATACTGCATGTCGGTGAAGATCGTCGTCAGCCGGCCGGAGTCGTGCGGTAACGCAACGTAGAGCAACGGCATGGCCAGCGCCGGCGCAGCCGCGAGACCGACCGCCCAGTTGTAGGTCCGGGCTGCGCTGTCGGCGGGTTTTGCCAGCCACCACCAACCGGCGATCATCAACAGGGTGTTGAGAAACTGAAGCGCATGACCGCCACCCCAGAAAACGTCCTCGTTGAAGCGTTCGGACGGCGGTTCTTCGATATTGAGCAGCCAGGCAAGCAGGAAACACGCGAGTGCCGCGAAGTAGATCAGCGTCGCCCCGGTCATGGCGCGATAGAGCGGCTCCGATGTCCGCTCGCGCTGGTGATAGAGCCAGAAGCGGATGCAAACCGCCAGCACGGCCCCGGCCATGGCGGCCAGGCCGGCATAGTAGACGGGATCGATAATGACGGGAATGTAGTTGTTAAGCGACGGCGCGCCGCGATCCGTGATCGCCGGCACACCGAGCAGCACAAGCGCCACGGCGGCCGTAGTCAGGGCCGGGCGCGGCGGCCGCACCGGACCGGCGACGCGCCCCGATGCCGGCGTTACGCTGGCGATCATTGCCGCGAACACCGTCAGGAACCAGACGACGAAGGAGAACACCACGTGGATAACCAGGCCCTTTTCGAAAAAATCGACGGGCCACGGGATGATATCCGCGCTGCCCGGGATCCGGCTCGCTGCAAGCAGGAGGGCGAAAACCCCTGCGACGCCAAGCGCACCGAGCCCGAGGCCGAGCCAGGCCCGCACCTCGTCGCGCCGTGTCGGATCGATGGTGTTCGGTTCTGGAGCGGCGTCTCGCATGGCGGATCAGACGGGGCTGTACGGATAAAGATGAATGGCCATGACATAGACGACAACGCCGGATATGCCGACGAACATCCAGATGGGCCAGGTCCAGCGGGCGATCTTCTTGTGCTTGTCGAACCGCGCCGACAACGCCCGCCATACGGTTATGGGCACCATCACGGCGATGGCCATGGCGCCGAGCACGTGGATCGCGAGGATCGTGAAGTAGATCGGCCGGATCGCGCCTTCGCCGCCGAACTTGGCGAAGCCGGAATTGGCCTTGTAGAACAGGTAAACGACCAGAAACAGGGCCGATGCAGCCAGCGCCGCAATCATTGCAGCGCGATGCCGGTTACGATCGCCCCGGCGAATGAAGACGTAGCCGACCGCAAGAAACACGACGGAAAGCGCGTTCAACGCCGCGATCACGTGCGGAAGATCTTGAATCGCCATGATTCGCTACGACATCTTGATCATGATGCCGAAGTACATACCCAGTGCCGCCAACCCGAGGATAACGGCCAATACCCATTTGTTGATCATGATCTCGCGTACCCGTTCAAAAATCCGCTGCGCGCCCGACTTAATGCCCCTGCAGGCGGAATGCAACCGATACCCGCCGGTGCGGTGACGGCGACCCGTACATGGCGGGAATCGGGCAAAATTGCCTTTGCAAAGGATGGGGGTCATGGTAGGGAAATGCCAATGCGTAAAGGCGCATAAACGTTAGGTTATCAGGGGTGCGCGGGGCAGTCGTCGAGATGCGGCGACAAACTAATTGATTTCGCCTCATGGCTCTGGAAACACACGAGAGGGTGATTGAGAATGTTGAAAAGGCTCGCTCTTTTTGGCGCCATGGCGCTGACGGGACTGACAACCGCCGCCGGCGATGCGCTGGCGCAACAGTACCGCTCCGAACCGTGGCAATGGTGGTTCCAGATGCCGCGGTCGCCCAGCGCCGAACGCATCTACGAGTTTCACAACCTCATCTTGTTTATCGAGGTCGCGATCGTCATCTTCGTGCTCGGTTTGATGGCCTACATCTGCATCAAGTTTTCCAAGAAGAAAAACCCTGTGCCGTCGAAGACGACCCACAACACGCTGCTCGAGGTGATCTGGACCGGCGTGCCGATCCTGATTCTCATCGTGATCGCGGTGCCCTCGCTGAAACTGCTCTACTTCGTCGACTCGCACCCCGATCCGGACATGACCCTGAAGGTCATCGGCAATCAGTGGTACTGGTCGTATGAGTATCCCGAGCACGGCGAGATCACCTTCGACAGTATTATGGTGCCGGAAGAAGACCTGGCGCCCGGTCAGCCGCGCCTGTTGACGGTCGATAATCCTGTGGTGTTGCCGGTCGACACCAACATCCGCATTCTGCAGACGTCGAACGATGTCATCCACAACTGGGCCGTTCCGGCGCTGATGCTGAAAACCGATACGACGCCGGGCCGGGTCAACGAGACCTGGCTCAGCATCAACGACGAAGGCACATACTACGGCATGTGCTCGGAACTTTGCGGCGTCAATCACGGCTTCATGCCGATCCAGATCGAAGCGGTCTCGATGGCCGAGTTCGAGGCATGGTCGAAGCGCGCTGCCGAGGAATTCGCAAAAGACGGCTCCATCCTGAACATCTATGCGTTTCTGGATGAGTACGAGCAGTCGAACGACACGCTGGCCCAACTGGCCGAATAAGACGGATACGAGGAAATCGATATGGCTTACGGAGCTGATCACCACGCGGACGATCACCACAATCCCACCGGTTGGCGCCGCTGGATGTTGTCGACGAACCACAAGGACATCGGCACGCTTTACCTGATCATTGCCATGATCGCCTCCCTCGTCGGTGGCGGAATGTCCTGGTACATTCGTCTCGAGTTGCTGGAACCGGGCATCCAGTACATCGACGACTTCCAATTATACAACGTGCTGGTTACCGCGCACGGCTTCCTGATGGTGTTCTTCGTCGTCATGCCGGCAATGATCGGCGGCTTCGGCAACTGGTTCGTTCCGCTGATGATCGGCGCGCCCGATATGGCGTTCCCGCGCCTCAACAACATTTCGTTGTGGCTGACCGCGGCGGCGCTGGTCATGCTGGTTCTCTCCGGTATCACGGGCGGCGGCCCGGGCACCGGCTGGACGGTCTATCCGCCATTATCCGCCATCGACTTCCATCCCGACGCGGCAGTCGATTTCGCCATTCTCAGCCTGCACCTTGCCGGTGCGGCGTCGATCCTCGGCGCGATCAACTTCATCGTCACCATCTTCAACATGCGGGCGCCGGGTATGACCATCCACCGCATGCCCCTGTTCGTGTGGGCGATCCTCGTCACCGCGTTCCTGCTGTTGCTGGCGCTGCCGGTGCTGGCCGGCGCGCTGACCATGCTGCTGACCGACCGGAATTTCGGCACCAACTTCTTTAACGTGGCGGGCGGCGGCGATCCCTTGCTTTGGCAGCATCTGTTCTGGTTCTTCGGCCACCCCGAGGTCTACATCATCATTATTCCGGCGTTCGGCATCGTCAGTCAGATCGTGTCGACGTTTTCGAACAAGCCGATTTTCGGTTATCTCGGCATGGCCTATGCCATGTCGGCGATCGGCGTCGTCGGCTTCGTCGTCTGGGCGCATCATATGTTCATGACCGGCCTCGACGTCGACACCCGAGCCTATTTCACGGCGGCAACGATGGTCATCGCGGTGCCGACCGGCGTGAAGATCTTCAGTTGGCTTGCGACCATGTGGGGCGGCTCGATCGAGTTCAAGACGCCGATGCTCTGGGCGCTCGGCTTCATCTTCCTGTTCGTGGTCGGCGGCGTGACGGGTATTGCGCTCGCCAATGCAGGCCTCGATTACGTGTTCCACGACACCTATTTCGTGGTCGCGCACTTCCACTACGTGATGGCAATTGCGGCGATCTTCGCGATCTTCGGCGGCTTCCTGTACTGGCTGCCGAAAATGTCGGGCAAGATGTACAACGAAGGCTTCGCAAAATTGCAGTTCTGGGTTTTCTTCATCGGCGTCAACATCCTGTTCTTCCCGCAGCACTTCTCGGGAATGGCGGGCATGCCGCGCCGTATTCCCGACTATCCGGACAACTATGCAGGCTGGAACTACGTCAGTTCGGTCGGTGCGCTGATCACGATCATCGGTACGTTCATGTTCTTCTGGCTGATCTGGCGGGCGTTACGCTCCGGCGAGCAGGCAGAGGCCAACCCTTGGGGTGAGGGCGCGACGACGCTTGAGTGGCAGATTCCGAGCCCGGCGCCGTTCCACACCTTCGAGGATCAACCCGACATGACCGGCAAGGCACCAGCCGAATAATCGGCCGAACCTGAGGGAGGCGGCGATCATGGCCAGGCTGGATACACGCAACAGGAGGTTGGGCTTCGTGCTTGCCGGTGGCGTCGCCGGCATGCTTGGCCTCGCCTTTGCGTCGGTTCCGCTTTACCAGCTGTTTTGTCAGGTGACCGGTTATGGCGGTACGCCGAAGACCGACGTCGAGCGGGCCGATCTGCGCGGCCCGGTCTCCGATGAGACGATCCGGGTGATGTTCGACGCCAACGTCAACAAACGGCTGGATTGGCGGTTCAGTGCCGAAAAGGGCCAAGTCGAGGTCCAGCCCGGTGTCGAGACCCTGGTGATCTACCGTGCAAAGAACATCGGTGATCGCGACATCGTGGGGACGGCAACCTTCAACGTGACCCCGATCAAGGCGGCGCAGTATGTCGCCAAGGTGGATTGTTTCTGCTTCACCGAGCAGCTCCTCGCAGTGGGTGAGGAAATGCCGATGCCGGTGTCGTTCTACATCGATCCGGCAATTCTTGAGGATCCCAACACGCAGGATGTCCATGACATCGTGCTTTCTTACACGTTCCATCCTGCAGTCGCCGATACCGCGGCACTGGACACCGATACGCCGGCCAACGGCGGATAAAGACCGAGGAGATCAGGTAACATGAGTGGCGGACATTCCCATCCCTATCATCTGGTAGACCCGAGCCCGTGGCCAGTGGTCGGTGCGCTTGGCGCCATCCTGATGGCCATCGGCGGTATCCAGTATATGCATGGCGCTTCTTTGCTGTGGGTTCTCCCGGGGTTCGCGATCCTGGTTTTCACCTTCTATGTCTGGTGCCGCGACGTCGTGCGCGAATCCAATGCGGGCAAGTATCATACGGATCCGGTGGCGCACGGTCTCCGCGTCGGCATGGTGCTGTTCATCACCTCCGAGGTGATGTTTTTCTTCGCCTTCTTCTGGGCCTGGTTCAACGCCACCGTGCCGGCCATTAGTCGCGCTGCCCACGATGTCTGGCCGCCGGAGGGCATCGTGCCGTTCGATCCCTGGGGGCTGCCGTTCCTGAATACGCTGATCCTGTTGACGTCAGGCGCCACCGTGACATGGGCGCACCATGCATTGCGCTCGGGAGACCGCAAGGGGTTGGTCAACGGCCTGATCCTGACCGTCATCTTGGGCATGCTGTTTACCGGCCTGCAAGCCTATGAGTATTACCATGCGGGCTTCAGCTTCACCGACGGCATTTATGCCTCCGGCTTCTTTGTCGCCACCGGGTTTCACGGTTTCCATGTGATCGTCGGCACCATCTTCCTGTTCGTTTGCCTGGTGCGGGCGATCAAGGGCGATTTCACGCCGGACAAGCACATCGGCTTCGAGGCGGCGGCTTGGTATTGGCACTTCGTCGACGTGGTCTGGCTGTTCCTGTTCAGCTGCATCTACTGGTGGGGCGCCGGTTCCTACGAGTTCTGATCGCAGAATCCAGAGCGAAACACAGAAAGGGGAGGCGTTCCGGCCTCCCCTTTTCTTTGCGCAAGACGTTGTCTATTTCGCCAAAACGCCTATCTGACGTTACAATCGCCTTTCATCCGATCCGTCGAGCAACAGGAGTTCACGGTCATGGCCGTTGCGGAAATCTCCAACGCAGGCACGGTTGTCCGTGATGACGCCGTCCCCTCGCGCCCGATGTTGCGGTTTCGACCGTCCGCCATGCGCATTCGCGCCGAGGTCGACGGCGTGACCGTCGTCGACAGCCGCCGCGCCATCAAGTTGATGGAGCGGGGTCATGACAACGTCTATTACTTCCCGAAAGACGACGTGCGGATGGACTTGCTGATTCCGTCCGAGCTGGTCACGCACTGTCCGTACAAGGGCAACGCGCGCTATTGGTCCCTCTCGTTGGAAAATCATGAAATCGCCGATGCCGCATGGGCGTACGAGGCGCCGCTCGACGAGGCCGCTGAAATCGCCGGCTACATCGCGTTTCATGCCGACAAGATGGATGCCTGGTGGGAAGACGACCATCGAATCATGGGGCGGGAGACCGCCAACGATGCGGTAACCTTCAATCCGCTGACACGCTGGATCATGAAGAGAGCGTGGGAGGAAAACACGAGCCGCGCTCTAACCCTGGCCCTGGGCGAGACATTGAACGCCAGCGGCATGCCGGTATCACGGCTCAGGGTCATCATTCGCACCACGCACCCTCAGGTGGCGGCGACGGCTTACCGCTGGGATCTTGGCGATGAAGAGGTCGAAAAGATCGAGATTTCGTACGAGGATACGATCGACGAAAAATACACCGCGAGTCCGATCGCCAGCATATTCGAAGGCCGGGGTGGCGTACGGCGGGAGATTTCCTCCGATCCTGCGGATGACGATTTTCCCGTCCTGGCCGACTTGCGCTCGGACGGTGTGACCGACTACGCGGCGATGCCGATGCGGTTCTCCGACGGTCAGATCAATGCGATCACCATCGCGACGCGCGATCCGGACGGATTCTCGACGGAGCATCTGGGATGGTTGCATGAGATATTGCCCGCACTCGCACGCTATTACGAGGTACACGCGCGCCAACGCGCCGCGATGTCTCTCATGCAGACGTTCCTCGGCGCTCACACCGGCCGGCAGGTGATCGAGGGCCGTATCCGCCGTGGCGACGGAGAGGATATCCATGCAGTTATCTGGTTTTCCGATTTACGCAACTCGACCCCGATCGCCGAGCAGTTAGGCCGCGATGCCTTCCTGAAACACCTCAACCATTTTTTCGACTGCATGGCGGGCGCCGTACTGGAGAACGGTGGCGAGGTATTGCGTTTCGTCGGCGACGCCGTACTCGCGATCTTTCCGATCGCGCAGACGGCATGTCAGCGAAAATGCTCATCGGTAGGCGCGTCGGATGCAGCCCGCCGTGCGGCGTCGGCAGCCCGCGAAGTCGCCCGTCGGATTGCCGAAGCCAACGAGATCTGCAAATCGGAAAAACGTCCGGCGTTCGATTACGGGATCGGCCTTCACGTCGGCGACGTCACCTACGGCAACATCGGCACGGCGTCACGGCTGGAATTCACGGTGATCGGCACCGCCGCCAACGAGGCCTCCCGGGTCGAGGGCATGACCAAGGAGCTCGGGCTCCCGGTCGTGGTCTCGAAAACCTTTGCGGCGCTCAATGGCTGCGGCGTCAAATCCCTCGGCACACATCGGCTAAGAGGCGTCGGCGAGCCGGTCGAACTTTTCACCCTGCTCGACGAGGAACCGGCCGATTGCGTGGAGATGGTCCAGAGTGCCTAGCGTCGCGCTACTCGTGGTATCGGGGGAGTCGTAGTGCCCGAAAAGCGGATCGAGAGGGACTCGCTGGGTGAGATAGAGGTCGACGCCGACCGTCTTTGGGGGGCGCAGACACAGCGCAGTCTGATGAATTTCCCGATCGGCGAGGAAACCGTGCCACTGCCGGTTATCCATGCTTTCGGCCTTCTGAAGCAGGCGGCGGCCAGGGCGAATGGCGAACTCGGTGTGATTCCCGACACCATTGCGGAGGCCGTCGCATCGGCGGCCGCGGAGGTCTCGTCGGGACAGCACGACGATCATTTTCCGCTTGCGGTGTGGCAAACCGGATCCGGCACGCAGACCAACATGAACGTCAACGAAGTTGTTGCGCGGCGCGCCGGCCAGCTTCTCGGCGAAGACGGCGGGGTTCATCCGAATGACCATGTGAACGCGGGGCAAAGCTCGAACGACAGCTTTCCGACGGCGATGCACATAGCCACTGTGCGCGAGACGCTGAACCGCCTGTTGCCGGCGCTCGATCGCCTTGAGGCCGCGCTTCGCGAACGCGCCGATGCGTTTTCCGGCATCGTCAAGATCGGTCGCACCCATCTCCAGGATGCGACGCCACTGACGTTGGGCCAGGAGTTTTCGGCGTTCGCCGAGCAAGTCGATGCCGGGCGGCGGCGTGTCCGCACCGCACTCGACGATGTCATGGACCTGGCGCAAGGCGGCACGGCCGTCGGGACGGGGCTGAACGCGCATCCCGATTTTGCGGGCCGGTTCCTGGCCAATTTGAATGCGCTGACCGGGCTCGAGTTCCGCGCCGCCAGGAATCGCTTCGAGGCCATCGCCGCGCATGATGCGCTTGTTGCTTTCTCCGGAACCCTCAACGGTTTTGCCGCAGCCTGTATGAAGATCGCCAACGATATCCGGCTGCTCGGATCGGGGCCGCGATCGGGCCTCGGCGAGATTGCCTTGCCGAAGAACGAACCCGGCTCGTCGATCATGCCGGGCAAGGTCAACCCGACCCAGTGCGAAGCGCTGACGATGGTGTGCGCCCAGGTCATGGGCAATCACGTCACGGTCACGGTCGCCGGCTCCAGCGGTCATCTGCAGTTGAACGCGTTCAAGCCGGTGATCGTCTACAACGTGCTTCAGGCCGTGCGGTTGCTGGCCGACGCGACAGCCAGCTTTGCGACCCGATGTGTGACAGGAATCGAGGCGAATACCGATGTGATCGAGCGCCATCTGCATGATTCGCTGATGCTGGCGACGGCGCTGGCGCCCGTTCTCGGCTATGACAAGGTGGCTGAACTGGCATTGCACGCCCACGAAAACGGCCAATCGCTACGCGAAGCGGCCCGCGCACTCGACATGATGGCGGACGACGAACTCGACCGCCTACTCGATCCGGCCGATATGATTCCCGGCTTCAAGCACGATGGCAGCAAGTAGGCGGTGACGCCGTCAGCTTCGAGTTGCCGCCGTTTGTTGCGAACGGCATAGTGCAGTCATGGATCAGGCGCCGCATACGACAGACAGCACGCTTCAACTGCTCGCCGAAATGGGCCGTGAGTTCGTCTCGACCGGCGACATCGAAGCCGCGTTGGATCACGCGGTGGAGCACATCACCGATTACATCGATGCCGAAGGCGGTGCGCTGTTCATGCTCGACCCGGCCGGCGAGACGCTGCGTTGCCATGCGTGCAGCGGCGTGACCGAAATTACCGGACTGACCCTTGGCGCCGATCAGGGCATTGTCGGCCGGTGCGTTCAGCAGGACGAAGGCACCATTGTCCGAGACGTCAGTCAGGACAAATCCTTCTTCAAGGGCGTCGACGAACAAACCGGCCACGTCACCAAGTCGATCCTGTGCGCGCCCCTGAGCGTGCAGGGAGAGCGCCTGGGAGCGATCGAGCTGATCAACAAGGTCGGCGGCGACGGATTGTTCGATGACAGCGATCTATCTTTGCTGACGGCCTTGGCAAACTCGGCCGCGCTGGCGATTGTGAACGCGCGTATGGCGGAGCAGCTCGTCGAGCAGGAACGGCTCGCCCGCGAGCTTGAACTGGCCGCCGAAATCCAGCGTTCCCTGTTGCCCGAACCGAATGAAGATCTGGCGGTCGCCGGTATCAACGTACCGGCCCGCACGGTATCGGGCGATTTCTACGATTTCTTCATGCTCGACGACGGTCGCATCGTCTTCAATCTCGGCGATGTCTCGGGCAAGGGTATGAACGCGGCGTTGCTGATGGCCAAGACGGCCAGCCTGTTCCGCTGCCTCGGCAAGACCATCGATCATCCCGGACGGCTGCTCGGGCGCATCAACGCGGAAATCTGCGAGACGGCAGCACGCGGAATGTTCGTGACCATGGTCGGCGGCATCTACGATCCCGCGACAGGTGTGCTCCGCATCGCCAACGCCGGCCACGAGCCGCCGTTGGTCCGCGCCGCCGACGGAAGTTTCGCAGAGTATCCAGCCGATGCGCCGCCGCTCGGCATTTCGGATTTGCTGATCCCCGAAAGCGGTTATCCGGTCGAGGATATCGATCTTGCCGGCGGTGCATTCTACCTGTTCACCGACGGATTGACCGAGGGATACACGGGGCCGGGCAACGAGCTCGGCAGCGATGGCGTCCGCGACCTGATCGATAGCGGACGTGATATGCCGCTCGGCGAACGGATGGAACGGATCATTGCCGCTGTCCGCGATTCCGGCGAGACCCTGCGCGACGACCTGACCATGCTGGGGATCGACGATACGGCCGGTCACGCAGTCCGTGACGAGGCGCCGGGCGCGTCGGCCATCGGCCCGCAGCAGCTTGCCACCATCGAGGTCCCATCCGATGCCAGCCGCTTGCGTCTTGTCCGTGATATGATGACCGATTGCTGCAAAATCGCATCCTGCGACCAGGACCTCGCGCGCGATCTCGTTCTGGCCGTCGACGAAGCGTGCCAGAATGTCATCCGGCATGCCTATAAGGGGAGAACCGACGGGCGTATCGTCGTCTCGGTAAACGCAGCGCCGACGGCGGACGGGGAACCCGGCAAACTGATCATCGATATCAGGGACGATGCGGATCCGATCGATCCGTCGACCGTGAAACCCCGTGATCTTGAGGACATCCGGCCCGGCGGCCTCGGGACCCATCTGATCCGGGAGATCATGGACTCGGTTGATTTCCTTCCGTCGCCGGAGGATGGTGGTAATATTCTCAGGCTGGTTAAGACAATCGATTGATTGGGAGTCCGGTAGGGCGGTCATAGGGGCTCGGGGGAAACATGCAACACGACGTGAAGGATCAGGGCGGCCACCTGATCGTCGCCTTCTCGGGCGATATCGATCTGCAAAGCTCGCCGGAGGCCCGCAAGGTCCTGCTTGGCGCCGTCGAGCAGGAGAAGGCCATTCTGGTCGACCTCTCCGGGGTCGAGTATATCGATTCCTCAGGCGTTGCATCCCTTGTCGAAAGTTTTCAGAAGGCGCGGAAAAGCGGTCAGGAATACATCCTTGTATCGCTTTCTGATGGTGCGCGGCGGGTGCTCGAACTGGCCCGCCTCGACAAGGTGTTCACGATCTGTGCGACGATCGACGAGGCTGCGGCCCAACTGGATTAGCGGGTACATGCGCGTTTAACGGCGCGGAGACGCCGGCGCTCAGGGTAGGGGTAGGTTTCAGGCTCTAGATGGCAGGCGATTCCCACAACAACGGATTTGCGCGAACGGCGGATCGGGTCGGCCGTATGACCGTGAACGCCATCGAGGAAACCGGCAATGGCGCCGTCCTCGTCCTGGAGAGCATTTTCTGGCTGTTTGCCGGACGACGCTATGCTCAGCCCGTAAGGCTCGGGGCGGTTGCCGGACAGATGATGGTTATCGGCATTCAGGCCATCCCGATCCTCGTCATGTTGAACGCCACGATCGGCATCATGCTGGCTATTCAGGGCATTTACACCCTGAAGGTGTTCGGTGCCGAGACCCAGGTCAGTTTCGGTATTGCCTTTGCTGTCGTGCGCGAGTTCGCGCCGCTGATCACCGGTATCCTCATCGCCGGTCGTTCGGGATCGGCATTGGCGGCCCGGCTCGGTACCATGCGCATCAATCAAGAAATCGACGCGCTGCACGTAATGGGCATCAATCCGGTTCGCTTCCTCGTCGTGCCGGCCTTGCTCGCGATGGTCGTCATGATGCCGCTGCTGACGTTCATGTGCGATGTCATCGGTCTGTTTGCCGCGGCACTGTATGTCGAGTTCACGCTCGGAATCTCTGTTGCGGCGTTCTTCGATCAGGTGATCAACGTGTTGAGTGTCGGCGATCTGTTCCATGGTTTGGGCAAGAGCGTGTTGTTCGCCGTGCTGATCGCCGTGATCGGTGTCGTCAACGGCGCAAGCGTCACCGGCGGCGCTGAGGGTCTCGGCAAGGTCACGACCCGTGCGGTCGTGCAGGCGATCTCCGCGATCGTGCTGACCGACATGATTTTCGCCTACATCGCGACATTGGGTTGAGGCGGGACGGATGGCAGCGGAAAAGAAAGCCCAGGGTTCCGGCAACGTGATCGAGGTCCGCGATCTCGTGACCCATTATGGCGACCGCATGATCCTCAAGGGTATTGACATGGAGGTCCGCGAGGGCGAGATCATGGTCATCATGGGTGGCTCCGGTTCGGGTAAGTCGACCTTGCTGCGTCATCTCATGGCGCTCGAACAGAAGACGTCGGGCACCATGAGCATTCTCGGTCATGATATCGACCAGCTCTCCATGACGGAAATGTTCGACCTGAGGAAGAAACTCGGCGTCGCGTTTCAGTCCGGCGCCTTGTTCAGCTCCATGACGGTCGGCGAAAACGTCATGCTGCCGCTGTTCGAGCACACCGGGCTCGACCGTGCGACAATGGATATCATGGTCAACATGAAGCTGGAGGTCGTCGAACTCGGCGGTTTCGGGAGCCTGATGCCGGCGGAACTTTCCGGTGGCATGATCAAGCGCGCAGCGTTCGCCCGCGCCGTTGTGATGGATCCGAAAATCCTGTTTTGCGACGAACCGTCGGCGGGCCTCGATCCGGCGGTCGCGTCGGCGCTCGACGATCTGATCCTGCGCCTGCGCGATGCTCTCGGCATGAGCATCGTCGTGGTGACCCACGAGCTCGAGAGTGCTTTTAAGATCGCCGACCGCATGACGGTGCTCGACCGCGGCGAGATTCTTTTCATCGGGACGCCTGAGGAGATTAGGGCGTCGACGAACGATCGCATCCAAAAGATACTGAACCGCGAGCCGGACAGCGAGGCGATCGAGATCGACAGTTATCTCGATCGCCTTGTCGGTGACGGCATGTACGGAGGGGCCGAACTTTGAGAAGCAACAAGGTCAACTATCTCGTCGTCGGCAGTTTCGTCATCCTGTCGCTGATCGGCATCGTCATTGCCGTCGCATGGCTCAGCGGCCGTACGGGTCCGACGGATTCCTACTACGCCGTCTACAACAACGTGACCGGCGTCAAATTCGGGACCCAGGTGTTGTACGAAGGCTATCCGATCGGTCAGGTCACGGAGGTTACGCCAGAGCCGAGTCAGGGACGTATGCAGTTCCGTGTCGATTTCGACGTGCAGGAAGGCTGGCAGATTCCCGAGGACTCCGTTGCCCAGATCGGTGCCTCCAGTCTCTTGGCGGCGGTCAGCCTGAACATATCGGCTGGCACAAGCGCAAGCGCCCTTGAGCCGGGCAAATGGATCGCGACGCGCGAAAGCGCAAATCTGTTCGATGTCCTTGCCGGCGTCGCCGCCGATATTGCCGTCATGGCCGAGGAAGACATCAAGCCCCTGATCACGCAGCTCACGCGTGGCGGAACCATTCTCAGCGATATTCTCGAAGACGACGGCCAGATCATCATCGCCAAGGTGCGGACGCTGATCGACGACCTGGCCGTGCGCGCGCCGGAAATCGTCGATCAGGTCGGTACTTTTGCCGGCGATCTCGAACGGCTCGGCGTCAATCTCAATCGCTCCGCCGACGAGATGAACGCGATCCTGACGCCCGAGACGCGTGAAACCGTGCTCGGCGTGGTCGATCATCTCGACCGGGCGGCCGCCATGATCGATAACCTGATGGTGGAATCGAACGCTATGGTCGGTAGCGCCAACGATCTGCTTGAAGGCAACAAGGAAGATATCGACAGGATGACCGACGATTTGCGTCACACGGCGGAGACGCTCGCCCGGTACATCGACTCGATCAATCATCACCTCGACGGGGCGTCGCGCAATATGTACGAATTCAGTCGACAGATCCGGCAGAACCCAGGCCTGTTGCTCGGCGGAACCCCGGCAGAGGATAACGCGGAGGGAGCGGAATGATGATGCGTCTGCGTTGGATTGTACTCACCTTTCTGGGCCTGGCCGTTGCCGCGTGCGCGCAGCCGCCGGTACCACAGGACCGCTACTACCGGATCAACGTACCCCCGGTCGAGGCCGGCACGCCCGTCTTCAAGGGCGTGCTGGAACTGGACCGGTTGGCGGCGGAGGGTCTGACATCAGGCCGTGCCATCGTCTATTCCGATGAGAGCAGTCCCGGCCTCGTGCAGGAATACTTTTACGACTACTGGGTCGAACCGCCGAACGTCATGGTGCGCGATGCGCTGATCGGTTATTTGCGCAAGGCGGGTATTGCCGAGGCGGTCGTCTCGCCCGAGGTGCGCGCCGACGCGGACTATACTCTTGCCGGGCGCATCGATCGCATGGAACTGGTTCGCGGCGCCGAACCCAAGGGCGTCGTCGATATCGAACTCGCCATCACCAACGCGCGAACCGGCAAATTGGTAATGATCAACAGCTATGCGCTCGGTGTTGCCGCATCCGATAACACGGTGCCGGCCGGTGTTGTCGCCATCGATCAGGGTGTGGCGGCGATCTTCGAGCGGTTTCTCGACGACCTAAAGGCGTCGCGCTAGAGCAGATTTACACGTTTTGACAAAACACCCCATGCTTCCGTCAAAACGTGGTCCGATCTAGGTCAACTCGCCCGGCGTGCGGGTTCCTGCGTCGAAACCGAAATCAGGTGCACGTAACGGCGCACGGTTTCCGCCATGCCCCAGCGCAATGCGTCGGCCGTAATGGCGTGGCCGATGGAAACCTCGTCGATCCAGGGGATCGAACCCAGCAGACAGCCCAGATTATCGAGGTTGAGGTCGTGACCAGCGTTGACGCCGAGACCGGCGTCGCGGGCAGCTTCAGCCGTCGCTTTGAAGCTCGCAATCGCTTCGGTTCCGTCGCCTGACGAGAAGGCATGGTGGTAGGGACCGGTGTAGAGCTCGATACGGTCGGCGCCGACATCGGCTGCCGCCGGAACCAGCGATGGGTCGTCATCCAGAAACAGCGAGACCCGCGCATCGATTTCCTTGAGACAGGCGATGACGCCGCTCAGCAGGCGTCGCTCCGCCGGGACATCCCAGCCGTGATCCGATGTGTTCTGCTCCGGTGCATCGGGGACAAGCGTGACCTGATCCGGGCCGACGGCGACGACGAGTTCGAGGAAACCGGGACTCGGGTATCCTTCGATATTGAATTCGATTCGGCCGGCGTATTCCGCCCTCAGCATCTTCGAAAGGGCGCGGACATCCGATTTACGGATGTGGCGCTCGTCAGGTCGCGGATGCACGGTGATCCCGGCGGCGCCTGCGGCAATGGCGATACGCGCCATGTCGAGTACGCTGGGATACGTCAAATCCCGCTGATTGCGCAGCAGGGCAACTTTGTTGAGATTGACGCTGAGTACAGTCATAGCGCCGTCCGATTGTCTGCCCGCGCACCCTCCAGTCAGTCGGGAGTACGCCTCGATTGCCGCCAGCATAAATCTAAAGCGGAACCAGACAACAGCCGGTATTTGGAATTTCTTTAGGGCCGGTATTGTCCCAGCCGAGACAGGCGAGACAGGCAGATCGGTTCGTTTGGGCGTCAGCCCATATCGAGGGCGCGCATGTAGACAGCAAGCAGCTCTTCTTGCTCGCGCCGGTCGGCCTGATCCATTTTGCGGAGGCGGACGATTTGGCGCATGACCTTATTGTCGAAACCGGCGGCCTTGGCTTCCGCGTAAACCTCTTTGAGGTCCTCCGACAACGCCTTCTTTTCTTCTTCGAGGTGTTCGATCCGCTCGATGAAACTCTTCAGGCGTTCGGATGCGATACCGGCTGTATCGGGCATATCGGGGCTCCCTGGGTCGCGATTTGTGTCATGGGTCGTCGTTGAAGCCGGACATTAGCGGCGACGGCCGGAGCAGGCAAGAAAGCCTTAATGCTCCCGCGTGAGATCGAGCAGCATATCGACCACGGCATTCAGCGCTTCATCGTGATCGGCGCCGCCGTCGACGGCAGCCTGATAGGCGGCCCGCTGGCGGTGCGCGCTGGTGCCGCGTTTGACGATTGTCCTGAGGTGCTCGATCTCGGCGACGCAGTCGGCCTCGGCCGCTTCGTCGATCGTCAGCGCGATCAGTTCCTCCACGAGGTCGGCATAGGGCACCAGACTGCCCTTGCCGAAGTCGATCAGGGTTTCATCGATCCCGTAGCGCTGCGCGCGCCAGCGATTTTCCGCGACCAACATATTGTTGTAATGGCGCCAGCGCTGGTTGTCGGCTTTCAGGCGGTGCAGCATGCGCAGCAGGCAGGCGAACAGGGCGGCGATTGCGGCGGCATCGTCGACGTCCGTGCAGACGTCGCAGATCCGCATTTCCAGTGTCGGGAATTTGTTGCTGGGGCGAATGTCCCACCAGACCTTGCTGGCATCTTCCAGTACACCGGCCTGAATCAAAACGTCGACGTGACGGCTGTAGTCCACGAACGTGTCGAACCGGTTCGGCAATCCCGTGCGGGGCAACTCCGTGAACACGCTTAACCGATAGCTCATCATCCCGGTGTCGCGGGCCTGCCAATAGGGCGAAGATGTCGAGAGCGCCAGCAGATGGGGCAGGAAATAGGATGCCTGATTCATCAGGTCCATGCGCAGTTCGTCGTCTTCTCCAAGTCCGACGTGAACGTGCATGCCGCAGATCAGCAGGCGGCGGACGACGTCCTGCAGGTCATGGGCGATTTCCTGATAGCGATCGCCCTCTGACGTCTCGGTGTCACGCCAACGTGAAATCGGATGGGTCGCCGCCGCCATCGGCAGGATGCCGTGATTGCGGCCGGCATCCGCGACGGTTTCGCGCATGTGGACCAAATGGCTGCGCGCCTCGGCGATCGTTTCGCAAACAGGCGTGCCGATCTCGATCTGCGACGCCTTGAACTCCGGATTGACGCATTCGCCGAGCGCCTCTTTACAGGCCTCGAATACCGCGGGCGGCGGGCTGATGGCGATGCCCCGGGTTTCCACATCGACGAGGTGATATTCCTCCTCGATACCGATGCTGAACGGTATCTTTGCCGCCATGACGTCCCCTTCCGCCGTGCGCGATGTCCGTCGGGATCCCGCTTAGAAGCGTTGCACCCGATAGAGCTCCTCGCGGTTCAGAACATTCTCCAACGCCTCGATCAGAATCTCGGACCAGCGCTGCCGGCTGGCTTCATCCTCGAGCTGATCCTGGCGGATTTCGATGACCATGTGGGCGATGCCGGGGGCGCCGCCGTGAACGTCGATGGTGAAGGCGGCTTCGAGGCCCGAATAGGGCTGATTTTCACCGATGTTGAGGCCTTTGGCGCGCAAATGCTCCATCAGCGGAACCGCAAGACGGGGATCCTTGTTGAAGAGCACGCCGGCGTCCCATGGCCTGTGCTGGGTTCCGTACTGCCCCGTAAAACTGTGAACGGAAAACAGCACGGGCGGACGGTTCATGTCCCGCCAACGGCCACCGATCAGATTGGAAATCGTTTTGTGATAGGGCCAGAACAACGCTTCGGCACGCTGATGAACATCCGTCGAGGTTATGTCGGCGTTGCCGGGGACGGTCTGACCGTCGCTCTCTTCGATAATCGATTCCGGATGGCCGAGCGGACGGTTGCAGTCGATGACCAGACGCGAATAGTTGTGCATCACCGCCGGCGCATCGAATGCGGCGGACAACAGTTCGGTCACCCGCCGCGCGCCGATGTCGTGGCTGATATGGCGTTTCCAGGCCGATTCGGGCAGACCGAGATTGTCGAGCGACGCCGGCACGGCGAGGCCGGCATGGTCGCAAATCAGGATAAGCGGCGAGCCGCCTGTCGGGTTGCGGAACTCGAACGGCGGAGGGTCGCCCGGACCCAGCAGCGGGGCGTGGGATGCGGCAAGATCGGTCGGATTGTGAGCGTCGCCATCCATGCCCGCACTATACCCGCCAGCCCCGGGAAATCGAGACCGCACTTCGCTGTCAGGGCGGGTCATGGTTTGATGAATCTCGCAAGCGATTCACCAAACCGTGTGAATCGGCTCGCGATCTAAAAAACCGATCAGATTCACACGTTTTGGATCATTCGATGCGCTGCGATATCCGGTGCGTCTGGACCGTGCCGTCGGCGGTCCGCGTCAGCGTGATCTCGGCAGTGTACATCCCCACAGGCCAGGCGGGCAGGGTTCGTTTTCGACCGATGAAGATGAACCGGCGCGCCTGGTCCTTTTCGATCGTGATGCGCTTGTCGACGACCAGCCGATTGTTGGGTCCCGAGAGCCGGATGCGCAATTCGTCGCCGGCATCCGGACGAAACATGTCGAGCCAGACCACCAAGGCAGCGGCGCTCGGCAAGATAACCGGGGCGTCATAATCGCCGGCGCGGGCGCGGGCGGCCTCGGGCGCGGAATCATGAAATCCCGAGAGATAGATAACGCTACCGGAGTCGGCAATGGCTGCCGCGGCCTCGGGCGACCACAGACCTCGCGGTTCGGTTTCTGCGTCGCATGGCCGGTCGCCGACGACGGCGCCGGTATGCGGATCGACCACTGCCTGATCGCGGCGAACGGTCAGGTGAACATGCGGAAACTGGGCCAGTCCCGACATGCCGACATGGCCGAGGGTATCGCCCGTGCGAATCGTCTGCCCTTCTGCGACCGAAACGGAACCCTTCCTCAAGTGACAATACTGGTGCTGCCAGCCATCGGCGCCTTGGACCAGGACACCGTTGCCGCACTCGCGCCCCTTGACGGCGTCTCGGCCGGTTGTCGAGACGTCGATATCGTCCATACCGTCCCGAATGCCCGCCACGGTGCCCGGTGCGGCGGCAAGAACCGATACGCCGGACGCCATCGCGCGCTCGCCGGCGATGGCGATATCGAAGCCCTTGTGACCGTCGTAGGTGTGGTCGCCGCACTGGAAATCGCGCGCCTCGGGACCGGGATCGATGTCGACGAGATTGACCACCCAGCAATCCTCGCCCGGTACGCAGTCGATCGGCAACGACAATACAGGCGGCTCGGCCCCGACCGGGGCAGCGAGCATGAGCGCAAGAATCGGCGAGGCGAGGGCTGCTGCACGTATCTGCATTGCGGATTGATAGCAAGCGGGGCCATAAAGGGGAAACCGATTGGGACGATATGGGCGAACTTTATCGACAATCCGCGCGCGCCACGGTTGCCGCCTTGCGATCCGGCGCGGTATCGCCGACCGAAGCGGTCAAGGCTGCCTGTGCGCGTATCGCGGCGGTCGAGCCAGAGATCAATGCCATGCCGATGCTGTGCCGCGAGCGCGCGCTGGCGCATGCGCGGCGCATCGAAAGCGGCGAACAGGCCGGCGATACGGACGATCCGCTGTGGCTCGGCGGCCTGCCGATCGCGGTCAAGGATCTGGTCAATGTCGAGGGCGTCGTGACGACCTTCGGCTCGCCGGTTTTCAAGAACAACGTCCCGAAGCGCTCCAACATTCTGGTCGAGCGTCTGGAGGCGCGTGGCGCCATCGTCGTCGGCATGTCCAACACGCCTGAGTTCGGCACCGGCGGCAATACCTTCAACACGGTCTACGGCGCGACACGCAATCCGCATGATACGCGGCTCTCCGCCGGCGGCTCGTCCGGTGGCAGCGCAGCCGCGCTGGCAGCAGGCGAAGTTTGGCTGGCGACCGGTTCCGATATGGGCGGATCGCTGCGCACGCCGTCGGCGTTCTGCGGCGTCGTCGGTTTACGCACAAGTCCCGGACGCATCGCCTCGTTCCCCGAAGGATTGCCGTTTCAAACCCTCGCCGTCGAGGGACCCATGGGCCGGGACGTCGCCGATACGGCGCTGATGCTCGATGCGATGGCGGGATTCGATCCTCGCGACCCGCTTTCGATCCCCGCACCGGGCAGGCCGTACCAGGATGCCGTGGCGGAGCCGTCTCGCCCGCGGCGTATTGCCTGGGCCGGCGGCTTGGGCCTCAGCCCCGTCGATCCTGCCGTCGAGGCGGTTTGTCGCGCTGCCCTCGACAAGTTGAGCGACGCCGGCTGGGTCGTCGAGGATCGCTGCCCCGACTTCTCAGGCGCCATGGAGGCGTTTCATGTCCTGCGCGCCGCCGGCTATGCCGCCGGGCTCGGGCCGGAGCTCGAACGCAACCGCGATCTCCTTAAACCGGAAGTCATTTGGAATATCGAGAAGGGGCTCGGTCAATCGGCGGAAGCCGTGGCCGCGGCGGAACGATACCGCGGCGCGCTGTTTCAGCGCATGACGGCGCTGTTCGACGACGTCGATCTGATGGTCGCTCCCGCCGCCGTGATCCCGCCGTTCCCGGTCGAGGACCGCTATCCCGGCACCTTCGCCGGCCGGACGTCGGGAACCTATCTCGACTGGCTGACCGTGGTCAGCTCCATCACCCTGACGGCATCGCCGGTTCTGGCGCTGCCGGCCGGCCGTACGCCGGACGGATTGCCAGTGGGACTGCAGCTCGTCGCCCCGCCTCGTGCGGAATACGACCTGCTGGCGGCGGGAGCGGCGGCAGAGAGACTCATCGATGCTGGTTTCGGCGAACCGGTGGATCCAAATGGTTAACGCAGACGCAGCATTCGAAAACCCGAGTTGTTTTAACTTGTTGGCAGACCTGATCGGGCGTAGAGTTTGCATTGCAACATGGATTCGTTGCAATGCAACATGATCAACGCACAAGGGGTCGGAACATGGACGCGCATCTCAACGCTACGCAGGGCGCCTATTTCGAGGACATCGAGGAAGGCCAGACGGCTGAGTTCACCAAGATCGTCAGCGAGGCCGATGTAGAGGATTTCGCGCGCATTTCCGGCGATACCAACCCGGTTCATATGAATGAAGAGTATGCCCAGTCTACTCTGTTCAAGGGCCGCATCGCGCACGGCGTGCTGACCGCAGGTCTGATCTCAACGGTGTTCGGCACCATCCTGCCGGGCCCAGGCGCGATTTTCGTTGCCAAGAGCATGCGCTTCAAGGCGCCGGTCCGCCTCGGCGACGAAGTCACCGCCCGCGTGACCGTGACCAAGAAAGTGCCGGAAAAGAAGTTCGTCGAGTTCGAGACCGCGTGTCTCGTCGACGGCAAGCCGGTTCTGGTCGGCGAGGCGACTTTGATGGTCCCGTCGCGCGAGGGCTGACCGTCCTCGCTGAAGGTCGTATCGCGCATCGCACGTTTGGCGTAGACAACGCTTCGGGTCGCGTCCATGGTCGCGGCCATGGATACCTCGAACCCCCCCGCCACGATGTCTTCCGATGAGTCGGATGGCACAGAGGGACGCCGCAACTTTGCGGTCACGATCCTGATCGCAGGGTCGGTCGCGATCAGTTTCGCTGGCGTCCTGGTTCGCCTCATCGAAGGCGCCGACTCGTTTCAGATCAATTTTTATCGCGCGGTCGGCCAGTTTGGCTTCGTGCTGTCCGTTCTGTTGATCCAGTACCGCTTTGGCGTCCTGTCGAGCATCTGGCGGATCGGCAAGCCGGGCATGTTGGCGGCCGTCGCCATTTGCCTTGCGAGCCTTGCCTACATGGAGGCCATCACAACGACAACGGTGGCCAATACCCTGTTCGTGCTTGCCGGGATCCCGCTGATTACCGCCGTGATGGCGCGGATTTTCCTCGGCGAACAGCTCCGCCGCGAGACGCTGATCGCAATCGTCGTCGCGACCGCCGGTATCGCCGTTATGCTGGGCGAGGGGTTCGGATCGGGCTCCGGGTACGGCAACGGCATGGCCGTTCTGTGCGCGTGCCTGTTCTCGACCTATGCCATTATCGTCCGCAAGCATCGGGCACTGGATATGTTGCCGACGCTGTTGGTGGCATCGAGCCTGCTGACGGTGGTTTCGTTGATCGTGAAGAGCGGCGACGTGGCCGTCAGTACGAACGACATGGCGATCAGCCTGTTTTGGGGCGTGGCGCTGATCGGCGTTGCGAACTGGACCTTTGTGGTCGCGTCGCGGTATCTCGCCGCAGCCGAGGTAACGTTCTTCATGTTGCTGGAGTTCGCTGCCGGACCCTTATGGGTCTGGCTGATCATCGGCGAAACCGCGAGCACGCTGACGCTGGTTGGCGGCTCACTGGTCTTTCTGGCGGTCGCCGGCCGCTCGTGGGTACAATTGAGCGAGGGCCGCCGCCGTCGGCGCGGCCCCAAGGTCGGAACGCCCTGACGGGCGCCGGAAGTATAGAGGTCGAAAATGCCGGACGACATGCGCGATTGGCGCCATGACATTCACAAGCACCCGGAACTCGGTTTCGGCGTCGAGCGCACGGCCGAACGGGTTGCGGCATTGCTGGAGACGTTCGGTTTCGAGGTTCACACCGGGATCGGCATGACGGGGGTCGTCGGTATCCTGAAACGCGGCGATGGCAACCGGGCGATCGGCTTGCGCGCCGATATGGATGCGCTGCCCATGCAGGAAGCCAATGAGTTCGCGCATCGGTCCGTGCACGACGGCGTCTTCCACGGCTGCGGTCACGACGGCCATACCGCCATGCTGCTCGGCGCGGCGGAGCGGCTTGCCGGCGAAGGCGGATTCGACGGCACCGTCTATGCGATTTTTCAACCCAGCGAGGAGGACGGTCTCGGCGCATTGGCCATGATCGACGATGGCTTGTTCGAGCGGTTTCCCATGGAGGCGGTTTACGGCATGCACAACATGCCGGGAATTCCGGCAGGGCATTTTGCCGTCCGCAAGGGCTCGATCATGACATCGGAGGATATCTTCATTATCGACATCGAAGGCCGCGGCGGTCACGCGTCGATGCCCGAGCGTTCGGTCGATCCGGTCGTCATCGGTTGCGAAATCGTGCTCGCCTTGCAGACCATCGTGTCGCGCTCTCTTAGCGCGCGGGATTGGGGCGTGGTATCGGTGACCGAGTTCATTACCGACGGCGTGCGCAACGTGATTCCGTCGAACGTGACGATCAAGGGCGATTGCCGCTCGTTGTCGCTCGAAACCCAAGACCGCCTCGAGACGCGGATGCGCGACATTGTCGAGGGTATCTGCAAGGCGCATGGCGCAACGGGCCGGGTCGAGTACCGGCGCGAGTTCATCGCGACGGTCAATACCCCGACGGAGACCGAGGCGGCTATCGCTGCTGCCGAGGCAGTCTCAAGACGGGCGGATGTCGAGATCGATCCGGATTGCCTGACGTGCAGCGCATCGGAAGATTTTGCCCGTATGCTGCAGGAGAAACCGGGCTGCTACATCCTGATCGGCAACGGCACCGATGGGCATTGCGGTTCGTCGCTGCACAACCCGAACTACGACCTAAACGACGATATTCTGGCCATCGGTTGCGACTACTGGGTCGAACTCGTGCGCCAGCAGTTGCCGCAGAAAGCGGTCTGATTATCGGCCCCCTCCCGGTTGTGTTAGCTCATTGATCCAACCGGCCGATTCAAGCCGCGCGGCGGATCGTGAAACGGTACACGGGTTACCTTTGCCTCGTGAGGTTCGGCGATGCCGGGTAAATGCACTTTTAGTGTCGTATCGAGCTTGGCGTAATCGGTCGTTACGCGTGCGAGCGCGATGTTCGAATCCAATCTGGGTGAGAAAAACGCACTGGTCACGAAGCCGATATCATTCCCGCCGGCAGGCTCGGACACGGGCCAGAAGTCGGCGTTATACCATGTGATGGCATGCCCGCCGAAGGTTAGCCCGACAAGCTTGTTGTCGACGCCGCGTTCGGCGATTTCCATCAATGCGTTCTTGCCGACGAAGTCGACCTTGTCGAGGTCGACTTGCCAATCGAGGCCCACTTCATAGGGATTGGTCTCGATATCCATGTCCTGGCCGTACGACAGAATGCCCGACTCGATCCGACTGATATGACCGGGCGCGATGACTCGAAGATGGAACGGCTCGCCCGCCACTACGAGCGCATCCCATAATTTGTCGGCATCCGAAGTGGCGTTGCGGAGATAGATTTCATAGCCGATCTCGCCGGAAAACCCGGTTCGTGAAATGACAACGTCGCAATCGGCGATACGACATTCGAGGAGATTGAAGGATTTAAGGCCCTTGATATCGTCACCGACCAAAGCTTCCATCATTTTCCGGGATTTCGGTCCCTGAACCTGTACCGGCGAAACGTCGAGCTCACGGATATCGACGTCGTAGCCGAGGCCGAAATTGAGGCCTTGCGCCCAGAGCAGAACGTCCGAATCCGAAATCGACAGCCAGTACTCGTCCTCGGCAACGCGGAGCAGGATCGGATCGTTGACGATGCCGCCCTCTGCATTGCAGAGAATGACGTATCGGGCCTTGCCGGCGACGAGCTCCTTTTCGCCCGTCATGCTGCGGGTCACGAGACGGTCGATGAACGTCGTCGCGTCGCGGCCCTTGATTTGAATCTGACGTTCCACGGAGACGTTCCAGAGCGTCACGTGTTCCGTGAGATAGTGGTACTCGCCGAGTAATCCGCCTTCGTCCGGCGAGAAGTAAAGCCGTGGGTGGTACATCTTGTTATAGACGGTGACGGCGCGAACGCCGTGTTCCACGGATTTGTGCCAAAAAGGCGATTTACGAACACGCGTGCCGATCAACATATCGACATGCGGAGAGCCGCTTTGACGCAAATTAATGGGGACGGTGCGATTTCTATTGATGGACATGACACTTACCCGATCCGTTCTCAGACTCACATAATCAGGCGAGTCCGCTGTGAGAACCATTCCAGTCGATTTTTTTCACGCGACCGTGATGGGTGAATGACAGATAAGTCATGCCTCTGCATCTGTCTTCAGACGATCATATCCTCAAGCGCGTTCGGGTGCCGTGTGATCTGTTCGTAGCCGTCTTCGGTGATGATGAAGCTGTCGCCGACCTGGGCTCGGAACGTCTTCGAAACGCTGACCGAGCCGTCGACGGCGAGCACCATACCGGGTTGCAGCACCGTCGTATCGCCGAATACGAGCTCCGGTTTTTCGAGAAAGCTGAACCCCGTCGCGCGGCCGCAGCGGAACGGGTAGTCGTAGCCAGCGCCCTGAATGACTTCGGCATACGCGGCGTGCACGTCTTCCGCCGCGATGCCGGGGCCGAGTACCCGCAGGGCGGCCGCCTGACTCTCGAGCGCGACGGCATAGACGTCCGCCTGCATCGGTTCGGCAATCTCGCCGATCCAGAACGTGCGGTCGAAGCCGAGCTTGAAGCGGTGAAAATTCGTCATCCCGCAAAAACACATGAACACCGGCTCGCCGCGACGCATGATCCGGGTCGTCGCGCGGTGATGCGGCATGGTGATGTCGCGGCCCGACGCCATGATCTGCAGGAAATGCGTGTTGGGGGACATGCGGCTGCCGGCGTAATGGGTTTCCAGGAGTTCGGCCGCCTTTCGGGTTCCCGCCTGATTGGTGGCCAATGCAACTTCGTACTCGGCGACGCCGTCGCCGATGGTCGCGCGGGCGGCGTTCATCATCGCCATGGCGACCTCGCCTGCGTGACGCGCGAGTTGAAGCTCGGCGTCCGACTTGATCATCCGCATCCTGGCGATCAGCGGCGTCACGTCACGGATGCGGTTCGCCGGAACGAGGCTTTCGATGTAGGTGCGGACGGGGGGCGGCATCACGCCAGGTTCGATCCCGAGCGTGCCGCTCTCGCCCACGAAGCCCGGCAGCGCGGCGCGCCATTCGTCACCGGCGCCGTCGTTCCACGGTTCGATCCGCTCGACGCTCGCCGCCGCCTCCGCCATGTCGAGTTCCATGCTGGGCGTGATCAGGGTGCTGCCGCCGTCCCGGGCGACAGCGAGGATCGTCGGGCGTCCGAAATCCATGTGCAGGTAATCGAAGTATCCGGTCAGATAGTAGACGCTGTCGTCGTCGGTGATGAGGGCAAGATCGAGACCTGCATCGGCCATTAACCGGCGCAGTTTCGCCATCCGAACTTCAAACAACCCCCGGTCTCCGGAAATGGTCATGCTCACGATCCCGTCATAACCGCGGGCAGGTTTGCGAAGTGGATCTTGCAGGCATCGGCGAAGGCCTGAGCGAAGCGGGTCGGCCGCGTGCCGGCCATGCGCGCCAGGGCGATGCGGCCGAGCGGTACGTCGTCGGCAATGGGCCGGCGGACGATGCGTTTGCCGTCGTAACTGAGATCGCCGGCGGGCCGAATCACCAGGATCGAGAATCCGAAGCCGTTGGCGACGAGGCCCCGCACGGTCTCCAGCGATGGCGAGCGGTAGCGAACCATGGGCTCGTACCCGGCCCGAATGAAAATCGTCGTGAAGTAGGTCGACGACGGCGGCATGTCGAGCAGCACCATAGGCTCGCCTGCGAGCTCGCGTAACGAGATCGCATCGTGCCGTGCGAACGGATGATCCTCCGCCAGCAGCACGTAGGGCGGAAACTCGGCCAGCAGATCGTAGGTCACGTTGCCGGGGAGTTCGATGTCGTAGAGCATTGCGACCTCGTAACGGCCGGCTTCGAGGCCGCCGATCAGATCGTGTTGCATGCCCTCGTGAAGACGGATCGACGCCGTCGGATAAGCCGCTTCAAACGCACTGATGACGTTCGGCATGTAGAACGGCGCGAGGGTCGAAAAACAGCCGACATCG
Source organism: Rhodospirillales bacterium (assembly GCA_965229715.1). Taxonomy (GTDB): domain Bacteria; phylum Pseudomonadota; class Alphaproteobacteria; order Rhodospirillales; family Casp-alpha2; genus JAVJST01. Next base: position 1,231,612 of record CBDDJL010000002.1, read on the forward strand.
AACGATCCGGCAACCTCGTCGCCGATCCGTTCGGCACTCTCGTGGACCTCTCTTGCATGCGCGAGAAGCGCCCGCATTTCGATGACGAGACTTTGGCCCGCCGGCGTCAGCGCGACGCCCTGGGCATGGTGGCGAATGAACAGCTGTACGCCGAGACTGTCCTCGAGCTTGCTCACCGCATTGGAAACGCTGGGCTGCGAGATATTGAGGGACCGTGCCGCATCGGCGATCGAGCCATGCTCGGCGGCGCTCACGAAGTAAGCGGCCTGGCGCAGCGTGTACTTGAGATTTCCAGGGTTCACGATCGACAATCCAATAAAAAACTATCTAATTCTAAGTTAAATAATATTTTATTTGAACCTGCGGATCGACCCATAATTCCAACATCGAAAAACGGCCAGCAAGGCGGCCGGACGGTTGGCGAGACGAGAGGAAACAAGACGATGATCAGAACCGGCGAGCAGTACCGCGAGTCCCTGCGCGACGGCCGCGACGTTTATATCGACGGCGAAAAGGTCAAGGATGTGACGACCCATCCGATGATCAAGCCGCTGGTCGATATCCGCGCCCGCATCTACGACATGCAGCACGAGCCGGCGACGGCGGATGTCATGTCCTACGAAGAAGCCGGCGAACGCTTCGCGATTGGCCTCAAACTGCCGCACACGCAGCAGGACTGGTGGGACAAGCGGGCAGCGACCGATGCGGTGTTCGAGGACATCGGCGGCGTCGTGACGCGTGTTGGCGACGAAACCGTCGGCGAAATGTGGTCGCTCTATGACGGTCAGGATGTGCTCAACGAGGTCGATCCGCAGTTTTCGGAAAATATCCGCAACCACATCCACAAGGTCATCGCGCACGATCCGTTTCACGTATCGGCCAACACCGATCCCAAGGGTGACCGCTCGAAGGCGCCGCAGGATCAGGACCCGGACATGCTGCTGCATGTCGTCAAGGAAACCGACGAAGGCATCGTCGTGCGCGGCGCCAAGTACGAAACCGCCGCGGCATATGCCAATCAGGCTTTCACCAAGCCGACCATCGCCAACTGGGGCAACGACGCGTACTCGGACTACGCGGTCGGGTTCATCTGCGATCTGGCGTCGCCAGGCATCAAGATGATTTGCCGCACCGGCTTCGCCGGGCGCGCCAAGGCCGAGGACTATCCGCTGGCCAACCGGTTCGACGAGATCGACGCCTTGGTGGTTTTCGACAACGTGCTGGTGCCGTGGGAGAACGTGCTGTTCTACCGCCACACCAAGGCGGCCGCGTTCATCCGTGCGACCCTGCACCGGTACTCGGCTTTTGCGTTCGTCCAACGCACCCTGAAGATTGCCGACATGATGATCGGCGCGGCGTTGTTCAACGTGCGCCAGACCGGCCTCGACAAACAGCAGGCGGTGCAGGAAAAGCTCGCCCAGCTTGCGGTCTGGCGCGAAGGCATCAATGCACACCTGACGGCGGCGTTGGCCCTTACCGAGGAAAGTCCGGGCGGCCTGCTGATGCCGAACCAGTCGCTGCTCTATACTGGCCGCGTTCATGCCTTTACGAACCTGCCGACCATGATGCACACGGCGCGCGAACTGTGCGGCGGCCAGATCTGTGTGACGCCGGACTCGCCGAGTTTCGAACATCCGGATACCAAGCCGTGGATGGATAAGTTCTACTCGATCAACGAGAACTGGGTCGCCGACGACCGCCGCAAGCTGCTGGCCTTCGCCCGCGACCTGCTGAACTCCGATTACGCCGGCCACCGCCTGACGTTCCAGCTGTTCGCCCAGTCGCCGCCGTTCGCGCATCTTGGTGCGGTGTACCGGAACTTCGACTGGGGCAACACCCTCAACTTCGTCAAGCGATCGGCCGGTCTGTCCGACAACGTGATGGTTGGCGAAAAGACCAGCCAGGGCGACACGTCCGTTCAGAAATGGCGGGCCAACAGCGGTATCGACAAACAGGCCGCCGAATAGGCGAAGCCAGAGTTAGGCCAGAGTAAGGAGTGTAGCCATGTGCAAGGAAGCGTTCCTCGAAGCCATGAGCAAGGCGTCCAACACCGTCAACGTGGTGACCACCGACGGTCTCGTCGGCTCGTCCGGGGTCACGGTCAGCGCCATGTGTTCGGTATCGGCCGACCGGCCGACGGTACTGGTCTGCGTTCATCACCTCAGCCCGGCGGCCTATGCGATCCGCGAAAACGGCGTCTTCTGCGTCAACGTCCTGAAGGACGACCAGTCGCACATCTCCGATACCTTCGCCGGCCGCCTCAAGCGCGAGGACGGCGACAAGTTCGGCTGTGCCGCGTGGAACAAGCTGGAAACCGGTTCGCCGGTGCTCGGCGACGGTCTTGCCGCCTTCGACTGCAAGCTGGTTCAGGCGACGCGGTGGGACACTCACTGGATGTTCCTGGGCGAGGTTGTCGCCGTCGCAACCGAAGACGATACTGCGATGCCGCTGATCCACGTTCAGCGGTCCTACGCGACGCCGCAGCTCGCTGTGGCCTGATTGATTGGAGACGTTTCAAGGCATGACAACGCATACCCGCATCCGCCCCTTCAACACGAAGGAGACCTATCCCGAGCAGAACCTCGACAACGACCTCTCGCAGGGCGTTGTGGCGCGGGGCACCATGGTGTTTCTGCGCGGTCAGGTCGCGCAGGACCTCGACAGCCGCGAGTCCCTGCACGTCGGCGACGCCGCGAAGCAGACCGAAAAAACCATGCAGAACATCAAGATGCTGCTCGAGGAAGCCGGCAGCGAGATGAGCCATATCTGCCGCATCGTCGTCTATCTGACCGACATTCGCTACCGCGAGGCGGTCTATCGCGAGATGGGCAAGTGGCTGAAGGATGTCTTTCCATGCTCGACGGGCCTTGTCGTGCCGGCGCTGGCGCGGCCGGAATGGGTCGTCGAGATTGAAGTTACGGCCGTCATTCCCGACGAGGCGTGATATGCCTGCGGCACAAGGCGGTGAAACCAAGACACTTCTGAAACGGCTGCGCGCGCTGGCGAAAAAGCCGCTGGCGCAGGCGACGGCGATGCCGCGCGAGATCTACCATTCCGACGAGATCGTCGCCCTCGAACAACGCAATATCTTCGAACGCGAATGGCTGTGTATCGGCCGCGCTGCCGACATCCCGAAAAAAGGCGACTACCTGACCTGGCGGATCGGTAAACAGCCGGTTGCCGCCGTGCGCCAGGCCGACGGATCGATCCGCTGTTTCGCCAATGTCTGCCGCCACCGCATGATGCAGTTGCTGCCCGATCGCGGTACCTGCAACCGGATTGTCTGCCCGTATCATGCCTGGACATACGATCTGAAAGGGCAGCTTGTCGGCGCGCCCTACATGGAGCGCTCGGAGGCGTTCGACAAGAAATCGATCCGCTTGCCCGAAGTCCGTACGGAAGTTTGGCAAGGTTGGATTTACGCGACGCTCGACGACGATGCGACGCCGGTTGCCGAGAAACTGAAACGTCTGGAACCGGTCATCGAACGGTACGGTGTGGCCGACTACGTGCCGATTGTGCTCGAGGACCATGAGTGGGACGCGAACTGGAAATTGCTGGCCGAGAATTTCATGGAGGGCTACCACTTGCCAGTGGCGCACCGGAACACTGTCGGCGGTTATTTCCCGGCGGATGCGACCGAGTTCGATCCCGACGGACCGGACGAAAACTTCACCTACCAGTACTTCGCCAAGACCGAAGATGCGCCGGTCGGCAATGCACATCCGTCGAACACGCGGCTTGAAGGCAAGTGGCGTCACACCTCCGTGCTGCCGACCGTGTTCCCGAGCCACATGTACGCGCTCGCGCCCGATCACGTCTGGTATCTCTCGATACAGCCCAACGGCTGCGATCGAGTATCGATTCGCTACGGTGCCGCGGTCGCGCCGGAGGTCATGGACAATCTGCCGAAGCGGAGCCGCTTCCTGAAGGACACCATCGCCTTCCTGGCGCGGGTTCAGGAGGAGGACCGCTTCGTGGTCGAGGGCATCCACCGGGGATCGGCGGCGCCGCTCAGCGAAGCCGGGCCGCTGAGCTGGCTCGAACACGAGAACCACGAGTTCACCCAGTACATTGCGCGCCGGCTGGTTAACGGAGCGGCGCGATGACCGACCGCGACCTCAACCGGACTCTGGCCGATCTGCAGGCGGTCGCCTCTCTGTCGTTCGATCAGGCCCGCGCCATGCCGCCGGCCATGTATCACGACGAGGCGATCCTCCGGCTTGAAGAGGAGAAGATCTTCCGGGGCCAGTGGCTGTGCGCCGGTCGGGCCGACGGGCTCGCAAACGCCGGCGATTACCTGACCTACGACCTGATGGGCGAGCCGATCATTGTCGTGCGCGACAAGGCGGGCGATCTCCGCGCCATGTCGAACGTTTGCCGTCATCGGATGTCGACCCTGCTGGAAGGCGCCGGGAACGCCAAGCGGATCGTGTGCCCTTATCATGCCTGGACCTATGGCCTCGACGGCGGGTTGATGGGCGCGCCCTACATGGACGGCAATCCCTCGTTCGACCGTAAAGACTATTGCCTGCCGGAGGTCCGGCTGGAGGAATGGCACGGCTGGATTTACGTCACGCTCGATGCCGATCTGCCGAGCGTCGACGAACAGCTGCAGCTGCTCTGGGAGCGAGTCGTGAAACCCTACGGCATGGCGGACTATGTGCAGACCTTCCGCGAGGAACACGTGTGGCGTACCAACTGGAAGATCCTCGCTGAGAATTTTATGGAGAGCTATCACCTGTTCCGTCTGCATGCGGCGACCATCGGCCCGCACTCCAATGTAGAGGACATGGAGTGCCCGGAGGGCGGCGAGACGTTCAATTTCCATTGGATCGTCAAGGAATCGAGCCTCGCCATGGGTAACGCCCATCCCGAGAATACGCGGCTGGAGGGCGATTGGCGCAAGACCACGGCCCTGATCGCGATCTATCCCAGTCACCTGATAACGCTTACCCCCGGTTATTTCTGGTATCTCAGTTTGCAGCCGCGCGGCGTCGATCACGTCCACATCGTTTACGGCGGGGGCTTCGCGCCGGAGTTTGCAGCCGACCCGAACGCCGATGAGATGGCGGCGGAGCTTAAGGTGTTGCTCGACGAAACCAACGAGGAAGACCGGATCGGTGTCGCCCGCGTGTTCGACGGAACGGCCGGTGGGCTTGCCGCGGGCGGACATTTAAGTCATCTGGAACGTCCGAACTACGAGTTCGGCCGTTATATTGCCGGGATACTGTGCGACACCGAATCGGCGTCCGGACGCAACCGCGCGGCCGAATAACGCGAGGAGAGAACCGTCATGACATTTTCCATCGTCGGCGCGTGCGCGCGCACCGGAATGGCGGGCGTCGCCATCACCACGTCCAGCATTTGCGTCGGCAGCCGCTGCCCGTGGGTGCGTGCCGGCGCCGGTGCGGTGACGACCCAGAACGTGACCGATCCGACCATCGGCGACGAGGTGCTCGATTCGATGGCGGCGGGCATGAGCGCTGCTGATGCCGTGGCCAAGGCGATGGACGGCCGACCACATGCCGATTTCCGCCAGGTCGCGGCCGTCGACCTCAGGGGCGGTATCGGTCATTTTTCCGGCGGCAACACGCTCGGCACCAATGCCCTGGCCGAAGGCGAACGGTGTATCGGCGCGGGTAATCTGCTTTCGAGCACTGAGGTTCCGGCGGTCATGGTCGCGTCGTTCGAGGGCAACGGCGATCTTCATCTGGCGGACCGCTTGCTGAGCGCGCTCGAGGCCGGCATTGCCGCCGGCGGCGAGGAAGGACCGACCCATTCCGCTGCACTCCTTGTCGCGCATGAGCATCCGTGGCCGCTGGTCGATCTTCGCGTCGATTGGACGGACGACGATCCCGGCGCCGTGCTGCGGTCGCTGTGGACGGCGTACGAGCCGCAGATGGCGGATTACGTAACCCGCGCGGTCAATCCGACCGCGGCGCCGAGTTACGGCGTGCCGGGCGACGAGTAACATCGCCAGCCGACTATTTACTTGATCCTAACGCACGGCTGACATACCTCCACAATAGGTCATCTCGAATGGTCGAGGCCGTTGCCGAGGTAATTCGTGAACGAGGTCATTTCGCCCTGTATATCGGTGTGCCGGCTGAATCCGAAAACCGGGTTCTGCGAGGGTTGCTGGCGGACGCGTGCCGAGATCGCCGGCTGGCGCGGGATGGACAGCGCGCAACGCCTCGAGGTTCTCGACCGGCTGCATGACCGACGCGCCGACGCGGGGCTTTTCACGCGTCGCAACCGCCGACGCCGCAAGGGCTGAGGCCTGACAACGGAACAACCATGAAAACCGATTTCGCTGAATTACTGGCTGAACGCGACTACCTGATCGCGGACGGCGCCACCGGCACCAATCTGTTCGCCATGGGGCTGCAAAGCGGCGATGCGCCCGAACTCTGGAACGTCGATCACCCGGAGCGCATCCGCGCCCTCTATGATGGCTGGGTCGAGGCCGGATCCGACATCTTTCTCACCAACACCTTCGGCGCCAACCGCTATCGGCTGATGCTTCACGACGCCCAGGACCGGGTGCACGAACTGAACATAGCCGGCGTGCGGATCGCCCGCGAAGCCGCCGATGCGGTCGACCGGCCGGTCGTCGTTGCGGCCTCGCTGGGACCAACCGGCGAAATCTTCGAACCGGTCGGCAGTCTGAGCGCCGAAGACGGCGAGGCGACGTTCGCCGAACAGGCCGAGGCGCAGGCCGAGGCCGGCGCCGACGTGCACTGGATCGAGACGATTTCCGGCCGCGAGGAACTGGAGGCCGCCATTCGCGGCGCATCGCGAACCGGCCTGCCCGTCGTTGCGACCATGACGTTCGACACCGTCGGTCGGACCATGATGGGCTTGTCGCCCGAAGATGCGGCGGGCCTCGGAACCATGCTCGGATCCGAGCTTCAGGCCAAGGGGCATACCGGCGTCATGGCGTTCGGCGCGAACTGTGGTGTCGGCCCCGGTACCCTGATCGATTCGGTTCAGGGCGTTGTCCGCGGCAACGAAAACCTCGTCGTCATCGCCAAGGGCAACTGCGGTATCCCGCGCTACGAGGACGGCCAGATCGTCTATTCCGGTACGCCTCAGATCATGGCCGATTACGCGCGCCTCGCCCGCGATGCCGGTGCGCGCATTATCGGCGGCTGCTGCGGAACCACGCCGGACCATGTCCGCGCCATGGTCGAGGCGCTCCGGGATTACACGCCGGGCGGCAACCCGAGCCGCGAGAAAATCGAAGCGGCGCTCGGCCCCATCGACATGGCGAAGCCGACGGCCGACAACGCCGGCGCCGAACGCGCCGCGCGCCGCAAACGCCGCCGCGCCGGATAGCCTCGACGACACGCCTCGAATGGGATATGGGCATCCTTCGCCGGCAGGTTAATCTCCGGCCCTGTTCAACGTTGATTCTGCTGCCAGAACGGATGCCGGCCATGCACTATTCTTCCGTCGTCGACCGCATCGCCGGTGAAACCGTCGCGGTCTGGGATATTCACTCCCGTGCCGCCGCCGCGAAATCGCGGGGCGAGGACGTCATCATCCTCTCGATCGGCGATCCCGATGTCGACACGCCGAAGATGATCCGCGATGCGACGGTGGCCGGTCTCGATGCCGGTGATACCCACTACGTTGCGCTCGAGGGGAAACGCAATCTGCGCGACGCCGTCGCCGCCCGCTTCGCCGACCGGGTCGGCCAGCCGCTGACCGGCGACGATGTCGCAATCACCGCCGGTGCCCAGAATGCGCTGTTTGCCGCCGCCATGTGTATCGCCGAGGACGACGACGAGATCGCCGCCGTGGATCCCATGTATGTCTCGTACGAGGCGACCGTCGGCGTGACCGGTGCGAACATGGTGCGGGTTCTGACCCGGCCCGAAAACGGCTTTCATCCGACGTTGGCGGATTTCGAGGCCGCCTTGAGCGAGCGAACCCGCGCCATCATGCTGGCGACGCCGAACAATCCGACCGGTGCGGTCCTGACAGCCGGGGAACTTGAGATGATCGCGGGCATCGCGCGCGAGCGCGATCTCTGGGTGCTGTCGGACGAGGTCTACGGCGAAACCGCGTTCGAGGCGCCGCATCTGTCGATTGCCGCGCTGCCTGGTATGGCCGAACGGACCGTCACCATCGGCAGCCTGTCCAAAAGCCACGCCATGACAGGCTGGCGCGTGGGCTGGATGATCGCACCCCGCGAAATGATCGGCCATGTCGCCAATCTCGCCTTGTGCACGGTGTTCGGTTTGCCGGGATTCATTCAGGAGGGCGGTGTCGCTGCGCTTGCTACGGCGGACGGCTGGCAGGCATCCGCCGAACTCGCCGCCAGCGTACTCAAGCGGCGCGATCAACTGGTCGACGGCCTCAAGGCGATCCCACCGCTGAAACCGCTGACGCCCGAGGGCGGCATGTTCGTCTGTGTCGACGTGCGCGAGACCGGCCTGACGGCGCCTGAGTTCTCCGAGGCCCTGTTCGAGGCGGAAAAGGTATCGGTGCTCGACGCGACCGCCTTCGGCCCGAGTACCGACGGCTTCGTTCGCATGTTTTACGGCCTTAAGCCCGAGGTGCTCGACGAGGCCCTAACGAGAATTGGCCGCTTCGTTTCCCGGTTGTAGGGAATTGCCTCACCCTTCGTCATGCTCAGGGTGAGGGGGTCGCTTTTCCTCATGCTGAGCTCGACGAAGCATGAGACGACAAAACGTCTTTTACGCCCTCGGCGCGCGAAGTGGTTTGTCACCACTCGCCCGTATTTTCCATCGAGGCCCAAGGTTCCGCCGGTTCGAGGCTATCGCCGCGTTGCAACAGTTCGATGGAGATGTTGTCGGGCGAGCGGACGAAGGCCATGTGGCCGTCGCGCGGCGGTCGGTTGATGGTGACGCCCGCGGCCATCAGTTTTTCGCAGGTTTCGTAAATGTTCTCGACCGAAAACGCGAGGTGGCCGAAGTTGCGCCCGCCGTCGTAGTCCTCGGGATCCCAGTTATAGGTCAGTTCGATGACGGGCGATTTGGTGTCCTCACCATCGTAATCCTCGTCGGCGGCGAGAAAGACCAACGTGAAACGGCCATCCTCGTAGTCCCAACGGCGAACCTGCTTCATGCCAAGCATGTTGCAGTAGAAGTCGAGACTTTTGTCGAGGTCGGTCACGCGGACCATGGTGTGGAGATATTTCATCGATGGTTCCTCGGCTGATTTCGCGGTCGATCAGATGTAGGGGGCGGTCTGCAATGGGTCAAGGTTGTCAGGTCATCGGGCCATTCGGCTCCAGCGCCGCGTTCCATTTGTCCAGCGTGTCGGACGGGGCGTCCGTAAAACGAAGCTGCCGGAGAGCGACCCGTGCTGCTGTGCGCTCTGTGCGCCCGACGAGGGCGATGTCATCCGGTGGACGCCCGTTGCGAATGGCATCCATAACTTGTCGCTTCATTTCGACGAGCGCGGGCACGCCAAAAGCGCTCAGCGTGCGCTGAAATGCCTCATGCGCTGAATTGTCGAATGGCCGGGGCTCGCCGAGACCGTCTCGCGCCGGATTGGGCGGGTAGAGGTTGAGCACGGGTAACCAGCCATCGGGGATCGGCAAGTTGGCGGCGAACGGCCGATCGTGGGCCAGCAGATCGGGCAGCAAATGGGTATGCGGGCCGTTCTCCGTGGCCTCGCTTGCATCCGGGATCGGGCCGTACACCTCGATTCGCGCCGCCGCCGAGCGGAAGACGCGGTGCGGGCTTGCCGCCTGTAAGATACAGGGTGCGCCGGATGCCGCATCAAATAGCGGGGTTCCGATATATGGCTGGATGTTTTCGATCAGACTTGCGTCGCCGGTTCGGACGCCGACCGCGATGTGCGTCCCACCGACACCCAGATCGATCAGCGTTGCGTTGCGATCCTCGTCGCGAATGGCGTCGCTGTCGCGGCCGTGCGTAGTCAGTACGGTGTGACCGCCAAGTGCCGCGTCGTCGACCGGCATGCAGAGCGACACGCCATGGCTCCAGTATGCCGGCAGTTTCGACACACCTTCGTAGGCGAACAGGCGAGCGTTTTCCGGCAGCCCGAACCACATCGCGCCCCGCGCCGTGACGACGGTCGCCGTGCGGTTCGAGATGTCGACGCTCGCCGGTTCATCCGCATCGCGCATGAACTCCGCAAGGGCGCCGAAGGTGCCGACGCTCCAGCTTACGCCGGGGTCATTTGCCTGTGCGGCGAGCCATGCCCAGGGATCGATAGCCGTTTCGGTCATGCCGCGAGCCTACGCCGCGAGGCGTCGTGCTAAAACCTCAGTTTCTTTCCGGGTATATCGGCATCATGGCCCATTCGGGGTATCGTTGGCCCCTGTACCCCGTGGCAGGATGGCCGATCGTAACCAAAAGGGAAGGCAATGGCGATGCGCACCGTGAGTTTGCCCGATGGCGAAGCCATTTCCGTTCTCGGTCTCGGGACGTGGCGCATGGGGGAAGACGGGTCCCGCTTCGGCGACGAGGTGGCGGCGGTACGCCATGCCTACGACCGTGGCATCCGGTTGTTCGATACGGCCGAGATGTATGGCGAGGGCGGCGCCGAGGAGGCTCTCGGCGAAGGTCTGAAAGGTTGCCGGGACGACTGTTTCATCGTTTCCAAGGTTTACCCCCACAACGCCGGCCGGCACGAAGCCGTCAGGGCCTGCGAGCGCAGTCTCGGACGCCTCGGTACGGACCGTCTCGATCTCTACCTGCTGCACTGGCAGGGCAACGCCCCCTATGAGGAAACCATCGCGGCGTTCGAGGCGCTGCAGCAGGACGGCAAGATCAGGCACTACGGCGTTTCGAACCTCGACGCACCGGATATGGACGACTGGTTTGCTGCCGGCGGCGACGCCTGTGCGACCGATCAGGTCATCTACAACGCCACGCGCCGCGGCATCGAATATGACCTGATCCCTTGGTGCCGGGCGCAACGCATGCCGGTCATGGCGTATTCGCCGTTGGAGCAGGGCCGTATGCTCGACGACCGTACGCTCGGGAACATCGCCGCGAAGCACAATGCGACACCGTTGCAGATTGCATTGGCTTGGGTGCTGCGCGATCCCCTTATCGTCGCCATCCCGAAATCGGTGAGACCCGGACACATCGATCAGAACATCGCCGCGCTCGATATCGCGCTCGACGAGGAAGATATCGCGGCAATCGATGCGGCTTATCCGCCGCCGACGTCGAAACGCCCGCTGGAGATGCTTTGAATGACCGTTGCTATCGACCCCAGCGAGATCGAGGACCTGACGGCGTCCCAGCGTTATCGGGCGATGATCGCGATCATGATCACGGCGTTCCTTGCCGGTATCGCGATGGGGTCGGGCATGCCGATGATTTCGGTCGCCATGGAGATCCGTGGCGAGAGTCCGGTCGCCATCGGGTGGGTCGTTGCAGCGGCGCCGATTGCGCTTCTCGCGACGACACCGTTCATCAACACGGTGGTCGACCGGCTCGGCATGCTGAACGCCATGCTGATCTCTGCTGCTGTATCGGCTATCAATTTCTGCCTGCTTCCGTACCTGTTCGACCCGGTTGCGTGGTTCGTCCTCCGCTTCATCAGCGGCGTCGGTATAGCCGTTCTCTGGGTCCTCGGGGAGGTCTGGATCAACGCTGTGGCGACGACGGCCAATCGCGGCCGCGTCATCATGGTCTATACCCTGCTCCTGACCCTCGGATTTCTGGTCGGTCCGGGTCTGACGCAGTACTTCGGTGTCGATAGTTGGGCGCCGTTCTATGTCGCCGGCGCTCTCCTCGGTGTTTCCGTGTTGCCGTTATGGATCGCTCGCGATTCGACGCCGCGGCTGCCGCCTGGCGCCAAACATGCCTTCGTTACGTCGTTCCGAACGGCGCCACTCATTATGTTGGTCATGCTGGTCGGCGGATTTATCGATGCGACGCAAATCTCGTTTCTGCCGGTCTATGCCGTCCACATGGGACGCGCGCCCGAGGCCGGACTCGCCATGCTGATGGTTCTGATCGGCGGCAGCTGCATTTTTCTCATTGTTTCGGGATGGTTGGCGGACCGCATGAACCGACGGACCCTCTTGCTGGCATGCCTGACGTGCACATGCGCGATGAGCGCCGCGCTGCCCTTCGCGTTGAAGTGGGATGTCTTTCTCTGGCCTGTGCTGGCGCTTTGGGGCGGGGCCACTTTCTCGATGTACTCGGTCGCCCTGATGATCATCGGCGACCGCTTTCCGGGCGCCCGGCTCGCCGGCGCCAGTGCCGCACTGGTCGCCATGTTCGAAATCGGCAGCGTCAGCGGCCCCGTCACGGTCGGTTACGCGATCGATCTGTTCGGCCCCAATGGCATGCCCGTGGTGCTTGTCGCCATATGCCTGCCGTTGTTTATCCTGGCCCTCGTTCGTCGAGGGCGTCATCGGCCCGTTTCCCAGGAGGTGCCTCAGCCATGACCCGAGATCCGCGTTACGATGTGCTTTTCGAGCCGATCAAGATCGGCCCGAAGACGGCGCGAAACCGTTTTTATCAGGTGCCGCATTGCAACGGCATGGGCCGCAACTATCCGGCATCGCTGGCCGAGATGCGCGGCGTCAAGGCCGAGGGCGGCTGGGCCGTGGTGTGCACGGAAGAAGTCGAAATCCATCCGACCAGCGATACCGCGCCCTTCAACGAGGGCCGGTTGTGGACCGACGAGGACATGCCGGCGTTGGAGCTCATGGTCGAGAAGGTGCAGGCGCACGGCTCGCTGGCCGGTATCGAACTGGTTTATCAGGGCGCGCAGGGACGCGGATACTACTCCCGTTCGGCGCCCATGGCACCGTCCTGCCGACCCAATGAAAGCCATGTGCCCGGCCATACCCGCGCCATGGATAAACAGGACATCGCCGACTTCCGGCGCTGGCACAAGAACGCGGTCAAGCGCTCGCTGCGCTGCGGTTTCGATCTGATCTACACCTACTGCGGCCATGACCTAACGTTGCAGATGCACTTCTTGTCCCGAAAGCACAACGACCGCACCGACGAATACGGCGGCAGCCTTGAGAACCGCGTCCGGTTGTTCCGCGAAACCCTCGAGGACACACTTGAACTCTGCGAGGGCAAGGCCGCCGTGCCGGTCCGCTTCGCCGTCGACGAACTGATGGGCGAAGAGGGGATCAGTTGCGAGGGCGAGGGCCGCGACGTGGTGGAGATGCTGGCCGAACTGCCCGATCTCTGGGATGTGAATGTGTCCATGTGGGACAACGATTCGCAGACGTCTCGTTTCGCCGAGGAAGGCTTCCAGGAGCCGTTCATCAAGTTCGTCAAGGGCGTTACGTCGAAACCGGTCGTCGGCGTCGGCCGTTATACCTCGGCCGACCGCATGGTTTCGCTAATCAACAAGGGCGTCATGGACATGATCGGCGCGGCGCGCCCGTCGATTGCCGATCCGTTCCTGCCGAAGAAAATCGAGGAAGGCCGCATCGAGGACATCCGCGAATGCATCGGCTGTAACATCTGCGTCACCGGCGATCACCTGTCGATCCCCATGCAGTGCACACAGAACGCGACCATGAGCGAGGAGTGGCGGCGCGGCTGGCACCCGGAACGTTTCGACAAGGCCGCGTCGGACGACAAGGTGCTGGTCATCGGGGCCGGCCCGGCCGGCATGGAGGCCGCGAGGGTGCTGGGCGAGCGTGGCTATGAGACCATTCTCGCAGAAGCGACGACGGAGCTCGGCGGTCGGGTTAATCGCGAGCACCAGTTGCCGGGACTATCGGCGTGGGGCCGCGTGAAGGACTACCGAGAAGGGCAAATCCAGAAAATGACCAACGTCGAGGTCTACCGCGACAGCGAACTCAACGTCGATCAGGTGCTGGAATTCGGCTTCGAGCACGTTGCCGTTGCAACCGGCGCCGCGTGGCGGCGTGATGGTGTCGGTCTTACCTGTCGGCATCCGCTCGACGGTTTGGACGATATTCAAGTGCTGACGCCGGATGACATCATGGACGGTGTTGAACCGAAGAACGGGCCGGTCGTGCTGTTCGACGACGACAACTACTACATGGGCGGCGTGCTGGCCGAGAAACTCAAGGCCGACGGATACGACGTAACCCTGATGACTGCCAATACGGACGTTTCGGCGTTTACCCACAATTCCCTCGAGCAGCACCGCATTCAAAAGAGTCTGATGGAGATGGGCGTGGAAATCCTCCCTTCGCACGGCCTTGAGCGGGTCGAGAACGGCGAGGTCGTGGCGGGGTGCGTTTATACCGGGCGCGAGCGGCGATTGCCCGCAGGGACGCTCGTTCTGGTCACGGCGATGCTGCCCAACGAGGCGATCTATCGCGATCTGCTGTCGCGGCAGGACGATTGGGCCGACGCCGGCATCAAGACGGTCGAGGCCATCGGCGATGCCTACGCGCCGTCGACGATCGCCATGGCGGTCTGGCAGGGTCACCGCTACGGACGCGAGGTTGGCGAAGACGCCGACGTGGACAATCCTCGTTTCCTCCGCGAGATCAACCGGGTCGGCACCGCCTAACCGGGGTTTTGATCGGTTTCGGGGCTTGCAATCTGCGGTCAATCGCCTAAATCAAGATCGGCCTGAAATAGGTCGCACAATCAAGTGCTTATGGCAGGATTTGCAGGATGCCCGCAGCGGTGGAAATCGATGGTTTGGGCAAGCGCTTCGGTGACATCGAAGCGGTCCGTGCGCTCGATCTGACAGTGCAACGGGGCGATGTTCTCGGGTTTCTCGGCCCCAACGGTGCCGGCAAGTCGACGACCATGAAAATGGTCGCGGGGTATCTCGAGCCGACGACCGGAACGGTCCGAATCGATGACATCGATGTTGTCGAGGATCCCCTGTCAGCCCAGCGCGGCCTTGGATACCTGCCCGAGGGCGCGCCGGCCTACGGCGAAATGTCGGTGGGCGGGTTTCTCGACTTCATCGCCGCTATCAGAGGGTTCGATGGCGCCGAACGCCGTCGCCGCGTCGACGGCGCGGTCGAGCGCACCAGCCTCGGGGACGTGCTTGGGCAGGCCATCGATACATTGTCCAAGGGATACAAACGTCGCGTCGGCCTCGCGCAGGCAATCCTTCACGATCCCGGCGTCCTTATCCTCGACGAGCCGACCGACGGCCTCGATCCGGTGCAAAAGCACCACGTGCGCCGGTTGATTCGAGACATGGCGCAGGACAAGGCGATCGTCATCTCGACCCATATTCTCGAGGAGGTCGATGCGATCTGCAATCGGGCGGCGATTATCGTTCGCGGCCGTCTGGTTCTGGATTCGACCCCTGACGAATTGGCGCGACAAGCCCCGAACCACAATGCGGTCGTCGTTACCGTCGCCAGCCAGCATGTCGATTCAGTACGTTCGTTGGGCGGCGTATTGAACGGCGTTCGCGGCGTCGAGCCGGTCGACGTATCGGATGGGCGCGCTCGCCTCCGGTTATTGCCCGCAGGAAGCGTTGCCCTCGCCCCGGTCGTGAACGAGGAGTTACGAAAGCGGGATATCGAGGCGCTCGAGCTCTACGTTGAACGCGGCGGGCTCGAACAGGTGTTCCGCGAGGTGGCCGGCGATGCGTAACACGCTGCTGATCGCCCGGCGCGAGTTCGCGGGCTATTTCGCGACGCCACTGGCTTATGTCTTCATCGTCATTTTTGCCGCCACGTCGGCGGCGATGACGTTCTATCTCGGCAATTTCCTGGGCCGCGGCCAGGCCGATCTGCAACCGTTTTTCGTCTATCAGCCGTGGCTTCATCTACTTCTCGCACCGGCCGTGGCCATGCGGCTTTGGGCAGAGGAGCGCAGGGCCGGTACGCTCGAATTGCTGATGACGCTGCCGGTTTCCTCGACCGAAGCGGTGGTCGCGAAATTTGCCGCCGCTTGGGCTTTCACGGGCTTGGCGATCGCTGCAACGTTCCCGATGTGGATCACGGTCAACGTACTTGGCGACCCCGACAACGCCGTGATTACCGTCGGCTATCTCGCGAGCTTCGCGCTGTCGGGCGCATTCCTCGCGATCGGCGGGTGTATATCGGCACTGACCCGCAATCAGGTCATCGCCTACGTGGTCTCGGTGACAATCTGTTTTCTCATGATGCTCGCCGGCCTCGACCTCGTGCTCGACGCATTCCGCGCATGGGCGCCCATATGGTTCGTTGATACGGTCCGCGGACTCTCGTTTCTGACCCATTTCCAGGCGGTCAGCCGGGGCGTCATTGGCCTCGAAAATGCCGTGTTCTTCGTCAGCACCGTCCTCGTCTGGTTGTTCGCGACGTTCGTCGCGGTCGAAACCACGAAGGGACGTTGAGATGAACGCGCGCGCGAAAAACGCCGCCACCGGCCGTTCCCGACGGGCTATCCTCGGCCTTGTTCTGGCGGTTGTCGCGTATCTCGCGGTTAACTCGTTGGCCGATAACGCGCTCAGGCGCGTTTCCTGGGACGTTACCGACGAAGCGCTCTACACCCTGACGGACAGCACGCGTCAAATCTTGTCGGAGATCGATGAGCCGATCACCCTTCGCCTTTACTTTAGCTCGCTGCTGGGCGAACGCGCGCCGAGCATCAAGACGTATCACCAGCGTGTGACCGCGCTGCTCGAACAGTATGCCGATCTCGCGGACGGCATGATCCGGTTGGAATATCACGATCCGGAGCCGTTCTCCGTGGTCGAGGACCGCGCCGTCGGTTTCGGACTCGAGGGCTTCCCGGTGACGGACGCCGGCGACCGTGGCTACTTCGGGCTCGCCGCGACCAATGCGACGGACGATATCGAGACCGTGCCGTTCTTCACGCAGGACCGCGAGGAGTTTCTCGAATACGACCTGACCCGCATCGTTCATTCGCTCTCGAACCCGGAACGCCCGACCGTCGGCATCCTGACGACAATCCCGATGATGGGCGGCGAAGGCGGACAGCCGCCGATGGCGCTGATGGAGCAGCTGCGCGAGTTTTTCCGGATCGAGGTCATGGCGACCGACGCGACATCGGTTCCGGAGGGCGTCGATGTGCTGATGATCGTTCATCCGTATGACCTGTCGGACGCGACGCTCTATGCCATCGACCAGTTTGTGCTGAACGGCGGCCGTGCGCTCGTCTTCGTCGATCCGGTGGCCGAGGTTGCCGGTGCGGGCAGTCAGCAAACGGGCATCGAAAACGATGCATCGGAATTTAACAGGATGCTCAATGCGTGGGGCGTCAGTCTCGTTGACGGCGTCGTTGCCGGTGATCTCGACACGGCGCGGCGCGTCAGTATCCAGCATCAGGGACAGGTGATTGCCATCGACTATGTCGGCTGGCTGTCGTTCGGTGTCGAACAGTTCGATACGGCCGACGCCGCGATGAGCGAGTTGGCAACGATCAACGTCGCGACGGCGGGCGTTCTTGAGAATACTGAGTCTGGTACCGCCACCGTGAGTCCCCTGATCCGTACCGGACCGAGGAGCATGCGTATTGACGCTGACCGGTTCGAAGGCGAGATCGACGCCGTCGCGTTGTTCAGCGATTTCGAGGAGTCGGGCGAGCGACAGACCATCGCGGCGCGAATTGCCGGGGATGTGGCCACGGCCTTCCCCGATGGGCCGCCGGCGAATTCGGCAGCGTCCGGCGACCATCGCGAGCGCTCGACGGAGGACGCCAACATTGTCGTTGTTGCGGACGTCGACATGCTGGCCAACCAGATGTGGCTCGACCGCCGCTCGCTGCTCAACCAGACCATCGACATTCCGCTCGCCAACAATGCGGACTTCGTCGTCAACACGCTTGAAAACCTTGCCGGCAATTCGGCCCTGATCAACCTTCGCGGGCGCAGCTCGACCTTGCGCCCCTTCCATATGATCGAAGACATCCGGCAAGCCGCCGAAATCAAGTATCGCAACCGCGAAAACGATCTGACCGCGCGGCTCGGTGAGATCGAGGCGCAGTTGCAGGGATTGATTAGTCGTGCCGACGCTGCGGGCAGTCTCGACAACATCGTCATCAGCGATGCGGATCGTGAAAAGATCGACCGGTACCGCACGGAGATGCTGGATATCCGGGCTGATTTACGCGCGGTGCGGCATGCGCTCCGCAAGGATATCGAGGCGCTCAATGACCGCATCAAGCTGATCAACATTGCGCTGGTGCCGGCGGTTTTGGTCGCCGCCGCGTTGATCGCCGGCTACGTTCGCCGCCGCCGCCGCCGTGTGCGGGTGGCGCAGGCTTGAGGAGGCGGAACGTTGAGCAAAACGCGCTTCAATATTCTTCTGATCGCGACGTTGCTTTTGGTCGCAGCGGCGGTCGGTGAACGCCTGCTTGGCACGGATTACGCGGTAACGCTTGAAGAGAACCGACCCGCGCTTCCTGGTCTGATCGATCGGGTGAACGACGTGGTGGAATTCAGACTGAAAGGCACCGATCATACGTTGACGTTCAGCAGAGACGACGACGGTTGGCGGCTCCTGGAGCGATCCGGCTATCCCGCCGACGGCGACAAGATTCAAAAGACACTTTTTCAATTGACTGAATTGAAGCTGACGGACCCCAAGACCCGCCGCGCCGACCGGTATGGGCGGATCGGCGTCGCCGACCCCGAGAGCGGCGAGGACGGCGCCGGGCGACTGGTTTCGCTCGCTACAGCCGATGGCGACATCGTTGCCAGCCTGATCGTCGGCGACAAAGCGGAGGCGTCGCCGGGGACATTCGGCGATGCCCGTTACATCCGCCGAGCCGGCGAGGATCAGTCATGGTTGGCGGACGGCGCCCTGTCCCTCGGTGAAGACGTCAAGGACTGGATCGACCGCCGCGTGCTCGACATTCCGCCGGAGCGGGTTGCGCGAGCGACCCTGACTCACCCGGATGGGGAGACCGTTACGGTCGTGCGTGACGACGCCGGTAAATTGAAGCTGCTGGGCATTCCGGAGGGCTTCAAGCTGATCAGCGATTTCCGGCGCGACGTGATCGTCGAGTTCATCAGTGAACTGGAAATCGATGATGTCAGAACCGAGGGTGAGACCGACGCGGATTGGTCGAACGCGACCGTTGCGATGTATAGGCTCGACGACGCAACGTCGCTTCGGCTCGACCTGGCCGGTGACGAAGACGCGGGTTACTGGCTTCGCATCCGGGCCGAGGGTGGCGAGGGTGCCGACGCCATCAATGCAAAAGTCAGCGGCTGGGTCTATGCGGTTCCGGGTTGGAAAGCCGGCGACATCAAGCGCGGCATGGCCGACCTGATCGAACCGGTGGAGGCCGACGAAACGGTCGGCGGCTAGCCGTCATTCCCGCGGATGCGGAAATCCAGAGCCACTGTCCGTTTTGCGAGATACGGTCCACTGGATTCCGGCTCGACGCGTCGCGCCGTCCGGAATGACGAGCATGTGGGATTACTCGTAGATGGCGACCGGATCTCCTAAAATGGCGACAGCGGATTCTACGCCGAGGCCCGGCGCATCGGGCGCGGTAAAACAACCGTCGATGTTTCTGGCGCCCTGGCCGGGGGCAGGATCGACAGCGATCATCTCCTGACAGCTCCAGGTGCCGAGACACGACACCGACGGGATCGACTGCGCGAAGTGCGCGGTCGAGGTGTCGGCCAGCACCGACCCGCCGGTATCCATGATCAGCATGCTGATCCCGGTTTCGAGGCAGAAGTCGCGCATCCGCCGCGCCTTGGTCAGGCCGCCGACGCGGTTGATCTTGATGTTGGCGATTTCACCGATGCCATCGCGCTGGATACGGAGGAGATCCTGATAGGTGTGCAAGCTCTCGTCGACGGAAATCGGATGCCGCGTCTGACGGCGCACGGTCTGCGTTTCATCGAGGGTTTCGCAAGGTTGCTCGAACCACGAATTGCCGATCTCGACCGCATTCATCACGGTAATCGCCTCGCGCGGTAGCCAGGCACGGTTGACGTCGTAGAAGATCGTTTCGCCGGGGTGTTGATTGGCCGCCAAGTGGTTGATGCGCTCGATGTCGAGGTCGACGTCGGCGCCGACCTTGGCGGAGTGCACGCGATAGCCCTTGTCCCGGAAATACCGGATGTTTTCGATCATGCCGTCGGGCGTATCGGTCGATATGCTGGACGCAATTGGTACCGGGTCGGGTTCGCGCCCGCCCAGCAGGTCGCAGACCGGCATGTTTGCCGCCTTGCCCGCAATATCCCAGCACGCGATGTCGATGGCCGACTTGGCGTAGGGATGGCCTGGGAGGGTCAGGTCCATGGCCCTGTTAACGGCATCGAGACGGCGCGGATCCATGCCGATCAGGACCGGTGCAAGTTCCTCCATCGCCGCACGGATTCCCTTGCCGTGAGCGGGCAGGTACGTCACGCCCCAGGGGCAGCCCTCGCCCCAGCCGTGGATGCTCTCATCTGTGTCGATGCGGACGAAGGTCGAATCGAGACATTCAAATTTCAGCCGCCCGCCCGACAGATAATAGGGTTTCAGCAACGGCAGATCGAGTTGATGGACCGTGATCTTGCTGATCTTCATGCCCTAGCCCTCGTAAACGGCGACGGGATCGCCGAGCGTGTCGTAATCGGGCTCGACGCCGAGGCCGGGGGCATCCGAGACGAACAGCTTGCCGTCCCGTGTGATCGGCATTGGCGTGCCGGTCCGCTCGGTGTTGTAATTGGCGAGGTCGGTGGTGTTGTAGAGGTATTCCGGCGGCGTCGAGGCGGCGAAGTGGGCGAGGGTAGCAGTCGTGATCTCGCCGCCCCAGGTGTCCTCGGCGACGACGGAAAGCCCGTTTTCGACGCAGAAGTCGCGCACCCGGCGCGCCTTCGAAAGGCCGCCGAGATTCGAGATCTTGTGGCAGACGACCTCGCAGGCGTTGTCGCGTACGATGCGCTGGACGGCGGCTAGGCCCGTCACGCACTCGTCCAGTTTCATCGGCAGGTCCGTGTGCCGGCGGACGTGCAAGCATTCCTCGTAGGTTTCGCAGGGCTGTTCGATCATGACGTTGAGATCGCGGATCGCACACATGATTTTCACGGCCTCGGCTACGGTCCAGCCCTGGTTGGCGTCGGCATAGGCATTTTCATCCGGGTTCAGAAGCGATAACGCGTGGCGAATTCGATCCGCATCTGTCCTGGCGTCGCCGCCGACCTTGATCTGGAAATGCCGATAACCTGCCTTGCGGTGTTCGTTGAGTTCCGCCGTGGTTTCTTCCGGCGTCTTCTGCGGACAGACGCGGTACATCGGCGCGCCGTCGGTCAACCTGCCGCCGAGCAGCATCCAGACCGGCTGGCCCGTTGCCTTGCCGAGAATGTCCCAGAAAGCGGCGTCGAACGGCGCCTTGGCGTAGCCGTGGCCCTTGACGGTGTTGTCCATCAGGCGTTCGAGCCGGTAGACCTCGCGCGGGTCTTCCCCGAGGAGCGCGGGCGCGAGCAGGCGCGCTGCCGCTTCCGTGCCCTCCGAGTGGGCGACCATGTAGTTGTCGCCGCAGGGGCAGAACTCGCCGGCGCCGCAAATTCCGGCATCGGTCTCGACGACGACGACGGTCGAACGGGCGGTCGAGATCACGTTGCCGCGCCCCCAGCCGTAATTGCCACCGACGTAGGGCAGATCTTTCCGGTAAACGCTGATCTTCGCGATCTTCAACCGCGTCACTCCGGCTTATTGCTGGGGCGGCACAATGACAATGTTGCCGACGTGCTTCTTGGCGAGGAAAGCTTCCTGTGCGGCGTGAATGTCCTTGAGATCGAACGTGGCGCCGACGAGGGGTTTGAGCTCACCGCGCTCGATATAACCAACCAGGCTTTGGAACAGATCGGGCGGAATGATGGTTGCGCCGGTGAAGGTCAGATCCTTCAGATAAAACGTGCGAAGATCGAGATCGACAATGGGGCCGGCGATCGCGCCGGCGCACGTGTAACGTCCGCCCCGCACGAGAACTTCAAGGAACTGCGTGAACATCGAGCCGCCGACGACGTCGGCGACCACGTCGACCGTATCGCGGCCGATGGCATCCCGGAGCGCGCTGCCGAGATCGGCAGGCTCGCGGTCGAGTACCGCAGCGGGATCGAGCGCGGCGACCTGTTCCCGTTTCGATGCGCCCGACATGGCCACGGGAATGGCGCCGCGGCGCTGGCATAACTGGATCAGGGCGGAGCCGACGCCGCCGGAAGCGCCGGGTATCAGAACCACATCGCCGTCGCCGACGTCGGCGCGGCGCAACATGTTCTCGGCCGTGATGTACGACGTCGAGAACGTCGCTAGCTCGACATCGCTCAAATCGCTCTCGACGGCATGGACATTATTGATCGGGGCGATGGCGTACTGTGCATAACCGCCATTGCATTCGGAACCGTAGTAGCCGCACTTGTCCATGTTCAGGGGATCGTCCCAGTCGCGCAGCCAGCCATCGATGATGACGCGCTTGCCCAACAGGTCGACGAGGACGCCTTCGCCCAATGCAACGACCTCGCCGCAGACGTCGGCGCCCTGGATCAGCGGAAACTTGATGCCTCCCCGACCCCAACTCGCGCCGTCGGTATCGATGGCATCGAAGCCCAATGCGCCGCCTTCCGCCGACGTGCCGTCGGTCACGGAACGCGAATACCAGGCAGTGCGAGTGTTGATGTCGGTGTTGTTGGCGCCGCAGGCGGCGACGCGGATCAATACTTCGCCTGCCATCGGCGTCGGTACCGGTACGTCGTCGCGCACCTCGATCATATCGAGGCCGCCGTGGCCTTTGGTCAGGGCCGCGGTCATGGTTTCGGGTATGGATGTCATCGTGCTGCCCTCCGTGCGTCCTTCGAGTCAGGCGTCGTCGCGTTCGGCGAATACCTTTTTGGCGATGCGATGGCATTCGACGCCGACCGGTACGCCGCAGTAGATTGCGATCTGGTTGATGATGGCCTTGAGCTCATCCTCGGTGACGCCGTTGGTCAACGCGCCCTTGAAGTGAATTTCCCACTCGTGCATCCGGTTCAGCGCCGCAATCATGGCGACGTTGATGATCGACCGCGTCTTCATGTCGAGAGTCTCGTCGCCCCAGGCCGCGCCCCAGCAATATTCGGTCAGCAGCTCCTGAAAGTCCTTGGCGAACGGGCTGGCGGCGGCGAGGTTCTTCTCGACGTACTCGGCACCGAGCACGGCCTTGCGTTTGGCGAGGCCGCGGTCGTAGCGATCCTGATCCATTGTCTCTCTCTCCTCTGTCTGTTCAGCTGCGTGGCAGCGCGTTTTCCGGGTCATAGACCGGCTCGGCGAGGACCCGCGCCAGGCGCCGCTCGCCCAGCACCATGATCTCAAGCTCGGTGCCCGGCTCGGCAGCTTTCGGGTTCACGTAGCCGAACGCAAGGCTCTTCTGCACCGTGAAGCCATAACCGCCGGAACTGACCTGACCGACCCGTTCGCCATTCATGTAGATGGTTTCGCTGGAGTGCGGGTCGGCGTTTACGCTGTCGACCTCCATATAGACGCAGACCCAGGGCAGTACGTTCTTCTCCATGCTTTCCCGGGTTTTGTCGCGGCCGAGAAAATCTCCCTTGTCCATCTTGACGAAACGCATGGCGTCGGCTTCCGGCAGGGTCACTTCGTTGGTGAACTCGCTGGCGCCCTTGAAACCTTTTTCAAGACGCATGGCGTTGAGGGCGTAGGAACCGAAGTTGGCAATGCCGTGCGGCTCGCCTGCCGCCCAAACGGCATCGTAGACGGCTTCGATGCCAGCCATCGGCACGTGCAATTCCCAGCCGAGCTCGCCCTGGTAGGACATGCGCAGCGCGCGGATGCCGGATACGCCAGCGATCTCGATTTCGCGCACCTTGAGCCACGGCCAGCTCTCGTTGTCGAGCGGTTCGGATGTGACCTGCGACATGACGTCGCGCGACCGCGGTCCGGACAGGGCAAGCACACCCCAATCTTCCGAGGCCACTGCGACAGAAACGTTTTCACCTTCGTTGACGGCGAATTGGAAGTGATCGCGCACGCGCTGTTCGAAGAACGCCGCCGTCATGATGTAGAAGGTGTCTTCGGCGACGCGCGCAATGGTGACTTCCGCTTCGATGGTGCCCTTGCGGTTCAGCAGATGCGTCAGGATAAGGCTGCCGACCTTCCTCGGCGCGCGGTTCGGGATCATGCGATCAAGGAAGCTTTCCGCATCGGGGCCGCGTAACTCGACCTTGGCGAACGACGAGAGATCGGCGACGGCGACGCGCTCGCGCGCGGCCTTGCATTCCTCGGCGACATATCTGTACCAGCCCGGGCGCTGAAAGCCGTAGATGTCTTCCCCGGTCGCGCCATCGGTGCAAAACCAACGCGGCCGCTCCCATCCGTAGACTTCTTCGTAGATAGCACCCGCCGCACTGAGCTTCTCGAACAACGGCGTCGTTTTCCTTGGCCGGCAGGCGTGGCGCTGGCGGCCGGGATAGGGAATTTCGTGGCGCAGCACGTAATCTTCCTTGGCGCGTGCGATCTGGTAATTGCGGTCGTAGGCGAACGGTCCGAAGCGGCGCGGGTCGAAATCGCGCATGGAAATATCCGCCGATCCGTGAACCATCCATTGCGCAAGATACAGGCCGGCGCCCGGTCCCCAGGCGATGCCGACGTGACTGCCGCAGCAGCACCAGGAATTGCGCAGGCCCGGGGCCGGGCCGAGCAGCATGTTGCCGTCGGGCGGCATGGGGATGGCGCCGTGAACCTCGCGCTTGATGCCGTAATTGGCGAGAACCGGCATGCGTTCCAGCGCATGTTCGAGATGACCCATGATGCGGTCGTAGTCGGCCTGGAACAGTTCGTGTTCGACGTCCCACGGCGTGCCGTCGTCCCAGATGGTCGCGGGCTGCGACTTCTCGTAGATGCCGATCAAACCGGATTGCTGCTCCATGCGGATGTAGCCGGAGTATGTCATGTCGTCGCGCACGACCGGCAGCTCAAAGTCGAGATCCTTGAACTCGTCGACGGCCTCGGTGACGAGATAATGATGCGTCGTATTGGCCATCGGCAGATCGTGGCCCATCCACGCGGCGACCTGACGTGCATAGGTGCCGCCGGCGTTGACGACATGCTCGCAGGTAATGTCTCCTTGTTCCGTTTCGACCAGCCATTCGCCGGACGGCAGTTGGCGGATGTCGGTGCAACGGTTCTGGCGCACGATGGTCGCGCCCAACTTACGAGCGCCGGCCGCGAGGCCGAAGGTCGCACCGGCGGGGTCGACGTGGCCGTCGTCGGGGGTGTGCAGCACCGCTTTGACGCCGTCGAAGTTGAAGAAGGGGTGGTGTTTCCTTGCTTCGGCGACGTCGATGATCTCCATCGGCACGCCCATGCCGCGACCGACCGAAAGCGTGTGGCGGATCGAGTCCAGTTCGTCGTCGTGATAGGCGACCCGCATGGAGCCGCAGCCGTGCCATGTGGCATTCTGGCCGGTCAGTTCCTCAAGCTTCGAATAAAGCTCGACGCCGTATTTGTTCATCTTGCCGAGGCCCCAGTTGGAGAGGCCGTGCGTGATCTGTCCGGCGGCATGCCATGTCGAGCCGGACGTCAGTTCGCCTTTCTCGACGAGAATAATGTCCCTCCAGCCCTCCTTGGCGAGGTGATATAGTAAGGAGACACCCATGATGCCGCCGCCGACGATGACCACGCGAGCGTGAGATTGCATGTCGAATTATTCCCGTGTCCGGATGACGAAATGTGGTGACAGTTAAATGGTAGAATTGTACGCTCGTCAACTATGAATGATACAGTCGTACCAATCACGGAAACCAATCCCGCTGGCGATGTAGCGCGCGAAAGACTGATTGCGGCCTTGCCGGAGATGTCGCCGCAGTTACGCAAAGCGGCGCGCTACGTGCTCGACAATCCGCTTGAGGTTGGCCTCAACTCAATCCGCGAGATTGCCGATGCGGCCGACGTAAAACCCAACACGCTGGTTCGCATGGCCCGCGCCGTCGGCTTCGAGGGTTACGAGGATTTCCGCCGGCCGTACCGGGAGTCCCTACGCGCCCAGCGCGAGCGCTTTCCGGACAAGGCGCGCTGGCTTCAGGCAATCGCGGAAGGCGGCAAACACGGCGAGCTTTATCAGCAGATGGCGGGCGCCGCGTTCGACAACGTTGAGGAGACGTTCGCCGGGATCGATGCCGACCGGGTCAAGGCGGCGGCCGATCTGATCGATGCAGCGCGGGCGACGTACGTTCTCGGCGTCGGCTTGGCGTATTCCGTGGTTCACCAGTTCACCTATCTTGCCGGCATGGCGCTCGACACGGTGCACGCGATTCCCCGCGAAGGCCGCCTGCCGCTCGACGATATTGCTCAGGCGCAGCCGGGCGACGTGCTGGTCGTTCTCACGTTCCAGCCGTTCCGCTCGGAGGTCGTCGAGGCCACACGGGCGGCGAAGGAACGCGGCCTCAGGATCATTGCGGTCTCGGATACGGCGGCCTCGCCGACAATCTCGATCGCCGATCACGGGTTCGTGGTGCAGACCGATACGCCGCAGTTCTTTACCTCGACGGTCGGGGTGGCGGCGTTCATGGAAACGTTGATCGCCTTCATGGTCGCCGATGCGAAGGCGGATGCGGTCGAACGCATCGAACGGTTCCACCGCCGCCGCGTCGAACTGGGTGTCTACTGGCATGAGGATGACTGAGATGGCCGACGCGTCGCTCGCCCGGGAGCTACACACGGCGCTCGATGCGCGTTACTACACCGACCCGGAAGTTTATCGCCTCGAACACGACCGGGTGTTCTTTCGAACGTGGCAGTTCGTCGGCCACCAGTCGATGGTGCCGGAAGCGGGCGACTACAGGGCGTTCGAGGTTTTCGGCCAGAGCCTGTTTCTGATCCGCGACCGCAACGGCGAGGTCCGGTGTTTCTACAACGTCTGCGCCCATCGGGCGCATGAACTGCTGAGCGGAGAGGGCCGGGTCAAACGGGTCGTCTGTCCGTATCACGCGTGGACGTACAATACGGACGGCCGCCTGATCGGTGCGCCGGCATCCGAGAAGGTTCCGGGTTTCGACAAATCGGCTATTTGTCTGACATCGGTGCGGGTCGAGGTCTTTTGCGGCTTCGTCTTCATCAATTTCGACGACAATGCGAAGGCCATGAACGAGTGGTTCCCGGGCGTCGAGGAACAGCTCCGGGCCTATGTGCCGAATATCGAACGGCTCCAGCTTTATTCGACGGTTGGCGTCGAGGAGCGGTGCAACTGGAAAGTCTCGGTCGAGAACTATTCCGAATGCTATCACTGTACGCTCAATCACCCGACGTTCGCGACAGGCGTGGTCGACCCCCGGACCTATGACATCTCGCCGGACGGCGGGCACGTCCTTCATCACACGACGGTTTCGGCCAACCTCGACCGCATGACCTACGACATCGACATGGGCGTGCCGCACGCCGGTGACTACAGCTCGTGGTTCCTGTGGCCGTCGATGTCGTTTCAGGTCTATCCGGGCAACGTGCTCAACACCTACCGATTCGTCCCGACCGGCGTTGAAACCGTCACGGTGGAACGCGGCTGGTACACCGACGATGAACACGACGCGCCGATGATCGATACGTTGGCGGAGCAGGATCGCAATACGACGGTTGCCGAGGATATACGGCTTGTCGAGTCCGTTCAAAGAGGCCTCAAAAGCCGCGGCTACCGGCCCGGCCCATTGGTCATCGATCCGGCCGGCGGGGTCAATTCGGAACACTCGATTCATGCGCTGAACACCTGGATTCGCGAAGCCCTCGGCGACGCCGTGGCGTAACGCCGCGCTCGTTCCGCGTATGGCCCGAAAGGACTATTGCGTGGATTGCGGGATTGCGCATACTCCCCCGAAGGTTGGCATTGACGCCCTTTGGGCAGACTGCCAACCTTTTGATAACGGCGAAAAAATCGTCGACGACCAAGGGAGAGACCATGTCCGGGGACGACCAGTCCGCGGCCCGGCAAGGGGATGTCGGGTCTGCCATCGATGTAAGAAACGTCACCAAGATTTTCGGGTCCGGCTCCGAAGAGGTTCGGGCCGTCGACGATGTCTCCCTGACCATCAAGCAGAACGAGTTTCTGACGCTGCTCGGTCCGTCCGGTTGCGGCAAGACGACCTTGCTCAGGATGGTCGCCGGCTTCGAGCATCCGACCGAAGGCAATATCCTGCTCGGCGGACGCGATATTTCCATGCTGCCGCCCTACGAACGGCCCGTTAACACGGTCTTCCAGAGTTACGCCCTGTTTCCGCACATGACGGTGTCGCAGAACATCGCTTTCGGTCTGGAAATGCTGGGAAAACCCGCCGATGAGGTACGCGGCACAGTGGACAAGATGCTCAACCTCGTGCGCATGGCCGAGTTGCGTGACAGGCAGACAGACCAGATTTCCGGCGGCCAGCAACAACGCGTGGCGCTGGCCCGGGCGCTGGCGCCGCATCCCGAGGTGCTGCTTCTCGACGAACCGCTTTCGGCGCTCGATTACAAGCTCCGCAAGGACATGCAAATCGAACTCAAGCGTCTGCAGAACGAGACCGGTATCACGTTCGTGTTCGTGACCCACGACCAGGAAGAGGCGTTGACCATGTCGGACCGGGTCGCGGTCATGAGCAACGGCAAGATCCTGCAACTTGGGAGCCCGCGCGATATCTACGACCGGCCCGCCGAGCGCTTCGTTGCCGATTTCATCGGCGACACCAATTTCATTTCCGCGAAGATCGAGTCGTCCGAAGGCGGCGCCGCCGTCGTTAAGTTGGCCTCGGGAAAGACCGTTTCCGCCGATCTTCCGGAAGGATTCGAGCATTCGCCAGGCGGCAACGTCACGGCCGTCGTCCGGCCCGAGCACGCACACCTCACCACGCGCGGCGAGGGACAGCTCAGCGGCACGTTGTCGAACATCGTCTACGTCGGCACCGATACGCACTATTACGTCGACACCCCTGACGGCAACACGTTCGTCGCCCGCATCCAGAACTCGCGCGGCGGCAGCGCGGACGTTTCCGTTGGGGACGACGTCGACATCGAAATCGAAAACAATGCCGTTCAGGTTCTTCGGGACTAAACGCCTAGCCATGTCTGAAACGACCGCACCGCACGAAGATCTCGTCGAGAACGCCAGGCGCGCCGAAGTGCGCAGGAACTGGCTGCTCACGACGCCGGCGCTCGTCATTCTGCTGTTCGCGGCGTCGGGACCGCTCCTGGTTATGGTGGTCTATTCGTTTCTCGAACCCGGCGACTACGGCGGCATCGAGTGGGCGTTTTCCACGGACGGCTGGTTCAGTGTCGTTTTGGCGCGGGATATCTTCGATGATACGCTCTCGATTGCCGACGCACACATTTCAATCGTCTGGCGTTCCGTAAAACTGTCCTTGCTGACGACCCTGACGGCCTTCGTCCTCGGTTTCCCGACGGCGTACTTCATCGCGACGCGGCCGAAATCGACACGCAATGTCTGGCTTTTCCTGGTTACCGTACCGTTCTGGATCAACCTCCTGATCCGGACCTTCGCGATCATGGAATTGATCCGTAACAAGGGCGTGATCAATACCATTCTGATGTCGTTCGGGCTGATCGACGAGCCGATCCAGATGCTGTTTACCGATTTCGCCATCATGGTCGGCATGACGTATGTCTATTTGCCGCTGATGGTGTTGCCGATCTATGCCTCAATGGAAAAGTTCGACTTCCGCCTCGTCGAGGCCGGGTACGATCTTTACGCAACCCGGCTGAAAGTGTTGAAGCGAATCATTCTGCCGCTGGTCAAGCCCGGTATCGTCGCGGGATCGATCCTGGTGTTTATTCCCTCGCTCGGCGCTTACGTAACACCGCGGATTCTTGGCGGCGGCAAGAACATGATGCTGGGCAATCTGATCGGTCTTCAGTTCGGCCAGGGCCGGAATTGGCCGTTGGGCTCGGCGCTGTCGCTGACTCTTCTGGTGATCGTGATGGTGGCGCTGCTGTTTTATATCAGGGGCGCCAGCAAGTCCGGGGCGAGGCATTGATATGAGCATACCGACCGCCGGCAAACCGTTCGCCATCAGGAAGCAACCGGGCTTCACCCAGATCGCGCTACTCTGTTTTTTCCTGCTTTATGTGCCGCTCCTGCCGCTGGTGATCTATTCGTTCAACGCCGGCGTGTCGCTCGCCATCTGGGAAGGACTGTCGTTCCGGTGGTATGCGTCCGCATGGGAGAACGAGGCCGTGCAGGAAGCGACGATCCGCTCCGTCGTTCTGGCCATGTCGGCAGCGACCATTGCGACGGCCGTGGCGACCATGGCGGCACTGGGTACGACCCGAACCCGGCCGTTCAAGGGATTGACCGCGATCTACGCCATGATCAACCAGCCGCTGATGGTCCCGGAAATCGTCACCGCCGTGGCGTTGCTCATCGTCTTTGCGACAATCAAGGCCGCGACCGAATATCACGGCATGGCCTATCTCATCATCGCCCACACCGCGTTCTGCATTCCGTTCGCCTATCTGCCGATTCGCGCCCGGCTCGAGGGCATGGATCTGACGTTGGAGACGGCGGCGGCGGATCTCTACGCGACGCCTTGGAAAACCTTTCGCCGGGTGACATTGCCGTTGATGTGGCCGGGCATTCTCGCGGGTTTTATGCTGGCCTTCGTCATTTCGCTGGATGACGTCGTCATCACCGAATTCGTCAAGTCGGCCGGGCAGGATACCCTGCCGACGTACATGCTCGGACAGTTGCGGCGGGTCATCACGCCGGAAGTGAATGCCATCTCAACCGCGCTATTGGTGGTATCTGTATTCGTCGTTACGCTATCTTTCTTACTGACAAAGCAGAGACGTTAAGCAAGTCCACAGAACCAAGGGAGGAGTCCAATGAAGTGGAAACTGACTGCGGCCATCGCCGGCATCGCCATGATGTTCGGGCACGGTTCCGCACAAGCCGAGGGAGAGTTGAATCTCTTCAACTGGGGTAACTACACCAACCCTGAACTGATCGAGAAGTTCGAGGCCGAAACCGGAATCAAGGTGACGATCACCGGTTACGACGACAACGACAGTGCGCTCGCCAAGATCAAGGCCGGCGGCCACGGTTTCGACCTTGTCGTCCCGTCATCGAGTTACGTACCGATCTGGATCCAAGAAGGCCTGCTGCTCGAGGCGCGTCCCGATCAGATGCCGAACTTCAAGAATCTCGAAGAACGCTGGAAAGATGTCGACTGGGATCCCGGCCGTCACTACACCGTGCCGTGGCAGTGGGGTAGCGTCGGCGTGATGGTCGACACCGCCGTCTACAACGGCGATATCAACACCTCGGCCATCATTTTCGATCCGCCGGAAGAACTCGTCGGCAAGATCAACGTCGCGCCGGAAATGGGCGACGTCATGGGTACCGCGTTGCGTTACGTGGGCAGCGAGCCCTGCACGACCGACAAGGCAGCGTTGAAGAAGGCCCGCGATGTGCTGCTGGCGGCCAAGCCCAAGTGGCTTTCCATGGAGTACGGCGTGATCGAGAAAATCGCCGCCGGAGACCTCGCGGCCTCGCTCTACTGGAACGGTGCCGCGTTCCGCGCCCGGCTACAGAACCCCGACGTCCAGTACGGCTATCCGCGCGAAGGATACTCGTTGTGGATGGATAGCGTCGCGCTGCTGGCCGACGCCAAGAACGTCGAGGAAGCCAAGACGTTCATGAACTTCATCATGGCGCCCGAAAATGCGGCGTTGATTTCCGCGTTCGCGCGCTATGCGAACGGCGTCAAGGGATCCGAGAAGTACATGCCGGAAGACATGGCGACGGCGCCCGAAGTCAACATTCCGAAGGAGTTCCAGGCTTCGGGACATTTCGTTCCGACGTGCTCCCCGGAAGCCCAGGAATACTATACGGCGATCTGGACCGAACTTCAGAAGTAAGCGGTCGCGTTCGACAAGCGATGGAGCCGGCCGGCCTACCCGGCCGGCTCTTTTCGCACAGGCCGGGAAAACCCGATGAGCACAGATTTCGACCCCCACGCCACGGCCGAAGACCGTGGCATCATGCGCGGCTTTCCGCCGCCGCCTGAGCAGCGAATTAATCACTATACGTGGGACAAGCCGCCGTTTCATCGCTGGTCGTTTCAGCATGTGCGCGAGGTCGTGCCGACGGTCAACGTCGGGCGCGGCCGGAAGACGTTCGCTCTGCCGAAAGCATCGAATAACGCCATCGACAAGTTGCCGATCGAACTGCCGTCAGGCCATAAGGGCACCGTCTCGCAGCATCTCGCAGCCATGTACACCGACGGTTTTCTGGTCGTGCACAAGGGCAAGCGGATCTATGAGCGGTATTTCAACGGGATGGATGCCCGGACGCAGCACATTTCGCAATCCATGGCAAAGTCCGTCGTCGGCACCGTCGCCGGTATCCTGATCGACCGCGGTACGCTCAAGGAAGACGATCTGCTGACCGACTACGTGCCCGAACTCGGGTCGTGCGGGTATGCCGGCGCGACGGTTCGCCATCTTCTCGATATGCGAAGCGGCATTCGCTACAACGAGGATTATCTCGATCCCGACTCCGACGTTTCAAAATCGGAGAACGCCTGCGGCTGGCGGCCGCCGCGCCCGGATGTGCCCGAGAGCCTCTATGAGTTTGTCTTGACCCTGCCAGCGGAACGCGAACACGGCGGACATTTCGCGTACCGATCCATCGAGACCGATTGCCTCGCGTGGGTTCTGGAACGCGCATCCGGATCGCGCCTGTCCGACTTGGTCAGCGATCTGATCTGGCAACCCATGGGCGCCGAGCAGGACGGGTGCTTTACGGTCGACCGCGCGGGTGCGTGCTTCGCCGATGGCGGGTTCAACGCAACGCTGCGCGACTTCGCGCGGTTCGGCATGCTGTATATCGACGGCCGTGGCGTGGTGCCGGATCGTTGGATCGCCGATACCAAGACCGGGGATGTCGATGCGTTTGTCGGTCCGCACAAGGAAACGTTCCCGCGCGGCGCCTATCGCAACCAGTTCTGGTTGACCGATGTCGACCGGCCGATTTTGACGGCACGCGGCATCTTCGGCCAACTGATCTATATCGATCCGACGGCCGGTCTGGTCGTGACCAAGTTATCGTCCTGGCCGACGCCGATCGATTTTCCGCTGCTCATCGATACCCTCGCGCTGATCGAGGGCATCAGTGGCGAGATTGGGGCACGTTAAGCCGCTGCGCAGGCCAAAAAAGGGTCTTCTTCGCGCCAGTTAAGGGTCGCGCGGCCACGGAGCCGGTCGACCGAGGCACCAAGCGACGTCAACAGCTCGGGCAGCCACGCGTTGTCCGCATGCAGATAGAACTCGAGCTTTTCCATGCCGCGCAGGGCAGCGAGATCGAAGATCTGGTGAAGCAACTGCGTGGCGACGAGATTGTCGCGAGCGCCCAGCGTTACGGAGATCGCAACTTCCGCCGTTTCGTCGTTGACGATCGGGTGCAGCTCAACAAGCCCGATGACCGCGTTGGTCGCAAGGTCGACCGCGCCGACGACCGTTATCCTTTGAAGATCGAGGCCGCTGACGTAGTTCATGATCGCCGAGTCGTCGACCGGTGTGTGGAAACGTTGAACGCGATCCTCCTGATCCAGGTTGAGATAGTGCGTGGCGATACCGGCGAGATCGCGGGCCGTCATCTGGCGGAGTTCAAAGGCGCCGGTTGACGCCGTGGGTGCAGGGTGAAAGTTCGAGGTTGGGGTCATGGTCTTTTCTCCATAAGAGCGCACCTTCGCGATGCGGCGTGGCCGTGTGTCGCGAAGTTTTATAGAGAGACCGGATTTCAGTCGGATATCGAAACGGGATCCGAAACGTTTCAGTTTCGTATCAGGATGCGGCTTCGCGCGCCCGGTCGCGAAGAATGAATTTTTGGATCTTGCCGGTCGACGTTTTCGGAAGTTCGCCGAAAATGACGGTTTTCGGACACTTGAAGCCCGCAAGGCGTTCACGGCAGAAGGCCGTGATCTCTTCCGCGGTTGCGTCTGCGTCCTGGCGCAGTTCGACGAAAGCGCACGGCGTTTCGCCCCACTTTTCGTGGGGTTGGGCGACAACGGCGGCGAGCGACACGGAGGGGTGCTTGTAGAGGACGCTCTCGATTTCGACAGACGAGATATTCTCGCCACCCGAGATAATGACGTCCTTCAGCCGGTCCTTGATCTGCAGATAGCCGTTCGGGTGGATCACCGCAATGTCGCCGGAGTGGTACCAGCCGCCCTTGAAGGCCTCGCTCGTGGCGTCGTCGTTCCGGT
The DNA here is from genome assembly GCA_965229715.1 of Rhodospirillales bacterium. Lineage (GTDB taxonomy): Bacteria > Pseudomonadota > Alphaproteobacteria > Rhodospirillales > Casp-alpha2 > JAVJST01. The sequence continues at coordinate 1,265,683 of CBDDJL010000002.1, forward strand.
AGTAACCCTTCATGACGGTGTTGCCGCGAATGACGATCTCGCCCATGGTCTCGCCGTCGTGCGGCACCAGCTCGCCAGTTTCGAGGCTGAGCACGTCGACATCCTCGGTCATCGGAAAACGGACGCCCTGGCGTGCTTTGATCTCCGATTGTTCGGATATCGACAGGTCGTTCCACTCCTCGTGCCACGCGCAATGGACAACGTGACCGTAGGTCTCGGTCAGGCCGTAGACCTGCATGACGTCGAAGCCGAGCGCCTGAACCTTCTCGAGCACGGCGGCAGGCGGCGGGGCGCCCGCGGTCATGGCCTTTATCGGCCAGTCGAAGGGCTTGCGCTCTTCTTCCTTGGCCTCGACCAGAAAGCCGAGCACGACCGGGGCGCCGCCGAAGTGGTCGATGCGGTGTTCGGCAATGGCGTCGTAGATGTTCTTTGCGGTGATGTAGCGGCAGCAGACGACCGTGCCGGTGACGGCCGCCATGGTCCACGCGTGGCCCCAGCCGTTGCAGTGGAACATCGGCACCGTATAGAGATACCGCGGATGGTTCGGCAGGCCCCAGCCGATCACGGTACCCATGGTCATCAGGTAGGATCCGCGGTGATGGTAGACGACACCCTTCGGTCGCCCTGAGGTTCCGGAGGTATAATTGAGTGCCAGCGCCTGCCACTCGTCTTCCGGTAACGACCAGGCAAAGTCCGCATCGCCGTCGGCGATCAGGTCCTCATAGGTCAGCGTGCCGAGCCGTTCGCCCTCGCCATCCTTCAGGTTTGCCTGTTCGTCGACGATATCGATCACCAGAACGTCCTTGTTTCCGGTGTCGGCCAGGGCTTGCTTTACCACCGGCGAGAACTGGGTATCGGTCATGAACACCCGCGCCTCGCCATGCTCCAGGATATAGGCGATCGTATCGGCATCGAGACGGGTGTTGATGGTGTTGATCACGGCGCCGGACATCGGCACGCCGAACAGGGACTCGAACAGTTCCGGTGTGTTGGCGGCGATGATGGCGACGGTATCGCCCTTGCCGATGCCCCGTTTATTGAGTGCGCTCGCCAGTTTTACGCAGCGCTCGTATGTTTCGGCCCATGTCGAATGACGATCGCCGTAGATCAGCGCCGGATGATCGGGGAACACATCGGCCGAACGGCGGATAAACGACAACGGCGACAGTGGCACGAAGTTGGCCGGATTTCGGGGCAGGCCGGCTTCATAGTTCTCCAACGACATGTCGTCCTCCCTCGAAACGCAGCGTCAGCCGACGAACGGCAAATCGGCAACGGTGCCGGGCCGGCGGCCATCCGGCGTTTCGACCTCGATTTCCGTGCCGGCGTCCCAGTGACCGCGGTTCAGCATGGCAAAAGTAACATTGGTTTTGAAGTCGGGCGAATAGGTTGCGGACGAGATATGGCCGATACGTTCGCCACCGCGGTAGGCCGGCCACCAGTGGTGGCATGGCGGTACGGGATCCCCGGGGATTGTCACGCCGCGCACGATGCGCGCCACGCCCTCGTCGCGCACTTCAAGGAGCGCTTCGCGGCCGAGGAAGTCATCGGCCTTGTCGAGATGGCAGAAACGGTCCAGCGCAAATTCCAGCGGATTGTGCCAGCGCATGATGTCGGCCCCGTAACTCAGCAATCCGCCTTCGATACGCTCGATCAGGTTCGGGCAGCCCGGACCGATGTTGAAATCCTGGCCGGCCTCCCAGATGGCGTCCCACAACGGCTCGCCGAGATCGGGATTTTCGAGATAAAGCTCGAACCCGCCCTGTTTCGACCAGCCGGAGCGCGCCACAAGCAGGGGCGTGCCCTGAAATTCGAGGATCTTGTAGCGAAAGAAACGGATGTCGCGGACGTCTTCGCCAAAAACCTTGGTCATGACGGCATCCGATTTCGGTCCCTGGACGGCGAGCGGCCAGACCCGGGCCTCCTCGATCTCGACGTCGAAGCCGAAGCCGTGCGCCAGGCCCTTTGCCCACAGCACGACATCGGAATCGGCGATCGACAGCCAAAAACGGTCGTCGGCGAGCTTGAGAATCACCGGGTCGTTGATGATGCCGCCGCGCTCGTCGGTCAGCGGCGCGTAGACGCATTGGCCGACAACCGCCTTGGAAACATCGCGCGGCGTCATGAACCCGACGAGGCGCGCCGCGTCGGGCCCCTTGATTTCGACCTGGCGTTCGCAACTCACGTCCCAGACCTGCACGTGCCGTTTGAGGTGCTGATAGTCGCCGTCGAGCGAACGAAACGCGGTCGCCAAAAGGGTATGATTGTAGACCGTGTAGCCCTTGACGCCGGCGGATTCGACGCGCGCGGAATAGGGCGTGCGGCGGACCCGGCTCGACGGGGCGAGAAGAAATGCACTTGTCATGATGCGAAACCTGATGCGTGGGGCCGGCGTTTACTTCGGGCCGGACCATTCGATGTTGAGGAACTCGGCGCTGCGGCCGGCGAAATTCCAGACCCGGCCAAAGTCCCGGACCTTGGCTTTGCTGGCCTCCGAGACGACGATGTCCGGACCCATCCAGTACTCGGAGTTGGAGACGACCACGTCGCTCTCCGGATCCTTGCCGCGGATCGGGTTGATGGATGCTTCGATCTTCTTCGGGATCGTGAAATGACGCGTCCGGCCGTCCTTTTCGTAACTGATCGGCACGCGCTGGAGCCCGAGATAGGTGCTGACCAGAAACCGCAGGACGCCCGGCTGGCCGCCGGCCTGCCCGGTGAAGATTTTTTCCAGCCCGGCGCTGGCATCGTCATCGGCGGTTTCGTCGACATAGAGACCGGCCGTCCAGTTTCCGCGTCCCATGTTGCCGGGGATGTCGAGCAGGATGCCGACCTTCAGGCCGCCGAGGTCGATGTCGCCGTAGGTGCCGCTTTCGATCAGCACGCCGGCCCAGCCCTGGCAGTACCCCTCGGTCGGCGGGTGAGCGCCGAGAGATACGACGCACGGGCAGAACACCGTGCAACTGCAGTTTAGGATCAATTCGCCGTTGATCGACCAGGTTTCGCTCATCAGGTGTCTCCGTGGGTCAGTAAACGTTCAAATCAGGTGGTGGGTGGCCAATGCCACGCCGCCGACGATCAGTAGTGTGCCGACAATGCGCCCGAATATATTGCCGCCGGGGACGATCTTCTCGACCACCATGATGCTCGTCAGGCCGAGCATCCAGACCAGGTTCATGGTGCCGGCGACGAACATCAGCGACATGAAAGCCCAGCAACAGCCGACACAGTAAATGCCGTGGTGAATGCCCATGCGAACCGCGCCGCTGTGGCCCTCGCGCCAATGCATCAGGATGAACTGCATCGGCGACTGGCAATGGTGCAGACAGACATCCTTGATGCGTGTCCATTGGTACGCACCGGCGACGACGAGCATCGCGGCGGCAATGAGCGGCGCCGTTTCCGCCAGCGCACCGGTCTCGCCGAACGTCACAACCGCGAGCCATTGCGCGAGAACGATCAGCAGCGCTGCGCCGCCCCAGGCGATCATGTAGGAAGCGGCGAACACCCAGGCCGAAGCGGTCGCCTCGCCCTTGGCGCGGGCGGCAGCCTGAATATCGGCAAACGTGCTGATGACGGGAACGGCGGTCGGCAACATCATCGCCACCATCATGATCTGCCACATGACCAGCATCATGACGAAATGGCCGAGACTCCAACCGGCCCCCGCCGACACCATGGCGGCGCTGCTATCCATTGCCGCCATCGGTGGATCCGACCAGACCTGCAGAAACGCGCCGATATAGGTCATGCCCGGGCCGAGGCCATCCGCGCCGCCGCTCATGGACATCTGCATCGCCGCCATATCGAACATCACCGCCCAGGCAAGGGCGCTGATAACGGTGACGGACGTCAGGATCCCGAGCCGTCTGGGCGACAGCCAATCGGCTTTGGGCGGATTGATGGTGTTGACGTTCACTCAGGGTGCTCCGGCGCTCACAATAACCGATTGTCGCGCGCCTTTGGAACGCAGGCAAATCAAGGTTTTTGCAGACATGGGGCGATTTAACTTATAGGTTCCTTGGCCATGTCCCGAAAGATGCCGCCGTTGACTTGGCTCCGCTCGTTCGAAGCCGCCGCCCGTCACCTCAGTTTCACCGCCGCCGGCGACGAGCTGGGGCTGACCCAGGCCGCTGTCAGCCAGCATATCAAGGCGCTCGAGCAGACCGTCGGCCAACCGCTTTTCATTCGTCTGACACGCAGTCTCAAGCTGACCGATGCGGGCGATGCCTACCACCGAATGTTGCACCCGCTGCTCGACCGGATTGCCGACGGAACGGAGGCGTTGTTCGGTTCCAAGACCGGAAACCGGCTGACGATCCGCGCCAATGCGGCGTTCTCCGTCCTCTGGCTTGCGCCCCGCCTCACCGGGTTTTTCGAGTCTCATTCCGGCATCGACGTCCGCATCAGCAATCCGGTCTGGGCGGTCAGCGATCTCGACGAGGGCGCCGATTTCGATATCCGCTACGGCGACGGCGACTGGCCGGGCATGGAGGCCGACCCTCTTACCAACGATACCCTGTTTCCCGTCGCGGCGCCCGGAGCCGACGCATCCGATCTCTCGACCGTTCGCCTGATTCACGTCATGGGCTATCGCGACGGGTGGTCGGACTGGTTGTCGGCCGCGGCAATCGACGATGTGAATTACCGCAGGGGTTTGCAATGCGACAATTCGATCATGGCCTTCGAAGCCGCCGCTGAGGGCGCCGGGATCGCGCTCGCCAGATCGTCGCTGGTTGCCGGCCATCTTGCTGCCGGGCGTCTGGTCCGGCCCTTCGATCTCGACATCAAGGCGTCGGAGGAGTTCTATCTCGTCGCCATGCCGGGACAGCGATCGAACCCGGCACGGGATGCCTTCAGAAACTGGCTGCTCAATGACGCGGCGGCCTGAGCGGCAGTGGGAGAGCACAATGCGCAAGACCATTACCCCGGCAGGCATCGCGCCGCCGGCCAGTCACTATCCGCACGCGGTGTTGACCACGGCGCCAAACGCGTTTCTGCACCTGTCCGGCCAGCTCGGCGAACGGCCGGACGGGTCCATATCGGGCGACGCAAAGGAGCAGGCGCTGCAGGCGTGGGCCAACATCGAGGTCATTCTCGAAGAAGGCGGCATGACGATCGGCGACATCGTCAAGGTGACGTCCTACATCGTCGGTCGAGAGCACATCCCGGCCTATGTCGAGGCGCACAAGCAGGCCGTCGGCGACGACGCGCCGCCGTGGACGCTGCTACTCGTCGATGGCCTCGGCGCCCCGGAATACCTCGTCGAGGTCGACGTCGAGGCGATGGCATGACCGAAAGACCGGCCTAATCGTAGACGGTGAAGCTCACCGTCTCGTCGATTTTGCCGTTTCGTTCCATCGGCATCTTGACCTGATACCACCGCGTGTAATCGCGGTGCTGCCATTCCATGTTGCCGCTCGAGTAGATGCGGGATCGGTCGTTCAGACAGCGCCGGTTCTTCTCCGTGATACGTTCCAGAACCTCGCCCTCGAGACTTTCGGAGAGCTTTGTGCCGGTCAGATCGCGATTGAATCCGGCGACCACGCCGCTGCCGAAGAAAACCATCAGAAAATCGCCGTCCGGCAACTGACGCACAATGATCAGGTTCCGCCAGTACGGCATGAGAACCCGTTTCTCGAGACCTGCGAATGTCGGAATTCCGGTTTCGAACTGCCCGTCGACCGTGTCGACGAATTGCCGGACAAGCGGGTTGGCGCGGGCGGGTTCGGGATGGTCGTTTTGATCCGGCACGCGACCTCCCGGTCCGATTGGAGGCGTCGGTCAGCTTTAAAAATGGTGCCGCCGGGGTGAATTGAACACCCGACCCCGCCATTACCAATGGCGTGCTCTACCCCTGAGCTACGGCGGCATTCCGGGAAAAGCGCGCGGAACATGCCACAAGGCCCTTGGTCGCGCAAGGCTTGAGCAGATCATGATTCGAAGAATCGCGATGGCGATTCAAAAAGCATGCGAATCTGCTCAACGTCCTGTGACGTCGATCTGAGTTGCGCTTGAAATCGACAAATTGCCGTGGATCATGGGCGGTCATGAGCATCCATAAAGGTAATGGCGAAAAGCAGCCGCCGGGACGCAACGAGACGGGAGACCGTGTGCGCCAGAAACGCGAGGAGCGGCTCGCCGAGGCACTTCGAAAGAATCTGCAGAAGCGCAAGGCGCAGGCACGGGGCCGTGCCGACAACGCCGATGCGGCCGAGGCGCCCGGCGATTCGGATTGAAGCGCCGTTTTCGACGACGGAACACTGTCGGAGCGCCCCCGCCCAGCAACGATTCCAAACAGTTGACCAACCCGTGCCGGGTGCGCTTGAGCGCGCCCCGGTCATCCGATACAAGCGGAATCGTGATGAACACCAAGCCGGATGCGGCCAGCGCCAGCGGTTCCTCACATTTTCCTGGGCGACGATGGATAACAGGAGGACGCGGCCTCATGCCCGTGATGCCCGACAGTTGGATACGCGAATTGGCCTCGACCCACGGCATGATCGACCCGTTTGTCGACGGCCTGAAGCGCGAAGGCACGATTTCCTACGGCGTTTCGTCTTACGGCTACGACGCCCGGGTCTCGAACGAGTTCCGGGTCTTCACCAACGTGGATTCGGCGACCGTCGACCCCAAGGCATTCGATCAGACCAGTTTCGTCGAGCGCGAGACCGACGTGTGCATCATCCCGCCCAACAGTTTCGCGTTGGCCCGGACCGTCGAATACTTCCGTATCCCGCGCGACGTGCTGGTGATCTGTCTCGGCAAGTCGACCTACGCGCGCTGCGGCATCATCGTCAACGTGACGCCGCTGGAGCCCGAGTGGGAAGGGCATGTGACGCTGGAGTTCTCGAATACCACGCCGTTGCCGGCCAAAGTCTATGCCAACGAAGGTGCGTGTCAGTTCATCTTCCTCAAGGCCGATGCGGAATGCGAGGTTTCCTACGCCGACCGCGCCGGCAAGTACATGGGCCAGCAGGGGGTCACCCTGCCGAGGATGTGAGAATCGGTCGAGGTTACCTTGCCCTCCTGCCTGCGCGAAGCCGAAGCTTCGCTACGGCGAAGGCAGGTCGTCAGGCTCAGGACGAGGCGTTCGATTTCCTCATGCTGAGCCAGTCGACGTATGTGGAAACCGGCGAGACCGCCTCATTCCGGCCCCATTCACTCTTTAACCAAGCGTCAACACGGGCTGGGTAGAAGCACGCATGGATCAACTCAAAGTCACCGGCGGCACGCCGCTTTCGGGCAATATTTGTATCAGCGGCGCGAAGAACGCGGCCTTGCCGCTGATGGCGGCGTCGTTGCTGACCGACGACACCTTGAAATTGACCAATCTGCCGGATCTTGCCGACATCGCCAGCATGGGCGGGTTGCTGCAGGGCCTCGGCGTTTACGTTCATCGCAATGGCGGCGAGGGCCCGCACAGCGAATGCGAGATGCGGGTCGAGGACGTGACCGAGACCACCGCACCCTACGACATGGTGCGCAAGATGCGCGCCTCCGTCCTTGTGCTCGGGCCTTTGGTCGCCCGGCGCGGTCATGCCCGCGTCTCGCTGCCGGGCGGTTGCGCCATCGGTACGCGGCCGGTCGATCTGCATCTGAAGGCGCTCGAAACCCTCGGTGCGACCATCGAACTTGCCGACGGTTACATCGATGCCCGTGCACCGTCGGGCGGTTTGACGGGCGGGCACGTCGTGTTTCCGTTCGTGACGGTGGGCGGGACCGAGAACGCGCTGATGGCGGCGGCGCTCGCATCCGGCGAGACGGTGATCGGCAATGCGGCGCGCGAGCCGGAAATCGGCGATCTTGCGCGGTGCCTGGTTATGATGGGCGCAAGGATCGAGGGTATCGGCACGGATACGCTGCGCGTGACCGGCGTCGGCAAACTCGGCGGCGGTGAATATGCTGTCATCCCCGATCGGATCGAGACGGGCAGTTACGCGGTCGCCGCGGCGATCACCGGCGGCGATTTGACGCTGACCAACACCAGCGCAGAGCTGATCGACAGCACCATCGGCATTCTCGAACACGCCGGCGTCAAGATTTCGCCGGTCGACGGCGGCATCCGCATTCAGGCCCCCGACGGTCCGGTGCGCGGCGTCGATGTGATGACCGAGCCTTATCCCGGCGTGCCGACCGACATGCAGGCGCAACTCATGGCGTTGATGGCGACGGCGCACGGCGCCTCGATGATTACCGAGCAGATCTTCGAAAACCGCTTCATGCACGTACCGGAACTTTGCCGCATGGGCGCCAACATCAACGTGCACGGCGCCTCGGCGATCGTCCGTGGCGTCGACAGACTGTCCGCCGCACCGGTCATGGCGACCGACCTCCGGGCCTCGGTATCGTTGGTGCTGGCGGCATTGTCGGCGCCGGGCGAGAGCATCGTCAGCCGCGTCTATCACCTCGACCGCGGATACGAACGACTGCCGGAGAAGTTGGCGGCCTGCGGCGCGGAGATCGAGCGGATCCGCGAGTAATTCGGCACCAGCCCTCGCCCCCTCCCGGCCACCCAATCCATTGTAGGGCCGTGGATGGCCGGGAGGGGGCGAGGGCTGGAACCGCCACTTAAACAGGCTAGGCCGCCTGATCGACGGGGTGTTGCATCCGGAATCCGACGGCCAACCGGTTCCATATGTTGATGGCGCCGATAGCGACCGTCAGTTTCGTCGCCTCCGCCTCGCTGAAATGAGCCAGCAGTTCGTCATAGTCCGCGCGCGGCGCCCCGGTGACGCTTAGGTTCGTCAGGGCTTCGGTCCAGCCCAGTACGGCCCGTTCCGGCGCGTCGTAAATCGGCGATTCCCGCCAGACGCAAACGAGTGCGATCCACTGTTCGCTCAGTCCGTCGTTTCGCGCCTCCTTGGTGTGCTTGTCGACGCAATACGCACAGCCGTTGATTTGCGAGGCGCGCAGTTTCAGCAAGTGCACGAAACGGGGATCCAGTCCCGATTCCTTCTGCACGTAGTTCTCAAGCGACATCACAGCCTGAAGGGCGTCCGGCGCGGCGTTGATGTAGTCGGCGCGTTGCTCCATGAGATGTTTCCTTTTTTCAATTGGACGATGGTCGCGTTTGTCGGACGTTCTGCGCGAAGAACGCGCAAACACCGGCGGCGATGCCGCCATCGTCGGCGGCTTCGAGTTCTTCCAGCAGCTGCGCGACCGTTACCTTTCGGAGTTCTTCCCGGTAGGCCCGCTCGGCGCGCAACATGGCGGCATTGATCTGACAGGGCGCGGTGAAGTAGCGCTTCGGCAACGGGTTTGGCCCGTTCTGGCGGATTTCCTTGCATTGGAACGCCGGTTCGGCGCCTTCGACGGCGAGGACGATATCGAGCAGCGTGATTTTTGACGGATCCCTGGCGAGCCTGTAACCGCCGCGTGGACCGGGCACGGTTTCAACGATTCCGGCACCGGAAAGCGCTTGAAGGTGTTTCAGCAGATAACTGGGCGAGACGCCGTGAAACTCGGCCAGTGCGGCGGCCGATAGAACCCCGCCCTCAGGCAACGGGCTCAGCATCGTTACCGAATGAATGGCCTGTTCGACACCGTCACCGAGTTTCATAAGACAATCTTCGATTTAATCATGGATATAATTTATCCATGATTAAATCGTGCCGAGCAGCGCGTCAATGTCATTTCCTGCATTCAATTTGGAGAGATCAGGTCGGCCGCTTGAACCGCGACCCGTCGAACCGGGCCGGGAATCTCCGCTCCAGAAATGTCATGATGGCAACGGCCCAGCGGTTTTCCGAGCGCGCGACCATCAGAATGACCGGGAACAGGAAAGATATCAGCAGAATGGACGCGCCGGCCATCATCATGATGATGGTCGCCAGAACAGCCATGAACTGTCCGAAGACGGCGAACAGGCCGCCGCTGTCGTAATGCAGGCTCCAATCGGTGACGACGGCCCAGGCGGCGACGAGAAGCGGCACTTCGATAAAGAAGAACCACGCCTTGGAATTGCGCAAATCGGCAGTCTTGGCGAGCATGCCGGGTCGTCCCTGTTCTGATTGATCCGGAAGTCTAGCAGTCTATGCCGCCGGCGTTAAGGGGCCGGGTGCGGAATACCCCCGGACGATGTCATCTGGCCAACACGGGCAAAAAGCGATAAGACGTGCCGGCCAAGACGGCGGTCGGGTGATATCGCGCCGCTGGAAGCGCTACAGGATTGAAAAAGTGACGGAAACGACGACCGCACCGGGCCCGAACGCCGCCAACGAACCACTCGTGCTGGCATTGCCCAAAGGGCGCATCCTGAAGGAAGTGATGCCGATCGTGAACAGCGCCGGCATCGAACCCGAGGCCGCGTTCCATGAAGACGACGACCGGCGGTTGCGGTTTTCGACCAACGTACCGGGCCTGGATATCATTCGCGTGCGTAGCTTCGACGTGGCGACCTTCGTTGCCTTCGGCGCGGCGCACATCGGCGTCGCCGGCAATGACGTGCTGATGGAGTTCGACTATCCGGAAATCTATGCGCCCGTCGATCTGGGTATCGGCAAGTGCCGGCTTTCCGTCGCCGAACCGGCGGATATGGTCGCCAACGACGATCCGCAAACCTGGTCGAGCGTCCGGGTCGCCACCAAGTATCCGTCGATCACGGCGCAGCATTTCGCCCGGCGCGGCGTCCAGGCCGAATGCATCAAGCTCAACGGCGCCATGGAATTGGCGCCGACACTCGGGCTCTGCCGTCGCATCGTCGACCTGGTGTCGTCCGGCGCGACCCTGAAGGCCAACGGCCTCAAGGAGATCGAAGTCATCGCCGAGGTCACGTCCCGGCTTGCCGTCAATCGCGCTGCCTGGAAACGCCGTCCGTCGGAAATTACCGACTGGATCGAACGTTTCAGGGCCGCCGTCGACAAGGCGGCCTGAATGGCGCAGCGGCTTTCGACGTCGGATGCCGGTTTCGAAGCCGCGTTCTCGGCGCTGCTGTCGGCCAAGCGCGAGCAGGCTCCGGAGGTCGCCGACACGGTTGCCGCGATTATCGACGACGTCAGGCAGCGCGGCGACGCGGCGCTGATCGAATACACGGCGCGGTTCGACCGCTTCGATCCGGCCGGGTGTGGCCTCGTCATCGGCGCCGCCGAGGTCGACGCAGCCTGCGCCAGGGTCGATGCCGATACCCTGAACGCGCTCGATCATGCCGCGGAGCGTATTCGCGCGTTTCATGAAAAGCAGCTGCCCGACGATCTCGCTTATACGGATGCGGTCGGCGTGCGGCTCGGCTATCGCTGGACCGCCGTGGGCGGCGCCGGGCTCTATGTGCCGGGCGGCACGGCGGCTTATCCGTCATCGGTGCTGATGAACGCACTGCCGGCCAAGGTCGCCGGCGTCGACCGTCTGGTCATGGTGGTGCCGACGCCCGACGGCACGCTCAATCCGCTGGTGCTGGCTGCGGCGCGGACCGCGGGCATCGACGAAATCTATCGTGTCGGCGGTGCTCAGGCGGTTGCCGCGCTCGCCTTCGGGACCGAAACCATTCGGCCGGTCGACAAGATCGTCGGGCCCGGCAATGCCTACGTCGCCGCCGCCAAGCGCCAGGTCTTCGGCACCGTCGGTATCGACATGATCGCCGGGCCGTCGGAGATTCTAGTGGTCGCCGATGCCGGGAACGATCCGGCGTGGATCGCTGCCGATCTGCTCAGCCAGGCCGAGCACGATGCGGTCGCGCAATCGATCCTGATGACCGACGATGCGGCGTTTGCGGGTGCTGTCGAAATGGCCGTCGAGTCGCACCTTGCGACGCTTGAGCGGCACGATATTGCGGCGGCGAGCTGGCGCGACTTCGGCGCGGTGATCGTCACCGAAACGCTCGACGAAGCGCCGGCGCTGGTCGACCGGGTCGCACCGGAGCACCTCGAGCTGGCGGTCGAGGATCCGGATGCGCTGGCGGCGCGTATCCGCAATGCGGGCGCCATCTTCCTCGGCCGCTATGCGCCGGAAGCCGTCGGCGATTACATCGCCGGCCCCAACCATGTGCTGCCGACGGCACGGAGCGCGCGTTTCTCGTCCGGTCTCGGCGTGCTGGATTTCATGAAGCGGTCTTCGATGATCGCCTGCGACGCGGCGGCGTTGAATGCCATCGGGCCGGATGCGGCGGCGCTGGCCCGCGCCGAAGGGCTCGGCGCGCATGCACTGTCGATCGATATCCGGCTCAACCGGCGCAACGGCTGAGCGGCCCGGAGGCAACGGCATGTCCGACCGCCAGCGAATTTCCGATATCCGGCTCGACGAGCATTCGATCGTGCGGCGCAGCCCGCAGGTCGAGCACGAGCACAAGGTCGCCGTCTTCGATCTGCTGGAGGAAAACCACTTCGCCCCGGTCGGGGACTATCACGGGCCCTACAAGGTCGCGCTCCGCATCGAGGAAGACCGGATCGTCATGGAAATCTCGGACGAGGGCGACGTCCGCATGACCGAGATCGCGCTGTCGACAAAACCGCTGCGCCGCGTGATCAAGGACTACTTCATGATCTGCGAGAGCTATTTCGAGGCGATCAAGACCAAGGCGCCGTCGCAGATCGAGGCGATCGACATGGGCCGCCGCGGCTTGCACAACGAAGGCGCCGAAATCCTCCGCGAACGGCTCGCCGACAAGGTCGAGATCGACGGCCCGACGGCGCGCCGCCTGTTCACGCTGATCTGCGTGCTGCACGTCAGGGGCTGACGCGGATGGCAGAGCTTCCCGGCGCCGTGCTGTTTTCGTGCACGCATAACTCCATTCGTTCGCCGATGGCGGAATCGATCCTCAAGCATCTGCACGGCCATCAGATCTATGTCGATTCATGCGGCGTCCGCGAGGGCGAGATCGACGGTTTCGTGATTGCGGTCATGGACGAGATCGGCATCGACGTTTCGCGCCACAAGGCCAAGACCTTCGACGATCTCGAGGACTACTCCTACGACCTGATCATTTCCTTGTCGCCGGAGGCGCAGCACAAGGCGGTCGACATGACCCACTACATCGACTGCGATGTGGAATTCTGGAACACCTTCGATCCGAGCGTGTTGCCGTCCGAGGACCGCGGGGCCCTGCTCGGCGCCTACCGTCAGGTCCGCGATCAGCTGATGACCCGCATCAAGGACCGTTTCCCGACCGCCGGCGCCATCGATACGTAATCGCAGCCTGTCCGGGCTTCATGTTTAAAGGCTTGATTTTCGCCACTTATGCGGTCACTTTCCGCGCAATCTGACGACAGACACCAAGGGAACACATGCCCAAAGAAGACGTCCTAGAGTTTACCGGCACCGTGACCGAGCTGCTGCCGAACGCCATGTTCCGCGTCAAGCTCGACAACGATCACGAGATTCTCGCCCATACGGCGGGCAAGATGCGCAAGCACCGTATCCGCGTGCTGGCGGGCGACCGGGTCAACGTCGAGATGACCCCGTACGACCTGACCAAGGGCCGCATCACCTTCCGTTTCAAGTAGGCCGCCCGTTCCTCGAACGCCATCCGGAGAGACCGGCATGCGCAGTTCCTCCGGTAGTTTTTCTGGTCCCGAACCGACGCCGACGACCGGCAAGCGGCTGATTCTCGCATCGGCGTCGCCGCGGCGTCTCGACCTGTTGCGCCAGATCGGCATCGAGCCCGATGCGGTCGTCGCCGCGGACATCGACGAGACGCCGCTGAAACGCGAGTTGCCGGGGCCGATGGCGCGCCGTCTCGCCGTCGTCAAGGCGCAGGCGGTCGCGGCCGCCGAGCCGGATGCCTACGTGCTCGGCGCCGATACGGTGGTCGCCGCCGGCCGCCGCGCGCTCGGCAAGCCTGCGGATGCGGGCGAAGCCGGCCGCTTTCTCGATCTTCTGTCGGGACGCCGTCACAGGGTCCATGGCGGCGTGGCGCTGATCACGCCCGCGGGCGATATCCGCACGCGGCTGGTGGTGACACGCGTTCAGTTCAAGAGACTGAGCCCGGCGGAGCGCGCCGCCTATCTGGCAAGCGACGAGTGGCGGGGCAAGGCCGGCGGCTATGCCATTCAGGGCTACGCCGTGCGCTTCGTGACGGCGATCAACGGGTCGTACCCGAACGTGGTCGGCCTGCCGCTCGCCGAGGTCGCGGCCCTGCTCGCCGGGCACGGCATCGGCGTCGCGCCATGAGCGACGGCCCGCTGACGGTCCTGATCGACGGCCTGACCGCCGAGGTTCGCACCGCCGTGCTGCGGGACGACGCGCCGGTCGCCTTTTCCATCCATCCGCCGGCCGCCGGGCCGCGTCTCGGCGATATCTACGCCGCCCGTATCCGGAAAATCGGCAAGGAAGGCGCGTTCGCCGATCTCGGCGGCGGCCACGACGGCTTTCTCCCGGCGCATGCGTTGAAGGGCCGCAACCTTTCGGAAGGCGATCTCGCCGCCGCCGAAGTGCGGCGCGAGGGCGTGCGCGGCAAGGGCTGCCGTCTCGCGCCCTGCGATGCGGACATCGCCGCCGCCGACGGTCCGGGCCTCCTCGAAGCCGGCCCCGGCCCGGCACTGGAACGCATTCTCACGCTGCCGGCGGCGGCAATCGCGCGGATCGTCGTCGAGGGTGCGGACGCCTTCGCGGCGGTTGGGCAGGGCGTTGCGCCCGAGTTGGCGCCGCGGGTCGAACGCCATGCGGCGGCGACGCCGCTGTTCGAGGCGTTCGGCATCGAGGGCGATCTGACGGCGGCGGCGGAGCCCGAAATCGCCATGCCGGACGGCGGGCGGCTGATCGTCGAGGAAACCGCCGCGCTGACCGCCGTCGACATCGATTCCGGCGCGGCCGCGCCGGCGCGCGCCAACGACCGCGCCGTCCCGCTGATCGCCCAGGCCATCGGGCTGCGCGGTCTCGGCGGCGTCATCATGATCGATCCGGCGGCCTCCAACGACCGGCAGGCGGGGTTCCGCATGGCCGAGGCGCTCGGCCTGTCGTTTGCGGCTGCGGGCATCGACGGCGACGTCAAGGGCGTGACCCGCGCCGGCCTCGTCGAGGTTGTCGTCCGCAAGCAGCGCGAAAGCGTCGCCGAAACGTTGAAGCGGTTGCGGACCCGCGCCTACGCCGCGATCCG
Organism: Rhodospirillales bacterium; assembly: GCA_965229715.1. Taxonomy (GTDB): domain Bacteria; phylum Pseudomonadota; class Alphaproteobacteria; order Rhodospirillales; family Casp-alpha2; genus JAVJST01. The sequence goes on from CBDDJL010000002.1 coordinate 1,280,711, forward strand.
GACGGCGCACGGTGCGGCGGCGCACCATCCGGGCCGGGCGCTCGCGATTCGCGCCAACGTCGATCTGACCGAACTGCTCGGCCGCGATGTCTTCGCCGGCGAGTTCGCGGCGTTCCGGGCGCGCCACGGCGTCGGCTTGCACCTTGCGACCGATGACGCTATGGCTCGGGGCATGTTCGATATCGTGGAGCATCGCTCGTGAGCGCGCCGAATAATAACGGTGATAACAATGGCGGCGAGGGCGGCGGAAATAACGGCGCCGAAATCGTCGCGCTGACCGGCGGCAAGTGTCCGCTGTGCGGCAAGCCGAGCCGGCAGGAAACCCGCCCGTTCTGCTCGCGCCGCTGCGCCAACCGCGACCTCGGAAACTGGTTCAACGAGAGCTATTACGTGCCGGGCCACGAGACCGTCGACCCCGAGGACGAAGTCGCCAACGGCGACGACGAAGAGGTCTGAATTCAGTAGACCAGATCGTGATTTGCCGGCGCGAGGCGCCGGAACGGCAAATCGCGTGAATCTGTTCTACATCTTTGATATCGATCGGATTCACACGTTGAAACGAGAGCGAAACCGATCGCGTTTCCAACGTGATCCGATCTTGTTTCGGGCGCTGGACAGCCCCGCCGATTTTGCCTATACAGCCAATCCTCACTGTCCGTTCGCGGCAGCGCCCAGGTAGCTCAGTTGGTAGAGCAGCGGATTGAAAATCCGCGTGTCGGCAGTTCGATTCTGTCCCTGGGCACCACCTCCAAGTCGCACCCAAATGATCGCAATGGGTTAAAGCCCAAAAGTGACAGAGCTAGTCACACCGTGGTGCGGTTTTGTCACCTCGAGCCAAGTTTGGTGAACGTGACACTAGAGCGAACGCTGTAATATCTAGCCTTTATCCACGTGAAGTATGTCGCGGAACAAGTCTTGCCAGTCGCCATCTTCATGCTTCGAAATTGCTTCATTTATGGCATCCCAATCGGTTGACAAAACCATGCATGCCGCACCGTCGTCATCCGGTTGAGATTTGTCATAAATTCTACGGCACATCTCCTGGTGGTCGCCTTTCTTGAACGCTAACTGGGTCAATCGTTCGTACTGTTCAGCGTTTAGTTTGAGCACCTTTTGGAGACCACTTTGGGGTGGACCGAAGGGTTCAATATTTACGGTGAATCCCTTGAAGTCGAGGTCCAGTTCTCCATCCGACCGTGTTGAAACCATCGTTTCGAGGATGGCTACTGGAGTCATAGTTCGTCTGATGTACGTCGATGGTGAGCCCAGTGTGATGGAACCGTCGAACATTTCATGGGGAAACTGCCAAAGGAGCGATCTCCACACCAAATGACCCAAGACATCAACGATCGCTTCATGTGGTTCGGGAAGGCTAACCTCGATTTCCTTTAGCGTCCTTCCATGCATCAAGCTGTTTCTAGCTTTTTCGAGTAGGCTTATGGTCGAGTCATCGCAGTTCTTATCGACCGTTTTTAGAAGAGTTCGGATTGCTTGTTTTGCATAGGCCCTGTGAACTGGGTGGGTTTGGCATGACTCGCAATACAACGGCGTGTCGCACTTCGGGCATCTGTCCGGGACTTTTTCACTCGACTTCTGGAACTCGGCAACGATTTCTAAAGCGAACCAAAAGTACATGAACTGGTCGTCGGGAACCGTTTCAACTATTCCAAGTCGGTACCATCGCATTGCACGCCGCACTGCAGGCGGTAATTCGACCTTCAACAACCGTTCTATAGCTGTCGTAATATTCTCGTCAAAGAAGGGTTGAGGGTCTTCATATTCTATTGTGTCACCCCACAGGTGTACGGTCGTCATAGCGTTGGCCGCGCCTCCTTCAACATCGACAATACTCTTAGTGGCATGCAGTTTGATCGAGGTGCCGGTAGTAAACGCCAACATGTTTAGGCAGTCGGCCAAGTGTTCGATAGCGACATCCTTCGCGTCATCCAAAGACGGCGCATCAAAGTAGATATGCAGCGATAGAAGAAAAGGAACAGTGTATTCAGTTCGCGGGATGTTCCTGATGCGAGCTCTATAATCGCCATGTGGGTGATCTATTCGCAACACGCGGCCGTCTTCGACAACAGAACACTCTGATCGAATTCTGAAACTGGCAGCAGTCTCCATCAAACCTCCGCGAATCTAACCCGAAACATTGTGAGCAACAGTCACTGAGATGATACCTGTCCCAAGGCGGTGCAGCTACGAACTAGTCGGCGAAAGTGGCTGCACAATTGGAACCTGTGTCGTAATGCCCAACAAGAGAACGCAATTGGCTTCGTCTTCGTTTTTCGTAACCCGTTGGGATTTGACGGAAAAGTGATGAGATTTCTTTTCAGTTATTGATCCTGTTAAGTTTGTAAGCCGTGTCCCTAGGCACCATCTTTCCTCTCCAAAAATCGTCGACAGCCGCTAGACTGTTTTTTTCGCTTTCAGCGGGAGGGGCCATGCTGCCGCGCACCTACATCACGCCGGACGATCATTGGGCGAAGAGCCTCGGCGTGCCGATGAGGCAGGCGGTGCGCTGCGGCGATCTCCTCGTCGTTTCGGGCCAGGTCGCCATCGGCGCAGAGGGGTCCGTTGAGGCGCCGGACGATCTGATCGGCCAGACCCGCGCGGTCATGGCGTCGATCCGCGCTATTCTCGCGGATGCCGGTCTGGCGGCGGGCGATCTGGTGCAGCTCCGGGGATTTTACGTGCCCGAGGGCGGTACCAGCGAACTGGCCGTCGAGGCCGAGATCGCCGCCGCGCTGGAGCCCCTCAACGGGCCCGGTCCGGCGCTGACGCTGGCGCCCGTGCCGGTGTTGCGGCCGGCGGGGGTCGTCGTCGAAATCGAGGCCATCGCCATGCGCGGCCAAAACGGCGCGGCGCTGTCGCGCACCGCCGCGTGGGATGCAACGTGGCCCGGCCCGTGCCGGCCGTTCAGCCACGCGCTCCGCGTCGGCTCGATGATCTTCACCAGCGGCGTCACCGCCGAGACCCACGACGGCGTTCCGGCGGCGGGCGACATCGCCGAACAATCGCACGTCATGATGCGCCGGCTCGGCGGATTGCTGGCGCAACTCGGCGCCGATTACGGCGACGTGGTGAAATCGAACGTGTTCAACGCCGACGGCGGCAACGCCCGGGATTGGGCGGAGTCCGCGCTCAACCGCGCGGGCTACTACGCCGAGCCCGGCCCGGCGGCGACCGGCATTTCCGTCACCTCGCTGTTGCCCGCGGGCGTGATGACCAAGAAGGACGTGGTCGCCATGCGCCGGCCGAACGGCGAGCGCATGGTCCGCCGCCACGTCTGGCCGGACGGGCATTGGGACTGGACCGTGCACATGCCCTACCGGCACGGGCTTCAGGCCGGCGATCTGGTGTTTCTCGGCGGTCAGGTGCCGCTCAACCCCGACGCCAGCGTGGCCCACGCCGGCGACATCGCGCGCCAGACCGAGATGTCGATGGAATACATCCGCCGCATCCTCGCCGACCTCGGCATGGATTTCGCCAACGTGCTGCGGCTCAACGCGTTCTTCGCGACGGGCGGTGCGGCGGCGGTCGACGAGGATGCGTATCGCAAGAACCTGGAGGCACGTTTCGCCCATTTCTCGGCGCCCGGCCCGGCGAGCACGGCGATCCCGGTGCCGTACCTCGCCTACGAAACCATGGACATCGAGATCGACGTCATCGCGATGGCGTGACGCCCGTCTAGTCCGACACCTCCGCCAGCAGCGAGGCGTTGCCGCCGGCCGCCGTGGTGTCGATGCAAAGCGAGCGCTCCGAGACCAGGCCGCAGACATCGTCCGGCGAGGTCAGCAACGGCACGATCGGGCCGCTGCGTTCGGCCAAGGCAACGCGGATCGGCCGCAGCGCATCGGCGTCGCCCTCGGCGAGCACGGCGTCGATGCGGTCGAGGGCCGAGAGCGTGTCGGGCGCAATATCGCCGAGCGCGTCGTTGCCGTAGGCCTTGGCGGCCTCGAGCTGGCGCGTGCGGGCGTCCTCGCCGTTGCCGCCGTTGAGCGCGCCGAGGCAGACGACGCGGCCGCGCGGCTTGATCTTGTAGCGGTTGCTCTCGCCGGTCGGACCCGGCAGGTCGGTTTCTTCAAGCGCGACGGACGCGGTCGGCGCGGGCTTGCGGAAGCGGCGGATGTAGAGCGGCCCGCCGGCTTTCGGTCCTGTGCCCGATAGTCCCTCGCCGCCGAACGGCTGGGAGTTGACGATGGCGCCGATCTGGTTGCGGTTGACGTAGATGTTGCCGACATGCGCCGCGCCGACGATGTCCTGCACGCGTTCGTCGACCCGGGTATGGATGCCGAGCGTCAGGCCGAAATTGCGGGCGTTGATGTCGGCGACGACCTTGCCGATGTCCTCGGCCTCGAACGTGGCGACGTGCAGCACCGGCCCGAACATCTCGCGCTCCATGGCGCCGATGCCGTCGACCCGGACGATCGCCGGGGCGACATAATGGCCGCGCGCCAGGTTCTTCGGCATCGGCAGACGGGCGATCAGGTTGCCGGCCTTTTCCTGCGCGTCGACGTAGTCGGTCAGGCCGTCGTAGGCATCGCTGTCGATGACCGGGCCGAGATCGCTGGAGAGCTGCCACGGATCGCCCATGCGGAGCGCGTTCATGGCGCCCTTGAGCATGCGGAGCGTGCGCTCCTCGACGTCCTTCTGGATGTAGAAAATGCGCGTCGCCGAGCAGCGCTGGCCGGCGCTCTGAAAGGCCGAAATCACGACATCGCGGACGCCCTGTTCGGCGAGCGCCGTGGAATCGAGGATCATGGCGTTGAGTCCGCCGGTTTCGGCGATCAGCGGCGCCGCCGGATCGGCGTTTTTGGCCATGGTCCGGTCGATCGCCTTGGCCGTGTCGGTCGAGCCGGTGAAGCAGACCCCGGCGAGGCGCGGATCGGATACCAGCGGCTGGCCGACGCCGGGACCGTCGCCCGGCACCAGCTGGATGACGCCCCGCGGCACGCCGGCCCCGATCATCAGTTCGACGGCGCGGGCCGCGATCAGGCAGGTCTGTTCGGCCGGCTTGGCGATGACCGCGTTGCCGGTCGCCAGCGCCGCGGCGATCGGGCCGGTGAAGATCGCGAGCGGGAAGTTCCACGGCGAAATGCAGGCGAAGACGCCGCGCGCCTCGCCCGGCTGCTCGGCCTCGACGCGTTCCGCCTCGTTGGCGTAGAAGCGCAGGAAGTCGACCGCCTCGCGCACCTCGGCGATGCCGTCGAGCACCGTCTTGCCGGCTTCGCGCGTGGCCAGCGCCATGATCTCCGGCGCGTTGTCCTCATAGGCGTCGGCGATGCGCCGCACGATCTCGGCGCGCTCGGCGACCGGACGCGCGGCCCATGCCTTCTGCGCCTCGATGCCGGCGGCGTAGGCGGCATCGACATCCGCCGCCGTCGCGTCCCGGACCGTGCCGACGAGATCGTCGGTATCGGCGGGGTTGCGCACTTCGCGGGTCTCGCCGCCGCCCTCGGCACCGCCCGCGAGAATCGGCCCGGCGTGCCAGCGATGCTCGCGGAACGTGCCGCGCGCCTTGTCGAGCGCTTCGACCGTCACCGGATCGGTGATGTCCCATCCCTTCGAGTTGCGCCGCTCCGGACCGAACAGCTCTGCCGGCTTGGCGATCCGGGGATGCGCGATGGCGTCGCCGAGGTCCTCGACCGCGGCGATCGGATCCGCGGCGATCTCGTCGGGCGATACGCTCTCGTCGACGATCTGGTTGACGAACGAACTGTTGGCGCCGTTCTCCAGCAGGCGGCGGACGAGATAGGCCAGCAGGTCTTCGTGCGCGCCGACCGGGGCATAAATGCGGCAGTGCGTCCCGTGGCGGTCCATGACCGATTGATGCAGCGATTCGCCCATGCCGTGGAGGCGCTGAAACTCGAAGGCCGACGTATCGGCGCCCATGGCCATGACGGCGGAGACCGTGTGGGCGTTGTGGGTCGCGAACTGCGGGTAGATGCGGTCGGTCATGCCGAGCAGCTTTCGCGCGCAGGCGATGTAGGATACGTCCGTGTTGATCTTGCGGGTGAACACCGGAAAGCCGTCGAGGCCGAGCACCTGGGCGCGCTTGATCTCGGTATCCCAGTAGGCGCCCTTGACCAGCCTCACCATGATCTTGCGGTCGAGCCGTTCGGCGAGTTCGTAGAGCCAGTCGATGACGTACGCGGCCCGCTTGCCGTAGGCCTGGACGACGACGCCGAACCCGTCCCAATCGGCGAGCGCCGGGTTGGCCAGCGCGCCCTCGATGATGTCGAGCGACAGGTCGAGGCGGTCGGCTTCTTCGGCGTCGATGTTGAGCCCCATGTTGGCGCTTTTCGCAAGCGTCAGCAGCGCGCTCAGCCGCGCCGCGATTTCCGGGACCGCACGGTCGCGCTGGCCGTATTCGTAGCGCGGATGCAGGGCCGAGAGCTTGACCGAGATGCCCGGATTGAGACGGATGTCGTCGTGCTTGCAGGCCTTGGCGATGCCGCCGATGGCGTTGGCGTAGGCGAGGTGATAGCGCTGCGCGTCCTGTTCGGTTCGCGCCGCTTCGCCGAGCATGTCGTAGGAGTAGGTATAGCCGCGCTTTTCCATCTGCGCGGCCCGCTTCATGGCGGACTCGATGGTCTGGCCGAGCACGAACTGCTGGCCCATTTCGCGCATGGCATGGGAGACGGCGGTGCGCACCACCGGTTCGCCGAGGCGGCGGACGAGGTCGTGCAGCGTCGCGCCGATGCCGGGCGTTTCGTCCTCCTTCAGCACCGAGCCCGTCAGCATCAGCGCCCAGGTCGATGCATTGACCAGCGAGGAACTGGAGTGGCCGAGATGCTTGCCCCAGTCCGCCGGTGCGATCTTGTCCTGGATCAACGCATCGATGGTTTCCGCATCCGGTACCCGGAGCAGCGCCTCCGCCAGGCACATCAGCGCCACGCCTTCGGTGGTCGACAGGCCGTACTCCCCGAGGAACTGCTCCATCAGGCCGGGTTCGCTGTTGTCGCGGATCGCCTGGACCAGCGTCGCCGCTTCGGCCGAAATCGCGGCGCGATCTTCGGCGTTCAGATTGGCGAGACCGATCAGCCGGCGAACGGCGTCGGCTTCGTTCTCGAGGTTGGCGGCGCGGATCTGGGCGCGGATGGCGTCGGATGCGGTCATGGCAATTCCCTCATGCTGCTTTCCGTCATTATGCGATAACACGCATAGGCGAGTTGCCTTTTTTCGATCCCTATTTAGTTTATTTCACTAAATTTTACCGTGATTTTGGGTAAAAACTATGATATTCATCTGTTCATGAGTGAGTTGGACCAGCACGACTGGAAGCTGCTGAAGGCGTTGCACGAGAACGGCCGGATGACGGTGACGGACCTCGCGGGCCGTGTCGGTCTGTCGAAGACGCCGTGCCAGAACCGCATGCGCCGGTTGGAGCGCGACGGCTACATTGCCGGTTATACGGCTGTTCTCGATCATGCCAAACTGGGACAGGGGCACGTCGCCTTCGTTCAGGTTCATTTGGCGGACACCACGGAGAAGGCGCTTCGCGCCTTTAACGAAGCCGTCCGCGACGTCGCCGCGGTCGAGCAGTGTCATATGATCGCTGGCGGCTTCGACTATTTGCTGAAGGTGAGAACCGCCGACATCGTCGAATACCGCAAGACCCTCGGCGAGACGATCGCCAACCTGCCGCACGTTTCACACACCTCGACGTTCGTCGCCATGGAGAGCGTCAAGGAACCGGGCGCTACGCCGAGTTTCTGACACGTTCTTTCGAACACCCCACCCTGTCGCTTCCCGGTGCAGGCTCTAAAGGCTCGACACTTCGTCGATGTATTCCAACAGCGCCAGCAATGTCGGCGAATGCCGCGTGTCGCGAAGGTAGGCCGCATACTCGGTGACGTTGAGCCGCTCACCCGCGACAGGCAGTTTCTTGAGCCGTGTGTCGTGGCCGATCTCGCCCTCGTTCACGACGCCGACGCCGAGCCCGGCAGAGACCGCTTCGGCGACCGCTTCGCGGCTGCCGATTTCGAGCACCACGGCCGGCCGCACGCCGCGGTCCGCTAGAATGGCCTCGAAAATGGCGCGGGTGCGCGAGCCTTTTTCCCGCAGCAACAGCGTTTCCTGTCCGAGCGCGTCGAGCGAAATGCTGCGGCGATGCGCCCAGGGGTGTCCCTGGTGAACGATCAGGACGAGCCGGTCGCGCTGCACCGGCACCACATGCAGGCGGTTGTCGTCGGCGACATCGGGCAGGAAACCGATATCGATCTGGCGATTGACGATGTCGTTCAGAAGGCTGCGCGAATTGCCGAAGGATATCGACTTTTCGACCGTCGGATAGCGCCGCGAGAATCCGGCGAGAAGGGGGATGACGGTAAACGGCGAATCGGCGCCGACCCGGAGGTGTCCGCCCATCAGGCCCTGGGCGGTCGACAGCAGCCGCTCGGCTTCGTCCTCGACGGCAAAGTACCGCCGCGTGGTCTCAAGCAGCGACTTGCCCAGATCGGTGATTTCGATGCCGCGTCCGCGGCGGTGAAACAATTGGATGCCATAGGCGTCCTCGAGTGCGCGAACCTGCCCGGAAAGCGTCGGCTGCGACACCCGCAACGCTTCGGCGGCCTTGGTGAAGCTGCCTTGGAGCGCGACCGCGTGAAACGCCCGCAACTGCGTATGAAGCATTGGTTAAACCTATATGAAATGTCGATATTATGTATTGGATAAATAATTGGCCGCGGTATAGAGGAAGTCAACAAGGACGCAAGATCAGTGAACGCTACGCCAATGAGCGCAAGCAGAGAGGAACCCCGCGATGGCCAATTCCCCCGCCGCCACCCCAACCGGTGATCCCTGGCTGCTGACGCCCGGACCGCTGACGACGTCGCCCGCCGTCAAACAGGCCATGCTGCACGATTACGGCTCGCGCGACAGCCGCTTCATCGAGATGAACCGCCGCGTACGGGACCGCCTCACGGCCATTGTCGGCGGTGAAGGCTACACCACGGTCCCGTTGCAGGGTAGCGGCAGCTTCGTTGTCGAGGCCATGATCGGCAGTTTCGTGCCGCGCGGCGGCAAGCTGCTGATCATGATCAACGGCGCTTACGGCAAGCGCATCGCACGCATTTGCGACTATTACGCCATCGAGACGACCGTTCTCGAGTGTGCCGAGAACGAACCGGCCGATCCGGCCGCCCTCGATGAATTGTTGGCGAACGACAGCGGCGTGACGCATGTCGCTGCCGTTCATTGCGAAACGACGACCGGCATTCTGAACCCGATCGCCGAGATTGCCGACGTCGTGGCGCGTCACGGCCGCCGGCTGCTGATCGACGCGATGAGCGCCTTCGGCGCCATTCCGCTCGATGCCGGGCAGATCGCATTCGATGCGGTTGCGGCGTCCTCCAACAAGTGCCTCGAAGGCGTGCCGGGGATGGGTTTCTGCATCGCGCGGGTCGACGCGCTGAAGGAAACCGAGGGCAATGCCCGCTCGCTGGTGCTCGATCTCCACGACCAGTGGCAGTCGATGGAGAAGAACGGTCAGTGGCGGTTTACGCCGCCGGTTCAGGTGATCGCCGCGTTCGACAAGGCGCTCGATATCTACGAGGAACAGGGCGGCGTCGCAGGCCGCGGCGGGCGCTACGGCGACAACAGCCGGGCGCTGATCGACGGCATGCGCGGGCTCGGTTTCGAGCCGTTGTTGCCGGACGATCTGCAGGCGCCGATCATCGTGACATTCCTGATGCCGACCGATCCGGCGTTTCAATTCGACGCCTTTTACGACAGCCTGAGCGATAAAGGCTTCGTCATCTATCCCGGAAAACTGACGATTGCCGATACGTTCCGCATCGGTTGCATCGGCGATCTCGGCACGGCGGAGATCGAGGCCGCCCTCGCCGCCATTCGCACGACCCTGGACGAAATGGGCGTCTGCAGCGGCGCCGCCGCAGCCTGACGAAGGACCGCACCACAATGACATCATCCCCACGCCAACCCGTCACCGTGAATGGCCGGACCTATGCCTGGCCGGAGAATCCGCTGGTCGTTATCTGCTGCGACGGCTCCGAGCCGGAGTATACGGACCGCGCCATGGCCGATGGCATCATGCCTAATCTTTCACGGATCGTCGAAAAGGGCGGCAACCATGTCAGCTATTGCGTGGTGCCGAGTTTCACGAACCCGAACAATCTCTCCATCGTAACCGGTCAGCCGCCGTCGGTTCACGGGATTTGCGGCAACTACCTCATCGACCCGGATACGGGCGAAGAGGTCATGATGAACGACCCCAAGTTCTTGCGCGTACCGACGATTTTTCAGGCGTTCCAGGCGGCGGGTGCCGACATCGCCATCATCACGGCGAAGGACAAACTGCGCCGGCTTCTCGGTCACGGCCTGCGGTTCGGCAAGGACGGCGCCGTTTGCTTTTCGTCCGAGAAATCCGATCAGGTGAGTTTCGACGAAAACGGTATCGACGACGTTATCGGGCTGACCGGCATGCCGGTGCCCGACGTCTATTCCGCCGAGTTGTCCGAGTTCATCTTCTCCGCCGGCGCGAAGCTGCTGGAAACGCGCCGTCCGGACATCATGTATCTGTCGACGACGGATTACGTTCAGCACAAGCATGCGCCGGGCAGCGACGGCGCGAACGCATTCTATGGCATGCTGGACGGTTATCTCGGCCGACTCGACGCGCTCGGCGCGACGGTGGTGATGACGGCCGATCACGGCATGAATGCGAAGCATAACCCCGACGGCGAACCGGATGTGCTCTACCTACAGGACATTCTCGACGATTGGCTCGGCGCTGGCGTCGCACGGGTCATCCTGCCGATTACGGATCCATATGTCGTCCACCACGGCGCCCTCGGGTCGTTTGCGACCGTCTATTTGCCCGCGGATGCGGACGTCGAGGCGCTTCGGGGACGGATCGCCGGCCTGGAAGGCGTCGACTCGTGCCACGAACGCGATCAGGGCTGCGTCCTGCTCGGGCTGCCGCCGGATCGAATGGGCGACCTGATCGTGATTTCGGGCGGTGCATCGAAATCCAAGGTCATCGGCACCAGCGCCGACCGTCACGACCTCTCGGCATTGAAGGAACCGTTGCGCTCGCACGGGGGGCTGAGCGAGCAGCGGGTGCCGATGATCGTCAATCGGCCGGTCGCCGATTACGGCCGGCCACTTCGCAACTTCGATGCTTTCGACATCGGCTGCAATTTCGGCGTTCGGGCACAGTCGGCGGCAGCCGAGTAATCATGAGAATGAGCGGAGTAGGCAAATGAACGTCATTCAGGGAGGTTCCGGCATCATCGAGGGTGCGATGCGCATCGGCGGTGAGCATGTCACCACAAAGGATGTCATCGAGGTTCGGTATCCCTACACCGATCAGGTGATCGGCACCGTCCCGGCGGGCACGGCGGAGCATGCCGCCCGTGCCTTCGAGATCGCCGCAGCCTACAAACCGAAACTGACGCGCTACGAGCGACAGCAGATTCTGTTTCGTGCGGGTGAGCTGATCCGCGAACGGCGCGAGGCGATTGCCGACGTTCTGACGCTGGAACTCGGTATCTGCAAGCAGCATTCGCTGTACGAAACCGGACGTTCCTACGATGTCTTCACGCTTGCCGGCCAACTGGCGATTCTCGATGACGGTCAGATCTTCTCCTGCGATCTGACGCCGAACGGCAAGCAGCGCAAGATTTTCACCAAGCGCGAGCCCGTCGGCGCGATCTCCGCGATCACGCCGTTCAACCATCCGCTCAACATGGTTGCGCACAAGATCGCTCCGGCCATCGCCACCAATAACTGCGTGGTCTGCAAGCCGACCGAACTGACGCCGCTGACGGCGATCACGCTCGCCGATATTCTCTATGATGCCGGGTTGCCGCCGGAGATGTTCCAGATCGTGACCGGATGGCCCGCCGATATCGGTGACGAGATGGTGACGAACCCGAACATCGATATCATCACCTTCACCGGCGGCGTCACGGTCGGCAAGATGATCGCCGAGAAGGCGGGTTACCGGCGCTCGGCGCTTGAGCTTGGCGGCAACGATCCGCTCATCGTGCTCAACGATCTCGATGACGAGGGCCTGGAAAAGGCCGCCGACATCGCCGTGGCCGGCGCCACGGCCAATTCCGGCCAGCGCTGCACCGCCGTGAAACGGATTCTCGTGCAGGAAAGCGTCGCCGATCGCTTCCGGCCGATGGTTCTCGAACGGGCGAAGACCATTCGTTTCGGCGATCCCCAGGATCCCGAAACCCAGCTTGGTTGCGTGATCCATGCGCAGGCAGCCGAGACGTTCGAGAAGCGGGTCTATGCCGCGGCCGATCAGGGCGCGGAAGTGCTCTACGATCCCGGCCGCCAGGGTGCGTTGCTGCCGCCGATTGTCGTCGATCGCGTGCCGCATGATTCCGAGCTCGTCTACGAGGAGACGTTCGGACCGATCGTTCCGATGGTGCGGGTTCCCGACGACGACGATGCCCTGATGGAGATCTCCAACAGCACACCGTTCGGCCTGTCGGCGGGTGTGTGCACCAATCGTCTCGATCGCGCGACCCGTTACATCGAAGGGCTCGACGTCGGTACGGTCAACATCTGGGAGGCGCCCGGTTACCGAATCGAGATGTCGCCCTTCGGGGGGATCAAGGATTCGGGGAACGGCGTGAAAGAGGGTGTCCTCGAGGCGATGAAGTTCTACACGACCGTAAAGACATGGTCGTTGCCATGGCCCGGCGTCTAGTTTGCTCCGCTAGCGTTTCAACGCCACTCTAAATCACTGAATAGTGATGGATTTGCCTGTCCGTCGGCGACTGGCGTGACCGCGGTTCGGCGGCTGGGCCGCGTTACCCCGGGCGCTGTCCGCGGGGCTTTCATTTTCTTTGATACGTGTTCATACTTACATAAAGTATGATACTGTTGAATCGCGAGCGTTTTTGCGAAAGTTTGATAGAGTGGTGTAGACGTGTGGGGGCAGCTCAAGACTGATGGTGGCGGCGTGAGTACCGAAAACCAGGAATCACAGGACATTCTTCGCGTCTGCGTCGTCGACGATAACGAGGGCAATCGTGCGATGATGCAGGCAATCCTCGAAAGCGCCAATCTGACCAATGACGTCTATGCCAGCGGCGAGGAATTCCTGAAGGCATTCGAGCCCGACACGACCGGATGCATGCTGGTCGACCTGCGGATGCCGAACATGGACGGTATCGAGCTGCTCGAACAGTTGCCTTGCGACCTAAGCGAAATTCCGGCGATCATCGTGACCGCTCACGGTGACATTGAAATGGCGATCAAGGCGATGAAGATCGGTGCCTTCGATTTTCAGGAGAAGCCGCTCGTACCGGCCAAACTTCTGCAATCCGTCGGCGAAGCGCTCGACAAGCGTCGGGCTGGAATGCAGTGGTCCGAGAGCGTCGCCAAGGCGCGATCGCTGTTCGAATCGCTCAGCAATCGCGAACGCGAAGTTTATAGCCATATTGTCGATGGCGCGATGAACAAGCAGATCGCTCAGTCCCTGAACATCAGTCCGCGGACTGTCGAAGTGCATCGCGCCAAGGTCATGGCCAAGATGCATGCCGATAGTCTTGCCGACCTGATCCGCGTCCACATGATGCTGTTCCCAGTGCATCGCGCCGGAAATGAGACCGCCAGCGCCTAAGCGGCCGGCGAAGACCATCTTGTTCTGACATCATTTGATCGAAACCGGGAGACGGCCCGTTTTGCGGGCCGCCTTTTTCGTGGCGAAACGGGTATGATCGACGGGGGAGCGATCGATGCTGAAGAAAACCCCGGAAACCGAACGGCAGGTTGCCACCGAAGTCGAAACCGAGCGCGACGACCCGCTTTTTTGCAAACGGTGCGGTCACCTGATTACGCGCGAGCGCTGGGCGGTGTCGCGAAATGGCGATCACCTGCACACCGTCTTCAACCCGGCGGGCCATCTGTTTCGAGTGCGGTGTTTCGAGCACGCCCCCGGTGTCGGCGAAGCCGGCGAACCGACCGACAACTTTACCTGGTTTCCGGGGTTTTTCTGGCGTTTCAGCCTGTGCCGTGGATGCGGCGATCATCTCGGGTGGGCGTACAGCGGCACAGATGGCGGCACGGCGTTCTACGGCCTGATCGCCACCAAGCTTGTTGCCAATCGCGACTGAGTCCGGATTCCCGGATTATGCCTCGTTGTCCTCGCCGCCGGTGAAGACCATGCCGAAACCGCCTTCGTAATGCCGTACGACCCGGCCGGGACGGGCAGTTTCGCCGTCCGGCGTGAGCGCGACGGAGCGGCCGATATCGAGCTGCCCCTGATCCCGGCCGAGCGAGAACGATACGCCAGCGCCGCTCTCGGAAATATCCTGCAGGGTGGCATCGAACGCACCGTCTCCCGATTCGACGGTCGCCGGTTTGTTGACGACTTCGCGGTCGTGGCGGCGGCGGTTTCCGGCCATCGAATCACCCTCCCTTGATCGGCGGAAACACGGTCACGCGGTCTCCGTCTTCGAGCATGCGATCGCTGCGGTCGTCCGGCGCGACCGGCAGGTCATTGACAAGGACGGCATATGTTTCCTCGGATGAGAGACCGAGGGTCTCGGTGATGTCGGCGACGCTGGTTCCCGTGGCGATCTCGCGCTCCTTGGGCGACGCGTCGACATCGCCACCGATCGAGACCAACCTGATAGACACTTTCATCGAAGGATTCTCCGCCTCAAAGCCCGAGCCGGGACAGGGTCTCGGGGCTTGGCGTGCCGTCCGCGGACCATCCGCGCGCGGAATAGTACTCGGGCAGCATGACCCCGAGTTCGTTGACCTTGCCGGCCGCTGCCCCGGTCTTGGCGGGCTCCTTCAGCATGCGGTCGGGCAGGGTGTCGTCGGCGGCGGTGAAGCCGGCCGCCATGTTGAACATGCGCTCGAGGTTCCAGATTCGTTCGCCGAGGGCTTCGAAGCGGTCGTTGTCCCAAGTGCCCGGCAGCGCCGAATCGAGCTGCGCCAGCACCATGTCGCGCCCGAAACCGCCCTGGGCGAACATGCAGAGGCCGGTCGAATCGTATGCCGCCATGCCGTTCTGAGCCTTGGCGACGATGGCGCCACGGCCCCTCGGCGAGGTGTCGGTATAGTCTTCGGTCCAGGACGCGCCGCGCAAGTGGCAGGCGCCACGGTTGCCGGTCGCATAGTTGAGGCCCATGCCCTGCATGGCACGTGGATCGTAACCGGCGAACTCCTGGCCCTTGACGGTCATCGAAAGCGCCGGGTGGCCGTATTTTTCGCAAAGCCGTTTCGAGCCCATACCGAGGTCGCGGCCGAAACCTTCCATGCGGCCCGTCACCTCGGCGGCCCAGACGAGCGCTTCGGCATTGCCGAAGTTGAGCGGCGGTCCGCCGGTGACCGAGTCGTCGATGGCGCCGATCTCGTAGAGTTCCATGGCCGCACCGAGCGTGACGCCGAAGGAAATCGGATCCATGCCGTGCTCGTTGCATTTCATGCTGGCGAAATGCGCGGCCTCGAGATCGTCGACGCCGCAATAGGGGCCGAGTGCAAAGCCGGCTTCGTATTCCAGACCGCCCTCGGCCTTGGTGTAGCGGTCGCCGGTCTCTTTTGCCGTGAAGTGCGTCGGGTCGAGAACGGAGATGCGGGCGCAGCCGATCGAGCACGCGAAACAGGCTTTGTTCTTGATCAGATGCGGCCGTCCGTCGGTCTCTCGGACGCGTTTCATGGCGGCGACGTTGATGTTTTCCTCGCCCTCGAACTGCACATCGCGGCAGTTTCGGGTCGGCAGGCTGCCCCACGATTGATTGACGTCCATCATCGCCATGGTGCCGATGGCCGCGCGGCGGTTCCGGTCGTCGGTCGCATCGAGCTTGATTCGCGCCGCCCGGCTGACGTCGAGAAAGCGTTTCGGATCGTCGACGGCGACGCCCTTGCGACCGCGAACCGCGATGGCCTTGAGGTTCTTCGAGCCCATGACGGTGCCGACGCCGGATCGTCCGGCAGCCCGGTCGCGGTCGTTCATGACACAGGCGAACAGGGCGCCCCGTTCGCCGGCCAGACCGATCGACGCCATGCGCAATTCGGGATCCTGATGGCGGTGGCGGATCATCTCTTCCATATCCCAGACGGTTTCGCCCCAGATGAAGCCCTCGGCATCGAGGATCTGGACGTCGTCATCGAGGATCAGCATGTAGACGGGGGCGGACGCGCGGCCCTCGAGGATGATCATGTCCCAACCGGCGGTCTTGAGTTCGCCGCCGAAATAGCCGCCGGAATTGGAGCACGCGATCGCATTGGTCAGCGCGCCCTTGGTGACAACCGACCAGCGGCCGCCCGTCGAAGCGCCCGTACCGGTAAGCGGCCCGGTGACAAAGATCATTTTGTTATCGGGCGACAGCGGATCGACCCTCGGGTCGATTTCCTCCATCAGGTACTTGGTCGCGAGTCCGCGTTGCCCGAGGTACGCCTCGGCCCATTCCATATTGAGCGGTTCGGACGCCGCTGTGCGTTCGGTCAGATTGACGCGTAATATCTTGCCCTGCCAGGCCATGAGTTTCTCCTGCTGAATATGGCGATCCCGGAACCGTGTCCGGTATCGTTCGGTGGGGGAGTTTGGCGGGGCCGATACGTGCGGGTCAATGTCTGAATAGGGTCGTGAGACCCGTTCAGCCGGTTTCTTCGTTGATTTCGCGACACCGCACCTGGACCTTGTCCAGCGCATCGTGCCAACCATCGAGTCCGCCGTTGGCGCGAAGCGCCTCGAGGGCAATTCGCGTCAGCGAGCCCTCGGTCGCATATTCGGCGACCATCTCGTCGAAGCTCCGTTCCGGGTGGGCCAGCACCATCTCTCCCGTCGCCTTCAGGGCCGCGGCGGCGAGCTCGCGGGCGGTGTCGGCCGGGAGCCCGTTGCCCTCGAACCATGACGCCACCGATTGGATGCCGGCATGGAACACGCTGAAGACGACGCCGTGCGCATTCGCCAGATCGAATACGGATTCGTCCCTGAAGCCATGCACGCTGCCGACGCGTTCGAAGAGATCGCGGATATCGTCATGATCGGGGAAGATCGTGGTCGCACTCTCGCCAATCTCGGCCGCGGTAACCGGCATGGAGCGAACGACCGTCGCTGGTGCACAGGCCCGCTCGAGACCGCTCATGGCTACGCCGGCGGCGACCGACACGGCGATCTGACCGTCGCTCCAGGGCAGATTCTTCACCGTTTCGAGCAAATCTCCGGGCCGGGTTGCAACGACGACGATATCGCATTGCTTGACGACGGCAGCATTGTTGGCGGCGATTTCGAGCCCATAGGCTTCAGCAAGTTCTTCCGAGCGTTGCTTGCTGCGCGGCGACAGAATGATCCGCAGGTCGGGCTCGGCGCGCATCCATCCCCGAACGATATAGGACATCAAATGCCCGACGCCGATGACACCGATTACCTTGCTCATGACTGCAGAATCTCCGATGCCGACCCTAGGCCTTCGCGCGTAGTGTATGGAGGAGGGGCCGCAACTCGCCCTGCAAATCGTCCTGATCGCCCTTGAGCTGCTGCGCAAACACCGCTTTCAACGCCAGAATGTGGATGCGCACGATTTCCGCGTCCTTCGGCGATAGCGTGCCGCGGGGTTCGAGAAACTTGCAAAGCGAATCGGCGACGGTCGAAATCAGCGGATATCCGAACGAGCCGCCCTGCCCCCGGATCTCGTGCGCGACGTTGAACATGTCACGCACGGCCTCGCGCTGGCTTGTCGGGTCTGCGCCGCGCTTTTCCGCCTCATTGAAGGTTTCCCAGAGAGTTTGCAGATCGTCGACCGCCCATCCCTGATAGGAATCGATCAGATTGTCCGCCATTTTCAACGCTTTGCCGATGGCTTCCGGGGCCGACGGGCCACCGGAACGCGCAACCTTGTCGCTCAAGCGTTTGGGGGGAGTGATGACGTTGTCTTTTTGATTGGCCATGCTGATCTGCCCATATCGGGATTTTCGGTCCGGGCCCTAGTCCGACCCGCGGCGGTCCTTCCCTTCGAATTCGGCCGTCGACCGAATGCGGCGGTCCGGACCAAAGTAATCGCTCTGTTTGACGAATGCACGCCGGTCATCGATCAGCTTGCAGAGTCTCTTGTACAGCTGTTCGGCGCTCAGCGGTTTTGCCAAGTAACCGGATACCCCGGCGTCACGGGCTTCCTCGACCCGTTCGCGCTCCGTGAAACCGGTCAGCATGATAATCGGGCAGAATTGATTGGGTGATTTTTCGCTCCAGCGGATCAGATAGACGAGATCGAGGCCGCTGGAGTCGCCCATTTGCCAATCGGTGATGACAAGATCGGGCTCGAACTCGACGAATTTGGCAAACCCTTCTTCGGTATCGCCGGCATCGTGGACGTTCCGCACGCCGAACCCCTCAAGGAAGCTCCGTACCAGCGAACGAATGTAAAAACTGTCGTCACAAACGAGCACGGATATGAGGCTGAAGTCGTAGCCGCTCATGAGGCTCTAGTCCTCTGTTATTCGTCCCCCCCGGGACGGTTGGCGGATCATAATGATTTCTATCGCACTGGCCACCATTTTGCCAGAAACGGGAAATTTCCGGTCGAACCGGCAAGACTTGACCGGTTGACGCCGATTTGCTTGCCCGCCTGCATCGTTCATCAAGGTTAACGTTGTAAATCCTTTATTAATTACAGGCTTCTAAACGGGTATAGGCCGGTTTTGCCAAGTTGGCACGCTGGTTGCTTGAAAGTGGGATGTGAAGGTTGTCTTTGAGGAGGAATAACCGATGCACGTCAATTTCAACAGTCTGCACGACTATCGGGACTTTCTTTACAGTGAATTCGAGAATGTCTCCGGCACCGCTGAATCGTTCGGCGATCGTTTTGCCCGGGGTGTGCGCACGTTTGCGACCCTGACGGATGATCTTAGCCTGGACGACTCGCTCGTCGATCTCGAAGATCTGGCCTGAGTCGGTGGCACTTTCCACCGCCTCGAGCCGAATCGACGCCGGCTCAGCGGATGCTGAAGGGGCGCAACGCGATCTTGCCCGTTCGCTTATTGCAGCCGTTGGCGCTTCATTTGCCCTCGCATTTGCACGCGAACGGCAATGGTTGGGAGTCGTTCGCCAGATCGAACGCCTGCTGACGTCGAGACAGGCCTGACCGTCAGGCCATCCCGGTCCGGTCGTCCTGGATCGTCTCGATCGATCGGATCCGCGAAACGTGCTCTCACCTAGAGCATGAGGCGCTGGGCGTGTTCGCGCTCCTGAGCCTCGACGACGGCGACGCCGGTCATGTTGACAATGCCGCGCGCGGTTACCGATGTCGTCAAAACGTGAACCGGTTTTGCCGCTCCGATCATAATCGGCCCTAACGGAAGCCCGTCCGCCAGCTGTTTCGCCGTATTGAACGCAATGTGCGCGGCGTCGACATTCGGCATGACGAACATGTTCGCCGGACCGTTGAGCCGGCTATTGGGGAATACGCGTTCGCGCAGGACCGTATCGAGCGCCGTATCCGCATGCATTTCACCCTCGACCATCAGGTCGGGATTGCGCTCACGCAGAAGTTCCGCCGCGCGCCGCATCTTGATTGCGGACTCCGAATCATGTGTGCCGAAGTCCGAGTGCGACAGCAGGGCGATTTTCGGGGTGACGCCGAAGCGCCGAACCTCGGTCGCCGCCATGACAACCATTTCGGCCAGTTCCTCGGCCGTCGGGTTTTCGGTGATATGCGTATCGCAGAAGAAAAACACGCCCTTTGGAATAACCAGTGCGCTGAGCGACGACACGTCACGAACGCCGGAGGCTTTGCCGATGATGTCGAGCACATACCTGAGATGCCAGGCGAAGCGGCCCTGTACGCCGCACAGCATGCCGTCGGCTTCGTCCTGCGCAACCATGCAGGCGGCGATGGCCGTGTTGTTGGTCCGGATGATCGTACGCGCCGCATCCGGCGTAATGCCGCGCCGCTCGACCAGACTGTGGAAGAATCGCCAGTACTGATCGTAACGCGGATCGCTCTCCGGATTGCAGACCTCGAAGTCGCGGTCGACCTCGAGCCGCAGGCCGAACTTTTCGATGCGTTTCGCGATCACCTCGGGCCGGCCGATCAGGATCGGCCGCGCGAGACCGTCATCGACGACGACGCGGAGTGCCCGCAGAACCCGCTCGTCCTCGCCCTCCGCATAGACAACCCGTTTCGGATCGAGCCGGGCCCGGTCGAACACGGGTTTCATGAGCAGGCTTGAGCGGAAGATGAATTTTCCGAGGTCTTCCTGATAGGCGTCGAGGTCCTCGATCGGCCGTGTCGCAACCCCGGTTTCCATCGCGGCGCGGGCAACGGCCGGCGCAACTTCCAGAATCAATCGCAGATCGAAGGGTTTCGGGATCAGATATTCGGGCCCGAAGACCAGATCCTCGCCGGCGTATGCCTTGGCAACCACTTCCGAGCTTTCCTGCATGGTGAGGTCGGCGATGGCACGGACGGCGGCGAGCTTCATCTCCTCGTTGATATCCGTCGCACCGACATCGATGGCGCCGCGGAAGATGAACGGGAAACACAGCACGTTGTTGACCTGATTCGGAAAATCCGACCGGCCGGTCGCAATGACGGCGTCGTCGCGCACCGCCTTGGCGTCGGGCGGCGAGATTTCCGGTTCCGGATTGGCGAGGGCGAGGATCAGCGGCCTGGGCGCCATACGCTCGACCATCTCCGGCTTCAGGATGCCGCCGGCCGAGAGACCGAGGAAGAGGTCCGCGCCGTCGATCGCCTCGGCCAACGTCCGCGCTTCAGTGGCCTGCGCGTAGGACGCCTTGTGCGGGTTCATGTCCTTTTCGCGGCCCTCGTAGACGACGCCGACATGATCGACCAGCGTCACGTTCTCACGCTTGAGGCCCATGCTGACCATCAGGTTGAGGCACGCAATACCGGCCGCGCCGCCGCCCGTCGAGACGACCTTTATTTCGCCGATATCCTTTTCGACGACGCGAAGGCCGTTCAGCACCGCGGCGCCGACGACGATGGCCGTACCGTGCTGGTCGTCGTGGAACACCGGAATGTTCATTTTGTCGCGGCACAACTGTTCGACGATGAAACAATCGGGTGCCTTGATGTCTTCGAGGTTTATTGCGCCGAACGTCGGCTCCAGCGATGCGACGATGTCGGCGAGTTTTTCCGGGTCCTTCTCGTTGACTTCGATATCGAAAACGTCGAGGCCGGCGAACTTCTTGAACAGGACGGCTTTGCCCTCCATCACCGGCTTGGCCGCAAGGGGGCCGATATCGCCGAGGCCGAGCACGGCCGTGCCGTTTGTGATGACGGCGACAAGATTGCCTTTTGCCGTCATTTCGCGGGCGCGTGCCGGGGTCTCCTCGATGTCGAGACATGCGTAGGCCACGCCGGGCGAGTAGGCGAGGGCGAGGTCGCGTTGGTTGCCGAGCGGCTTGGTTGCCGTGATCTCCAGCTTTCCGGGTTTCGGATAGCTGTGATAGTGCAACGCCATATCCTTCAGCGTTTGTTCGTCGGCCATTCGCCAACCTCCCCGATTTCGTGCCGCTACGGCACCTTTTCCCGCTTTAAATCCGCGGCCCGATTGTCCAAGGTTATGGCCTCGGTCCATTTGGACAAAGCATTTTTCTGACGAAGGGGGGAACCGTCGCACGATGGCAGACGACAACGCTCTGCAACGGGATATTCCGTTTCTGATCGGTCATCGCGGTGCGTGCGGTCATGCGCCGGAAAATACGTTGCCGTCTCTCAGGCGCGCATCCGAACTCGGTGTCGGCTGGGTCGAGGTCGATGTCAAACTCTCCGCAGACGGTGTGCCGCTGCTCATGCATGATGACGGTCTTGAACGAACGACAGACGGAACCGGTAATGTCTGTGACACGGAATGGGCGGCGCTTTCGTTACTCGACGCCGGATCGTGGTTCAGTGACGGCTACGCAGGTACGCGGCTTCTGCGGTTCGACGATGCCGTCGGTCATCTCGCCGTGTTGAATCTCGGCTGCAACATCGAACTCAAGCCATGCAGAGGTCGCGAGGCAGAAACGGCGGAGACCGTTTGCGGTATTCTCAGGAAGCACTGGCCGGGTCATCTGCCGCCGCCACTGCTATCGAGTTTTGCCGACGAAAGCCTCGCCGTCGTCCGCGATCTGACGCCGGAGTATCCGCGCGCGCTGATTTCCGACGCGGTGCCGGAAGATTGGGGTTCCCGGCTTGATGGCGCGGGCGCGAGCGCGCTGCATGTCTGGCACGAGGTCGTCGATGCTGACGATATTCGTTCCGTCATCGCTTCGGGTACTCCGGTGCGAACGTTCACGGTCAATCAGCGGACCCGTGCCGTCGAACTGACGGCAATGGGCTTTTCCGGTATCTTCAGCGATTTTCCCGAACGCATGACTGGCGTCGAGCCGACACCGGGCGACGCCGTATGAACGTCGTTTTCTTCGCGATCGTCGTTATCGCATTCGTCGTTGCGACATGGCGGCAGATCGCGTGGTCGCCTGCGCCCGGCGAGGAGGTAGCGGATAGTCCGATGAGCATGCTCGGCACCGGCATGATCGATGCCGCCGGCGGCGCCGTCGAGCTGGCGATCGGGCTTGTCGGCGTCATGGCGTTGTTCCTGGGCCTGATGAAAGTCGCCGAGAAAGGCGGATTGCTGGTCGTGATCGCCCGGCTGCTGCGCCCGCTTATGGTGCGTCTGTTTCCGGATGTCCCGGCCGATCACCCGGCAATGGGGTCGATGATCCTCAACATGTCCGCCAATGCACTCGGTCTTGGCAATGCGGCAACGCCCTTCGGCATTCGCGCCATGCAGCACCTCGATACGCTGAACAGACACAAGGGCACGGCAACGAACGCCATGGTGCTGTTCCTGGCGATCAATACGTCTTCCGTGACATTGCTGCCGACCGGGGTCATTGCGCTCCGCGCCGCCGCCGGATCGGCCGATCCGGGCGGTATCGTGCCGACGACCCTGTTCGCGACGATCTGCTCGACGACGGTTGCGATCATTGCCGTGAAAATGTTTCAGCGGACGTGGCGCAAACCGGAAGACTATCGCGTCGACGGCGAGAGCGACGATGAACGCGCCGCCATGCCGACCGAAACCTCGTCCGCCGATATCCCGGAGGACATGCCGGCCGACACCGGCGAGGGCTATCCTCTCTGGGTCTCGGCGCTGGCGTTGGGTACGTTGGTTGCATTGGTGCCGCTGACCGTGTTTTACGGCCGGTCCATCGCACCCTGGATCATCCCCGGTCTGATGATCGCGCTACTTGGCTACGGGGCCGCCCGGCGGGTTCCGATCTACGAAGCCTTTGTCGAGGGCGCCAAGGACGGCTTCAACGTGGCGCTTCGCATCATTCCGTATCTCGTCGCCATTCTCGTCGCCGTCGGCATGTTCCGGCTGTCGGGCGCCATGGCGCTGCTGATCGAACCGCTCGGCGCGTTGACCTTGCATGTCGGCATGCCGCCCGATGCGCTGCCGATGGCTTTGCTGAGACCGCTTTCGGGGTCCGGCGCCTACGGCATTCTGGCGTCGATCATCAACGATCCCGCGATCGGGCCAGACAGCTACACCGGATACCTTGTCAGCACCTTGCAGGGCTCGACCGAGACAACCTTCTATGTGCTGGCAGTCTACTTCGGGGCTGTCGGTATCCGACGTATTCGCCATGCCCTCGTGGCGGCGCTGCTTGCCGATCTCGCAGGCGTGATTGGTGCCGTGACGGCGTGCTGGTATCTTTACGGTTGAACGACAACCGCACGGAAGGCCCCAGTATGTCTCGCATTCTCTTTTTTCTCACCGCGGCACTGTTTCTCTCGCCGGTAGCAGGCTTTGCCGCCGGCAGCAGCGGCGGGTCCGGCACCAGCAGCAGTGCGCCGGGAAGCTCCGAATTCGCGAACGCCATGACGTTGATCGAGATGCGAAAATTCGGCGCCGCGATCCCGGTGCTCGAAAAGGCCGTCGAAGCGCAGCCCAAAAACCCGGACTACCTGACACAACTCGCCTATGCGCATCGCAAGGTCGGTGAATTCGACGCCGCGTATAAATACTACGACATGGCCCTGACCATCGACCCCGAGCACAAGGGCGCGCTCAACTATCTCGGTATCCTCTATGTTCAGACCGACCAGATCGACAAGGCGAATGACATGCTGGCGCGGCTGGACGACGCCTGTTTTTTCGGCTGCGACGAATACGACAGCCTGAAGGCCGCGATCGCCGGGGACAGCAGCCGCTACTGACCGGCTGGTTGCCCGCGGGCCGGGTGTCGGCTATCACAACCGGACGAAACAAACCGGATGACCTGTACCTGGGAGAAATCACATGACCGATACCATTGAAGCCTCGCATATTCTTGTTAGCGGCGACGACGCCAAGGAGAAGATCGAGGGACTGGCGACGGAAATCGCCGACGGCGCGGATTTCGGTGACGTTGCGCGCGAACATTCGGAATGCCCGTCGTCACGCGGCGGCGGCGCGCTCGGCAGCTTCGGCCGCGGTGTTATGGTGCCCGAGTTCGAAGAAGCGGCCTTCGCCCTCGACGTCGGCGAAACGTCGGGCGCGGTCGAGACCGATTTCGGCTACCACCTGATACACCGCACGGCGTAATCCGGCCGATACGGCGGCGTTGAGGATGTCCTTCGTCGATCCCGATCGCCTCGATCTCGTCGAGGCTTTCATGGCCAACCCCGGCGGACCGCATGGACCGGAGCTGCAGCGTCTGGTCAACGAGCTTCGCTTCGACAAGACCATGAACGGTAAGTACGTTCTGGTCTGCACACAGCCGCACCGTGAGTGGACACTCGCGCAGCTGCCTGGCGAACGCGGCAAGCCGTTGATCTGGCATCGTGATCGCGTCTTTGCCGACCTCGACGATGCCGAGCGCGCGATCTTCAGGCTGCGCTGGGAATCGCGCACCGGCAAGACGCTGGATTGACGCGATGCGCTCGCTTTTCGGCTATGCAGACAAGATCAGTGTTCGACCCGGCGACCGAATTGGCTTCAAGGTCTCGAGCCTCGACGAAAAACCTTACCGGGCCGATATCGTTCGACTGATTTGCGGCGACGACAGTCCGGACGGCCCCGGTTTCAAGGAGATCGCCGTCGACACCGATATCGGCGGTGAATACCCCGGTCGTGCCCAACCCGTCCATGCCGGCTCGTATGCCCGTATGCCGTCGATGTCCGGGCTCGCGGAACTGCGGGCGTTTACCCTGCAGGCGATCGTCTGGCCGACGACGCCCGCGGAGGGCCGGCAGGCGCTGATCGGTTCCTGGTGTGCGGAAAGCAGCGCCGGTTTCGGCCTCTTTATCGACGGGAACGGTGCCGCCGAACTTCGCCTCGGCGACGGCAATGGCGGGGTCGACAGTCTGACGTCTGGCTCCGCGATGGTCGGTCGCGAATGGTACCGGATCGTCGCCGCATGCGACGGGAACGGCCATGCGTGGTTGCGCCAGGAACCGTTGGGTTGGGGTCTGGGCATCGGTGGCTCGGTCATGGTCGAGAAAACGGCGATGATCCGGCCCGCAACGGACGCCGCAGGCGCCTTCATGCTGGCGGCGCATCAAATGGACGATACCGGTCTCGTCGGTGGGCATTTCAACGGCAAGATCGACCGCCCGCGGCTCATGAAGCGTGCGCTCGATATCACGGAAGCCGACCTCCTGAATGCCGAAACCGTGCCGCAAGAGCTTGTGGCGGATGCGCTCGGCTGGTGGGATCTGTCGGAAAATATTGGCGGTACGGGGGTCGTCGATGTTTCCGAAAACCAGTGGCATGGCGAGACGGTTAACCTGCCGACACGCGCGGTCCGCGGCTTCAACTGGTCGGGAGACGAACATTGCTGGCGTCATGCGCCGGGAATGTACGGCGCCATCCATTTTCACGACGACGATCTTTATGACGCCGGCTGGGAAACGGACTTCACATTGACGGTGCCGACCGACATGCAGAGCGGCATTTTCTGTGCGCGGCTGATCGGCGAATCCGATGAAGACCGCATCCCGTTCTTCGTGCGGCCCCCTGCCGGCAAGCCATCATCCGATGTCGTGGTCTTGATGTCGACGGCGACCTACATGGCCTATGGCAATATCCGCTGGCCGATGGATTCGATTTTCGCCGAACCGAAGGAGGGCGGCGTTACGGTACTGACGCCCGACGATGTGTTCCTGCAGGAAAATCCAGAGTACGGCCTGTCGCTGTACGATAAACACGCCGATCAGACCGGCGTATGCCATGCGTCGCGGCTCCGGCCGATCTTCAACATGCGCCCGAAAACCGGCCTTTGGAGTCTCAATGCCGATACCCATGTAACCGACTGGCTGGAAGCCATCGGCCAACCGTACGATGTCGTCACCGACGAAGACCTGCACCAGGACGGCGCGGTGGCGCTCGATGGGTATCGTGTCGTCGTCACCGGCGCGCATCCCGAATATTGGTCGACGCCGATGTGGGATGCGATGGTCGGCTATCAGGCTGCGGGCGGGCGGCTGATGTATCTCGGCGGTAACGGGTTTTACTGGCGGATCGCCTATCACGAGACACTGCCCGGTGTGATCGAATTGCGCCGCGCCGAGGACGGCATGCGGTTCCAGTTGACCGAACCCGGCGAGTACTACCAGAGCTTTAACGGAGAACTCGGCGGCTTGTGGCGGCGGCTTGGCTATCCGCCGAATACGCTGGTCGGGGTCGGCACCGTGGCGACCGGTTTCGATTCGGCATCGTATTATGTGCGCACGCCGGAAAGCGGCGATCCGCGCGCGGCCTTCATCTTCGACGGCATCGGAGAGAACGAGAACATAGGCGATTTCGGCCTGCTGCTCGGCGGCGCGGCCGGGGTCGAGCTGGACGGCGTCAACCGCAAGCTCGGCACGCCGCCGCACGCGCTGGTCGTCGCCCGCTCGGAAGGCCATTCGCAACTCTATTACCTGTGCCCGGAAGAAACGCCGTATCATCATCCGGTCATGAACGGTGCGGAGAACGACCGCGTTCGCGCCGACATGGTGTTCTACGAAACGCCGGCCGGTGGCGGCGTGTTCTCGACCGGCTCGATTTCCTGGTGCGCGTCGCTGTCGCACGACGGTTACGACAACAATGTCGCGCGCATCACAGAAAACGTGCTCAAGCGGTTTCGAGACCCGGCGCCGCTCTGAGGCGCACCGGATGCGAGTCAGATTCCGGCATCCTCCGGTTCGTACCGCCCGTCCGGGTCGTCGACCTCCAGCACCCAGAAGTCCGGATCGAACGACGCCTGCTTTTCCAGGTATGCGTCGACGCGGGCGGGCTCCAGCGGCGCGTCGCCGAGCGGACCGTGCCAGATACGCTCGCCGTCGGGACCGTAGGTGCGGCTGAGCAGAACGCACCCGGCGGCGTGGCGGTCGAGCCGCAGATAGACCGCGCCGCCGTCCGGATCGCCGCGGCGCGCGACGACGGCGGGGATCATCTCGATATCGCAGCGCCTGATCTGCGCCTTGACCCAGAGTTCTGTCTTAAGGCGCGCCACGCAGACCTCAGCCGCCGGCCTTGATGCGCTCGAGCGCTTTTTCGCGTATCTCGCTCAGCGTCGCCACGGCGGTAATCGCCTCCGGATCGACCCGAAGCTCGATGACGGCCGCCGTGCCGGCGTTTTGCGCCCGCTCGAAGGCATCCGGGAATTCGTGCGTGTGGGAAACCACTTCGCCGTGGGCGCCGTAGGCGCGGGCGAGGGCGGCGAAATCCGGGTTCTTCAGGTCGGTGCCCGACGGCCGTCCCGGATACTCGCGCTCCTGATGCATGCGGATGGTGCCGTACATGCCGTTGTTGATCAGGATGACGATGATCGGCGCGTCGTACTGGATGGCGGTCGCCAGTTCCTGGCCGTTCATCAGGAAATCGCCGTCGCCGGCGATGGCGACGACGGTCCGTTCGGGTTGCGCGATCTTGGCGGCGACGGCCGCCGGCGTGCCGTAGCCCATGGACCCGCTGGTCGGCGCCAACTGGCAGCGATAAGGGCCGTAACGGTAGAAGCGGTGCATCCACATGGAGAAGTTGCCCGCGCCGTTGCAGATGACGGTGTCGCGCGGCAACCGGTCGCGCAGCCAGGCGATGATTTCGGCCATGCTCACGTCGCCCGGAACCTTCGGCAGATTGCCGTTCCAGGCCTCGTAGTCGTCGCGCGCGCCCGATGTCCAGTCGGCCCACTTGCCGGGCCGCGCGTTGCGTGCGTTGACCGCGCGCAAAAACGGCCCCATGCCGGAATGAATGCCGAGAACCGGATGATAGATGCGGCCGATTTCGCTGGCGTCGGGGAAAATATGCACCAGCGACTGTTTCGGTTGCGGCGGTTCGAGCAGCGTGTAGCCGGATGTCGTCATCTCGCCAAGGCGAGAGCCGAGGGCGATCAGCAGGTCGGTATCGCGGACGCGCTGGGCCAGTTTCGGGTTGGGCCCGATGCCGACGTCGCCGGTGTAGTTCGGATGGTTGTTGTCGAGCCGATCCTGGGACCGGAAACCGGAACTGACGGGCAGATTCCAGGCCTCGGCGAAGCGCTGCAGTTCCTGGCAGGCGGCCGTGTTCCAACCGCCGCCGCCGAGCAGAACGAACGGCCGTTCCGCCGCCGCCAGCATGTCGGTGAAGCGGTCGATGTCCTCGGCCGGCGGTGCGGCCTCGACGACGCTGTAGGGTTGCGTGTCGACGGCCTCGACCTCGTCGCGCAGCATGTCCTCGGGCAAGGCCAGGACGACCGGCCCGGGCCGGCCCGACACCGCCGTATGGAAGGCGCGGCTGACGTACTCCGGAATGCGCGCCGCGTCGTCGATCTCCGCGACCCACTTCGCCATGTCGGCGAAGTGCCGTTTGTAATCGACTTCCTGAAAGGCGCCCCGGTCGCGCTGGTCGCGCGCGACCTGACCGATGAACAGGATCATCGGCGTCGAGTCGTGCTGCGCGATATGAACGCCGGGGCTGGCGTTGGTCGCGCCGGGGCCGCGGGTCACGAAACAGATGCCGGGTTTGCCGGTCAGCTTGCCGACGGCGTCGGCCATCATCGACGCGCCGCCCTCCTGGCGGCAGATGACGAAGCGGAAGTCCTTGCGCCCATGCATGGCGTCGAGCGCGGCGAGGTAGCTCTCGCCGGGTACGCCGAAGGCCATGTCGGCGCCGTGAAGAACAAGGTTGTCGACGAGGATCTGCCCGCCGTTTCGTTTGGTCATGGTCGTGATGTTCCTAGATTGGCGGGCGCTTGTCGGCCCAGGGCATGGCGTTTTCGATGGCGGCGCCGATGCGGAGCGCCAGCGGGTCGTCCCATTTGCGGGCGACGATCTGCGCCGCGGTCGGCAGACCGTCCGAAAAACCCGACGGTACGGAAAGCGCCGGACACTGGGCCGTGTAATTGAACACTGCCGTCATATCGAGCCCCTTGAGCCGACCCTCGGCATCGGTTTCCTCGAAATCGGAATCGTCGCACGCATTTGAGGGTGCCGTGCGCGCCATGGTCGGACACAGCAGTGCGTGGTGGTCTTCGAGCACGGCGGCGAGTTTATGCCAATATTTCGTGCGTTCGAAATCCCAGCTGCGGGCCGTCACGGCGTCGTGTTCGAAACCGCGTTCGATGATGCCGGCGACGATGGGGTCGAGTTGATCGCGGTTTTCCTCGAAGGTGTCGCCGAAGTGCGCCCGAAATGCGGCGGCGAGATAGACTTCCCATGTATGGAACCACAATTCGGGCAGGCGGGCGTCCCAGCCGAGGTCGATCTCTTCGACGGTGGCGCCCCTGTCTTCGAGAGCCTTGGCGGCGGCGCGCAGGTTTCGTTCGACACCGGGATCGACGGCATAAAAGCCGAGGCTGACGTCGAGCGCGATCTTCAGGCCGGCGACATCGGTCGGCGTCGGGATAGGCAGGTCGCACGCCGGCAGTGTCTGAATGTCGGCGGGCGTCATGCCCTGGCAGATATCGACGAACAGGGCCGCGTCGTCGATGGTGCGGGCGAGCGGACCGAAGTGCGAGATGTTGTCGAAGCACGTGCCGACGATGTCCATCGGCAGGCGGCCCAACGACGGCTTCAGGCCGACCGTGCCGCAGAGCGCGGCCGGAATCCGCACGCTGCCGCCCATGTCGGTGCCTTCGGCCAGCGGCACGCAGCCCGACGCCACCGCCGCGCCCGAACCGCCGGACGAGCCGCCGGCGCAGTTCGCCGGATTCCAGGGGTTGCCGGTGTCGCCCCAGAGCGGCGACTTGGTGAAGCTCGAAAACGCGAACTCCGGCGTCGTCGTCTTGCCGACCATGATCGCGCCCGCCGCCATCAGGCGCTCGACGAGCACGGAATCGGTATCCGGTATCCAGTCCTTCAGCAGCCGCGAGCCGCGTGTCGTCACCTTGCCCTTGGTCGGCGTGAAATCCTTGATCGCGATCGGCACACCAGCAAGCGGCCCGGCATCCCTGCCGGCGGCGATGTCCGCATCGACGGCCTCGGCCTTGGCGATGGCTTCGTCGGGATAAGTGAAGCAGAAGCAGTTCAGCGTCGGGTTGACCTCGCCGATCCGCGCGAGGCTGTTCTTCACCGCGTCGACGGACGAGAGCTCGCCCGAGCGGATTTTCGCCGCCATCTCGCGCGCCGGCATGAAACAGAGATCGAGATCGGGCATAAGCGGGTCCCCCGTCATTTAACCGGGACGCACTCTAGATCGGAGACGATGGAAGGAAAAGGTACCCGGAAGGGCTATTTGGGCCGAACATCCTCATGCTTCGTCGGGCCCGGCATGAGGAATGGTCAAGCACCTCACCCTGAGCCTGACGAAGGGTGAGGATGCTCCGAACTCAACACTCCACCACATTCACCGCGAGACCGCCCTGGCTGGTTTCCTTGTATTTCGATTGCATGTCTTCGCCGGTCTGGCGCATGGTCTCGATCACGGTATCGAGCGAGACGTAGTGCTGGCCGTCGCCGTGCAGCGCCAGCGAGGCGGCGTTGATCGCCTTCACCGCGCCCATGGCGTTGCGCTCGATGCACGGGATCTGCACCAGCCCGCCGACCGGGTCGCAGGTCATGCCGAGGTGGTGTTCGAGGCCGATCTCGGCGGCGTTCTCGACCTGTTCGTTGGTGCCGCCGAGCGCCGCCGCGAGACCGCCCGCCGCCATGGCGCAGGCCGAGCCGACCTCGCCCTGGCAGCCGGCCTCGGCGCCGGAGATCGAGGCGTTCATCTTGATCAGGCTGCCGATGGCGGCGGCAACAAGTAGCAGGGTGTGGATGCCCTTGCGGTCGGCGCCCGGGCAGAAATCCTCGTAATAGCGGATGACGGCCGGGATGACGCCGGCCGCGCCGTTGGTTGGCGCCGTGACGATACGCCCGCCGGCGGCGTTTTCCTCGTTCACCGCGAGGGCATAGAGGCTGATCCAGTCGAGACAGCCGTGCGGCATCTTCATGTTGCGCCGTTCGTCCTGCTGCAGATCTTCATGCAGCGCCATAGCGCGGCGGCGGACGTGCAGCCCGCCCGGCAGTTCGCCCGGCGTCGCCATGCCGCGGTCCATGCAGCCCTTCATGGTCGCCCAGATGCGGTCGAGCCCGGCCAGCACGTCGTCCTTCGAGCGCCAGGCCAGTTCGTTCTCCATGGCCATTTCGGCGAAGCTCTTGCCGGCGGTGCGGCCCATCTCGAGCAGTTCGTCGGCGGACTTGTAATCGTAGGGCAAGGCCACGTCGGCGCTCGGCGCGGCGTCCTTGACCTCGATCTCGACGTCGGTCGCAACGAAGCCGCCGCCGATGGAATAGTAGATCTGCTTGTGCAGCTGCTCGCCCGCGCCGTCGTAGGCGTAGACGCACATGCCGTTCGAGTGGCCGGGCAGCGTGACCTCGAAATCGAACACGAGATCGGTTTCGGGCTCGAAGGCGATGTCGCGTTCGCCGCCGAGGTTCAGGCGTTTGTTCTGCAGGATGGCGTCGACGATGCCGTCGACCGCTTCCGGGTCGACGGTGTCGGGCCGCTCGCCCGACAAACCCAGCAGCGTCGCCTTGTCGGACGCATGCCCCTTGCCGGTCCACGCCAGCGAGCCGTGCAGGCGGGCGGTGACCCGCTCGGTCCTGTCGAACAGACCGCGGTTACGCAAATCGTCGACGAAGCGCCGGCCCGCGACCATCGGCCCGCAGGTGTGGCTGCTCGACGGCCCGATGCCGATCTTGAACAGGTCGAAAACGCTGAAACCCATATCCGTACTCCCAGTCGGGACAGTCTAGCACTGTGCCGACGGGACGGGAAATAGGCGTTCGCGAGGCCGAACGCTAGCCGCAAAGCGGACAGGGATGTTCAGAGGTCGTCATGGGCGGGACGCTGGCCCCATGCGGACATCGCTCAGCTTGTTCAGGGCGGTCAGGGATTAGTCCGAAACAGAAAAAAGTGAGTCAAAGATCGTAGTAAGAAAGTCGGTGAGCCATGCTCTCCGCATCGCACCGTATCGCTTCCGTCGACTCGATGCGGCCAAGGAGGCACTGGGCAATCCAAGAACCAACTTGCCGGGCATCGGCTTCACTCAGTCCACGGGACGTCATGGCGGACACGCCGAACCTCAGACCCGAGGTCGTCGCCGGTGTTCGGGGATCATTTGGTATCAGGTTCTTGTTACAGGTGATTCCGATGGTCGAAAGTGCCTCGCTCGCAGTTTGTCCGTCGACGCCGAACTCGGTCAGATCGACAAGCATGAGCGGCGTGTCCGTGCCTCCGGTGACCACGTTGAGACCTTCGCGCACCAACTGATCCGCCATGGCGCGCGCATTGCATTGAACGGCTTCAGCGTAGCGGCGGAACGAAGGCTGAAGGGCTTCGCCCAGTCCCACAACTTTGCCCGCCATCATGTTCAGTAGTGGACTACCTTGAACGCCCGGAAATATAGCCGAGCGAAGTTTTTGAGTCAGATCGTCGCGATTCCAAAGAATCATGCCACCACGCGCCCCGCGCAGGGATTTGTATGTTGTGGTTGTAACCACGTCCGCATGATCGACGGGGTTTTCCAAGACACCACCGGCGACCAGCCCGGCGAAGTGCGCCATATCGACCAGCAGATAAGCACCGACATCATCTGCAATTTGCCGAAAAGCTTTCAACTCCAGGGCGCGGGGGTAGGACGACCCGCCTGCAACAATCAGCTTTGGCCGGTGTTCACGTGCCGCTTGAGCGACCTGATCGAGGTCGATGAAGCCCGTGTCGGACCGCAACCCGTATGAATGGATGGTATAGAACTTTCCACTCACGTTTGCCGCCGAACCATGACTGAGATGGCCGCCGCATTTGAGGTCGAGCGCCAGCACCGGGTCGGACGGCTTGAGCAGTGCGGAAAAAACGGCCAGGTTCGCTTGCGATCCGGAGTGAGGCTGCAAATTCGCCTGAGTCGCACCGAAGAGTTCGCATGCGCGCCGACAACCGAGGTTTTCCAATGCGTCCGCGTTCTCCGCGCCGCCGTGATACCGAGCACCGGGATAGCCCTCGACCGTCTTGTTCGAAAATATGGATCCTTGGGCCTCCAGGACGGCCCGACTGACAACGTTCTCCGATGCAATCAGCTCAATCTGCTGGTGCTGGCGGTCCGCCTCGGAATCGATCATGGCGGCAACCTCGGGATCGGCCGCCGAAAGGGGAGAACGGAAGTAGTCCGACAGAAAGTTATCGCTATGGCGCGCGGCTAAGGGTTGAGAACTCATGCCGCGGGGACCTCCGGCCGCATTGCGTAGGCGTTGAGGCAATCATCGGCGACCAGTTCGATCGGCGATTTATCTCTATGGTGCTTAAAATCCGGCCGGGTCGGCGCTGTGTAGGCGTTCGTTACCGGGTTCACGATGAGTGAGAAGATCGACCGATCCCACGGGGACATGTTGTTCGGCGACCCGTGAATCAGCGTGTCATGAAAGATGAGCACGGTACCCGGACCGCCCGTCGCGGAAACGATGCCGCATCGGTTCGCCATGTCGCGAACGCGATCGTGATCGGTCACCCAGAGCGGATAGCTCGTCGTTTCATTGTCAAGTGTCGCCGTATGTTCGCTCGCGCGATGGGATCCGGGCAGGAAGTACAACGGGCCATTGAACTCGCTCACCTCGTCGAGAAGGATGTGCAGATTGAGCGCCAACGGCTCCCTGACGCCGTCTTCCTCCCGGTGGGTGGCGAAGTCGGTGTGCCACTGCCACACCTCGCCGGAAAATGCGGCCTTCACATTCACTTTCACCTGCTGGACGTATACCGGCTCGCCGAGCACCTGGTGCGCCGGCTCGATCAGACGGGGGTGACGC
Organism: Rhodospirillales bacterium; assembly: GCA_965229715.1. Classification (GTDB taxonomy): domain Bacteria; phylum Pseudomonadota; class Alphaproteobacteria; order Rhodospirillales; family Casp-alpha2; genus JAVJST01. The sequence goes on from CBDDJL010000002.1 coordinate 1,314,892, forward strand.
ACGAGGTCGGCAAACAGGTCGTCGCGCAGATGTAACCCCATCGCCGTTCGCACCACCCCTGAGTGACGTTCGACAACGTTGGCTTCGCATTGCTCGGAGAACAGATGCGGCAGTCGCGACTGGATCGCCTGGACTTCCGACAATGAAAACAGATCGGGGAGAATGAGGTACCCCTCGCGGTCGAGGCGCTCAATTTGCTCGGCTGTCAGTTGCATTGTTGCCTCCCATCGGCGTCATGCGATCAATGTCGGTAGATTTGACGGATCGACGATTTGTGACAACAATCGAATTCTACACTGCTGAGTAGATTGGCTAAACTAACATGCGAATGCTTCCATCTTTGAAGGCGGTTCGATGTTTCGAATCGGCAGCGGATTTCGAGAGTTTTTCCCGTGCTGCGGAAGAACTCGGTGTCTCCAAGGGGGCAATCAGCCAGCAGGTAAAACTGCTGGAACAGTACCTTGGCGTCTCATTGTTTAGAAGAACTGGTCGGCGGGTAGCCTTGACCGACATGGGTCGCCGATATCATTCAGCTGCCAGAAACGCCTTCAACATTCTTGAAACAGAAACCGAGCGTGTCGCCGGATCACGTGTCCGTGGGCAGCTCAGAATCACGGCATTGCCGGCGTTCGCCGCCACTTGGTTAGTGAAACACCTGAGCGATTTTCAGTCGGAGATGCCGCATATTGACATCGTCATCTCAGCTGACCCGGAAATGATTGATTTCTCGCGGTCCGATGCCCAACTGGGGATTCGCTACGGTGCGGGAAACGGTGATGGATTGATGCTGACCTCGCTCGGCCGTGACTCCCTCACGCCAGTTTGTAGCCGGGAATACGCCGAATCGAGGAACATTCGGAAGTCTGAGGATCTGTCGCGCTGTCTGCTCCTGCACGACACGTATTGGTTCGACGATTGGGCGCGATGGTCGACCGCAACGGACGCCGCCGAGTCACTGGGTGGCGACGGTCAATACTTTACCCACTACAGCATGGCCATCGATACGGCACGGAATGGTGGCGGCGTGGCGATGGGCCACCGACTCTTGCTCCGCGACCTGATTGCCCGCGAAGAGCTCGTATGCCCGCTAGAATCGGTCATCGCCGCGAAACAGGATTATTTCGTGGTCGTGCCGGACAATGCCGCACACCTCGATTTCGTAAAACGGTTTCGCGATTGGTTGATAGCGTCGTTCAAAACACCGCAGGCCAGCCTTTGACGATTTTTCTTGCGTTAAATGAGTAGCGGTAACCTAAAGAACGTCCGCTTCGGATCAGAAGGGAGCCACCCCCCCCATGTTCAATGGGCGTCTGCATCGATTGCGGCTGCCGACCGACACTATATGCCTCGCGAATACATTGAGGCCGGAGATCGTTCAGGGATCAGCTCGGGCGCATCTTGACAAAACAGGAAAAATATCCTATATTATGCTCGCTATTTTGCCTTAGTAAATATACAAAACGCTCCTCTGTCATTCCCGCGCAGGCGGGTATCCCATGCGGGCAACTCCGACCGGAACGGCGCCGGACGGGTATACAGGCCGGGCGCAATGCCTCTCCGGCCATTCCCGTCGCGCCCGGTCAATGTTCAAAAAAGCGAACCTTCCGGGGGTGCATGAACATTTCTAAACGAAACTAAACAAAATCCGGAATTTGCCAATAAACGCAATGGTCTGAACTGTTTATCGAAACGCCGAAATTTCGTCATTCTGAACGAAACTGACTGTTTATCTTCACAGTCCGGTCATTCCCGCGCAGGCGGAAATACAGGTTGCCGGTTGGTCCGGACCTCCGCTTTCGCGGGGGGTGACAGTTAGAGATTGGACCGCGCGCCGCGCCGAGGCGGACGGACCGAACACGTCAGCCGTCGTCGTCGCCGTGATCATGACCGTCCATGTGCCCGTCATGGTGTTCGTCGCCGTGTTTGTGGGTTTCGCCGCTGCCATGCCCATGCCCGTGTCCGTGCATGCCGCCGCCGGGTTTCACGACCGGGACGTCAAACGTGAGATCGCCGGCATGTTCGAAGCTCAGGGTCAGTTCGACCGTGTCGCCCTCGGCGAGCGGCCCCGTCAGCTTCATCAGCATGATGTGGTAGCCGCCGGGCTCCAGCGACATCCAGCCCCCGGCGGGGATCGCGACACCGTTCGAAGCCGGCCGCATCTTGGCGATATCGTCCTCGACCACCGTGCGGTGGATCGACGGGCGCTCCGCCGCCGGCGAGGAAACCGCGACAAGCCGATCCTCGCTGTCGCCATGATTGGCGAGTGCCATGTAGGCGGCGGCGTTCTTGACCGCGCCCGGCGGCGCCGGGACATGCGGGTGGTGCACGACAATGCCGCCGATGGCGGGATGCATGTGGTTGCCGTGGTCCATTTCCCCGGAAAGGGCCGGTGCCGTCGAGAAGAGGAGCGACGCGAGGACGGCGATCATTCGGAGCATGTTGCGTGTCCCGGTCGTTGTCAGCTGAGGATGAATCCGTGCGCGAGAGGATCGCGGTCGTCGACATAGATCGTGTTGTCGCCGGTAATCCGCGCCCAACCGGCGATCGACGGCACGATGCCGTCGCGCCGGTCGTTGCCGGTGCCGACAGGGGTGGTTGCCTCGACGCGGCCGTGAAACAGCGTGCCGATGATGCTCTCGTGGACGAAGTCGTCGCCAACGCCCAGATCGCCGCGCGCCGCCCACTGCGCCATGCGCGCAGACGTGCCGGTGCCGCAGGGCGAGCGGTCGATGGCCCGGTCGCCGTAGAACACCGCGTTTCGGGCATGCGCTTCCGGTTTCGTCGGCTTGCCGGTCCACATGACGTGGCTGAGCCCGTTGATGGCGGGTTCGTCCGGGTGAACGAAATCGTATTTCTCGTTCATCAGGCGCCGCACGACCGGGCTCAGACGCTGGATGTCGCCCGGGCCGAGGTCGGCCATGTCGCGGAACGTCGCCTGCGGTTCGACGATGGCGTAGAAGTTGCCGCCATAGGCGACATCGCAGGTCAAGCGGCCGAAATCCGGCACGTCGACCTCATAGCCGGTGCCGTGCAGGTAGGACGGCACGTTGGTGATGCGGACATTGTCGACATGTTCACCGGCCATCTCGTAAACCGCCTCGACGGGCCCCGCCGGGGTGTCGAGACGCACCGTGCCCGGCGTCTTCGGCGTCACCAGGCCGCGCTCGATCGCGACGGTGACGGTGCCGATAGTGCCGTGGCCGCACATCGCGAGACAGCCCGACGTCTCGATGAACAGGATCGCGGCGTCGCAATCGTCGCGGGTCGGCGGATAGAGGATCGAACCCGACATGACCTCGTGCCCGCGCGGCTCGAACATCAGCGCGGTGCGGATCCAGTCGTACTCGGCGAGGAAGTGCCGACGCCGTTCGATCATCGAGCCGCCGGCGAGATCGGGTCCGCCCGCCTGCACCACGCGCACCGGGTTGCCGCAGGTGTGGGCGTCGATGCAGGTGAAGGTGTGGCGTGTCACGGCGGTCGGGTTCTCCGCCTCGGTGTTGGCTTATTGGTCTTCCGGAATATGGACGACGAGGCCGTCGAGATCGTCCGAGATCTCGATCTGGCAGCTCAGGCGGCTGGTGTCCTTGACCTCGTTGGCGAAGTCGAGCATGTCGGCCTCCACCGCGCCCGGCTTGCCGGTCTTTTCCCACCAGCCGTCGTCGACGTAGACATGACACGTCGCGCAGGCGCACGCGCCGCCGCATTCGGCCAGAATGCCGGGGATCAGATTGTTGACCGCGCCGTCCTTGACCGTTTGGCCGTTGGGGACGTCGACTTCGTGGGTTGCGCCATCGTGGCTGATGTAGGTGACCTTCGCCATGGTATGCCCTTCAAGCTCGGAAACGGTGTCAAGCGGCGGGTCTCTATATCAGACCAGTTCCTTGACCGAAACATCCGTGTTTTTGATTTTTTCGGGATCGGGTGAGGCACCGGCAGCGATCAGTCTGCGGCCCATCATGTATTCCCTGGGACTATTGATCGCGTCGACCGCCAGCAGCTTGCCGTCCTTGAGATAGAAGACACTGAATGAGTCGTCATCCGGATTGCCGCGCATGACCGCCCGGTCGTATCCCTGGGACAATCCGACGATCTGCAGCTTGACGTCGTACTGATCCGACCAGAACCACGGTACGGCGGCGTAGGGGGTCGGATTCCCGCAAATGGCATTGGCGACCGCGGCCGCCTGGTCGACGGCGTTCTGTACGGACTCCAGCCGGATATTGATGCCGTAGATGCCGTTCGGGTGGTTGGTGCAATCGCCGGCGGCGAGGATGTCCGGATCTTCCGTGCGAGCGCATTCATCGACCAGGATGCCGTTGTCGCAGGCGAGCCCGGCGGTTTCCGCCAATTCCGTGTTGGGGATGACGCCGACGCCGACAACGACGAGGTCGGCGTCGAAGCTCTCGCCGCCGTCGCAGGTCACGCGTTCGACCTTTTCGGTTCCTTCGAAACCCGAGACCTTCACGTTGCAGCGGATATCGACGCCCTTGCCGGCGTGCAGTGCCTCGTAGTAGGCGGAAACCTCGGGGGCGACGACGCGGTTCATGACGCGGTCGGCCATTTCGAGGACCGTAACGTTCGCCCCTTTCTTGGTTGCGGCCGCCGCGACTTCGAGCCCGATATAGCCGCCGCCGCAAATGACGACGCGGGTGCCGGCATGGATATTGCCGCCGATCGCGTCCGTGTCGTCGATCGTGCGCAGGTAGTGGACGCCTTCGAGATCGGCGCCCGGCAGGGGCAGCGTGCGGACCCGCGTTCCCGTGGTCAGAACCAGCTTGTCGTAAGACGCCGTCGTGCCGTCGGACAATTCAATTGTCTTTGCGGCCCGGTCGATACACTCGACACGGACGCCGAGGCTGAGTTCCGCCTTGGCGGTCTCGTAGAATTCGAGCGGTTTGAAGTAGACCTGTTCCAGCTCCATCTCGCCGGACAGATACTGTTTCGAAAGCGGCGGGCGCTGGTAGGGCGGATAGGGTTCATCGCCGATGACGCGGATCGATCCTTCGAACCCCTCCAGCCGAAGCGATGCCACAAGCTGCCCGGCGGCATGGCCCGCACCGACGATGATGATGTTCATGATTCCTGTCGCTCCTGTTCCACCGCCGATGACGTCTAAGCATGCCGCCAGCGGACACGGTTTAAAGGCGTTATCTCCGTACATGAGGCAGAAATCGGGGACAAACACAAAAAAAACTATGACCAATCTACTTAAAATCGATTTTGCCGTTGCTTGGGATGCGGGCATGATCACCGAAGGGTCCGGTGAGCGGCTCCGTGCGGCCGCGGCTCCGCTTACCCCCCAATTGGGGTATGGAAGTCGACGAAGGTGCGGTTTATCGCTTTATCCGGTCGAACGAACGACGAGCCCGTCAAGAAGGTTCGCAACGGATCGCCGAAGACAGGGTAAGAAATTACGGTTAGACTTTTGACGAACGGTCAATCGTGATCGCCGCCCATTTGGCGAACGGGCGGTAACAATGCCGGTATTGCCGGCGGTTTGCCGAAAAATCAAAGGCAAAAAGTCTATGGGAGACAGGGAATGACTGACATCGATGTTAAGGAAGTCGTCCGCCGTTATCGGAGCGGACAGATCGGCCGACGTGAGTTCATGCAGATTGCGGGCATGCTCGGCGTTACCGCGGTTGGCGCGACGATGGCGCCTTCAATGGCGCACGCAGACGAACAGCCCATGGTGTTCACATGGGCCGGTTACGATGAGATGGCGCTTTATCCGGGATATGAAGAAAAATATGGCGGGCCGCCGCGCTTCAACCTGTGGGGCGACGAGGAAGAGGGGCTCGCGAAGATGGTCGCGGGGTTCAAGGCGGACCTGATTTTCCCGTGCAGCTACAAGATCCGCAAATGGAACGAGGCCGGTATCGTTCAGCCGATCGATACATCGCGGCTGAAGAACTGGGATGACATTCTGCCCAGCCTGAAGACGATGCCGGGCGTGGAGCAAGGCGGCGAAGTCGTCTGGGTGCCGATCGACTGGGGTCAGACATCGGTCCTGTTCCGCCGCGACATGGCGCCGGAATACGTCGGCAACGGGTCGTGGGAAATCCTTTGGGATCCGAAGTACAAGGGCAAGATCGGCTTCTTCGACAGCCTCGTCGATGGCGTTGCCATCGCCGGTATCATGGCCGGACTCGACAATCCCTACGATTACAGGGATCAGGCGGATCTGGATGCGACCCGCGCCAAAATGAAGGAACTGATGCCGAACCTGCGCTACTTCTCCAACGATATCACGTCGATGGAGCAGGGTCTGGCCAGCGGAGAGCTGATTGCGGCGACGCTGTGGAACGACTCGTTCACCCGGCTGCGCAACGAGGGCCTCGATGTCGAATACATGCACCCGAAGGAAAGCGGCCCGATGACCTGGGTCTGCGGCTTCGCGCTGACGAAGGTTGCGGAGAATGTCGACCAGGCCTACGCACTGATCGACGCCATGCTTGAGCCTGAATCCAGGGCCTGGGAGCTGGTCAATTATGGCTTCGGCGGTTCGACCCAGGGCGGTTTCGACGCGGTCACGGACGAAGAACTCGCCGCGGCTGGCTACGACACTCGCGACGTCGATGCCATTCTCGCTTCCGGATCCTTCCAAGAGGAAATCAAGAACGAGGAAGCGCTCCAGGAGATGTTCGACGAGGTCAAGGCCGGCCTCTGATATCGGATCGATGTTTCGACACCGCCGCCCGCGACAGCGGGCGGCGGCCGTGAACGGCACATTGTAAGATTTTACTACACAGCCGGGCCAAGTTGCGCTGTAGTAAACGTCCGATACCCGAAGACAGATCGAAACTGACGGGGATTCCGATAATGCCGAGCGAAGCCACGACAATGGCAGTTGGCGGACGGGCTGGGGCAACTCAGCTGAGTCTGACGCAACGAATAAAAATATTTATTCGACGGAGCGAGGCTGCCAAAGGCTTCATTCTGTTGTCGCCGACCCTCGCCACCTTGCTGCTGTTCATGCTAGCGCCGATCATCGTTTTGTTTGGTCTGAGCTTCTGGACGCAGTCCGGCGTCAATTTTCAGCCCGACTTCAACTTCGTCAATTACGAGACGTTTTTCGAAAAGAAGATTTATCCGCTGATTTTGTGGCGGTCGATCAAAGTTTCGGCGATGGTGACGCTGGCCACCGTGCTGCTGGCGTATCCGGCAGCGTATTTCATCGCGTTCCACGTCAAGAAGAACAAGATGGTGTGGCTGATCCTGATCACCGTTCCGTTCTGGACAAGCTATCTGCTGCGCGTTTTCGCGTGGAAGATCATCCTGGGCTACAACGGCGTCATCAATTCCGGTCTCCTCGGTCTTGGCATCATCGACGAGCCGCTGCAGTTCCTGCTCTACAACGTCAATGCGGTGGTCCTGACCCTGGCACACGCCTGGGCGGCATTCGCGATCCTGCCGATCTACGTATCCCTCGAAAAAATCGATAAGTCGCTGCTCGAGGCGTCGGCCGATCTCGGCGAAGGTCCGATCATGAGTTTCCTTCGCGTAACCTTGCCATTGTCGTTGCCCGGTGTGATCGCAGCATCGCTGCTGGTCTTCATTCCGACGGTCGGCGATTACGTCACGCCGAAGCTCGTCGGCGGGACCGACGGCATTCTGATCGGCAACCTGATGCAGACCATGTTCGGGCGCGGTAACAACTGGCCCATGGGTGCGGCGATCGCCGTGGTCTCGATGTTCACGATTACACTCGTGGTGACGGCCTTCCTGGCCTTGGTCTACAAGGTACGGAGGCGCGGCATATGAGTAGTCGATCCGTTTCCCGCTCGGGCTATGGCAGCCTGCTGATCTATACGATCCTTTATCTCGGGTTCCTGTACATCCCGATTCTGTTCCTGCCGCTGTTCTCGTTCAACGACTCGATCTACATCGCCTTTCCGCTGAAGGAATTCACGACCAAGTGGTATGTGCAGATGGTCAACCATGACCAGCTGATCGGCGCGCTTCAGAACAGCGTCAAGGTCGGCCTTGCGGTATCGATCGTCAGCACGATCTTCGGGACCATCGCCGCCAAGGCGTTCACCCGCTACCGCATTCCGGGCGCCAAGCCCTTGACCGCCTTTATTTCGATCCCGTTGGTGATTCCCCTGATCATCATGGGCATCGCGCTGCTGGTCGTCATGCAGGGCCTCGGCATCGATCTTTCGTTGTTCACCATCGGCGTTGCCCACACGGTGATCTGCGTGCCGTTCTCGATGTTCGTGATGATGTCCAGGCTTGAGGGTTTCGACAAGAGTGTCGAGGAAGCGTCGCAGGATCTCGGTGAGACGCCGTGGATGACGTTCTGGCGTGTGACATTCCCGCTGGTTTTACCGGGCATTATCGCCAGTATTCTGTTGTGTTTCACGATCTCGTTTGACGAGTTCATCCTCGCATTCTTCCTTGCCGGGGACGAAACCACCCTGCCGATCTACATCTGGAGCCAGATGCGTTTCCCGACCAAGCTGCCTCCAGTGCTCGCGCTGGGCGCAACGATCTTTATATTCTCGTTTGTTGTTGTGACGTTCGCCGAGTGGATCCGCCGGCGTGGCGTTCAGATGCAGACATCATCCGGAGTGTGACATGAGCGACGAGTCCTATATCTCCATTCAAGGCCTTTCCAAGCACTTCGGCGACGTGAAAGCCGTCGACGACGTCTCCATCGACATTCGACGGGGCGAGTTCTTCGCGCTTCTGGGGCCGTCCGGCTGCGGCAAGACGACCCTATTACGCATGCTCGCCGGGTTCGAATCGCCGACGTACGGCGAAATCTTCATCGACGGACAGCCGATGGCCGCCGTGCCGCCGCATGAACGGCAGGTCAACATGGTGTTCCAGAGTTACGCGATCTTTCCGCACTTGTCCGTTGCCCAGAACATCGCCTTCGGTTTGCGTAAGGATCGGTTGTCGAAGTCCGAGATGCAGAAGAAGGTCGACGAGGCTCTCGAGTTGATCGCATTGCCTGGGTATGGCAAGCGTGGCGCGAACGAGCTCTCGGGCGGTCAGCGGCAGCGCGTCGCGCTTGCGCGCGCGCTAATCAAGAAGCCCAAGGTGTTGCTTCTCGACGAGCCGCTCGGTGCGCTCGACAAGAAATTGCGCGAACAGATGCAGCTCGAACTGCGCGACCTTCAGCGCGATGTCGGAATTACATTCGTCTTTGTGACCCACGATCAGGAAGAAGCCCTGACGATGTCAGATCGCATCACGGTCATGGCCGACGGCAAGGCGCTCGAAGTCGACAGCCCGACGGATCTCTATGAGCGGCCGAAGACGCGGTTCTGTGCGGATTTTCTCGGCACCATGAACTTCTTCGACGGGCAGGTGAAATCGACGGACGGTGATGCCATGGTCGTTGACCTGTCGTCCCTGGGTGAAATTCGTGCTGCGTCGAACGGCGGCGACGTGTCATCGGGCACCAAGGTAATTGCCGCGGTGCGGCCCGAGAACGTCCAGATCGTGCGGGAAAAGCCATCCGAGGGAATCTCGTTCGAGGGGCACATCAAGAACACCGCCTATTTGGGCGACCGGGCGCATCTCTATGTGAACGTCGAAGGCCGCGACGAGCCCGTACTGACGTCGATGCAGAACCTAGACGGAGCGGCGTCGAGCATGGGCGAGGAAGAGCACAAGGTTTGGATCACGTGGTCCGACGAATCAGTGATTTTGCTGCCGCCAGATAAGTGACCGGTCCTAGCCGCCGGCGGCTTCGAGCAGGTCGGCGAGGTTGTTGAATCCGAGACTGCGCGCGTGTTGCAGCGGCGTGACGCTGTCGCGGTCGGCAATCGTCGGGTCTGCGCCCGCGTTCAGTAGAATCCTGAGGATTTCTTCGTAGACGGGACCGCCGTCGCCGAGAATCACGGCTTCCATCACGGCTGTCCAGCCGAGCTTGTTGACGTGATCGATATCGATATCCGTTGTCACCAACAGGCGGACGACATCCGGGTAGCCGTGATGGGCGGCCGGAATGAGACCCGTGCCGCCGTAACGGTTCGTGCTCTTGAGATCGGCGCCGGCATCGAGCGTCATTTTCAGGATCGCAAGTCGCCCCTCGGCCGCCGCATAAAGATACGGTGAGTCTTGCATGTCGTCCTTGGCGTTGACGTCGGCCCCGCGCTCGATGAGCAGTCGCGCGACATCGATCGCGTTCGCGTGGGTTGCGGCCAGTAGGGCCGTTCGGCTGTGCGCGTCCCGCCCGTCCACATCGGCGCCTTCGTCGAGCAGCCGGCGAACGCCCTCGACGTCGTTCTGTTCTGCGGCGTCGATCAGCCCGGCCATCAGGCCTTTTCGACGGTGACGGCAGTCCCGCTGGCGACAAGGAACAGCATCGACTTTCCATCACCGGAAATTTCATTGTAATCGAGATCGACAGCGAGGACGGCGTTTGCGCCCGCGATCAGTGCTTCGCGGCGAAGTTCCGTCAGGCATGTGCGCCGTGCGTCTCGCAGGACTTTTTGGGACGACGAAGACCGTCCGCCGAGAATATCCGTGATACTGGCGAAAAAATCGCGGAAAAGATTCATGCCGAACACGCATTCGGCCGTAATCACCTCGAGCCGCTGCGTGACACGGTATCCATCCATGACCGGCTCTGTGGTGACGATAATGTCCCTGGCGATCTCATCGATGACCTCGGTCGGCAGTTCGTCGTACTGCTTGTTCTCGATCAGTTCTTTGATCTTTTCTTCGCTCTTTCCGAAAATTCCGAACATCACGCCCTCCTGGGTATTCGGCGGGCAGATTAGCCCAGAGACACCCTGAATGCATTACTGTCGGCGATCCAGCCGAACAGATTGCCTTCACTCCGGATGATCGACAGTACGGCTGCCTCAAGGTCCGCAGACCCCGCTGCGCAACAGTCTTTCAGCGTCAGGCACCGGTAACCCCGCTCAATTGCATCGCGGGTTGTCGAGTGGACACAGCAATTAAAGGTAATACCCGTGATGATGAGGCTGCGGATTCCGCGCGACTGTAAATGATCCTGCAGACCGGTTTCGTAAAAGGCGCTGAAACCCGGCTTGTCGACAACCAGCTCGCCGTCTTCTGGCTCCATGCCCGGTGCGAAATCGCAGCCCGGCTCGCCCCGGATGAGGCAGCGCCCGAGCGGGCCTTCGCGGCCGACGTAGCCCATGTCGTCCTTGAGGCCGGTTACGTCGATTTCGTCGGACGAGTACGACTCGCGAGTATGGATGATTTCGATATCGGCTGCCCGCGCCGCCAGCACCGACTCTCTGACCGTAGGCATGATGGCCGCGAGCCTTTCTGTCTCACCCGGATCGATGGCGCAACCGCCCTCGGCCTCGACAAAATCCCGCTGAAAGTCGATGACAAGCATCGCGGTCGTTTCCGGATCGAACGCAAACGAGCGTCCGTCGTCACACGTTACCGACGCCATGACCCCATGCTCCCCTAATTCGGCACGAATTCCTGGAAAAAGTCGTTGCCCTTGTCGTCGATGACGATAAAGGCGGGGAAATTTTCAACTTCGATCCGCCAGATCGCTTCCATGCCGAGTTCTTCATATTCGATGACGTCGACCTTCTTGATGCAGTCCTGAGCCAGGCGCGCGCCGGGACCGCCGACCGACCCGAGATAGAAGCCGCCGTGTGCCTCGCAGGCCTTGGTCACGTCCTTTGACCGGTTGCCTTTCGCGAGCATGATCATCGACCCGCCGGCGGCTTGAAACTGGTCGACATACGAATCCATACGGCCCGCCGTGGTCGGTCCGAACGACCCGGTCGGCATGCCGTCGGGCGTCTTGGCCGGGCCGGCGTAATAAACCGCATGATCCTTGAAATAATCCGGCAGCTCCTCGCCCGCATCGAGTCGCTCCTTGAGCTTTGCATGCGCGATATCGCGGGCGACGATCAGCGGGCCGGTCAGGTTGACCCGTTGCTTGACGGGATATTCCGACAGTATCGCCAGATTTTCCTCGATCGGCTTGGTCAGGTCGATCTCGACCACATCGCCGCCGAGGTCGGAGAAATCGATATCCGGCAGATGCTTGGCAGGATTCGTTTCGAGTTTTTCCAGAAACAATCCATCCCGCGTGATTTTGCCGAGGCATTGTCGGTCTGCCGAGCATGAGACGCCGATTCCGATCGGCAAAGAGGCGCCGTGGCGCGGCAGCCGGATCACACGCACGTCGTGGCAGAAATACTTGCCGCCGAATTGCGCGCCGATTCCGATATTGCGACTGAGTTCATGGACTTCCTGCTCGAAACCGAGATCGCGGAAGGCCCGCCCGGTCTTGTCGCCGGTGACCGGCAACCCGTCGAGATAGCGGCAACTCGCCAGCTTCACCGTCTTGAGATTGGCTTCCGCCGATGTCCCGCCGATAACCACCGCCAGGTGATAGGGCGGGCATGCTGCGGTGCCGAGGGAGCGCATTTTCTCGTCGAGAAACTTGATCAGGCTTTCCGGGTTGAGGACAGCCTTGGTTTGCTGAAAGAAGAATGTCTTGTTGGCCGAACCGCCGCCCTTGGCGATGAACACGAACTTGTAGGCGTCGCCCTGATCGGCGTAGAGCTCGATCTGCGCTGGCAGGTTGTCGCCGGTGTTGATCTCTTCGTACATGTCGAGCGGGGCCATCTGCGAGAACCGGAGATTGGCTTCGTCGTAAGTCTGACGTACGCCTTCGGCGATGGCGGCCTCGTCATCCGCACCTGTCCAGACCTGCTGGCCTTTCTTGCCCATGACGATGGCGGTACCAGTATCCTGGCACATGGGCAGAACGCCGCCGGCGGCGATGTTTGCATTCTTCAGCAGATCGAGTGCGACGAAACGGTCGGCATCCGAGGCCTCCGGGTCGTCGAAAATCGAGGCGAGTTGCCGCAGGTGTCCCGGTCGCAGCAGATGCGCGATGTCACGCATGGCTTCCTTGGTCATGAGAGTCAGCGCTGCCGGATCGACCTTGAGGATTTCCGTGCCCTGAAAGTCCGCGACCTCGACATAATCCGACGTCAGTTTGCGGTATTCCGTTTCGTCCGCGCCGAGTTGAAACATGGGGAGATAATCTGTGTCGCTCATACCTGTGTCCTGATGTGTCGGAGGTCGGATGCGCGCGACGACAAGATGTGAGCCGGGCTCTATTTCTTGCGAAAGGCGTCGAGCGCGATGACTTCCCCGGTCTTCGCCTCGTCGTCGTCTTCGTCGGACGCAACGTCGTCGTTGCCGCCGCCAAAGGCAATGTCGCGCGGCTCTTCTTCGTCTGCAGGGAGATCGAACGGACCGCCGCCTTCCATGACGTCCTCATCGCCCTCGAAATCGAGATCCGTGGCATTCAACTGCAGGCCGAAGTTGACCGACGGGTCGGTAAAGCCGGTGACGTCGACAAGCGGTACGTAGAGCCGCTCCGGCTTGCCGCCGAATTTCAGGGTTACCGAAAATCCGTCGTCGCTGACCGCGAGATCGTCGAACTGATGTTGCAGAACGATGGTCATTTCGCCCGGATGCTGGGCGCGCAAATAGTCCGGCATGACCACATCCTGGGTGTCGGTACGGAACGAAACATAGAAATGATGGTCGTCGCTGAGGCCGCGTTCTGCAGCGAATCTCAGCGCGCGGACGATAACGGATCGGAGAGCTTCCTCGATCCAGTAATCGTAACGCATCGGATCGTCGTCTTCTGCGTCCATACCTGCCGTTTTCCTCTGCACGTCTGTTTCTTCATAACGCCGCCCTTGGGAGCGGGAGTGGGAGGCTTCTGTTGCCAGGTGCCTCCCGAACCCCGTGGTTACTTAGCCGTTAGGCTGCAACCGCAAATGCCTCATTGTCGTTGGCATTTGTAAAGATGGCCCGGTAACGGTGGTACCATGCCGAGCGAAAACCGGTCCTTTACTACACGCGTCGATCCTGTTTCGCCCCCAATGAAACCCGGTGGTTCGACCGGATCGAAGATGGTGGAGGCGCCGGGTACTGCCCCCGGGTCCGCTATGCTTATTCCGAGCGGCGTTTATCGCCATAGCCGGCAAGCCGGCACCCCATAATATAGAAAGCAGCGGGGGTGTTGGAAAGGGCGCTCAGAAAGAAGGTTCGCATTGGCTGTGCAGGAGAGTAAACTTTGGGTGATTCGACCCCCTGCAATGGTTCATCCGTGCGTCAGTACCTCGATCTTCTGAACCACATACGCGAGACCGGCGTCCTTAAGGGCGATCGGACGGGAACCGGCACGCAGAGCGTGTTCGGCTATCAGATGCGGTTCGATCTTGGTGACGGCTTTCCGCTCGTCACCACGAAGAAACTGCATGTCCGCTCGATCATCCATGAATTGCTGTGGTTTCTCGCAGGCGATACGAACGTCGCGTACCTAAAGGAAAACGGGGTCAGAATCTGGAACGAATGGGCCGATGAAAAGGGCGACCTCGGACCGGTTTACGGATACCAGTGGCGATCGTGGCCGGCGCGGGACGGCGGCACCATCGATCAAATCGCACACCTTCTCGACACCATCCAGCGCAATCCGAATTCGCGCCGCATGATCGTTTCGGCGTGGAACGTCGCCGACGTCGACCGCATGGCGTTGCCGCCGTGCCACTGTTTGTTCCAGTTCTATGTCGCAGACGGCCGGCTCTCGTGTCAGCTCTATCAGCGGAGTGCGGATGTATTTCTGGGCGTGCCATTCAACATCGCGTCCTACGCCTTGCTGACCATGATGGTGGCGCAGGCGGCGGGGCTCGATCCCGGCGATTTTGTTCATACCTTCGGCGATGCGCACCTCTACATGAACCACTTCGAACAGGCCGATATCCAGCGCGCGAGGGCGCCTCTGCCGTTGCCGTCAATGCGCCTCAATCCGGCTGTCACGGACCTGTTCGCGTTCCGCTACGAAGATTTCGAACTGACGGGGTACGAGGCGCATCCGCATATTGCGGCGCCCGTCGCCGTCTGATTGCGGCCGATGAGCGATATCTGCCTCGTGGTCGCCATGGCCGACAACCGCGTGATCGGCCGGGACGGCGGGTTGCCATGGCACCTGTCTTCCGATCTCAAGTACTTTAAGCAGGTCACTATGGGCCATCCGGTGGTCATGGGGCGCAAGACCTACGAGTCCATCGGCAGACCGCTGCCCGGGCGGCGTAACATCGTCATCACCCGCGATCTCGATTACGCGGCGGAGGGCGTGATCGTGGCCGGCGGGCTCGACGATGCGCTGGCCGCTGCGGCGGGATCCGAGGGCGGTGAACGAATCATGGTGATCGGCGGCGGCCAGATTTATGCAGCCGCGCTTCGCCTCGCGACACACATCATTCTGACCGAGGTTCATACCGAAATTGACGGCGACACGGTATTTCCGGAATTGTCCCCCGCCGAGTGGCGCGAGATTTCCCGCGACGACCGGCCGCCCGAACAACAGGGTGAACCAAGCCTCAGTTTCGTTATACTGGAGCGTATCGGGGAAGCGGCTTAATCCCCAACCAGCCCGATGGGAGGAGACCATGCCAAAAGTATCCATGAGCACCGACCTGAACGCATCGGCCGACGACGTCTGGAGAATGATCGGCGGTTTCAATGCGTTGCCGGACTGGCATCCGGCAGTCGAGAAAAGCGAACTCAAGGAAGAGGGGCAGGAACGCGTGCTGTCGCTCGCCGGCGGCGGCAAGATCATCGAACGCCTGGAGAAGCTGAGTGACGGCGAACGGGAGTACTCCTATTCGATTACCGACAGTCCGTTGCCGGTGGCGAATTACAGGTCGACGATCAAGGTCCGGGACGGCGAGGACGGATGCACCGTGGAATGGTCGAGCGATTTCGAGGCCGTCGGACCGGACAACGACGCCATGAAGGCGGTCGAGGGCATCTATCAGGCCGGATTCGATAACCTGAAGAAGATGTTCGGCGGATAACCCCGTTTCCCAAGTATCCAGCGGGGCGGCGGTCGAGCGGATCGCCGCCCTTCGTTTGAGCGCTCGGATGGAGCGTAGGGTCCGGACTCTTTATTCTCATGCAATTCTGTTTGAACAGGGCGGTTCGGATGCAAAGAGGAAAGCGCAAGGACATGCCGAAGCATATTCGAGCATTTCCTCTGCGGCAGGCGGACCGGCCCGGCCAAACCCTCCGGGCGTTGCCGGGTTGTCCTGCGAATGCGTTGGAAAGGCTTGAAAATAGGGTATATTTCCTGCGCCTTCCCGCCTGTTCGTAGGGCAAACCGGCGGCGCAGAATGGATGACAATAAAGGGTCCGGACCCAAACCTTGACCAATAACCAGATCGGCATGCTGTGGATCACGACCGCCGTATTCGGTGCGACGGGCATGTCGCTCTGCGTCCGCGCGCTGGGCGGCGTCGTTCCGGTCGTCGAGATCGTCACCATCCGCTGCGCTATCGGTCTCGCCGTGTTCGCTGGGATGGTCATGATTCGCAAGTCCGGTCCTGTCTGGAACGAGCGGTGGCCTTGGCATGTGTTGCGCGGCACCCTGACAATCGGCGCGCTCTATTTCGGTTATTACTCGCTGGTTCACTTGCCGATGGCGACGGCGACGGTGCTGTTTTTTACTGCGCCGCTCTGGGTCACCGTGTTCTCGATCCCGATCTTCGGTGAGAAAGTCGGCTGGCGCCGGGCGCTCGCCATGGCTGCCGGGTTCGTCGGTGTCGTTGTTGTGCTGCGGCCGACGGCCGAGGCCTTCGATCTGTTGCTGTTGATTCCTGTCGGCAGTTCGCTCTGCTTCGCCTTCGTTCTGCTGATCGGCAAGCACCTGTCGAAATCCGACCCGCCCGAAACCATGATGGTCTATGCGATGACATTGGCGCTGATTGCGACGGCGCCGTTCACGGTCGCGTCGTGGGTGACGCCCGGCCCTGCGGCCTGGGCGTTGCTTTTTGGCGTCGCCGTGTTCGGATTGGTGCGCGGTTACTCGGATATTCGCGCGTATGCCGTGGGTGAGCCCGCGATTCTGGTGCCGATACAATATACGCGGCTCGTCTTTGTCGCTGTCGGCGCCTACATTTTTTTCCAGGAAGTCCCCGACAATTTCACCATTGCCGGGGCCGCGATCATCGTCGCCAGCACGCTTTACATCGCGCGGCGCGAGAGCAAACTCGCCGCCGAAGGCCGGATCAGAAAGGCCGCCGCCGGTGCCGGGCCGTGATTTCACCCGTCGTCAGGCTCAGGGCGAAGATCTCAACACCGTCCTCATGCTGAGCTCGATGAAGCATGAGGCGCGCCTCGCGCGCCTGTTGCGGAAGAGAGCGGCATAACCAAGTGGCATGAATCCGTTGTTTGCAAGCGCTGCGCGCAATGCCTCGTTAGCCATTCCCGTTGCGCGCGGGAAATCTCATTCCATCACGATCTTTGGCGCGGTGCCCTTGGCCCGGTTGATCTCCGTCTCGGCCCGCTCCCAGAGCAGCGCCGCAGCATCGCAATAGGCGGCGGCGTGTTCGCCATCGGGTTTCGCAATGACGATCGGCGTGCCGGCGTCCGCGTTGGTACGGATGTCGATGTGCAGCGGAAACTCGCCGAGGAAATCCGTGCCCATTTTTTCCGCCGTCTCCCGTGCGCCGCCGTGGCCGAAGATTTCCGTGCGTTCGCCGCATTTCGGACAGGCGAAATAGCTCATGTTTTCGATGATGCCGAAAACCGGCACATTCACCTTGCGGAACATGTTGAGACCCTTGCGCGCATCAAGGAGCGCAATGTCCTGGGGCGTCGAGACGATCACCGCGCCGGTCAACGGCACCCGTTGCGCCATGGTGAGTTGCGCGTCGCCGGTGCCCGGCGGCATGTCGATGATCAGTACATCGAGGTTGCCCCAGTTGACGTCGCGCATCATCTGCTCGAGTGCCGACTGCACCATCGGGCCGCGCCAGATCATCGGTGTGTCTTCCTCGACGAGGAAGCCCATCGACATGACCTTAACGCCATGGTTCTCCATCGGATCGATGCGCTTGCCGTCGGGCGAGCCGGGCTTGCCGGTAATACCCATCATGCGCGGTAGCGACGGTCCGTATATGTCGGCATCCAGAATACCGACCTGCAAACCCTGACGTTTGAGGCCGAGCGCCAGATTGACCGCGGTCGTCGACTTGCCGACACCGCCCTTGCCCGAGGCCACGGCAATCAGGGCAGACACGCCCGGCAGCAGATCGCGGCCGTCGCTGGCGCCGGGCATTTGCGCCTGTTGCGGCCCACGGTCATGTCCGTGGTCATGCCCGTGGTCATGGTTGTGACCGTGCGTGTGGCCCTGGCCGCTGCCGTTACCGCCGCCGGCCGGTTTTTCGGCGGTCAACACCACGGTTGCCGTCAGCACGCCCGGCAGGTCGTGAACGGTTTTTTCGGCTTCCTTGCGCAGCGGTTCCATCTCCGCACCCTTCGCCGGGTCGACCTCGATGGCGAATGCGACATGGCCATCCTTGACCTGCAGGCCCTTGACCATGTCCCGGGCGACGACGTTTTCGCCGCTTTCCGGGTCTGTCACGTTTGTGAGAGCATCCAGAATGTTTTGCTCAGTTACGTCCACCATACTTGCAAACTCCGCGCTGTGTGCCGATATTTCGAACGCACGGTTTCGTGTCGCCCGTTGAGAGGTTCGATGGGTCGGTCGTTGGATCGACCGAGAGCCTGTAGAACGAATGGGGCGGCGGATCAAGAATTGCAAGGGGCTGCGATGCGCGTGGCCTCACTGGACAGGCGAGCAGACGGGAACAATTCATGCCTTGGAAATCGCAAGGAGGCGGACCTTGGGGCGGCGGCGGAAACGGCGGCGGTCAGGGTCCTTGGGGTAATCCGCGGCCCGGAGGCGGCGGTGGCGGCGGCGGTCAGCCGCCCGACATTGAGGAAATGCTTCGGCGCAGTCAGGAAAAATTCAAGGACTTCATGCCCAGTGGCGGCGGTGGTCCGCGCGGTTTCATCCTCGTTATCGTCGCAGCCGTCCTGATCTGGCTCGGCACGGGATTCTATCGCGTTCAACCGGGCGAGCAGGGCGTCGAGCTGATGTTCGGCGAGTTCGTCAAGCTGACCAGCCCCGGTCTGAACTACTGGTTTCCGGGGCCCGTCGGCGAAGCGATCGTGCTCAATACGCAGAAGGTCAATTCGATCGAGATCGGTTTCCGCGGTAGCGATTCCGGGCGTTCCGTCCGCGACGTCAAACAGGAAAGCCTGATGCTGACGTCGGATCAGAACATCATCGATATCGATTTCATCGTGCAGTGGCAGATCAAGAATGCGGCGGATTACCTGTTCAACATCCGCGACCCGCAGACGACCATCAAATTGGCGGCCGAGAGCGCCATCCGTGAGATCGTCGGTCAGACGCCGCTTGAATCGGCGTTGACCAATCAGCGCCAGCAGGTTGAGGATCGGACCCAGGAGTTGCTGCAGCAGATTCTCGACTACTACAGTTCCGGCGTCGCCATCAACGACGTCAAGCAGGACAAGGTCGACCCGCCGGCCGAGGTCATCGACGCCTTCAATGACGTACAGCGCGCCAAGCAAGACCAGGAACGGCTTCAGAACGAAGCGGTGAAGTACCGCAACGATATCGTTCCCCGGGCCAAGGGTCAGGCACAGCGTATCATTCAGGACGCGACCGCCTACAAGGAACGGATCATCAAGGAAGCCGAGGGTGAGGCCGAGCGCTTCCTCTCCGTCTACAACACCTACGTCACGGCGAAGGACGTCACCACGCGTCGGCTTTTCCTCGAACGGATGCAGCAGATCATGAGCGAATCCGAGAAAATCATCATCGATACGGATGAGGGCGGTTCTGGCGTGGTGCCTTATCTGCCACTCAACGAATTGCGCAAGGGAGGCAGCCAATGAGCCGCGGTAAACTCGCCGTTCTCGGCATCATCATTGCCGTCACCGGCTTCGTCGCCAATAGTGCGTTGTTCACCGTTCACCAGGCAGCGCAGGCGATGGTGCTGCAATTCGGTAACCCGGTCAGGGTCATTCAGGAGCCAGGCCTGAACGTGAAGGTGCCGTTCATCCAGAATGTCGAATACTACGACCGTCGGATTCTTGATCTCGATCCGCCAGCCCAGGAAGTCACGCTGAAGGACCAGAAACGTATCAATGTGGATTCCTTCCTGCGTTACAAGATCGTCGACCCGCTCGAGTTCCGTAAGAAGGCGCAGACAGACGCGAACTTCCGTCAGGTTTTCGGCAACCGGTTGAATTCGACCGTTCGCGCCGAGGTCGCCAAGGTGTTGCTTGGCGACATGCTGACCAGTGTCCGTGCCGAGGTTATGGAAAGCATTACCAGCACGCTCAAAGCGCAGGCGCCGGAATTCGGCGTCGAGGTCGTCGACGTCCGCATCGGCCGCACCGACCTGCCGGAAGCGACATCGCAATCGGTTTACAATCGCATGCGATCGGATCGTGTGGCGCAGGCGGCGCAACTTCGCGCAGAGGGCGAGGAGCTCAAGCTCAAGATCGAAGCCACGGCCGACCGCGAACGTACGGTGATCATCGCCGAAGCACAGCGGGAAGCCGAGATTCTCAAGGGTCAGGGTGAAGGTCAGCGTAACAAGGTGTTGTCCGATGCGTTCGGCAAGGATCCGGAATTCTTCGAGTTCTATCGGTCCATGGAAGCCTACGAGAAGTCCCTCGGCAAAGGTACGACACTCGTGCTGAAGCCCGATTCGGAGTTTTTCCGCTACTTCAATCAGGCGCCGCCGAAACAATCCGAGTAACGCGTCGGAGCCCGCACGTGTCGGTCGGTGCGAGCGATCTTGTTGTGGCCTTGGGTCTCGCCATCATGATTGAGGGGGCGGCTTACGCGCTCTTTCCGGACGGCATGAAAAAGATGCTGCTGCAGGTGCTGGCACAGCCGATCAGCCACCTCAGGGTGATCGGTCTCGGCATGGCCGCTGCTGGCGTCGTGATCGTGTGGCTGATCCGCGGATAGTTCGACGCGGACCGTAAAATGTCACGAATTGGCCGAACCGGGGCCATGTTTTGGCCATATTGAAATCTGAGATTGCCGACTATCTATTAGGCAACGGTCGATGAGTGTCGGCCGGCGCCGGTTCAAGGATAATCAGGAGACTGAGACGTGAAGACATTGAACCCTCATCAGCACGCGGCAACGGTACCGCAAATTCGACAAGCATTCTCCAACCGCGGACTCGCCGGTATTCTGATCGCCGCGACCCTTCTTGCCGCGATGGTCCTTCAAAGTGCAGCGGCCCACGCCCGCTCGGCGCCGGAATCGTTCGCCGATCTGGCCGAGGACTTGTTGCCCAAGGTAGTGAACATTTCGACCACGACGGTTGTTCAGGGGCGCGACGTCCCGGCATTTCCCCAATTGCCGCCGGGTTCGCCGTTCGAGGATTTCTTCCGCGAGTTCTTCGAACGTCAGCAGCCGCAACAGCGCGAACGTCACGCGACCTCGCTCGGCTCCGGGTTCATCGTGTCCGCCGATGGCTATATCGTAACCAACAACCATGTCATCGAGGGCGCCGACGAGGTGACCGTCATTCTGCATGACGACCGCCGGTTGCTCGCCGAACTGATAGGTCGCGATCCGCGGACCGATATAGCGGTTCTCAAGGTCGAACCGGAAGAACCGCTGCCGTTCGTCGAATTCGGCGATTCTTCGGCTTCCCGCGTCGGTGACTGGGTGATCGCGATCGGCAATCCGTTCGGTCTCGGCGGCACGGTGACCGCCGGCATCATTTCGGCCCGTGGACGCGACATCAATTCCGGTCCTTACGACGATTTCATTCAGACCGATGCATCGATCAACCGGGGCAATTCCGGCGGACCGATGTTCAATATCGACGGCGAAGTTATCGGCATCAACACCGCGATCTTCTCGCCATCGGGCGGTAGCGTCGGGATCGGTTTTGCGATCCCGTCGCGGGTCGCCAAGAACGTCATCGATCAGCTGGTCGAGCACGGTCAGGTCCGTCGCGGATGGCTCGGCGTGCACATCCAGCAGGTTTCCGACGAGATTGCCGGCACGCTCGGCATGGACGAGGCTCATGGCGCGTTGATCGCCAACATTGTCAGCGATGGTCCGGCCGGTGCGAGCGATCTCAAGGTCGGCGATGTCATCATCGAGTTTGATGGCGAGAAGATTGAGGAAATGCGCGAACTTCCCCGGGTTGTTGCCGACACCGCCGTGGGCAAGGAAGTGAACGTCACGGTTTGGCGCGACGGCGAGAAAGCCAATGCAACGGTTACCATCGGCGAGCTGCCTGATGAAGCCGAACTGGCGGCCGCGACGGAAGACGGTGGCGGCGTCGGCGGCGGCGAGAAAAAGATCGGCGGTATCGGCCTTACGGCTTCGCCGCTCAATGACGAAGTTCGGAGCTTGTTCGATCTTGACGAAGACGCCAAGGGCGTGATTGTTACCGCGGTGGAAGATGGGGGTCCGGCCGCCGAAAAAGGCATCATGCCGGGCGATCTGATCGTTGAGGTCAGCCGCTCCGAAGTATCTTCGCCGGCTGAGATCGAAACGCTGATCGAAGAAGCCAAGGAGGCTGGTCGGAAGGTCATCCTGATGCTGATAGAAGGTCAGTCAGGCCCCCGCTTCGTGACTGTCAGCTTCGGTTAGAAGCACGGATATTCGGGACAAACACTCTCGTTTCCCAGGGAGGTTGTCCCGGTCGGGCGGAGCCGCAAGGCTCCGCCCGAACTGTTTCCGGGATTAGGATTCAACGATCTCGTCGTCCGAGTAGCCCTGGTAGTAGAGTGCGGTCCTGAGGTCCGTGTGATCGATACGCGCATCGGCGGCTTCGCGAAGGATCGGTTTGCCGTGATAGGCGATGCCGAGGCCGGCGGCGGTAATCATGGCGAGATCGTTGGCGCCGTCACCGATGGTCAGCGCATCATGCGCCGGAATCCCGTGCTCGCTACCGAGCGACGTCAGCCATTCCAGCTTTGTCTCGCGGCCGACGATGCCGCCGACGAGACGGCCCGTCAGTTTTCCGTCGTCGATCTCGAAGTCGTTTGCTTTCGAAACGTGAAAGCCGAGCCAGTCGCTGACCTTGTCCGTGAACATGGTGAACCCGCCGGAAATCAGCGCGGTGACTGCGCCGTGGGCGCGCATCGTGGCGACGAATGCCGCGGCGCCGGGGTTGAGTGAAATACGGTCAAGAACCGTGTCGATGATCGCGGCATCCCTGCCGGCGAGCAGTGCGACCCGTTCGCGCAGGCTGTCCTCGAAATTGAGCTCGCCTCGCATGCTGCGGGCGGTGATGTCGGCGACAATCTCTCCGAATCCGGCTTCGGCCGAGATTTCATCCAGGGTTTCATTGACCAGAATGGTCGAATCCATGTCGGCGATCAGCAGGCGCTTGCGCCGGCCCTCAGCGGGCAGCACGCAACGGTCCACGGCGGCGTCCCGAAGCGCGGCTTCGACCGTGGCCCGCGTGTCGGGCTCTGGCAGATCCAGAACCGTGAACTCGGCGGCGCGGCCGGGCGACAGCCAGACGGCGCTCCCCGCCTCGCCACCGGCGGCATTGAGGCGGCCTGCCGTCTCGGCGACAATGGCCGCATCGAGGGCGCCTTCCGGCGCGACGAGGGTAACGGTTAACATCATGCCGCTTGGTACTGCGTCGATATGACAACCTCAAGCCAGGAAACGCCGGTGCTGGTGATTGCCGGCCCCACGGCCAGCGGCAAGTCCGGTTTCGCGTTGGCCGCCGCCGAGGCGTTCGATGGCATGATCGTCAATGCCGACAGCATGCAGGTTTACCGGGAACTTCGGATCGTGACGGCGCGGCCGTCCGCTGCGGATGAGGCGCGGGCACCGCATCGACTCTACGGCGATATCGCTGCGGCCGGCGGATGCTCCGTCGGCGACTGGCTGGACCGCGCCGTGGCGGCCATCGGCGAGGCGCGACGAGCCGGGCGATTGCCGATCGTCGTCGGCGGCACGGGCCTCTATCTGAAAGCACTGATCGAGGGACTCGCGCCGGTGCCCCCGGTACCGGATCGGGTTCGCGAGACCGTCGCCCGGCAATTCGACGTGCTCGGCGGCACGGCGTTCCGGCAGGCCCTGGCGGACGTCGACCCGGACACCGCCGGCCGGTTGACCGACAACGACCGTCAGCGCCTGACCCGGGCCATGGAGGTTCATGCCGCTACCGGCCGCCCGCTCGGTGCGTGGCTTGCCGACGGTAACAAGCCTGCGCTCGAGGGCGTGGCCTATCGTATCGCCGTCGTCGCGCCGCCCCGGGAGACACTGTACGCGGCTATCGACGCCCGTTTCGAAGCGATGGTCGAAGACGGCGCCTTGGAGGAGGTTCGCGGCCTCATGGCGCTGGGCCTGGACCCGGCGCTGCCGGCCATGAAGGCGGTCGGGGTACGGGAACTGGCGGGGTATCTCGCAGGTGAGAGGACGCTGAAGGATGCGGTCGCCGCAGCCCAACAGGCCAGCCGAAACTACGCCAAGCGCCAAACAACCTGGTTCAGACATCAGTTAAATGCGGAAAAAACGCTTTCTACGCAATATTCAGAAAGATCATGTGACGAATTCTTTTCATTTATTCGTCAGTTTCGGTTGACCGGGCAGGCCTGACCGATTAGGTTGCCGCGTCCACCGGGCAGAAATCGGTGACAATTTCGCGGATTGACCGAACGGCCGGCGCAGCACGGTGCTGGCCGTGGTTTATTTTGAGCTTCGACGCAGGCATTCGAGGAAAGACCATGGCGACGAAAACGACGAAGACGCGCGCGCCACGCCGGCAGAAACCGGCGCAGGCTAAACCGGCGAAAAACCAGATGAATGGCTCCGAGATCGTTCTCCGGGCGCTTGCCGACCAGGGCGTCGACACGATTTTCGGCTATCCCGGCGGCGCCGTCCTGCCGCTCTATGACGCCATGTTCAACGTCAACAGCCTGCGCCACATCCTCGTCCGTCAGGAAGGCGGCGCCGTGCATGCGGCGGAAGGTTACGCACGCTCGACCGGCAAGGTCGGCTGCGTGCTGGTGACCTCCGGTCCCGGCGCGACGAACGCCGTAACCGGCCTGACCGACGCGATGATGGATTCGATCCCGCTGGTCTGCATTTCCGGCCAGGTGCCGACGCACCTGATCGGCAACGATGCGTTCCAGGAGTGCGACACCACCGGCATTACCCGGCCCTGTACCAAGCACAATTACCTTGTGAAGGACGTCAACGACCTCGCCCGGGTGGTGCACGAAGCGTTCTACGTCGCCAAAAGCGGCCGGCCCGGTCCGGTGCTGATCGATCTGCCGAAAGACGTGGCCATGGCCATGGGCAATTATGTCGGCCCCGAAACGGTCAAGCCGAAGCATTACAGCCCGCGCGTTAAGGCCGAACAGACGGCGATCGGCCACGCCGTGCAGATGATCGCGAATGCCAAGAAGCCGATCATCTATGCCGGCGGCGGCGTCATCAATTCCGGGCCGCGCGCCTCCAAATTGCTGGCCGAGTTCACCCACACGACCGGATTTCCCTGCACCCTGACGCTGATGGGGCTGGGCGCGTTCCCGGCCTCGGACAAGCAGTTCGTCGGCATGCTCGGCATGCACGGCACTTACGAAGCCAATCTCGCGATGCACGATGCGGACCTGATCGTCGCCGTGGGCTCGCGGTTCGACGACCGCATCACCGGCCGGCTTGACGCCTTCGCCCCCAAGGCCAAGAAAATCCACATCGATATCGACCCCTCGTCGATCAACAAGAACGTGCCGGTCGACTTGCCGATCATCGGCGACGTCGCCAGCGTGCTCGGCGATATCCTGCGCCGCATGAAGGCCGACAAGGTCAAGACCGACAAGAAGGCGCTCGGCGTCTGGTGGAAGCAGATCGACAAGTGGCGCGGGCGCAACTGCCTGGCCTACGACAAGTCGGACAAATCCATCATCAAGCCGCAGCACGCCATCGAGCGGCTCTATGCCCTGAGCCGCGGCAAGAAAGACGTGTTCATCACCACCGAGGTCGGCCAGCACCAGATGTGGGCGGCGCAGTACTTCCACTTCGACAAGCCGAACCACTGGATGACCTCCGGCGGCCTCGGCACCATGGGCTACGGCCTGCCCGCGGCGATGGGCGTGCAGGTCGCGCACCCGGACGCGCTGGTCGTCGATATCGCCGGCGAGGCGTCGATCCTGATGAACATTCAGGAAATGTCGACCATCGCGCAATACCGCCTGCCGGTGAAGGTCTTCATCCTCAACAACCAGTACATGGGCATGGTGCGCCAGTGGCAGGAGCTGCTGCACGGCGGGCGCTATTCCGAGAGCTACATGGACTCGCTGCCCGACTTCGTGAAGCTGGCCGAGAGCTTCAACGCCGTCGGCCTGCGCGCCACCGACCAGAGCGAGCTCGACGACGTGATCAAGGAAATGCTCGCCGTCGACAAGGCGGTGATCGCCGATATCTGCGTCGACCAGGCGGAAAACTGCTTCCCGATGATTCCGTCGGGCGCGGCGCACAACGAAATGCTGCTCGGCCCCAACGATCGGGCCGGTAAACCGGTGTCGGAAGAGGGCATGGTGCTCGTCTGAGTCCTGCCTCCCGTCCGCAAGGAGAACCCCCGTGAACGCCAAAGCCACCGCCGACGCCAAGACCAAGGACGAGACCATCAACCGCCACACGATCAGTGTGCTGGTCGACAACGAACCGGGCGTGCTGGCCCGCGTCGTCGGCCTGTTTTCCGGGCGCGGCTACAACATCGAGAGCCTGACGGTGTCCGAGGTCAACATCGACCAGAACCTGTCGCGCATCACCATCGTGACGTCCGGCGTGCCGATGATCATCGAACAGATCAAGGCCCAGCTGACCCGCCTTGTGCCGGTTCACAAGGTTGCGGACCTGACCATGGACGGCCCGCATGTCGAGCGCGAACTGGCGCTGGTCAAGGTGCGCGGCAAGGGCAACAACCGGGTCGAGGCGCTCCGCATCGCCGATATTTTCCGCGCTCGTGCGGTCGACAGCACCAACGACTCGTTCGTTTTCGAGATCGTCGGCAACTCCGGCAAGATCGACGCCTTCGTCGACCTGATGAAGACCCTCGGCCTCGCCGACGTATCGCGGACCGGCGTCGTCGCCATTGCGCGCGGCTCGTCGGCCCTCTAAAACCCCCTCATCGCGGCTGCCCCGGATACAAGGTGGCGGCGCAACGGATTTGACTGAGAGAGATAAAGGAAGTTTCGAGATGCGCGTTTATTACGATCGTGATGCCGACGTGAACCTGATCAAGGCGAAAAAGGTCGCCATCATCGGTTACGGAAGCCAGGGCCATGCCCATGCGCTCAACCTTCGCGACTCGGGCGTCAAGGAGGTCTGCATCGGCCTGCGCGGGACGTCCGCGAGCCGCAAGAAGGCCGAGGGCGAGGGCCTCAAGTGCATGACCCCGGCGGAAGCCGCCGCGTGGGCCGACGTCGTCATGATGCTGACACCCGACGAGGGCCAGGCCGATCTCTACAATGCCGAACTGCACGACAACATGAACGCCGGCGCGGCGCTCTGCTTCGCGCACGGCCTCAACATCCACTTCCGCCTGATCGAGCCGCGCGCCGACATCGACGTGTTCATGATCGCGCCGAAGGGACCGGGCCATACCGTGCGGTCGGAATACGTCAAGGGCGGCGGCGTGCCGTGCCTGATCGCGGTCCATCAGGACGCCTCGGGCAATGCCCACGACGTCGGCCTGGCGTACGCTTCGGCCGTCGGCGGCGGCCGCTCGGGTATCATCGAGACGACCTTCCGCGAGGAATGCGAAACCGACCTGTTCGGCGAGCAGGTCGTGCTCTGCGGCGGTTTGACGCACCTCATCGCGGCCGGTTACGAAACCCTGGTCGAGGCCGGCTACGCGCCGGAAATGGCCTATTTCGAGTGCCTGCACGAGGTCAAGCTGATCGTCGACCTGATGTACGAGGGCGGCATGGCGAACATGCGCTACTCGATCTCCAACACCGCCGAATACGGCGACTACGCGACCGGTCCCCGGATCGTCACCGACGAGACCAAGGCCGAGATGAAGCGCGTTCTCGACGATATCCAGAAGGGCCGCTTCGTGCGCGACTGGATGTCGGAATGCAAGGCCGGCATGCCGTCGTTCAAGGCGACGCGCCGCGTCTGGGCCGAACACGACGTTGAGGAAGTCGGCGAACGCCTGCGCGCCATGATGCCGTGGATCGGGGCCAACAAATTGGTCGATAAGGAAAAGAACTAGGTTCTTTTCCGAGCCGAACCGCGCGCCGAGGGAATGGCGCCGATTGTTTTGCGGGAGGCTCGGCGCGCGGCCCAAAAGTTTTGGATAGCCCCAGCATTTTCAAAAGCCCCGCTTCGGCGGGGCTTTTTCGTGGCCGCGACTCCTTAACCCCTTGAATCCAAACGGATGGTCATTTTGGTTATTTGTTCTCATCGCTATTTTCGTAATCCGTTGATTTTTAACGAAACATGGTCCGAAAAGAGGGTCATAAATGGTCATTTTCGTGTATTTTCGACCCAGCCAAGACGTGCAGGTCAGCGTGTTCAGTTTCCGCTTATTTTTCGTTTATCTTCCGCTTACTTTTTGTGAAAACCGGGACATTGAATTCATTGGCGAATTCGGCGTTTTGTTTAGTTTTGACTATTTTTGCTGGTGCACCCCCGGGTGCTTCACTTTTCTAAACATTTTCCTCGTCGTCATGCCCGTGCTTGTCACGGGCATCCACGCCTTTTGCACCATCGTATCGTGGATGGCCGGATCATGTCCGGCCGTGACGGGGGAGGTCTTTCACATATTCACCATGGCAAAATAGCAAAAATTAATATAGGATATAATTCCTTATTTGTCAAATAAATTCAACTGCCCGCTTTGCGCCGAAGAGCAGACGCGCGGCCCGTTCTACGGAACTGTCGGCTTCTGACCCTGGCTGTGTAAAAACGATTTGCTTTCGTGATGTCTGCTAGAATCTCGCTGACGAACTCAGTGAGGTTTTGATGAAGCGGTTTGTTGAAGGTGTGTCGCGTGATCAGGCGAGCTTTCTGCCGGAATGCCTGGACGACTTCGTCGGCGAGGACAATCCGGTCCGGGTTGTCGATATCTTTGTCGATGAGCTTGATCTTCGGAGTCTGGGGTTCGAGCGGGTCGATCCGCGCTCGACGGGGCGGCCTGGCTATCATCCGTCGGGACTGTTGAAGCTCTACATCTACGGTTACCTGAACCGGGTGCAGTCGAGCCGCCGGCTGGAGCGCGAGGCGGGCCGCAACGTGGAGGTCATGTGGCTGACGGGCCGGCTGGCTCCCGATCACAAGACGATCGCCGACTTCCGCCGGGACAACGGTCCGGCGATCCGCAAGGTCTGCGCCCGGTTCGTGGAACTGTGCCGCACGGTCGGGCTGCTGGCCTCGGCGAGCGTCGCCATCGACGGCTCGAAGTTCAAGGCGGTCAACAACCGCGACCGCAACTACACGCGGGCCAAGATGCAGCGGCGCATGGCGCAGATAGAAGAAAGCGTAGCCAGGTATCTGCACCAGTTGGACAGCGCCGACCGCCAGGAACCGTCGGAGGCGATGGAGGGTAAGGTTGCCCGCCTGACGGAAAAGATCGCCAGGCTGAAGAGCGAGATGCAGCGCCTGCGGGGCCTTGAGGAACGCATGTTTGCCGCGCCGGACAAGCAGATCTCGCTGACCGATCCGGATGCGCGCTCCATGGCGACCAGTGGCCGGGGCTCAGGTGTGGTCGGCTACAACGTCCAAGCCTCGGTCGATACCGAGCATCACCTGATCGTCGATCATGATGTGACGACTGCGGGCTCCGACCGGGCACAACTGGCGCGTATGGCGGCGCGGACGAAAGCCGCCCTTGGGGCCGACACATTAGATGTGGTTGCCGACCGGGGTTACTTCTCCAGCGAGGAGATATTGGCCTGCCACGAGGCGGGTATCACCGTGACTCTGCCCAAGCCGATGACATCGGGCAGCCGTTCCAAGGGACGCTTCGTGAAACAGGACTTCCGCTACGTCTCTGATGACGATGTCTATGTCTGTCCCGCCGGCGAGCGCCTCACCTATCGCTACACCAACGAGGAGAAGGGGCTCACGCTGAGGCGTTACTGGTCGAACGCCTGCTTGAGTTGCGCCATCAAGCAGCGTTGCACCACGGGCCGCGAGCGCCGCATCACGCGCTGGCAGCACGAACACCTGGTCGATGCCGTTCAGCACCGGCTCGACCGAGACCCGGACGCGATGCGAAGACGGCGCGAGACCGTCGAGCATCCCTTCGGCACCATCAAGGCCCGCATGGGCGCAACCCACTTCCTGATGAAACGGCTCAAGAACGTGCGCACCGAAATGGCGCTCCACGTGCTCGCCTACAATCTGACCCGGGTCATCAACATCCTCGGCACCGGCCCACTGATCCGGGCCATGAGGGCCTGATAGGCCCCACTGCGCCTGCCCAAGGCCGAAAAACCACCGCTCAGACCGTTAACGGACCAAATATTCAGCCCGCTCGCGCCGATATCGCATTATCCCAATCAATCAGCCGTCGATCACGGTCCGCCAGACAACTCACCGCCCAGCCAAAACGTTTTCACACGACCAAGACCCATTTCGGACAATCAGTCATGGTAATGAAGGTGCCCAGATGATCGTTTTCTAGAAGGCCCGCCCCACAGAGAAGCTGAATGCGTAATCGCGCTCTAACTGCGGCCCGTCCAGATTCTGGTGAACCGGCAGTTGCCCCTCAAGACCGAAGCGAACGCCTGAGAGCGGCCCGTCCTGCACGATGTAATTGACGCCGAGCGCCAGCATGACGAACGTTCCGGCGCGGAGATCCGGATCTGCGGTCGGTACGGTCGCGGCGTTCAGGCGGGAGTCCTGACCGTCGATGTCGCCGATGGTTTCGGCAGAGAGCATGAGAGACGTACTCAGCGAGTCGCTCCACAATCTCGACCCCCACACGCCGGCATCGTATCTGTCGCCGAGCGAATAGTCCTGGCTGTTGCGGCCGAGCCGGAGCCGGGCGCCGAGATGCGCCCCCCAGGACCAGCCGGATGCGAAACCGGCGTAGTGTAGCGCCGGCATCGCGTCGACGGTGCCCGATCCGAGTTGCATCGGATAGGGCAAGACCTGATCGTTGCCGGCCGGGGTGTCGTCGCGCTGGTTGATCGAGCCGGTCGGCAAACTGAAGCCGGCCAATACCTGCAGCGAATTGACGTCGCCCTCGTAGAGATCGTAAGCGCTCGAAAAGACAATGTCGCCGACACCTTCGGCACGCGTCTTGAAGTCGACGCCGTTGCGATTGGTATGGTCCATTTCCAGCCAGAGGTACGGCACCATCGCCATGACCGAGAAATCTTCGGTGACGCCGTACATGCCGGACGCCATCAACATGCCCATCTGCATGTTGAGCGGTGTGACCGGAAAGTCGGCGAGCACGTCGGCGGCACTGACGTCGTCGGTGCCGTCGCGGTTGCCGCCCATCAACATACGCATGTAGCTCAGCGAGCCCATGAAACGGTCCTCGGACGGGGCCATGCCGCCCATTACGCCGGCAGGCGGGGCCATGTCCGGGCGCATCAGGCCGCCCATCGTCATGCCCTCCATCGGCATCGTCGAGCTTTCGCCGCCATCCATGTCGTGAGTGCTGTCCATTTCGGACTGGGCGATCTGACCGTCTTCCGTATCGGCGCTGAAGAGCATTAACATTTCGTCGCCATGAAACGAGGCGGCGGCATTGCCATTGGGGATCGTGATCGCCAACAAGGCGAGGAACATCATGACGGCAAAAATACGCACTTGAAATCTCCTGGTTGGTGACACTCGGTTAGTCGCCGATCAACGCCCGGAACCTGTCGGGAACCTGGCTATCGGTCAGTCTTGCCTGTTCCTCCGCGTCGTGCGCGAAGGAAACGATGTCGGCGAGCTCCTGCCCCGTGAGCATGATCGTCTGTCCCATCAAATCTTCCTGAAGTTCGATCATTGCCGGGGCACCCCGCCACATACGCGCGGCGAATTCGAATGCGTTCATCGGCGATGGCATGTCCTCGGCATTGAGCGAGGGGCCGATGGTACCGCCGACGCCGTTGACCTGATGGCAAGCCACGCAACCGCGGTTGACGAACAGCGTTCGGCCACGCTGACTGCTCATCGGCGGCACGGCGATGCCGATGTCGGTCATCGCTGTCATCACCTCGCGCATGCGTTCTGGCGTCATACCGTCGAGTGCCTTAAAATCATGACCGTGCTCGTGATCGCGGTGCACATCCATCATCTGCCGCATCATGTTCACGCGGTCATCGTCGTCGTCACCATGCGCATGACCCTGATCGGCATGCGCGACCTGGCCGAATGCGGCCGCCGCAAGCATGACCGCCGTGAAAACGGCGATCCCGGAGAGTATGCGTGTCGTCGTTGCGTCCAGAACCCGCATGGCATTCCATTCTTTGGCTAGAATACCCACGAAGCGACATTGTAACGTTCTGCACCGAGCGAACGTTGATCTAAGTCAATCGTTGTGCGCGTTCGTTTTTATCGACACCGGATCGAAATGCCTGATTCCGAAGACACGGTGCCACGAATATCTTGGCTGAAGACCAATATCTATGGAGGCGAATTCTTACCTCGGGGGACTTCGGAACTTGGCTGAGGCTGTTGAAAAACTCGCTCGGCGGCACTCATTGAAAAATGGCTGTTTTGATTCTGCGAGAAACAAGTCGAATCGGAGGGTATCTGTGGCCCTCTAGGCTCCGTCAGTAGGGCGGTTCTCTGATTCCAACCGGTCCCTTCGTATTGAGCGTGGACAACGGCGCTCAGTGAGCAAGAAATTTCTAGCTAGGCGCATAAATCAGAGTTTTTCAACAGCCTCGGCTGAAAGCAGACTGCCGCCACTAGCCGGCGAGACGTCCGGGTCTGCAACCCAATCAGACCGTTCGAAAAAGGGGTTACCCCGCCGCAGGCCTTGTGAGCGGCTTCGTCAACTGGCCGGACACCAGGTCGATGGCCTTGTCGTCTTCGCCTTCGGACGCGAGTTTCATGGCGGCGATGATCAGGTCCTCGTGTTCGATCATGTCGTTGACGATCAGCTTCATCGCTTCGGGCGCCATTTCGACGATCTCGCGATAACGATCCTGGAATTCCACGCTGGCCTTGTGAGCGGCAGCATCAACTGGCCGGACACCAGGTCGATGGCCTTCAGATTCTCTCCTGTCCGGCGAGCCGATAAACCGATCTCAGCCGTTTCCATCTAACCGTGACAGGCTCTAATCCGTTCAGCTTAGAAAATGTCCTCGAACTGCTCGATTCGAGAGCGGGAGACGCCCAACCATCTGAGAGCGAGTAGCGGGCCTTTGAAAATTGCAACCTGTTCAACTTCGTCTACCGCTGAGACGGCATCATATAGATCAGCCAGTACGCTATTCATGTCTTGATCAGCCAAAATAGCTGTGCGTGTCGTTGTCGACCCGTAGAACTCTCTCGTCATCTCAGATACCTGCCGGAACGAATCCAGATTAACTTCGAGGTTCGTGACGCTTCTTAAGTCGACCAATTCATTAAAATCCACCGGTACGTCTTTTCGGCTGTATAGCTGCGAATAGAAGTCAATGAACTCTCGATTTTCGATGTGTCCAGTGTACTTGCCAACCGTGAGATTGAGATCCGGATAGATGCTTAGAGATATGGGCATTACGCATTTATCACGAAGTTTCAGTTTATTTATTCACCCAAATGTATCACTCGATCAGCATTGAAATAAGATTAAATAGAAAAAAGCGGAAAGGCCGTGATTCTCACAATTCGTAGCCTCTCTTTTGCTCGCCGGCCCCGCTTGTATCCGTTACACGCGAGGTGCATGAGCAATCCCGCATCTTGGCTCGTCGGCGGCGTCGTGGCCCTTCGCCGATGCACCACATCGCCTTCAGGTCCTCTCCTATCCGGCGAGCCGATAAACCGATCTCAGCCGTTTCCATCTAACTGTGACAGGCTCTAGTAGTCGGCATTTAGGCGCGGTGCGAACGATGTCCGCTGCTGCGTTTTCCCTGACCATGATGCTCATTTCGACCGGATGCGTCTGAATGGTCTGCTGCGCATATTGGTCGTTGGATACCCGTTACGCTGCACCACCCGAGGGTTCGGAGGAGCGTTACCCCGCCGGCTTGCTGAGCGGCATCGTCAACTGGCCGGACACCAGCTCGATGGCCTTTTCGTCCTCGCCTTCGGACGCGAGTCTCATGGCCGCAATGATCAGATTCTCGTGTTCGATCATGTCGTTGACGATCGGCTTCATCGCCTCGGGCACCGTTTTGACGATCTCGCGATAGCGATCCTGGAATTCCACGCTGGCCGCCACCATGTGGGCGGTCGCATCGGTCCAGCTCATGTTCTCGACCTGCCGAATGAAGTCCCGGGCATCCTCCCGGCTGGCGTCGCTCTCGACGACATCGCCGCCGTTCTCGAAGACGATCTGGCGCAGGCGCGCCTTGTTCTCGGTTTCGAGTTGCAGGAGTGAGGCGATCAGGTGTTTCTGAACCGGGGTGTCGAAATGCTGCATCAGGGCGCAATAGAACGCCTCGCCGTACACCTCGCCCTGATACATCTCGGCCACTTCCCGTACTTGCTGCTCCGATAGCATCCGACCCTCCCGCGTGGAACTATCGGCAAGCATGCCGGTTTTTCGTTTCAATGCAATCCTATGACCGTCCCTCTGGCCGTCCCTTTGGCCGTCGATCCGGCGACGATCATGGGCCGTCCGTGTTACCGACGGGGAACAGCGGCTTCTGACCCAGTGTCGATGTCGTCCTTAAACACACGCTATGAATTCAGGGCGTTGGCCGTAACGGTGAAACGGGCTGCGTCCGATTGTGCGAAGTATTCCGTGCAGGCGGAGATGACATCCTCGACCAGGCGCCGCTGTTTGCCGCCAAGGTGCCCGGCAACCAGTCTTAAGGGTCGAACGCCGGATTCGAAGGGTACGGCCGAGACAGGGTCGCCCGCGTAGGTCGTGTCCGCTTTCGGGCGCATGTTCAGTAAGGCGCAACCGAACCCGGCGCCGACCAGACTTCGAACCATCTCGGTCGACGTTGCGCTGGCCATGAACCGGGCCTCGACACCCTGTTGTTCGAGGATCGCTTGATAGTATTCCCGCACGACCGGGAGATCGAGAAGCACCAGGGGTTCGCCTTCGAGTTCATCGATCGATACGGCAGGCCGCTTCGCCAATCGATGACCCGCCGGCACCAGCAGATAGGGCGGCGCCTCGGTCAGCAATTCGAATGAGATTTCCGGTCTCACGTTTTCGGCGATAAAGACGATGAGATCGAACGTGCCGTTGAGAAGCCCCGACTGCGCGGTCTCATTGTCGCATTCCTGGAAGCTCAGGCGGACCGCGGGGTTGTTGCGTGCAATCGGCGCCAGGATGCGGGGCAGGAACGCCGGAGCGACCGGCGCATAGTATCCGATGTTCAATCTTCCGCTCAGCGCGCCGCCGAGTTCCCGGCCCTCGATCAGGAGCGTGTCGAACTCCTCGAGTACGCGGCGGATCCTGCGCACCATATCGACGCCGCTCGGCGTCGGGACAATTCCCTTTGCCGGAAATCGTTGAATCAGTTTGAGGTCGAACTCGTTTTCGACCTGGTCGATGGCGCTGGAAACGGCGGATGGCGCAATGTTCAGCGTTTCGGCGGCATTCGCAATCGACCCGTGCTCGACGGCCTCGACGAAGTACGTCAGCGCGCGAATTGTCAGACGCAAGACAGTCTCCTGTCGGAGAGATGAAACAACGAATTATCAGATGTTTTATCTCTATAAAAAATATTTTTCAAATGTATTGCCGAGTGAAACACTGCCTTCCCAAGGAGGAATTTTCGATGAGCACACAATCCGGAACGGCGCCCGCCTCTCGAACGGCTCCAAGCGACATGGCCCGGCAATGGAATTACCGGCCGGATGTGCCGATTCAGGTCTCGCCGTTCTTCAGCAGGCCGGTTTCCGCGACACGGGTTTTTCGCTGGATTTCGGTTCGCTGGTTCGGATTGGCCGAGAACACCATTCTCGTTGGCCTTGCGACGCTCTGCTGGTTCTATCTACAGCCGCCGCTCGAGGTGACCAGGACGTTCGAGTTCGATTGGATTGCGGCCATGTATATCCGAAATCTCGTGCTCATGACCGTCGTCGCAGGCGGGCTTCATTTGTACTTCTATACGTTCAGGAAACAGGGCGATTTCCGGAAATTCGATGCGCGTCCGCTGAAAACGGGCGCCCGTGTCTTCACCTTCAACAATCAGATTTACGACAACGTTTTCTGGTCATTGGCCAGCGGCGTCACCTTCTGGACGGCGTACGAGGTCCTGATGCTCTGGGCGATGGCGAACGGCTATGCCCCCGTTCTCCACTGGGATGACAATCCGTTTCTCTTCGTTCTGCTGATCCTACTCACGCCGGTGTGGATTTCGTTCCATTTCTACTGGATTCACCTTTGGCTGCACTGGCCGCCAGCCTATCGCCTGATTCACGCGCTGCATCACCGAAACGTCAATGTCGGACCGTGGTCGGGACTTTCGATGCACCCGATCGAACACCTGATCTTCTTTTCCTCGGTGCTGATCCACTTCGTTGTGGCCACGCATCCGATCCACATTCTCTTTCACATGCAACATCAGGCGCTGACCGCGGCGACGTCGCATACAGGCTTCGAGGGGGTGTTCGCAAAAGGGCGCAACTGGCTGGCGCTCGGGACGTTCCATCATCAAATGCATCACCGGTATTTCGAGTGCAACTACGGGAATCTCGAAGTCCCCGTCGATGTTTGGGCCGGTTCGTTTCACAACGGGACCGATGAATCGCATGCCGCGATGATGGCGCGGCGGCGGACACAGGCAGGGGCGAGTTGATGGCCAAGCTGACCGTCAAGGACTTGCTGGATGGCAAGGGAAAGCGGCGCTTCGCCTATGTTCAGGTCGCGCGAGAAGAGGAAGCCATCGCGGCAGCGGTTGCCGGAATGGACATGATCGGTACCGGATTCCGTCCGCAAACGAGCCTTTTTCCGGCGGCGGTTCCCGATACCCACTTTCAATTCGGGCTGCCTTGGGGCGCGCACGCGTCGGCGACCGAGGCTCTACGGGATGCGATGCGCGCCATGGAGGCTGGCGCCGAGTCCGTCTACTGCGCGATGAGTCCCATGGTTGTCGAGATTCTGGCCCGCGAAGGAGTCCCGGTGATCGCGCATTGCGGCCTCGTGCCGCCGAAGGCGACCTGGGTCGGCGGGATGCGCGCGGTCGGACGGTCCGCCAGGGAAGCCCTTGAGGTTTATCGTGCCGCAAAGGCGTTCGAGAGCGCCGGTGCATTCGCCGTCGAGCTTGAAGTCGTTCCCGCCCAGCTTGCCTTGGAGATCACGCGCCGAACGTCTCTGTTTACCGTCTCGTTGGGATCTGGTCCCGACTGCGATGCGCAGTATCTGTTTTCCGAAGACCTGCTCGGTGAAAACAGGGATCGCATCCCACGTCACGCGAAAACCTACAGGAACTTCGCGGCTGAACGGGATCGATTGCAGGCCGAGCGGGTCGCTGCGTACGGCGAGTTTATCGCCGACATCGGCGCGGGCCGGTTTCCGGATGCTTCGCATTCCGTCGCCATGACCAACGATGAGTCTCGGGCTTTTCTTGCCGCATTGGACGACGTTGTCTGATGCCTCCTTCTGGCCGAGCGAAAGCGCCAGCAGGCGCTCCGGATCGGCAATGTCGGCTCACGATCCGGACCGATGAAACTCACAGCAAGATGAAACAGGCCGGAATCCAAGGTTCGATCGTGCGGCGTTAACATGGATTAATGCCGACCCCCCGGTGGTCCAACTATTTTCCCCTTGTATCGAATTTGGTCCTTGCAGCCCATCGGCACACGGCTTGGCGGGGCAGGGAACCATGAAGTTTGGAGGTTGAACATGTTCAGAGGTTTCGCATTCGTACTGCCATTCTCGTTGGTTTGCCTTCTCGGGTTGGCTGTGGCGCTGAATGACGTTCGTGCCGCCAATCCCTACCAGGACAGTTCGCCGAACCCTGAGCAGGTAGAGAAGGAACTCTCGGAGGCGTTGGACGCCGTCAAGAACTACACGGCGGCCGAGAGCGAAGAGGCCTACGAGAAAGCCCTTGAGGCGCTCGAAACGGCCGACCGCTTCATCGAACTTCAGCAGGACCGCCTTAGCGAGAACTGGGCGGAAATGACCGATGAGGCGAAGAAAGAAGCACGCGATGCGCTTCACGTCATTCGGGGCAAGCGAAGCCTCACGGCCGAATGGGTAGGCCGCATCAGGGCTGGATCCGACAAGACTTGGGACGATGTTCTGTGGCAATTCGCCGATTCCTACGGCGACATGTCCGATTCGTTGATCGAGTCGGAACGAAAGGCATTCAAGAACTGGACGTATCCGTAACGCGGTGATGAACAGACGTTAACGGAGGAACGCGACATGTCCGATAAATCCCGAACTGACCAACCCACGCCCAGCAAGCTGGCCAGCGCCGGGCGGTTGGATTTCCAAGAAGTTCTGACAAATCCGGCGGCCTGGTTCGCCGCGCCGCAGGAGATCGTCGACTACGGCGATTTCGATGACCAACAGAAACGGCAGCTTCTCGAAACGTGGGAAACGGATGCCCGAAAAGAAGCTGCCGCGACCGACGAAAACATGGCCGGCGACGAAGACGATACGATCCTCGATGACATCGTCGATGCGATCCGCAACCTTGGCGAGCCGACCGGCAGGGACAAATAGGTCGCCCCCCGGTCGCGCAGGCGCCCCCGGTCGCGCAGGCGAATGACGGGT
Organism: Rhodospirillales bacterium; assembly: GCA_965229715.1. Lineage (GTDB taxonomy): Bacteria > Pseudomonadota > Alphaproteobacteria > Rhodospirillales > Casp-alpha2 > JAVJST01. The sequence continues at coordinate 1,353,543 of CBDDJL010000002.1, forward strand.
TCAGTCTTTGGGCACCCACGCATCGCCGTCCTTTTCGTATGTCTGTTTTACGGCCGCCCACGCCACGCGATGGGCGGTCTCCTCGCGGCTTGCGTCATCCCTTCGGTCGTCGGGGTCCTTGTATTCGTCCCAAGCGTTGTTGAAAGCGGCCTGGTAGATTTCCTGTGCGTCCTTGGGCAGGACGTTGCGCACCTGGTCGGGTAGATCTTTCAGCTTGTCATAGGGCATGCCTGAACGCTCCTTTGTCGTGTTTTCGAGCAACGATTTAGACAGCCCCTTGCTAGCACCAATCGAAAATCGAGGTCTCAACCTAGGTTAATGCGGCCGATCCCGGCCGCACTAATCTGACGCAAAACCACGAGGAGATTGATGATGTCGACTGAGACCGAAACAAATCGATTTGACGGCAACGACGCGCTCGCTGCGGCTGAATGCTCCGCCTTGGGCCTCAGCCGGAAGGCCCTGGAGAAAAATTGGGGCTGGTTCGTCGTCATGGGGCTCGTCACGCTGGTAGCCGGCGGGGCCGCCGTGGTTCTGCCCAACGTCGCGGCACTGGCCGTCAATGTGCTGTTAGGTGTTCTTCTGATCGCACATGGCGTAATGCAGGGCATGCACGCCTACCATATCCGCGGCCAGACGGGTTTCGCCTGGCAGGCGCTGGGCGCTCTGGCATCGGTTGTCGCCGGTGGCCTGCTGATCGCGTTTCCCGTTGCCGGTCTGATCTCCCTGACGCTGATCGTCGCCGCCTTTCTGGTTGTGGCGGGCGGTCTGAAAATCGGCATGGGTCTCCGCCTGAGACCGGTGTCGGGTTGGGGCTGGCTGGCCGCTAACGGCGTTCTGGTCGCGGCACTCGGCACGTTGATCCTGATTCAATGGCCGGAAGTGTCAAGCTGGGTGTTAGGCCTTCTGGTGGGCATCGAGATGATGTTCAGCGGCATGTGGACGGCCTTGCTGGGGCTCGCCGGACGGCGCCTAAAGGATGCGGACTAAGCCTACTGATCCGCCCTGGCGGAAGCAGTTCCAAGGCGGGCGACCGAATGGCCGCTCCATGCGCGCGTTGAGCGCGATCACACGCCACCGCCTGCGGCGCCCACGCCGACCGTTGGCCCAACGTCGTACAATGTCCTCCGCGTTCTCCGTCTTCGCACCTGTTTATCTTCCGCCGATTTAGTGTTGTACTGCGCGCGAAGGACGCAAGTCCGGACGGCGTCGTGGGGTCGGCGCCGGGATAACTGGATCAAATGTCAGGGAGAGTAAGCATGAAAAAGATTTTCGCACTGGCCCTTGCGGGCTCCATGGCCGGCACGCTCGTGAGCGGCGGCGCCATGGCCGAAGAGGTCAAGATCGGCATGATGCAGGGCTTCACCGGCCCGACCGAATCGCTGGTCGCGCCGATGGCGCTCGGCGGCGAGATGGCCATCAAGGAAGTGTCCGACAGCGGCCTGTTCCTCGGCGGCAAGACCGTCGTCTCGGTCCGCGGCGACAGCACTTGCATCGACGCCTCTGCGGCGACCGCGGCTGCCGAGCGTCTGGTCACGTCGGAAGGCGTCGTCGGCATCAACGGCGCGACGTGCTCCGGTGCGACGACCGCCGTGCTCAACAACGTTGTCCGGCCCAACGGCGTGGTCATGATCTCGCCATCGGCGACGTCGCCCGCGCTTTCGACCATCGAGGACGACGGCTACTTCTTCCGTACCGCGCCGTCCGATGCGCGTCAGGGCGAGATCATCGGCAATATCCTGAAACGCCGCGGCATCAAGACTGCCGCGCTGACCTACACCAATAACGACTACGGCAAGGGTCTCGCCGATTCCATTCAGGCGGCGTTCGAATCGATGGGCGGATCGGTCACCGCCGTCGCCGCGCATGAAGACGGCAAGGCCGACTACTCGGCCGAAGTCGCGACACTCGCGGCCGCCGGCGGCGAGGTCCTGATCGTCGCGGGTTATCTCGACCAGGGCGGCAAAGGCATGATCCAGGCCGCGCTCGATACCGGGGCCTTCGACACGTTCGTGCTGCCCGACGGCATGGTCGGCGAGTCGCTGACCGACAACTTCGGTGACGCCATCGACGGCTCCATCGGCACCAACCCCGGCACCGACAGCCCGGGTGCGGCGATGATGGCCAAGCTCGCCGAGGGCAAGGGCTTCAAGGGCGACGATCCGTACGTGCCGGAGTGCTACGACGCCTCGGCGCTGCTGCTGCTCGCCATGCAGTCGGCCGGTTCGACCGACAGCGCGGTCTACAAGGACCACGTCATGAAGGTCGCCAACGCCCCGGGCGAAAAGATCTATCCGGGCGAACTCGCGAAGGCGCTCAAGATCCTCGCCGACGGCGGCGACATCGACTATGTCGGCGGCACGGCGCTGGAGCTGATCGGCTCGGGCGAGTCCTCGGGCAGCTTCCGCGAAACGGAGATCAAGGGCGGTTCCTGGGAAACCGTTCAGTACCACTGATCGCCATATCGAAAGACGACTGAGTGACGGCGGCCGGGTTGCGACCCGGTCGCCGCGCTCGTCCGTATCCGGAAAGACAGCGATGATCAGGGTCGAAGACGTCACCCGGTATTTCGGCGGCATCCATGCCGTCGACGGCGTGTCGCTCGAGATCGAGGCCGGCTCGATCACCGGTCTGATCGGTCCGAACGGGGCCGGCAAGACGACGCTCTTCAACATCGTCGCCGGGGCGTTCCCGCCAAGTTCGGGCACTGTCCGGCTCGACGGCGAGGACGTCACCGGGCTCGAACCGCACGAGCTTTTTCACAAGGGCCTGTTGCGCACGTTTCAGATCGCGCACGAGTTTTCCAGCCTCTCGGTGCTCGAAAACCTCATGGTTGTGCCGGGCGAGCAGCCGGGCGAGCAACTGCGCGATGCCTGGTTCAGCCCCGCCCGGGTTCGCGAGCGGGAGGACAAGAACCGCGAACGCGCGCTCGAGGTCATCGATTTTCTCGAAATTCCGCACCTGACCTATGAGCGGGCGGGGAACCTCTCGGGCGGTCAGAAGAAACTGCTCGAACTCGGCCGCACCATGATGGTCGACGCCAAGATCGTGCTGCTCGACGAAGTCGGCGCCGGCGTCAACCGGACGCTTCTGAAGACCATCGCGACGTCGATCCAGCGCCTCAACGAGGAACGCGGCTATACCTTCTGCATGATCGAGCACGACATGGATTTTATCGCCCGGCTGTGCGACCCGGTGATCGTCATGGCCGAAGGCAAGCTGCTGACCCAGGGCACCATCGACGAGGTCAAGAACAACGAAGAGGTCATCGAGGCCTACCTCGGCACCGGCCGCGAACACGAGCGGAAAAAGGCGGGGGCGGGCGCATGAGCTTTCTTTCCGCGACCGGCATGACCGGCGGCTACGGCGGCGTCGACATCATTCACGACTGCGATATCACGGTCGAGAAGGGCGAGATCGCCGTGGTCGTCGGACCCAATGGGGCCGGCAAGTCGACGGCCATGAAGGCGGTGTTCGGCATGCTCGACCTGCGCGAGGGCACGGTCGTTCTCGACGGCGAGGACATCACCGCCATGGCGCCGCAGGACCGCGTCGGCCACGGCATGGGCTTCGTGCCGCAGAACCGCAACGTGTTCGTCTCGCTGACCGTTCAGGAAAACCTCGAAATGGGCGCGTTCATCCGCGACGACGACATTTCGGAGACCATGGAGCAGGTCTTTGCGCTGTTTCCCGTGCTGCATGAGAAACGCGCCCAGCCGGCGGGAGAGCTTTCCGGCGGCCAGCGCCAGCAGGTCGCCGTCGGCCGGGCGCTGATGACCAGGCCGACGCTGCTGATGCTCGACGAACCGACCGCCGGCGTGTCGCCGATCGTCATGGACGAACTGTTCGACAAGATCGTCGAGGTCGCCAACACCGGTGTCGCCATCCTGATGGTCGAACAGAACGCGCGTCAGGCGCTCGAAATCGCCGACCGCGGCTACGTTCTGGTGCAGGGCCGGAACAGGTTCACCGACACCGGCGAGGCGCTGCTCGCCAACGAGGAGGTCCGCCGCTCGTTTTTGGGCGGCTGACGGGGACGCCATGGATATTCTCAACGCGCTCGCGCTGTTCGCCAATTTCGTCTTCGTCCCGGCCACCGCTTACGGCGCGCAACTGGCGCTCGGCGCGCTCGGCGTGACGCTGATCTTCGGCATTCTCCGGTTCGCCAATTTTTCCCATGGCGAGTTGATGTCGTTCGGCGCCATGGCGGCGATCATGGCGACGTGGGCCATGCAGTCGGCGGGTATCTCGATTGCGCCGTTCCCGACGGCGCTGCTGGCGCTGCCCGTCGGCATCCTCGCCGCTGTCGCCATGGCGGTGCTGACCGACCGTGTCGTGTTCCGCTTCTACCGGAAGAAACGCTCCAATCCGATCGTCTTCGCCATCGTTTCCGTCGGCGTCATGTTCGTCATGGCCGGCCTGATCCGCATCGTCATCGGGCCCGACGACCAGACCTTCGCCGACGGCGCGCGGTTCATCGTCACCGTACGCGAGTTCAAGGCGGCGACCGGCCTCGACGAGGGCATCGCCATCAAGCAGACCCAGGTGATCACCGTGGTGATCGCCCTGATTGTCGTTACCGCGCTGTTCTGGTTCCTGCAGAAGACCCGCGCCGGCAAGGCGATGCGGGCCTATTCCGACGACGAGGATCTGGCGCTGCTGTCGGGCATCAATCCGGAGCGCGTGGTGACCATCGCCTGGATCATCGCGGCGGCGCTGGCGGCCATCGCCGGGACACTCTACGGCCTCGACAAGACCTACAAGCCGTTCATCTTCCTGCAGATCCTGCTGCCGATCTTCGCGTCGACGATTCTCGGCGGCATCGGCCAGCCGGTCGGCGCCATCCTCGGCGCCTTCATCGTCGCCTATTCCGAGGTCACCGTGACCTATGCGTTCAAGAAGTTCGTGACCTATCTCGGGCCGGAGGGCTGGGCGCCGGACGGCCTCGTGCAGCTGCTCTCGACCGATTACAAGTTCGCCGTGTCGTTCATCATTCTGGTCGCCGTGCTGCTGATCAGACCGACCGGCATCATCCGGGGGAAAGTCATATGACCCGGCGCGGCATGCTGTATTTCGGGATCATGGGCCTGGTGCTGATCTTCGTCGGCCTGTTCCAGAGCTGGAACGTCGCCTTCGGTATACTCAACCTGTGTCTGATTTCGGCGATCATGGCGCTCGGCGTCAACATGCAGTGGGGCTACGCCGGGTTGTTCAATGTCGGCATCATGGGCTTTACCGCGCTCGGCGGTCTAACCGCCGTGCTGGTCTCGATGCCGCCGGTGGCGGCCGCGTGGCGGGTCGCGGGCGGTGATCTCGCCCTCGCCGCGGGCGCCTTGATCGCGACCGTCGTCGCCGTGGTGCTGGCGCGCCGGCGCGTCGCGAGGGAACTCCGCCTCTGGGTCAGTCTGGCCATCGTGCTGCCGGGAATTTTTGCGATTTCGGTTCTTCTGGAACCGGCGACGGACGCGATCGAGGCCATCGATCCGGCGCTCTCGGGTTATATCGGCGGGCTCGGCCTGCCGGTGCTGATCGCGTGGCCGCTGGGCGGGCTGGTCGCCGCCGGGGCTGGCTGGTGCATCGGGCGGATCTCACTCGGCTTGCGCGCGGATTACCTTGCCATCGCCACGCTCGGCATCTCGGAAATCATCATCGCCGTGATCAAGTACGAGGAATGGCTGACCCGCGGCGTCAAGAACGTCACCGGTGTGCCACGCCCGGTGCCCTACGAAGTCGACCTGGTCGAGACGTCGTGGTTCGTCGATCTCGCCAATACGTTCGGCGCCGAAGACGTGGCCGACGCCGCCAGCCTGTTCGTCAAGGTGTGCTACGCGGTGCTTTTCGTCATCGTCCTCGGGATCGTCATGTGGTTCGCCGAGCGCGCCCTGAAGTCGCCCTGGGGCCGCATGATGCGCGCCATCCGTGATAATCGCGACGCCGCCAACGCCATGGGCAAGAACGTTACTGCGCGGCACCTGCAGGTCTTCGTGCTGGGCTGCGCGACGTGCGGCATCGCCGGCGCGATGCTGGTGACCCTCGACGGCCAGCTGACGCCGACCAGCTACATCCCGCTGCGCTACACGTTCCTGATCTGGGTGATGGTCATTCTCGGCGGGTCGGGCAACAACTGGGGTGCAGTGCTCGGCGGTTTCGTCATCTGGTTCCTGTGGGTCGAGGCCGAACCGCTCGGCAACGCCTTCATGGCGCTGCTGACGTGGCCGTTCCCGGACGGTCACTGGCTCGCCGACCACCTCCTCGCCGGCGCGGCGCACACCCGCTATCTGCTGATGGGCGGCATTCTTCTCGTGGTCATGCGCTTTGCGCCCCGGGGCCTCATCCCCGAGCGCTGAGACTCGCCCGACAACAGAACCGGCGGTCTGATCCGGCGATTGAACATCGCGCCCCGGCGTGTGAATGTGACGCCATGCGCGGGGGAAGAATGGCATTCAATTTGCGGAGGACGTTTTTATGAAGAAGGTATTGATCGGCGTCGGCGTGGTTGCTGTCGTCGTGATCGGCGCCGTCGCGTTTCTGGTCGGAAATCTCGACAGCATCATCAAGGATACGGTCGAAAGGGTCGGCTCGAACGCGACCGGGGCCAAGGTCTCCCTTTCGGGCGTCGAGTTCTCGATTTCCGATGGGCGCGGCGCGCTCAAGGGGCTGACGGTCGGCAATCCGTCCGGGTTCAAGACCGACTACGCATTCGATCTCGGCGGCGTGTCCGTCACCGTGAATACCGATCAGATCTCGGGCGAACTGGTGCATATCAGGGAAATCACCATCGACGGCCCGAAACTGATCTACGAAGTCTCTGGCGACTCATCGAACATTTCGACGATCCAGCAAAACGTCGACGCCTATGCGGCGAAGTTTTCCGGCGACGGTTCGTCAGGCGCGTCGGAGTCGTCCGGCGGCAAGGGTCCGCAGCTGATCATCGATGACGTCTATATCCGCGACGGCAACGTCAACGTCTCGGCGCCGTTCCTGGCCGGCAAGTCCGTCGGCACGGCGCTGCCCGATATTCACCTCGAGGACATCGGCAAGGACGCCAATGGAACTGGGGGCGGCGCCAGTCCCGCCGAGGTTGCCGACAGGATTATTACGGCGCTGACCTCGCAGATCACCGCGTCGGTCTCCAAGCTCGACATCGACGGACTGCTGAAAACCGTCAACGAGAACGCGCTCAAGTCGCTGCAAGGTGCGAGCGGTCAGGCCGAAGGCATGGCCGACGAGGCCGGCAAGGCGGTCGAGGGCGCGGCCGAAGGGATCGGCGACAGCATCAATGACTTGATGGGGAATTAAGATAAGCGCGCGCCGGGGGAATCGTCCCGATTTGATTCACGGGAGGCTCGGCGCGCGTTTTTCGCCGGAATTGACTTGAGTGGCGTATTGTCAGGTTAGTCCGGCTTGCGGCCGCGCATGTGCGTCGGCCGCAGCTGACCCTGATCGAGGGCAACGATCATCTTGTCCCAGACGCCGGTCTCGCGGTCGAGGAATTCCCGCTCAACCGTTGCCGACAGTTCGTCGTAGAGCTCCGTCGCGATGCGGTCCCGTTCGCGGCGGGCCTCCTCGCGATACCACGCGTTGCGGTCCTCGATGACGATATTGTCGAATCCGGCGGCCGCCAGCGCCGTGGCGTAGGCGTCCGCATTGGCGAGGCCGAAATCGAGGCCTTCCGCCTCGATGTACTCGACCATCTCCGGTGTCGGCTCGTCGTCGTATCCGGCCAGCCAGTCGCTGGCGGCGAACCAGCCACCGGGGCGCAGCACGCGAAAGACCTCGAGCGCGAGGGCCGCCTTGTCGGCGATGTGGATGATCGAGTCCTTGCTGAACACCACGTCGAACGAATTGTCCTCGAATGGCAGCGGACCGGGCTCGACGATCCGGAAGCCGCAGATCCCGGCAACGCCCTTGCGCTCGAACAGCGCTTCGGCCTTCGGTTTCAGCTCTGCTTCGACATCGATGCCGACGATCTCTTCAGGCCCGAGGGTCGCGAGATGCGCCGAGACGCCGCCAAGACCGGCGCCGATATCCAGGACCTTCTTGCCTGTCAGATCGAGGCTGGCGACGATGCGGTCGACCTCGGCCGGCCCGCCCGGCGACATGAATCCCTCGCCCCAGACGGCCTCGAGCACGGCCGTCATGTCATCGTCGTATTCCAGAAATTCGCCGTCGCCGCTCATCGGTGATCCTCGCTTCCGCCGATCTCGGATTCGTACTCGTCGGCCCATTGATACAATAAATCGAAATGTGCCGCGACCGCCCGCCGCGCGCGAACCTTCGCGAGGCATGCGCGGACCGCCGGGTAGGGGCCGAACATGCCATCGCCGTCGAGCATCGCGGCCCAGAAGGCGACCGTGAGATCGACGAGGCTGTAGCGCCCGCCGAGGTAATAGGAGCCGTCCGTCGTCAGCCGGGTTTCGAAATGATCGAACCAGCGGTTGGCCTGGGCCATCGACATCGCCGCGACGGCGTCGTGGTCTTCTTCACGCACGGCGTACCGGTGCGGATAGAACACGCGCTTGAGCGCCGGCTCCAGTTCGCCGGCAATCAGGAACATGCCGCTCATGAAAGGGCCGCGCAGCGGATCGTCCGTTGACGGTGCGAGGTCACCGGCGGCGTGGCGGTCGGCGAGATACAGATTGATGGCGGCGGTTTCGTGCAGCACATCGCCATCGGGAGTCGCTAGCGCCGGCACGAAGCCTGCCGGATTGAGGGCGAGAAACGCCGGGTCTCGGTGTTCGTCCTTGAAGATGTCGACATCGCGGCCTTCGTAGTCGATGCCGCCTTCCGCCATGACCATTTCGGTGAGCAGCGAGCGGGTGTACTTGCCGCGATAGAGGATGTATCCGGCGCCGGGCGAAGCGTTCATGATGCGTTGATCCTCGATTCCCGATAGAAGATATAAAGCCCGCTGCCGACCACGAAGGCGATTCCGATGTAGGTCGTCAACAGCGGGACTTCGGCCCAGAACAGATAGCCCCAGAGCACCGCCCAGAACAACGACGTGTATTCGAAGGGTACGGCAACGGAGGCTTGCGCAAAGCGGTAGCCCTGGCCGGTGCCGTAAATGCCGAGCCCCGCGGCGAGCGCGCATCCGGCCAGCAGCGCTAGATCCGTCGGCGTCGGCATGATCCATGCGCGGGTCAGGAACGCGAGCGACGGGTGGCTTTCCGTTGCGAAGGCGCCGGTGCCGAGGATCAGGCCGCTGACCGGACTCAGGATCAGAAATGCAAGCAACAGGTAGAACGCCAGCGATGCACCCGATTCCGTCCGGCCAAGCCGCCGCGTCACCAGAATCTCGAAGGCGTAGAGCAGCGACGCGAGGACGGCGAGCAGCGCCGCCGGATCGAACGCGTCCGCCCCCGGCTGCAAGGCGATGACGATGCCCGCGAAACCGACGATCACGGCGAGCCAACGCCGGATGCTGACGTGTTCCTTCAGGATCAGCACGGCGAGCGCGGTAACGAATAGTGGCGCGGCAAAGAAAAGCGTGGTCGCGAGTCCGAGCGGCACTGACGCGATCGACAGGTAGAACGCCGTATAGGCACAGAACCCGATGGCGCCGCGAAACAATTGCAGGCCGAGCCGTCGGGTGCGCAGGCGGCCGACGCCGCCCTCGATGCGGGCGATCAGCACAATCAGCGGAATAGCGATCAGGCTGCGGACGAAAACGATCTGATGCACCGCGAGATCGCCACTCAGGAACTTGATGATGACGTCCTGCACCGAAAAGAAGAACATCGCCACGACGAGATAGCCGATGCCCACGGTCGGGTTGTCGAGGGCTCCGTCGGTCGCCGGGGCGACATCCGCGTGGGGCGTGGCGGGGATTCGATCAGGCAAGCGAATGCTCCGAAGTTTCGTATCTGACTGGATTAGCCGAAGTCATGCCGCCTGCACAGGGTGCCGGATGGGCCAGAAGTCAAACAGACGCCGCAACCGAAACGTCGCATTAACCGTTGCGCCTGCATTATAATCATTCTACATAAAGGGCTCCGTGGCTGGGACCGCAGGACATTGGAGTAGAGACGGAACATGACGACCGCTTCGGTCATCGCCGGTTTGACGAACGGCCCGCACATCGCCGCGGCGCTGCTCGCACTCCTTCTGCCTCTCGCCCTCCTCTCGCAGGCCGGGGCCCTTCGACTTAGGAACCCCTGAGCGTAGCGATATCCGAACCCGGTTCGCCGGGGCGGCGCGTTCAGGGGAAAAGCGTAGAAAACCCACGCCGTAACCTAAGATTTTCTGAAGGAACCGTGCCATGAGCACTCAACAAAACGATACCGACGCTGGTGCTGTCCGCGATGCCGCTAAGGAAGCGGCTGGCGGCGATCACGTCGTCATTTTCGATACAACCTTGCGCGACGGCGAGCAGTCGCCGGGCGCGTCCATGAACGTCGAAGAGAAGATCCGCATCGCCGAGGTTCTCGAGGCCATGGGCGTCGATGTCATCGAGGCCGGCTTTCCGATCGCCTCCGATGGAGACTTCGAAGCCGTCAACGCGATCGCCAAGATGGTCAGAAACTCGACCGTCTGCGGTCTGGCGCGTGCCACCCGGGCCGATATCGAACGCTGCGCCGAGGCCATCAAGCCCGCCGAGTCGGGTCGCATCCACACCTTCATTTCGACCAGCCCGCTGCATATGAAATACAAGCTGCAAATGGAGCCGGAGAAGGTCTACGAGAAGGTCATCGAGAGCGTGACCCTCGCCCGCACGTTTACCGACAATGTCGAGTGGTCGTGCGAGGACGGATCGCGCTCGGACCGCGATTTCCTCTACCGTTGCATCGAGGCGGCCATCGCATCGGGCGCCGGCACCGTCAATATCCCCGACACCGTCGGTTATGCGGTGCCCGAGGAGTTCGCCGACCTGATCACGTCGATCCGCAACAACGTGCCGAACATCGACAAGGCCGTCATTTCGGTGCATTGCCATAACGACCTGGGTCTGGCCGTCGCCAACAGCCTGGCCGCCGTCCGCGCCGGCGCACGGCAGATCGAGTGCACGGTGAACGGTCTTGGCGAGCGCGCCGGCAATGCCGCGATGGAGGAGTGCGTCATGGCGCTCCGCACCCGTCCCGACGTGATGCCGATGACGACCCGCATTCGGACCGAGGAAATCACCAAGGCCTCGCGTCTGGTTTCGACCGTCACCGGCTTTACGGTGCAGCCCAACAAGGCCATCGTCGGCGCCAATGCGTTCGCCCACGAGTCCGGCATCCATCAGGACGGCATGCTGAAGCACGCCGGCACCTACGAGATCATGACCCCGGAATCGGTTGGCCTGAACAAGTCGAACCTGGTTCTGGGCAAGCACTCGGGCCGCCACGCGTTCCGCGAGAAGTTACGCGACCTGGGCTACGATCTGGGCGATAACGCGATCGAGGATGCGTTCCGCCGCTTCAAGACCTTGGCCGACGTCAAGAAGGACGTGTTCGACGAGGATATCGTCGCCCTGGTCGACGACGAGGTCGGGCGCGCCAACGACAAGATCCGGTTGGTTTCGCTCGAATTGTTGTGCGGGACGGTTCACCAGCCGCCGAAGGCGACGGTCGAACTGGATATCGACGGCGAGGTCAAGAAGGTCGAGGCGACCGGCGACGGTCCCGTCGATGCCGCGTTCAACGGCGTCAAGGAACTGTTCCCGCACGGCGCGTCGCTGCAGCTCTATCAGGTCAGCGCCGTGACGCAGGGCACCGATGCCCAGGCCGAGGTGACGGTCCGCCTCGCCGAGGACGGCCGCACCGTCAACGGCCAGGCAGCCGACACCGACACCATGGTGGCGAGCGTGAAGGCTTACGTGCATGCGCTCAACAAGTTGCTCGACAAGCGCGGAAAATCGGCCCCGGCGGCGATATCGGCGTAATCGGATAGGCGCCTCGCCCTTCGTCGAACTCAGGGTGAGGCGTGTTTCCTATCCTCATGCTGAGCCTGACGAAACATGAGGGTCGAAATCCCGCATAAACGCTGGAAAACATTAACGTCTGTCGAGTATAAGGGCGAAACGCCGATTCCTGCTCACGGGTGGGAATCGGCGCCAACCTGACCCGTACCAACTCCCGCGGACCCGCGAGGCTCAATGTTTTCCAAACTCTTCGGTTTTCTCTCCGCCGACATGGCGATCGACCTAGGCACGGCCAACACGCTCGTTTACGTCAAGGGCAAGGGCATCGTCCTGAACGAACCGTCGGTTGTCGCCATCGCCGAGGGTAAGGGCAAGAAGCAGGTGCTCGCGGTTGGCGAGGAAGCCAAACAGATGCTCGGCCGCACGCCGGGCAACATCCGCGCCATCCGGCCGCTTCGCGACGGCGTCATCGCCGACTTCGAAGTCGCCGAGGAAATGATCAAGTATTTCATCCGCAAGGTCCACAACCGCGGTACCTTCGCGTCGCCGATGGTCGTCGTTTGCGTGCCGTCGGGCTCGACCGCGGTCGAACGCCGCGCCATTCAGGAAAGCGCCGAGAGCGCCGGCGCGCGCCGCGTGTTCCTGATCGAGGAACCGATGGCCGCCGCGATCGGCGCCGGCCTGCCGGTGACCGAGCCGACCGGCTCCATGGTCGTCGACATCGGCGGCGGCACCACCGAGGTCGCGGTGCTGTCGCTCGGTGGCATCGTCTACGCCCGTTCCGTGCGCGTCGGCGGCGACAAGATGGACGAGGCCATCATCGGCTATATTCGGCGCAACCATAACCTGCTGGTCGGCGAAAGCTCCGCCGCGCGCATCAAGGAAGAAATCGGCTCCGCCTGTCCGCCGGGCGACGACGACGGCCGCACCATGGAAATCAAGGGCCGCGACCTGATGAACGGCGTGCCGAAGGAGCTGGTGATTTCCGAGCGCCAAATCGCCGAAAGCCTCGCCGAACCGGTCGGCGCCATCATCGAGGCGGTCAAGGTCGCGCTCGAACACACCGAACCGGAACTCGCCGCCGATATCGTCGACAAGGGCATCGTGCTGACCGGCGGCGGTGCGCTGCTCGGAAATCTCGACTACGTGCTTCGGCATTCGACCGGCCTGCCGGTCTCCATCGCCGACGATCCCCTAAGCTGCGTCGTGCTCGGCACGGGCCGCGCGCTTGAGGAAATGAAGCGCCTCAGGGACGTGCTGACGACGATGTACTGACCGGCCGGATGTCGTCCGGCACCGGTCTTCCCGTCGATAATGTCAAACTCGCGGTCGCCGTCATCGTTTTGGCGGTGCTGGCGCTGTCGTTCGGCGATGCGCTGATCAAGGAGTCCAGCGCCGAGTTGGTGATCTGGCAGATCTTCGTGTTGCGCTCCGCTGCCGCCGTGGTTGTCCTGGCCGCGATCCTGCGCCTTCGCTATGCAGCGGTATCGTTCATGCCGCGTGCGCCCGGCTGGACGACGGCGCGGAGTCTGATGCTGGTGGCGATGTGGATCGCCTACTACGCGTCGCTGCCGCACCTGCAGTTTTCCGTTGCCGCCGCCGCTTTTTACACGCTGCCGATCTTCATCACGTTGTTTTCCGCGCCGCTTGCCGGCGAACGGGTCGGCAAGGCCGGCTGGTTCGCCGTGGTGCTCGGGTTCGCCGGCGTCTTGCTGGTGTTGCGCCCGGCGGCGGACGGTTTCAACGCCTATGCCTTGTTGCCGCTTGCCTCGGCGGTGCTCTACGCGCTCGCTATGATCCTGACGCGAACGAAATGTAGAGGCGAACACCCGCTCATTCTGTCCGCGGCGCTCAATGTCGGCTTCATCGCCGTCGGCGCCGCCGCGACGTTGGCTGGGCTGACGGTCGGCGATACCGATATCCTGCCGGCGTTTTTGTCGACCGACTGGGCGCCGCTGACCGGGGATGTACTGTTCGTGCTGGGCGTCATGACCTCCGCCATCCTGATCGGCAGCATCGGCGCCGCCGTCGCCTACCAGATGGCGCCGTCATCCGTCGTCGGTACGTTCGACTTCGCCTACGTCGGTTTCGCGGTAATCTGGGGCGTCGTTCTGTTCGGCGAGTTTCCGGACGCGGTTGCCGTAATCGGAATGATCATGATCGTGGCCGCCGGAATCATCGCCGTTCGCCGATGACGGCGGCGGCCCGCGGGCAATTCGATCAATGTTCGATCTTGAGGGATTTCTCTTAATGTAAGATCATCCTCCCGATCTGCGCTTGGCGGCTTGAGGGGGCCATGATCATGCGTTTAAAGCGATCCCGTTCGATCGCCCGTTTCGTGACGCGAATCGGCTGCATGCTCGCGATTGTTACGTTCTTCGGCGGACGGGCTCATACTGCGGAGCTACCGCTGCCGGCAGGCGAGGTGATGCTCTCGGTCGAGGGCGCCATCACGATCACCAATGATGCGGACCGTGCGGTCTTCGATCTGGAGATGTTGAGATCGCTGGGCGATGCCCGAATCACGACGTCGACGCCGTGGACCGACGGCATCATCGAGTTTTCAGGGGTTCGGGTCGTCGACGTTCTGGCCGCCGTGGCGGCCGCCGGCGACGAGGTGACGGCGTCCGCGCTCAACGATTACGCCAGCACGATGCCGGTGGCGCTGCTTGAAGAGAGCGGGGCGATTCTCGCGTTCGAGATGAACGGCGCGGCGATGCCGCGACGTGACAAGGGCCCCCTGTGGCTGATTTTCCCCTGGGATGAGCGGCCCGAATACAAGATGCCGGGCATCAAGGTCCATGCGGTCTGGCAATTGAACCGGCTTGTCGTCCGATGAAGCAACGCTTGATTTTGGGCGCCAATGTCTTTGCCGTCATCGTCGCCGCCGTGTTTGTCGTCAGTGCGGTTTTCGGCCTCGCCAAGCTCAACTCGCTGGAGCGAAAGATCGGGTCGGGTCCGCTGGCGAACGGCGTCTGGGCGATCAGCCAGGGTGAGACCCGCTATCTCCATTTTTTGAATGCGCTTCAGGCTTTTATCCATAACCCCGGGCCCGAGAGGCGGGATAACGCGCTTTTACAACTGGATCTGCTGTGGAACCGCTACACGGTCATGACGTCGGGCGAAGTGGGGGCGATGGTTGCCGAGTTTCGCGGAAGCGACGCACTGATGGATCGCCTGCGAACCGCCCTCGAAGCCGCCGATCGATTGAGCGATCCCCTGACGCCGGAAAACGCGGCCAAGATCATTGAACATCTTGAGCCGCTGGAAAGCCCGCTCCGGGCGCTGGCGGTCGACGGGGCGACAACAACACACCAGCGCTGGGACGGCATGATTGCTGAATCAGCGGCTTTCACCGCAGTCATTACATGGGGTGGCGTCGTTGCGCTGTTTTCGGGATTGATCGTCATCGCATTGCTCTACCGGGAAAACCGGCGGGTCGGTCGCGAGGCCGCGCGCCGCGAGGAAATCGAGCGCGCGCTTAAAATTGCGTTGGCGGATGCCATGCGCGCCGACCGCGCCAAATCCGAGTTTCTCGCGGCCATGAGCCATGAACTGCGTACGCCGCTCAATGCGATCCTCGGTTTTTCGGAGATCATCGAGCGGGCCGCCCTCGGGCCGGTCGGGTCGCCGAAGTACTCGGAGTATGCGGCCGATATCCACAGCTCGGGCAGCCATTTGCTGGAGATCATCAACGACATTCTCGATCTTTCGAAGATCGAAGCCGGGCAAATGGAACTTCGTCCGTCAACGTTCGATCTCCGCGATGCCCTCACCGACTGTTCGCGGCTGATTTCGGCAAAGGGAACGGGGGATTCCGGACGAATTTCGGTTGATGTGTCGGACGATGTACAAAGCTTGCACGCGGACCTGCGAATGTTTCGCCAAATCGTAATCAACGTCCTGTCCAACGCGGATAAGTACACGCCGAACGGCGGTACGATTTCGGTCGTTGCGCGAGGCGGAAACGGCGGAGAAACGACCATTGAAGTCACCGACACGGGCACCGGCATTCATGCCGATGACCTGAAGCGCGTGATGGAGCCGTTCGCCCAGGCCCGGCGCGATGCCATGCTCTCCCACGAAGGAACGGGACTCGGGTTGTCTCTCGCGAAACGGCTGGTCGAGGTCCACGGCGGCACGCTCGCTATCGAGAGCGAGGTCGGTGTCGGAACAACTGTCAGACTGATGTTTCCGTCGATCGCGGACGGGATCTCGGACCGCCGTGCGGAGGCGGCCGAAATTAGCGGCTGATGGGAGGCGGCGGGTGGACGGTTCGCCGGTCAGCCGTAGGACGCGGTCGGTGTGCCGAATATGCTCTCGTCAGGTTCGATGCCGAGGCCGGGCCCGGTTGGCAGATTGATATGCCCATCCTCTATTTCGATGCCGTTTTCGGTGTCGTAGTGCCCTTCGATGTACGACTGCGCCAGCCAGACGCCTTCCAGCAGTTTCGGGTTGATGGTCGACGCCATATGCGTACACGCCGCGGCGATGATGTCGCCGCCCCATGAATCGTCGCAGGTGTGCGGCATCGACCGTGCCTCGCAGATACCCCGGAACGTCACCATCGGCGTGAGACCGCCGAGCCGCGTCACCTTCATGCCAAAACCGTCGCAGATCCCGTCGCCGACGGCGCGCAGCACGGTATTCAGATCGACGCTGTTCTCGTCGACGTAAACCGCGTGTCGGAGCTGGCCCCGGATCGCGGCGATCTCTTCAAGCGTGTTGCAGGGTTGTTCCATGATGAACGGGATGTCAGGGCATTCGCGGCTGACCCTGAGCGCATCCCGCGTCGTCCAGCCGCGATTGGCATCCAATGCGAGCCGGACGTCGTTGCCGACGGCTTCCCAGACCTTGCGGATGACGGCAATGTCGATGGCGACGTCGCGTCCGCCGACCTTGATCTGGATTCGCGGAAAGCCTGCGTCGCGCTTCTCTGCCGCAAGGCGGGCGATCTCGTCCGGCGCGCCGATTCCGGTCGCGTAATAACACGGCACCCGTTCGGTCTCGGCGCCGCCGAGCAGCTCGCAGACGCGCAGGCCCGTTGCCTTGCCGAGCAGGTCGTGGGCGGCGATATCGACGGCGGCCTTGGCGTAGTTGTGGCCGTTGAGCAGACCGTCCATGCGCCGATAAAGCGTGACCGGCGTCCGCGGATCGGCGCCGATCAGGCCGGGTGTGATCGCGCTCAATGCGGCGCGCGCACCCTCGGCGTGGCTTTGCGCGTAGGTCGGGCCGACCGGGCAGGTCTCGCCCCAACCGACGGTGCCGTCGTCGGCGACCAGCTTGACCAGCGTTGTGTCGAGCGACCACACGTTGGCGTTGGCCATGGTGTAGGGCCCGTTTCGGACGGGCAGATCGTGCTGGTAGACGTGGACCTCGGCGATCTTCATTACCGGACTATGACACATTCCCAGGCAATTCGCGCTCCCGACGAGCGATATAGTCGCGCAGTTCCTCGTCCTTGGCCTCGTCGAGCGCCGGCTGTTCGTACTGTTCCAGCAGCGTTCTGGCATGATCCAGGGCGCGCCCCGTGATCTCGACCGAACCGTCGGCCTGCCATTGTTCGAACGAATTGTTGTCGAGCAGCTTCGGCATGAAGAACGCGCGCTCGAAGTTTTCCTGGGTGTGCGGGTGTCCGAGGTAGTGTCCGCCCGGGCCGATATCCTTGACGGCGACCAGGGCCTCGTCGAAATCGTCCCAGCGGACGCCCTCGGTCATGCGGTAGGCCATGGCGCATTGTTCGGCGTCGACCACGAACTTGGCCATCGAACAGTGCAGCCCGGCTTCGTTCCAGCCGGCCGAGTGCCAGATGTAGTTGGCCCCGGCCATGCAGACGGCCATGAGCGTGGCGGCCGATTCGTAGCCCGCCTGGGCATCGAACGTCTTGGCCCCGCCCAGCGTGTTGGAGGTACGCCACGGCACGTCGTAGAACCGCGCCATCTGACCGATCATGAAGTTCATCAGTGCGATTTCCGGGGTGCCCGCCATCGGCGCGCCCGACGCCATGGAAACGGTCGAGAGATAATGCCCGTAGATCGCCGGCGCGCCCTTGCGCACGACCTGGGTATAGGCCAGTGCCGAGAGCGCCTCGGCATTGAGCTGCGCCACTGCCGGCGCCGTCGAGGCCGGCGTATTGGCGCCGCCGAGCACGAACGGCGAGCACAGCACCGGCTGATTGTGGCGGGTGAACGCGCGCATGGCCCCCAGCATCGTCTCGTCCCAGACAAGCGGCGAATTGCCGTTGATGTTGGCGGTCGTGACGGCATGGTTCTCGACGTAGTCCTCGCCGAACAGGATCTTGACCATGTCCATGACGTCTTCGCCGTTCTGGCCGCTCGTCGACATGCCCATGAAGGTCTTGTCGGAGTGCGCCATCGATGAATAGGTGATCCACAGGTGGCGGTGGTTGACCGGCTTGTCCATCGGCTCGCAGATCACGTGCGCCGTCGAATGCAGCGCCGGCGACATGTGCGAGAGCTTGTGAAAGATGTTGAGGTCGGCGTAGGTGCCGTAACGCCGCTCGTCATCGAGGTCGCGGATGTAGGGCGCGCCGGTCATCGGCACGAAGATCGATCTGCCCTCGCCGAGGGTCACGGTCTTTTCGGGATCGCGCGCATGCAGCGTGATTTCGGACGGAATCGAGGCGATCAGCTCCATGACCAGGTCGCGGTCGAGATAGACCCGCTCGCCCTCGACCTTGGCGCCGGCGGCTTTCCACTGGCCCGGTGCGATGGGATCGCGGAAATCGACGCCGACGTTTTCGAGGATCCACATCGACGCTTCGTGAATGCGTTCGATCTGGTCTTGATCCATGGGTTCCGTGTACGGAATGCCGCGCTTGAGCGCCGGCAGCATCGGATCGCGGCGGTTGCTGCGTAGCGTGCGGCGCGACGAGCGTCCGCCGCGGCGGGTGTTGCGGGTTTCGTCCTGGGCGGCCATGGCGTTCATGATAGGTCCTCTTTCCGGCTCTGCCAGCCGCACGTCGCAGCGTGGTGGCACTCGTCAAAATGAGGCCGGCCGCGGAAAACCGGAAATGAAAAACATTCCCGAGCCCGGCGAGAATAATGCACGCTG
The DNA here is from genome assembly GCA_965229715.1 of Rhodospirillales bacterium. GTDB lineage: Bacteria > Pseudomonadota > Alphaproteobacteria > Rhodospirillales > Casp-alpha2 > JAVJST01. Next base: position 1,372,462 of record CBDDJL010000002.1, read on the forward strand.
GACAAGCCCGCCTGCGAGCGATGTATCCTACTGATATATCGGGGGAAACATGGTTCGTCGTTACTACAACCTGCCGTCGCTGACGATGCTGTCCGCCTTCGAGGCGACGGCGCGACACATGAGCGTGAAGCTGGCGTCTGCCGAACTCAACGTCACGCCGGGCGCCGTCAACCGGCAGGTCCGCGGCCTCGAGGAAGAGGCGGGCACGCCGTTGTTCTTCCGCGAGAAGGGCGGCATGCGGCTGACCCCCGAAGGAGAAGAGCTTTACGCCGTGCTGGCGCGTGGGTTCAGCCGGGCCTCCGAGACATTTCACCGCATCCGCACAGGGCGCAGCCAGACCAACGTCACGCTGGCGTGCTCGACGGCGTTCGGCGCGCTCTGGCTGATGCCCAGGATCGGCGATTTCTGGCGCGGCAATCCGGACGTTTCGGTCAATCACATGATTTCGGATGTGGCCCAGGACTATCGCCGCGCCGAGGTCGATCTCCGGGTTCGTTACGGCGCCGGCGTGTGGCCAGACGAGGTCAGCCACAGGCTGTTCGGCGACCGCGTCTTTCCGGTTTGCGGGCCGGGTTACTACAAGACCCACAGGAAGGCCGCCGGTGAGGCGCTGGCCGAGCTCGACCTGCTGCACGTCGAGGGCGTCGACCCGTCGTGGACAAACTGGGAGGAGTTCCTCAGACGCGCCGGCATACCCCATGGACCGCTGGTTGGACGCCGCTTCAACAATCATTCGGTGCTGCTGCAAGCAGCGATGGACGATCAGGGCGTGGCGCTCGGCTGGGAGCGGCTGATCGCACCGCGGCTCAAGGCAAAACAACTCTATCGCCTCAGCGATATCGGGATCGAGGCACCCGGCGCTTATTACCTGACCTGGAACGAGAACCGTTCGCTCTCGCCGGCGGCGGAAACGCTGAGAACCTGGTTGATGACGACGGCAGAGGCCGAGGCCTAGTCTTCCGGCTCGCGGTGCAGTTCGTGACACGAGCAGTGCACGCCCCCGCCGCCCAGCGCGAACATGTCGTAGTCGACGGCGTGGACCTCGAAGCCGTTCGCCTCCAATATCGCGTTGACGTTAACGTTGTGCGCCATCGAGAGAACCCGCTTGTTGCCGAGGCTCACCAGATTGCCGCCCAACTTCACGCAGTCCGCATAGGGCACCACCAGGCGTTCGATCTTCTGTTCGTCGAGCCATTCGATGGCGTAGTCGGGCAGCGCATCCTCGCAGACCAGCGCCAGATCCTTCTCGAGCATGACGACGACCGCGTCCATGTGGACGAATTGCGGCCCCAGCGGCACGATGTAGGCGTCCCAATCCTTCTCGCGCAGCCAGCCGGCGACCTGTTCGGCGCCGGCCTTGGTGGAGCGATCGCCGGTGAATCCCAGCAGGGCGGTCCCCGGTCGGACGATGACGAAATCGCCGCCCTCGAAATGGTCCGCCGTGACCCATTTCCAGATCGGAATGCCGGCGTTGCGGTAGAACTCGGAAACGACGGAATAATCCTGCCGTCGGGGTGGCGTCTGGATGCTGGTGATGACCGCACCCCACGGCGTCATGAAGCTGGAATCGCGGGTGAACACGCTGCTCGGCAGGCCTTCGTCGGCTTCGACGAAATGGCAGCGCACGCCGTTTTCCTCGTAAACGTCGACCATCTTGCGATGCTGCTGCATGGCGAGTTGCTTGTCGAAACGAACGCCGGTGGCTTCCTGATGAGCGAACGTCATGGCCGAGATCGAGTTCAACGGCACCCAGCGAAAGTGGTCCGGTTTGCCGAGCAGCACATCCGTGAGCACACCCGATTGCGCCTCGACGCCCCAAGCGCCGTCGCCACTGTCTAAAGTTCCCGTCATGGTCGCCTCCTTGCAGATTTCCGTTGGTCGCCGGTCGATGAGAATAGCGTCGATCAGGCTCCCGCAGAACGGTTAACTGTCGGTAACGCCTCCTCGGATCCACGTGGCGCGGACACCCGCGTCGTGTTCCGATGACGCGCGCGGTACTCGACCGGCGTTTCGCCGTAGTGCGATTTGAAAACGGTACCGAGGCGGGTCGATGTGGCGTACCCGCACTCCAAGGCGATGTCGATGACCTTCATGTCGGTGCGCGCGAGCAGTCGCTCGGCACGCATCATCCGTAGCTTCGTGCGCGCATCCATGGGCGTCATATCGAGTTCCTGCTTGAAGCGGCGTTCAAGCTGTCGCCCGCTCAGCCCCAGTTCGGACGCGATTTCATCGATGGCGATATTGTCGGAAATGGTTCGTTCGAGAATCAGCAAGGCCTTGCGAACGCGCGAATCGGCTACCTGTTCGAAGATGTGATCGTGTGGCTGGACCGGCGAAGCGAGCAGTGAATCCGGCACCATCAGAATGCGCGCGGCCTTGTCGGCCATGGACTTGCCAAGATATCGCTCGATCAACTCGATCGAAACGCAGGCTGCACCGATGCCGCCCGCACATGTCCCATGACGTGGGCCGAGATGGTAGAGATTCACGGTATCCGGCACCACTTCGAAGTAGCGCTCAACCAGATCGCCATGGTGAAACCAGTTGACGCTGCAGCGCTCGCCATTGAGCAGGCCGGCCGCAATCATCGGAAACACGCCCGTGCACAATCCGATAACGGAAACGCCGTTGCGGTCGAACTTCCGGAGGGTTCTGGCGACGTGTTCGTCGTCGCGGCGCACCGCGTTGATAAGCCCGCCGACGACGACGACATGACTGAGTTCGGGTGGCGTATCCAGCCTCCGGGTCGGTCTTACTTCGACTCCGCAGCTCGATACGGCCGGATTGCCGTCCACCGTCATGACGTCCCATCGGCACCGGACCTGACGGCTGCGGTCGTCGGTGTCGGCCGCCAGCCTGAGGGGATCCAGAAATGTGCTGAATGCGGACAGGGTAAAGCGGTCCAGCAACAGAAATCCGACATGCAGGGGGTTTACGCTGTTCATCCGGCGATTATAGCGGCAGGCAGGGCGGGCGAAACCTCAACCCGGCAGGCTGAGCTTCGCCGTGCGCCCACCATCGACGATATAGGTTTGGCCGGTGACGAATGACGCTTCGTCCGAGGCCAGCCAAGCGGCGAGTGCAGCCACTTCCTCCGGCCTGCCGGTGCGGCCTGCCGGGTGAATCCTGCCGATATCGCGGCGGAAGGCTGCCGGGTCGGGCATGTTGTCGATGTATTCGACGTTCAGATCGGTATCGATCCAGCCGGGTGCGATGGCGTTGCAACGGATGCCGTATGCGCCGGCATCGACGGCAACGGCGCGGGTCAGGCCGTGCAGGCCCGCCTTCGAGGCCGCATAAGCGGCGTGTTTGGGGTTGGCGGCCATGCCCTCGATGGAGCCGATGTTGACGATTGCGCCGCCACCACGTTCGCGTAACGCTGGAATGGCGGCCTTGATGAGGATGAACGGCGCCCGCAGGTTGACGCCCATCGTGCGGTCCCACTCGGCAAGCGTCAGGTCTTCCGCCCTCGCTTCGCTCATGGTGCCGGCATTGTTGACCAGGATATCGATGCCGCCATGCTCGGCGACCACGCGATCGACCAACATGCCGACCTGGGCCGGGTCCGTGAAATCGGCGTCGAGATGACCCAGCTCTCCGTTCGCCGGCGCGCCTCGCTGTGCGGTGACGACTTTGGCACCCTCGGATGCAAGCCGTTCGGCGATCGCGAGACCGATACCGCGGCTGGCGCCGGTGACGAGGGCAACCTTGTTGTCGAAACGCATGGTCTAGCCTACCGGTTTTGCGCCGTTGACCTCGACGCACGCGCCGCAAACATAGCGCGCGTCGTTCGACACAAGAAAGCCGACAACGTCGGCAATGTCTTCGGGTTTGGCGATACGGCCGAGCGGCACCGTCTTGCCCAGCTCCTCGACCGCCGTTTCCGGGTCGAAACCCCGCATTTCAAAACCCGAGCGCAGCATCGGCGTGTCGACCTCGTTGGGGCAGACGGCGTTGACGCGAATACCGTCCGTCGCGTGGTCCCGGCCGAGACATTGGGTCATGGCGGCGAGCGCGGCCTTCGACGTGCAATAGGCGAGGTGCGCCGGGCCGGGCCTGAGCCCCCAGCACGACGCCATGTTGACGATGGCGCCGCCGCCGCGTTCGCGGAGCAGGGGGATCGCAGCGCGGCACACGCGGAACGGCGCCTCGACGTTGATCGCCATGGTTCGGGACCAGTCCTTGTCCGTCGTCGCGGTCGCATCGCCGCGGGTGATGATGCCGGCATTGTTGACGACGATATCGAGTCCGCCCGCAAGATCGTGCGCCGCCTGCGGCAGGGTGTCGCAAAACCCGCCGTCCATAAGGTTGCCGGTCACGGTCATGACACCGTCGCCGGCAATATCCGCGAGCTTTTCTGCCGTCAGGTCGTGGGCCACCACCGTGGCGCCATCGGCCCGAAGCCGCCGGACGATGGCGGCGCCAATACCGCCGCCGGCGCCGGTGACCAGTGCGGTTTTGCCGCCCAGTGTCATGGTCAGAAATCCGTCCCGGCGCGGTGCTTGAACCACCAGAGCTTGGCGTTGGCGCCGATGGTGGCGAACGGCTCGGGCGGCAGGCGGCTCGGTTTGTCCTGCGCCAGCAGATCGGCAATCATCGGGTCGTTGGCGCCGAGCGCCAGATCGACCGCCAGGCGGCCCGAGAGCGTGCCTTTCGTCGTGCCGAGGCCGTTCTGGCAGCAGGCCGCGATCACACCGCGGTCGATTTCGCCGAACACCGAGACCGAATTGAGCGACAGGCACAGGTGACCGGCCCAGCGGTATTCCATGTCGACCTCGGGCAGCATCGGGAAGCGGGCGTGGAACGATGCGTCGTTAACGCGGCCGGCGCGGGCGATCTGACCGTCGGTTACGGACATCTGCGGCGCGTAGGTCACGGAATTACGGACAACGATACGGCCTTCCTTTAGCCGCCGCACCGTCGAGCCCATCGGGTCGGCCGGGATCAGCGACCATTCGTCCCGCCCGCCGAGCGTTTTCTGTTCCGCCGCCGTCAGTTCGCGGGTCATGCTGGCATAGAGATAGATGTGCACCAGACGCTTCGACATGTAGCCGAACGACTCGAGTTGCCCGTTCAACGTCATGATGACGCGGCCGGCCTTGACCCTGCCCCGGGGCGTATGGACGACCGGCGTTTCGCCCGGCTCGATCTTCAGTGCCGGGGTGTTTTCGTAGATGTCGATTTTCGGGCGCAGGCCATCGGCGATACCGCGCACGACGGCGGCGGGTTGGATTATGACCGCGCCCGGCGCGTGGGTTCCCCCGGCATAGTAATCGGTGCCGGTGATCTCCTTCATCTCCCCGGCGGAGAGAGAGGTGTAGGGCTCGCCGAGAGCGTCGAGATGTCTTTCGAAGCCCTTGAGCGCCTTGATGCCGTTGCCGTTGGTCGCGCCGTGATATTTGCCGCACGGATTGAAGTGGTCGTGCAGGCCGTAGGCCTCGACCGCTTCCTTCATGGCCGCGATGCCGGCCCGGTTGAAGGCGATCTGTTTGCGGTCCGCGTCCATGCCACCGGCATAGTTATCCGAGTTCAGCTCGTGCGGCAGATCGATCATGACGCCGGAATTGCGCCCGGCAGCGCCCTGACCGATGCGCTGGGCGTCGATCAAAACGATCCGGTCCTCGGGTCGCCGCGTCGCCAGCCGGTGCGCCGCCGCAAGTCCGGCAAAACCGCCGCCGACAATCACCCAGTCGGCGGTGATATCGCCATCGAGCGTGCGCGCCGGGCCGGGCTCGGGCAGCAGGGCGTACCAGCCCGAGACCGAGGTATCGGCGGGCGTGCGGACCGCTGTGCGGGTGTCCATCGCGTTCACCGACGGGTGCGCCGCTCAGCCGAGACCCTGTTCGACATCGCTGTCAGAGACGTCGAGCCAGATGGTCTTCAGTTCGGTGTACTGGTCGTGGGCGTGGATCGAGTTGTCGCGGCCGCCGAAGCCTGATTGTTTGTAGCCACCGAATGGCGTCGTGATATCGCCCTCGCCAAAGCAGTTGACCGTCACCGTGCCGGCCTTGATGGCACGGGCCGCACGGTGGGCGCGCTTGACGTTGGCGGTGAACACCGACGCCGCAAGGCCATAGCTAGTGTCGTTGGCCGCGGCGATGGCATCGTCCATGCCGTTCACGGTGATGATCGAGAGTACCGGACCGAAGATTTCGTCGCGCGCGATCGACATGGCCGGCGTGACGCCGTCGAAGATCGTCGGTTCGATGAAGAAGCCGTTTTCGGCATCCGGCACGCCGCCGCCGGCGACCAGCGTCGCGCCTTCCGACTTGCCGGCTTCGATGAACCCGAGGATACGGTCGTACTGCGGTTTCGAAACGATGGCGCCGAGCTTGTTTTGCGGGTCGAGCGGATCGCCCATTTTCCATTCCCGGACCCGGTGCAGGATTCGCTCGACCAGCGCGTTCTTGACTTTAGCGTCGACGATCAGGCGCGAGTTCGACGAACAGTTCTCGCCCATGTTCCAGAACACCGCCTGGACCACGTGCTGCGCGACCATGTCGAGGTCTTCGGCGTCGTCGAGCACGACGCACGGGTTCTTGCCGCCGCACTCGAGGACGATGCGCTTGAGGTTCGACTGCGCCGCGTACTCGAGGAAGCGGCGGCCGATCTCGGTCGAGCCGGTGAACGACACCATGTCGATGTCCGGGTGCAGACCGATGGCGCGGCCCGTAACGGCGCCTTCGCCGGTGACGACGTTGAGCACGCCGCGCGGCAGGCCGGCCTCGTGCGCCAGTTCGGCGATGCGAAGCGCCGTCATGCTGGTTTCCTCGGCCGGTTTCACGACCATCGTGTTGCCGGCCGCGAGCGCCGGGCCGATCTTCCACGCCATCATCAGAATCGGGAAGTTCCACGGCAGCACGCAGCCGACCACGCCGATCGGCTCGCGCACGACCATGGCGACGGCATCGTCGCCGGCGGGCGCGACCTGATCGTAAATCTTGTCGGCGGTCTCGGCGTGCCATTCGAGACAGTGCAATGCCTCCGGAATATCGACGGTTTCGATCTCCTGGATCGGCTTGCCGCTCTCAAGGCTTTCGAGCACGGCCAGTTCGTGCCGGTTGCGGCGGATCAGCTTGCACAGTCCGATCAGCGTCTTCTTGCGCTCGGCCGGGTGCATCTTCGACCAGCGGCCATCCTCGAACGCTTCGCGAGCCTTGGAAACAGCGAGATCGACGTCCCCATCGCCGCACGAGGCAATGCGCGCCAGCACCGCGCCGGTCGCCGGGTTGATGGTCTCGAAGGCTTCGCCGGACGATACGTCGCAGGCCTTTCCGTCGATGAACGCGCCGGTCGGCAGGGTCAGCGTACCGGCGATGCTTTGATATTCCTCACGCGTTAAGAGCGACGACATTCCCGTTGTCCTTCTCGGCTTCGCCCGCCTCGATGCGGGCCATGGTGATCTTGAGCGTGCGAACGACCTGTTCGACCTCGCGTTTCTGTTCCTTGGTCATGCCGCGCAGCGGCTTCCTGACCGGACCGGCCGGCAGACCGGCAAGCTCGCAGGCGTACTTGATCGACTGCACGAATTTGCCGCCCTGTTCGAGGACGCGCATGAACGGCAGCAGCGCCGACATGATGCGCCGGCCCTTGTCGAAATCCTTCTCGACGACGCACGCCCTGTAGAGGGCGATGTGCTCGGCCGGCAGACAGTTGCCGCCGCCGCAAACCCAGCCCGCGGCGCCCCAGGCAAAGAACTCCAGCGCCTGATCGTCCATGCCGCAGAGAAGCGTGATGTGCGGATAGTCCCGCGCGAGCATGTGCAACTGGTTGATATCGCCGCTGGATTCCTTGATTGCCTTGAAATTGCGGCTGCGTCCGACACGGTCGAAGAACTCGGCTTCCATCATTGCGCCGGTCCGCCCCGGATAGTTGTAGAGCATGATCGGCAGGTCGACGGCGCGGTCGACTTCGAGTGCGTGATTGGCGAGTTCGAGCTGCGTCGGCACCGCGTAGTAGGGCGCGTTGACGAGGATCGCATCGGCGCCGCTCTCGCGCGCCGCGACGCCGTAGCCGATGCAGTCCTCGGTTCGGATCGAGCCGACGCCAACGATGACCGGCACGCGCCCGGCGGCGACTTCCACCCCGAGCTTGATCAGTTCGATCCGCTCGTCGCGGCTCTGGGCGTAGTATTCGCCGGTGGTGCCGCCAACGATGACGCCGTTGACGCCGCTTTCGATGAGATGGTTGACCATGGCGACGAAACCGTCCCGGTCGATCGAGCCGTCTTCGAAATGCGGCGTGATGACCGGCGGATAAATGCCGTTAAACTGCATGTGCTTCTTCCTCCAGTTCGAAGGGCAGGGGGCCCGGATCGACGAATGTCTGGATCCGGTTCCGCGACAGATCCCAATGTTGTTTGGTGAGCTCGACGGCGCGTGCCGTATCGTGATTGGCAAACGCCTCGATCATCATGTCGTGATGGTCGACGGCTTGTTCCACGCTCTCGGCTTCGGTTGAGGTGGTTGGGTTATAGAAGACTTGGCTCATCCGCGTGTGATCGATCAGCAGCCGGTTGAGGCTCGGCATCAAATAGGGCGATGCGGCCATCTCACCGACGAAGGCATGAAAATGATGGTTCTGGATCGCCGCACGCGGCGAGTCGCCGGCCTCCACGGCGGCGCGGATTTCTGACTGGACCGTTTTCAACCGCTCGATGTGGTCGGGTGTGGCGTGTTCCGCCGCGAGCCGGGCGGCGGCGGCGTAGACCATCGGCGCGGCCTGAAAGAAATGGCGCATGGTGGCGAAGTCCATGGGTGCAACCTTGGCGCCGCGGTTCTGTTCGGGCTCGAGATAGCCCTCGCCGCTGAGGCGCTGGATGATCTCGCGCATCGGTGTGCGCGACATGCCGTACTCGTTGGCGAGCGCGACTTCGTCCAGCAGTTGCGACGGCGAAAGTTGCAGTGAGAGGATTCGCTGACGCAGGCTTTCGGCGACATCTTGCTTGGTGAAGGATTTCATTTTTCGTCTCGTATGGGAACGACAGCGGCAGCATAATACAATTTGTATAATTTGCAACCGGTTTTTCGGCTCGCGGTGACGGTCTGCTAACGCTCCATTAAGGCCGGGTTTCTACCCTTGTCTTGGCCGATTCGGACGGCATTGGGCCGCATCGGGGGCCTTTGGGAACACTGGGACCTGCGTTGGGCGCGCATTGAAATTGTCGTTCGCCGTGTTTATGCTTGAAAACCAATGGGTTTCCAGCATATAGCGCGGCATTCAACGCGTCGGGTCGGGTATCCGTACAGAACGCGGATCGCGGCCGGGATATGACGCTCGGGGAAAGCTCGCCATGAACGACCGTTCAAGGGTTGCAAGTCGGATCGCTCAGCCGGTCAAAACGGCTGCCCACCGGTTTGCCTACGTTGGACTGGTGTTGGCGGCGTTCGGCCTGATGGTCTTCGGCAAGGTCGACACGGTCATTGTCGAGCGCGCGCGAACCTTAATGACCGATGCGGTGGCGCCGATCCTGAGCACCGTTGCCCGCCCCGTTGACAGCGTTTCTGAGTTTGCCCGCAAGGTCGAGGCGCTTTGGGGCCTGCATGCCGAGAACGAACGGTTGCGCGAGCAGAATACGCGGCTGGTCCAGTGGCAGGCCGTGGCCCGCAAGCTCGATGCCGAGAACCAGGCGTTGCGCCAATTGCTGAACTACACCGATACCGAAACGGTCGGCTTCGTGACCGCCCGCGTGATCGCCGACACGGGCGGCGCTTTCGCCCATTCGCTGCTAATCAACGCCGGCGCGCGGGCCGGCATTGCAAAGGGGCAGGCCGTGGTGACCGGCGAAGGTTTGGTCGGGCGCATTTCCGGCGTCGGCAGCCGATCGGCGCGTATTCTGCTGATCACCGACCTCAACTCGCGCATTCCCGTCGCCATCGAACCGAGCCGCGCCCGTGCGGTCCTTGCCGGCGACAATTCCGATCGCCCCCGGTTGATTCATCTGCCGCCGAACGCCGATCTTTCGCCTGGCGACATGGTCGTGACCTCGGGCCATGGCGGCGCTTTCCCGGTCGGTATGCCGGTCGGCGTCGTTGCCGCGGTCAGCGACAACAGCATCACCGTGCAGCCCTTCGTCGACCGCGCCCGTCTCGAGGTCGTTCGGATCGTCGACTACGGCCTCGCCGGTATCCTGACCAACGAAACGATCGGGGAGCGGCCCGTTACGGCCCCGCCACCGACGTCGGACACCGCGCCCGCTACCGAAACCGAGAGCGTGCCGCAACCCTCGGCTGCGGGTCAGGAGCCCTGAACCGGTTATTGTGAGCCCGTCATCGTGAGCCCGTCATCATGAGAAGAACCGCCGGTCAGCGCATCGACCAATTCACCCGTCAGGCCATGCCGGCGATGTTCACGCTGATGCTGGTCGTCGTCAACATGGTGCCGCTGCACATCCCCGGGATTGCCCGGATCATGCCCGTTCTGCCTCTGATCGCCGTCTATCACTGGGCCGTTTACCGGCCGTCGTTGATGCCGCCGTCCGTCGTCTTCGGCGTCGGCCTGTTGCACGATATGCTGTCGGGCACGCCGCTCGGCGTCAATGCGGTGGTTTATCTCAGCGTCTACGGCATCGTCGTCTGGCAGCAACGGTATCTGAGCGGCAAGTCTTTTCTCGTCGTCTGGCTCGGCTTCGCGATCGTTTCCCTAGTCGCCACCGTCGAGGCTTGGCTGCTCGTCTCCGTCTTGTCGCAAGCCTTCATCGAGCCCAATGCGGCGGTTTTCCAGTTCGTTCTCAACTTCGGGTTCTTTCCGTTGATTGCGTGGGCATTCCTGCGTTATCAGCAGGCGTTCCTCAGTAGCGAATAGGCGGGCTGCAGATGCATCGCGATTCCGACCGCCACAAGCTTTTCACCCGCCGCATGGCGATGCTGGCCGGCGGAAAGTTCATGCTGATGTCGGCGCTCGCGGGGCGGCTCTACTACCTGCAAGTCGTCGAATCCGACAAGTACAAGACCCTGTCGGACGAAAACCGCATCAACTTCCGTCTGCTGCCACCGCCGCGCGGCAGTATCACCGACCGCAACGGCCTCGTCATCGCCGACAACATGCAGAACTACCGGGTGTTGATGGTGTCCGAGAGCACGCCGTCGGTCGAACGCACGCTCGACGTACTCTCCGGGATCATCCCGATTTCGGACCATGACCGCACCCGCGTGCTTCGTGAAATCCACCGTAACAAGAGCTTCGTACCGGTCACCGTGCGGGAGAATCTGCAATGGGAGCAGGTCTCGCAGATCGAGGTCAATACCCCCGACCTGCCTGGCGTGCTAATCGATGTCGGCCAAAGCCGCAGCTATCCGTTCGGTAAGGACTTCGCGCATGTCCTCGGTTATGTGGCGCCCGTTGCCGAGGGCGAGGCGACCGGCGATCCGCTGCTCGAACTGCCGGGCTTTCGCATCGGTAAGGCCGGCCTTGAGAAAGTCCACGATCTGACACTTCGCGGCACCGGTGGCAACAGTCAGGTCGAGGTCAACGCTTATGGACGCGTTATTCGGGAGTTGAGTCGTCAGGAGGGCGAGCCCGGCGGCGAGGTTCAGTTGACCGTCGATCGCGAATTGCAGCGGTTTACGGCTGAACGGGTCGCGGATGAGAGCGCCTCGGTCGTCGTCATGGACGTTCACACCGGTGGGGTTCTGACGATGGTTTCCAGCCCGGCATACGATCCGAACCGCTTCAATCACGGACTGACCGGCGCCGAATGGCGAGAGCTGATCAACGACCCGCGCGCGCCGTTGACCAACAAGGTTATCCGGGGACAGTACGCGCCCGGCTCGACGTTCAAGATGGCGGTTGCGCTGGCGGCGCTTGAGCGCGGTGTGATCACGCCGGAGACCGAGTATTACTGTCCGGGCTTCATGACGTTGGGCAATGCCCGCTTCCATTGCTGGAAGAGGGAAGGCCACGGCACTATGAATTGCCGCACGGGGATCACGGAATCCTGCGACGTTTTCTTCTACGAAGTCGCCAAACGGGTCGGTATCGAACGCATTGCCGCGATGGCCCGCAAGCTCGGCCTTGGTCAGCCTCTGGGTATCGATCTGCACGGCGAGCGCGGCGGGCTTGTGCCGAGCGACGAATGGAAACGTGCGACGATCGGCGCGCCATGGCAAAAAGGCGAAACCGTGATCCTCGGTATCGGTCAGGGCTATATTCTGACCACGCCGCTGCAGCTCGCCGTCATGACGTCGCGCCTCGCCAACGGCGGCGTTGCGGTTACGCCGCGCCTGACCCGCGCCGTCGCCGGCGAGCCGGTGGCTGCGGAGGGGTCGCCACCCGAAACTCTGGACCTGCTTCAGCAGAATATGCAACTCGTTCGCGAGGCCATGACAGACGTGGTCAACAGTCGGTCCGGCACAGCCCGCCGTTCAGCGCTCGACCTCGACGGCGTCATGATGGCGGGCAAGACCGGCACCGTGCAGGTACGGCGCATCTCCAAGGCCGAGCGCGAGACCCGTGTTCTCAAGAACGAGGAATTGCCCTGGGAGCAGCGCGATCACGCGTTGTTCGTCGCCTTTGCGCCGACGGACAAGCCGCGCATCGCGATGTCGGTCGTTGTCGAGCACGGCGGCAGCGGATCGCGCGCGGCAGCGCCGATTGCAAAAGATGTGATGACCGAGGCGCTCAAACGGTTTGACGAAACACCGTTGAGCGCGGGTATGGAACCCGACGAGTCGGAAACCCGGGGAGACCGTCATGGGCGGGTATAGCGCCGTCGCCAGTTCGCCGCACAGAACCATTCTGCGCAAGCTGATGCTGGTGAACTGGCCGTTCGTCATCGTGCTCTGCATGACCGCAGGAGTCGGTTTCGGCATGCTCTATTCGGCTGCGGGCGGCGCCTGGGATCCCTGGGCCTCGCGCCAGATGACGCGTTTCGGCGTCGGGCTGGCCCTGATGCTGGCGGTCGCGGTGATCGATATCCGGCTCTGGCTTCGTTACGCCTATGCGCTCTATTTCCTTGCTTTCGCGATGCTCGTCGCCGTCGAGGTGTTCGGCCATGTCGGTATGGGCGCGCAGCGCTGGATCGACCTCGGCTTCATTATCGTTCAACCCTCCGAGGTGATGAAGATCGCGCTTGTGCTCGCCCTGGCGCGATACTTCCATGCGACCAGTTTGGAGGATGTGCGTCGTCCGCACTATCTGCTCGTGCCTTTACTGTTGGTGGTGGCGCCGGCCGGCCTCGTGCTGCGCCAGCCCGATCTCGGGACCGCCGGCATGTTGATCCTGGGTTCTGGCGCCATTTTCTTTGCCGCCGGCGTGCGGCTCTGGAAATTCGGTATCGTTCTTGTCGCCGGTCTCGCTTCGCTACCGATCGGCTGGCAATTCCTGCACGAGTATCAGAAGAACCGGGTGCTGACGTTCCTCAACCCCGAGAACGACCCGCTCGGCACCGGCTATCACATCATCCAGTCGAAGATTGCGCTGGGCTCCGGCGGCGTGTTCGGCAAGGGGTATTTGCAAGGTACCCAGAGCCACCTGTCGTTTCTGCCCGAAATGCAGACCGACTTCATTTTCACCATGCTGGCCGAAGAACTCGGCATGGTCGGCGCGTTGGTCCTGATCGTGCTCTATGCGGTCATTCTGATTTACGCGATGGTCTTCGCGGCGTCGTGCCGCAACCACTTCGGCCGTCTGGTCGGCGCCGGCGTGACGGCGACATTCTTCCTCTATGTTTTCATCAACATCGCCATGGTAACCGGCCTGATCCCGGTGGTCGGCGTGCCGTTGCCGCTGATTTCCTACGGCGGTACGGCGCTGCTGACCCTGATGATCGGTTTCGGTCTGCTCATGAACGTCCACGTGCACCGCGACGTGACCATCGGCCGGCGCTCGTCGGGCGAGGACGGTCCGTCCACCGGGTTGATCTGACCCATGGCGCTGGCCGCATGCCGAAGCGGCGAAAAAAGCACAAAACACGCGAAAACACCGTGGCGCTTATCGACAAAGGCCCGGCCGTTTGCTATATCGCCGTGCCCCGAGGCGGAACGTTCGTCACGGAATGTCGGTGGGGAGTCCATGGTGCGGGCTGTTAGCTCAGTTGGTAGAGCAGCTGACTCTTAATCAGCGGGTCATAGGTTCGAGTCCTATACAGCCCACCATTCCGCATCAAAACTACGTAAAACATCGACCTCGGCTGATCCGGCGATAGCGTTAGCCCGGGCAAAGCCCGCCAGAGGCTGGCGGGCTTTGCCAGGCTTGAACCGATTTGAGTCGAGCGAATTGGGGCGGGGTTCCCAGGCATCATTGCTCTTGCAAGCAAAGTACTCCTGGAACAACAAGATAGTGAACGGGGACCATGTCGCCCTAGATAGAGCGTCTAGAATCGAACAACATGTACATTGTGCGCCGTGTTACTAGTCATGGCTTGGCAAACGTCATTCGGGATGAGTTCTATGGATGAGTTCTTGAAACAGATATCGCAAGACAACAATGTTGTTGCGGCAATTACGGTGATCGACATTGTTTTGGCTCTTGTCTCGAGCACTTTTCATTCGTTTTTGCTGAGTAAAGTTTATATCCACACGCATTCCGGCCACTCGTATTCTCGGGCTTTTGTGCATTCATTGGTCCTAGTCAGTATCACGATTTCCCTGATCATGATCATTATTGGTTCCAATATCGCTCGAGCGTTCGCTTTGGTCGGTGCGATGTCGATCGTGCGTTTTCGAAATCCGGTCAAGGACTCCAGAGATCTCGTCTTTGTTTTCATGGCAATCGCAATCGGAATGGCTTGTGGCACGCAGTTCTACAGTTTCGCCGCTATCTTTACGGCTTTCGTGTTGCTTGTTGTTCTCGTACTGCACTACACCGGATACGGAACTGCTCACGCCAATTCATGGATTATGACGATTAAAGCGCCTGCGGATGCGCAGGCAGCAATTGAGAACGTTATGGAGCAGCACTGCAGGCACCATTTTATCGTTTCGGTGGACAGGTTCGCTGGCGAGACTGACGTGCAGGATATGGTCTTCGAGGTGGAATTAAAACGCGGTGCCAAGTACCCCGATCTCATAAAAAATCTTGAACGTGTTTCCGATCAAATTTCCATCAGTGTTTTGATGGGCGAGAGCAATGTTAGTGTTTAGCGTAACCATTGGATCGCGTGCAGACTGTTGGTGGAAAAGGCAATACCCGTGGCACGGAACATGTTTCGACTGATTGGGCACCGGTATATCGGGGCACTGTTGTTGTTCGTATGCGCGGTGTCCTTGTCGACGATTTCATACTTCGATCTGCTCTCGCTGTTTGGCATTTATCCGGGAGCACGGAAGGCGTTTTTCGTTGCATTTTTGATAATTTCAATTGGGGCGGGTGCGTTATTGTTTCCGTTGATCAGCAACCGTCTGGAGGCTCGGCCTGGAGCACTTCGCATCTATTTGTGTTGCGTTTTCTCGCTTGCATCCGGGTTTCTCGCATTGGCACCAGTGATGTTGCCGTTGCCATTTGATTTCATATTTTTGCCCTTATCTCTTTTGCTCGCGTACCAGGCTTACAAGAATGTCCAATCCAGGGCCGTCAGTCGTTTTCTCCTGATGGTATGTTGCGCAGCGTTCATGGTCGTAACGGTCCTGATGACTGTGCAGTTTCCCTTCCTGAAATATCGTTCGATGATGAACGCGTGGGAGAAAAATGACCTCAATGAAAATGCACGGTTCTTGAAAACCACGCTGCTGCACGCGGCAGAAGCTACGTATGTTTCGTTGGCCCAAGCCATTGAAGTTCAGCCAATCCCTAAGCGTAGCGAGATTGGGGAAGTTCACCTGCGCGTGCCCCCGGGTGCAATTAAAACGATGGCCTCGCGCTTACCGGAGAGCGCCAAAGAAAAATTTTACAACGCGCAGATGCTCTATCCTGATGGAAATTGGGAGAGCGTCGATTTTCGCATGCGTGGCCGCAATATTTGGCACTGGTCTCCAGACAAGCCGTCACTTCGAGTCAAACTAAAGAAAAACGCTCCTCTCAGTTTGCAAAGGCACCTCAATTTTGTGAATCCGGAAGACAAAGCCATGGTCTCGAACATTATCGGTGAAGAAATGGCGGGGCGTTTGGGGGTGCTGACACATCTTAGCAAACCCGTACGTTTATTCATCAATGGAGAGTATTACGGCTTCTATCACCAGACGACTCGAGAAGACGAAGAAATGCTGAGGGCCAACGAGCGAGTGCCTGGGCCTCTGTTCGTCGGTGACTACCTTGGACCGGATTGGGATGCGAGAGACTTCGAAGTCGAGGGCAATGTAGACGCGCTGAAAAAATTTAGCCCGTTGGTTAATATGATAAAGACTCTTCACGAGCCTAAATCGGTGAGTAAGTACAAACGTTTATGGCAAATCGTTTCTCTCGAAAAGCTGGCTGCATGGGATGCAGCCATGAAACTCGCCGGGAGCGTTCATACAGATTACCACCACAACAACCTGTTTTACTACGATCCTCGGTTGGGTCGTGTCGAACCGATTGTCTCGGACATCAACGGACATGGTTTGATGGATTATCCGGGCGGGATGTTACGCTATACGCAAGCGGCAGAGCCGGATTTTCGCACGCCGATCAACGAGCGATTACAGCCATTGACGAATACTGCGCTGCGCGACCCCGAATTCTTGATGAAAAGAAACGAAATTCTCTATCAAGCGATCCACAACGAAGCCTCTGCCGAAGCTCAGCTCGCCTTTCTCAAAGATTATTACGAAAAGATCGACCCCCACGTGAAAGCCGATCGCAACAAAGGAGCTTTGGAGGGGTTGGTCTTCGGCTGGTATCGAATGCCATTTGCAAACCATCAGTACGAGGCGGCGAAGGCAGCGTTGAAGCGCTGGATCGAAAGGCGCAACCAGTTCCTGCTCGACACCCTATCAGATACCGCCGTTTCAGCTCAACTCGCTGTAGCCGAGGATGAGAGCGGCGTATCCGCTCTCGTATCAGTGTCCGGCAACGCGAGTGTAGTTTTCGACCCTGCCTTCTCTGGTATCGAGGTAAAAGCCGATATCGAATTGAACGGTACCTATAGTAAAACGATTCTTGGGCCGATGGTATTGGCGCCGGGATTATATGAAACGACCGACCCGGTTGAGGCCGGCGTCAGGAGTGCGGGGCGGCGATCACCGGATCTTTATCTGATAGGAGGAAAGCAAGAATACGCTTTTTTCTTGCAAGGCGTGTCGATTGAACAAGCCGTTAAGTCAATGACGACGGCATTCCGTCACAGACTTTCCGGAGAACCGATTGAGCCTAACATCGAATTTGCACAACACATCCGGGTGGCGAACCCGAACGAGAATGTCATTCATCCATGGCAGTTTGGAAACGAGAAACAAGACGTGGTTATTGGGGAAGGGAACCATGTCATAAACACCGACATATACGTTGGAGCGGATAGCCGGCTGGTCATCGAAGCGGGGGCAAAATTGCTAATGGGGCCCGGTGTCTCCATCATCAGTGAGGGAATCGTTGAAGTTTCGGGTACGGAGATTCAGCCCGTGATCATTCGACGGCAGAACCACGAGCGACCCTGGGGCGGTTTTCTGATCCTAGGAGAAGATGCTAACGGCAGCATCATTCGCCACGCTGATATCTCAGGCGGTTCTTTGACCCGAACCACGACGATGGAGTCCTCCGGAATGGTTTCCGTTTACGGCGTCGAGAATTCACGGCTGGAACATATCCGCTTGTCCGGTAATTCGACCTCTGACGATACACTCCATATGGTTTATGGGACGACCGCGATCCGCGATATCGAACTCATTGATTGTTTTGGTGACTGTATCGATCTCGATTTTGTAACCGCCGAAATTGACGGGATAACAGCCTTTAATCCAAGAAACGACGGCGTCGACTTTATGACATCGAAGGTCAGGATAAGGGACGTGTGGATTCAGAATGCGGGTGACAAGGGACTGTCAGTTGGAGAGTTGTCGCAAGTGGCCGCAGAAAAAATCATTATTGAGAGCGCGTCAATTGGTGTTGCCATCAAGGACAATAGCCGAATCAGTATCGATGGAGCCGCACTGCGCGCCAACGAGGTCGCTCTGGATTCGTATGAAAAGAATTGGCGATATGGCGGCGCAGGAATCGTCGAAACCAAAAATGTTGAATTCCAAGACAATGGATTGAACGGCAGAATTCAAACCGGCGGAAGCTGGATAATCTACGCGGACGAACTTCCCCAAAATGTCATTCAGGACGGAAATGTCGAACTGAGAGTTGGCCTCAATCAATGACGCCTGATTTTTCGGCAAATCGGTTCGAGATCAAGTATGTGATGCACGCCGCTACGGCGAAAAACCTGCAGGTCAGTCTGAGTGATATTGTTGTTCCTGACGATCATTCATCCAGTGTCTCAGAGGGTTACTATAATCATTCGATTTATTTCGACAGCTACTCCCTACAACGTTACCTGGAAAAACATGAAGGGAATGATCAACGCATCAAAATTCGGTTACGTAGTTATCGTGACTCACCTGATGCAGAGGCCAAACAACATAGTCTGGAACTCAAACATCGATTGGGCGGTATCGTAAAAAAGGACCGTGTCGTTATCACGGTGGCACAGGCGAAGCGACTTCTAAGGAGTAATCTATCAATATCCGAATGCCTGGATGTCGAATCACCTGTGCTCCAAACGTATGCATATCATGCAAAAGTGTCGCATCTTCGGCCCATCATAGCTGTTCAATATCATCGTGCCGCTTACCATACTCAATTGTATCCCGGTGTTCGAATTACCTTTGATCGGAGAGTCATGGCGTCAAAAGATACATCCTTACCCGGGCTGGGTAGGGCAATTCCCCACGTGCCAGCGTTAAACCCGCGATTTATGGTGGTTGAATTAAAGTACAACGACCAGGTCCCGAGGCTGTTGATCAACCGCATCCGCGAACATGAAGGTCGTCAGGCTACATTTTCCAAATATGCGACTGCTATGGAAAAAATCTATGCCTGACAGTGTTCAACTCTTTTGATGAAAAGCTTCACATCTTACTGGAAATGTCGTGCATAGAGTTTAGCGCCCTGAAAATTCCTCATTCGGTTCACCATTTTCCAACCGTTTTTAGATCATGCGAGCCAATCGGGCGGGGCTGCCGGCGCCGTGCCGCTGACCGCGGCGGCAGCGCAATCGGCGAGGCTGCCGAAGCGCACGTCCCGACCGCAAAGACCGGGCGCATAGTGTGCGTACTTGCCGGAATTGGTCATCAGATTACGTGCCGCCGGCGGGAACACCGGTTCCGAAATCGAGCACCAGCAAAGGTCCGGAATGACCCGGACGCCCGCGGCTTCGAGTTCCGATACGAGGCCTTCCGAGCGCGCTGCCGCCAGGGTCTCGCGGCCGAGCGTGACGATGACCGTGACGCTGGATTCGCACGTCTGTCCGGCCAGCAACCCTGCGAATGTACGTGTCTCGGCGAGCGAAAAATGCGGGCTGCCCAGCGACACCAGATCGATATCGCCGCCGCCGGTGTTCAGGGTTTGCCAGGCACGGGCGAGATCGGCACGGCCGATGGAAATGCGATCGGCGTGTTCGGCGGCGGTGCGGTCGCCTTCCGGTGTGACCCCCGCGATGTGGAGCATCGGCGCGGCCGACGTCGTGCCGAATGCGGCGCAGAGTGCCCGTAGATCGTCGTCGCTCGGTGCGGTGTCTTCCAATCCGAGCAGGCGCGGAATCCGGTCGGGTGCGGCTTGTCCGACGCGCCAGCCCAGCAAAGGCCAGAACGCATCGTCGTAATCGGCCGGCGGCTCGATCTCGATTTCCCGCCTGGCCACCCGGTGCCGGTCGAGATAAACGCCGGCCTCCGGCACGCGGCCCGTGAGGCCGATGCATAGGTCGAGAAAGTCCGCGTGTTTTGCCGTTCGCGCGCCGAGCACGCTGTTGGCATAGATCACGGCGTTCGATTCCGACCAGCCGATGTCCTCGCCCTCGCTCGGCGGATTGTCCAGATAGTAGGGGGCGCAGGTGAAGCTCGGTGCCGCGCCCATGCGAACGTAGGCGTCGGCAAGCTGGCTCGCCGGCAGACCGAAGTCGTCGGGCACACGCTGATCGCGCCAATTGTCGTAGTCGACGGAGATCGCATTCATGGTCGTCGGCACGCGAACCTTCGCCCCCATATCCGCCATGGTTTGCGCGAACCGCAAGTTGGCGGGGCTGGCATAGATACAGCCGTCGATGTGGACGCGGCTGATGTCGATCAGCCGGTCTGCGCCCTGCAGGGACGCCATCGCACACAGTGTTTCCATGGCGATCCTGACGGCCGGGCCTTCATCGCCAGCCAGCATGGAGCTGTCTTCGGCGCTGAGATCGAGCGATCGAGCCGAAAGCCGTTCGAGCGGCAGCGAAACGCCGCCGCCCTCGATGCTCGTTTCATCGATCCGGATGTGGGGCGCGCCCGCAATGGCGTCGAATTCGCTCTCGCTCAGCCGCAGCACGGCGATATTCCGATCGAACATCGCCGCGGCGATAAGGGCGCCGAGCGTGAGGATTTCCTCATCCTCACGAAAGATCAGAGCGACGGGTGCATGACCGTTGAGCGCAAGCTCCAGCAGCACGCCGCTGCCCGTGCACGAGCCGCGACTCGTCGGCATCAGCACGACGCATCCGGCAAGCGACTGGCCGCGTTGGTCGTGATGCGCATCGATGATCTTTCCAGTCGCGGCATCGACACCGCCCCAGAAGCTCAGTCCTTCCGAACATAAGAGCACGGGACCGTCAACGGTGGCCGGAACGATGAGTTGCGCCATGGCAGTCGCCCTTTTGTCGTCGTGTTCCGTGTCAGGCGGCGCTGGGTGATGAAGCCGTCAGGCTTGGCGCCCACGTCTCGTAGCATTTCCGGAACAGTACGAACTGATCCTCGATGTGCTTCTGTTGGCTGGTGGTAAGGGCATCGCTCTCGTTGAAATGATGCCGGTATTCCGGTTCGCCCTGAAGAACCATCAGATGTTTATAGAACAACACCAGATCGGGCCCTTCGTCGAAGGTCGACAGGACGTGAACGGCTTCCTCGAGTTGACGGGCTGCGGTCCGCGCCGCCGCATCGCCGCCTGCGGCCATCTCGCAGAGCGACACGAGTTGCAGGATTTCCCGTGGCAACGCATTGCCGACACCGGTAATCACGCCTTGCGCACCGCAGTTGACGACACCGTGGTAAACCTGCGTGTCGACGCCGACGAGGAGAATCAGATCGTCATCGCCGGAGGTAATGTGCTCGGCCGCGTAGGACAAATCCGCAGCGCCGCCGAATTCCTTGAAGCCGACAAGGTTGCGGTGTTCGCGGCGCAACTCGAAGAACAGGTCGGCCCGGGTCGCGAATCCGTAATAGGGGCTATTGTAGATGATGGCCGGCAGCTCGGGTGCAGCGTTCAGAATGTCGCGGAAGTGGGCCATCTGGGCTGCGATCGAGGATCCCCTCGAAAGCACTCTCGGTATGACCATCAAACCCTGCGCGCCGACCCGCGCCGCATGGGCGGCATGCTCGGCTGCGCGTTTCGAATTGATGGCGCCCGTGCCGGCGATCGTCGGCACGCCAGCGTCGACGAGGCGCGCGACGCCCTCCTGGCGTTGCCCATCGGTCAACAGCGGCCAGTCGCCCATGGAGCCGCAGTAAACGACAGCCGACATGCCGGCGGAAACGAGTTCCTTGCCTTTCCGCACCAGAGCGTCGAAATCCGGTTCCCGGTCCTCGCCGCATGGCGTCATCAGGGCGGGAATGCAGCCTTTGAAAATCGAATTGTCCATGGGGCATCCTTCTTGCGGTCTGAGGTGGGGCCGGCCGATCGTCGCAGGACGATGACCGCCGGCTCATCGGGGTCGATCATCGGCGATGGGGTCAGCGAATCTTGGACAGGAACTTCCGGGTTTGCTCCGACTCGGCGTTACCGAAAATCTGCTTTGGCGGGCCGATCTCTTCGATGACCCCCTCATAAAAGAACGCGACGCGGTCGGATACGTCGCGCGCGAAACCCATTTCGTGAGTGACGCAGATCATGGTCATGCCGTCATTCGCGAGCATGCGCATGGTATCGAGAACCTCGCCGACAAGCTCCGGGTCGAGCGCCGATGTCGCCTCGTCGAAAAGCATGTAGTCTGGTTCCATTGCGAGCGCGCGGGCAATGGCGAGCCGCTGCTGCTGGCCGCCGGACAGCGCCGCCGGATAGACGTTCGACTTGTCGCCGAGCCCGACGTGCTTCAACTGTTTCGCAGCGAGTTCCCGGGCTTCGTTCTTGGGCAGCTTGCGGACGATGCGCGGCGCCAACGCGACGTTTTCCAGCACCGTCAGATGCGGAAAACTGTTCCACTGCTGAAACACCATCCCGAGTTTCTGGCGCAGCTTGTTGAGATCGGTTTCCTTCGCGTGGATGTCGATGTCGTCGACCTTGATCGTACCCTGCTGGATGGGTTCAAGCCCATTGATGCAGTAGAGCAGGGTGGATTTTCCCGATCCCGATGCACCGATGACGGAGAGCACTTCGCCTTTCTTGACCTCGAGATCGATGCCCCTGAGCACCTTGAGGTCGCCGAAGCTCTTGTGAAGATCGATGACTTCGATCATTGGGCCCACCTTCTTTCGAGTTTTTCCGCATAGAGCGAGAGCGGATATGAAAGCGCGAAATAAAATGCGCCGGCGAATGCCAGGATCAGGAAAGGCTCCTGCGTTCGGGTGATCAGAATCTGACTCGCCTTGAGAAGCTCGACATATCCGAGCACCGAGACAAGTGCGCTGTCCTTCATGACGCCAAGCGCCACGCCGACCCATGACGGGAACACCGCGCGGCCGCCGATCGGAACGACGACGTAAAACAGGTCCTGCCAGTAGCTCATGCCGAGGCTTCTCGCCGCCCGCCGCATGGGCGTGCCGACGGCCTCGATTCCGCCGCGCGCGACGTTGGCAACCAGCGCGGCGGTATAGATCGTCAGAACGACGACGCCGGAGACGAACGGATCGAGATTCAATCCGATGATCGGTGCGAAATTATAGAACAGCACGAGCTGAATGATGAGCGGCACCGAGCGGAAGACGTCGAGAACCGGCGAAAGCGTAAGCGTCGCCCAAATCCTGCCTTCGTAGAGAAGCCAGCCGCACACGGCGCCGATCAAGCTGCCCATTGCGATGGACGTGACGGAGATCAGCAGCGTGCGCCATGCGGCTTCGCCGAGGAACAGAAAATCGTTGATCGTAAATCCGCTGAAGAATTCGTTCGTGCCTTGCATGTCCCGCCGCCCCTAATACTTGAACAGCCGGGCGGCGAGCAGCCGGGAACCGAGCAGGATGATTTTGATGATCACGTAATAGATGACGGCCGTAACCGCGAAGTATTCGAAGATGCGGTACGTTCGCGAGGCGAAGAACTGGGTTTCTCCCGACAGTTCGCGAAAGCCGACCAGCATCCCGAGCGACGAGATGAGCACCGCCCAAACCATCTGGTTGGTGATTGGGTAATACACGATGCGCAGAACCTGCGGGATGATGATCCGGGTGTAGGCCTGCGTAACGGTCATGCCGAGCGATCGCGCCGCGCGAAGTTGCGTATCGGGTATGGCCTGAAATCCGCCACGGAAATTTTCGGCCAGGTAGCCGGCGCAATTGAACGTCAATCCGAGAAGGACAATTGCGTAGGGTGAGAGATGAAGGCCGAACGCGCCAAGCCCGAAGCCGAAGAAAAACAGTTGAAACAGTGCCGGGGTGTTACGCGCGAGTTCGACCCAACTTGTGGCCGCCCAGCGCAATGGTCCGCGCGCATGCATGATGATCAGCGCAAGCGCGAGGCCAACGGCGATGCCGATGGCCATGGCAAGCGACGCGACCTCCAGCGTGACCAGACCCGCTTCGAGCAGGTCCGGCAGGTTCTTCAGTACCGGTCGCCAGTGGAAGTTATAATCGAACATCGGACCCCCGGCCGGAAGCGCAACCCCCGCCCTCAATTTTCATAAACTAAGGGCTGTTTCACCACTTTGATTGGTTCAATCTTAGCGGATCAGACCCTAGTGGGCGGGGGTAGCACTCGGGACGATTAGTACATCACGCCGGGAATGCGAAGCTCGGGCGCCTCGCCACCGACATAGCCACCCCAGAGCTCCTGATAACGGCCGGAGCGAACCTGATGGGTCACGAAGAGGTTCAGGTAGTTCAGCCAGCTGACGTCCTTGCGCTTGGCGACGACCGACGTATAGTCCGTCGTCCACGGCATCCGCGGACCGGCGATGATCGTATCGTACTGGTCGGTGATGGGCTTCACGGCCGTGTTCGTGGTGATGCCGATGTCGGCCTTGCCTTGTGCAACGGCCAGGAACACCTCGTTTTCGGACTGATAACCCTGATACAGGTTTTCTTCGCCCCACTCGGCGGCGATCTTGAGCCATTCCTGCTCGGGGACTGTGCCGACCGCGGCGGCGACACGCTTGCCGCGGATGTCCTCGAAGGTTTCGATGCCGCTATCCTTGCCGACGACGCCCTGCGCGTAATAGATGGCGTAGGGGATCGTGAAGCCGACGGTACGGGCACGCGCCAGCGAGTCGGACGTTGCGCCGAACACGACATCGGCACGGCCGGTTACGATGACCGGAAGACGCTCGGCCCAGGTCAACGCGAGAATTTCGTGGTCCACCTCAAGCGCGGCGGCCAGATCCTTGCAGTAGTCGACATCGAAGCCGGCCGGTTCGTTGTTGGCGTCGCGATAGCCGATCGGCGGAAAGTCCAGGACCACGCCACAGCGCAAGGTGCCACGGTCGATGACGTCATCCAGAGTATCGGCTTGTGCCGCGGTTCCGAAGAGAACCAGGATCGCCGACAGGGCGAACAATTTTCGTAGTTGCATCAATACCTCCCATGATATTGCCAGGTCGATTTTTTGATCGACATCGTCACTCTCGCGATATTGGATCCAATAATCAATATAAAATATTCTATTAACGTTCTTCCCGCGATGGCATAGGGTCGACGCAAAGAAGGGATCGTACGCGATGAAACTGCATGCCGTGGATGTCTCCAAGACGGCCTCCGCTTCCTCCATTGTCTTCGAGGAACTCAGACGGGCTATCGTCAAAGGCGATCTGGCGGTCGGCGAGGCGTTGCGGCAAGACGAGATCGCCAGACTGTTCAATGTAAGCAGAATACCGGTGCGCGAGGCAATCTCACGCCTGGAGCAACAGGGACTGGTCAGGACGCAGCGCTACAGGGGGGCGGTCGTTTCAGGCCTGTCGGCGGACGAGGCAACGGAGCTTTTCGAGTTTCGCTTGCTCGTCGAACCCGAACTGATCCGGCGCGCGGTGCCCTTGATTTCTTCATCGATCCTCGAAAAGGCACGGGCGTGTTGCAACGCGTTTTCGGAATCGACGGATCCGATGAGCTGGAGCGACCTGAACAGAGAGTTCCACTCGGAAATGTACAATGCCAGTAAGTTCAAGTTTCATCTGGATGCGATCGACAACGCCATGAACCGGTTGGACCGGTATCTAAGGGCGCAACTTGTTTTAAGCGACGGCATGGCGCGGGCCAACGAGGAGCATTTCGGAATTCTGGAAGCCTGCGAGGCCGGCAATGCCGAACGGGCATCGGAACTGACCGCCGCGCATATTCGGGGTGTCAGAGATTCATTCCTCGAGCATCTCAGTATTCTCAGATCGTGAAACCATCATCCGACAGGGACGGCCCGCTGCAACAGGGTTTCGCTTGGGCCTGGCAACAGCCGGGATCACATGCCGATAAGCATTTTCACAACACGGGCAGGTTCAGATTTTCCGGCGTGAGCAGTCCCATGGTCAGCAGTAGCTGATAGGAGGCCAGACGTTCATCGTACGCCGTCGACGTGAAGTTGATCTGTGCGTTGGTCACCTGGCTCTCGGCGTCGAGTACGTTGATGATGTTCTCCTGCCCCGCGGCACGCAGTTTGAGCCGCGAGTCGTATACCTCGGCGGCGATATTGACGGCATTTTCAAGCAACTGCGCCCGGGTTCGCGTGGTGATCAGCGATTGCCAGGCGATCCGAACCTGTTCCATGGTGCGGCGCGTGACGAACGTGTGGTTGTCCCGGCTGGCGCGGTATTCGTAGGTCGCCTGGTTGACCAGCGCCGGCGTCGCGAGGCCGGTAAACAGATCCCAGGAGGCCCGGAGAATCACGCTGTAATCGCGCCGGATGCCGACGGCGCCGTCGTTGTTGCTCTCGTAGTTGGCTGTGCCCTCGAGGTCGACCGAGGGGTAGAATTCGGCCTTGGCGCCGTCTCGCCGCTCGCGCGCAATCTCGACGGCCGTGGCGCTGTTGTTGACGGCCGGATTGCGCAACAGGGCGGTGCGGACGGACTCGTCGAGGGAAACCGGAATCAACTCGATCGGCGGCCACGGATCGGTCATCTCTTCGGGCATGGGTTCGCGCCCGAAAACCTGCACATAGCTCGCCATGGCGTTGCGGAATGCGCCCTCGAAACCGACGAGGCGCTCCTTGGCAATCTGCAGTCGCGACTTGGCTTCGAGAACGTCGACGGCAATACCGGAACCGCGCTGGACCCGCTCGTCCTCAAGATTGAGCTGGCGTTGAATCTGCTGAACGTTTTCACGGCCGAGATCGACCAGACGTTTCTGGCGGACGACATCGATGTAAACCCGGATGCCGTCGAACAAGGTCGCCTGGCGGGTTTGCTTCAGCGCAATCGCGGCTGCTTCGGTGCTCAATTCGGCAGCGCGCAGGTTCGAGGACGTAAACTCGCCGTCGAACAGATTCTGGCTGACGACCATGGTGGCGACATTGCTGGTTCGGCTGAAATCCTTGCCGGCGGCGCGGGTCGTTACCGTCGAAATGTTCTGCGGACCGCCGCTGGTCGTGACATTGACACGTGGCAGAAACCCGGCCTCGGCGACGTCGACGCCGTAACTCGTCGACAGGTGTCTTTTCTCCGCCGACTGAATGTTCGGATGCTCAAGCAGGAGGCGGGCCAGCGCTGCTTCAAGTTGTTCGGCATGTGCGTCCGGAACCGCCGAAACGACAAGCGCCAGTGCGACGCCGACGATCGCCGCCGCACTTCCCGGCATTGCTCCGATTTTACGCATCATCGCGTCGGATGGCTCCTGACGGCTTCTACCCATACACGAACGCGCAACCTTGGCCCCTAATTGTAGGGTTTGGTTACGTTCCAACCACAATATAGGCCAATTGTCGCTCGGGCGAAAGGCGGGGATGCGGGTTGAGCCCGATCCTCTTTACTGGCTGCCGAATCCGCCACCGCCGGGGGTTTCGATGACGAAGACGTCGCCCGGGGCCATCTCGGTGCTCGCCGTGCCGGCCAGTTCGTCGACGCGGCCCCCATTGTTTCCTGGGGCACGCTCGACGGCATTGCGGCCGAGCGCGCCGGGCTCTCCGCCATCGGCACCGAACGGCGGCACCCGGCGGTGGTCGCTCAGGATCGATGCAGTCATGTCCTCCAGAAAACGCAGGCGGCGCACGGTGCCATCGCCGCCAGTATGCCGTCCCTTGCCGCCGGATCCGGGCCGGATCCGGAAGCTTTCCAGCAGCACCGGGAAGCGCCATTCCAGAACCTCAGGATCGGTCAGGCGCGAATTGGTCATGTGGGTGTGAACCGCGCTCGTGCCGTCGAAATCCGGCCCGGCGCCGGAGCCGCCGCAGATCGTTTCGTAATACTGATGCCGATCGTTGCCGAACGTCAGGTTGTTCATGGTGCCCTGTGCTGCGGCCATGACGCCGAGCGCGCCGTAAAGCGCGTCCGTAATGCTCTGAGACGTCTCGACATTGCCGGCAACCACGGCAGCCGGATAGACCGGGTTCAGCATGCAGCCTTCGGGGATGACGATATCGAGCGGTTTCAGGCAGCCGGCATTGAGCGGGATGTCGTCCTCGACAAGAGTCCGGAAAACGTAAAGCACAGCCGCCTTGCAGACCGCGCTCGGCGCATTGAAATTGCTGCTCACCTGCTCGGACGTGCCCGTGAAGTCGACCGTCGCGCGACGGGCGCCCTTGTCGATCGAAATTTTCACTTTGATGACATGGCCGTGGTCCAGTTCGTATTCGAAGGCGCCGTCTTTCAATACATCGAGCACGCGGCGAACCGACTCCTCGGCGTTGTCCTGGACGTGGCCCATGTAGGCCTGCACCACGTCGAGACCGAAGTTGTCGACCATGCGACGCAGTTCCTGAACGCCCTTTTCGTTGGCCGCGATCTGAGCGGCCAGATCGGCCACGTTCTGCGTCGGGTTTCGCGCCGGATAGCGGCCCGAAGTCAGCAAATCGTGGAGGGCCTGTTCGCGCAGCTCGCCGTGCTCGACGAGCAGAAAGTTGTCGATCAGCACGCCTTCCTCGTCGACCGACGTGCTGTCGGACGGCATCGAGCCCGGCGTGATGCCGCCGATATCGGCGTGGTGGCCGCGCGAGCCGACGAAGAACAGCAGCTCTTCGCCGGCATCGTCGAACACCGGCGTAATGACGGTGATGTCGGGCAGGTGGGTGCCGCCGTTGTAGGGCGCATTGAGGGCGTAGACATCGCCGGGTTTCATTTCGCGGTCGCGCTCGCGAATAACGGTTTCGATACTCTCGCCCATGGAGCCGAGGTGTACCGGCATGTGCGGCGCGTTGGCGACGAGGCGGCCTTTCTGGTCGAACAGGGCGCAGGAGAAATCCAGGCGCTCCTTGATGTTGACCGAGTAGGCCGTGTTGGCGAGGGTGGCGCCCATTTGTTCGGCGATCGACATATAGAGATTATTGAAGATTTCCAGCATCACCGGGTCGGCGGCCTCTCCGGTTCCGATGGCGGCTTCCCGTTTCAGCGTCTCGGTGCGCTCGACCACCAGATGGCCGCGCGACGTCATGGTCGCTGTCCAGCCGGGCTCGATCACCGTGGTCGATGTTGGTTCGATGACGATGGCGGGGCCGGTCACGGCATGGCCAGGCTTCATGGTCTCGCGGTCGTAGACCGGGGCGTCATGCGTCGCGCCGCCGGAGTGCATGGCCACCGTGGCGATGGACTCGGGCGTTTCGCCGCTGCTCAGGGGTTCTTCGATATCCTCCACATCTTCGGTCGCGCCGATAGCTTCAGCCGTGACCGCACCGGCGAGCCGCATGCGGTCGGGGGCGGCGAAGCCGAAGCGTTGAAAATGCATGTCCTCGAAGGTCGCGATCATGTCTTCGAGATCGCCGAAGGGCACGATGAGCGACGAATCGGTGCCTTCGTAGCGAAGGTGAACCTTCTTCAGGACCGTGATGTCGGCGTCTGCGATGCCCTGACGCGAAACCTCTGCCCGTGCGGCATCGGCAAGATCGCCGAGCGTCGCCGTCAGCTCGTCCATCAGGTCGTCGGTCAGCGGTTGTTCGACGGTTTTCTCCCGCATGGCGCGGACATCGGCGAGGCCCATGCCGTAAGCCGACAGAACGCCTGCAAACGGGTGCAGGAAGACCCGTGTCATGCCCAGCGCGTCGGCGACGAGGCACGCGTGCTGGCCGCCGGCGCCGCCGAAGCAGTTCAGCGTATACTTGGTCACGTCGTAACCGCGCTGCACAGAGATCTGCTTGATGGCATTGGCCATGTTTTCGACCGCGATCTTGAGAAAACCCTCGGCGACGGTTTCCGGTTCCGGCGTCTCGCCCGTGGCCTTGCCGATGTCGCCCGCGAGGGCGCCGAACTTTTCGCGCACAACGTCGGCATCGAGCGGTTCGTCGGCGTCGGGCCCGAACACGCGGGGGAAGAAATCGGGCTGAATCTTGCCCAGCATCACGTTGCAGTCGGTCACCGCGAGAGGTCCGTCCCGGCGGTAGCACGCGGGACCCGGGTTGGCGCCGGCGGAGTCCGGTCCGACCCGGAAACGCGCACCGTCGAAATGCAGGATCGAGCCGCCGCCCGCTGCCACCGTGTGAATGCGCATCATCGGTGCGCGCATGCGAACGCCGGCCACATGGGTTTCGAACTCGCGTTCGTACTCGCCGTTGAAGTGCGAGACGTCGGTCGACGTGCCGCCCATGTCGAAACCGATCAACTTTTCGAAGCCGGCCATTTCGGCGGTGCGCACCATGCCGACGACGCCGCCGGCCGGGCCGGACAGGATGCTGTCCTTGCCCTGGAACAGCGCGGCATCCGTCAGACCGCCGTTCGACTGCATGAACATCAGCCGCGTGGCGTCGTTGGACGGCTGACCGTCGGAACCGGACGCGCCCTCGATCTCGCCGGCAACGCGATCGACATAGCGCCGGAGGATCGGCGACAGGTACGCGTCGACGACCGTTGTATCGCCGCGCGAAACCAGTTTCATCAGCGGACTGACATCATGCGAAACCGAGACTTGCGAGAATCCGATTTCGCGAGCCAACGCGGCAACCGTGGTTTCATGGTCGGTGAAGCGATAGCCGTGCATGAACAGGACCGCAGCCGATCGAATGCCGGCGTCATAAGCGTCTTGCAGCGCGGAGCGGGCTCCATCGGTATCGAGCGGGGTCAGGACCGAGCCGTCGGCGCCGATGCGCTCGTCGATTTCGACGACTCGTTCATAGAGCATCTCCGGCAGCTTGATGTGACGGTCGAACAGCCGGGGGCGATTCTGGTAGCCGATCCTGAGCGCATCCGCGAAACCGCGTGTCGTGACCAGGAGAGTGCGGTCGCCCTTGCGTTCGAGCAGCGCGTTGGTGGCGACCGTGGTGCCCATCTTGACCGCGGCGGCACGGTCGGCCGGGATCACGGCGTCCTTGTCGAGCCCCAGCAGATCGCGAATGCCTTGCAGAGCGGCATCCGGGTACTGCTCCGGGTTTTCCGAAAGCAGCTTGTGGGTCTTCAACTTGCCGTCCGGCGCGCGCCCGACGATGTCGGTGAACGTGCCTCCCCGGTCGATCCAGAATTGCCAGCGATTGTTGTCGGAACAGTCGGTCATGATCCATTCTCAATAGTGAGTCCGGGTTGAGGCGTCAAACGGCCAGCAACCGGAATGCCGGTCAGCGAACCGGGGTGGTCTCGCGAATGGTCGTGCGGTGCATTTCCCGGCGCTCTTTTCTGGTGTCGTAGGGCGTTCCGGCATGTAGAACCCGGCGGTTGTCCCAGAGGACGGCATCGCCTTCGCGCCATCGGTGACGGCAACAAAAAGCTTCCTGGCACGCGTGCTCGGTGAGATTCCGGACAAACGTCCGGGCCTCGTCGTCGGGCCAGCCGACAATGCCGATGCTGACCTGGTTGCCGAAGTAGAGCGCCTTGCGGCCGGTCCTCGGATGCCGCCTGACCAACGGCCACACAGCCGGCGGCTCGGCCGCCTCGTCGATATCGCCGCGATGGGCGGCATCGAACGCCTGAGCCTTGATGTAGGCGTTCAACCCGGTGACCGAGTTGATCACATCGAGCGTGTCGCATTGGCTGCGACGTTCCTCGTCGAGCGTCTCGTAGGCGGTGTACATGCAGGCGAACAGGGTATCGCCGCCCACTTCCGGAACCTCACGCGCGAGCAGAAGCGACGCACGCGCCGGCACCGCGAGATGAATATGATCCGTATGCCATTCGAGCTCGCCGTCTTCATCGATGGGCGCAAAGGTGACCAGCTCCTCGCCGGTGTTGCCGACGACGAATATCTCCGGCAGCTCTGCCATGCGGGCGGAATCGATGTCGACCCGTTCGAGCGGCCCGAAGCGGCGGCTGAACGCGACCTGTTCGGCGGGCGTGACGTCCTGTTGAAGCGGAAACACGAGAAATCCGTACGCCTCGAGTGCATCTTCGAGGCACGCGAGTTCCAATTCTGTAAGTGAGCATTTAAGACCGACACCGGTGACCCGGGCGCCGAGTATGTCGCTGACGGGGTCGAAGGAGATATCCAATTTTCCGGTCTTCCCCCTCAGGGTCTACAGGATCGCCCGTTCCCGGTGCGCGCAGTCCAACGCCCGAGTATAAACCAGTTCTGCGGCAACCAGGTCTTCCATGGCGACACCCATGGCCTTGTAAACCGTAATGTCGTCGTCCGATTCGCGACCCGACGCCTTGCCGACGAGCATATCGCCGATTTTCACGGCGTTATCCGGCTCAAGGCCCCCTAGCTCGCCGCAGCCGACAGGCGGTGCGAGAAACGAGGAGTCGTCCTCGACGAACAGTTTGCCGTCGCGCGCCAGCGCAACAGGCAACTCGCCCAACGGCGGCGCGTAGCCGACGGATGTGACATGCGTCCCGGGGCGCACCCACGTAGCTTCGATAACCGGCTCGTAGGCATGGGATGTGAGACAGACAACGTCAGACTGTCGGACCGCCGCTTCCAGATCTTCCGTCGCGATCGCATGCGGGACGCCGCCGGCCAACTTCTCGGTATCTTCGTGATAGAGGGAGTGCACGAAAATGCGGTCGAAATCGCGCACAAGTGGCAGCAGCCGAAGATGCTCGCGGGCCTGTACGCCGGCGCCGACGATGGTGGCCGTACGGGCGTCGCGCCGGGCAATTTCGCGGATGGTCAGCACGGCGGCGCCGGCCGTCCGGATTCCGGTAATGTAGGTTCCGTCCATCACGCAGACCGGCGTGCCTGTACGCTCGTCGAACAGATTGATGACCGCAAGGTGATTGGGCAGACCGACATCGAGGTTACCCTCGAAGACGCAAACCATTTTCACCATAATCGGCGAGCCGGGCCGCCAGGCCGGCATCGACAATTGAAATCCCTGACCGGGTACGGATATTTCTGGCCGGTGGGGCGATTGTATCTCGCCGTTGGCGAGGCCGCGAAACCCATTGGCCAACCCGTCCAGAAGGTCATTCAGGTCTAGATGCCGCATCACATCGGTTTCACTTATAGTCATAACTTCAAGGTCACCCTTGATGATATCGGCGGCACTCGTGCGCCCGTCCTCAAGGGATCTGTTGTTGCTCGAGGTCATGGTTCTTCCTACAAAGTAAGGTGTTTTTCATTTATGATCGGGGAACAATCGCGCATGTCATTGGGCGATGCAAATGAGTTTGCTGCCAAACGCTATAACTTTAGGTAATGTTAATCCATGCGCCGTCTACCGCCCTTTGCCGCTCTTCGCGCGTTCGAAGCGGTGAGCCGAACACTGAGTTTCACGCGTGCCGCCGAGGCCCTTGGGGTGACCCAGGCGGCGGTCAGCCGGCAGGTCCGTGCACTCGAAAATGACCTCGGCCTACAGCTGATCGAGCGGCGGCCCGGCGAAAACGAACTGACCCGGGAGGGCGAGACCCTGTCCCGCGCCATCCGGGAATCGATGGACACGATCCAGATTGCGATCGAGGACATTACCGGCAGCAACCGGCACGACCCGCTTACGGTCAGCGTGGCGCCGTTCTTCTCCACTGTCAGGATGACGCCGAAAGTGATGTCGTTCATCAAGTCGAACCCGGATATCGATCTCCGATTGCACCACGCCTACACCCCGCCGGATTACAGACGCGAAGCGGTGGATATGGGGATCAACTGGGGGCGGGGCGACTGGCCCGGGGTCGTGGCGGAGAAACTGCTCGACGGATCGTTGTGTCCCATGTGCACGCCCGAGATTGCCCGTAAACTGTCGGCCGATCCCGAGCGACTGTTCGATCATACACTGTTGTATGAGTTCAGTTTCGAGGACTGGCGAATGTGGTCCGTGGCGGCCGGCTTCGACATGCCGGCCGATGCGTCCGGCGTCAGGATCGACGATACTCACGCGCTGCTACAGTCTGCGCTCTCCGGCGACGGTATCGCGCTGTTGTTTCCGTCTCTGCTCGGCAACGAACTCGCATCGGGACGGCTTGTGCAGCCGTTTCCGAACTCGGTCGATACCGGACACCATTACTACCTGAACTATCCCTCGTATCGCCCGCTGCCGCCCGCGGCGAGGCGTTTTCGTGATTGGCTGGTGGCGCAAACGTGAACGGCTCGCGCCGGCATGCGCGATGTTGCGCTCTTGCCTTCATCGTGCGGGGTGACATATGTCCATGATGATGATTGAGACCTCGATTCAATGATACGCTGGCTGCGTCGTGTTATCGCGCTGCTGGCGTTGCTTGCAGCCGGCACGATCTTTACCGTCGAGCGGGAGAGCGGCGCGTTGGCACACGACTGGCGGACGGCCAGTAGCGAGTCCGTCGGCGTCGCACCCGAACCGGGGGCGTTTCATGATCCGGTCATACAGGTCTACGCTGCCCGCGCCTGGGGCTGGCGCGGTTATTTCGGCGTGCATACGTGGATCAGTACCAAGCGCGCAGGTGCGGCCGCCTATGACGTCCACGAGGTGATCGGCTGGCGCGCCTATCGCGATTTACCGGTCGTTGCGCGTTCCGCACGACCGCCCGACGGGCGCTGGTTCGGCTCGCCACCGGAATTGCTGCTAGATCTGCGCGGCCCGGAATACGAGGCGGTAATCGACAAGATCGACGCGGCCATCAAAACCTACCCCTACAACGACAGTTACACGGTGTGGCCGGGTCCTAATTCCAATACGTTCGTTGCCCATGTCGCCCGCGAGGTGCCGGAACTGCGCCTCGATCTGCCGCCGACGGCCATCGGTAAGGACTACCTCGGCGCCTCTTTCGTCGCGGAAACGCCGAGCGGATCGGGATTTCAGGTCTCGCTTCTCGGGCTGCTAGGTGTGATGATTGCCGAGGAAGAAGGGCTTGAGGTGAATTTTCTGGGCCTGACATTCGGTATCGATCCGCTCGATCTGGCGCTGAAGCTGCCGGGGATCGGCCGGATCGGCGCGGACGAATAGGAAAAGAGATGAGCGTTTGGGGCAAGGTCATCGGCGGCGTCGCGGGGTTTGCGCTCGGCGGCCCGATCGGCGCCCTGCTTGGCGCTCTGGCCGGCCATGCGGTCGACAAGATGCGGGGCGAGCCTGTCGGCGACGGTTATGCGGGGATCGGGCCCGGCGCCGGATTCCAGGAATATGACCAGGAATCGCGGCAAATGGCCTTCACCGTCGCGGTGATTGCCTTGTCGGCGAAACTCGCCAAAGTCGACGGCCGCGTGACCCGGGACGAAATCGCCGCCTTCAAGTCCGTGTTCAAGATTCCGCCCGAGGAAACCGAGGGCGTCGGCAAACTGTTCAACGAAGCCCGGCAGGAAGCGACGGGATTCGAACCGTATGCCGATCAGATCGCACGGATTTTTTCGCGCGATCCGGCGATGCTGGAAGAACTGCTCGGGGCGCTGTTGCATATCGCCCACGCGGATGGCGAGTATCATCCCAACGAGCGCGATTATCTTGCCCGCGTTGCTGCCATCTTCGGCTTCGGTCCAGACGCATTTCAACGCATCGAGGAAACCTACCTCAAGGGCAAGAAGGCGGACGATCCTTATCAGGTGCTCGGCCTCGACCAGTCGGTTTCCGACGACGACCTCAAGGATACCTACCGAAGGCTGATGCGCGAAAACCATCCGGACCGGCTGGTTGCCGAGGGATTGCCGGAGGAGATGATCGAGATCGCCAACGAAAAAGTCGCCGCGATCAATGCCGCCTACGACCGCATCCGAAAGGAACGCGGCCTGAAATGACGGTCCGAGAGCGCCCGTCGCCCAACTGCGATTCACGCGGCGATCAGCCGGTCGACATGCTGGTTCTCCATTATACCGGAATGAAAACTGCGGAAGACGCGCTCGACCGGTTATGCGATCCCTCTGCCGAAGTGAGCGCGCATTATCTGATCGATGAGGATGGTACGGTCTGGCGGCTGGTCGATGAAGCCGAGCGCGCCTGGCATGCCGGTGTTGCCAACTGGCGGGGCGCGGACAACATCAACGCCCGCTCGATCGGTATCGAGCTCGTCAATCCGGGTCATGAATGGGGGTACCGACCCTTCCCGGCGCCGCAGATCGACGCGCTCGTGCCGCTTGCCAGCGATATCGTCGGTCGCCACGGAATCCCGGCGCGAAACGTCGTCGGTCACTCGGACGTTGCGCCGACGCGGAAACAGGATCCGGGCGAACTGTTCGACTGGCGCGCGCTGGCCGATGAAGGCGTCGGTTTGTGGCCGCGTCCCGGTGGCGAGAAACCGGCGATCGGTACCGATATGATCGGGTTACTCGACCAAATCGGTTATGCCACGGGTGACTTGCCTGCTGCGGTTCGCGCCTTTCAGCGCCGTTACCGGCCGTCGCTCATCGACGGACTGGCCGATGTGGAATGCGTTAGATTGGCCCAGGCCGTTTGCGGATTGTGCGAAGCCGGTTAGGGCTTCGACTCTAGTCGACGATGAATGTCGGCGCGAAAGACGCTGGCGCCAGCGATCCTTCACCGCCGACATCTTCGATATTGTCGCCGGTCACCAATTCGATTGCGGGTCCGATGTGCCGGTGGATAAGCGCACCTTCCAATGCGCGAACGGCAAGGTCGATGCCGAGACGGCCCTGCATGACGGGGAAGTCGGTCGGCGCGGCGATAATGCGGTCCCGTTTCAGGCCGCGATAGACGGCGTGGGTGTAATAGTCGGCAAGGATGCCGATCCTGTCGGTCAATCCGCGGGCGCGCAGGACGCTGATCGCGGCTTCCGCCGTCACGGCGCTGCCAACGATGTAATCGATGTCGGGCCGTTCCTCGAGGGCCTCTTCGACGAGAATCACCTGAATTTCGGTGCCGGTATCGCCATATTTCGTGACGACGATATCGACGGCGCTCTCCGAAATGGCGCTGCGAAATCCTTCCTCCACGAACGGCACCCATCCGGAGCCCGCCGGCCCCGGGAACCAGGCGACCTTGACCGGATCGCTGCCGGCCGGGTGGCGGTGCGCCAGATATTCCCCGGGAAGCCGGCCCATGGTGATCCATGACACGCCGGTCTTGGCGGTGACTCCGGGATCGGCAATATCGTTGACCACGCCGATAACGGGAATCGTCTCGGCGATCTTGACGACGGTCTCGGTCAATCCATCGAAGCTGACCGTGCCGAGCGCGAGTGCATCCGCGCCATCGGCGACACAGGCCTTTACCTGGGCGATTTGGCGCTCGACGTTTGGGTAGCCGCCTGCTTCGACAATCCGTAGTTTGACACCCAGACGCCGTGCTTCCTCGACCATGCCGTAGTTCACGCTCAGCCAGTACGAGTCCTTTAGGTGCGGATAGGATGCGCAGACGGTCCACGGTTTGGACGCAATATCAATCGCGGTGTAATCGACCACATTTACCGGACTCGCGTAATCGAACGGCGTCGTCCACGCGTTGACCTTCCAGACCGGCGGTTCCGCGCGTATAGCGTCTGGCGCACCGAATGCGAACGCCAGAACGAACAGGGCGACAACAACGAAAGAGCGTCCACGCATCATGTCGGCATCTTGGCTAAATTGCCGGATGGTTCCAAGTAAGCTTTAATTTCGGAATGTTTGGAAAAATGGGCATAGCCGGCAGATTGGTCCTGGCGTTTTCGGGAATTGCCGCCGTGTCGGTCGCGACCGGGTTCGTCGGCTGGCTGATCCTGCGCGATGTCTCCGACGCGCAATCGACCATTGTCGACCACGCTATGCCCGCTCTCGATGAGGTTCGTGCGGCGTCGGAGGCCAGCGCGAGGCTGGTGGCGCGGGTTCCGGCGTTGACCAATGCCACAACGCAGGACCAGCGGAGACTCGAGGAAACGGCGCTCCTGTCCCAGGCAGCGGCACTCAGGGAGCTGATCGCGCGTATTCGCACGCGGGATTTCCGGACATGGCGAATCGAGGGATTATCCGATACCGCGGGCCGCATTCTTGAGAACATCGAGCAGCAAGGCGAGCTCGTCGAGCGACGCATCGCCCTTGCCGATCGCGCTCGTCTGATGACGACCGATGCGATCGACGCCGCGACGGGGCTTGCGGATTTGTCTGAAACGCTCGTTGCCAACGCTGCGGCCGGTACGACTGCCGTCATCTCCAATCTTTACGGGTTGGTCGAGAACGCCGGCGATGCCGACGCCGCGCTGGACGCGCTCGACAGATTGGTGGAACGCGACGTTTATTTGCTTGAGCGCATGTTCGAACTGCGGCTGCGAAGCTCGCAGACAGGCCTGCTCCTCAACCAGTTGACGCGGGCCGAGACCAACGATGAAATTGCCTGGCTGTCCACACGGTTTCACGAGAATTTGGAGATTCTCGAAAGACGGGTTGCCGGAATATCCGATCCAATCCGCCATGGCCTCGCCGGCGAGTTTCTGCTTCGTTTAAAAGCCGTTGCCGAAGCCAGCGAGTCATCGGTTTTCGATATCCGCCGTCAGGTTCTCGCGTCCGACGCTGAGGCCGATCAGCTTGCATCTGCGAGCCGTACGCTGGCGGCCGCGTTGAGCGGCTACGTTCGCGGAATCGTCGAAGAGGCCCGCGACATGTCCGCCGCATCGGCTGCCGGCGCCGATCGGGCCGTCAGTACCGGCTTGCTGGTCCTCATTGCGCAGGCCATTGCCGCGTTCGCCATCGCCGGGCTGATTTTGTGGCTTTACGTGCAACGCAACGTCGCCGCACGCCTGCGTCAGCTCGCCGGTGCGATGACGGGTCTGGCGAAGGGCGATCTTTCGGTGTCGGTGAACAGTTCGGGCCATGACGAGCTTGCCGACATGGCAAGGACCGTCGACGTGTTTCGCGAACAGGCGATCGTCAAACAACGGCTGGAAGCGGAACGCGAACGGACCGCAGCCGAACTGCGGCGTCACCGCGATGAGCTTGAGGTGCTGGTCGCCGAACGCACGCAGCAACTCAGCGATGCCAACGAAAGGCTTGAACAGGCGGTGGCGGATCATCGCGACGCCCGCGCCCGTGCGGAGGCGGCAAGCTTGGCGAAGTCAGAGTTTCTGGCGTCCATGAGCCATGAGATCCGCACGCCGATGAATGGCATTCTCGGTATGCTTCGGATCCTCGCCGGCAGCGACCTCACCGTGGAGCAACACAACCGTCTCAATGTCATCCGTTCTTCGAGCCAGGTCTTGCTGGGCATTCTCAGCGACATCCTCGATTACTCGAAGATCGAGGCCGGGGAGGTCGACATCGAGCCGTCGACCTTCGATCTTCGCCATCTGATCGAGGATATCGTTGCGTTAACGCGATTCCGGGCGGCTGCAAAGAATGTCGATCTCGAAGCGGAGATCGCCGATGACGTTCCGCACGCACTCGTCGGCGACTCGGGCAAGATCAGTCAGATTCTGATCAATCTGCTCGGCAACGCGACAAAGTTTACGGATCGGGGTTCCATTCATTTGAGCGTCGGCATCGCGGGCGACCGGATTCGTTTCGACGTCGCCGATACCGGCGTCGGCATCGCCGCCGGGACGGTCGATCGTTTGTTCGAGCCGTTCGTACAGGATACCGCGAACGATCCGCATCAGCGCGGTGGTACGGGGTTGGGGCTGGCCATCAGCAAACGGCTGGTCGATGCCATGGGCGGCGTTATCGGTGCGGAAAGGCGCCAAGGAGGCGGAAGCCTGTTCTGGTTCGAGGTGCCGCTCGCGACGGGCGATCCCGATGCGATCCATGAGACCGGAGCCGCACTCCCCGCTCCCGATCCCGCCGTCGGCAACCGTAATGTTCTGGTCGTCGAGGACAACGAGGTCAACGCCATCGTTGCCGAGGCCTTTCTCGAAGGCATGGGGCATTCGGTGACCGTTGTGACGACCGGCCGGGCGGCGATCGATACGGTCCGTTCCGGCGGTCAGGACGTGGTGCTGATGGATGTCAGCCTTCCCGACATCGATGGTCTTGAGGTCACTCGCCGTATTCGCGCACTCGACGACCCGGTTCACAGATCGTTGCCGATCATCGCCATGTCGGCGCACGTGTTCGAAAGCGAGATCAGTGAGCATCTTGCCGCTGGCATGGATGCTTTTGTGGGCAAACCGGTGGTGCCGGAACGTCTTGCCGATACGTTCCGGGCCGTTATGGCACGTGCGGCGGCTGTGCCGGCAGGGCCGGCGCTGGCGGATAACGAGAAGATCGATGGCGCATTCGTCGATCACGCCGTGCTTCGCGGCGATTATGCGGCACTCGGCCCGCAACGGACCGGCCGGATGGTCGACGCCTTTCTGCGCGAGGGTCCGCTGCGGGTCGAGTCGCTGATCGCGGCAGTCGACAGCAAGGATTGTCGCCGGGCCGGGGCGGCCGCGCATGCCCTCAAGAGCGCCGCCGGGCAGTTAGGTCTTGTCGCACTCGAAAAGCGATGCCGCGCGTTGGAGGAATTGGCGAAACGGGAGGACGCCGGTCCCCTGGCCGATGCCGGCGACGGTATCGAGGATTTGTTCGAAAGATCGAAGTCCTACATCGAAGGCGCAATAAAAACACTGAACGAGGGCAAGGAAGCCGGGCTACCCGATTAACCGGCCTCGACCGCCAGGAGGTACCCTTCGCCGTGGGCGGTAATGATGTAGTCGGGATTTTGCGGATCGGTCTCGATTTTCTGGCGTAGGCGTCTGATCAACACGTCGATCGTCCGGTCGCTCGGTGCGGCCGTGCGGTGCGATACGATCCCGAGCAGCCGGTCTCGTCCCATGACCGTCCCCGGATAGGTCGCCAGCGCCGTCAGCAGTTCGTACTCGGCTCGGGTCAGGGTGACACGACGGCCGTCATCATGGTCGATGCGGCGACGGATGCTGTCGAATGTCCATGCGCCGATGCGGTGGGTCGCGGATTCGGACTGCCGCGCAACCCGGGTGCGGCGGAGCAGGTTTTTGACCCGGGCAACAAGCTCCCGCGCGTTGAACGGTTTGGTGACGTAATCGTCGGCGCCCATTTCCAGGCCGACGATCCGGTCGACTTCGTCGGTACGGCCGCTGACCAGAATGATCCCGATATCCGTCCGTGCCCTCAATTCACGCGTCAGGTCCAGACCGTCCTCGCCGGGCAGATTGATATCGAGCAGCAACAGATCGACCGGGTCGGTCGCCATGATGCGCCGCATCGCGTTGCCGTCGCCGGCCTCGCTGACGCGGTGACCGGCGGCCTCGACATAACCTGACAGCTTGGCGCGCGTCACCGCATCGTCTTCGACGACGAGAACATGATCGGTATCGCGGGCGGAATTTAGCGTATTCATTCGATATTGTATTAACAAAATTTCACAAATTGCAATTGTCTGTTAATGGCCGGTGGTATTTCTGTTTACACCCGTGCGGCACGCTGTGATTGCGGCAATCTGTCAACGACCGTTAATCCGCCCGAAGGGGCACATCTGAGCATCCGGAAACGGATCCCAACAGGAGA
This sequence comes from Rhodospirillales bacterium, assembly GCA_965229715.1. Classification (GTDB taxonomy): domain Bacteria; phylum Pseudomonadota; class Alphaproteobacteria; order Rhodospirillales; family Casp-alpha2; genus JAVJST01. The sequence continues at coordinate 1,413,522 of CBDDJL010000002.1, forward strand.
GAGAAATGCGTCTGAGCAAAATGAAAACGGCGGCCACTGCGGTCGTCATGGCTGGCCTTCTGGGCTTTAGCGGCGTCGCGTCCGCCCAGGATAGCAGCGAGCCGATTAAAATTCCGATCAAGAACTGGTCCAGCCAGATTGTCATGGCCCACGTCATCGGCGGCATGTTCGAAAGCATGGGCAGTACCGTCGAATACGTTCCCGTCGACAACCAGGCGAGCTTCGAGGCTGCGCGGGTCGGCGACATCACGATCCTGCACGAAGTGTGGCAGTCGACCATGCAGAACGCCTACTACAACGCGATGGAGAGGGGCGGCCTGATCGATGGCGGCACGCACGCTGCGGAGACGCTCGAGGAAATGGGCGTGCCGAACTGGGTCATCGACGAAGGTCTGTGCCCGGGTTTGCCGAGCTGGGAAGCCCTCAAGAGTCCGGATTGCGCCGCCAACTTCGCGACGCCTGACTCCGGTGGCAAGGGCCGTTGGCTCGAAGGGCCGCAGAGCTGGCACGGCGACGTGATCCCGAACCGCGTCAAGGGCCTTGGCCTCGATGATATGTGGACCGTCAAGTTCGCCGGCGGTGCGGATGCGCTGTGGACCGAACTTGAAGCGGCCAAGAAAGAAGGCCGCGGCACCATCATCTTCAACTGGACGCCGAACTTCACGGATGCCTCCGGTTTCACCTTTATCGAATTCCCGCCGTACTTCGACGGTTGCCGGATCGCCGATGGCGGTTCGTGGGAAACAACCGGCTGCGGTTCGCCAAAGGGCTGGCTGAAGAAGGGCGCCTTCTGGAAGTTCCCGAAAACCCATCCGAACGCTTACCGCGCATTCTCGCAGTTGACGTTCACGACGCCGCAAATCGGTTCGATGGCGGCCTTGGTTGACGTCGACAAGATGACGCACGAGGACGCCGCCAAGAAATGGCTGGCCGACAACGAAGACGTCTGGAAGCCCTGGACCGTTTCGGTTCTCGGCGAGGGCAACTGATCGAGCCTCGTGCTCCGAAATCCTTCACCAATTGGTGATTGAACTCGACGGTTCCCCTCGTTTTTCGGGGGGAACCGATTTTTTCCGGGCAATGAGGTCAAAGTCTAGCGTTGACCCGTGATCCTCATGGCTCACAATACGAAGGCAGCAAACAACGACTGCGTCGCCAACGCGCAATTCGATCAGGGGAACGTCATGTCTTCACACGGGCCGGCTTCGGGAGACGACCAAGCTGTTATCAAGTGCGAGTCCGTCTACAAGATTTTCGGACGGAATGCAGAGAGTCTGCTCGCCGGCGCAAACGGCTACATCGACCCCGACGCAGCGGCGGCAGCCGAATGCATCGTTGGCGTCAACAATGCGTCGTTCGAGGTCCATAGCGGCGAAATCCTGATCATCATGGGACTGTCCGGCTCGGGCAAATCGACCCTGCTGCGATGCATTTCAAGGCTGACGGACGCCACGGGCGGTCAGATCTTCATCGAGGGTCAGGACATCCTGAAGATGAGCGGCAAGCAGCTCATCGAGGTCCGGCGCAACAAGATGGGCATGGTGTTCCAGAGCTTCGGCCTGTTGCCCCATAAGACGGTTCTCGAGAACATCGCGTTTCCGCTGCAGGTCAAGGGCAAGAGCACGCGGGAAAGCGTCGAGCGCGCCCGCGACATGGCCAAACTCGTCGGTCTCGAAGGCCGTGAGAACTATTTTCCGCGCGAACTTTCGGGCGGCCAGCAACAGCGCGTCGGTATCGCGCGTTCGCTCGCGGTGGAGCCGGATATCTGGTTTCTCGATGAACCGTTCTCGGCCCTCGATCCGTTGATCCGCAAGGAGATGCAGGACGAATTCCTGCGCCTGCAAAAAATTCTGAACAAGACCATCCTGTTCGTTACCCACGATTTCGACGAGGCGCTCCGACTCGCCGACCGTATCGCCATCATGAAGGAAGGCGTCATCGAACAGCTCGATACGCCGTCGAACATCGTTCTTAATCCGGCGACCGAGTACGTGCGCAAGTTCACCGAGGACGTGCCGCGCGAGAAGGTGCTGAAGATCGAGGACGTCATGGAGGCCTATGACAGTTCAGAGGAATTCAGCGACCTCAAGGTTCCCCGGGATGCGATCATCGAAACCGTCGCGGACTCGATCCTGAGCGAAACAAGGGCTGTCGGCGTGGTCGACGAGAATGGCGAGCTTGTCGGTAGTCTGCATGCCACGCACGTGATCAACGTCCTCTTCGGCAACCGGGCCAGCGAACAGGCGGGGGACTGAGCCGGTACCATGCGGCAACTCCTGACATCGTCGAAACTGGCTCAGTTCGCGGTCCTGCTGATCGTGTTTGCGCTGTTGAATGCCCTCATCGATCCGTCGGAGAGCAACATTCTCTGGCGATTGCCGCCATTGCTGAAGGACCTGCCGTTCCTGATCAACGATCTGGTCCGCGGTCTGATGTTCGAATGGATGCCGATCGACGTCTACGATCCGACAATTGACGAGTACGAGCAAAAGCCGCTGTTCCGCGAGATTACCCGCGCGATCTCCAGCGGCTTCCTGTTCGTGATCGGCGCCGTCCGCGAATTCATTCTCGGCGGCTCCAAGACCATCGTCGCCTTCACCAGTTGGGATTTCATCCGCGACAATCCCTGGGCCGAATGGCCCGCCTTGCCGTGGACGGTGGTTGCCGGTTGGGCAATGGTCCTCGGCTACAGGCTCCAAGGATGGGGTCTGGCGATCCTCGCCGGTATCGCCAGTCTCTACATATCCGTGTTCGGGCAGTGGGATCCGTCGATGAAGACGCTCTCCTTCATCCTGATTGCCGCGCCCGTCTCCGTATTTCTCGGGCTGGCGGTCGGGATTTGGGCATACAAGAGCAAGGTCGTCGAGACGATCGTCAACCCGCTCCTCAATGTCGCTCAAACCATGCCGCACTACTCGTACCTGGTGCCGATCATCGTGTTGTTCGGTGTCGGCGATCATGCGGCGGCCTTGGTGACGATCCTGTTCGCAACCCCGTCGATGGTCCGTCTCACCTTGCTCGGCCTCAAGAATGTCCCGGCCGATGTCGTCGATGCCGGCAAGATGAACGGCTGTACCGATTTTCAGATGATGTTCCGCGTGTTGATCCCGACCGCGAAGCGCGACGTGCTGATCGGTGTCAACCAGGTGGTCATGCAGTGCCTCTCGATGACCGTCATTGCCGCATTTATCGGCGCCCAGGGACTGGGGTCCAACCTGTTGATTGCGCTGAACTCGTTGAGGATCGGCACCGGTCTGGAAATCGGCATTTGTATCGTGTTGATCGCCGTGGTGTTCGACAAGATGTCGCTCGCCTGGGCGCACAAGCAGACCGACTATTTCGCCGACCTGTCGTTCACCCAGCGTCACCGCCCCTTGCTGATCTGTGCGGCGATTCTCGTTGCCGGTTCCGTTCTCGCCTTCATCGGCAGCCTCGTGTTCGATGAAGGCTTCAACTATCTCTACATCGTTCCCCACAACAAGGGGCTGACCACGGCGCCATTCTGGCAGGCAGGCGTCGACTGGGTGTGGGATACGTTCTTCTACACGCTGAAGGCCTTCAACGAATGGCTGATCGTCAGCGTGTTGGTGCCCATGCGGGATTCCTATCTCGCGATGCCGGTGGCCGCCACGTTCGTTCTGGTGATGGGGATCGCCTACATTCTCGCCGGACTGCGCTCCGCCTTGATCGTCGGTGGGTTCCTCCTGTTCATCGCGTTTTCGGAGTACTGGGATCGGGCGCTGATCACCATGTACATGGCGACGTTCGCGGTCATTGTTTCCGGTATCATCGGCGTCACGCTCGGGTCGATCTGCGCGCAGAGTCCCGTTGCCAGCAAGGCGATCCTGCTGCTCTGCGACTTCCTGCAGACGTTCCCGTCATTCATCTACCTGATCCCGGTCATCATGCTGTTCGGCATCACCGATACGTCGGTGCTGATCGCCTCTCTGGCCTACGCGATTGTGCCGGCCACGCGGTTCACGGTGGAAGGTCTCAGGAGCGTGCCGTCCGTGCTGCATGACGCAGGTTCCATGTGCGGTGTTTCGCGACTTCAGCGGCTGGTTTCGATCGAGTTTCCCGTCGCGTTCCCGCACATCATGCTGGGCGTCAATCAGACGGTGAATTTCGCCCTGATGATGGTGATCATCGGTGCCTTCATCGGCACCATCGACCTCGGACAGCTGATCCTGAAGGCGATCTCCGAGCCGCAGGGTACGGGCATCGGCATTACGCTGGGCCTCAGTGTCGCCTTTATCGCGCTTGCCGCCGACCAGATCATCCGGACCTGGGCGAACAAGCGTAAGAAGATGCTAGGTATCGACTAGCGCTTTCCTTTGCGGCGAATGATGCAATTGACCGTGCATGCCGTTCGGCGCTAAACCCTGACCGCGTCAGATGGCCGGATGGCCGCCTTTGCTTTCGGCCTCGGTCGGAACGGGGGAGGAAAGTCCGGGCTCCACGGAAACACGGTGCCGGTTAACGGCCGGCGGGGGCGACCCCAGGGAAAGTGCAACAGAGAGCAGACCGCCCGGCCCGGAATTTCGATTCTGCGTCGGGCAAGGGTGAAAGGGTGCGGTAAGAGCGCACCGCGCTTCTGGCAACAGCGGCGGCACGGCAAACCCCACCGGGAGCAAGACCAAGTAGGAACGACGGATCTTCGGATCGGGCGGGTTTTCGCGTCGTCGTTCGGGTCGGTCGCGCGAGGCGTTCGGTAACGGACGTCCCAGATGAATGGCCATCGCCTGCTTGCAGGTACAGAACCCGGCTTACAGGCCATCTGACGTTTTTCACGATTCATGGCCGTGGGAAGGCCGCGTTAAGGCTTTGCCGGCTATTCTACGAACGTCATTGAGAGCGGGAAAACACAGCCGAATCAATGAATTCGCAACCATAATTCCATTGACCCCCATAATTTCCCATGATATCCCAAGAAATCCCAAATTGACCCAGAGACGTCTGGGTCCGGTTCGGGCCGCAGCCGTCTTCAGCAGGGCCGGCGGTTGCCATGAGAACGGATTTTAGGGGGCACCGGTGGCGTTGCTCGTCGGGCGGCACGAAAACAAGATCGATTCCAAGGGGCGGGTTTCCGTGCCCAAACCGTTCCGCGCCGCTTTCGCCAAGCAGGATTTCGCCGGCTTTTACGCCTACCCCTTGTTCCGCCACCCCGCGATCGAAGCGTGCGACGAGCGTTTCATGTCGCGCCTCAGCGACAGCCTCGATGCGCTCGACATGTTTTCCGACGACCAGGACGATCTTGCCGCCGTCATTATGAACAATGCTGAGGCGCTACCGTTCGATCCGGAAGGCCGCGTTGTCCTGCCCAAGGCCTTTCTCGATCACACCGGCATCAAGGACAAGGTGGTTTTCGTCGGCCGTGGCCGGCGGTTCCAGCTCTGGGCGCCCGACGCTTTTTCAGCGCAGAACGATCGGGCATACGAGCGCGCCCGGGCGCGGGGCGCCACGCTGAAGCTGACTCCCGAAAGCGGGGAGGGCGGCGAATGACCGGCGCGCCGCACATTCCCGTTATGGCGAACGAAGTCGTCGCGGCGCTCGCCCCGCGCGACGGCGCGATCTACGTCGACGCGACCTTCGGCGCCGGCGGTTACACACGGGCCATTCTTGAGGCTTCCGAATGTATGGTCTGGGCCATCGACCGCGACCCGGAGGCCGCCGCGCGGAGCGCTGCGTTGGCACGCGAGTATCCCGATCGCATGGCGTTCGTTCAGGGCCGCTTCGGCGATCTGAAAAATTTGCTGGCCGGCGTTAACGTTAACGCCGTTGACGGTATTGCCCTCGATCTCGGCGTTTCGTCGATGCAGATCGACGATCCGGCGCGCGGCTTCTCGTTCCGCGCCGACGGGCCGCTCGACATGCGCATGGAAAAGGATGGCCCGTCCGCCGCCGACGTCATTAACGACATTGCCGAGCGCGAACTCGCTGACATCATCTATCGTTATGGCGAGGAGCGCGCATCCCGGCGCATCGCACGGGCCATCGTCGAGTTGCGCGACCGGGAACCGATCGTCCGCACCGGCCAGCTTGCCGACCTGATCCGCAGCGTCATGGCGCGAGCGAAGGATGGTATCGATCCGGCAACCCGGACGTTTCAGGCGCTCCGCATCTACGTCAACGACGAGCTTGGCGAATTGCAGCGCGGCCTGCGCGGCGCCGAGGCTCTGCTGGCCCCGGGCGGGCGGCTCGCCGTCGTTTCGTTCCATTCGCTTGAGGATCGCGAGGTCAAAACGTTCCTGCGGCAAAGATCCGGTGGCGGTGAAAACCGGTCACGCCATGCACCGCCCGTTGAAGATGTCCATGCGGCCAGCTTTCGGTTGATCGAGCGCGGGGCCGTGAAGCCGTCAAAGGACGAAACGGCGACCAATCCGCGGGCACGTTCAGCCAGATTGCGCTGGGCGGAGCGGACCGCGGCGCCGGCCTGGCCGGCCGATGCGGAGAGGCGCGCATGATCCGCGGCGCGACCCTTCTCAGTATGGTCGGCGGCGCCTTGCTCGCCGTCTTCGTCTTCGCCCTCAAGTACGAGGTGCAAAACCTCGAACACGAATTCGTGCAGCTCAACCGGTCGATCGACAGTGAGCGGCAGGCCATTCACGTGTTGACCGCCGAATGGTCGCATCTCAACGAGCCGCGGCGTCTCCGCTCGCTGGCGAGAGACCAGCTCGGCCTTGAGCCGGTCGGTGTCGGCAGTCTCGGCACGGTTGAGGATGTACCGCTTCGCGATCCCGCGGACGCGATCCTCGGCGATCCCGGTGCGGGTCCGCCCGGCGAGGCATCATTCGACGGCGAGACGCCGGAAGAGCAGTTCCTGCAAATCCGCGCGGCGATCGCCGAGATGAAAACCGGGGAGGGTGGCGAGTGATGACGGCTTCCCACCAAACCAGCGCCGCGTTGCCACGCGGCGCAACGCGTATCCGGATGGATGGCGTGCGAAAACGCGCGTTGGATGTTGGCCGCAACCGACTTCTTGTGACCGGCGCCGTCATCATGCTCGCGTTCGGCACGGTGATCGCCCGCCTGGTCGGTTTGATGGTCACGGACGCAACGGAGATCCATCATGCGGAAGTGAACGAGCCCGGTATGCGGCCTGTCGTTTCCCGCGCCGATATCGTCGACCGCAATGGCCTGGTCATTGCAACCAGCCTGCCGATCTCGTCGCTTTATGCCGATCCATCGATGGTGATCGATCCGGGCGAGGCGGTCGAGAAACTGACCGGCGTGCTGCCCGAACTCGACCGCAACGAGCTGTATCGCAAACTGACGCTGGAGCGGCGTTTCGTGTGGCTGAAACGCGGACTGACGCCGGATGAGAAGTACGAGGTCAACCGGCTCGGCATTCCCGGGCTCTCGTTCCGCCGCGAGGAGCGAAGGGTTTATCCGCATGGTCCTCTCGTCGCGCATGTCGCGGGCTATACCGACACCGATGCCACGGGAATCGCGGGCATCGAGAGCGGCTTCGACACGTCGCTCTCGGGCAATGCAAAACCGTTGCAACTGTCGATCGACCTGCGGCTGCAGGCACTGATGCGCGACGAGCTGTTGTGGGCAATCGATGAGTTCAGCGCCGTCGGCGGCGCCGGGATCGTCGCCGACGCGCACACCGGCGAAGTGCTGGCGATGGTGTCGTTGCCCGATTTCGATCCCAACATCCCGGGCTCCGCCGAAGGCGACGCCGCCTTCAACCGTGCCTCCAAAGGCGTCTACGAGATGGGTTCGACGTTCAAGCTGCTGACTGTCGCGATGGGGCTCGATACCGGGGTTGTCGATATCACAGACGGCTACGACGCTTCGGAACCGATCCGTATCGCACGGTTCACGATCTCGGATTTCCGAGCGCAGAACAGGTGGCTCTCGGTACCCGAGATCATCATCCATTCTTCGAACATCGGGTCCGCCAAGATGGCGGTCGATGTCGGCGCCGAACGCCAGAAGGAATACCTGCGGCGCTTTGGAATGCTCGATGAGGCGGATATCGAATTGCCGGAAATCGGCTCGCCGCTCTATCCCCGGACGTGGCGGGAAATCAACACAATGACGATCGCATTCGGCCATGGAATTGCCGTAAGTCCGTTGCAGCTTGTTACCGCTGTTTCCGCATTGGTGAACGGCGGCGTGCGCCGGACGCCGACACTGCTGGCGCGCGCTATTGAAGATACACCGGTTGGCGAACGCGTCGTGTCGCGCAAGACCTCGCAACTCGTTCGTGGGCTGATGCGGGTGAACGTAACCAAGGGATCCGGCAAGCAGGCGAACTCGGAAGGATACATGGTGGGCGGCAAGACCGGTACGGCGGACAAGTTGGGCGATCGGGGCTATCTCGACGATCGGCGCATCGCGTCGTTTGTCGGCGCTTTTCCGATCCACGATCCGCGCTTCGTCGTGTTCGCCATGATCGACGAACCCCAGGGTATCGAGCGTACTTTCGGCTATGCCACCGGCGGGTGGGTCGCCGCGCCGGTTGTCGGCAAGGTCGTCGCTGCCATGGGTCCGATGCTCGGCATTCATCCCGTGCCGGCAGACGACGGCGACGGACCGCTCTCGGCGGAGGCGGTGCGGTTCGTCAGGACGGGGGATCAATTCGGTGCGGCTCAGTGAGTTATTGGGTAAGGGCGACGGACTCGTGACGGACATGGCGCAAGCAGCCGAGATCGAAATCACCGGGATCACCGCGGATTCCCGGAAGGTTGCGGCCGGCAATCTGTTTGCGGCGTTGCCGGGTACGGTCGAGGACGGGCGGCGCTATATCGACGATGCCCTCTGGCGCGGCGCCGTCGCGATCCTTGCGCCGGAGGATGCCGATCTGGCGGCCCTGTCCAGCTCTGTCGCGCTCGTCACGGACAGCAATCCCCGCCGCCGCTACGCAACGCTTGCGGCACGCTATTTCGAGCGTCAGCCCGAGACCGTCGCGGCGGTGACCGGGACCAACGGCAAGACATCCGTCGCCGTCTTTCTCCGCCAGATTTGGGCGGCGCTCGGCATGCCGGCCGGCAGCACCGGCACGCTTGGCACCCAGATCGCCAATCCCGGCGGCGGGAACGATGTGCACATCGGTGGTAGTCTGACGACGCCCGATCCCGCCGATCTTCATGCAACCCTTGCCGAACTCAAGGGCCGTGGCGTCGACCATCTCGCCATGGAGGCGTCGAGCCACGGCCTCGATCAGTACCGGCTCGACGGGGTGCGTATTCGGGCTGCCGGGTTCACCAACCTGTCGCGCGACCATCTTGACTATCACGGCGACGAGGAACGCTATTTCGCTGCCAAGAAACGCCTGTTCGGCGATCTGCTTCAAGATGATGGCGTCGCTGTGCTCAATGCCGACGATGTGCGGTCTTCGGTGCTTCGCGCTGTGGCGCAGGAGCGCGGTTGCCGTGTCATCGACACTGGTCGCGATGCATCGGACATCGTGCTTCGCGAACAGACGCCCAATCCGGCAGGGCAATCGCTCGATATCGAGATTTTCGGACGGCATCACCGGATCGAGCTTCCGCTGATCGGCGGGTTCCAGGCATCCAATGCCCTGCTTGCGCTCGGTCTCGCCATCGGCTGCGGCGCGGACGCGGATGCAGCACCGAATGTGCTCGGTCGTCTCGCCAGCGTTCGCGGGCGACTCGAACAGGTTGCCGTCCTGTCCTCGGGCGCCAGCATCTATGTCGATTATGCGCACACGCCGGACGCGCTGGTCACTGTTTTGCAGGCCATCCGCCCACATGTTACGGGGAAACTCTCTGTCATTTTCGGGTGCGGCGGCGACCGCGATCCGGGTAAGCGGCCGCTGATGGGTGCGGCGGCGGCGCAACATGCCGATCGCGTTATCCTGACCGACGACAATCCGCGTAGCGAGGATCCCGCTACGATACGCTCGCAGGCGATGACCGGTTGCCCCGGCGCCCTCGACATAGGCGATCGCCGCGCGGCGATCGCGGTCGGTATCGAGACTCTCGCGGCTGGCGATGTGCTGATCGTCGCGGGCAAAGGACACGAGCAGGGCCAAACCGTCGGCGGTCGGGTGCTGCCGTTCGACGATGCGAGCGTCGTGCGCGACATCGTCGGGGGTGAGCGCGCATGAACGCATTCGGACAAAGAAACGTCACCCTTTGGTCCGCGTCGGAAGTTGCGGCGGCGACAGCGGGATCCGCGGGTGGCGTGAGCGATTGGTCGGCCGGCGGGGTGTCGATCGATTCGCGCACCGTCGAGCCCGGCGATCTGTTCATCGCCATTGTCGGCCCCCATGCGGACGGCCACGATTTTGTTGCCCAAGCGCTCGCGGCCGGGGCGGCCGGGTGCGTCGTTTCCCGGCGCCCGGACGGGATCGATGACGGTGCGCCGCTGGTGCAGGTTGGCGACACCATGACGGCGATGCAAGAACTCGCGCGTGCCGCACGCAATCGAAGCGCCGCAAGAATCGCTGCGATAACCGGCAGCGTCGGCAAGACCGGCACCAAGGATATGCTCCGCTGCGCACTCGCTGCACAGAACGGCGGTTCCGCCAAAGTCTCGGCGACCGTCGGTAACCTCAACAATCACTGGGGCCTGCCGCTCAGCCTCGCGCGCATGCCCGCCGCGACCGACTTCGGCGTCTTCGAGATGGGTATGAACCATGCCGGCGAAATCGAGCCGCTGTCCCGCCTTGCCCGACCCGATGTCGCCGCGATCACGGCCATCGAACCGGTTCATATTGAGTTTTTCGACGGTATCGACGGAATCGCCGAGGCCAAGGCAGAAATCTTCGCCGGAGTCCGTGAGGACGGTGCGGCGATCTTCGACCGGGGCAGTGCGTTCTACGACCTGCTCTGTAGACGCGCCGCTGAAGCCGGCATCGATCGTATCGTCACATTTGGCGGCCGCGATGCGGATATAGCCGGTATGACGATTGATACCGATGCCGAGGGATCGGATATTCAGGCCGACGTCAGCGGACGCCGAGTCGATTATCGGCTCAATCTCCCCGGGCAACATCTCGCCCGCAACAGTCTCGCGGTGCTCGCCGTGCTCGACGCCCTGGGCGCGGATGTCGCGGTCGGCGCCGCTGCACTTGCCCAGCTATCTCCGGGCGCAGGCCGCGGACATCGGCTGCGCATCGATATCGAGGGCGGTTCGTTCCTGTTGATCGACGAGAGTTACAACGCGTCTCCCGCCTCAATGCGGGCAGCCATGGACGTCGCCGGCATGATCGATCCGGAAGGCGAGGGCCGTCGGATTGCCGTTCTTGGCGACATGCTGGAACTCGGCGACAGCGCACTCGAAGCCCACTTGGGCCTGCTCGACGGCCTGACCGCCAATCGTTTCGACAGGGTTTTCGCGGTCGGTCAACTCATGACCGATCTTTGGCGGTTGCTGCCGGCCGAGCTGCAAGGCGAGCACACGCACAACCCAGAGGCTCTGGCCGAGATCGTCTCCGGTGCGGTGCAACCCGGTGACGTGGTCATGGTCAAGGGCTCGCTCGGCAGCCGCGTCGGTGCAGTCGTGAAGCGTCTGACCGGCGCCGCTGACAACGTAGCGGAGGCATAGGAGCGCACGATGCTTTTCAATATTCTCGTACCCCTTGCCGAACAGTTTTCCGCCCTCAACGTGTTCCGCTACATCACGTTTCGCACCGGCGGCGCGGTGGTGACGGCGTTGCTGCTGAGCTTCCTGTTCGGTCCTGTCATCATCCGTATGCTCAAGAGCCGTCAGTCCGTCGGCCAACCGATACGGGACGACGGGCCCGAGGGCCATCTGCTGACGAAAAAGGGAACGCCGACCATGGGCGGCGTGCTGATCCTGATTGCGATGGTGGTGGCCACACTGCTGTGGGCCGATCTTAGCAACGCTTTCGTTTGGGGCGCTCTGGGCCTGACGCTCGCGTTCGGCTTTATCGGTTTTCTCGACGACTACATGAAGGTCAGCCAGCAGAACAGCAAGGGTCTGCCGGGCCGTCTCAAGCTCATCCTGCAATTTTCCATCGCCGGCGTTGCGGGGTTCTGGATCCTCAGTCACATGCCGGGCAATCTGCAGACCACGCTCGCCGTTCCGTTTCTCAAGGACGTATTGCTCGATTTCGGTTGGCTGTTCGTGGCCTTCGCCGTGTTCGTCATGGTCGGCGCTTCGAACGCAGTCAACCTGACCGACGGTCTCGACGGCCTTGCCATCGTGCCGGTCATGATTGCCGCGGGCGTGTTCGCGCTGATTGCCTATCTCGTCGGAAACACGGTTTTCTCCGGGTATCTTCAGATTCACTACGTGCCGGGATCGGGCGAGCTTGCCGTCTTCTGCGGGGCTCTGGTCGGTGCCGGCCTCGGTTTCCTGTGGTTCAATGCACCGCCGGCCAAAGTGTTCATGGGCGACACCGGCTCGCTCGCGTTGGGTGGCGCCCTCGGCTCCGTCAGCGTGATCACCAAGCACGAGCTTGTACTGGCCATCGTCGGCGGGTTGTTCGTGCTTGAGACCATTTCGGTCGTCGTCCAGGTCGTCTCGTTCAAACTCACCGGCAAGCGGGTCTTTCGCATGGCGCCGCTGCACCATCACTTCGAACAGAAGGGCTGGGCCGAGAGCACCATCGTCATCCGTTTCTGGATTATCGCGTCGATCCTGGCGTTGGCGGGTCTTGCGACCCTGAAACTCAGGTAGGGAGAGAGCAACCCGTGGTTCCCGTCACGTCATTCGCCGGATTGCCCGTCGCCGTACTCGGCCTTGGTCGTGCGGGCACGGCGTCGGCCTTGGCGCTGCAGAACGGCGGCGCTTCGGTGTGGGCGTGGGACGATTCCGAGCGGGCGCGCGAACGGGCGTTGATCGCCGGCGTTTCGCTGGCCGATCTTGACGCCTGCAACTGGTGTGAACTGACGACTCTTGTGCTTGCGCCCGGTATCCCGCTGCATTATCCGGCGCCCCATCCGTTGGTCGCAGCCGCGCGGCAGGCCGGTTGCGAAATCATCGGCGAGATGGAGCTCCTTGCCCGCACCCAACCCGATGCCGCCTACATCGGCATTACCGGCACCAACGGCAAGTCGACGACAACGGCGCTCATCGGGCACATCTTCGATTGTGCCGAAAAGACCTATGCCGTCGGTGGCAATCTCGGTCAACCGGCGCTTGATCTGGAGCCGCTCGGTCAGGGTGGCACGTACGTGTTGGAACTATCCTCCTACCAACTCGATCTCGTGCAGTCGGTCCGCTTCGACGCCGCAGTCCTACTGAACATTTCCCCGGATCACCTCGATCGGCACGGCGGGCTGGACGGCTATGTCGCGGCCAAGCGACGTATCTTCGAGCGCCAATCCGGCGACGATGCGGCGATCATCGGGCTCGACGATCCTCATGCGCTAGCCGTTTACGAAGAATTGCGCAACACGGGCGATCAGCGTGTCATCGGCATCGCATCGACACGGACTGTCACGGGCGGCGTGTGGTGCACCGACGGAATCCTGGTCGACGATCTCGACGGCGGTGCGAAGCCGGTCATGGACCTCCGCAACATCGAAACCCTGCCTGGTGCGCACAACTGGCAGAATGCGGCAGCGGCGTACGCCGTCGCCCGTATTCGTGGAATGCGCGAGAAAACCATCGTCACGGCAATCCAATCCTACCCGGGCTGCCGCATCGTCAGGAACGCATACCCGGGCCGGACCACGTGCGCTACGTGAACGATTCCAAGGCCACCAATCCTGAGGCCACGCTGCGCGCGCTGGTCTGCTACGACGATATCTACTGGATCGCTGGCGGCCGCGCCAAGGATGGCGGTTTCGACTCGCTTGCGGACGGCCTCGGCGGCGTGCGGCATGCGCTGTTGATCGGCGAAGCGGCGGATGCATTGGCTGTATTCCTCAAGGGGCGTGTGCCGGTGACGTTGTCCGAGACCCTTGACCGCGCCGTCCGTCAGGCGACGACGCTGGCGCATGGCCGGGACAGTGAAGCGCCGGTGGTGCTGTTTTCGCCAGCCTGTGCATCCTTCGATCAGTTCGACAACTTCGAGCAACGCGGCGACGCGTTCCGTAGTGCGGTGGCGGGGCTTTGCGCGAACGACTCGGAACCGGCGAGTGCCGGAGGCGGCACAGCATGACGGCCGTTGCGCGCACCGATACCAGTATCGTCGGCCGTTGGTGGTGGACCGTCGACCGGTGGATGCTGGTCGCCGTTGCGACCCTCGCGGTCATCGGTGGGCTGCTGACCTTGGCGGCCTCGCCCGCTGTGGCCGAACGCATCGGTTTCGGCATGTATCATTTCGCGACGCGCCAGATGGTGTTCCTGCCGCTCGGACTCATCACGATGATCGGAATTTCATTGCTGACGCCCAAAGGCGTGAGACGTTTTGCGTTGTTGCTCACGGCAGGCGCCATGGTGGCGATGCTCCTGACGCTCGTCATCGGTGCCGAGGTCAAGGGCGCGACGCGGTGGATCAGGCTCGGTGGGTTTGCCGTCCAGCCGTCTGAGTTCGTCAAGCCGGGCTTCGCGGTAATGGCGGCATGGCTGTTCTCACGGCATTGTCTCGATGAGCGGTTCCCGGGTCACATCATGGCAACGGCGTTGTTCCTGATGATTATCACGCTGCTTGCGCTGCAGCCCGATATCGGGATGTCGGTTGTCATCGCGGCGGTCTGGTCCGTGCAGTTTTTCATTGCTGGGCTTCCCATTGCACTGGTGTTTCTGCTCGGCATGCTGTTCCTGGGCGGTAGCGTCGGTGCGTATTTCGCCTTCGGCCACGTTCAGAGCCGTGTCGATCGCTTTTTCGATCCCGCATCGGGCGGCGGTTATCAGGTCAAGCGGGCGCTCGACGCATTGCGCGACGGCGGGCTGTTCGGTCGCGGTCCGGGCGAAGGACGGATCAAGGAAGTGCTGCCCGATGCGCACGCCGATTTTATCTTCGCGGTCGCGGCCGAGGAATTCGGCCTAATCGCCTGCGTGCTTCTGGTGCTGCTGTTCGCTGGCATCGTCATTCGCGGGCTCTCCAAGGCGTTTCGTGACGACGATCTCTTCATCATGCTGGCGGTTGGTGGTCTGACCGTACAGTTCGCGCTGCAGACGCTGGTTAACATGGCGTCGACTCTCAACATCATCCCGCCGAAAGGGATGACCCTGCCGTTCATTTCATATGGCGGTTCGTCGACCTTGGCGATCGGCATCACGCTCGGCATGATCCTTGCGCTGACCCGGGCCCGGCCGGGCGGGAAGGTGATATGATGATCGTCGGCAAGCGTCTTATCGCGCTCGCGGCCGGCGGAACGGCCGGCCACGTGTTTCCAGCGGTTGCCTTGGCGCATGAATTGATGGCGCGCGGTCATGCGGTCGTGCTGGTGACCGACGCGCGCGGCGGTGCCATTCAAGGCCTCGACGGGGTCGCCATTCATCATGTCAACGCGGGCGGCCTTGCCGGTAAAAATCTTGTGCGCCGGCTGGTCGGCGTCATGGAACTCGGCATCGGAACCTTGCAAGCGCGCGGCGTGCTGCGCCGGCTTCGCCCGGATTTGGTCATCGGGTTCGGCGGATACGCCTCGGTGCCGACGATGATGGCCGCCACCATGGGCGGTTACCGGACCGCGATCCACGAACAGAACGCCGTGTTGGGCCGCGCCAATCGATTGCTGGCAAGCCGCGTCGGCAGGATAGCGCTCTCGTTCGCCAAAAGCCGCGGCCTGCCGGAAGGAACCGGCGACAAGATCGAGCACACCGGCATGCCGGTGCGGCCCGAAATCGCCGCCCTGAACGAGCGCGTCGAAGACCATGATCACGCGGCCGAGATCGGGGTCTTGATCATCGGCGGGAGCCAGGGCGCGCGGGTGTTGAGCGACGTCGTTCCGGCGGCCATCGCCCAGCTTCCCGACGAGTCCCGCGCCAAACTCAGGATCGTTCAGCAATGTCGTGCGGAAGACCTGGACCGGGTGCGGTCGATCTACGCGGATCTCGATGTCGATGCCGACCTTGCATCGTTTTTTGACGACATGCCGGCGCGCCTCGCGGCGGCGGATCTGACGATTAGCCGTTCAGGCGCGTCATCGGTCGCCGAGATTCTCGCCGCCGGACGGCCGGCCATTCTTGTGCCGTACCCGCATGCCATCGACGACCATCAATCGGCAAACGCTCACGCGGTCGCGGAAATCGGCGGCGGCTGGCTGATGGACCAATCGATCTTCACGCCGGATCGTCTCGCCGAGCGGATGTCGGCCCTGCTCGAAAATCCGCAGTTGCTGGATGCCGCAGCGGCGGCGGCCAAGCGTGCCGGGCGGGGCGATGCCGCGCATCGCCTTGCCGATATGACAGAGCGCATGATTTCCGGGAATGGCTCGAGCGACGGCGGGAGGGCCGCGGCATGAAGACCATCCCCATCGATCTCGGGACCATTCACTTCGTCGGCATCGGCGGCATCGGGATGAGCGGTATCGCGGAGGTGCTGCACAATCTCGGGTACGCGGTACAAGGCAGCGACATTGCCGAGAACGCCAATGTGGCCAGGCTTCGTGAACTCGGCGTATCGGTCGTCATCGGGCACGCGGCCGAAAATCTCGGCGACGCCGGTGTCGTCGTTATTTCGTCTGCCGTCAGGAGCGACAATCCGGAGGTCATGGCGGCTCGAACCCGTCTGATCCCCGTTGTGCGTCGCGCCGAAATGCTCGCCGAACTCATGCGTTTGAAGGCAAACGTCGCCGTCGGCGGTACGCACGGCAAAACGACCACCACGTCAATGGTTGCCGCCCTGTTCGAAACCGCGAGTCACGACCCGACAGTAATCAACGGCGGCATCATCAATGTCTGGGGCAGCAACGCCCGCGTCGGCGAGGGCGATTGGATGATCGTCGAGGCCGACGAGTCGGACGGAACGTTCGTCAAGTTACCCGCAACCATCGCCGTCGTGACCAACATGGATCCGGAGCATCTCGACCATTACGGCAGTTTCGACGGTGTCCGCGATGCGTTCGTCACGTTTGTCGAGAATATTCCTTTCTATGGTTTCGCCGTGCTTTGCGTCGACCATCCCGAGGTTCAAGCACTGATCCCGAGGGTTTCCGACCGTCGCGTGGTGACTTACGGCTTCAGCCCGCAAGCCGACGTCCGGTGCGTTGACATGACGGCGGTCGACGCCGGCATGCGGTTCCGAGTTGAAATCACCGACCGGCGTAACGACGAGCGCCATGTCATCGACGATCTGTTGTTGCCGATGCATGGCCGGCACAATGTCCAAAACGCTCTTGTCGTTGTCGCCATCGGCCATGAACTGGATTTCGGTGACGAGGTTATCCGCAACGCGCTGGGTGGGTTCGGCGGCGTGAAACGGCGCTTCACCCGAACCGGCGAGGCCGGCGGCATCGCGGTGATTGACGACTATGGCCATCATCCGGTTGAGATTCTTGCCGTACTCGATGCTGCGCGTCACGCGACATCGGGAAAGGTTATCGCCGTGGTGCAGCCGCACAGGTACACGCGGCTTCGCGATCTGTTCGAGGAATTCTGCGCCTGTTTCAACGACGCCGATGCGGTCATCGTCGCCGATGTCTATCCGGCGGGCGAGGAACCGATCGAGGGCGCCGATCGGGACGCGCTCGCGGCTGGGCTCGTTGAGCGCGGACACCGTCACGTTTCCGTCCTCGAATCGCCGGAAGATCTCGCTCGTCAGGTACTGGATGTCGCGTCAGACGGCGACCTCGTGGTCTGCCTCGGCGCCGGTAACATCACCCAATGGGCGAACGCCCTGCCGGAGAACATGACGACGTTGCTGAGTGCTAAATCGGAGGCCGGCGAATGATGGCGGCGTCACGACAAGACATGTCAGTCATGGAGAGGCTGCCAGAGGTCCGGGGGGCCTACACGCCAAATGCCGATATCGCACGGTTCACGTGGTTTCGGACGGGCGGTCCTGCCGACGTACTCTATCAACCGGCGGATACCGACGATTTGCGCGCATTCATGGCCTGTTGCCCGGCCGACATTCCAGTCATGGCCATCGGTGTCGGATCGAACATGTTGGTTCGCGATGGCGGTGTGCGCGGCGTCGTTATCCGGCTTGGCCGGCCGTTCGCCGGCGTCGAGGTGAACGATGACCGTGTTGCAGCCGGTGCTGCCGCCGTTGATGTTTCGGTTGCCGCGAAGGCCCGCGATGCGTCCTTGTCGGGCCTCGAGTTCCTGAGCGGCATTCCCGGTACCATCGGTGGCGCGGTACGGATGAATGCCGGCGCCTACGATGTCGAAGTGAAGGATGTTCTCGTGTCGGCCGAGATCGTCGAGCGGTCCGGCGAGAGGCGTGAAGCGGCATGCGGCGACCTCGGGTTCGGTTATCGTCATAGCGATATCGCAGCCGATGCCGTTGTCGTTTCGGCGGTCTTTCAGGGTTCTCCGGGCGAGAGGAGGGCCATTGCCGCCCGGATGGATGAAATCCGTCAAAATCGCGAGGATAGCCAACCGCTTCGTACTCGGACGGGCGGTTCGACGTTCCGGAACCCCGACGGCCACAAGGCTTGGAAGCTGATCGAGGCCGCCGGCTGTCGCGGGTTGATGCGCGGCGCGGCACAGGTTTCGGAAAAGCACTGCAATTTCCTGATCAACACCGGCGGCGCGACCGGCGCCGATATCGAGGGCCTCGGCGAGGAGGTTCGCCGCCGTGTGCTCGCCGAGACGGGTGTCACGCTGGAATGGGAAATTCGGCGCATCGGCGAACCCGATCCCGACAGCGGACCGAAGGAGATTTCGTCATGACCAAGCATGTCGCTGTTCTGATGGGCGGATGGTCGGCTGAGCGCGAGGTTTCGCTGGTGACCGGCGCCGCGTGCTCCAACGCGCTCAAGGCTGCCGGTTACTCGGTGACATCAATCGACGTGCAGCGCGACATGGGCCGACTGATGACCCGGCTGTTGCCGCACCCGGATGCCGTCTTCAACGCTCTCCATGGACGGTTCGGCGAGGACGGTTGCGTTCAGGGCGTTCTCGATATCGTCGGCATTCCCTATACCCATTCCGGCCTGCTCGCGTCGGCCATCGCCATGGACAAGCCGATGGCAAAGCGCCTGTTCGCGGCGGCGGATATTCCGGTCGCAGAAGACGTAATCGTCTCAGAGGCGGAGATTCGCGCCGGCGATCCCATGCCGAGACCCTACGTCGTGAAGCCGACCAACGAGGGATCCAGCGTCGGCGTTCATATCGTTCGCGATGGCGATAACAGCGTGCCGTACTCGGAAGCCGGCTGGCCCTGGGGCGACCACGTCATGGTCGAACGCTTCATTCCCGGCCGCGAGCTGAGTGTTGCCGTGATGGGCAAGGGTGCCGATGCAAAAGGTATTTCGGTCACCGAAATCACAACGCAACGAGGTTTTTACGATTACGACGCAAAATACTCCGACGGCGGTTCGCAACATGTCGTGCCGGCCGACGTGCCGAAGGACATCTTCGACGAGGCGACCCGCCTGTCGGAGGTCGCCCATCGGACGCTTGGCTGTCGGGGCGTGACACGCGCCGACCTGAGATATGACGGAGAGACGCTCTACATGCTGGAAGTGAACACCCAACCTGGAATGACGCCGACATCGCTGGTGCCGGAACAGGCGGCGGCAGTCGGCATGTCATTCGAGGAGTTGGTCTCATGGATGGTGGAGAACGCGGAGTGCGACTCATGATGTGGTTCGGGCGAGGCAACAAGACAACCAAGGGCAAGCCCCGCAAACGGGCCCAGCCGCTCTGGCAACGCAGCGGGTTCCGCACAGCGTTGATTGCCGCGGTGGCGTTTGCGCTGGGCGCCGGCGGCTGGTGGTCAATCCGGGCCGGTCACGTCGATCGTGTTGCTGCGACGGCCTTGGAACGGATCGTCGCCCTGTCTGCGCGTCTCGGTCTCGAGGTCGGCGAGGTTCTCGTTGTCGGGAGGCAAGAGACCGACCGTGACGCCCTGCTTTCCGCACTCGGTACCGGAAGAGGCGCGCCGATCCTCGCTTTCGATGTCGAGGCAGCGCGGACACGGATCGAGGAATTGCCCTGGGTCCGAACGGCGTCGGTCGAACGGCTGCTGCCAGGCACGATTCTGCTTACCGTCGAGGAACGCCGGCCGCTCGCCCTTTGGCAACACGACGGGCAGTTCGCGCTCATCGATTACGAAGGCGTGGTCATCACCCGGGACGACTTCGCGCACCATGGCGACCTGATGGTGGTCGTCGGCGAGGATGCGCCGCAGCATGCGGCAGCTCTGCTGGAAATGCTGGGTTCGCAACCGGAACTCATGGAGCACGTCAGCGCTGCCGTTCGTGTCGGCGGCCGACGATGGAATTTGCGGATGATGGAAGGCATCGACGTTCGCCTGCCGGAAGAGGGGGCGGCGACGGCATGGTTCCGCCTCGCTGAGTACGACCGCGAGCACAAGGTGCTCGCACGCGATGTCGAAGTTGTCGACCTCCGCGTGCCGGATCGGCTCATCGTGCGCAAGACCGGCGACGAGGGCAGCACGTTGAATACGGGACAAGAAACCTGATCCGAAGAACCCGGACAGGGGAAACGAGGAAGAACGAAGAATGAAAAACGGTAACGGACATTCGCGAACCAAGAACGGACTTGTTGCAGCGCTCGATATCGGTACGTCGAAAATTTGCTGCCTAATCGCCAAGAACAGTGAGTTCGGGCCCAAGATCATCGGCATAGGTCATCACGTGTCCGCTGGCGTGAGAAATGGCGCCGTGGTCGATATGGATGCGCTCGAGACGGCCATCCGAGCCACCGTCGAAACGGCGGAGCAGATGGCCGGCGAGAACATTCGCGACGTCATTATCAATCTTGCAAGCGGTAGCGTTGGTTCGAGACTGATTGCCTACGAAGTCTCAACAGCCGGCCATCGCATCGACGAGGCCGATCTCCGCCGTTTGCTCGATCCTGCCGCCGTTCCGGCGGAGCAAGACGGTCGCGAGCGGTTGGCTACGATCCCGGTTGGTTACAGCATCGACGGTACGCGCGGGGTACGTGACCCGATCGGCATGCACGGCGACCGCCTGGCGGTGAATCTGCATGTCATCAGTGCCTCGGGGGCGGCAATCCGCAACCTCGAAACTGTCGTTGAGCGATGCCACCTGAATGTCGCGAAGGTCGTCGTCGGGCCTCACGCCGCCGCCCTTTCGTGCCTTGTCGGCGATGAGACCAAGCTCGGCGTCACCATGATCGATATCGGCGGTGGAGCGACCGGCGTATCCGTCTTTTTCGATGGCGAACTTGTTCATACCAACGTTCTTCCGGTTGGCGGCGGGCACATCACCAACGATATCGCCCGCGGCTTGTCGACGCCGCTGATCCAGGCCGAACGGATCAAGACCCTGTTTGCCAGCGCGATCCCCTCGTCGAGCGATGACCGCGCAGTGATCGAAGTGCCGCTGATCGGCGAGGAAGGCGCCAGCGAGGCGAGTCAGGTACCGCGCTCGATGCTGGTTGGCATCGTCAGGCCCCGTGTGCAGGAAATCATGGAACTGGTGCGCGACCGTCTTGCTGAAGCCGGCTTCGATCAGGTCTCCGGGCCGCGCGTCGTGCTGACCGGTGGGGGCGCCCTATTGCCGGGAATCGCGGATGTTGCGTCCGACATCCTCGATCGGCATGTGCGTATCGGCCGGCCGCGCCCGATCCAGGGACTCGCAGACTCTGTTTCCAGTCCGCAGTTCTCTGTCGCCGCGGGCCTCATCAACTATGCAACCAGCACCCGGCCGCAACTGCCGGCCGAGGCGATGCGGCGCGGCGAAGTCGCTGCCGGAGGGTTCGGCCGAATCGGTCAATGGCTGAGGGACAACTTCTAAGCAATCGGAATCAAACGGGGAATCGTTCCCGCGTTCATGAGTTGAAAACCATTTTGGGATATTCGGAGGGCAGCATGAGTATCAATTTACGAGTACCGGACCGCGAAGGAGTGCACGAGATGAAACCGCGCATTGTCGTTGTTGGCGTCGGGGGCGCCGGGGGCAACGCAGTCAACGACATGATCGCCTCGCAGCTTGAGGGCGTCGAATTCCTGGTCGCCAACACGGACGCGCAGGCACTGTCCGGCTCGAAGGCAGACCGCAAGGTGCAAATCGGCGCTACGGTAACCGGCGGCCTGGGCGCCGGCGCGAAACCGGAGGTCGGCCGCGCCGCGGCAGAGGAGTCGCTGCCTGAAATCCTCGAACATCTCGACGGCTGCAACATGGCTTTCGTCGCTGCCGGTATGGGTGGCGGTACCGGTACCGGCGCCGCGCCGATCATTGCCAAGTCGGCCCGCGAAAAGGGTATTCTGACGGTCGGCGTGGTCACCAAGCCGTTCCAGTTCGAAGGCGTGCACCGTATGCGCCTCGCCGAGGAAGGGATCGAGGAGCTCGAGCAGTACGTCGATACGCTGATCGTTATCCCGAACCAGAACCTTTTCAGGATTGCAAACGAGAAAACGACCTTTGCCGATGCCTTCCGCATGGCCGACCAGGTTCTCTATTCCGGCGTTCGCGGTGTCACCGATCTGATGATCATGCCGGGCATGATCAATCTCGATTTCGCCGATATCCGCTCGGTCATGAGCGAGATGGGTAAGGCCATGATGGGCACGGGCGAAGCCGAGGGTGAGGATCGTGCAATTCAGGCGGCTCAGGCGGCGATCGCCAATCCGCTGCTCGACGATACCTCCATGAAGGGCGCCAAGGGCGTGCTGATCAATATTACCGGCGGTGAGGATATGACTCTCTACGAGGTCGACGAAGCCGCCAACCGGATTCGCTCCGAGGTCGACGAGGAGGCCTATATCATCTTCGGTTCCGCGTTCGACGGCGAATTGCAGGGCCACATGCGGGTGTCCGTGGTCGCGACCGGCATCGACGCCAACGCTGCACGGCGCCCGGCGCCGATGGTGTTGCGCACTGAAGAAGCGGTTCCCGCCCGGATGCCGGCTGCGGAAAAGACCGAAGCGGCCGAGCCGCTGGTGCCGTTCCGTTCGCCGGAAGCGGAAGTTGCCAAGGCTGACTCTGAAACCGGCACCGAAATTACACCGGTGCGTGAAGCTGCAACTTCGGCAGAGGACAATCAGCCCGAGATGTTCGAAAGTGCGGACGAGGATATCGCCGGACCGACGCGCGAGGAAACCGAAGCCGCGCCCGGGTCGAATGATGGCGTTGTTGAGGAGACCGTTGCCGAGGCCACGTCCGAAGCGCCAACAGAGCCGGTGGCGAGCGACCGGCCCGCTGAAGAAGCTCCGGCCAAGGTGGCGGCGGCCGAGACCGATGAGGACAAGACCGAAGCGCTCTCGGCTCCGGCGGCAGTCGACAAGAAACAAGAACCCGCACCGGCGGCCATGCCGGCGATGGGCGCCACAGACGCCTTTATTCCGCCTAAGCCCGTCGCTGCCGATGGCAGTGAGCAGCCCGCGCCGTCAAACCCCTTCGCCGTTTCCGACATGGTCAATGGCGGCAAGGGCTCCGGCGAGTCGAACGTTGCCGAGCTTCCGCGGCGGAAGAAAGGGGGCAACCTGCTCGATCGCATCATGGGAAAGGGCCAGGCGGCCAAGGCCGGCGGTGACAGTGCGCCGCAGCCGCTCGACTGGAAAGCCGAAAAGCCGGCCGAGCAGAGCCGCCAGGAACCGACCATCTCGTCCAGTCCGGCGCCGGGACGTACCGCCCAAACCGGCACCGATAGTGGACAACCGGCGCTCGACGGATTGACGGCGGGCGAGCCGATGCCGAAGAGCGCCCCGGAAGAGGACTTGCTCGATATTCCGGCATTCCTGCGTCGCCAGGCTAATTGATCGTAAGAATCGGTTCCTGATTCCAGTCCTTTGAGAGCTTGAAACACGAGGGGCGGACCTTATGGTTCGCCCCTCAAATTTTTCTTATTTAACAAGATGTTAAATCCTGTCTCGTAGCGTAACAATACGAAACAAAGAGTGAATTGTTCGTGGCGCGCTGGGTTGTTAGACATCATCACGGAATATACGGGCCAGACCGATAAACGGTCATTACCCAGGGGGCACAGAAAGCGGTCATGTCGGAACGCAACCCACAGCGCTCATCGTGCGCAGTCATGATGCAACGGACACTGAAGTCCGCGATCCATTGCAAGGGCGTCGCTCTGCACTCCGGCGACAGAATTACCATGACCATGCACCCGGCCGAGCCGGATACGGGTATTGTGTTTCGCCGCACGGATGTTGCCGGCAAGGGTGCCGAGATCCCGGCGCGCTGGGACCGGGTTGTCGATACGCGTCTCTGTTCCGTCATCGGCAACGATGAGGGCGTTACCGTTGGTACCGTCGAGCATCTGATGGCGGCGCTTGCCGGCTGTGGCATCGACAATGTGATTATCGAATTGAGCGGCGGTGAAGTTCCGATTATGGACGGTAGTTCTGAGCCGTTTGTCTTTCTCGTCGAGTGCGCCGGCGTTGTCGAGCAGAACAAGCCGCGCCGCATTATTCGTATCCTGAAGCCGGTTGCCGTCGAAGATGGCGCGTGCCGCGCGGAACTGCGTCCGTCGGACCGCTTCTCGGTCGACATGCAGATTGATTTCGAAAGCGCCGCAATCAATCAGCAGCGCATTCTCCTCCGGGTTGTCAACGGTGCGTTCTGCAAGGAACTTGCCCGCGCCCGGACGTTCGGTTTTCTGCACGAGGTCGAAGCCATGCAAAGCGCCGGGCTCGCCAAGGGCGGCTCGCTGGAGAACGCCATCGTCGTTTCCGGCGACAAGATTCTCAACGAGGACGGATTACGGTTCGATGACGAGTTCGTACGTCACAAGGCGCTGGATGCGGTCGGCGACATGTATCTTGCGGGCCATCAGATTGTCGGGTCGTTTGTCGGCCACCGCTCCGGTCACGCGTTGAACAACAAGCTTCTGCAAGCCCTGTTCGCCGATCCGGAAGCTTGGGCCTATGATGAATTGACCCACGCCGAAGAAGAACTGGTGCCGAATGGCGTCGTTGTCGATACGGCGGAAGACCGGGTCGCAATTTCCGCCTGAAATCGATCGATTCTGAAATTCGATCACGCTGCATCCCGAACATAAATTCGCTAATGTCACGGTTACGACGGGTTGTCGTCCTGGCGCTTCGTCATGCTATAATTTCGGTGCGCCGCCAGTTGGGCGGTGCTTGCAGAAATAGCCAACCCCGTTTTTGCGTGGCGACATGATCTACTCAGCAAATGCAACGCCGATCAATCGATGGCGAAGGCGCCCGGTGCGTTTCTTCGCGGCGTTATTGTGCGCCGTGGTTCTTGCAGCGTGCGAATCGGAACCCGAGGGTTATGTCGAGCGGCCGGTTCACGAATTGTACAACGAGGCCGTCGACGCGATTGATCGGGGCGAGTACCTGGAGGCTGCCGCCGGATTCGACGAGGTCGAACGCCAGCATCCGTATTCGAAATGGGCGACCAAGGCCCAGATCATGTCGGCCTACGCCTACTATCTCGAAAACCGGTACGACGATGCGATCATCGCACTCGACCGTTTCATTGAGCTCAATCCGTCCCACAAGGATGTGCCCTATGCTTTCTACCTCAAGGGGCTGAGCTATTACGAGCAGATCACCACGGTCAACCGCGACCAGCAGATGACCGAGAATGCGCTGTCGACCCTCAATGAGCTTCTGACCCGCTTTCCCGAAAGCAGCTACTCCCGGGATGCCAAGGTCAAAATCGAGCTGACCTACGATCACCTGGCCGGCAAGGAAATGGAGATCGGTCGTTACTACCTGTTTCAAGGGCAGTATCTGGCAGCGATTAACCGCTTCAAGGTTGTCGTTGACGAGTATCAGACAACGACCCACGTGCCTGAAGCCCTATTGCGCCTGACAGAGGCCTATCTGGCGCTCGGCCTTACGCACGAAGCACAAAAGAGTGCCGCGGTTCTCGGTCACAATTTCCCGGGCAGCGATTGGTATCAGGATGCTTATGCACTGGTTCGTGGCGAGGACCGGCCGGTCGATGACGAAGAAAGCTGGTATGAGTTCTGGTAGGTCCGGCCACGGGCGATGCTGACAACGCTTTCCATCCGAAACGTCGTTCTGATCGACAAGCTGGATATCGACTTTCGTGGTGGTCTCAATGGTCTCACCGGCGAGACCGGCGCCGGAAAATCGATTCTGCTCGATGCCATGGGATTGGCTCTCGGCGCCCGCGCGGAAGCACGGCTCGTCCGCGAGGGGGCGCAACAGGCATCCGTTTCGGCGACGTTCGAAGACGTGGCCGGTCTGGTCAAACCGGTCCTGGACGAACACGGTCTCGAGCCGCCGATCGCAGAGGAAGGCCTGATCCTCAGACGCGTCGTCGGTTCGGACGGAAAATCCCGGGCGTTCGTCAATGGCGAAGCCATCACGATCACGGTTCTTCGCGACCTGGGACGCTTACTCGGCGACATTCATGGACAATTCGACAATCAACGCCTGTTGGAATCCGGCGCGCATCGCGCGCTGGTCGATGCATTCGGCGGCCTCGACGGTTCGGTCGCCGTGACAGCGGAGGCGTGGGAACGCTGGCGTGAAGCCGAAACCGAGGTTCGCGAAGCGGAAATTCGACTCGCCAAGGCTCGCGCCGATGAGGATTTTCTACGCCACGCCGTCGCAGAGATCGACGAGCTCGCGCCGCTGGCGGGTGAAGAAGACGAGCTCGCGCAACGCCGGTCGTTGTTAATGAATGCGGAAAAGATTGCCAACGGACTGGCGGCGGCCGCCATCGCATTGACGGAGCCACATGATGTCGCGACCGCACTGCGTGCTGCAGCCGGCGAGATCGAGCGACTGTCGGAGATGGTGGGTGGCGGGTTCGATGACGTGCTGGGCGCACTGGACCGCGCGGCCAATGAAACCGACGAAGCCGTCGCTGTGATCGAGCGGCATGGGGCCGACGGCGGCCTCGACCCACGGGAGTTGGAAGCGGTCGAGGAGCGTTTGTTCGCGTTCCGGGCGCTTGCGCGCAAGCATGGCGTCGAGGTCGCCGCGTTACCCGCACTGAGGGAGCGGTTCGCCGGCGAACTGGCCAGCATCGAGGATGGCGGCGCATCGCTGGAGGCTTTGCGCAAAGCCGAGGTCGCTTTTCGGCGAATGTACGAGGAAGCGGCAGAGGTTCTTACCGCCGGGCGCCGCAAGGCGGCAACCGCGCTGGCTTCCGCCGTCATGCAGGAACTGCCGCAGTTGAAGCTCGGCGATGCGCAGTTCAGCGTTGCCGTCGAACCGCTCGACGAGGATGCATGGTCCCGTCTTGGGCGGGACAAGGTTGCGTTTCTTGCGGCGGCCAACCCGGGGGCCGCTCAGCAAGCCATTGCCAAGACGCTTTCCGGCGGCGAACTCGCGCGATTCATGCTGGCGCTCAAGGTCGTACTTTCCGAAGCGGACCCGGTGCCGACCCTCGTGTTCGACGAGGTCGACAGCGGAATCGGTGGCGCCACGGCGGCAGCCGTGGGTGATCGCCTCGCGGCGCTGGGCAGTGCTTCACAGGTTCTCGTCGTGACCCACTCGCCGCAGGTTGCGGCGCGGGCGGACCACCACTATCGGGTCTCGAAGATCGCCGGTGACGATATTGTGCGCACCTTGGTGGAGCCGCTCGATGACGATGCCCGGCGCGAGGAGATTGCCCGCATGTTGTCGGCGGCGGACGTGACCGACGAGGCGCGCGCGCAAGCCGCACGGTTGCTTTCGGGAGCCGTCGATACCGGAAAGGGCGCCGCGTGAACGCCACTGAGGCCGATGTGCCGGTCGATGCTCTCGACGAAGTGCAGGCCGCCGCGGAACTGGAGCGGCTTGCCGCTGAAATTGCGGAACACGACAGGGCCTACCATACGGAAGACGCACCCAGGATTACCGATGCGGCGTACGACGCATTGCGTCGCCGCAACGACGCGATCGAAGACCGATTCCCGAGCCTCAAGCGATCGGACAGTCCCAGCGAGCGTGTTGGCGCCGCCGTTGCGCCGGGCTTCGGCAAGGTCACGCATTCGATGCCGATGCTGTCGCTCGGCAATGCGTTCTCACGCGAAGACGTCGAGGACTTTCTCGACCGCATTCGGCGGTTTCTCAGCCTTGGTGCGGATGACGAGCTTGCGATATCGGCCGAACCGAAGATTGACGGATTATCCATCGCCCTGCGCTACGAAGACGGCAAGCTGATCCAGGCGGCGACGCGTGGCGACGGCACCATCGGCGAAAACGTGACACGAAACATCGAGACGTTCCCGGACGAATACGTGCCCAAAACGATTCGCGATCTATTGTGCCCAGCGGTGGTCGAGGTGCGTGGCGAAGTCTTCATGACCAAATCCGACTTCAATTCCCTGAATGCACGCCAGGAAGAGAAGGGCGGCAAGGTTTTCGCCAACCCGCGAAACGCCGCCGCCGGCAGTCTTCGGCAGCTCGACCCGGAGATCACGCGGTCGCGTCCTCTGGCGTTCTTTGCCTATGCCTGGGGTGAGGTTTCGGAACCTCTTGCCGATACTCATGCCGGTGCGCTCAACCGGCTTGCCGACTGGGGTTTTCCGACGAATCCGCTCACCCGGGTCTGCAAAAGTGCCGATGAGATTTTATCGTTCTATTCCGATCTTGAGAGTCAACGGGCGTCGCTCGATTACGATATCGACGGCGTCGTCTACAAGGTCGACCGTCTCGACTGGCAACGCCGACTCGGCTTCGTCAGCCGCGCGCCGCGTTGGGCGATTGCGCACAAGTTCGCCGCCGAGAAGGCGATCACCACGGTCAACGATATTCGCATCCAGGTCGGACGCACCGGATCGTTGACACCGGTCGCGCACCTTGAACCCGTCAATGTCGGCGGCGTTCTGGTCAGCCGGGCGACGCTTCACAATGGCGACGAGATCGAACGACTCGGCGTCAACATCGGTGACGAAGTGCGGATCCAGCGCGCCGGCGACGTGATCCCGCAGGTCCTCGAGGTGACGGAAAAGAACAGCAAGGGGACCTTCAAAATCGAACCCCGATGCCCAATTTGCGGTAGCGACGCCGTCCGTGAAGAAGGTGAAGTGGTGCTGAGATGCACTGGTGGACTGACTTGCGAGGCGCAGGCGGTCGAGCGCATGAAACATTTCGTTTCCCGCGAGGCCCTCGATATCGACGGTTTCGGCGCCAAGCATGTCGAACAGTTCTATGCAGAAGGCTGGATCCCGACGCCGGCGGCGATTTTTCGCCTGCACGAGCGCGAGGCGGAACTCGCCAGGTGGGACGGTTGGGGTGAACAGTCCGCTCGAAAGCTGATGGCCGCCATAGAGGATCGCCGGACCTCGCCGCTCGACCGTCTGATTTATGCACTCGGTATTCGCCATATCGGCCAGACGACGGCGCGTCTGCTGGCGCGGCACTACGGCTCGTATGCGGCATGGCGGGAGGCCATGGCGGAAATCGGCGTGATTGGCAGCGAGGCCCGGCAAGACCTGGTTAGCATCGACTCGATCGGCGATGCGGTTGCCGATGCCCTCGCGGCATTCTTCGGTGAGCCGCATAATACCGATGCGCTCGACGATCTCGCCCGCGAAATGACAATTGAGGACGCCGCCAAACCCAAGACGGACGGATCGCCTGTCGCCGGCAAGACCGTGGTGTTTACCGGCACGCTGGAGAGTATGTCGCGGGGCGAGGCGAAGGCGCGGGCCGAGATGTTGGGCGCCAAGGTCTCCGGCTCGGTGTCGAAGAAAACCGATATCGTCGTTGCCGGTCCAGGCGCCGGGTCGAAGGCAAGAAAAGCAGCGGAACTCGGTGTTGAGACACTGACTGAGGATCAATGGATGGAGTTGGTCGGCGATGCGTGAACTGGTCGAGGCATTCGAGAATCTGCTTGTTTCGGCCATGATGCATGGCGGCGACGCAGCCGAAGGCAGCGAGCGTCTGCTCAATGTCGTCGACTGGAAGCGAAAGCCCAAGCCGGGAACGCCGCGCAGCGTGCAAGTGGCCGACGACCGTCTGGAGGAAGCTTGCCGTCTGACGGGCGGTTACGGCAGTACCGCCGCAAGTGTGTGCGAGGCGACACTTGCGGTTGCCGATCAGCTGACGTGGGAGGCTGCGTGGGGCAAACATCTCGAGCATGCCGATATCGCGGCGCTGGCACAGAACTGGACCTATGCCAGTATCATCGGACCCGACTGCCCGCTCGAAGCAGAGGGAGTCTACATGGGCCTTTCGTTGCAAGGGCCGGACCTTCTGTATCCCATGCATGCCCATCAGGCGGATGAGCTTTATTGGGTCGTCGGCGGAAACGGCGACTGGAAGACCGGGATCGAACCGTGGTTTGCCGTCGAGCCGGGCGACATCATCGTTCACGGCTCCGGTATCCGTCACGCGATGCAGACGAATCATGCCCCGCTGCTGACGGTTTGGGCGTGGTGGAACCATCTCGACTCGCCGCTTGTTTTTGTGAGGGCCTAATCATGGCGAATACGCGGAAAAGCATCGAGGCCTTGCGCGCCGTTTGCGAATGGGCGGTCGCCGGGGGCGGCGAGACAGCATACGGTTTTCAGAAAATTCTGAATCAAACAGACTGGTCCGCACCGCGCCGCGAAGAAACGCCCAACCGGATGCCGGTCGTCGATGAGTGGCTCGAAGCGACCGTAAGTCTTGCCGGCGACAATCCGCTAGGCGATCTCGGACGCGCCGTGCTGGCCGATAATGACCTGTACGGCTGGTTCGGCATGTATCAATCCTACGCGCGACTGGGGGACGCCGATCTGGATGCCTTTGTCGATGCCTATGCGATCATTCGCCTGACCGGGCCGTCGGGCATGTGGCACTCGGAGGACATGACGACGGCAGTCACGATACAGGGTCCGAATACGTTCTATCCGGCACATGCTCATTTTCCCTGCGAGGTCTACGGCGTGATCGGCGGGCGTGCGGAATGGCTGCGTGGGGCGGAACCTTGGCGATCCCGCGAGTCGGGTGAGTTGATCTATCACCCATCGGGTGTCAGACACGCCGTTCAGACCCGCGACGAGCCGCTGATGGCGTTCGCCTCGTGGCTCGACAGCGTTCCCGCCCACTCGGTCGTAATCACGGGTTAGCGGCCGGAATCACCTTATTTCCGGCTCAATCTGTTATTAAATATGAAGCTGTAAAAGGACGTACGGACAGGTCAGGAGAACGATGCCGGTGCGAGCTCTTTCCCGTTTTCTCATTGTTGCGGCTAGCGTTGTAGCGGCCCTGGCGAAGCCGTTGCCCGCCACCGCTCACCCTCACGCATGGATCGACCTCAGATCGACCGCCGTCGTTGACGCCGACGGCCGCATGGTCGCGATAGAGCAGCACTGGTTGTTCGGGGATTTCTACTCCGCCTACATCCTCGAGGACATCAAGGCGAGCGGCACGGAAGTCATCCAGGGTTTGCGCGACACAGCGCGCGCCAATCTTATCGAGCTCGCCGCCTACGACTATTTTACGAAGGTGCGTCACGGTGCAGAGGCTATCGACTTCGCGAATGTCGAAACCTTCGAGACAGGCGTCATCAATGGCCGGGTATACCTTGCATTCCGACTCGACTTTCTCTCGCCTCTTGATCTTGCCGAGCATTCCGCAAGCTATGCAGTTTACGATCCGACATATTACATCGAAGTTCTGCATGCAGAGGGTATCAAGCCCGACGTTCGCCAGCAGGCGAACGCCTGCCGGGCTTCATTGACGGAACCGGACCCGACGTACGAGCAGATCGTTTTCGCGTCGTCGCTCGACCAGGACGAGAGTGGCGGTAACGGCCTTGGTGAAGTGTTTGCAGAATGGGTAACCGTGGAATGTCCATGACGGTGGACGGCCGGCCCTCGCG
Organism: Rhodospirillales bacterium; assembly: GCA_965229715.1. Lineage (GTDB taxonomy): Bacteria > Pseudomonadota > Alphaproteobacteria > Rhodospirillales > Casp-alpha2 > JAVJST01. Next base: position 1,445,210 of record CBDDJL010000002.1, read on the forward strand.
CTCGCCGTTGCGGCGATCCCTTCCGGTTACGCTCGCTCTTGGCGCCGTATTGATCGCGGCCGCGGCTCTGGCAGTCATGAATTGGCCGGTGATCACCGCCAATATCCAGTTGATGCAGCAATCGTTCCACCGTCAGCTTGCGGTTGCCATTCGTCTCGCGGGACAGGAAGAAGGCGCGGCTTTCTGGTCGCTGATCGTCCTTAGCTTCGGATACGGCGTATTCCATGCAGCGGGACCTGGCCATGGCAAAATGGTCATTGCCACGTATCTCGCGAGTCGCCCGACGAAACTCGCCCGGGGACTCGCAATCTCCGTTCTGTCTTCGCTCACGCAGGGTGTAACCGCGGTATCTGCCGTCGGGGTGGGCGCATGGCTGCTCGGGTGGTCGGCTCGCGATATCAACGCGGCATCGGGCAATCTCGAGATCGCCAGCTACGGCCTTGTTTCGGCGATGGGGCTGGGCCTTGTCGTTCTCGCTGTCGCCAGAATGCGCCGCCGCGCCACCCGCTCGGAGGTGGGCCCTGCCGGCGGTTGCCATCACGATCACGGCGTACACAATCAATCGCCCGATAGCGCGTGGCAGGCCATTGTCATGATCTTCTCGATCGGAATCAGGCCGTGCAGCGGTGCTGTGCTCGTCCTGATCTTCGCTTTTGCTCTGAACATGGTTTGGGGCGGCGTGTTCGCCGTGCTGGCAATGTCCGCCGGCACGGCAATGACGGTCGCCGCGCTCGCGGTTCTGACCGTCGGCGCCCGGTCAACGGCGACGCGATTGTCTCATGCGATGGCGATCAATGAGCGTGTGCTGATGCGCATTGGCGATATCGCCGCTGTATCCGGCGGCCTGATCATCTTTCTGCTCGGCGCGAGCCTGATATCTGCCGCATTGAGCGTACAATCGCATCCACTGCTTTAGCGGGCTTCGCAGTATCTTTCCCACCCAGATTTGCGCAGGCTGCACGCTGGGCATTCGCCGCAGCCGTGACCCCAATCGTGCCGTTCGCCGCGTTCACCGAGATAGCATGTGTGGGTCTCGTTCAGAATAACGTCGACCAACCCGTCGCCACCGAGGCTCGCGGCCAGAGCCCAGGTCTCGGCCTTGTCGATCCACATTAAGGGCGTGTGTAGTTCAAACTCTGCATCCATGCCCAAATTGAGTGCGGCGTTCAACGCCCTGACCGTCGTGTCCCGGCAATCGGGATAACCTGAGTAATCCGTCTCGCACATGCCCCCGACGATGTGCCGGATGCCGCGGCGGTAGGCGACAGTGGCGGCGAACGTCAGGAATACGATATTGCGGCCCGGAACGAACGTGTTCGGCAAACCGCTCTCCAGCATGGCGATTTCGGCATCACGGGTCAGGGCGGTATCGCTGATCTGGCCCAGCACGCCCAGATCGATCAGATGATCGTCGGCAATACGCACCTGCCAATCAGGCGACAGTGCGGCGACGCCATTGCGCACGGGTTCTCTGTAATCGAGCTCGATGGCATGCCGTTGACCGTAGTCGAAACCGATAGTCTCAACCCGCGAGTAACGGTCCAGAGCCCAGGCGAGACAGGTTGCCGAGTCCTGACCGCCGGAAAACAGCACCAGCGCCGCCTGATTGTTCAGTGCCGACATGGGGACGGGTATCTCTCAAACGATAACAGGGCCCGAAGGCCCCGTCAGAATGATCGAAACGCTGCACACGGCGCAAGATCAGTGAAGTTTTTTCGCCACCTGTTCGATGGACGCGTCGACCAGCTTGCCGCCCTTGTCACCGGCGACCTGATCGCTGACCACGTCACGGGTCGCATTCATGGCTATATCGACAGCCATGCGCCTGATCTGATCGACAGCCTGGGCTTCCGCCTGCGCGATGCGGTCCGTCGCCATCTTCTCACGCCGCGCCAATGCCTGTTCGAGACGTTCCGCACCGTTTTTGCGCATACGCTCGGCTTCTTCCTTGGCGGCCGCCGTGATGTTGGCGATCTCGTCTTCGGCCTCGCGCTGCTTACGCTGGTAGGTCGCCAACAGGTCCTGGGCTTCCTCGCGCAGTTTTTCGGCTTCGCGGATCTCGTTTTCGATCTGCTCGGCGCGCTTGTCGAGTTGCGCCCCAACCATTCCCGGTACCTTGAGAAAGATCAGTACTACAAAGAAAATGACGAATGCGACGGCTACCCAGAATGTCGGATCGTAAAACATCTCTCTCTCCCGTCTCCGTCAGCCCTGCGCCTTCATGGCGCCGTCGACGGCTTTCTCGACCGCGGCTCGGTCGGGGGCTTCCCCGACCAGCTTCTCGGTCGCGGCGACGGCAACATCGACGGCGGTGTCGCGGATTCCCGTGAGTGCCTTTTCCCGCGCCTGCGCGATGGCCTTCTCGCTTTCGGCGATGCGAGCCTGAAGCTTTTCGGCCAATTCCTCTTCCTGCTTCGCCGCCTCTGCGGCGATCTCAGCGGCGGTATCGTTGACCAGATCGTGCGCCTTCTCGCGGGCATCGGCGAGCGACGCCTCGTAAGCCTCAATGGCCGCCTCGGCGTCTTTCTTTGCCGCCTCGGCCTTGTCGAGATTGTCGTCGATCCGCTTCTGACGGGCCTCTAGCACGTCCGCAATCCGCGGTACGGCAATGCGCCACATCACGAAGAAGAGCGCGGCGAAGGTAATGACCAGCCAGAAAATCTGCGACGGAAATGTCGCGATTTGCTCAAGTTGAGGCATGACGACTCCTCAGGAGGCGGCAGCGCCCGCTGGAGCGGGCGCCGATCCGATTAGCCGAACAGGATGACGAGGGCGATAACCAGCGCGAACAGCGCGATGGCTTCCACCAGCGCGAAGCCCAGCATGGTCATCGGGAAGACGGCGCCCTGCGCCGAGGGGTTGCGGCCGACAGCCTGAATGAACGAGGCGAAGATGTTGCCGATACCGATACCCGAACCGATAACACCGATAACGGCGAGACCGGCGCCCAGCAGCTTGGCAGCTTCGAGTTCCATGATGTTGTCCTTTTCTACTCTAGTCGTGAACGGTTGATGGGATGATCAGTGCAGATGCAGTGCATCGTTAAGATAAAGGCAGGTCAGGATGGTAAACACGAACGCCTGAAGGAAGGCGATCACGAATTCCAGTCCCGTCAAGGCGACGACGAATGCCAGCGGCAGGACGCCGGCGAAGCCCAGCGAAATGATAAATCCGGCAAAAACTTTCAGCAGGGTGTGTCCGGCAAGCATGTTGGCGAACAGTCGCACGCTCAGGCTGATCGGCCGCGAGAGATACGAAATGATCTCGATCGGGATCAGCAGCGGCGCCATGTAGAGCGGCACGCCCGGCGGCATGAAGAACGAGAAGAAGTGCATCTTGTGCTTGGCCAGCGCAATAACAGTGACCATGACGAACACAAAGGCCGCCATCGCGAAAGTCACCGCAATATGGCTGGTGAACGTAAAGCTGTAGGGGATCATGCCCCACATGTTACCGAACAGCACAAACATGAAGACGGTGAAAACGAACGGGAAGTATTTGCGACCTTCGTTGCCGACCGTGTCTTTCAACAGATTGGCGATGAATATGTAACTGAGTTCCGCCATCGACTGCCAACGGCCGGGCACGTGCGCGTGCTTGCGCATGCCGCCGACGAGGAAAATCGAGACGGTGATGACCGTCAGTACCATGAACAGCGAGGAATTGGTGAACGAGAGATCGACCGATCCGAATTGCATCGGAATCAGTTCTTTGATCTCGAACTGCGCCAACGGGCTTTGATTATCTCCGGCCAACGCTGAAACCCCTCTCGAACTCTCGTCTAGTTGTCTTTCGGCTCATCCCGGTTATCCCGGGTATCCGCCGCATCCGGCTTCTCATAACCGACGGCGTAACCATAGCCGCTGGCCATCCTGTAAACATTCAGAACCCCGGCTGCGCCGCCGATGACGATGAAAACGATCATCAGCCATGGCCGCGTGTCCAGCCAATAGTCCAGCAGCCAGCCAATACCGAGGCCGACGGCTAGGGCGGAAACTAACTCGACGGCGACCCGGAAGGCAAGACCAAGTGCGCTTCCGGGGGGCGATTTCAGGCGTTTTGCGAGTTTCGACGGTTCGTCGCGGCGGCGGCGCGTTTCGTCAAGTCGGCGGCCAAGCCCGTCCAGGTCGTCCGGCGGCCGTGAGTCGGGCGAATTTTCAGCCATAACTACGCAAATCACCCTAGACGGGATCACGTTTTGACGGAAGCACGGGGTGTTTCGTCAAAATGTGTGAATCCGATCTATTCTAAAGACTTACAGCAGATTCACATGTTTTGCGGATCGCAAAAGCGATACCGACAAAACATGATCTGCCCTAGGCCGTGGCGCGCATCGCCTCGGCTTCCTTGAGGTTGACTGAAACCAGCTTGGAAACGCCGCGTTCGGTCATGGTGACGCCGAACAACCGATCCATGCGGGCCATGGTCATGCGATGGTGGGTAATGACCAGGAAGCGGGTACCGGTATCTTCGGAAATGCGGTCCAGAAGCGTACAGAAGCGATCGACGTTGGCATCATCGAGCGGCGCGTCGACTTCGTCGAGTACGCAAATCGGTGCGGGGTTGGTCAGAAACACCGCAAACAGCAAGGCAAGCGCCGTTAGCGCCTGTTCGCCGCCCGACAGCAGCGACAGAACCTGCAGCTTTTTGCCCGGCGGACTGGCCATGATTTCGAGGCCGGCTTCCAGCGGATCGTCGGACTCGGTCAGGCTGAGGTGCGCCGCACCGCCGCCGAACAGCTTGACGAACAGTTCCTGGAAATGACTGTCGACGTCGTTGAAGGCGGCCAACAAACGCTCGCGTCCTTCGCGGTTCAGCTCGTTGATGCCCTTGCGCAGTTTGTCGATGGCGGCGAGCAGATCCTCGCGCTCGCTACCAAGCGTTTCGATCTGCTCGGTCAGTTCCTCGGCTTCCTGTTCGGCGCGCAGGTTGACAGGCCCCATGTTGTCGCGCTCGCGGTGCAGGCGTTCGACCCGCCGCTCCGACGCTTCGAGATCGGGCAGATCCGCATCCTCCTTAAGCTCGGCGATACCGGCGAGAGCCTTCGGTTCGGCGTGCAGCAGTTCGGCAACCCGCTCGACGATGCCGTTCAATGCCTGACGGTGCTGGTCGACGAGCCCCTCCGCACGGGCCCGGCCTTCGCGGGCGTCGGCAAGCGCGGCTTCGCCCTCGCGGGCGGCCTGCCCGAGCTCGCGCGCACGGGTTTCGGTTTCGCTGAGGCGGTCGGCAGCATCACGGCGCGTGCGTTCGGCGATTTCGAGGCTCTCGGTGATCTCGAGGCGCTTGCGTTCGATCTCTGCCGGTAAATCCGATAGGCGGGCGCGTTCCTCGGTCAGACGGTCGCGGCGTTCTTCAAGCTGTTCGATCTGATGGCGGGCGTCGCCGGCTCGGTCGCGCCAAGACTGGATCTCGTCGCCAAGAGCCGTCAGCCGACGCTCGCGGTCTTCTGCGGCGCGCGCCAACCCGGCGTGGCGGCTGCGGATATCGGTTTGCCGCGCGCGCTGCTCGTTCAGATCGGTGCGGATGGCCGCGAGATTGTCGCGTTTGGTCTCGAGCGCCGGCGCCTCATTGAGCGCCGTTTCGGCTTCGGCCAGACGCTTTTCGGTATCTTCCAGATCAATGTTGAGCGACTCGAGTTGCTCGTCGAGAGCGGCAACCCGCGACGACCTGGCCGCTGCCTGCTCCTTGCACGCCGCCCGGCGCTCAAGTGCGGCGGAGAGATGCCGTTCTGCGCTTTCGGCTTCGTTGCGGGCCGTCTTAAGTGCCGTTTCCGCCGTTTCGAGCCGGTCTTTCGCTGCCCGCGTATCGGCGGCAGCATTTTCGGCGGCCTTTCGTTGACCGGAAATTTCCTTGCGGATATCTGCGAGGCGATTGCGCTGTTCAAGGCGTTTCGCGGCACCTGTTGCCGCGTCGGGCGAGACGGTGAAACCGTCCCAGCGCCACAACCAGCCATCGCGGCTAACCAGCCGCTGGCCGGTTTTCAACTGGTCCTGCAAGCGCTTGCCAGTATCGACGTCGTCGACCAGGCCGATTTGTGTGAGGCGGCGCGATAATGCCCGTGGCGCGTTGACATGGGTATTGAGCGGCGTCGCACCCGTGGGCAGGGCCGGGGAATCGCCGATCGCATCGAGCGTGCGCCAATGAATCTGTGCCGGTTCATCGGCAGGCGCTGTAAGATCGTCGCCGAGCGCCGCGCCGAGGGCGGCTTCGAAGCCGGCTTCGACATTCACCGCATCGATCAGGGGTGCGAACATCTCCGGTTCATCGCTTTCGAGCACGTCGGCGAGAGCGGAGGCTTCCGCCTCGGCGCGGGTCAACGCCTCGCGCGCCGTTTCGTCACGGCTCCGTGCGGCATCGAGGTCTGCCGATGCAACGACACGATCCTGATCCGCTTTTTCGATGGCGGCACGCGACGTCGCGAGAGCGGATTCCGCCGCTTCGGCATCGTGCTCGGCGGCTTCGAGTTCGCCGGTTTCGCCGGCGAGCGCCAATAGCTGCTCACGGTGTTCATTGCCGTCGGCAATACGCCGGTTGAGTCGCTCAAGCTGTTCGCGAAGCTCGGTAATCGTCCGGCTGAGGCCGGCGATGCGGGCCTCCTCGGCGGCAAGTTCTTCTGTAAGGCTAGTATTTTGCCGGTCCAACTCTCCAACAGCACCGTCGATTTCCGCAACGGCCTCGGCCGCCTCGGCAAGAGCGTCACCACTATTTTCGCGCTCACCTTCGAGTTGCTCACGCTCGGCGTCGAGCCGGGCGATCGCTTCGCCGGCATCGGACTGACGGGTCTGTTCGCGCTCAAGGTCGGCAGCGATCTGGTCCAACCGTTCGGAAATGGCATGTGCCTCGCGCGACAGCCGCGCTTCCTCTTCGGCCAGATTGTCACGCGCGATAATGAGGCGCTGCAGGGCAGCCGCGGCCTCGGCCTCGTTCTTGCGAAGCGCCGGCAATTCCTCGGCGGCTTTGCTTTCGGCGACGTTCGCCGCCGCTGCCGCGCGGGTCAGCTGATTGACCTTGTCTTCGATGTCCTGAAGTGCTTCGCGCGACGATTGCAGCGCCGCCTCGGCCTTTGTCCAGCGCACATGGTAGAGCGTTGCCTCGGCCTTGCGGATATGGTCGCTGAGGTTGCGATAGCGGGTGGCCTGTCGCGCCTGTTTTTTCAAGCTCTGCAGTTGCGTGTCGAGGGTTTGCAGAATGTCATCGAGGCGTTCCAGGTTGGTCTCGGCACCACGCAGCCTCAACTCGGCTTCGTGGCGGCGCGAGTGCAGGCCGGTGATGCCGGCGGCTTCCTCGAGCAGATGACGCCGGTCGACCGGCTTCTGCGAAATGATCTGGCCGATGCGGCCCTGGCTCACAAGCGCCGTCGACCGCGCGCCGGTCGCGGCGTCGGCGAACAGCAGCTGGACATCGCGGGCACGAACTTCCTTGCCGTTAACCCGGTAGGTCGAGCCCTTGTCGCGCTCGATTTTTCGGCTGACTTCAAGGTCGTCGAAATCGTTGAACTGGGCCGGCGCCGACCGTGTCCGGTTGTCGAGCGCGAGAAGGACTTCTGCATTATTACGCGCCGGCCGGCTCGCCGTGCCGCCGAAGATGACGTCTTCCATCTCCGAGCCGCGCATTTGCTTGGCCGACGTTTCGCCCATGACCCATCGCATCGCCTCGACGAGGTTGGATTTGCCGCAGCCGTTCGGCCCGACGACGCCCGTGAGACCGAGCTCGACGGGTATTTCCGTCGAGTCGACGAACGACTTGAAGCCGACCAGCTTGAGCTTCTTGAATTGAATCAAGCTCGTTTCTCTCCCAACCCCGGCAACCGCGAATCGGCCGCCAACCCCAATTGTCCCGCCAATTGGCGGGTTTCGTCTAGACCAATTCCTCGTCGAGCGCTGCGCGGAACGCCTCGTAAGGTTGATTACCCTCTATCTTGCGGCCGCTCGGCTGCAGGATGAACGTCGGTGTTGCTTCGACGTTATGCTCATCTGACCCGGCCTCCGCACGGCTGCGGATGCCCTCGATCAGATCCTCGTTCTGCAGACAGGCCTCTACGTCGCTGCCGCTGAGGCCGCCGAACTTGGCAACGCGTGTAAGCGATTCAATCGGGTTCGGCGACTGGCTCCAGTCCGACTGGTTCTGGAACATCAGTTCGACCATGCCGAAGTAACGCTCCTTGGGCGCGCATCGGGTGATCATGGCCGCCGCCAGTGCCCGGGTGCCGAGCGGGAAGTCACGATACTCAAGCCGGACCTTGCCGGTGTCGATGTAGTCTTTCTTGAGTTGCGGCAGCGTGTCGCGATGAAACGCCATACAGTGCGGGCACCCGAGCGAGGAGTACTCGATCATCGTGATCGGCGCGTCGTCGCTACCGAGAACCCGGGTTGCGAGCGCCTCGTCGGTCGAGAGAATTTCAGCGGCCGCGTCATCGAGAGGGATCGTGACAGATACCGCGGCAGCGGTGGCAGAAAGCGTCCAGACGCCGAACGAGCGGCGGGAGATTGGCAGATGTAGGCCCAAGGTTCAGTTCCTGACTACTAGATGTTGAAATATAGAACCGCAGGGAAGCCGGAGTCGAGCCTCCTTTATCCACATGCGGAGCGACGTAGTGTTGCGAAAAATACGGCAATTCTGGGGCCGAAGGGGTTCACGATTCGGTTAGCGGCGTTGTGCAAGTTTCTTGTCTCGGGTGGCTGGCGAAGACACTATCCGGCGATCATGCAAATTTATGGAGCTCCGCCATGGGCAAGCCACTGACCATCGAACCGCGCCGCAACTTCCAGACCTTTATGGATTTCCCGCTGGTTCGCGACCTTGACGCGCTCGATGCCCATGTCGCGGTGATCGGCATTCGGTATGGCGATCCCTACGGAATCTGGGAAGCAACAAACGATCAGACCAACGCGCCGACAGCAATCCGTGCGCGATCGGAAGAGGTCGTCGTGGCCTTAAATCACTACGATTTCGATATCGGCGGCACGTTGTTCGACGGCAAAGACATCCGGGTCGTCGATGTCGGCGACATCGACGGCGATACCAAGAACATTCCGGCGCACTACAAGGAAGCGGAAGCCGCGACGCGGAAAATTCTGGCTTCCGGTGCACGGATTATCCTGTTCGGCGGCGATCACGGTGTGCCGATCCCGGTCATGCGGGGGTTGTCGGAACTTGGCGAGGACATCACCCTGATTCAGGTCGATGCGCATCTCGATTGGCGGAACGAGGTCAACGGCCGGCGCGAAGGCTATTCGAGTCCGATCCGGCGAGCGTCCGAGATGAATCACATCGACCGTATCTTTCAGCTCGGTATTCGCGGCAACGGCAGCGCCAGGACCGAGGAGGTCGAGGCGGCCCGGGCCTACGGTTCCAATATCATTACATCATATGAAATCCACGAAACCGGTATGCAGGCAGTGCTGGACCGTATTCCCGATGGTGGAACCTATTATCTTACCGTCGATGCGGACGGCATGGATCCCGCCATTATGCCGGCGGTGATGGCGCCGACGCCGGGCGGGCTGACCTACGCGCAGGTAAGACGGTTGATCCACGGCCTTGTGGCCAAGGGCAATCTTGTCGGCATGGACGTCAACGAGATCGCACCCAGGTTCGACGTTAACGGCATCACGACGCTGACCGCGGGGCGGCTGGCCTTCAACTATATTGGGATGGCAGTAAGGGCCGGTTACTTCGACTGATCGCTCGCCGCGCGGCTCAGGATCGATTGGCCGAGCCGTTCCAGGGACTGGCGCAGTTCGTCGTCTTCGACGTCGGCCACGAGATCGGCGACCTGTGCACGGATCGCCGGATCGGCCTCGGCTTCGGGCGTCTCGTCCTGTTTCCGGATCGGAATCGGCGCCTGGATGAAGTGCACGTTTTCGACTGCGCGATAACCGAAATGCCCGTTGATCCGCTCGAGCAGCAGCGGCAGCAGGTGTTGTAGTTCGACAGCGATCGAGCCCGACGCGATGCGAAGATGAAGTGTTCCGCCGGCACGTTTGCCGCGGGGGTAGACAATACGTTCCGGCGCCGTAAGGCGCGCAAGATCGGGCCCGATGACCGCCGGCCAGTCGGTGATCATGTCGCCGTCGGCAAAGCCCCGTTTGCCGAACGCCCGGCGCGTCAACGGCTTCAGGTGATCGGCGATGGACCGCGAGCGCCCGTAGCGGCGGTTCACGCCTTTGGATTGCTGTTCGCGGCTGGTGTCGGCGCTCATGTCTTTCGATCTCCGGATTCCGAATGGTAGGGTCTCGGCCATGAACGAACAAGCCGAGCGGAGCGATGAGGCAGCGAAATTGCTAGCGTGGTACGACCGTGCGGCGCGTAATCTGCCGTGGCGGGCGAGACCGGGCGAAGTATCGAGTCCCTATCGTGTCTGGCTTTCCGAAATCATGCTGCAGCAAACCACAGTTGCGACCGTCTCCGGTCGTTTCGAGGCGTTTCTTGCGCGCTGGCCGACGGTCGAGGCTCTGGCTGCCGCGCCGCTCGATGATGTTCTCCACGAATGGCAGGGCCTCGGGTACTATGCCCGGGCACGCAATCTGCACAAGGCGGCGAGAGTGGTGGCCAACGGTCTTGGCGGGCATTTCCCGGAGACCGAGGAAGGCCTTCGGAGGCTTCCCGGTGTCGGCGACTACACGGCCGCCGCCATTGCCGCCATTGCGTACAATCTCCGCACGGCGCCGGTCGACGGTAACATTATCCGGGTCGTTGCACGCTTGCGCGCCGTCGGCGATGCCATGCCGGCGGGCAAGGTCGTGATTCGCGAACATGTTGCTGAACTGATCCCGAATGACCGGCCCGGCGATTTCGCTCAGGCGATGATGGATCTCGGTGCGACGGTCTGCACGCCGCGCACTCCCAATTGCGGATCGTGCCCGTGGCACGATCTTTGTCGTGCGGCCGCCGAAGGGCAACAAACCGCTTATCCCGTGAAAAAATCGAAACCCCCCCGGCTGACCCGGCATGGCGTTGTGTTCTGGCTGCGCGACGATGCCGGGCGGGTTGCCGTTCGTCGCAGACCAGAGTCCGGATTGCTCGGCGGTATGATCGAGTTTCCCTCGACCGAATGGCGTGACGAGCCATGGGCCACAGCGGACGTTCTGGCTTCGGTCGAGACAGGCGAACAATTCGTGCGATTGGCCGGGTCGGTTGGCCATACGTTCACGCATTTTCACCTCGAACTCGATGTCGTCACCGGTATTGTCGGAGCGGAAAAGTTGCCCGCGGGCTGGCGTACGGTTCATCCTGAGATGTTCGTGGACGAAGCGTTGCCGACGGTGATGAAGAAAGTCGCGAGGTTCGTTGCCGGGCAACCGCAACCGGATCAGTCGTCGTAGGCGACCAAGGCGTCGAACGACATGTCGCCGAGTTTCTCCCGACCGCCAAGGAACGTCAGTTCGATAATGCAGGCTGCCCCGGCGGTGACGCCGCCGACTTCGTCGATCAAATCCCGTGCGGCAGCCAGTGTGCCGCCGGTGGCAAGAAGGTCGTCGAGAATGACGACCCGTTGCCCGGGCTTGATGGCGTCATCCTGGATCTCGACCACGTCCGTGCCGTACTCCAGTTCGTATTCATGCTTGATGGTGTTGCCGGGCAGCTTGCCCTGTTTTCGGATCATGGAGAAGCCGAGGCCGAGTTTCAGGGCCAGGGGTGCGGCGACGAGAAATCCGCGAGACTCGATGCCGGCCAATACGTCCGGTTGATGCCGGCTAACCAGCTTGGCGAGCCGGCCCATGGTCACCTGCCATGCATCCGGTTCCGCCAATAGGGTCGAAATGTCGTAGAAAACGATCCCGGGCTTCGGAAAGTCCGAGATTCCGCGAATGTGGTCTTTAAGGTCCATGACGTGTTCGAATCCGTGAAAAAAAGGCAGGGGATCGTAGGCTGCGGAATAGCGTTGCGCAATCACTCTCGAACCAGCCGTTGCAATCCCTGTCATTTGCAAATTATGCTAATAGTCATGGGAGGGCGGAATGGCAAAAGTCGTTTCGTAATAACGATATAAATGAACGTTACAGGCCATCGCTCAGCATCGGGCGCGGTAGTAAGGCGCCTATGACAAGCGTCTTTTATCGTAGCCCCGGCCACGATCTGCCAGTCGCCGTCAGGGGCGACGGCATTCGAATCGTCGACCGTGACGGCAAGGCTTATATCGACGCCTCGGGCGGCGCCGCGGTTTCATGTCTTGGCCATTCCGATCCCGATGTGATTGCCGCCATCAAAGCGCAGATCGACGGTATTGCCTTTGCGCACACAAGTTTCTTTACCTCCGAGTCGGCGGAAGCGCTCGGCAATCTGATGGTCGAGGCCGCCCCGGACGGTCTCGACATGGCGTACTTTGTTTCCGGCGGCTCTGAAGCGGTCGAAGCGGCGCTTTTGATGGCAAGGCAGTACGTGGTCGAAAAGGGCGAGCGGAGCCGAACCCGTTTCATCGCGCGGGAATTGAGTTACCACGGCAATACCTTCGGCGCGTTGTCCGCGAGTTCCAACCGATGGCGGCGCGAGATGTTCGTCGATATGCTGGCCGAGGTTTCGCATATCGAACCATGTTACCCCTACCGCCACCAGCGCGACGGAGAAAGCGACGAGGGTTACGGCCTGCGCGCTGCCCAGGCGCTCGAAGATGAAATCTTGCGGCTAGGACCGGAAACGGTCTGTGCGTTCATTGCCGAAACCGTGGGCGGCGCAACGGCCGGTGCGTTGACGCCGGCGCCAGGCTATCTGAAGCGTATCCGGGAAATCTGCGACACGTACGGCGTCTTGCTGATTCTCGATGAAGTGATGTGCGGTATGGGGCGCACCGGCTCTACGTTTGCCTGCGAACAGGAAGATGTCGTCCCCGATCTATTGACGTGTGCAAAAGGCCTCGGTGCGGGTTATCAGCCCATCGGCGCCGTCATGGTCTCAGGCGCGATTTACGACGCCATCCGGAGCGGATCCGGCGCGTTCCGTCACAGCCATACCTACATGGGCCATCCGACGGCGTGCGCTGCCGCGCTCGCTGTGCAAACCAAGATTCGCGAGGCGAACCTGCTCGACAATGTTCGGACGCAAGGAGAAAACCTCAGAACCGCGCTTCATGAACGTCTCGGCAACCAGCCGTGGCTCGGCGACATTCGGGGGCGTGGCCTGCTGTGTGGCGTCGAACTGGTGCAGGACCGGGCGAGCAAAGAACCTTTTGATCCGGGACTGAAGCTCCATGAGCGGATCAAGTACGCGGCGATGGACCGCGGCCTGATCTGTTATCCGGGCGGCGGTACGGCGGACGGATCGCGCGGCAATCATGTATTGCTGGCGCCGCCCTTTATTTCAACCGAGGACGATATTCGCGAGATCGCGTCTCGGCTCGGCGATGCAATCGAGGCGGTTATCGCCGATGGTGCGTTGTGAACGACATGTCGCAGGATATGCCCGACGGCGGCATCGCCGAACCGCTGGTCATCGCCGTGGCGCCGAACGGAGCGCGGAAGACAAAAGCAGATCATGCGGCCATTCCGCTGACGCCCTTGGAACTCGGTGAGGAGGCGGCGCGCTGCCGCGACGCGGGCGCGGCAATGATCCATCTGCATGTTCGGTCCGACGATGGCGGCCACTCATTGGACCCGGGTCGCTATCGCGACGGAATCGCCGCTGTGCGGGACGCGGTTGGTGACGATCTGATCATCCAGATTACGACGGAAGCTGTCGGGATTTACGAGGCGGCGGAGCAGATGGCGACGGTTCGGGATGTGGTGCCGGAGGCCGTATCGACGGCGATACGGGAGTTGGTCCCCGATGCTGCATCGGAAGATGACGCCGCGGCGTTCTACGCCTGGGCGGCGGAGCAGGGCATTCTCGTCCAGTACATTCTCTATGATGCCGGCGACGTGTTCCGGTTTGTCGACCTGCGCCAACGGGGCGTGCTGCCGGCAGGTCCGGCATCGGTTCTCTATGTGCTCGGCCGTTATGCCGCCGGCCAGCGGTCCTCGCCGACTGATTTGCTGCCGTTTCTTGCCGCGGCTGAAGGCCATGATCTTGCGTGGCACTGGTCGGTGTGTGCATTCGGCCCGCTGGAGGGGGCATGCGCCCTGACCGCCGCCGGGCTCGGCGGCCATGCCCGGGTCGGGATGGAAAACAACATGTTGCTCAACGACGGATCGTTGGCGCCGGACAACGCTGCTCTTGTGCGCCAGGTCAGTGAAGGGGCCGCATTCATGTCGCGCCCGGTTGCCGATGCAAGCGCTGCCCGTGACATGTTGGCCCGTTCGCCCTACCGTAGTGTTCAAGCACACCCGGCGACAAGGGTGTGAAGAATGGATATGGGTTTCTCAATCTTCCATCACTCAAGGAGGTAAACATGATGATCAGGAAGACACTTATCGCCACAGCTGCCGCTGTCGGCCTGACCCTCACGGGCGGGACGATCGGTTCCGGCGATGCCGCTGCACAGGAACAGCAGTTCATTTCGATCGGCACCGGCGGCGTCACCGGCGTCTACTATCCGACGGGCGGCGCGATCTGTCGTCTCGTCAACAAGATGCGCAAGGAAACCGGAATCCGCTGTTCGGCGGAATCGACCGGCGGTTCGATTTACAACATCAACACGATCCGCGCCGGCGAACTCGAGTTTGGCGTTGCCCAGTCCGATTGGCAGTATCATGCCTACAACGGCACCTCTAAATTCGCGGACCAGGGTGCGTTCAAGGACCTACGGGCCGTATTCTCGGTTCATCCGGAACCCGTTACCGTCATTGCGCATGACGACTCGGGCATCAAGACGCTGACCGACGCCAAGGGCAAGCGATTGAACATCGGCAACGCCGGTTCTGGCACCCGCGGTACGTGGGAAGTCATTGAGGCGGCACTCGGCTGGGATCGCAGCGATCTCAAGCTCGCGGCTGAAATGAAGTCGGCCGAAACCGGTCAGGCGGTCTGCGACGGTAAAATCGACGCCTACTTCTGGCTCGTCGGTCACCCGTCGGCGCTGACCCAGGAATCGCTGGCAACCTGCGCGGCGCATCTGGTCGATGTGACCGGCCCGGCGATCGACAAGCTGGTCTCGGACAATCCTTACTACCGTAAGGCGACCATTCCCGCAGGCATGTACAACAACGACAAGGACATTCAGACCTTCGGTGTCGGCGCGACTTTCGTGACCAGTGCCCAGGTGTCCGACGAGGTCGTGTACACGGTGGTCAAGGCCGTCTTCGAGAACTTCGACGACTTCAAGAAACTTCACCCGGCGTTTGCCAATCTGAAGGAGTCGGAAATGATCTCCGACTCTCTCTCGGCGCCGCTGCACCCGGGTGCGGAGAAGTACTACAAGGAACGCGGCTGGATGTAATCCGGCCTGCAAACCGGGGCGGCGCTCTCAGCCGCCCCGGCATCCTTGTCGTATTCGTACATTCATCTCGATCGATCAGATCAAGCCCATTTCACGAAGACAATAGGCCATGAAAACAACTGGCCACGGGGACAATAGGGGAGCAGGAACATGAGCAAGGACGTTCCGACCGTAGAGGAGATGGTTGCCAAGGTAGACACCGGGGGGCGCAACGCCACCGGATGGCAAGGTAAAACCATTATCGCGATCGCCTTCGTGTGGGCGCTGTTTCAGCTTTACATTGCATCCAGCTTGCCGTTTTGGCTTTCCGATATTTTCGGCACCAGTCTGGTGGTGACGAGTACCGATGCTCGGCCCATTCACCTTGCGTTCGCAATTTTGCTCGCGTCACTCGCATATCCCTTGTTTAAAAATAGCCCTACGGATCATATTCCCTGGTACGACTGGATTCTGGCTATCGTCAGCGTATCGTCGTGCCTCTACCTCGTATTTTTCCGGGACGACCTGAACCTGCGTGCCGGCCTGCCGACGACGACCGATCTGGTGATCGCGACCCTCGGTATGCTCATGCTCGGCGTTGCCGTGTATCGCGCGCTCGGCCTGCCGCTGGTCATCGTTGCCAGCGTCTTCGTCGCTTACGTGTTCTTCGGCCATTCCGATGTATTGCCCGACGCCGTCATGTGGAAGGGCGCATCGTACGGCAAGGCGATGTGGCATTTTTGGATGCAGGGCGAGGGCGTCTTCGGCGTTGCACTCAGCGTCTCGGCGGCGCTGATCTTCCTGTTCGTGCTCTTCGGATCGATCCTTGAGAAAGCCGGCGCCGGTAACTTTTTCATTAAGATCGCGTTCGCGCTGCTCGGTCATTTCCGGGGCGGGCCGGCCAAGGCGGCCGTCGTTGCCTCGGCCCTGAGCGGTCTTTATTCCGGCTCCTCGATTGCCAACACGGTGACGACGGGCACATTCACCATCCCGCTGATGAAGCGGACCGGTTTTGCGCCTGAAAAGGCCGGCGCGGTTGAGGTCGCATCCTCCACCAATGGCCAGTTGACGCCGCCTGTCATGGGCGCTGCGGCGTTTCTGATCGCCGAGTTCACAGGCATTTCCTATACCGAAATCATCAAGCACGCCTTGGTGCCGGCGCTGATCTCCTATATCGCGCTGGTCTACATTGTGCACCTCGAAGCGATGAAACTGGGCCTCAAGGGCATGCAGAAGCCACCGTCCTCGATGACCTTCATGATGAAGATCATCAGCGCGCTCGGCGGTTTCATCGGGATCGGTATTCTGGGTGTTCTGGTCTATTTCGGTCTTGGCTGGATCAAGGTCGTCGCGCCGGATGCGGCGTTCACGGTGGTTTGCCTGCTGAGTGCGGCCGCCTATCTGATTCTTGTCTGGTTCGCGTCGCGCTATCCGGATCTTGAGGTCGATGCGCCGGACGCCCCGATCACCGAGTTACCGCGTGCGGGTGCAACCGCCGTGACCGGACTCTATTACATCTTGCCCATCGTCATTTTGATCTGGAGCATCGTCATCGAGCGGCTGTCGCCGGGCTTTGCAGCTTTCTGGGCGACCCTGGCGATGATTGCCGTCGCCCTGACCCAGCACCCGCTGAAGGCGTTTTTCCGGGGCACGGGCGAGTACGGCATGCGCTTCAAGCGTGGCATGATGGAATGCTTCGAAGGCATGATCGCCGGCTCGCGCAACATGATCGGCATCGGTGTCGCAACCGGCGCGGCCGGTATCATCGTCGGCACCATCTCGCTGACCGGCGCTCATCAGGTGGTCGGCGAGTTCGTCGAGTTCCTCTCGGGCGGCAACTTGATGATCATGCTGATCCTCGTCGCGATCATGAGCCTGATCCTCGGGATGGGCTTGCCGACGACGGCGAACTACATTGTCGTTTCGTCGCTGATGGCGCCGGTGATCATCACACTCGGCGCCAAGAGCGGCCTGATCATCCCGCTGATTGCCGTTCACCTGTTCGTGTTTTATTTCGGCATTTTGGCGGACGACACGCCACCCGTGGGTCTGGCGGCCTTTGCCGCGGCGGCCATCTCCGGCGGCGATCCGATCAGGACCGGCGTCCAGGGTTTCATGTACGATATTCGCACGGCCTTGTTGCCGTTCCTGTTCATCTTCAATACCGAGCTGTTGTTGATCGATGTGTCCTGGATCAAGGGAGTGTTCGTGTTTTGTGTCGGGGTGATCGCCATGATGCTATTTGCATCGGCAACGCAAGGATTCCTATTCGTTCGAAACCGATGGTGGGAATCCATTATCCTGTTGCTGGTTGCGTTCACCCTGTTCAGACCGGGTTACTGGCTCGATCAGGTGCAGTCGCCCTACAAGCACATCGAACCGACAAAGGTGTTCGAGATTGTCGGCGATACGCCGGACAACGGCGTGTTGACGGTGATTGTCAGCGGCCCGGACTTCGACACCGGCGAGATAACATCGACGACGGTTCTGGTGCCGCTCGGGCGTCAGGATGAGGCCGTCGAACGGCTCCGTGGCGCCGGATTGATCGTCAATGTCGAAGACGGACAGGCGGTCATCGAGGAACCGTTCCCGGGGACGCCGCTGTTCGACAAGATCGGCAGCCTGTTCGATTACTACGGCGAACGGCCGGTTATGCTTGAGACCATTCAGAAGGAGGTCGACCGGATGCCGAAGGAGGTGTTCTACATCCCGGCGCTGGCATTGCTCGCTTTCGTCGTCATTTCGCAGCGTCGCCGGCGTGAGGCGGAGGCCCCCGCTTGACGGGGCTCGGTCGGCTCGACGAACTGCCGCGCGCGGTTCTCGCCCACGCGCCGACGCCGATCGATGCCTTGCCGAACCTGTCGCGGGCAAACGGCAAGGCAAACCTGTATGCCAAGCGCGACGATTGTACGGGGCTGGCGACCGGCGGCAACAAGGCGCGGCAGCTTGAGTTCTATATCGGTGCGGCACAGGCAAACGGTGCCGATACGGTTCTCATTACCGGTGCGGTGCAGTCGAATTTCGTACGAATTTGCGCGGCAGCGGCGCGCAAGGTCGGCATGGATTGCCACATCCAGCTTGAGGAGCGCGTGAAAAATCCCCCGCCGACGTACCGGCAATCGGGTAACGTTTTGCTCGACAAGCTCCTCGGCGCCACGGTGCATCCCTATCCGGAAGGCGAGGACGAAGCCGGTGCGGACCGTAATCTCGAAACCATCGCCGATAGCCTGCGGGAAAAGGGGCGGGAGCCCTACGTCATTCATCTCGGCCCCGGACATCCGCCACTCGGCGCGCTCGGTTACGTGTTAGCGGCCCGCGAAATCGTCGGACAACTCGCGGAGTCGGGACTGGGCATCGATGAAATCATTGTTGCCTCTGGCAGCGGTGCGACCCATTCCGGCCTGCTCGTCGGGCTGCGTGCGTTGGGATGCCGGATCCCCGTCCATGGTATCTGCGTTCGCCGGGCGCGAGATTTGCAGTATCCCCGCCTGGTTGAGCGGTGCGCCGAAGTGGCGGCGATCCTGGGGATCGAAAACCCGGTACTCGGCGACGACATCCGATTGGACGACGATGTACTGCCGCCCGGTTACGGCAAGGTCAACGATCGGGTGCTGGACGCCATCCGGCAATCGGCGCATTGCGAGGGACTGATACTCGATCCGGTTTACACCGGGCGCACTATGGCCGGTTGCCTGAACAGAGCGCGCTCAGCATCGCCGGGAACCAATATTCTGTTCATACACACGGGCGGTCAGGCGGCTGTATTCGGTTACGAGGCGGATCTCGCGCCGTTGCTCACGTGAAGTCCAGGAGACGCCGTGGTATTGACCGGGTCATAAGGAACGAGACGGCCGAGGTTACGATGAAGACGACTGTACCCGTTTTATTGATGAGGCTTTTTGGTGTCGCCATTCTGGCGATAGCAGGCCTGATACCGATTTCCGCCGTCGCGCAGGAACGTACGCTGATCACGGTCGCCACCGGCGGCGTAACCGGGGTGTACTATCCCGCAGGCGGCGCGATCTGCCGCTTGGTCAACAAGAACCGGAAGATTCATAACATTCGTTGTTCGGTCGAGAGCACCGGCGGGTCGGTCGAGAATATCGGCGGCATCCGTTCGGGAGAGTATGAAATCGCCGTCGTTCAATCGGACTGGCAGCATCACGCCTACTACGGAACGTCGAAGTTTGCCGAAGACGGCGCATTTACCGATCTGCGCGCGTTGTTTTCGATCCACGCGGAACCCTTCACGGTGGTTGCTCGGGCGGACGCGGGAATACGCGATCTGAACGATCTTCCGGGAAAGCGTGTGAATGTCGGTAATCCGGGTTCCGGCCAGCGCGGAACGATGGAGGTTGTCATGGCCGCCAAAGGCTGGGTCATGGATGATTTTGCCGCTGCGTCGGAACTGACATCGACCGAGCAGTCGTCGGCACTTTGCGGCAACCGGATCGACGCCATGATTTTCGTGGTTGGCCATCCGTCCGGATCGATCAAGGAAGCGACGATCTCCTGCGACAGCGTGTTGGTCGATGTGACAGATCCTGCGATCGATCGTCTGATCGCCGACACGACGTATTACCGCCGAACCGTTATTCCCGGCGGTACATACAGGGGCACCGACGAGGATATCCGGACGTTCGGTGTCGGTGCGACGATCGTTTCGTCCACGGCGACGCCGCCCGATGTGATCTATGAAGTGGTTAAGGCCGTGTTCGAGGCGTTCGACACCTTCAGGATGCTGCATCCAGCGTTCAAGGACCTGAAGAAAGAAGAGATCGTTCGGGATGGCCTATCGGCTCCGTTGCACGCGGGGGCGCAACGCTATTTCGAGGAAGCAGGCCTCATTCAATAACCCATTACCGAATATGCTAAAGCCCCCTGCACGTCTAAACGGGGTGCTTTGCGACGGCGTTCGTCAGTTAAGCGTTTTCAGGAACTCGACAAGCTCGGCCCGCTCGGCATCGTCCTTGATGCCCGGAAAGCCCATCTTCGTGCCCTTCATGAATTTTCGCGGTTTTTTAAGAAAGGCGTCGAGCGACGCGTCGTCCCAAACGAGTCCGTTGGCGGCCGCTTCCTTGGCCGCCTTCGAGTATTTGTAACCCTCCTTCGAGGCAGACGGTTGCCCAGCGACACCCCAGAGATTGGGCCCGACGCGGTTCTTGCCGCCCTCTTCGAAGGTATGACACGCCTTGCATTTCTTGGCAGCTTTGGGCAGTTCCTGGGCACTCGCCGCGCCGGTTCCCATGGTTACGGAGACGGCGATAGCAGCGAGGCTGGAAAGAATGATCTTGCGTGTCATTGATTGATCCCTTGTTACCGAAAGCTCTGATCGTTGCATTATTCACAGTCGCCAGCCCTGTGCAACCGCTCCTCAAGCAGCCGTGACAACGGGTGAAGTTGGAAATCACGAATGCTAAAACCTATGTATGAAGACCGCCCTAACGGGCCTGTATTGGAAATACCGTTTCAGTTGCCGGGAACAATGCCAACTTCTAATCTGATCCTGAGAAAGGATTTTGGCCCGACCATGAGCCGCCTGATTCCATTGTTGTTGATGATCGTTGTGTTGTCGGCGGTGTCGATGGAGTCTTCGCGCGCCGAAACAAAAACACCGCCGGATGCCGCCGCAAGATTCGTCGGCGATCTCGGCGCCGCGACGCTCAAGGTGCTGCAGGCGACCGATGGCAGCCTGTCGGCCCGAGAGGCGCATGTCCGTAATCTGTTGCGCAATAATTTCGCGCTCGAACAGATCGGCCGTTTTGTGCTCGGCAAGAGTTGGCGTAGTGCGTCGCCTGAACAGCAGCACGAGTATCTGTATCTGTTTTCCGAGTATGTGTTGGCAACGTATTCCCAGCGGCTTGGCGGATATTCCGGGGAAAGCTTTAAGATCGTCAGGGCGGAACCGGTCGGCAAACAGGACGCCATCGTCTTCACCCGGATCGACAGGCCGAGCGGGCCGCCCCTCAACGCCGGATGGCGGGTGCGCCAGTTCGGCGACAGGTTGCTGATTCTCGACGTCGTTGTCGAGGGCATCAGCATGGTCTCTGCGCAGCGTTCCGAATTTGCGTCGGTCGTGAAGACGGAGGGCCTCGATGGTCTTATCCAGATGCTGCGTTTGCAGGTCAGCAAGTTTTCGGCTCAATCGTGACAGGGTAGTGTGACCAGATTGGGCATTGGAGAGTTGAGATGTATCGCTACCTGACCACGGTCTCGATGTTCCTCGTTGCCGCCATCGTCGCGGCAACGCCGGCGCGAGCGTCATTTAATGAGGGTTGGGATGCCTATCAACGGGGCGACTTTGCCGCAGCGTTGCAGGCTTGGCGGCCGTTGGCGGCCGAGGGCGATCCGCGCGCGCTCTTCAATATCGGTCTGATGTACGATGAAGGCCGTGGCGTCGCCGAGGACTCCGCCGAGGCGATCAGATGGTGGGCGGCAGCCGCCCGGAACGGCAGCAAGCACGCCATGCACAATCTTGCATTGGTGCATATTGCGGGCACCGACGTTGAGCGCGATTACGGTGCCGCGGTGAAATGGCTGAAACTCGCTGCGGACGCAGGCGCGGTTCGCTCGCAGTACTCGCTGGGTAAGATGTATCTCTATGGCTACGGCGTCGATCAAAATGCCGAAATGGCGGCCCGCTGGATCGAACAGGCCGCCGAGGCCGGTTTCGCTAATGCGCAGTACAACATGGGCAAATTGTATCGCGATGGCGACGGCGTTCCGCGCGATCTCGAACGGGCGGCACAGTGGTTCATGAAGGCGGCCCAGCAGGGATATGCCAAAGCGCAAAACCACATTGGCGTACGACTCGCCAAGGGACAGGGAATCGCCAAGGATGAAGCATCGGCACTGATGTACCTGATCCTCGCAGCCAAACAGGGACACCCTGGCGCCAGGCAAAACATGACCGACCTCGCTGCACGGGTCAGCGCAGAGGTTCGTGCCAAGGCCGAAGAAATGGCCGCGGTATGGGTCGCAAAACCGATGGACGTCTATTGATCGGCGGCCTCAGGCGGCCCGAATCCAGACCGATGTATCGTGAAAAACGGCGCCGCCGACGGGGCCGGCCGGCTCAGCCGAGATCAGCGTATTGATACCCTTGCCGTCTTCATGCGCATCGTTCGGCCAGATGCTCTCGGCGATGACGACGCCTGGTTTCGCCTCATCCGTGACTTCGGCGTGCAGGACGATCGAGCCGAGATCGTTGCCAATGCGAACCCTATCACCGTCCGAGATCGAGAGCGGATCGGCATCCGTTGGGGTGATCTTGAGTTTTGGCCGGCCTTCCCGCCTGATCGATCCGGATGTTTCCGTGAACGTCGAGTTCAGGAACGTTCGCGCCGGCGCGGTCACCAGCCGGTACGGCCGGTCACCGGTCGCGTTATCGATGACGTCCCAGTGGTCGGGCAGAGAGGGCATTGCAGCGATCGTTTCGTCGCCGACATCGCCCGCGCTGGCAAGTGCCTGCCAGTCGGCATGGAAGTGATAGCGCCCGTCGGCATGGCCAAAACCCTGCGTGAAGTGCGATTCCTCGAAAGGCGGTTGCACGTCGAACCAACCAGCGGTCTGTAGCGCGTCGAGGTCGCCGTGTCCCGACGCTTTCAGGGTGGCGTCGATGATTTCACGCGATGTCATGTCGAAGCCGGGATGCTCGGCGCCGAGGCGTTTGGCCAGTGCGCAGATGACGTCATGGTTCGAACGGCACTCGCCCGGCGCCTCGATGATCTTCGGGCCGAAGATGATGTGCTGGTGCCCGCCACCCTGATAGATGTCGTCGTGTTCGACGAACATGGTCGCCGGCAGCACGATATCGGCATAGCGCGCGGTTTCGGTCATGAATTGTTCGTGGACGCAGGCGAACAGGTCGTTGCGGCCGAAGCCGTTGCGAACCCTGTCTTGCTCGGGCGCAACCATCAGCGGATTGGTGTTCTGTACCAGAAGGGCTGCGACCGGCGGGCCGCCCGCGAGATCGCGTTTGTCGCCCGTCAGAATAGGGCCGATACGCGACTGGTCGAAAACCCGGACATCGGGATCCCGGACGTCGAGGCCTTCGATCAGGGTCTTGTCCCAACCGTAGATGTCCCGGCTGTTGTGAAACGCGCCGCCGCCCTTGTGCGGCCAGAGTCCGGCAACGGAGGCGATCGAGTTGGCGGCGTGCATGTTGACCGCACCGTTTCGCGACCGGCTGAAGCCGTAGCCGAGTCGCAGATACGTCTTCGGCGTTTCGCCGATCATGCGGGCGAATGCCTCGATCTCGTCGATGCTCAGGCCGGTTACGGACGCGGCCCATTCCGGGGTCTTGTCGGCGAGATGCGTCTCAAGCGAGCCGTCATCGTCTGTGTGTCTTTTAAGAAAGTCCCGGTCCGCCTTGTCGTCGCGAAACAGGATGTGCATAACGGCACAAGCGAGCGCGCCGTCGGTTCCCGGACGCACGCAGAGGAACAGATCGGCCTGTTGCGCCGACGCGTTTCGATAGGTGTCGATGACAGCGATTTTCGCACCGCGGTTCTTGCGCGCCTTGACGGCGTGGGTCATGACGTTGACCTGGGTATTGACCGGGTTGGTGCCCCAGATAACGACGAAATCGGATTCCGCCATTTCCCGTGGATCGGGGCCCATCAAGCGGCCTGCCCCGGCGATGAAGCCGTGCCATGCGAGCGTCGTGCAAATTGTGCTGTGCTGACCGGAGTATCGCTTTGCATGGCGAAGCCGGTTGATGCCGTCGCGCATGACCAGACCCATGGTGCCGGCGTAGAAATAGGGCCAGATCGACTCCGTGCCGAGATCGCGTTCCGCCTTCAGAAAGGCCTCGGCGGTGATATCGAGCGCGTCGTCCCATGAAACCGGCTCGAAGTCGCGGCCTCCCTTATCGCCAACGCGGCGTAGGGGCTGTAGCAGCCGATCCGGATGATGGGCGCGTTCGGCGTACCGTGCGACTTTCGAACAAATTACGCCGTCGGTATAGGTGTTTGCCTTGGCGCCGCGCACCCGGCCGATGGTGAAATCGTCGAGCTTTTCGACCTCGAGCGCGCAGGTGCTCGGACAGTCGTGCGGGCAGGCACTGATAACGGTTTGGCTCACGATGTCACGGTTCCGGTCGGTCGTATGTCGTTGCAGAGCATCGGTCGAGCCCAGACGCGGGTCAAGTGCGGTGACTGATGCAAAGCGAGACATTGCGGCGCATCGCATCCGTGTTAGGGTCTAGATATGTCGATTTTCTCAAAGCTGTTCGGCGGCAACTCGGGCGATTCAAAGGCGGGCGCTGTAATCGGTGATCCGGTCGCCTACGAGGGGTATCTGATCGAAGCTACACCAATGCCGGCTGACAGCCAGTGGCGGCTCGCCGGCGTGATCGTCAAGGAAACGGATGGCGGTCGGCTTGAGCGCACCTTCGTGCGCGCCGACTTGTTCGCTTCACGCGAGGAGGCCGGCAGTTTCGCTGTGCGCAAGGGCCAGCAGATCATCGACGAGCAGGGCGACCGGCTGTTTGCCGACGGCAGCGGGACCGGAAGGGCTTGAAGCAATCGTTTCCGGCTATACCGGATTGTGGCTGTCCATCCAGATCGTGACCGGCCCCTGATTGATGAAGCTGACGGACATCTCGGCGCCGAATTCGCCGGTCTCGACGTGGAGTCCCTCGTCGCGGAGCGCCTGACAGTATGCCTCGAACAGGGGTTCTGCGACATCGGGCATGGCGGCGCGGGAGAACCCCGGGCGATTGCCCTTGCGCCATTCGGCGGCGAGGGTGAATTGGCTGACGGCAAGCACCGAGCCGCCGACGTCGATCACCGAGCGGTTCATCTTGCCGTTCTCGTCTTCGAAAATGCGCATCAGCGCGGTCTTGCGCGCCATGAAGCTGGCGTCATCCCCGGTGTCGCCGGGTTCGGCGCAGACCAGTGCCAGGATACCGAAATCGGCCCTGCCAACGGCCGCTTCGTTGACACGAACTTCGGCGCAGCGAACACGTTGCAGAAGAACCTTCATTCCACCGATACCGGCGTCGGCGCAGCCTCGACCACCGGATCTGCCCCGCGTCTGCTGAACTCGGTCAGCGATCCGAAAATAGCGGCGCCGAGCGCAAGCACGGCAGCGAGTCCGAACATGTAGGGCCACGAAATTCCGGCCGCGATGCCAGCAAGCACGGCGCCGAGGGCGCCGATCCCGTCCATCAGCACGAAGGCGAGACCGAGCGTCGTGCCTTCACTGTGGCCGGAGTGATCCACCGTGCCCGCGAGGATCGCGGCGCGGATCGCATCGAGACCGGCGACGGCGACGATCATCGTGGCGATCATGACCCAGAGCGACGGCTGGAAAATCAGCACAGCGCTCGCGACAGCGGCAATGAGGTTGCCGACGATGACCACCGGCCGACGGCCGGCAACGTCAGATATCTTTCCGACCCAGGGTTGCGCCAGGGCTCCGACGATGACCATGGTCGAGAAGGCGATGCCGGCGGCCTCCGGTCCGAAACCGTGTTGATCGGCGAGATAAAGCGGGATCATGCTGAGCAGCGCCATCAGCGCCATGTTGTAGAGACAGATCATGACGACCATGCGGAGGCCGTTGCCACTCCGCCACAGTTTCACGAGACCCAGCATGTCGGCCCGGCTGACGGATTTCTTCTCGACCTTCGGCAGCGCGCGGGCGACCCAGAAGAAACAGACTCCCATGATGATGGCCGGTATAGCTGAGAATGCCAGGGCTTCGCGCCAATCGATGTAGGCGAGCAGAAAACCGACGGCGAGCGGCGACAAGACCTCGGCCATGGATCCGCCAATGGCATGAATCCCGAGGACGTGCGCCCGTCTCTCCTTGCTCTCACGGGTTAGGACGCCGGTTGCAATCGGATGCCAGGCCGCATCGCCCATCCCGGCAACGGCAAGGATCAACGCGAGGCTCCAGAACCCGGGGGCCATGGCGGCCAGGAGATAACCGACGGCGACCCACCAGAAGGTGGCGACAAGCAGCCGCCCCCTGTTCGACACATGGTCGGCCATGATGCCCGCCGGCAGGAAGGCGAGCGCGCCGCCGACGCTGCAGATCGTGAACAGCAGGCCGACCTTGGCCGGTGACAGATCCATGGCGATGCCGACGGCCGGCACGATCAGCCACAGCGAGCTGACCGTCCAGTCGTTGGCGAAATGGCCCAGGGTAAACCAAGTGAGAAGGGTGCGTTGTTTCATGGTGGCGGCAAACTCTGATCGAAAATGCGGACAACCTGTCCGAATTGCTTGAGAATCTTAGGTCAAAAGAGTATGTCTTTCAGTCGATACCAAGACGAATTATATCTAAAAATCGTCAAACATAATGAGCAATCCGGAACAACATCCGCTCAGCGGTTCCAGCAAGACGCCCGTGTCGCGTTATCTGGGCGAGTCGATCAGAGAGACATCGGGCCAAACCTACGATTGGCACACCCACGACGTGGGTCAGCTCGTCACGGCCGCATCGGGGTCGATGTACGTCGGCACGCCGAATCGCGTCCTGTTGCTGAGCCCGGCGATGGCGCTGTGGATTCCGCCCGGGGTCGAACACTGGATGCGATACGGTTCGAACACCGAAATGCGCTACGTCGACGTTCGCCCGGACGAAGCCGAGAAGGTCGGCGTGGATTGCCGGGTGATGGCCATGACGCCGCTGCTGAGCGCCCTCGTATCCGGCACCATGCCCGACAAGGGGTCAGGCCGCGCGATGGAACATAACGATGCGCTGCATGATCTTTTGCGCCATGAACTCGTCGCCGCGCCGGAGGTGCCGCTTTCGCTGACTATGCCGCGAGACCTGCGGATTCGCCGGCTTGCCGAAGCCGCGCTCGACGATCCGGGAACTGTCGAGTCGGTCGATGCCTGGCTTGCGGACGCGCCGGCAAGCCGTAAGACCATCGAACGACTATTCGCTTCTGAGACAGGCATGCCGCCGTCGCGCTGGTTGCGTCACGCCCGCGTTCTTCATGCCATTTCTCGGCTGGCTGCCGGGGAAAAAATCAGTTCCGTTGCGTTTGACATGGGCTACGCGTCATCGAGCGCGTTCACCTACATGTTCCGGCGTACGCTCGGTCGAACGCCGAGCGACTTCGTCGCCTGATCGCGATACGGTTGACCGCGTTGACGGAAGCCGTGAAAGTGCCTGCATGGTGACCCGGAAGAACCCGCTAAAGCTCAACAAGTTGCAGGCCCGCACGCTCGCCCTCGCGCAGGTGCTGGCCGAGGACGACCGGCTCGTCCGGCGCGATGATGCGACCGGTGAAGTGACAATCCTGAAACTGCCGCAGCCGCACGGCGATCATGTCCATGTCGGCCCGTTCGTCGTGTCGACCCGCGATATCAGCGGATTTTCCAATCCGGCGGTGTGGACGGCGCTCGGCCGCAAGGGCCTCGCCTATGCGGACAACCCGATGACCGTGACGCTGACGACCGCGGGCGTCGCCTACGATACCGGCCTCGCGCATCTGTTCCGTCAGGAATCCGATCACTGAGCGTTCGGGTCGGCGGGCCGGAAAAAACGGCCGCCCAACCGGTGTGGTTGAGCGACCGCCTATCGTCCTAAAATCGGGATGCCTCCGGTTTCAGAGATTTCCCTTGGATAGTTCGCCCGCAAGGTGTTCGGCCTGCCTGATGGCAAGCGCGACGATGGTTAGCGTCGGATTTTCCGCCGCGCCGGTCGTGAACACGCTGCCGTCGGAGACGAACAGATTGGCGATATCGTGTGTCTGGCCCCACTTGTTGACGACACCGTCACGCGCCTTGTCGGACATCCGGTTGGTGCCGAGATTGTGGGTCGACGGATAGGGCGGTGTCGGGAATGTCCGGGTCGCGCCAACCGCATCGTAAACCGCCGCACCTTGCTTGTAGGCATGATTGCGCATGGCGATATCGTTGGGATGATCATCGAAGTGGACGTTCGGCACAGGTAGACCGAATTGGTCCTTTACGTCGTGATTCAGGGTTACCCGGTTGGTTTCCTGCGGCATGTCCTCGCCCACGATCCACATACCGGCCATGTTTTCGAACTGATCGAGAGCCGTCGTGAACTCGCGCCCCCAGGCCCCGGGATCGAGAAATGCGGCCATGAACGGTAAGCCAAGCGCGAGCGTTTCAAGTTCGTAACCGCCAACGAACCCCCGCGACGGATCGTGATGCGACTCATCCTGAATGATGCCCGCCATGGTCGTTCCGCGCCAAAACCGGACAGGCTTGTCGAACACGGCATAGACCGATCCGGTCATGTGCCGCATGTAGTTGCGGCCGACTTGGCCGGAAGAGTTCGCAAGACCGTCAGGGAACATCGACGTCGCCGAGTTGAGCAGCATCCGCGGGCTTTCGAACGAATTGCCGGCGACGCAGACGACCCTCGCCTTCTGCATGTGCTGGTTGCCGTCCTTGTCGGCATAAACGACGCCTGTGATCTTGCCCGATTTATCGTGCTCAATCGTCAGCACGTGGGCGTGTTCGCGAACTTCGAGATTGCCGGTCGCTTCGCCGCGCGGGATGTCGGTGTAAGCGACCGACCATTTCGCGCCCCATTTGCATCCCTGGAAGCAGAAGCCGGTCTGCTGGCACGCGGCGCGGCCGTCATAATCATCCGAGTTGATGGCCATGCGGCCCGTATGAACCTCCTTGTAGCCGAGCTTCTTGGCGCCGGCTTCTAAGATTTTGTAGTTGTTGTTGCCTGGCAGGCCCGCGCGATCGTCGGTTCGCGTCACACCGAGCTTTCGCTCTGCCAGCGTGTACCAAGGCGCCATTTCGTCGGCGTCGATCGGCCAGTCCAGAAGGTTGGCCCTCTGTACATCGCCGTATGTCGTTGCCGCCTTCCATTCATGCGGCTGGAATCGGAGCGACGCGCCGGCCCAATGGGTCGTCGTGCCGCCGACCGTCTTGACGATCCATGCCGGCAGGCCGGAAAAATCCTTGGCAACGCGCCAGTCGCCGCTAGTCGTCCGGGCGTCGAGCCACGCGAGTTGCCCGAAGCTGTCCCATTCGTCATTGACGTAGTCTTCCGGAAGATACCGCCCGCCTGCTTCAAGGGCTACGACGCTGACGCCGCGCTGCGCAAGCTCGTTGGCGAGTACGCCGCCGCCGGCGCCGGTGCCGATTACAACGACGACGCCATCGTCATTCAATTCAAAGGGTGCGCTCATCTGTCAGACCTCCCTCAAAGCCAGTTGATGTCGTCGAAGCCACGGTCGATGTAGCCACCCTTGGAGTAGCTCTCGCCTTCGTAGTCGAATAACGGCCAAACGGCTTTCTGGTTATAGAGGCCGGTGACGAGGCCGCCCCGGATGGTTTGAAAGAACTCGCTGCTCTCCATCCCGCGAAGGATGTCGACGCGATCGCGCTCCCAACCGATATCGAGGTAGCTGGGAAAGCCCTTGCCACGAGCGGCGGCGTCGAGAATGGTGACACCGTCTTCGATCATCTTGGCCGAATCGCCGCTGTCGTATCCTTTGACGGCAGCCGCATAGTACTCGTCGGCCACCTGATCGTGCGGGTAGATATCGCGGGCCATCTGAATCAGCGTCGCCATCGAGCGCGGGCTTACGTGCGCCAGCTCGAGAGCCCAGGCTGCGTTGCCGCCCGCGACCCAACTGCTGCCGACCGCGAAAGCCGCCCCGATCGTGACGCTTTTTTTGAGAAGCGATCGCCGCGTCAGCGAAGAGCGATCAATTATCGTTTTCATCGTGTCACCTCCAATTGACCGTGTATGTCAGGACAAGCGGCCGCGCCGGCGAACCGGCGGGATGCCCCCTTATTGGTAGTGGCCGTGCCGCTGCAGGACTTCGATCTGATAGCCGTCGGGATCCTGAACGAAGAAGAACTTGGCGATCAGTTCGTCGTCTTCTCTGAATTCGACAAGTTTTCTGGGATTCAGCCCTTCTTTCTCGAAGCGGTCGTGTTCCGAATCGATGTCGTCGACAACGAACGCAACGTGACCGTACCCGTCTCCGTGGGTGTACACGTCCTCGTGCCCCTTGTTGATGGTGAGTTCGAGTTCCTGATCGGTCTCTGCGCCACGGAGATAGACGAGCGTGAACGTTTCCTTGTCCAGGCGTCGGGATACTTTCATTCCGAACGCCTTGGCGTAGAAATCTATTGATCGGTCCTCGTCGAGCACCCGGATCATGGTGTGAATGAGTTTCGCCATACGGACTCCTGAACTGCGCGGCAAGGCCGCCCGGCATTCTGCGGCCGGGTCGGACTACAGTTCAGGTTAGGGCGTCACAGGAGAACGGCGGTAGTAAGGGCTTACTACAGCAAATCTACGGATGCCGTGCTTCCAGATCCGGTCGGCGCGATTACGGCGAACTACTCCGCAGCGACCGAAACGGTCTCCGTGGGATTCGTCTCGTCTGCACCTATTGACCCGTCTTGCTGCAACCTGATCAGGCAGGCGGAACGAAGCAAGGACGTAAAGTTCGGTGCTTCGCCGCGGAGCAAAAGGACTTCGCTATGCAATTTCGAGATGAAAGCCGGTGTCGAAAGGCCCTCATCCTCGGCCATGCGGTCGAGAATCATCCAGAAGGCATTCTCCAGGCGAATACTGGTGCTTTGTCCGTTCAGACGCAGGCGGCGGGTGTGCGAGGAATAACGCTCCGGGTCTTGCCCGGCAAACATTTGGCACATGAGTTCGTCTCCAGTGCCCCCAGCCCTTTAATCTTCGCGTTTTTTGCTCGTGACCGCAATTCGAATCTGGGCCTGCTTCGGGGCGGCTGCGGCAGAATACTGACCCTAGTTTGCCGCGCTTTGCACCGGCAGGCGTTCATCGGCCGACCACTCGACCATGGAGCCGTCGTAGACCCGCGCCTTCTTGTTGCCGAGAAGTTCGCTGGAGACGAACCAGCCGAGCGATGCCCAGTGGCCCGTGTTGCAGAAGTTGACCTGCTCCTCGCCATCGCCGACACCGGCGGCAGCGTATAGCGCCTTTAATTCGGCAGAGGTTTTGAAACTGGCGATACCGTCATTGGTCAATGCGCTTTCGGGGACGTTCTTCGCGCCCGGAATCGTACCGGCTCGCGCCGCCATCTTGTGTTTGGTTTCTCCGCGATACTGGGTTTCGGGCCGGTGATCGATAACCGCCCGGCCCGCCGCAACGGCAGCCTCGACATCCGATTTCGCGGCGATCAATTCGGGTCGAAACGTGCCTTCGAACGTCGCTGGGGTTCGCGTCTCCTCGCCGCTCGCCGTCGGATTGCCGCTCGCGAGATAAGCCATCATGCCGCCGTTTAGGATCGAGACCTTGTCGTGACTAAGAACTTTGAAGGTCCAGTAGATACGGGTTGCCGTTCCGACATCAAGCGCCTTGCCGCCCACCGGCACGATCACGACATGATCGTCATTGGAGATGCCAAGACTGCCAATCAGTTTTTCAAGTGCTTTCCTCGTCGGCAACTGGCCGATCGTCCCGTTCTCATCTTTCGTCCGCCAACCGTCCTTCAGATAATCGGTCCAGATGGCGCCGGGGATATGGACTTCTATGTAGTCGGCACGGGTGTGTCCGCCCAGCCTGCCGCGGACATCGAGAAAGACAACGTTCGGCTCGCCGATATGAACTTTAACCCATTCCGCATCGACCAGCGGCGGCACGGTGGTTGCCATGGCCGGGCCGGCGAACGTTATGGCCACTGCAATGATGGCAAGGAATCTCGTCGCAAATCTCATGTTTCTGTCCCGTCTGAGGGTTTCGCATCCTTACTAAGGTTGGGTGACGGGATGCGCCGGTCAAGCAACCGTCAAGGTAGCACCCAGAAGTCCGTCGCTTCTGGAAAAATGCGGTTCGCTCAGTGGCCAAGTTTTTCCGCGTCCGATTTATAAGGTTTCTCGGGACCGGGCGAAGACGCCGGTCAATGAGAACACACGTGCGCGTAACGTCGCGCCGAACGGGAGTAGCGGATCATGAAGACCCATGCCCAGGCAGTCGTCATCGGCGGCGGCCTCGTCGGTTGCAGTATTCTTTATCACCTTGCCAAGCTCGGTTGGACCGATGTGGTTCTGCTCGAGCGCGACGAGCTGACGTCTGGCTCAACGTGGCACGCGGCTGCCGGTATCCATGGTCTGCATGACCACAACAACATCTCCAAGATTCAGTACTACACCATGGAGCTTTACGAAGAGCTCGAAGAGGAAACCGGGCAGGGTTGCGGCATCTTCCAGCCGGGTTCGCTCTATCTGGCGCAAACCGAGGACCGAGAGCATCAGCTCCGCATCCAGGCGGCGAAGGCCAAGTACTTCCAGGTCGAGTTTCATGAGCTGTCCGTGGCCGAGGCGCAGGAACTTCACCCGCTGGTCGATTTCGACGGTATCCGCTGCATCATGTACGAACCGCTGGCCGGCAACGTCGATCCTTCGGGCGTGACCCACGCCTACGCCAAGGGCGCGCGGGATCGCGGCGCGGAGATTCATCGCTTCACCAAGGTCGAGGAAACCAATCAGCGCGAAGACGGCACCTGGGACGTGGTGACCAACAAGGGCACCATTCATGCCGAGATCGTCGTCAACGCCGCCGGTCTCTGGGGGCGCGAAGTCGGCCGCATGGCTGGACTCGAACTGCCGCTGATCACCATGGAACACCAGTACTTCGTGACCGAGAACATTCCGGAGATCGAAAACGCGGGCCGCCGGCTGCCATCGGTCGCCGACCGCGATGGCGAATACTACATGCGCCAGGAAGGCATGGGGCTTCTGTGTGGTGCATACGAGAAGGACGGCCGGTTCTGGGCAGAGGACGGAACGCCCTGGGATTTCGGCCACGATTTGTTGCCGGACGATCTCGAACGCATCGAGGAAAACATCATGCGGG
Source organism: Rhodospirillales bacterium (assembly GCA_965229715.1). Lineage (GTDB taxonomy): Bacteria > Pseudomonadota > Alphaproteobacteria > Rhodospirillales > Casp-alpha2 > JAVJST01. The sequence goes on from CBDDJL010000002.1 coordinate 1,478,295, forward strand.
CCTGCGAGCGCGTTCCCGCGCTTGGCGAGGCCGGCATCAAGAAAGTCATCAACGGCCCGATGATCTGGTCGCCGGACTCGTCGGCGCTCTACGGTCCCGTGCCGGAATTGAAAAACTATTACTGCTGCAACGGCATTATCCCGGGCTTCAGCCAATCCGGCGGGCTCGGCTCGATGCTGGCGCAGTGGATTGTCGAGGGCGAACCGGAACTCGATATGTTCCCCTGGGATCTCGCGCGGTTCGATGATGCATGGACGCCGAAATCGTTCGTCATGGCAAAGGCGCTTGATGCCTATTCGCACCGCTTTAAAATTCATTTCCCCTATGAGGAACGCGAGGCCGGAAGGCCCGTGCGCACGCGCCCTGCCTATGAGCGCCAGAAGGAACTTGGCTGCGTACACGGTCTCAACTACGGCTGGGAACACCCGCTGTGGTATGCCCCTGAGGGCATGGAACCGGTCGATGAATACGGCTTTACCCGCCAAAGCTGGTTCGAGGCGGTGCGCCAGGAATGCGCTGCACTGCGCGACGGTGTCGGCATCACCGATACGTCGAACTTCGGCAAGTACCTGATCAAGGGACCGGGCGCCTGGGAATGGCTCGACAAGCTGGTCGCCAACAAGGTGCCGACGGAAGACGGCCGCTCGTGCCTGACGCCGCTGATCGGTGTGCGCGGCGGTGTCGCCGGCGACTTCACCATCACCAAGCTGGCCGACGACGAGTTTTTCATGGTCGGCACCGGTATCGGCGAGCGCTATCACAAGCGCTTCTTCGATGCCGTTCCGCTGCCTGACGGCACGACCTGGGAGTCGGTCACCAACAAACTGTGCGGTTTCAATGTCGCCGGACCGAAGTCCCGCGAGCTTTTGCAGCGCATGACCAACGAGGACATGTCGAACGACAACTGGAAGTTTATGCGGTCCCGGAAAATCACCGTTGGCGGCGTCGACTGCGTCGCGCTTCGCGTCTCGTTTACCGGCGATTTGGGCTGGGAACTTTACCACGACGAGTCGGACCAACTGGCATTGTTCGATGCGCTGCTCGAAACCGGGAAAGATCTCGGCGTTCGACCGGTCGGCGGCCGCTCGCTGCTGTCGCTTCGCGTCGAGAAAGGCTACGGCAGCTGGAGCCGCGAGTATTCGCCCGAGTACTGGCCGCAGGAAGTCGGCCTCGAACGCTTGATCAAGCTCGACAAGGGCGATTTCCTGAACAAGGAAGCCTACGAAAAGATCAAGGATAACAAGCCGCGTGAGATGCTGATGGTCTTCACGGTCGAAACCGAGGACGCGGACGCTGTCGGCGGCGAGCCGATTTTCGCACTCGACGGGACACCCGTCGGCCGTGTCAGTTCCGGCGCCTACGGTTTTTCGGTCGACAAGTCTGTTGCCCTGGGCTTCGTGAAGACCGATTTCGCCAAGCCCGGCGATCAGTTCGATATCGCTATCCTCGGCAAGCCACATCGTGCGACGTTGCTGAACGAGCCGCCGTTCGATCCTGAGGGTGCACGGCTCAGGGGCTAAGCAGTAACGCAGAGAGGGACATGATGGCCGACGATCCGCATTCGATTCCCGATCCCAAGATCAATCCCGCCCGGCGGCCACCCTCCGACGGTCCGATGAAGCCCGACAACACGCCGGACTACGATGACCGGCTGGAGATCGGGCCGACCAGGTTGGCATTCGACGAATGGGCGGCGGCGGGTCTCGAGTGCCCCGATCTGCCCGCCATGCGGCAGTACCGGCTCGACCGGATCGTGAATGGGCTGGCGGCGCGCGGATACGCCGGCGTTTTGCTGTTCGATCCGCTATCGATCCGCTACGCCACCGACACCACCCACATGCAACTCTGGAATGCGCATAACCCGTTCCGCGCCTGTCTGGTGACGGCAGATGGTTACATGGTGCTCTGGGAGTATGGCGGCTACGCCTACATGTCGGAGTATGCGCCGCTGGTGAGGGAAGTCCGCGCCGGCGCCTCTTTCTTCTATTTTGCGACCGGCCAGCGAACCGAAGAGAAAGCCGAGGCCTTCGCCCATCAGATCGACGATCTGTTGCGCGAGCGTTGCGGCGGCAACCGTCGGCTCGCCGTCGACAAGATTCAGATCGAGGGTCTGCGTGCGCTCGACAAACTGAACATCGAGATCATGGACGGCGAGGAACTGATGGAGCGGACCCGCGCCATCAAGGGGCCGGACGAGATCAAGGCGATGCGGTGCGCCGTTCACGCCTGCGAGGCATCCATTGCCGAGATGCGCGAGAAGACCGAACCGGGCATGACGGAAAACGATGTCTGGGCGGAACTGCACGCATCGAACATTCGCCGTGGCGGCGAATGGATCGAGACGCGAATCCTGTCGACCGGGCAACGCACCAATCCTTGGTTTCAGGAATGCGGCCCGCGCACGCTCCGGAACAACGAAATTCTCGCCTTCGATACCGATTTGATCGGTTGCTACGGCATGTGTACGGACATCTCGCGCACCTGGTTCATCGGCGACGGCAAGCCGACCGACCGGCAGCGTATGATGCACGACATCGCGCACGAGCACATCATGACGAACATCGATCTCGTCAGACCGGGCGCGACATTCAAGGAACTGTGTCTCGGCGGTCACCATCTGCCCGACGAATACATACCGCAGCGTTACGGCTCCAAGATGCACGGCGTCGGTTTGTGCGACGAGTGGCCGGGCATCCGCCACCCGATCGATTGGGAAGAGCGGGGCTACGAGGGCGTGCTCGAGCCCGGCATGATGCTCTGCGTCGAGGCCTATGTCGGCGAAGTCGGCGGACCCGACGGCATCAAACTGGAGGATCAGGTCCTGGTCACGGAGGACGGTGTCGAGAATATGACAGCCTGCCCGTTCGACCCGCTTTTGACCGCCTGATCCGCCTTTTGCAGTCGAACTTCACAAGAAAAACATTGCTCTGCGGCCCGTTTTTGCGTCTAGATACGTAAATATACGAATAATAAATTACCTATAGAGCGATGGCCGAAAAAAAGACACCGGCGCCGGCACCGACCGATTTTCGCGAACATCTACGTGATTTTGCCCACGAAATCGGCACGCCGCTGAACGCAATGATGGGTTACTCCCAAATGACTCGGATTGAGCTTGCGGGTGACCGTGACCTCGCAAAAATCGGTAAATACAATGCAGTCATTGAGGAGGCGACCCGCCGGCTGCTTCGCATCTGCGAGCGCGTCCTCGACGATGCGGTTTCGGGCGAGCACAAGGTGGTGAAAACGCCCGTCGACATGACCGGCGTCGCTGCTGGCGTGATCGAGACGTTCGAAGAGATGGCCCACGAGCGGGGCATCAAGATGCTCATGGAGTTTGCCGACGACTTTCCGATGCTTGAGACCGATCCGGTTCTCATAGAGCAGGTCCTGACCAATCTTGTCAGTAACGCCATCAAGTTCACCCCAAGAGGCGGGTCGATTACGATCAGGGGTGAACTCGATCCAATGAACAATGCGATGATTTTGTTGGTGCGCGATACCGGTTCGGGCATTCCGGCCGATTTGATGCTCAAGATCAGAAACGGCGATACCGTGTCGACAGACGGTGAGCACGGCGACAAAAGCTGGGGACGCGGTTTGCAGATCGCCAGACGTATTTGCGATCGCCTGGGGGCAGAGCTTGTCTTTGCGCCTGCAGACAATGGCGGCACGGTCGTTCGGATATGCCTTCCTGTCGCAGACGAATCATCTCCCGCATCATAGATGCGTCCCATTTTATGAGCGACCGTGGATTGTCTGGTCTGTCGGGTTGGTGAATAGTGTCGGCCGGGGCAATCGCCCGATCGCCGTATTCAGGGAAACTGTCGTGACCCGTATCGCCGTCGCCGGCTTTCAGCATGAAACCAATACTTTCGGCGCGACGTTGGCGTCGTTTACGGAGTTTGAAATCGCCGATGCGTGGCCGCCGATGCTGTTGGGCGATGACGTGCTCGCCGGCACCGCGGGGATCAATCTGCCGATGGCGGGATTCGCTGCTGCCGCTACGGGTGCCGGTCATGACCTGGTTCCCGTCGTCTGGTGTTCTGCCGAGCCGTCGTCCTATGTCACCGACGACGCCTTCGAGCGTATTTCCGGTATCATCATCGACGGCATCCGTGACGCTGGCGAGATTGACGGCGTCTACCTCGACCTTCACGGTGCGATGGTGACGCAGTCCTGCGAGGACGGTGAGGGGGAACTGCTTGCCCGTATTCGCGCGGCTGTCGGACCGGATCTGCCCGTTGTCGCCAGCCTGGATCTGCACGCCAATGTCACCGAGGCGATGGTCATGAATGCGTCTGCGCTGACCATATTTCGGACCTATCCGCATATCGATATGGATGAAACCGGGGCGCGTGCCTTGCCGGTGCTCGAACACCTGATCGCCGGGCGGCCGTTGTTCAAGGCCTGGCGGCAGGCGAATTTTCTCGTGCCGCTGCAGGCGCAGTACACCAAGGCTGAACCGTGCCGCGAGCTTTATGCCCGTCTCTCGGGGACGGATTGTGCGGACTGCCTGACGGCGGATATCGCCATGGGTTTCCCGGCTGCCGATATCCGCGACGCCGGCGTCGCCTGTATCGCTTATGCCGCGGATGCGGCGGCGGCCGAAGCGACGGTGGATCGCCTATCGAACGCCATCGACGCGGCGGAGGGTACGTTCGATACGACCATGCTGCCGGCCGACGAGGCGGTCGCCGAAGCGATGGCGGAAGATACTGGACCTGTGATCATTGCCGACGCCCAGGACAATCCCGGCGCCGGTGCGACATCGGATTCGACGGGCCTTCTGTCGGCACTCGTCGAGGCGGGCGCACGAGGCGCCGTCGTCGGCCTGCTCGACGATCCCACGAGTGCAACCGCGGCCCATGAGGCCGGTGTCGGCGCCGAAATCGATCTCGCCCTCGGTGGAAAGTCCGGATTGCCCGGCCAGATATCCTATGATGCCCGCTTTCGCGTCGAGGCTCTCGGCGACGGGCGCTTTGCGTTCACCGGCGAAATGTACAGGGGGGCGCAGGCGGAGCTCGGTCCAGTGGCGCTGCTTCGGGTCGTCGCGGACAGTAGCGATTCCGAAACGGATATCAGGGTTGTCGTCGGCTCGCACCGGTGCCAATGCCTCGATCAGGCGATCTTCCGTCATGTCGGGGTCGAGCCGACCGAGCAGCACATACTGGTGGTCAAGAGTTCGGTGCACTTCCGCGCGGATTTCGAACCTATCGCATCCCGAATCATCGTCGCCGAGGCGCCCGGAGCGCACCCTTGCAGGCTCGAAACGGTCGACTACAGGAATTTGCGAAAGGGTGTCCGCCGGATGCCGATGGGACCCGTTCTCGATTAAGGCGGATTTGCAGGCGGCTATCTCACCCTCTACACTGTTGACCGATGAGACAGTTCGTTGCCCCGCCGAAACCGCCGCCGGAAAAGCCACCGGAACCCATTCCCGAAGAACCGCCGTTCGAAGATCCGGGGTTCCCGCCGATCGAGGATCCGCCGCCGGGCGATCCCGATATGCCGCCGGTCGAAGAGCCGCCGATTCAGGAACCGCCGCCCGGCATGTCATCGATTTAGGCTGCGTCGAGCGGCACCTGAAACTGCGTTCCGGGCACGACGATACCGCCGCGATTGCCGGGCGTGGTCGATCCGAAACGCTCGGCGAAGATGTCGGGCAGGGCTCTGTCCTCGGGAACCGAAAGCCACAAACGGAGTAAGTGACGGCGTTTCTCGGGCTCCTCCCAATCCACGAAGCCTGTCCGGTCGTGCAGCATCGTGTGATTGTGCACGAACTGCATGTCGCCGGGCCGTAACCGCATGGAAACGTTCAATGCGGGGTCGTTGGCCATATCGTCGAACAGGTCGAGCGCTGCCCGATAGGCATCGGTCAGACGTGGCGCATCCGGGAAACGCTGGGCGCTCTCGATGTACTGACGCTGGTACATGACCGTGAGCGCGCCTTGGTGCCACGAGAACACCGGGATCATGTAATAGGGATCGGCGCCCGCCGGCACCTCGCCCCGCCGATCGGTAGCGACCTGCTTCATGAGTTCCGCGAGTAGATCGGGCCGTCGCGCATGCATCTCGTTGAAGATGGAGACACCCGAGACCAGCAGGCTGTCGCCACCCTCGCGCGCCTCATTGAGGCACAGCAGGCCAACCACATCGGCCGAATCGGTATGGAACGTCTGGCGTTCGGACGTCTGGTAGATCCGAACATTGGGGTCCGCGCTGGCCAACCCAAGATCCTTCACGTGGCCGAGGAGGTGACCCTTGGCGTTCTGGGATCGGACACGGCCGATGTGCGCGCCGAAACCGAGAAATGCGGCGGCGGCTTTCTCTCGCGGCCAGCCGGATACGTCGAGGCCGCTCAGCAGCCGAAAACCCTGTCCGGCGGTCAGTTCGGTGCGGATGGTATCGAGTAGGTCCGCCGTTCCGGGCAACGGGAATCCGGCCGCGTCGATTTCCGACAACGGCCGCCCCGATGCCAGCCAGGCATCCGCCGCGTTGCCGATCTCGGCGGCCTGCTCCGGCGACAGGGTCAGATGCCATGCGCCGGGATTGGCACGCAGTTCGTCGCCGGTCCATGCGGCGGGGTGGTCCTGATACGGCGGCAAATTCGTCACGATCGTTGCTTTTCCAGCCGGGTCGGTGCGCCGCGAAGCTGGCGCATACCCGGCAATTTTGTCTCATTCAAGCGGGCAGGTCAGGCAATTCTTGCTCTGACAGAGACGAATCGTCGCGTTCGGTGAACGCGACTTGTCCACAAGTCACTGATTCTTGTTAAGAAATTTTTTACCGTGATTTCCGAGAGTCTGGCGCGCCTCTTGCAGCGGAAGTCTTCGATAGATTTATCAGCCAACGGAGACCCTCTATGCAGAACAGTCCTTATCTCGATCTCGACCGCGACCTCGAAGTCCTGGAAGAGATTGTCGCCTGCCGCGAAGCCGAGCGCCGCGAGAAGCCCGAGCCGCCGCAGGTTTTGCTGGAAGAGGATATCTGGAAGCCGGTCTACCCGGCACCGGTCGAGTCGAAGCGCTGACCGGCCAGATCCGGCAAACTTGCGAAAGACGAAGGCGGGCGGAAAAACTGGTCGGAGTGAGTGGATTCGAACCACCGACCCCTGCCTCCCGAAGATCAATTAAGTCCTTGTAAATGAACAATTTACGAGGGCAACACGATGGCTTCCTACCGCAAACTACCCAGTGGCTTGTGGAATGTCCAACTGCGTCTAAAAGGACACCAAAACCAGTCGGCATCATTCGAAACGAAGCCCCAGGCTGAAGGTTGGGCCAGGGAGAGGCTTCTTGAAATCAAGCGGGATTTGCCTGCCGAGACTCTCTATGAGCTTGGCCACAAATACTGCGTCATTGGCATGAACGGTAAATCGTCTCAGCGGGAAACCATCGCCCAGTTGGGTCGAGTGTGCCGTACGTTCGACGAGCTTTCGCTTCCATCCGAGATAGACGGGATAGCGCGAGAGCATATCAACACATACAGGGTTCATCGCCTTCAACACGTAGCACCGGCAACGTGTCGCAAAGAACTGATGCTAATTGCCCGTAGTATAGAGGATGGTCTTGAGATCAGGAGAACGAAAGAAAGATTAGCTCATAGCGAAGCACCTGCGGAGCAGTTGTGCGAGCATGACGCGCCTCCCGGCAATTTTAGGGAGATAAAGAGAAATTCCTAGGCTGTATCGGCAGTATTTCTATGAAATATTATTATAGATCAATATCTTAGTTTTATTGCGTTTAGAAATTTGTTCTCCGACATATTAAGTATCGAAACAACCCTGGTATCGTGTCTCAGATTGAGGGGTGGATCGGTTCTATAGTCCCCACTTCGTAGTTTTGGTGAGAAAATGAGGAGCTGGATTGCATACTACAGAAGACCCCCTTGCCCCCTGCATACCCCCCAGAGAATACTGGCTATTTTTTCGGGTCAATGGCGGTCCAAATCCTGACCGCAGTCCCTCCAAGACAGTGCTCAAGCCCACTGTTTCAAGGGGTTAACTAAGGCGTTCACAATAACCCCATGTGAATGAGCATCCCGACATCAGTTGCCGATAGGCGTCAGGTCTCGGAGTGACTCAGCCGGGTAGAGCGACAGTGGTGCCGACAGGCACTAACGACTGTCTTCCGCAGGGGATTCCACCAGCCAGTGTGAACGAGGGCGAAATTTGTGAACGGCTCACTGTTGCCGTGAGTCGGGGAACCGTCTAGAATCTATTTGGAAACAAGGATTTAGTTGGTCGGAGTGAGTGGATTCGAACCACCGACCCCTGCCTCCCGAAGACAGTGCTCTACCAGGCTGAGCTACACTCCGACCGATGGACGCCGGGTTATAGCGCTCCGGCTTCCCGCCCGCAAGGCCTGCAGTTCGGCAAAATCGCCAACCTTCGTTACGGCTTCAGTACGGTCGTTCGATCGCGAATTCGAGGAGATCGATCAGCGCGCGCTTCTCGTCGCCGTCGGCAAAAATGCCAAGCGCATCGCGCGCCATGGCGCCGTAGTGCCGGGCGCGGTCGACCGAGTCCGAAAGCGCACTGTGTTTGGTCATCAGGCCGATGGCGTGATCCAGGTCCGCGTCCGTCTGGTCGAGATCTTCCAGCGTACGCCGCCAGAACGTGCGTTCCTCGTCGCCGCCTCGGCGGAACGCCAGGATCGTCGGCAGCGTGATCTTGCCTTCGCGGAAATCGTCACCGATCGTCTTGCCCAGTTCCGCCTGCTTGGCCGAGTAGTCGAGCACGTCGTCGATCAGCTGGAACGCGATCCCGAGGTTGAGGCCGTAGGTGTCGAGCGCGTCTTCCTCGACTTTCGGGCGGTCGGCGACGACCGCACCGATGCGACACGCGGCGGCGAACAACTTTGCCGTTTTCGCCTGAATGACGGCGAGATACGCGGTCTCGCCGGTTTCCGTGTCGTTGGCGGTCATGAGTTGCATGACCTCGCCCTCGGCAATCACCGACGACGCGTTGGAGAGGATGCGCAACACATCTAGCGATCCGTCCTCGACCATCAGCTCGAATGACCGGCTGAACAGGAAATCGCCGACCAGCACGCTCGCCTGGTTGCCCCAGATCGCGTTGGCCGATGACGATCCGCGCCGCAGTTCGCTCTCGTCGACAACGTCATCGTGCAGCAGGGTCGCCGTGTGGATGAACTCGACGCAGGCAGCCAGGGAAATGTGACGCTTGCCGCCGTAGCCGCACATCTTGGCCGAGGCTAGGGTGAGGACCGGGCGGAGCCGTTTGCCGCCGGCGGCGACGATATGGCCGGCGAGTTGCGGAATCATCGTCACCGGGCTCTGCATACGCTGCATGATGACCGTGTTGACCTGCGACAGATCGTCCTCGACCAGGCGCGTCAGATCGTCGATCGACGGCTGTTTGCGGCGTTCTTCTTCGAGGTCGACGACGACACCCACGCGGCGGTCTCCCGATATTGGCGCGGGCATCGCTTGACGCCCGCCCGTTTGATGGGGAGCATATGGAGCCGACGCCCGCAGGGTCAAGCCTGCGCGCGGCAATGGAGGAGGGGCGCAAGCGTGATCGAACTGGTCAGGACCAACGATGCCGTGCTGATTTCATGGCTCGCCGCCAATCTCGAGGCGGCCGGTATTGGTCATGTCGTGCTCGACGCGCATACCAGCAATCTGGAGGGCAGTATCGGCGCCATACCACGACGCGTGATGGTGTTGGCGGACGATGAAGTCGAGGCGAGGGGCATTCTTGCCGCTCGGCCCGATGCCGGGGATACCGACACGGCCGACGAGGTACATGACGGTGCTGAGATGACGCCCACGCCGCAAGGCGCCTGAATAGGCCGTGGAAACGACGACCGACGCGATTCTTGGTGGCCGCCTCCGTCTCGTGCAGCCGAAAAAGGGTTACCGATTTGCTATCGATCCGGTGTTGCTTGCCGCCGCAGTGCCGGCCGTGGCGGGGGATACGGTGCTGGATGCCGGATGCGGCGTCGGCGCCGCCGGATTGGCCCTGGCGCGCCGCATCGAAGGCGCGAAGATCACGGGCCTCGAACTGCAGATGCCGCTGGCCGATCTCGCCGGGAAGAATGCGGATGCCAACGGGTTGGCGGACCGGTTCCGGATCGCGACGGGCGACATCCTCGAGCCACCGGAAAGTTTAGCCGGCCCGTTCGATCACGCGATGGCCAATCCGCCCTACATGAAAGCCGGCGAAGCGACCCTGCCACGGGATCCTGTCGCCGCCACGGCCGTGGTCGAAGGCTCTGCGGAACTGCGCGATTGGGCAGTTTTCTGCGGGTCGCGGCTGAAGGACGGCGGTAGTCTGACAATCATCCACCGGGCGGACCGGCTCGCCGACGTGCTGGCGGCATTCGCCGGTGCCAGCATCGGCGGGTTGACGGTTCTTCCGCTGTGGCCGAAGACGCCCAGCGGCAAGGACGGGATCGAAACGGCCGCAAGGCGCGTCATCGTGCAGGGCCGCAAGGGCGTCTCGGGTACGCCCGCCTACGGTCGGGGCCTGGTGTTGCATGGCCCGGACGGCGGCTTTACCGACGAAGCGGAGGCGGTGCTGCGCCACGCGGCGGCGCTGAACATGGCTTGAGTGGTCTTTTGGCCGCGCGGTTTGCCGGTTATCCGTTGCGGGCGGTCCGTTCCGGCGGAAACCGGATCTGAACGGTCGTACCGGCCCCCGGTTCGCTCTCAAGATGCAGCGCTCCGCCGTGTAATTCCGTCAGGCGTTTCGCGAGCGGCAGGCCAAGGCCGGTTCCCTGCATGCGCTTGCGGCCCCCGGAGGTCGCCTGGCCGAACGGTTCGAGGACCTTCGGGATATCGACGGCGGCAATGCCTGGACCGTCGTCGGCAACCTCGATAACGAAGGCACCCGCGTCGTCGACGGACGCGCTGACCGTGACGGCGCCGTCTTCCCGGTTGTACTTCACAGCGTTGGTCAAAAGATTGATCAAAATCTGTTTCAGCTGACGCTCATCGGCCCGAAGATCCGGCAGGTTCTCCGGGATGCGAACAGCGATTCCCACGGTTTCACGCCGATCGTACCCGGTGACCAGCGGCAGACACGCGTTCACGAGCGCGGCGACATCGATATCGGTTTCGGTAACGCTCTCGGCCCCGGCCTCGACCTTGGAAAGGTCGAGAATGCTGTTGACGAGCCCCAACAGGTGACGTCCCGAGATGTTGATGTCGTTGACGTATTCCCGATATTTGGGATTCCCGATAACGCCGAATACTTCCTGTGAGATGGCATCCGAGTAACCGATGATCGCGTTGAGCGGCGTTCTCAACTCATGGCTCATATTGGCGAGAAAGGCCGTTTTCGTTGCACTGGCCTGCTCGGCCTTCCGCATTGCGATCTGAAGGTTGGCCTGGGTCTTTCGCATCTCGGTCACGTCTTCCATGCTGTAGATAACCCGCGACCAGTCGTGGCGGTAGGCGTCCGGAACCACCCCTTTCGTTAACACGATGATGTTTCCTTCGCCCTCGAACCATGTCGTGTCTTCGCTTTCGCACTCGAACGTCCACTGTCCCTCTGTAAAGCCGACCAGGATATCGACGAACGCTTCAAGCTCGGAGGGAAGGGCGTACTCCGCCGACAGATACCTGATGTACTGGTCTTTATTCTCAACACCGTACAGATCAAGACTGGCGCGGCTGGTTTCGAGAGTCTCCGTCAAATTGTACGCATCGTGCAATTTGTCCGGGTTGTCCGAAAAGTACGTGCGAAGATCCGAATGGCCTTTTTTCGCGAGATCGTCCACGAACGCCTTTACCTTGGAAAAATCCTCGACCCAGAGCGCGATCGGCGCATCTTCGAAAATCTCGCGGTAGCGTTGTTCGCTCGCTGTCAGCGCATTGCGCGTGTCGACCAGGTCCGTGACGTCCTGTACGATGCCTCTAGACCTGACCGCGCGGCCGGATCCGTCATACTCGACTTCGCTGATTTCGCGAACGTGACGAACCTCGCCGTCTTTGCGAACGATCCTGTACTCGATGTCGTAATCGGTACCGCTTAACAACGCGGCGCGATAGCGCCCGCGGTCGTCCGGGTGGGCCCAGGCGATCTCACCCTCGAGCGTGCCGGAAACCAACATGTATTCGCTGACCGAGAGACCATGTATGTTGGCGCATTGATCCGAACACGAAACCATTTTCTGGCTGGTCTCGTCCCAGAGCCAATGGCCGACGCTCGAAATGCTCGCAGCGAGCCGGTAATCGGCGAGCCGGGCCCTCAATGTATCCTGATCGTCGTGATACCGGGTCACGTCGATGTAGGACGAGGCGTGACCACCGCCGGCGACGGCGTTGCGGCAGACCCGGATGACGCGGCCGTCGAGCATTCGAAATTCGTCGTCCGAATTGGGACCGGCATGTCGTATTCGCGCCAGCTCCCGTTCGGCGAGCGTATCGATATCGCCTGAGCCGAATCCACCGCACTGGGCAATATGACGCAAGAGCTCGATCATCGGCATGCCGACGCGGAGGATATTCTCCGGCTCGTACCAGAATTCGCTGCAGGTTTTGCTCCAGACCGTCAACGTCAGGTCGCTTGCCCATACGGCATGCGCGCTGACGCCGGGCGTCAGCGTGATGTCTTCGTTGTCGCGGTCGACGGCTTGATTAAGACGGCTGATTGCCGGCTCCCCTCGTTACGAGCCATTTTAACCCTATGCGGTTCTCCGCTTACCGTGCGCCAGAATGCGCAGACTCCGCTTCTCGGGCTGTCCGGTTCGGGGCGAGACGGTTAACAACACCTCAAATCGGAATAGGGTATATCACGTATTCGATACGACTCATAGCGCTCCATGCAGGCGCCGTGTCTGACGATGTTCCGGCCAAGCGGAGAACGCCGCAGCGGGGCGCAGTTGCGTTTGTTCGAATCCGTTCGATTTCGTTCAGATTCAGCGGATTCGGCGTGAAATTCAGACCATTGATTTCAAGAGAAGATTTCCGGCTTGACCCGGCAAACAGTTATGCGCAGCGCTAACCCAGATTTGGGCGACAATCCGGCGTGGCGTAGAGTCGCCTTGTTTCCTCGAAGGCGGCGGCGGCTCTGAATACGCGGACATCATCGTAGGTACGTGCCACGATTTGAAGGCCCGTCGGCACGTTGTCGTCGCCAAACCCGCTCGGCACGCTCATCACAGGGCAGCGGCTCATCATGTTGAACGGGTATGTCATGCACCACCCCCACACGGGATGCACCGGTACGCCGTTGATCTCGAAACGATCGACGCCGGGATCGTACTCGGCGCGCATCGCGGGCACCGGCATGGTTGGGCACAGGAATACGTCATGACGGTCGAGCAGTGGGCCTAACGTTGCATACATCTCGTTGAGTACGTTCATGGAGGACAGCAGATCGCCGGCGGTCTTTGTATTCGCGAAGTCGCCGAACCAGCGTGCATAGTTCGTCATCAGATCGCGGTTCCTCGTGAGTTGACCCGCGACAACGCTTCCGAACAGAAGCCCCAGGTAGTTGGACGCAGCGGTAAGCGTCGTTTCGGACCAGCCGATATCCACTTCCTCGACTGTCGCCCCGAGGTCCCGGAACGTTTGGACCGCCTTGAGCGTGTTGTCGACGACATCCCTGCGCACCTCAAAATAACCGAGGTCGATCGAGTACGCGATCTTCCATCCCTTGATGCTCTTGAGTGTGTCGGGAATCCTGAGTTTGGGCCGGATCGATGCAATGTCTTTTGGATGCGGTCCGGCTAAAACATTCTGTATCAGGGCGAGGTCTTTGACGTTCCTCGCGAGCGCGCCCTCGTGACAATAATAATCGAGGTTGAATGGGCTATCTTCCGGTACGCGGCCATACGGCGGCTTGAAACCATAGACGCCGCAACATGAAGCGGGCATGCGGATGGAGCCCCAGATATCGGAACCATTGGCCAGGGTCGTTGTTCCGGCGGCCAGCGAACCGCCGGCACCGCCGGACGAACCGCCGGTCGAGAAATCGGGATTCCAGGGGTTTCGCGTCACACCCCAAAGTTTGGAATGCGTAATGCCGGCGCATCCAAACTCCGGCATCGTCGTCCTCGCGTGAACAATGCCGCCGGCGCGAAGGATTCGTTCGACCGGGAGTGCCGTGTGTTCGTCGACCGAGTTCTTGTGAACCAGGGAACCTGACGTCGATCTTTTGCCTGCGATCGGACTCTCGTCCTTGATCGCGACCGCAAGGCCTTCCAAGGGCCGCAGCCTGCTGTCCGTCTTCATGTACTTCGCTTCCGCTTTTCGGGCGAGGGACAGCGCTTCGTCAAAATAGGTGTCGGCAAAGCAATTGACGGTCGGCTCGACGCGTTCCGCCCTATCGATCAACGACTGCATCAGTTCAACCGGCGACAGCTTTCGCGCCTTGAACATCTGCAAAGCGTCGGTCGCGCTTACGTAACACAGGTCAGTTTCGGCACTCATCGTGAGTTTTCCCTTGATGAGACCAGGCGAGATCGCCTTGGCCAGAGATGTCCGTCCTCCACGCGACACGGCTCCCAACCAAGGGGCGGCGAATCGAATTTGGAACGGGTCGCCGAGCAAACGGGGCGGCAGGCCGGTAATCGAGCGGCGGGCACCCGAGATACAGATGCCCGCCGCAAATTCGGGAAATACGCTTCCCCGGATTACAGTCCGGCTTTCACCTCTGTGAACATTTCCTCGTACTTTTCACGCCGGGAAATTTCATCGAGGAAAACGCCTTGCTCGAACAGGGCATTCGGATCGGAGAGCCCACGGTCAGCGAGTAGGGCAGGCTCGACGAGATCGAATGCGAGCTTGTTCGCGTGGCCATAACCCCACTCCTCGATCATGTACTTGCCCGCCATCGGGTCCAGCATGCTGTCGATCATGTCATAGGCGACCTGTTCGTCGGCCTCGCCGGAACTGATTTTGACCAGACCGCAAACCCAGCACAAAATTCCCTCCTTCGGGTTCATGTACTCGACCGGAAGGCCTTGCTTCTTCAACGCCACGACGGAGCTGTTCCAAGCATAAGCCGCCACCAACTCACCGCTGGCGAGTCCTTGCTCGACGGTCGTGTTATCCTGCCACCAGAATCTCAGAATCTTGTTCTGAGCGCGAAGCAAGTTTCTTGCAGCGTCGAGTTCATCGTCCGACATGTTGAACGGATCCTCGACTTCGGCCATCAATCCGGCGACGATTACGGCGCCGTCGACAGAGTCGTACATACCCAAGCGGCCTTTGTACGCCTCGTCCCACATGATTTCCCAGGTGTGCTCTTCCTGGTACTTCGGATCGACAAGATCCGTCCTGAACAACACCGACGAATTGCCCCAATCGAAAGGCACGAACCACGTCTTTCCGTCGGACTTGGCAATCTCCATGTCTTGCAAACCCTGCCAGACGTTAGCGTAGTTGCTGAGCCGGCTTGTATCGATTGGTTCGATCACGCCCGCATCTCGCCAACGCGGAACGGCATAGGTGCAGGGGTGCGCCAGATCCGCCGAGAATCCGGCGCGCAATTTCTGCAGGCCGCTCTCCTCATCGGGGAAATACGTGAAATTCTGCACGTCACCGTGCTTTTCGGTGAATTTCTTGTGGAATGCAGGGTCTTCGTAACCCGACCAAGTGAAGTAACGAATGCCGGAACTGCCGAGCGCGCGTCCGGAAACCACCGGCACCGCGGCGACACCTAGGCCGGCTGCGCCCAAGGCGCTAACGAAGTCGCGGCGCGACCATTGTCCGTCAGCAATCGAATCGACGATTGATGTCTTACTGCGTTTCATCTTTAAGGTCCTCCCTTCTCAATTCTTCCGAAACAAGTGCAAGTTGATACGGGGCGAAACACTCTCACGCCTGTGGTTGCCCGCACGTTTGAGAACGCGAAACAGGCTAACAATCGGCGATCTAGCCGTCCTTGTTTGATTTGGGACTTATCCTTTTGGCGAAGCTCCCTCCCATGTGCGTCCTGGGATATCGACGGCACCAAGGTACCCGAACGGTTGTGGCTGGATTAGATCGGCCCAACAAATCATCTCCCGAATATTCAACGTGAGCGCCCGCCGGACGTTCTTTTTGCATCGGTGAACGCGACCGGCTCGCACGCGAAATCCACAGTTTCGCCGCCTCCCGTCTCGGGCCATGGAAGTGCATCGGTGTCAGGAACTAAGCGACAGCAAGATTGCCGCTTACGGGGCCTGATTGACGATCGCGAACTGAAGAAAACCCGGCCTGGGTTTCCGGCCCCGAAGGGGGCGTCGATTAGCGGGGAACCTAGACGTCGCTGTAGCGTGCCGCAGCCAGGGAGGCTGCGTGGTCCAGCGCGAGCAGGGCTTCTTCGGATAACATTTCTTGCGGTACCGGATCGCGTTCGAACGAGACGTTCCGATCCTCGCCGGCGATATACAAGGCCGACTCCCTGTATCCCGGTTTTGGCGATACATTGGCAGATGCATAGTTCAGGGCGACTCCCAGCCGCCACCGATCAGAGTCGTTGGGAGCGGAACAATGCAGGGTGTACGGGTGGTGGAGTGACGCCTCGCCGGGGCGCAACGTGCATTCGACCGCCGCATTGTCATCGACAGTGGCCAACACGCGTTGGCCGCGGCGGAGCATGCTCCCGGTGCCTTTCGTCATCTCGTGGTCGATCTGACCCTGACGGTGGCTACCGGGTAGGAACAGCATACAGCCGTTTTCCGGCGTTACGTCGTTCAAGGCCAGCCAGATGGTCACCATCTCCTCAACCGGTGTCAGGTGCCAGTATGTAGCGTCTTGGTGCCACGCGAAGTGACCTCTCGATCCGGGCGGCTTGATGGGAAGGAAACTGTTCCAGAGAAGGATATCCGGCCCCAGAATGCGCTGCACCGCGTCGATCACACGCGGCGTTGTCGCCAAATCCACCACCCACGGCAAGATGACGTTCGACTTGAAGTAACACCAGTCGCCGAACTGCGGATTTTCGCCATGGCGCAGGATGAACGTCTCCAGGTTGTCGCGAAAAAGGCTGGCCCGGTCCTCCGGGATCAGGCGGATACACCGCAAGAAACCGTCAGCGGAGTAGTCGTCAACAGGGATCCGGTCGGTGCAATGGCTCATGGAGCGGCATGGTACCGCGTTGCTGGGGCGGTGTCGCGTATGGCTGTCAGCCATCACGACCGACTGACGTTCGCATGTGCGCATCGCCTGCGCTTGCCGTCAACGTGCCGCACGCGCCATGTCCGCCCCGCCCCGGCGCCGACAAGGGGCGATCCCAAACGGATCATCGCAGATTACCGCAGCACATGAACGGAACAGGGGGCGTGACGCACAATTCGTGCCGCCGTTGAGCCGAGCAAATAGTCGCTGAACGCGACTTCGTGGGAGCCGACGACAATACAATCTGCACGCACCTCTCTGGCGTACTCGGTAATTGTCGCACCGGGATGCCCGCGGAGGACTGTTGCCTCAGCGTCACGCGTTGACTCAATTTCACGGCCTATTTGTTCCAGAATTGATGACTCCGTCTCTTCATCATGATCCTTAGGAAGGTACGATCTGACGATGTTGGGAATGGGTTCAATGACGTGAACGGCGATGATCTTGCCGCCTTCGGACCGAAGCTTTCGCGCAACGTTCAGGGCCTGAGCCGCGAGGCGGTCTTCATACCCCATCGCTACTACAATCGTGTTGTACATATCGCGGCATCTCCGCTGAAAACCGACAGGCCCATCGGAGAAAGACAGACGGCCCTGCCTTCTGACTCCCCCCTGCTGATGGGGATGCTCTTGGCGCCACTTCGGGACGCTTCGGGCTTGGCAATTTTAATTGCCAGCACGCCGTCCTTGTGCGAAGCGGCAATCTTCGATTCATCGGCATCCGGCGGCAGCTTAAACCCTCGCTGGAACTTGCCGTAGTCACGTTCCGAGAAGAAATAACTCCGGCCTTCCTGGTGGTGCTCGCTTTTCTTCTCTCCAGTTACAATCAAGCGGCCGTTATGAACTTCGACACCGATGTCATCGTCAGACGCGCCGGGTAACTCCAACGAAATCTCATAGAAGTCATCGGTTGTCGCCGCTTCCGAATTTGGCGAGAAGAACTCCGCAACGCGCTCTCCGGCTCGCTTCATCGGTCCATACATATGGGTCAGCCAGGAAGAGATGTTCGAATACAAGTCCGATTTTTCGACCATGATCGTCTCCGCATATATCCGGTGATATGCATCCATGATAGATCGCCCACATATGGCCGCCATGATCTAAGTCAAAACCACGTCCTGCCCCCATTCGGATCGTCCGCATTAAGCCGTTCCACCGACGATCCGGCCGCACGCGCCTTGCCCGCGGTGTGCCGGGCGGCTAGAGCCGGTCATGGTTTGACGGAATCGCACGAGCGATTCATCAAACCATGTGAATCGGCTCGAAATTTTAAGAATCGATCAGATTCACACGTTTAGACGAAGCGCAAAGCGCTTCCGTCAAAACGTGATCTGATTTAGAAGGATGGCAGACCCGTTATGCCGCGCCGGAGCCCGTTTCCGCCATGTTCGGATTATCCCTGACCAAGCTGCTGTTCACCGTCGCCGCCATCGCGGCTGTGTGGTACGGCTTCAAATTCATGCAGCGGGTTCAGGACCGCGATGGCGATCGGGTCGGACGTCGGGCGGGCCGTCCCGGTGTCAACAAGGATAGCGGCAACCGTCCGGCGCCGAAGGATGCCGACGCCGAAGTCGAGACCATGATCGAGTGCCGGACCTGCGGCAGTTTCGTCGCGGCCGACGGTGCCCGATCGTGCGGCCGCGAGGACTGTCCGTATCCGGGATAAACCCGGGGCAGTATCCCGGCTAGGTGCTGGGTTCGGCGGGGCTCCGGTCGACCGGCAAAATTCCCTGAAAATCTGGGCTGCGCGCGTCATTCCGGCGTGTTGACCGGGTTTGGACCCGCGTTTATGTTGCAGCGCACTCAAAACCGGTTCCGATTCGGTCCTGCCGATCGGCCATATCAAAAAGTTCTGCCATGTCGAGCGCGGCGAACCCGGAAACCTGCTTTCAGAACCTGATCCTGACCCTGCAGCGGTTTTGGGCGGACCGGGGGTGTGTGATCGTGCAGCCGTTCGATATCGAGGTCGGCGCCGGCACGTTCCATCCGGCGACGACGCTGCGTGCGCTCTGGCCCGACCAGTGGAATGCCGCCTATGTGCAGCCGTCGCGCCGTCCGACCGACGGCCGTTACGGTGAGAATCCGAACCGGTTACAGCACTACTACCAGTTTCAGGTCATCATGAAGCCGTCGCCGGCGGATATACAGGACCTGTATCTCGACAGCCTGCGGGCAATCGGGATCAAACCCGAACAGCACGACATCCGTTTCGTCGAAGACGACTGGGAAAGCCCGACGCTGGGCGCCTGGGGCCTTGGCTGGGAGGTCTGGTGCGACGGCATGGAAGTGACCCAGTTCACCTATTTCCAGCAGGTCGGCGGCATCGATTGCAACCCGGTGCCGGTCGAACTGACCTACGGGCTCGAGCGTCTCGCCATGTACGTCCAGGGCGTCGAGAACGTCTACGATCTCGATTGGGACGGCGTGCCGAGAGAGAAGGGCGGCAAGACCTACGGCGACATCTTCAAGGAGAACGAGGTTCAACATTCGGCCTACAATTTCGAGATCGCCGACACCGACCGGCTGCGCCGCCATTTCGAGGACGCCGAGGCCGAGTGCGCCCTGATCCTCGAGCGCGATTTGCCGCTGCCGGCCTATGACCAGTGCCTGAAGGCGAGCCATCTGTTCAACCTGCTCGACGCGCGGGGCGTCATCAGCGTTACCGAGCGCCAGGCGTACATCGGCCGCGTGCGCGCGCTCGCGAAGAAGTGCTGCGAGCAGTGGGTGGCAGTTCACGAGCAAGCGGGAGAGGACAGGTGATGATGCCGTCTTTCGCAAATGAAAACCACCGAGGCACAGAGGCACAGAGAAGGCCCGGAGAAAGCCCCCTCGGTGCCTCTGTGCCTCGGTGGTTCGACTCTTCCCTCTGCCAAAGAGGGTGCAGCGATGCCTGAACTCCTGCTCGAAATCCTCAGCGAAGAAATTCCCGCGCGTATGCAGGCGAAGGCGGCGGACGACCTGAAGCGGCTGCTGACGGACGGCCTGAAGGATGCCGGACTCGCCTTCGAGAACGCGCGGACTTACGTCACGCCGCGCCGGCTGGTGTTCGTCGCCGACGGCATCCCGGAGAGCACGCCCGATATCGCGGAAGAACGCCGCGGCCCCCGCGCCGACGCGCCGGAACAGGCCATCGCCGGATTCAAGGGATCGCTGCCCGAGGGCGCGCAGATCGAGGAGCGCGAAACGCCGAAAGGCACCTTCCTGTTCGCCCAGGTCGAGAAGAAGGGCGAGGCGGCGGGCGAGGTGCTCGGGACGCTGATCGGCGGCCTGATGAGCCGGTTCCAGTGGCCCAAGTCCATGCGCTGGGGCATCGGACAGCTCCGCTGGGTGCGGCCGATCCACCGGGCATCGTTTCTGTTCTCGGGCGAGGTGACGCTGTTGCACGCGTTCGGCACGGCGGCCAGCGCCGAGGAGAAGGACCGCACGCATTTCGTCACCTACGGTCATCGCTTCCTCGCGCCCGACGCCATCGAGGTTGCGGACTTCGCTGGCTACGAGGCGAAGCTGCGCGCGGCGCATGTGCTGATCGATCCGGACGAGCGCAAGCAGGTCATCAAGGCGGACGCGGAAAAACTGGCGGCTGACGCAGGTCTTACGCTGCGTGACGACCCGGGGCTTCTGGATGAGGTCGCGGGACTCGTCGAATGGCCGGTGCCGCTGCTGGGCAAGATCGACGATGCCTTCATGGACCTGCCGCCAGAGGTGCTAGTCACGACCATGCGCACCAACCAGAAATATTTCGTTTGCGAGAACGCAGACGGCACGCTCGCCAACCGCTTCGTGATCACGTCGAACACCACGGCCGCGCCGGAAAACGTCATCGCCGGGAACGAGCGCGTGCTGCGCGCGCGGCTCGCCGACGCACGGTTCTTCTGGGATACCGACCGCGAGCGCACGCTGGCGAGCCGCGCCCCGGCGCTCAAGGACCGGGTGTTCCACGCCAAGCTCGGCACGCTGGACGACAAGGCCGACCGGTTGCAGGCATTGGCGACCGATCTCGCACAGTACGTCGACGGCGCCGATAAGGACAAGGTGCGCTCGGCCGCCCGGCTCGCGAAGTGCGATCTATCGACCGGCATGGTCGGCGAGTTTCCAGAACTGCAGGGCGTCATGGGCCGCTACTATGCGCTCAATGACGGCGAGAGTGCCGAGGTCGCCGACGCCATCGCCGAACACTACTCGCCGCTCGGCCCCAACGATGCTTGCCCGACTAAACCGGTCAGCGTCTGTGTCGCGCTCGCCGACAAGATCGACACGCTGGTCGGGTTCTTCGGCATCGACGAGAAGCCGACCGGATCGAAGGACCCGTTCGCGCTCCGCCGCTCGGCGCTCGGCGTCATTCGCCTGATCGTCGAGAACAGGCTGCATTTCCCGCTAATTCGCGTTTTCGGGAAAGCGCATAAACTGATTAAAGACCCAATCGACACCGAGACAATCAGGCACGATGTTGAACCGCCGCAAAAAGGGGAAGGTTTCTCAGTCAAAGAGCATTCCAAGTTTGGCCCTGTTGACGAAGTTGCATCAGATTTACTCGTCTTCTTCGCCGACCGGCTGAAGGTGCATCTGCGCGAACAGGGCGTGCGGCACGACCTTGTCGATGCGGTCTTTGCGACCGGCGGCGAGGACGATCTGGTGCGCCTGCTGGCGCGGGTCGAGGCGCTGCGGCTGTTCCTCGAAACCGAGGACGGGGCCAATCTGCTGGCGGCCTACAAGCGCGCCGCCAACATCCTCAAGATCGAGGAGAAAAAGGACGGCAAATCCTATGCTGGCGACGTCGTGCCGGCTCTCCTCGTTGAGGATGCCGAGCGGGCGCTGCATGACGGTCTCGCCAAGGCGGCGCCGGAAATCGCCGCCGCCATTGAGGGCGAGGACTTCGCCGACGCCATGGCGCGGGTCGCGGTACTGCGCCCGCTGGTCGATGCGTTTTTCGACGACGTGACAGTCAACGCGGACGATGCGGACCTCCGTGAAAATCGTTTGAACATGCTGGCGGCGATCAGACGGGCGCTCGGCCCCATCGCCGACTTTTCGAAGATCGAGGGATAAAGTTTTGGGGGCCTCCATCACATGACCAAGTGGATTTACACCTTCGGGGACGGCAAGGCGGAAGGCGCGGCCGACATGAAGAACCTGCTCGGCGGCAAGGGCGCGAACCTCGCCGAGATGTCCAGCCTCGGCATTCCGGTGCCGCCGGGCTTCACCATCACGACCGAGGTCTGCACCCATTACACGGCGAACGACGGCGCCTATCCCGACGGCCTCGAGGCCGAACTCGACGCCGCCATGCAGGCCATGGAGGCGGCCCTCGGCCACACCTTCGGCGGGTCCGAAAAGCCGCTGCTGGTTTCCGTCCGCTCGGGCGCCAGGGCGTCGATGCCGGGCATGATGGACACCGTGCTCAACCTCGGTCTCAACGACGAGACCGTCGAGGCGCTGGCCCGCGAGAGCGGCGACGAGCGCTTCGCCTTCGACAGCTACCGGCGGTTCATCCAGATGTTCGGCGACGTGGTGCTCGGCGTCGAGCACCACGCCTTCGAGGACATTCTGGAAGACCACAAGCTGCGCCTCGGCATCAATCTCGATACCGCGCTGACGGCGGAGCACTGGCGGGCTGTCATCGAGGACTACAAGCGCGAGGTTCAGGAAACCCTCGGCAAGCCGTTCCCGCAGGATCCCAAGGAGCAACTCTGGGGCGCGATCGCCGCCGTCTTCGGCAGCTGGATGAACGACCGCGCCGTGGTCTATCGCAAGCTGCACGACATTCCTGCTGAATGGGGCACGGCGGTCAACGTGCAGGCCATGGTGTTCGGCAACATGGGCGACGACTGCGCGACCGGCGTGTGCTTTTCGCGCAATCCGTCGACCGGCGAGAACGCCTTCTACGGCGAGTTCCTGATCAACGCCCAGGGCGAGGACGTGGTCGCCGGCATTCGCACGCCGCAGCCGCTCACCATTGCCGAGAAGGCGGAGCAGGGTACCAACCTGCCGTCCATGGAAGAGACCATGCCGGTGACCTACGGTGAGCTGTGCGACGTACGCGCGCGCCTCGAAGCGCACTACAAGGACATGCAGGACATGGAGTTCACCATCCAGCAGGGCAAGCTCTGGATGCTGCAGACCCGGTCCGGCAAACGCACCGCGAAGGCGGCACTGAAAATTGCGCTGGATTTCGTACGCGAGAAGATCATCACAAGAGAAGAGGCGATCCTGCGTCTCGATCCGGGTCAACTCGGCCAGTTGCTGCATCCGATGCTCGACCCGAACGCGCCCCGGGAACTGATCGGCCGCGGGTTGCCGGCGTCGCCGGGCGCCGCGACGGGCCGCGTCGTGTTCTCGGCCAAGGATGCCGAGCTGTGGTCCAACAATGGCGAGAAGGTCATTCTCGTCCGTACCGAAACCAGCCCGGAAGACATTTCGGGCATGCACGTGTCCGAAGGCGTGCTGACGACGCGGGGCGGCATGACCAGTCACGCTGCCGTGGTCGCGCGCGGCATGGGCAAGCCGTGCGTCTCCGGCGCCGGCGACCTGCAGGTTAGCGTCAAGGACAAGACCATGCGCTCCATTGCCGGCGAATTCAGCGAGGGCGATGTGATCACCATCGACGGCTCGAACGGCGAGGTCATGGCCGGTGAGGTGGCCACGATTCAACCGGAACTATCCGGCGATTTCGCGGAACTCATGGAGTGGGTCGACGGGTACCGACGGCTCGGCATCCGGGCTAATGCGGAAACACCGCTCGATGCCGAAACGGCACGCAAGTTCGGGGCCGAGGGCATCGGTCTCAGCCGCACCGAGCACATGTTCTTCGATCCGGCCCGGATCGTCCACATGCGCCAGATGATCCTCTCGAAGACCGAGGAGCAACGCCGCGCGGCGCTCGATAAACTGCTGCCCTACCAGCGCCAGGATTTTGCCGACTTGTTCGGGATCATGGCCGGCTTGCCGGTGACGATCCGGCTGCTCGATCCGCCGCTGCACGAGTTCATTCCGCACGGCGAGGCGGAAATGCAGGACGTCGCCGATGCCGCCGGCGTATCGGTTGCGGCGGTGCGCGAGCGTGCCGAGCAGCTTCACGAGGTCAATCCGATGCTCGGCCATCGCGGCTGCCGTCTCGGCATGACCTATCCGGAAATCTACGAGATGCAGGCCCGCGCCATCTTCGAGGCCGCCGCCGAAGTCGCCAAGGCTGGCGGCGCGGCGAAGCCCGAGGTGATGATCCCGCTGATCGTCAACCGTCGCGAGTTCGACGTCTTCAAGGTCATGGTCGACGACATCGCCAAGACCGTGATGGAAGAAACCGGCACCGAGATCGAGTACCTTGTCGGCACCATGGTCGAGTTGCCGCGCGCCGTGTTGCGCGCCGACGATATCGCGCTGTCGGCCGAGTTCTTCTCGTTCGGCACCAACGACCTGACGCAGACATGCTTCGGTTTCTCGCGCGACGACGCGGGCTCGTTCCTCGACGTCTATTACGCCAAGGGCGTGCTGGCGAACGATCCCTTCGTCACCATCGACCGCAACGGCGTCGGCGAACTGGTCCGGATCGGCGTCGAACGCGGCAGAAAATCGAGACCCGACATCAAGCTCGGCATCTGCGGCGAACACGGCGGCGATCCGGCGTCGGTCGCGTTCTGTCACGAAATCGGCCTCGATTACGTGTCGTGCTCGCCCTACCGGGTACCGGTGGCGCGGCTTGCCGCGGCCCAGGCCGCGCTTCACGCGCAGGACTGACGGCAGGATGGCGGGCGACGGACCCCCGATCCTCCGCGGCAAGATCCACGCCGAGCCGTCCGCCTTTAAACCCGAGAACCTGCTGCGCGAGGCGCGCCGGCAAAAAGGGCTGAAACCGGCGTCCGTTCCCGCTGTCTGTCTGCTCGATCCCGACGGCGACATCGCTAGACGGCTGTTGGCCGACGGGCGCGGCCGTATCGACGAAACCTGGGCCTGTTATCACACCGATCTCGTCGTCGCGGCGGTCGATGGCCTCCGGTTCGGCGTGATCGGCTGCGCCGTCGGCGCATCCTATGCGGTGCTGATCGCAGAGGAATTGTTTGCTGCCGGCTGCGAGCTGCTCGTCAGCATCACGTCATCGGGACAATTGGCGGACGTTCAGGCGCCGCCCTATTACGTCTTGATCGAGCGTGCGCTGCGCGACGAAGGCACCAGCTATCACTACATGCCGCCCGCCGACTACAGTACGGCGCCCGGTGATCTCATCGAGGCGCTGGCCGGTGCATTCGCGGAGCTTGCCGTTCCGGTCATTGGCGGCGGTGTGTGGACGACGGACGCGCCGTTCCGCGAGACCGAAGCGGCGATTGAGGAAATGTCGACACGCGGTCTGCTCGCCGTCGAGATGGAAGCCGCGGCGCTCTATGCCTTTGCCGAGGCGCGCAAACGCTCCGTGATCTGCTTCGCGCATGTCACC
This sequence comes from Rhodospirillales bacterium, assembly GCA_965229715.1. Lineage (GTDB taxonomy): Bacteria > Pseudomonadota > Alphaproteobacteria > Rhodospirillales > Casp-alpha2 > JAVJST01. The sequence continues at coordinate 1,503,798 of CBDDJL010000002.1, forward strand.
AACCGGATGGCGCGGAACGAGGGCGATTTCGAGAAGGGCGAGGCAGACGGCACCCGCGATTCGCTGGCTCTTTTACTGACGACGGCTCGACGTCTCATGTGACGGCCTTGTGTCGCCCATGAAATGCCGGATAATTCCGCATGCTAGGGGAGTGGTATGGTTTCGCTTGGGGTCAGTGGCGGCGGCTGGACGTACGACGTCTTCGCGCCGGATGAGGACGACCCGCTGATCGAGCCATTTGCGTCGTTTGTCTCGTTGTGGCGCGCCAAACGCGGCGGCAAGCGCTTTCCCGCATGGCAAGATTTCGACATCTTGGATTTTTCCGACTGGTGGGGCTGGCTTGCGATCCGCGATATCGTTCCGGCGGAGTCCCTGACGTTCGAATACCGACTCTGGGGAACGCTCGTGACCGACCTCTATGGCGTCGACATGACGGGCAGGACCGTGAGTCGGGCGGAAGACACCGAAACATCGCTCAGTGTCGGGTTGGCCGAAGAAGACTACGTGTTCTACCAGAAGATCATCGAAGACGGTCTGATCGGCCTCATGTGCGGCGAACAGCACTGGCGGGGGCACCGGCATGTTCGCTACGGGGCGCTTTGCGTGCCGCTGGCCGACGACGGTAAGGCCGTGGATAAAATCCTTTCGGCGGCCCATCCGTTCGAACCGTTGCTGGGCTGAAGTTCAGCGCCGCCGCACCAGAACCGTAAAGTCCGGCAGACCGTAGTTTTCGAAGACCTGCAAATCGTCTGAGAGCGTGTCGCGGCAAAAGCGGGCCACGACATCCTTGTCGGCGTAGTAAAGGCCGTCCATCTGGTCGTCCTTGTAACGCAGATCCAGCATATTGAAAGCAAGAGCCGTGCCGGTGGTTTCCCAGAGCACGTGCAGGCTTGCCTCGACATAGTCGAGCCATGCTTCGTCCGCTGCCTGAAGCTTCATGTTGAACGTTCCCGATACGAGCGTGTAGTCGGCCGGCGTCTGCGGCCGGGCCGAGCGCCGGAAGCTGGCGCGCGGATCGCGGATGCGGCGCATGCAGGCGTCGAGCATGGACTGTGTAATGTCATAGCCGACATAGGCGCCGTCCTGCAGGATGGGGTGGTCTTTCAGGTAATCCCAGAGCGCGCCGTAGCCGCAGCCGAAGTCGCGGACCGTGACGCCGCCTTGCGCGATGTCGGCCGGATCGAAAACACGGCACAGGAAATCGAAACGACGTCGGACATTGTCCTGGCTGCTCCAGAACACGCCCCTCGGCGTCGGTCCGCACTGGTCAAGCCGGCGTGTGTAGGCGGCGGCAACCGGGCTCAGCATGCCCGCGGCATCATACAGTACGGACTCCGGCGTGCCCTCAACTGGCGCCGCAGGGTTTCGCGAGGGCGGGAAGGCTTGAGCGAACAAGCGGCGCAGAAATCCCGCCACGGCGCCGGCTCAGAAGGTGGCCCAGTCGGGCCGCTCCGGTGTCAGCTTTGCGCCGCCGGCTTCGAGGTCGCCGTCCGCGTTGAGAGTGTCGAGTTTCAGGAGCGCCATGCCGCGGTCGCCGCTTGCCGAGCGCATTTCGCCGACGTTGCGGCCGTCCAGCGTGACGTCGGTGCCGGGTTCCGGCGCTTCGCCGGCGATGACGACCGGCATCAGGCGCTTCTTGACCAGACCGCGATGTTTCATGCGCGCCGTCACTTCCTGGCCCATGTAGCAGCCTTTCTGCCAGTCGATGCCGCCGAGCTCATCGAAGCCGCTTTCCATCAATGTCGCCTTGTCGACGACGAGGTCGCGGCTCGCGTCGGGTAGGCCGAGCGACAGCCGGTGGCGGTCATAGCCTGCGGGATCCGCCGGTTCCATATCGGCCGCGGCGAATAGGGACTTTGCCTTATCCGGCGACGCCAGTACGCGGACACCGGCCGCGGCGAGGCGCGGATCGACGAAGGCGACGCCGCCGTCGACCTGTTTCGACGTCCCGCGTGTTTCATCGAGTCCCAGCGATGCGGCAACGCCGTCGCCGAACGCGGCATGGACCGCATATCGCCCGGACGCGTCCGCGAGATCGACCTTGGCGCGGAGCTTGTACATGGAAAGCCGTTTGATGAAATCGCCGAGGCGCTCGGCTTCACCTTCGATCAACAGCGTTTCACCGTCGATTGCCATGAAGAAATCGAACAGATACTTGCCCTGGGGCGTCAGGAATGCGCCGTAACCGGACCGTTCCGGCGCAAGTTTGTTCATGTCGTTGGAAACGATGCCTTGTAAAAACGCCGTTCTGTCTTCGCCGGTTACGGCGATGACGCCACGGTCTTCGAGCCTCGTGTACTGCGCTTTCGCCATGATGAACAACTCCCCTTGGGTCGGTGCACGGTCGTCGACGTCTCAGGTATGGGCATCGGTGCCAGCCTGCAAGGGCGGTTCGCTTGCGCGGCCCCACAACGCCTGTATAACAGCGAAATGACTACTGCGCTTAGCAAATCGGGCAACACAGGCGACGTTCGGCTGTCCGCTCTCGTCGTTGCCCATGACGAGGAAGCGCGCATCGCCGCGTGCCTCGAACGGCTCTCGTTCGCCGATGAGATCGTCGTTGTGCTCGACCGCTGTACCGACGGCACAAAGAAGACCGCCGAGCGCCTCGGTGCTCGGACGATCGAGGGCGAATGGCCGATCGAGGGCGACCGCCGCAACGCCGGTATCGCTGCCTGCGAGGGCGAATGGATCGTCGAGATCGATTGCGATGAGCATGTGCCGGAAGCGCTCGGCCGTGAAATCGTCGAGACCACTAAGTCGTCGCGCTTCGACTGGCACGAACTACCGGTCGATAACTACGTCGGCGAGCGGCTCGTGCGCTATGGATGGGGCGGTTCGTTCGGCACCTCGGCGGTGCCCCGACTGTTCAAGAAAGGCGCCAAGACCTGGGGCCGGCAGGCGGTCCACCCGAGCCTGACGTGGACCGGCTATAAGGGCCCTCGGCTCGGGCACCCGATTGCCCACTATGTCGACCGCGACATTTCCGACATGATCCGCCGGCTCGATGCATACACCACGGCCAAGGCCTGCGACTTGCGGGCATCGGGTGCCCAGGACACGACTCTGAATAATGTCCGCCGGTTATTCTCGCGTTTCATCAAGTGTTACGTCTTCCGCAAGGGATACCGCGAGGGTGGATACGGTCTGTTGATCGCGCTGATGGCGGGGCTCTATCCGTTGATCTCGCATCTCAAGGCAACCCTTGAGACCGATGCGCCGGACGTGTCCGGGGACTCCCATTGAAGTTGATGCAGGTCATGGCCGGGGCGACGCACGGCGGCGCCGAGGGGTTCTTCGAGCGCCTGGTTATCGCTCTCGGTGCGACCGACGTGGACCAGACCGTGGTAATCCGTGGCAATCCCGGCCGAATTTCACGTCTCCGGTCGGCGGGCATCGAGGTTACCGATCTGCCGTTCGGCGGCTGGTTCGATTTTTCGACCAAGCCGGCGTTGAAGCGGCTCATTCATGACGTCCGGCCGGATATCGTGCTGACGTGGATGAACCGCGCGACCGCAGCGGTGCCGGCAGGGTCCCATGTGCACTGCGCGCGCCTCGGCGGATACTACGACCTCAAGTACTACCGCCGGTGCCGACATTTGATCGGCAATACGCCGGATATCGTCGACTATCTGGTGCGGAACGGCTGGCCCGGGGAACGCGCCCACTATCTGCCGAACTTCGTTGAGGAGGAAACGGCGAAGCCCCTCGACCGCGCGGTTTTCGAGACCCCTAAAGACGTGCCTTTGGCGCTGGCGCTCGGCCGGCTGCATGCGAACAAGGCTTTCGATACGCTGCTCAACGCATTGGCCCTGGTGCCGGACGTATACCTTTGGATCGCCGGAGAAGGGCCGGAGGAGGCGGCGCTCAAGGCGCGCGCGCAGCAACCTGATATTGCCGGACGGGTTCGCTTCCTCGGCTGGCGTGACGATGTGCCGGAACTGCTCGCGGCGGCCGACATGCTGGTCTGTTCGTCGCGACACGAGCCGCTCGGCAACGTGGTGTTGGAAGGCTGGGCGCAGGGCGTGCCCGTCGTCGCGACGGCCTCGCAGGGACCCGGCAAGACGATCGCCCATGGCGATACAGGGTTGCTGGCACCCGTCGACGACGCCAACGCGCTCGGTGCGGAGATGGCAAGGCTCGCCGCCGACACGGCATTGAGAGAGCGATTGGCGGAGGCCGGTCTGGCGGCGCTGCGGCGTTCATTCGGCAAGGAAGCGGTGGTTGGCAAGTACCTCGCGTTTTTCGACCGCGTTCGGGAGCGGCGCTGATGTGCGGCATCGCCGGGATCGTCACGGCAGACGGTTCGCCGCCAACGAATGCGCGGCTCGACGCGCTGACGGCGGCGCTCGCCCATCGCGGGCCGGACGGTACCGGACGGCACGTGCGAGGCCGGGTCGGGTTGATCCAGACGCGTCTCGCCATCATCGATCTCGAGGGCGGCGACCAGCCGCTCCACGAAAACGCCGACGGCTCGGGCGCCACCCTGATGGCCAACGGCGAAATCTACAACTACCGGGAACTTCGCACGGCGCTCGGCGAGGGTGCGTTCCAGACCGGCTCCGACTGCGAGACGCCGCTACGGCTTTATCTCCGCCATGGGCTCGATTTTACGCGTCAGCTTCGCGGCATGTACGCCATCGCAATCGACGACCCGGCGAACGACCGGGTGGTTCTGGCGCGCGACCCGTTCGGCATCAAGCCGCTCTACTACGCCGAGACGCCGAAGGGCTTTTACTTCGCATCCGAGGCGCAGGCGCTGCTCCGGGCCGGTATCGTCGCGCCGGAGATCGATCCGCGGCGCCGCGACGAATTGCTGCAGCTTCAGTTCACCACCGGCCGCGCGACGATTTATCGCGGGATCGAGCGCGTGCTGCCGGGCGAAGTGCTGACCGTCAAACGCGGCACGATCGTCGACCGCCGGCGTTACGATCCGCTACCGCCGCCCGGAACGCGGGGTTTGAGCGACGACGAGGCCGGCCAACTGCTCGACGATTACTTCGCCGAGAGCGTCGACCTGCATCAGCGCGCCGACGTGGATTACGGCATGTTTCTCTCGGGTGGAATCGATTCATCGGCGGTGCTGGCGATGATGGCGCGGCTCAATGTGCGTCCGGTGCAGGCCTTCACGGTCGGTTTCGATGGCGCGTCGGTTCATGACGAGCGGGAAATGGCGTCGCGCACCGCTGCCAGCGTCGGGGCCGAGCACACGGAAATCGCGTTCGGCGAAGCGGACTTCTGGTCGTTGTTGCCCGGCGTCGCCCAGGCGATGGACGACCCGGTCTGCGACTATGCGTGCCTGCCGACGTTCAAACTTGCCGAGGCCGCCCATGCGGCCGGCTTGAAGGTTATCCTGTCCGGCGAGGGCGGCGACGAGATGTTCGCGGGCTATGGCCGTTACCGGCGGGCCGCCCGCTGGCGTGTTTTCGGCGGCCGGCCGATGCGGGCCTCGGGCGCGCTCGACGGTCTCGGACTTTTTCGCGAAGCGCCGGGACGCTGGCGCGACGGAATCGCCGCCTCGGAAAAGCGTCACGCCGCCGCCGGCCGCGCGGGGCTGCAGGGGGCGCAGGCCGTCGACATCGACGACTGGTTGCCGAACGACCTGCTGACCAAGCTCGACCGCTGCCTGATGGCGCACGCGGTCGAGGGTCGTGTGCCGTTTGTCGATCCGGTGATGGCGGATTTCGCCCTACGGCTGCCGGACCGCCTCAAGGTGCGGGGGCGTAACGGCAAGTGGCTGCTTCGGCAATGGCTGCAAACGGCGATGCCGGCGGCCGAACCGTTTCACCGCAAGATGGGTTTCACCGTTCCGGTCGGCGACTGGATCATGGGACAGGGCAAGCGGCTCGGCGATCTCGTCGCCGCTTCGGATGCCGTACAAGCGGTGTTCGATCCGGATGCGGTCAGGCGGATCTTTGCGCAACCCGGCAAGCACACCGGTCAGGCGGCGTGGACGGTGCTGTTCTATGCGGTCTGGCATCGTATCCACATCGAAGGCGTCAGCCCGGAAGGCGACGTATTCGATCTGCTCGCGGCGAATTAAAGGACACTTTCCTCGGTGCGTGCCGAGTTCGCCGGTCGCTGCCAGTAGCTGCCGCTGGCGACGAGGCAGGTAATGCCGGAATGCGACGTTTCGATCATCGACCAGCCGCCGTCGTTTCCTGTCACGACTTCGATGACCGTGCCTTGTGCGGTGAAACCGCGGGAAATCGTGTTGGCGCCGAGGCTCTGTTCGATCTCGGCAAGCATGTGGCCACGATCGCCGCAAAGAATGCCGGACTCGGTTTCGAACATGTCGTTGCCGGCGGACGCCGGTGCGGCGATCGCGGCGAATGTCAGGAAAGCGCCCACGGATGCAACCACGGATGTGCCCGCGGAGACGCGCGTCAAAAGTTGCATGACTCTGCCCTTTATCATGCTCGCTATCGTGCCCTTGGGCGAATCGCCCGGCGCGTAAGAGCCTGTAACAGGCGGCCAGTCCGGATCAGTGACGGTGCTCACACATGGCGGTGTCGCGGGTCGAGCATATCGGGAAGTCATTCTGTCATCCCTTCTGTCATTCTCGTTCGATGGCCGTTGCGGGACGCCGATTTCTTCCGGATCCGTTTCGCCGGCGGGCGGGACGCCTGTCGAGACGCCGAATCGCCCATCGAACCCTAATCAAATCCCGGTTAAGAAAAGGCGAACCTTGACAATGCGGGCCGCCCGTCGCATCCCGAGAGCACCGAGTTCTGGATCGCCACCCCGATGACCGCACCCGAGACGACCCACTTCACGATCCCGCTGCCGGACGACTGGCATGTCCATTTCCGCGATGGCGATGTGATGGCGTCCGTCGTCCCGTGGACGGCGGAACGCTTCGGTCGCGCCATTGTCATGCCGAATCTGACGCCACCGATCACCACGGTCGAGGCTGCCAGGGCCTATCGCGAGCAAATTCGCGCCGCCGTGCCGGACGGCGTGCCGTTCGAACCGCTGATGACGTGCTACATGACCGACGACGCAAACGCGGACGAGATATCCGCCGGCTATCGTGACGAGGTTTTCGCCGGTGTGAAGCTTTACCCGCAAAATGCAACGACGAACTCGGCGGCGGGTGTCAGCGATATCGGCCGTGTGCATGCGGTGCTTGAACGGATGCAGAAAGACGGCGTGCCGCTGCTGATCCACGGTGAAGTGACCGACGCCGATGTCGACGTCTACGACCGCGAGGCGGTGTTCATCGAGAAGGTTCTCGAACCGCTTGTCTACGCCTTTCCCGAGCTCAAGATCGTGCTCGAGCACGTGACCACGGAACAGGCGGTCGATTTTGTCCAGACGCGTTACAAGGAAGCACCTGGCAGTATCGGCGCCACGATTACGGTGCACCATCTGATGATCAACCGGTCGGACATGTTCCGCGGCGGCATCCGGCCGCACCTCTATTGCCTGCCGATCGCAAAACGCGAGCGGCACCGCCGCGCGCTTCGCCGGGCCGCCGTGTCCGGCGAGGGACCGTTCTTTCTCGGCACCGACACGGCGCCGCACGTGATCGGCGCTAAGGAGTCCGCGTGCGGCTGCGCCGGCGTTTTTTCAGCGCCGATGGCGCTCGAACTCTACACCCTGGTGTTCGAGGAAGAGGGCGCGCTCGATGCGCTCGAGGCATTCGCGTCGCGTAACGGGCCGGCGTTCTACAACATGCCGGTAAGCAGTCACCGGATTGCCCTGGAACGTCACGAGCAAACGGTTCCGGCGACGGTCGGCAATGGTGATGAGCGGATTCTGCCGTTCCGAGCCGGCGAGACTCTCAACTGGCGAATTGCCAGCCGGTCGGACGTGGAGTGATGACGCTTCGCAGGGTGCGACCCACTTGTATTCCCACGCAAAATCCCTGAAACTCTCGCACAAGACTGAAAACCCAACCGAAATTGGGGCAATCGACGCGGCCAAAGACGTCGAAACGGGTCAGGGTAGGTTCAGGGAGCTACATGTCTGATACAGCGGCAGCGCTTGTCGTCGAAGACCTGCACAAGAGCTTCGGCAATGTCGAGGTTCTGAAAGGAATTTCGCTCACCGCCCATCGTGGTGACGTTATTTCCGTTCTCGGCTCTTCCGGATCCGGCAAAAGTACGTTCCTGCGCTGTATCAATCTGCTCGAAACGCCGAACGCCGGCAAGGTCAGCCTCAACGGCGAGACCATTGACATGAAAACCGACAAATATGGCGAGCCGGCGCCCGCCGATCGGCGTCAGGTCGAACGCATCCGCTCGAAACTGGCGATGGTGTTTCAAAGCTTCAATCTGTGGTCGCACATGACGGTGATGGAAAACGTCATCGAAGCGCCTGTCCATGTGCTCGGCCTGTCGAAGGCCGAGGCGACGGAACGCGCCGACAGGATTCTGCACAAGGTCGGTATGTACGAGCGCAAGGATTATTATCCGGCGCACATTTCCGGCGGCCAGCAGCAACGCGCAGCGATCGCCCGTGCCCTGGCCATGGAACCCGAGGTCATGTTGTTCGACGAGCCGACGTCCGCGCTCGACCCCGAACTTGTGGGCGAGGTCCTGAAAGTCATGCGCGATTTGGCGGACGAGGGCCGCACCATGATCGTGGTGACCCACGAAATGGCGTTCGCCAGGGATGTTTCGTCGGAGGTGATCTTCCTGCATGCGGGATTGATCGAGGAGCAGGGCAATCCTAACGACATCTTTAAGAACCCGAACTCGGACAGGTTCCGAAAGTTCCTGTCGAAAACCCAGACGGATACCGTTCAACCGGCTTGAAACAAGCCACAGACCAAACCTTGGGAGGTAAGATATGTTCAAGAAACTGATGGCCACGGCCTTTGCCGCGGTTCTCGCGCTCGGCGTTGCCGGTGCGGACGCCGCTGAAAAGCTGCGGATCGGCGTCGAAGGCGCTTACCCGCCGTTCTCGTGGAAGGAAGCCGACGGCACGTTGAAGGGCTTCGATATCGATATTGCCTGGGCGCTGTGCGAAAAGATGGGCGTCGAATGCGAACTGATCGAGCAGGACTGGGACGGCATCATCCCGGCGCTGCTGAACCGCAAGTACGACGCCATCATCGCGTCGATGTCGATCACCGAAGAGCGCAAGAAGAAGGTCGACTTTACCAACGCCTACTACAATACGCCGGCCAAGTTCGTCGCCGCGGCTGACGCCGGATTCGATGCGACGGCTGCGGGCCTCTCCGGCAAGGTCGTCGGTGTGCAGCGCGGTACGACTCACCAGTGCTACATGGAGAAGGCGTTCCCGGACGCCGAGTTGAAGCTCTATCCGACCCAGGAAGAGGTTTTTCAGGATCTTGCAGCCGGCCGGATCGATGCGCAGATTTCGGATTCTATCCAGGCGCTCGAGGGCTTCCTCGAGACCGATGCCGGCGAAGGCTATGCCTTCCTCGGCGGCGATCAGTACGATCTTGAGTGCCACGGTGAAGGCGCCGGCATTGCCGTCCGCAAGGGCAATTCGGAGTTGATCGCGGCGTTCAACAACGCGATCCAGGCCATCCGCGCCGACGGTAGCTACGCCGAGATCAACGCGAAGTACTTCGACTTCGACATCTACGGCGCGGGCACCTGATCCGTACATGACCGGAGATCGGGACCGGCACCAGCCGGTCCCGGTTTCTGTCCGAGGACGGGAGCGGCATGGACGTTCTTTGGGAATACCGGGGGCAACTCTGGGACGGTACGCTCGTGACCGTTCAGCTTGCGCTGGCGTCCGTCGTCGTCGCCGTCGTGCTCGGGCTTCTCGGCGCCTGGGCGAAGCTCTCCAAATCCAAAGCCGCGCAACGTGCTGCCGGGATTTACACGACATTGATCCGGGGCGTTCCGGACCTCGTGTTGATGCTTCTGGTTTTTTACGGCGGCCAGCAACTGATCAACGACTTCGGCTACGCGCTCGGCCTCTGGGATTACGTCGAGATCAACCAGTTTACCGCCGGCGCATTTACCCTCGGTTTCGTCTACGGCGCCTACATGACCGAGACGTTTCGTGGCGCTATTCTGGCCATTCCGCGGGGTCAAATCGAAGCCGCGGTCGCCTACGGCATGTCGCCGGCATTGATCTTCCGGCGCGTAATCTGGCCGCTCATGGTGCGCTATGCCTTGCCGAGTTTCGCCAACAACTGGCTTGTCCTGATCAAGGCCACGGCTCTCGTATCGGTCATCGGTCTGCAGGATGTCGTCTATAACGGCTTCGTCGCCGGCCGTTCGACGCGCGAATTGTTCACATTCATGTTCGCCGTGCTGGTCATCTATCTGATCTTGACGGCGATTTCCGACGTCGGTCTGCGCTGGATCGATCGAAAATACAGCGCCGGCGTGAGGCGAGCCTGACATGTCGGCTGAAAACGGCACGACGGAGACCGAAGTTTTCGACTGGCTGGTGCTGGTTTCGGAAAATTATTCGCCGCTCGACTTCATGCTGATCGCCGAGAACTTCGACCGCTTCCTGTGGGGCACGCTGGTGACGCTGGAATTGACGTTCTTGGCGCTCGCCATCGGCGGATTGCTCTGCATTCCTCTAGCCATTGCGCGCGCCTACCGGCACCCGATCTTCAATCCGATCGTCTGGTGCTTCACCTATACGTTCCGTGGCACACCGTTGCTGGTGCAGACCTATCTGATCTATTACGGCCTCAGCCAGTTCGAGGCGGTGCGCTCGTCCGGCTTTCTGTGGGACAACATCCTGTCGAGTGCGTGGTGGTGCGCGCTGATCGCGTTCACACTCAATACGGCGGCTTATACGACCGAGTTTCTCCGCGGCGCCATCGTGACAACGCCGCATGGCGAGGTCGAAGCGGCCAAGGCCGCCGGCATGAGCCATGGCACTATGCTCAGGCGCATCGTCCTGCCGAGCGCCTTTCGCCGTGCGTTGCCGGCGTATTCGAATGAGGTCATTTTCATGCTGCACGGTTCGGTGATTGCCAGCACGATCACGCTGCAGGACATCCTCGGCGTCGGTCGTTGGCTCAACGGACGTTACTATCTCGCCTACGAAGGTTTCATCACCGCCGCCATACTCTACGCCATTCTCGTCTACCTGATCGCCAAGGGGTTCCGCTGGGCGGAACAGCGCTGGCTTGGTCACCTGCGACCGCGCGAAGCGACCGCATGAACGCGATGCAAAAAAACCAACCGGTGAGTGCGTACGTCGACCCCCGCCGCTACACCATCATTCTGGTGCTGTGCTTCTTCGGCATCGCCGCGCTTGAGATCGTCGCCTATGTGATCAACGACCGCATCGTCTCGCGCCAGCAGGCGGTGGCTCACTTCGCGCAACTGGGCAACCGGCAACGCGCTCTGTCGCTCAACATCGCGCTACTCGCCCAGGAATACGCCGCCAGCACCGACGCGCAGGTGCGTGCCGCCAAGCGGACGCGGATCGAGACGCTGGCGCAGGATATGAACCGCAACCATGTTCTGATGACCGAGGGAGATCCGGCGTCCGGCATGCCGATGCCCGACAGTGCCGAAATCGATCAGATCATCTTCGGCAATCCGATTTTTCTCGATGAAACGCTGCGGCGTTTTCTCTTTGCCGTGAACGAGATCACGTCACAGCCGTGGGCTGCCGATTTGGAAAACTCGCATTCCATGTCGGAAATCAGCGGTCTGGCCGCCGGCGCCCTAAGCACCGGTATCGAGCGATTGGTCGATGCGATGGAAGACGACGGGCGGAGCAAGGTCGAGAGCCTCGAACTCGCGCTCGTGGCGACGTCAGGCATCATGGTGGCGATCATCGGCGGCTTGGTCGTGTTCGTCATCCTGCCGATCATGCGCCGCATCGCCGACCAGACCAAGGAGTTGATCGACCTTGCCCGAACCGATCCGCTGACCGGTTGCCACAACCGCCGCAGCTTTCTGCGCGAAAGTGAATCCGAGTTCAATCGCTTCCGCCGCTATGGCGCGGACATGTCGGTCATCATGCTGGATATCGATAACTTCAAGAAGATCAACGATACCTATGGGCATGCGGCCGGCGACGAGGTCATTCGCAGGCTCGCGCAAATCTGCATCGACAACATCCGGAAATCGGATGTCCTCGGTCGCCTCGGCGGCGAGGAGTTCGCCATTCTGATGCCCGAGACATCGGCCGAAAACGCACAGATCGCGGCCGAGAAACTGCGGACCGCGCTGGAAGATACGCCGGTCGCCTTCAACGGTCATGACATCACGTTCACGGTCAGCCTCGGCCTGACGCTCGCCAGCCCGGACGATGAGGAAATGTTCCAGGTCGTCAATCGTGCCGACGAGGCGCTCTATCGGGCAAAGAACGGGGGGCGAAATCAGGTCGCCGTCAAACTTGCCGGCGATGCCGCGCCGTATGATCGACTGGACAGCGCAGGCGCAACCCGGAGCAGCGAAAAGGGCGACGCTTAGTCCGCTCAGCGATTGGAAAGCGCCGAGCTGCCCGCCGGGCGCTCGAACGGATCGTGCCCGGCGATCTTGCCGATGCGTGCGCCCGGTCGTTGCAGGGCGTCGACATGAGCGGAAAACAGGATGCCTGACTGACGGGCGACGACCGGCAGGCGGGGCGTGTCCGGGGCCGCGAGGTCGACGAGTTCCGCCACCGTGTCGCCGGCCGCGATCCGGTCGCCGACATCGAAATGCCACACCACCAGACCGGCCGCCGGCGCCTGCAGCGGTTCGGTCCGGTCGAGTGGAAACGGCGGATTGATCTCCGGGGGCAGGGGGCCGGCGTCGCCCTGCACGGCGCCGCGGCGGATCAGGAACCGGAGTAGGTTGGCGGCATCAGCCGCCGCGAGGTCGTCACGCACGTCGCCCTGACCACGCAATTCCACGGTCACTGCGAAGCACGCCGACGGCAGTTGCTCGCGATCGAGCTCGAGTCGTTCGCGAACGCGCCGCCAGGGCGCCGCATTGGCGTCGTCGAACGGCAATTCGTCGACGTCGTCTTCGACGAGGACGACCGGGACCGCCATGTCGCGGCCAAGCTCGACGACGGTTTCGAGGTGATCGCGGTTGGCGTAGAGGTGCAACGTTGCGCGCCAGTCGCAGTGTAGATCGAGAACCATGTCGGCATCGACCGAAAGGCCGAGCAACGCCTTTCGGTGGGCCTGTTGTTCGGTATCGTCGGGCAGGGCCGCGACGGCGTCCCGTAGGGCGTCGCGCATCAGGGCGACGTTGGTTGCCGCGTCGTCGCCGGTCTTGTCCCGAATGGCGTCCGCAATGTCCGGCGCCAGATCGGGCCATGCCCGGTTGAAATTGCCGAGCCCGTCGCTCAGTGAAAAGCGGCCGAGCACGCGCTCGTTGACGGACTGGTCGAGGCCGATGGGGTTGGCGTAAGGCAGCGCGACGATTTCGCCCGCGATGCGGCCCTCGGCATCGAGCCTGTCGAGTTCACGGCCGAGGTGGTCGAGGGTCAGGAGACCCGGCCACTCGTCAGCGTGCAGTGCGGCGTGCAAATAGACTTTGGGCCGGGCGCCGGGGGTGCCCCAACGGTGCACGGTGAGCGTGCGCCGGGTGCCCGGCGCGACGGTCGGAAGCGGGATCGAGACAGTCTTGCGCGTCATGGCGCGAGTGTGCCGCCCGCACCGCCGGTTGGCAACGCCCGGCAGGCCGTGTCGCAACTCACCGGCGTTCTTGACAGGCTTCGGCTTGCGGCTTATGAAGCGGGCCTTCCGGCGCGAAACGCCCGCGTTTCCGATGTCCGGTGTCCTACGGCAATGCCTCGGGGCGGAGTAGCTCAGCTGGTTAGAGCAGCGGAATCATAATCCGCGTGTCGGGGGTTCGAGTCCCTCCTCCGCTACCATATTTATCAATGCCTTAGCTCTGTCGAGCTGGGGCGTTTTTCGTTTCGGGGTAACAGTTGGGGTAACAACGGCTAGAATAGAGAATGCTTATGATTTCGCACTATTCCTCATAGTTGGGGCCGTCATCTGCTGCTCGTCGGAGGCGCGCCTGCCAAAGAGCGAATTCTTCCAAGGTCGTCTCGACAGGAAGATTGTTGAGACCGCGAAAATCGACGAACTCGACGTAGGCCACATTACCTTTACTGCTCAATGTCGTGGGCACGTCGAGTGAATTGTAGATGCCAAATCGTACATTCTCTCCTTTCTCGCCGAAAGGATGTTCTAATCGACCAGCCAGCATGAGGATGCCTCGTTCAATCAACGATGACGAGGGTATGAAACGGCCAACAATGCCTTTCTCCAAACATAGGCGTTCTTGGATCTCGACGATCAGGTACTTTTTTGGGGGAAGTTCGACAGTATCGTCGCCATGAGGGGAGAAGTCGAAGAAGCGAGACTCGGTGCCGTTCTCTCCAATCTGCTTCAAGCCCGCTGGATGCAGCGGGTAGTGGCAAGTCTTTAGCCTCTTTTCATCGAAAGGCTTAATTTCGATGCTCTTGTTCTTGACGGCCTGGCAAATGGCCTGATTGTTCATCACGTTCCCAAACATTGCGCCTCCGAAATCCTGTTATGCCTTGGGGAATTGTACCGGCACGCGAAACTTGATGCGTGAGACAGTTTCGTTGCCAGTTGCAGTATTGCCACTTCCGCCGAGTTTTAAGGCCCCAAATGCAATGGAGATCGATCCGTCCTTGCCTGAAGACTCGTCTACGCTTACTGCAACATCGAATTCAAAGAACTCAACGGGTATTCCATCGGTCGACATCGGTGTGCTGTCAATTCCAGTTTGCCGCTTGATTACGGGGCATATCTTGCCACCGTCGGGGACACTCTTTTGTGCCTCGGCGATGCCTTCGAATATCTGCTGGAGACTGCTCGATACAAACCTCTTGAGTTCCATCATGCCCTCTCGCACCGGTAGTATCCGGCAAACCTATCACAATCACTGCACTTTTTCCCACACTGAGAAAATAGTGTGCGTCGAAAACCAAGCCGCCACCTTTGCTCTTTCAGGAGTTTGAGAGTAGACAGGTAGACGGAGCCGGTACGCACGGCTCTGGGGCTTTGTAACCCCGCACTGAGCGGTCTGGTGGGACCGCTTAAACCACCCTTGACCACTGCGGTCCGGGGGCCTGTGACGTATGTCCAGGGCCTCGGCCTAAAGGTCATAGGGACCGTCTCAGTGCGGTTTACAAACTCCCGGATCACCAGGGATCAAGTGAAGCCAACTTGCGGGGGCGTACCGCAAGCTCTGGTTTCCGGGTGTTGGTTGAGTGACCGAGACGCCGACAATCGAGTTCTCTGATTGGTTCGCTTGGCATGAGCGCGACCAGATACCGAATTGTCATCTGCCCGGCGTATATGCACTCGCTCATTTCAAGAAGCCGCCCGAGGGTGCAGCAGACCCGCTTAACCGTCACATCGTGTACTTCGGGCAGTCCTGTGGGCAGGACGGGGTACAAGATCGGCTTAACCTTTTTGATCGATCCGCCACCTCAGGCCGGAAGGGTCATTCGGGTGGGCGCACGTATCGCGACGCCAATGGCAGTGTCAGGCCCGATCTCAAAGTCACGGTTGCCGTGGTTCCGCCGTTCGCTCCAGCAAGTGTACGGAACGCCTTCATCCTCTTCACCGAGCGCAAACTGATTTGGGATTTTTCCATTGCCCACGGAATTCTGCCCCCTTGTAATAAGCGTTGATGGGAACACATTCATGGAAACGCGGACAGCGCCCCGACTTCGAACCTTTGGCATACTAGCCCTGATCGTGATCACCCTGACCGGCTGTGGTGTTGTCCGTGTCAATGAGTTGCAGCAGATGACTGCTGAGGATTTAGCGGCGCAATCGGATCAGTTCATCTGCGATGAAGGTGCCCGGATCGAGATCATCAGTTCACTGCCAGTTGTCTGGATACGCGAGCTGAAGAAGCGAGACCTATGGTCATGTGTCTCTCAGTACCGCGACGACGGTGACGCGACACAGGTTATCATCCAGCAGGATTGATCGGTGACATGCTACCCACAAAAGAGCCCGCTCCGGCAGTTGAGCGGGCTCCAGTGGTTTAGAGCGCGAGCGCCTTTTGCGCTTCCTTGTGTGCAGGAGAGTCTTTGACCCACTGCCATGGTTGGCGGGGCTTGTAGGCCTTGGCGAGTTCCGGGAACTTCTTCGTATCCTTGACGGCGAGCCGTAGTTTCGCCCGTGCGTCGCGTGGATCGATCTTCATGGTGGCGCAGAGCGATTTCAGTTCGATGATGGTTTCGGTCTTATCGGTCATGGTCTTTCTCCTTGGTTGAAGACCAAATCGCTATAAGACGAGTGGGTTTAGTTCGTCAGGAGAAAACTGGCGTAGCTGTCGAGCTTCCTCACGAAACAGGACCTGTCCGCGTTTCACCAACAGGTTGCGATACATAGCTCTTTAGTGGATGATGTCGATCCACTAGGATCACTACAATTTGTGGATAAGTGCGTCGAAAAACCACATTATCTAGAGTGAAAAGAACAGAAAGTGAACTTTAAAGAGTATGAGTCTGAGCAGAAGTTGGGCGGTGTTTATTACACTCCACGGGTTCTCGCCGATTTTCTCGCAAGCTGGATTGGGGAAGATGCGCCCTCACTAGTCTTGGAACCTAGTTGCGGCGACGGAGCCCTAGTCCGTTCTCTCCTTCGGGTAGGTTCGGAGAAAGAGTGGGGACGTCACGTGCGTGTTGTCGGCATAGACATCGACAAGGAAGCTTTGAAGGAAGCTAGAGCAAGTGTTTGCGCCCAACAGTTTGGTTCTGGCACTGCGGATTTTCTGGAAGACGATTTTCTAAAGTACTCAGTATCTGCATTGGCGAGCGGTGATCAGTTCGACGCCGTGATCGGCAATCCGCCATTCATTCGCTATCAGTATCTTGATAGTGAACATCAGCGATTAACCGAAAAAATCTTCTCTGACGCTGGTCTGAACTTTACACGGCATACTAATGCCTGGGTTCCGTTCGTGCTACAGAGCCTAAGGATGCTGAGACCTAAGGGGCGGCTTGGAATGGTCATTCCAGCCGAGATCATGCATGTGCTACATGCTGGTTCACTTAGGACATTTCTCGAAGAGAATTGCTCAAAAATCGCGGTCGTACACTTAGAAGAGCTATTTTCCGAAACTGTTCTTCAAGGGGTGGTGCTTCTTCTGTGTGAGAAGCGGAGTGAGGACTGTACCGAGCGATGTCAGATCGCCTTCCCAAGCGCGTCAAATACTGACCTAGTGAATGGCCACGTTTCCCAGTTCATCGACAGTATCTCTTATCAACCCACGCGAGATGCTCAGCACAAATGGATGGAGGGGCTCCTTACTGCTGAAGAACAAGATGTCTATGATAAAGCGAAATCGACGAAGGGTGTGTTTCGATTTTCTGAGGTCGCTTCCGTTGACGTTGGGATTGTAACTGGTGCCAACAAGTTCTTTCTCGTGACCCAAGCGATCATTGATCAGTATGAACTCGACGAATTCGCACATCCTATGTTTGGAAGAAGTTCCCACGTTAAAGGGATTTCAATCCGATCATCGGATATTGAGAACAACGAGAAATCTGGCTTGCCGACAAGGTTCATTCATTTTCCACGAGAAAGAGTCGAGAAGTTACCGAAGGGGGCTCAATCATACATTGCCCTTGGCGAAGAACTCGGGCTTCAAGAACGCTACAAGTGCCGAATTAGGAAGCCTTGGTATGTTGTGCCGTCTGTTTGGGCTTCTGATGTCTCGATGTTGAAAAGAGCCCACGATGTACCTCGCCTAATCTTGAATGAGGCGAAGGCCTATACCACCGATACCGCGTATCGAATTCGAATGAATAAAGGGTTCAAGAGAGATGCCTGCAAACTGGTAGGTAATTTTGTGAATTCATTGACAGCACTATCTGCGGAGCTGGAGGGGCGCCACTATGGGGGTGGTGTGATAGAGTTGGTGCCGTCGGAGATTGAAAGAGTTCTAGTCCCACTATCTTCATGCGGTAGGGCCGAGTTTACAGCTCTAGACAATCTGTGGAGAGCGGGTGAGTCCGTTGATCAAGTAATCAAACAACAAGATCGTAGAATACTCTCGGAGTTGGGCCTAAGTGCCAAAGATCAGCGCATACTTAACAAAGCAATGCTTAGACTTCGTCGTCGAAGGCAGCGAGCATAACCCTAGTCGATTTCAATGATGAATGCCCCGTTCGGGACCGCTGGCTCGTAGAGTTGAAGGTCGCGACCAATCAGGCCTTCCTTACTAATGAAGGGTTTTGCATCTCCCCAGTGCAAGCCAGTGGTATAGTTGCCTTGACCCGCTTCCCAATCACCTTTGTGACTCAACTTCAAAGAGAAGTCTCCGACGTAAACGCCCTCGACGACCACTGAGAACAGCCCTTGTGCAACTTCCTTCCCAGGGTCCCCCGGGTCGATAGTCCAGTTGAGCCCACCAAACACGTCATGTCGGAAGTATGTTGTTTGATTGATCGTTGCGCCGCCCATCTTGAAGTGGGCCTGCGTCAGGCGTAGCACACCAGAAGAGTGACCGTGTTGCAGTAGCTGCACGTCCCCTCTTGGCAAGTTGGGCTTTCTCCAGACCAATGCGCCGAAATGAGGAACGTGTCCTGACGGAAGAGGACCGGGTGCTGCGGGTGCTGCGGCAGGATGAGCGCGTTTCTTTCTAGTTCTTGATGGACTAGGTGCCTTGTAGGGTAGATTTAGTTTGGGCTTCGGCGCTTTGCTGGAGCCCTTGCCGGAAACCGTCGACGTCTTCTGGTCCCGCTCATCCTCAAGCAGACCTTCCCTCATCATATTGATGACTTCTCGGCCGCCTGAGATTTCATAACAGTGATTAGGGTGATCTAGAGGCAGTTGATCTAGCTGGTCCTCAAATCCTTGAAGGAAAACCAAATCCTCTGGATCATTTAGATCCAAATGGAGTCGAGCGCCGCCCTCAATATTGTTGTGAAGACCAGCATGGGTGAGGTTTGCGCTTCCAATTATCACCTCAGCTTGGTTGTCATCCCTCGCTACGAAAATTTTTGGATGGAAGATACGATAACGTGTCGCGGTATCTACGGCGAATACCCGTGCGCCCGTCGCAATCAGAGCCGCAATGCCTTGAGCAGTTGATGACCCATTGCGAACACCAATATAGATCGTCGTATTGGCTGCGATTGCCCTTAGTCGGTTCGATATAACCACAGCCCCGGCAGAATTAACGAAAGCCGAAGAAAGTATAAACCGGTTGGGCCATCCGAGTGCTAAGACATCATTCAAGATGTCCGCATGAATATGGCCGGGGTGCAGCGGCTGAAATATTGCTTCAACTCTTGCCATCGCTCAGATGTATTACCTTGATCTAGAGAAAACTCGGATTAGTGGAAAAAAGTAGCATCAACGAGCGCATCGGCCTAGTTCTGATGTGGCGGTATAGATTGTACTCGTCTTGCCAGTGACCCGAGCGTTACCCGGATGCAGTGACCTCAAACGGAAGCTCAACGTTTTCGCCGGTCTATCGCCGAAAGTAGTCTGATAAAAAGTCAGTGTTTCGGCATTCGACCGCCTAGGAGCCCCGCACAGCGGTGTTGTCATTCTGACCGGTATCATCCGCCCGCAAATCCGAAGCGCGCGTCTCGGGCGAAACATCAGGCTCAAAATCGAACCCAATTCCGGGCACTTTAACCGACCCTAGCGGCAGTAGTTCGCGTCACGTATGCTGACCGCGATGCCTTGGGCGGAGTCTGGTGAGGGAGCATGATGCGGAAGTGGACGTTTTCACGATGGTACCCGTGGGAGCAACTGCGCGATGTGCCGGAAGCCAATAGCAATGGCGTTTTCATCATCGCTCGGTTTTCTACACGGCCGAGAAATCCGGCCAGCCATATCAAGAAAGAGGTCGTTTTTGTTGGCGGGTCTTACGGCCAGACTAGCTCGATCAGAAAGAGATTGGGCGATTTCAATGCTTCGGCGACGACCGGACGAAAACGTGCGAGTGGAGGGCAGACTTATTTTAGAGAGTTCAAGGGTGATACGCGAGGCCTCTACTTCGCATTCACCAAAATAACGTTCCGGAAGGACATCTTCGATGTGGTGCGGGATTGCGTCTATGAGATGCTGCGCGATTACCACGCAAAGTGGAGTGATACGCCAGTCTGCAATACCCGGAAGCTACGTGACGATCGTTGAGGTCCTGAGGCCATCGCACAGGGGGTGAGAGTCGTTCGCCGGGGAGTTCCGCTCGTCAATCGATTAGGCGGCGTCAGCGCTCAAAGATGCGGCGCAGATGCGGCGTTCGCGGCGCTACTCAATCCATATGGTTTTATGGAGTCGGTGAAGGCTATCACAAATCGACAACGAAGGAATTATGACAGCCTTGGCTGGCGTCGCTTTCCCGGGGGAAGGGGGTCACTATTTGTACACGGTCGGATTGTGACCCCCTTGGTCGTCAAGGCATGCGCCAGATCCACGTATCGCCCTTTTTCTTGGACTTAATCGCGAGTTCTTTCTTCGCCCGCTTCAAAGTGCTGCCCGATATGTTGGCCGCCTCGGCGAGTTCTTCGATCTCAGCGGCGGGGCGTGGTCCTGTTTCGAGGAGTTTGGTCAATAGCGCGGCTGCCATTTGGCGCTTGTCGTCGGGTGGGCCGCGATCTCGGCCCCGTTGTGCCATGTAAGCATCGATACCGTAGTCAGCCTCGCCAACCCACTCGAACCTTGCACCGGGGCGTTCTGGCGATTTGACGATCCGATAGATCAGGGTCTTGCCGTGCTCCGAGATATTGGCCTTATGGTGGATAAGGCAACGTCGCGTTGGATCTTCGTAATCCTTGCCAATAAGAAGCGTAGATCGCACTGCCGCAATGATGTCGATGGAGCCGAGACCGAGATGGGCTGCGTTGTCGCCGCCAGCTTTTCGCAAGTGCCTCACAACGACGATGGCACAGTCATACTTCTCGGCAGTCTCGCTTAGTTTCGTGAATAGCTGACGGGTCTCGTTTGCCCGATGCAAGTCTACATCGCTACCAATGTACGCGACGATGGGATCGATAATGACCACCTTCGGTCGATGCTTTCTGACGGCGAACCTCAGTCGCTTCAATCCGGCCTCATCGAATGTGAAATGCTTGGTGGCGATAAACACTTGCGATGGATCGCCAGCCAGCGCGTCGAGCCGTGGTCTCATAGTGATGTTCGGATCGTCCTCGGCACTTAGCAGCAGTACCGGTCCATGTAGCGTCTTATCCTGGCCGGGTAGTGGATCACCGGTCGACACGCAGGACGCGATGTACATGGTCAACCAAGACTTGCCGAGGCCGGGGTCGCCCTCAATCAATGTGACCTTGCCTAGTGGAATGTAAGGCTTCCAGAGGAACCGAGCGTCGGCAGGTTCGTAGTTGTCGAGGCTCCGAAAGTCCTCTCTTTTTCGACTTCTCAATTTTCATCTCCAGTTTCGAACTTGTTCATCGCGCGTTGGATTTCCGCTTCCAGTGCGCAGGTGTTGGTTCCGTGTTTTGATCGGAAGTAGGGGCTGTGCCAGATCATGCAGGCGATGTCAGACCAGGGCACTCCGGCCTCATAGAGCCCCTTCATGATGATGAACACTTGGGCCGAGCGATCTGGTGCAAAAGCTTTCCGGTGGTGCAGCATTGTCCGAGCCTTGCTGTGCCTGATCTGTTTTCGGTATTTTTTGAGCAGTGCTTTCGCGTCGCGATTGAGATCGAAGTCTCCGCCATCCACAACATGGCTTGCGGTCTTGATCTTGGGTGCGAGCTTGAGCAGAAGCGTCGGGTCAATCGGCGTGAGGTCGCACCTGATTAAAGCGACCTTTGGCGGTTTGCCGTCCCTTTTGTGGTTATAGGTCCCAGGGATACGGAGGTACTTGGTTACCGACCAGCCGTTAGAGTCTCCGCCGAATTTGTATGCCAGATACTTTGACACTCGCTCGGCGCGTTTTGGACGCAGACGCTTCTTGAACCGCCACACTCCTTGATGCCGTCCGGGCGAGGATTGCCACACCACACCGGGGGAAGGGATGAATGACTGAGGGTCAGCCTCATCTATGTCGCACCATCCATACGGCGTATTGAGGGCCTCCGTTGCTTTTCGCTTCGGTGAAGCAAAGGCATTGGGACAGAAGTACAAGTCCCAATGTCGGGCTGAGTGTTGTTTCAGGAACTTCCGAACGTTGTCGTCGCGTTGCTCATCATTCCTGATCGGGCAGTCTATCCATCGCGGCCCTTGTTTCGCTGCTAGGAATAGCCATGCGCCTTGGCGGTGGCATGACCAGATCGTGTCCACAAACGCCTTGGGAGAGGTCTTGATCGTCACGATGCAAGTCTCCCGAGACAGGCGGTCGTCTCACTGGCGCAGACACACTTCTGCTGTCGATAGAGAAGGGGTCCCATGCTGGCTTAACCGCGTTCGTTCAGGCGGTCACGAAGCCAGTTTTTGACCTCGCTTTCTGACCACATCACCCGGTAAGCCGATAACCGAATGCGCTGAGGGAAACGACCGGCGCGCTCAAGCCTGAGTAGATGAACGTTGCAATAATCAATGCCTAGCTCTCTGAGGCCATCTCTCGACAGAAGCCGAAAGTTCTGTTCTTCAATCTGTTCCATGGTTGGCTTACTCCTTTGCTGTTACGACGATGTGTCACTTTGCGAGCGGGAGTGAGCGTAGGTGGAACGCCTCATGAGGTCATTTCATCGCTATGGAAGATTTCCGCTGATTTTCAGCCGAATTTTTTCCATATCTTTTTCAGAGTATGGGTTCTTCGCTTTCATTTGTTCTGCCGCCAACAGGCATCTCTTGTGGAAATCTTGGGCTTCGCGTATCTGCGTCGAGAAGTCGTACGGCATTTCGAAGACAGGCTCTGCAACCAATTCGACTAACCGAGAGAACATGCTCACTTCGTAGTGCCGTTCACCTCTGGCGACGTTTCGCGTCGGATCTTTCTCAGCAATCGTATTGAACAATGAATAGAGACGATTGACGAAATCCTGCCGGACGACTGTGATGCCTTTGGGAACGCTCCCGTCCATTGCAATTTCTTTCGCAGCGATGGCCCAATCCCGAAACTTTCTGAGGTCGCCATGCAAACGGGAAAGGTCGATGGAGTTCTCCGATGACTGTGAAAGCCAGAACGCCTCGGTCGCTCCGATCTTTCTGGCCTCGGATAAAGCGGCGATCAGCTGATCGGCAGGCTTGACGATGTCGTTTTCAATAAGGTCGCGGCGCGTCGACTTCTGCACACCACCTTCGGTTGCGAGCGCCATCCAGGTTTCGTAGGCCACTTCGCGCAGATCCATACGAAGCCACCAGAGGCCGAGCGTGTGATCAACGCCGACGCAACTGCCGATCTTACGCATCTGGTCATGCGTGTAGGGCAGTTCGCGTTCGGGAAACTTTGCCCTGATGGCATTGAACAAGCCTCGTCTAGTTTCGGCGCTATACCACATCATTCTTTCTCATCAGGAATACGAGTTGCTGTGCCCACATTTCGAGAGCTTCCCTTTTCTCATCATCATAGCCATGTCGATTATACACGGCGGCGACGCCGGAAATGGTGCCGGACGAGTGATTTAGGATCTTCTCCACCACGTGTGGGGCAACGCCAAGGCGGGCCATGCCGGAGGCCGCCGTGCGCCGGAGGTCATGAAGACGCCAGTCCTTCACACCTGACAAAGTATCGGTGTTCTTCTTCGGCCTGCCGAACCCGGAAGCAGGGCGCAGTCCGTTGGTGCTGAACAGGTAGTCTCGCCGGTCGATCCGGGGAATGCTGTTGATGATGTCGAGCGCCAGAGGGGAAAGCGGCACATCATGCGTCCGGTCGTTCTTGGCGATCTCGCGTGGGATCGTCCAGGTGTCGCCGTTGATATCCGACCACTTCATGCTGGCGACCTCGCTTCGGCGCTGCCCCGTGACGAGCAGGAGCTTGAACATCGGGCCGAAAGGCCATTCTAATTCATCCCAAACTGACCACACTTTCACTATCTCATCATCGGTCAGAACCCGATCCCGAGCGATCTCCTTGCCGGGTGGCTTGAGACCGTTAACCGGGTTATGCTCGATCAGGCCGCGATCCATTGACCAGTTGTAGAGTTTCCTCAGAGCCGCGAGCGTCCGGTTCGCCTGAATGGGAGCGCCTCGCGCCACCACGCTGTCGAGCACATCGATTACGTGATGCCGGGTGACGTCCTCGATACTCAGGTATCGGAAGTGTGGCTCAACGTTGTTCTTGAGCAGACGGTGCGTTTCTTTCCAGCCTCTGTTTTTGGGCTTGGCGTAGAGTTCGATGAACTGATCGACGGACTCTGAAAAGAGAGTAGGGGGCTTTCGCTTCGCAGCCAGCTTTCCTTCGACCGGGTCGTTGCCGCGTTCCAAATCACGTAGTGCCGCCCTTGCTTCTTCACGGGCTTCGGACAAGGAGAAGGCCGGATAGCTTCCGATGGTCAGCCGTCGCTGACGGCCACGGATGCGGTACATCAAAACCCACGACTTCTTGCCCTTGTCCGTGATCCGCAGGCCGAACCCCGGCAAGGTCGCGTCCCAAAGCTGTTCGCGTCCGCGTTCAGGGGGCCTTGCGTTCTCGACGGTCTTGGCTGTGAGTTTAACCCGCATGTCTCGCTCTTACGATTGCGCTCGCTGGCGCTTTGCGGGGTAACGTTAGGGCAACTGAAAATGGTGTTCCAAATTGGCATGTCATGTAGCGGAAACTAAGGAGGTAGGCCGCCTAATCTAATGAAAACCTTGATCTTTCGAGTCGGATTGTTAGGGGCAGGTCTTTCAACCTGAGACTCCAAGGCTCGATCATAATCCGCGTGTCGGGGGTTCGAGTCCCTCCTCCGCTACCATCAAACAGCCCCCGCATGGGGGCTTTTTTGATGGCCGAGGGTGCGGGCGGGTGCGCCATCGACCGCGGTACGCTAGCCCTCGGTTAGGAACAGCGCCGGACCCTGCATCGATTTCTCGCCCACCTGCGCAGTCATCAAATCCCCGAGAGCCACACCATTCTGTTTGCCACTGGCAAGGTCGATCAACGTGCCGGTTTTGCTGGCTGTGCCGTTGGGCAACGTGTCGATCGCCTCGCCCGACACCGAGGACCCTGTCGGCAGGATCAGGAGAATCTCGCCGTTGTCGCTCTCGGCGGAGAGGACGCGGTTGCCAGCGATCTGCCGGGCCTTCAGATTACTGATTTTTTGCGGCAGAAGGGCGTTCAGGCCGGCGACGACCCGGCTCCCGTCTTTCGGATTGTAAAGCCTGTCGACCAATCCCCGGCAGATACAATAACCGCGGTCGAGTTCGACGAAGTTGTCGATAACGAAAGACAGGTCCGGATACGCCCGTGCCAGCAGGGCCGTCTCCGCGACACGGGCGAGTTCATCTGTCCTGGCCGTCAAATCGCTGGACGCCCTGGCCCAGAACATCTGGACGCACGGCACATGCAGCAGGGGTTTGTAGTCTGTTCCGGCCAGGCATTGCCGAACGGCCGTATAGCCGTCGAACGGGGTCGTCTCGCGCCGGATGCCGAAAACGAACCCGTCGACGGATTCCGGCATGCAGGCCAGGTGCAGGACCCGCTCGACTTCATCCGTCAGGTCTGCATGCATGCCGTGATGAGTGGTCCAGCCCTCGACTTCGGGGCGGACCGCATGCAGGTAGATCTCAAAATCCGATTCCTGGCGCATTTTTCGCAGGCGGTCAGCGAATTCCGGCCATTGGTCGAACAGAGCGACCACTTCGATCGCCTTGATCCCGGCCGAATGTTCCGTCAGTGCGGCCCGACGCTCGACATTCGGCAAACCCATCATGACGACGGTGAACCGGTGCCCGAGCGCGGCCAATTCCCTGACCCGGCCGGATATTCGGGGGTCCAGAAGGTCGGAGACGGGGATCCGCAGATCTGCAACGCCCATTTCCCAAATTGCGGCAAGCGGATAGTCGTTGCGTACGGCTTTTCGTTCAAAAATCTCCAGACCCCACGCCGAGGGGATATCCGCTTCGTCGCACCACGGCATTCGCAAATCGAGGGCGACGGAGGGACCGGCGGCGGCCCAGGAATGGGTTCGATAGGGCAGGTCGTCACCGGCGCGGATCATGTACGGCACGTGACGGTCTGCGTACACATCGACCCAGAAAAACCCGAGCTTGGCAGGATCGAACCGGCCCATTTCGCGTGTCGGTGTGGTGCGGAAGAACTCCATGTAATCGGTGCGGATGATGCCCGTCGACGGCAGCACGAACTGATGCATGCCGTTCAGGTTGTTGTAGAAGAAGTTGTGGACGTGCCCGGCGTAATAGCCTTCGACCGTGTATTGAGCGAGTAACGCAATCAGATCGGACCGACCCGGCTCGTCGATATTGTCGTAAAAGTCCGGTTCGTTTCTCGCTGACAGATAGAGCGGATAGTGGGCGAAGACGAACATCCGTTTGCCGGCGTTGTCCGACAGCACCTTTTCCAGCCAGTCCCATTGTTCCTGCTCGTCCGCCAGGCCCGAATTGATCAGCATGGTGTTGATCACCAGGAACAGACAGCCGCCATGTTCGAAGCTGTATCTTTGCTGCCCGAAGTGCTGCTCGTACTGATCGATGGCGCGTTTCGTTATGGAAACCGTGTCATCGATCTTCGGTAGGGCCGGGTGAATTTTTTCGCCGATATCGTGATTGCCGGGCACCAGGTAGTAGGGCACATCGAAGACATCCGATGCGCCGTGAAACAACTGTGCGGCATCGACGAAATCGGGCGAGACGGGAACGGGGTCCGTGATGTCGCCCAGGTGAACGACGAACGCCGGGTTCATGGCGTTCACGCGGGCAATCAGGTCGCCGTACGTCGCCGAGAGCTTGCTGCCGTATGTGTCTCCGCTCTCGAAGCTCAGGTTCTCTTCCTGGGTAAGATGTGTATCCGCCACAATGGCGAAACTGAAAAGGGGCTGTTCAGAGTTGTTGCTCACCCGAGTGTCTCCTGACTGCGGACGCGTTCGGCGAATGACGATCAACATAGTCGATGTCTTGATGGAGTATCCGCTTTTTTGCGGCATCCGGCCCGACCGCGATATCCGAAACCGGTAGGTTCCCCTTGTCGGTCAGACTTGCAATACGATAGACGCTTGTTTCGGAAACAAGGGCATAGTCCGCGATAGTGGATGTAACGCACCTCCGCTACCAATTCTTCGGTAAATCCGCTATGTGATCGTCGGTCGGGGCGTGCCCGGAAAACAAGGGACCATGATGCTGAACTACGATATGCCGCTGTATCGCCCGCCGAGCGAAGGCAACAACCTGATTATCCAGGCGACGCTCGGCTGTTCGGCGAACTACTGCACATTCTGCAACATGTACAAGACGAAGTCCTTCCGCGCCCGGCCGACGGTCGACGTGTTCGCCGATATCGAGCGCGCGGCGGCGATGTGGCCGGATGCGAACCGCGTGTTTCTTGCCGACGGTGACGCCATGACGCTGCCGATGGACGACCTCCGCATCATTCTCGACAAACTCGATGAGACGTTGCCGCAGCTTGCGCGCGTCTCGGCCTATGCGACACCCAAGAACCTGATCGACAAGTCGGTCGAGGAACTGGCCGAACTCCGCGACCGCAAGCTAAACCTCGTCTATGTCGGGATCGAGTCGGGCGCGACGGCGGTGCTGCGCGACGTGGTCAAGGGCGCGTCGGCCAGGACCCATGCCATGGCGCTCGACAATGCCGCGGCAGCCGGCCTCAAGGTCTCGGCCACCGTCATTCTCGGCCTCGCCGGTCGGGAACGCTGGCGCGACCACATCGAGGCCACGGCGGATCTGATCAACGGCCACCCGCCGACATATCTCTCGACCCTGCAACTGACACTCGAGGGCAACACCTACGACAAGTTCATGGCGGCGCAACGCGGGCCTTTCACATTTCAGGACGACGCCGGGATCCTCACCGAACAGGCGCGGTTCCTTGAGCGACTTGACCCTCCGAAACCGGTCATTTTCCGTTCGAACCACGCATCGAACTGTCTGCCGCTCGCGGGAACGCTGCCGAAGGATCGCGACAAGCTGCTCGCCATCGTGCATGAGGCCGCAGTCCGCGCGGATATGCTGAGGCCCCGCCATTTGCGGGCGCTTTGAACCGCCGTCATGGCACGAACCCGCAATCGCCGCTCGCACGGCCACACGCGCCGTTCCCCGCCGACGCGGCAGATCAAGTGCCGCATCAATCGCCTCGGTCACCAGGGCGACGGAATCGCCGATATCGACGGACGTGCGGTCTATATACCCTACACGCTGGCCGGCGAAACCGTCGAAGCTGAAGTTCGCGGCGATCGTGGCGAGCTGATCGAGATCACAGAGGCAGCGCCCGAGCGAATTGCTCCGCATTGCCCGAAGTTCGGCGACTGCGGCGGTTGCGCCGTCCAACACGCGACCGACAAGACCTACAAGGATTGGAAACGGGGCGTTGTCATGGCGGCGCTTCGAAATCGCGATATCGATGCGCCGGTTGCCGGTCTCGTCGATGCCCATGGCGCCGGCCGTCGGCGATTGACCGTACACGTGACCAGCGAGCGGGGACGGCTCGTTGCCGGTTTCAACCGGCGGCGCGGGCGCGCTGTCGTCAATCTCGACGCCTGTCCGCTGCTCGCGGTCGATCTACATGATGCCTTCCGTCATTGCCGCGCGATCGCCGACGCGGTGGGCGACCGCCGGCGTGACCTCGATATCCGCCTGACGGCAACCGATACGGGTCTCGATGTCGATGTACGAGGCCTTGGCGATATGGGACTCGCCGAACACGAGGCCCTTGCGGCGTGGGCTGCAGCCAGCGATTTCGCACGCCTTACCGTGAACGGCGAACCGCTTGCCGAACGGCGTACGCCCGTTCTGCGGATGGACGGGATCACGCTGATGCCGCCGCCCGGTGGGTTCCTGCAGGCCACCGCCGACGGGGAAGCCGTGCTGGCGAGCCTCGTATTGGGTGCGGTGCCGACAGATGGTCTCGTCGCCGATCTGTTTTGCGGTGTCGGACCATTCGCGCTGCGCCTTGCCGCCCGCCAACCCGTTGTTGCCATGGACAGCGACCGTCCGGCGCTTGCCGCTCTCGACCATGCCGCCCGCATGACCAGCGGCCTGAAGCCAATTCGAGTCGAACGGCGCGACCTGTACGATCAGCCGCTGCAAGCTGACGAACTGATTGATATGGCTGCCGTGGTTTTTGATCCACCGCGCACCGGGGCCGAGGTGCAGGCGGCGGCGCTCGCTGAGAGTGAGGTGCCGATTGTCGTCGGCGTCTCGTGCAATCCGGTGACGTTCGCCCGCGACGCCGAAATGCTGATCGATGGCGGCTACCGGTTGGCCGGCGTCACACCGGTCGATCAATTCCGTCATGCCGCGCATGTCGAACTTGTCGGTATCTTTCAGCGTTGATTCCACGATCATGTGGTCGAAAATTGACCCAAATCAACGCGTTGGATTACCTTATGGTTAGAATGAGTCCAATTCCGATGCGGCGGACGGGGCACTGCGTCGGTGTTTTTTATTGATTGGAGCAGACGAATGCCGTCTATCGCAGAGATGAAATCCCGCCTCGAAGCGCGGCGAGCGGAACTGAAAAACGAAGTTGTCGAAATCGACCAGACCCTGCGCGAGCCAGAGTCGCGCGACGATGAAGATCGCGCGACCGAACGCGAGGAGGACGAGGTGCTTGAGGGACTTGGCAATGCGGCTCTGGAGGAAATCAGTGCCATCGATGCAGCGCTTCGGCGCATCGAGCTCGGCACCTACGGCGAATGCACCGTTTGCGGCAAACCGGTCAACGAAGCGCGTCTCGATGCGATTCCCCACGTTGCACTGTGTATCGACTGCGCGTCCTGACGGTCGTTCGATTCTCGCGAGAACGGGTTAGAAGCGGGCTGTTCCGGCGATAAAAATCATCGTTTTTCATGACGTTAAAGGCGCTTGTCAGCTTGCTGTCAGGTCCGGATGTTAACCATGCTCCCAATCAAAACGTCCAACCTGCTACGGCTTTGAAATCGCTGCGAGATTTCTATCGGATGACCCGGACACCGGTCGCCCGAGTTTCCGTCCCGGGGCTATGGCGAAGATTGGGCTAAATGTGGGGGTAAGGCGCTGAGCGCGGCCGTGCGCCGCGCCCAAGTAACGGGACGGAACAACCATGAGCGGACCGGAAATCGGTGAAAACCTCGTTGTTAACGGCAGCTTCGAGGATGTGACCTATTCGCACGGAGGCGGCCATTTCCTGAGCTTCCTCAAGCGCTTCTTCGGCCGCTCGGCGGAACTCGTCGGTTGGCAGACGAGCGATGGCCCCGGTCCAGACGTTCGTCATGGCAATCCTTGGCTGCCGTCTGCCGACGGCCGCCGCTATATCGAACTCGACGGCAGCGGGGCGCGCGACACCAACAGCGCCATACACCAGGATATCCCGACCGAAGGCGTCGGCACGTTCCAGATTTCGTTTCAATATTCACCGCCGCCCTACAGCCGCGCGAGCTCGAACGGGATCGAGGTCATCTGGAACGGCGAAGTCATCGATACGGTCACCGCGGACGGTGGCCGGTCTGTCAATTGGCAAACATTCACATACGAGGTCGAAGGCGCCGGCGATGTTACGCGGCTGGAATTCCGCGCCGTCGGCGCCGATGACGGCCGGGGCGGTTATCTCGACGACCTCAGCGTGGTGCGCCTGCCGGATCCACCCTTGTTTACCGACGGCGATGACACCGTAACGCTAGCCGTCGACGATTCCGACTACGGTTCGGGCGAGGCCTACGATGCGCTGGGCGGCGACGATCATGTCACAGGCGGCGATCTGGACGACGATATCTTCGGCAACACAGGCGACGATACCCTCATCGGCGGCGACGGAGACGACCGTCTCGTCGGCGGCGCCGAGGGCGAGGTTCTGGTCGACCGCGACGTCACCATCGAGCATGACCTTTCGGGCCTCGATGAGACGCCGCAGCTCGGCGTCGATCCGGCGCATTTCACTTTGGCCAAGGATCACCCGGTCTCGGTGACGTTCGTCGGTGAAGAGGCCGGTTTTCACAACACGATCGGCGTCTACAAGATCGCCGACGACGGCACGATTTCCGACGTCGAGATCGTCTTCAGGGATGCCTCGATCACGCGCTTTTGGGGCGGTACCAAACCGGGTACGTCGGTCGACCTCGATCTATCGGCGGGAGACAGTTTCGGCGTTTTCCTGATCGCCAACGGCGCCTACAAGAATTACGAGGCGTTCCGTAAATCGGGGCATTTCGAGTTCCGCGATGCCGACGGATCTCTTGCGACGATCGATAGCGACGAGCCGGAACTGGTTTTCATCGATAGCCGCGGTCGGGAGCGCGACGTGCGCGGCGATGTTTTTCATTCCGCCGCCGGGGACGATAACCTGCAGCTTAACGGCGATGATGCTGTTCACGTGAAGAGCTCGCTCTCGCCGGCGGGCAACCTGCGCATCGCCTTCGAAGATCTTCCGATCGGCACCGGCAGTTGGTATCGGCCGAGCAGCGATGAAGATTTCAACGACGTCGTTCTGGATGTCACGTTCGCGCCGGTTGTCGAGACGGTTCAGGAGGTCGCCAGCGATAACGACGTGCTGATCGGCGGCGACGGCAAGGACGAGCTCATCGGCGGGTTCGGCGACGACACGCTGGATGGCGGCGACGGTAAGGACACGCTTTCAGGCGGTGTCGGCGACGACGTCCTCGATGGCGGGAAGGGCAGGGACACACTGTCTGGCGATGACGGTGACGATACGCTTGACGGTGGCGGCGGCAAGGACACCCTGCTGGGCGGCGCCGGCGACGATACGCTCGATGGCGGCGGCGGTGCCGATGTGCTTTTTGGCGATGTCGGCGACGACCGCCTGTTCGGCCGCGGCGGTGCGGACGAACTCGATGGTGGCGCCGGGCGGGACAAGCTCTTCGGAAACGGCGGGGACGACAAGCTTTGGGGCCGCGGCGGCAAGGACGTTCTCAAAGGCGGTAACGGTGACGATGTTCTGCGCGGCGGCGGTAACGACGACACGCTGAAAGGCGGCAACGGCGACGATACGCTGATCGGGGGTGCCGGCAGCGATACGATCGACGGCGGTGCGGGCGATGACAAGGTCAAACTCGACTTCGGCGATGCCGGCGGTGAAACGGCGGATGGCGGTCTCGGTTTCGACCGGCTCGATATTACCGTGGAAACGGATGACCTCGCAGATCCGGCCGTGGTCGATGACCTCGTTCAGCTCAGCTCATTCGTGCTTGCGAATGCAGACGAAAACAGCGATTCCGGTCCCACAGCGTCATTCGCCGCGCTTGGCCTTGAGGTCAGCAATTTCGAAGCGGTCAAACTGACCATTATCGATTCCGAAACCGGCGAAGAGGTCGATGGTTTCCTCACACCGGCGTTTGCGGTGTCCGCCGACCCGGTTGCCGGCGACGAAGACACTCCCATTACGCTCGGGATCGGCGCGGCGGTTACGAACGCTCCCGATCTGTTCGATGTCAGCGTGACGATTACCGGCGTGCCGGCAGGTGCGACGCTGTCCGCCGGTACCGACAACGGGGGTGGCAGTTATACGCTCGCCGGCGCCGATCTGGCCGGATTGACTCTGACACCGCCGGTGGACGCAAGCGATGACATCGATCTCGGTATCAGCGTCTCCGCGACCAGTCTGATTACAGGCCTCGTTACCGAAGGACCCGTCGTTTCGCAGGCGGTCACCGTGGACGCTGTCGCCGATGCCGCCAGCCTGACAGTAGGCGAGATATCTCTCGTCGACTCCGCGGCCGGCGACGACAATCTGGTCGGTACGGACGGCAAGGACACGTTGCAGGGATTCGGCGGTAACGACACCATCGACGGCGCGGGGGGCGCTGACACATTGATCGGCGACGGCCAGCCGGCGTCGCTGAGCGCGGGACTCGCGATTGCCGCCGCGCTCACCGATGTCGACGGTTCCGAGACCCTGTCCGTCATCATCGACGGCATTCCGGCAGGCGTGACGTTCTCTGCAGGGGCGGACAACGGCCCCGGTTCGATTGCGTTGACGCAGGCGGAGCTTGCAGGACTGACAATCACGGTGTCCTCGGGCGTTGCCGATTTTTCGCTGAACGTGACGGCGCGAACCACTGATACGGATGTCGATGACGGCAGCCAGTCGACGGCCGATACCGTCGCAACCGTCTCGGCTGTCGTGCCGGTCAGCATCGACGGCGACGACATTATTATCGGTGGGGCTGGCAAGGATACGATCGAGGGCAATGGCGGCAACGACACCATCAATGGCGACGGCGGCGCGGATACCATTGATGCCGGTGACGGCGACGACATCGTAACCGCTGGCGGCGGGGCAGATGTCGTGATCGGCGGCGCTGGTAACGACACGATTGACGGAAACGGCGGAAACGACGATATCGACGGCGGTGACGGTGACGATGTCATCAACGGCGGTAGTGGCGACGACATTATTGCTGGCGGCCTCGGCAATGACGATATCAACGGCGGCGGCGGTTTCGATACCATCGACGGTGGTGACGGCGACGACATCATTACCGGCGGTAACGACAGCGATACGCTGATCGGCGGCCTTGGTAACGACGAACTGATCGGCAGCGCCGGCGAAGATACGCTCGACGGCGGCGACGGCGACGATCTGCTGAAGGGCGGCGACGAGAACGACACCCTTAACGGCGGTAGCGGAAACGATACCCTCAACGGCGGCAGCGGCGACAACGTGCTCGACGGCGGTGACGGCGACGATGTGCTCGATGCCAACGAGGGCGCGGATCGTCTGACGGGGGGTGGCGGAAACGATACCCTCGACGGCGGCGGCGGCGACGATACGCTCGACGGCGGCGAGGGCGACGACAACATTCAGGGCCGCGCGGGCAATGACACCGTCCTCGCCGGTCTCGGCGCCGACACGGTGGCGGGCGGCGCTGGCGACGATGTTATCGACGGTGGCGACGGCGACGACAATCTGATGGGCGATGCGGGCGCCGACACGATCCTCGGTGGTCTTGGCGCGGATGTCATCGACGGCGGCAATGGCGTCGATACCGTCTATGGCGGCGACGGCGACGACCAGATTTTCGGCGGCGGTAGCAGCGACACGCTGGACGGCGGTGCGGGCGCCGATGTCCTGTTCGGCGGTGCCGGCGGCGATGTGGCAATCGGCGGCGCGGGCGATGACACGATCCATGGCGACGACGGCAACGACGACCTTCAAGGCGGTGCCGGCGAGGACATCATCTTTGGCGGCGCCGGAAAGGATCTGATTTTCGGTGGCGACGATCGCGATGAGCTCTACGGGGATGACGACGACGACACAATCTTCGGTGGCCACCAGGACGACCAGATATTCGGCGGTGCGGGCGACGACGTCCTGACCGGCGATGGCGGTAACGACCGTATTCTGGCCGGTGACGGCAACGACATTGTTCGTGGCGGCGACGAAGACGATACGCTGCGTGGCGAACTCGGCAACGACACGCTTTTTGGCGATGCCGGGCGCGATATTCTGATCGGGGCCGAGGGCAAGGATACGCTGTATGGCGGCACTGGCAACGACCTGTTGTTTGGCCAGGAAGGCGCCGACGAACTTTTCGGCGGCGACGGCAACGACGAATTGATCGGCGGCGGTGGCGGCGATTTGCTCGACGGCGGCGCCGGCAACGACCGCCTGCAGGGCGATGGCGGCTCGGACATCATCCGCGGCGGCGAGGGCGTCGACTTCATGATGGGTAACGGCGGCTCCGACCGCTTCGTCTTCGATCTCTCGGTCCAGGAGTCCGGTATCGGCGCGGGGAACCGGGATTTCATCCAGGATTTCGAGGCCGACAATACGTCCAACAAGCATGATACCATCGAGTTCACCGGCGTTACCTCGTTCGATTTCGTTGGCGACGAGACGCAGGCCTTCACGGGTGGCGGGGCAGCATCGGGACGCTTCAACAGTGCAAGCCGGGTGCTTGAAATCGACGCGGACGGCGATCAGCAGGTCGACCAGGAGGTTGACCTCGGTTCCGTCAACGTCGCGGAACTGGATTCGAGCGACTTCACGGTCGGCTAGCCCCTCCACCTGATCAGCCGGGTCATTCCCCATCGAATCACGATGCCTTCGGCATTGCCGGACCAAGCACGATCGGGTCTATTACGCTCGAAATTCAAAATCTACGGAGTAGCCCATGACCACCACGGAGCGGGTTGCCTACGTCAATGGTGCGTTGATTCCCGAGAGCAAGGCGGTGATCAGCGTCCACGACAAGGGCTTTATTTACGGCGATGCGATTTTCGACACGTTACGGACGTTCGGAGGCAAGGTCTTCCGGATGAAGGAACATATCGACCGCCTGTTCGAAACCTTGACCTACGTGCGCATCGACTGCGGCATGACGCCCGACGGTATGACCGATGTCGTCAATCGGGTCGTCGATGTGAATGCGGCGGCGCTCCGCGAAGGCGAGGACTGGTGGGTCACCATTCGGGTCAGTGGCGGTGTCATGGGGTTCGATGGAGAACCGCCGTTGCAGGAGGGGCCGACCGTGGTCGTCGAGTGCGTACCGTTGCCGCTTCGCGCCCGTGCGCGATTCTTTACGGAAGGCGCGCCGCTGGCGATTTCTCACCGCCCCCGGATCGATCCAAAGGCGCTCAGCCCCAATGCCAAGACTAACAACTACATGAACATGATGCTGGCGCAGCGCGAGATCGATGCCATTGCCCCCGGTAACTGGGCGCTGATGCCCGACCGCAACGGCAATCTTGCCGAGGGGCCGGGTTGCAACCTGTTTATCGTCAAGAACGGAACGGTGATTACACCGACCGAAGAGTTTATCCTCGCCGGGGTTAGCCGCGCCGAGGTTATTTCGATCTGTCGTGAAAAAGGGATTCCGGTTATCGAGCGCGACGTATCCGTGCATGCGGCGATGACGGCGGATGAGGCGTTTCTGACGTCGACCAGCTTATGTGTCTGCCCGGTGCGAAGTATCGACGGCCACACTTTCCCGGGCGGCGCCCCGGGCGCTGTGACGCAGCAATTGATGGATGCGTTCTCAGAACGGGCGAATTACGACTACGTGGCGCAGTATCTGCGCTTCCTCGGCAACGAAGAGGCCAAGACTGGGCTTTAGCACGGTTGCGGCCCTCGACGGAGGGTAGAATGCTGTCATACTTCTGCCTGATTCGGTGGTCATTCGTTCCGGCCCCGTATTGCCCTCGGAAGCACCGGATGCTCGTGCTCATGAACAAGATTTCGAGACAGATCGCGATACGCACTATTGTGGCGTTCGTCGCCATGTCTGTGGCTGTGTCCGAGGCTGGCGCCGCCGATGCTGAAGATGAGGCGGGCCTGCCACCGGGCACGCTGACCGTCACTGTCGAGAACGACCGGGTCGTCAACACTGACCGCCACTATACCAACGGACTTCGTCTCTCCTGGGTTTCTGACAAAGAAACGGGCGGCCCCGACATCGTCCGCGATACTCTTGATTTTCTTTATCCGCTGGCCGACGTGTCCGGCGGCCGCATCGGATTTGCGCTCGGTCAAAGCATGTTTACGCCCGAGGATACATCAGCGCGCCAGTTAATTGCAGATGACCGCCCATACGCCGGGTGGCTGTACGGCGCCGTATCGCTTTATGCGGAAGCAGACTGGAAGACGGAGACCGGTTTTCGCTACACGACCCTCGATTCAGTCGAGCTCAACTTCGGTGTCGTCGGACCGTCGTCCTTTGCGGACGAAACGCAGAACGGTTGGCACGAGATCATCGGCGTATCTCGCTCCAACGGTTGGGAAAACCAACTGGAGGATGAGCCCGCTGTGGCTTTGTTCTTCGAGCGCAAATGGCGACCTGCGGCATTCGAGGTCGGCGGTATCGAGGCCGATCTCATTCCCCAGGCGGGCGGCAGTCTCGGCAACGTATTCACGCTGGCAAACGTCGGGTTCACGGTAAGGGTCGGCGAAAATCTGGAAACCGATTTCGGGCCGCCGCAGATCAGGCCTGCGTTTTCCGGTCCCGGTGCGGTCGAACCGGACACGGACTTTGCGTGGTATTTGTTTGCGGGTGTGCAGGCGAATGCCGTCGGTCACAATATCTTTTTGGACGGGAACACCTTTACCGATAGCCACAGCGTCGACCGGAAACCTTTCGTCGGCGATTTTCAGACCGGCGCGGCGGTGGTCTTCAACGACATCCGTATCGCCGCCACACATGTCCTTCGGACGCGAGAATTCGAGGGCCAGCGTACACCCGACCGCTTCGGCATTATCAGCCTGTCGTATCACTTCTAAGATTGCGGACTGCCTCAGAACGGAAGCCAGGAGTGCTCCCGGTTGTAGTGCAGATAACCGATGTTGAGGCCGCCGCGTAGACCGAGGCCGGTGCGCATCGGCGCCAGGATCAGATTGCCGGTCTGTTGGTAATTCACGCCGACGCCGGCGACGACGTAGGCAGTGCCCTCCACGCCGGGTATGCGCTGGTAGATCTGGTCGACTGACTGCAGATGATAGACCAGCGTAAAAACTTTCGACGCATTGCCACCGAAATCAAAACCGATCGACGGGCCCTGCCAGAAAACCTTGGCGGAGCCGCCGCCTTTCAATGACAGGTCACCCTCACCGTAGCGCAGGCCAACACCGATAGCGCCGCTGACTTCTTCGCCCAGGATATAGGCGTTGGGACGGCCGTGATCGGCGAAGACCTTTTCGACGGCCTCTGCCAGACCCTCGGTGGTTTCGCCGAAGAAACCACGGGTTTTCGCCAGGATTTCTTCCTTCGTATAGGTCTGTTCGTCGGCGAACGCATACGGCGTGCTGGCGAGACCTGCGACAACGATGCCGACAGTAAAAAACATGACGGTGGCGAAACGAATCATTGCATCCTCCAGGAGGGGTGGCCGGGGCGCGAGCCTATCCGGCTCAGATGCTGATGTCGACCAGGGTGCCGCGTCCGGTCAATCCGTCACTGCCAGTGACTACCCGCGACAATCCGCGGTCACTGGCGCCGCCGAAACCGAGCGAACGTTCGAGCGCTTCGAGGGTGGCGATCCTGCTGACGACAGAAGCACGCGCCTGATCGACCGCGCCAAGGGCAATCTGCGCATCTTCACGTGAGAGCGTCGCGAGGGTGTCGATGCCGAGACTTCGAGAGTCGAGCGGTTGCGGCGCAACGGTCAGTTGTCCGCCGAACTGCGTCGTCTGTACGCGCAGTGGCCGGGACGATCCCGACAACAGATTGACGCCGCCGATGCCGAGGCTGTCGATCAGCTGGTCGATGGCGGCAATCGTTCGACCTGCTTCCGCTTGGATATTTAGGCCCGAAACGCGCGTGCCGCCCGGTTGCAGATTTACGATCGATGAACCAAGACTGCTCTCGGCGACAAGGCCAATTGTATTTGCGAGGCCGTTAAGGGTATCGAGGATCCGCCCGGCGGCAACCAACGAAGAGCGGACGAGGGTACGGGCGTCGGCGATGCTGACGTCGGCTGGTGTACGGGCATCGGTCGTTCGCGTTGCGCTCGACGGTGCTGCGCCGCTGAATACACCGGGCGTGCCGGCTTGCCCGGGACTCAAGACCGTCGACGTGCGCACCGGCCGCGCGGTCGCATTCAACGCCTGGCGGCCGGAGGACGCAATCGAAGCGGCAGAAATAGCAAATAATTCGTCGGCCATGAGGGGCGAGCACCTCGATCGTTGCCGAAGCTACCAGCTTACGCACCCCGGTGCGAATGATGCAATGTCGACTGTAATCGCGTCTTTGCGCTAGGGGCCGAACTCCAAGGTCCGGACCCTAGTCCTTCTTGACTGCCTTGTACGCTTCGAGGGCGCGCTCGCGGGCGCGCTTATGTTCGACGATAGGCGCCGGATAGTCCTTCGGCGGGTTCTCGGCTTCCCAGGGTTTGTGAACAACGTTGTCGGGTAGGTCTGCGACTTCGGGCACCCAATGACGGACGTATGAACCGCCGGTGTCGAACTTCTCACCTTGCAGGACAGGATTGAAGACCCGGAAATAGGGCGCGGCGTCTGTGCCGCAACCGGCAACCCACTGCCAGCCGGCGGCGTTATTGCCGGGGTCGGCGTCGACCAGGGTGTCCCAGAACCAGTCGGCCCCGGTACGCCAGTCGACAAGCAGGTGCTTGATCAGGAACGATGCAGCGACCATCCGTACGCGGTTGTGCATCCAGCCTGTGTGCCAGAGTTCGCGCATGCCGGCATCGACGATTGGGTAGCCGGTCTGGCCTTTCTGCCATGACTCCAGGTGTTTGCTGTCGCGCGACCACGGCACGTCCTCGAATTCCTCGCGCAGGGATGCCGTCATCATATCCGGGAAATGGAATAGCAGATGCTGACAGAACTCGCGCCAACCGACTTCGCGCAGAAACGCCTCGGCGCCCTTGGTGCGCCCTTTTGCATTTCGTACGGTCTGCCATATGCGGCGCGGGCTGATTTCGCCAAAACGGAGATGCGGTGACAGCCGCGAGGTGCCGCGCTCACCCGGTACGTCACGGTTGTTCGAATAGTCGGCTGCCGCCTCATCGAGAAACCTCTCGAGATTTTCGGCTGCGCCGTCCTCACCCGGGTTCCAGTTCTCCTCGAGGCCGCCGCTCCAGTCCGGCTTCGTCGGTAAAAGTTTTAGATCGTCAAGTGCCAGACCATCAGGCCAGTTGTCGGGCGTTGCGAGTTTCGACGGTGCGGGTTTGGGGCGGCCGGGCGCGTCCTGTTCGAGACAGGCCCGCCAGAATGGCGTAAACACCTTGTACGGATCGCCCGATTTTGTCGCTACGGCCTCCGGTTCGAACAGAAGACTGCCGCCGTAACGGCGAAGGGCGATATCCTCCGTACCCAACACATCCTGTAACCTGCGCTCGTTCCTGACGTGCCAAGGAGCGTATCCGCGTGTCAACGTAACGGCGTCAGCACCGGTGTCCTCAGCAACGTCACGGGCAGCGTCGGCGGTTTTGCCCTGACGGATGATCAATCGTGAGCCGAGCTTTTCCAACGACTCATCGAGGGCCATTAAAGAGTGATGCAGCCACCATTTTGAAGCGCCGCCGGGGGCGAAGGCGCCAGGCGAATCTTCATCGAGGACATACAGCGGTACGACGGCTCCCGCCTCGGCGGCCTGCGCCAGCGCCGGGTTATCGTCGAGGCGCAGATCGTCGCGGAACAGATGGATTGTAACGGTCATCGTGAGCTTCTCTGGCAGTTCAAAATTGTCCGACCGATATGGCCTCGAACGGCTGGTATTGCAAACCGCACCGACCGCCCTATTTTTTGGCCTACGATGGATGAAACCGATCATAGTGGACGGATTGTGGTGCGCCCGGCCCAGGCGGATGAGGCCGACGCATTAACTGACATTTCAATGCGGTCCAAGGCCCATTGGGGTTATGACGACGCGTTTATGGCGCAATGCGTCGAGTCCCTCAGGGTCGATATCCCAGAGATCGAGGCCGGTCGGGTCATCGTCGCGGAAGGACCGGAGGGCCTGCTCGGCGTCATGGGTTGGGCGCCTCTTGAGGCCGGTCGACCAGACGAACCCGATTGGGAGATTTCGCATCTTTTTGTCGATCCATCGGCCATGGGCCGCGGTGTCGGCCGTCTACTGTTTGAGGAGGGGATCGTACGTATTCGCACACTCGGCTGCAACGTGCTTGAGATTCTCTCCGATCCGGAGGCAAAGGCGTTTTATGAGCGCATGGGCGCGACACCGGTCGGTGACGCGCCGTCTGATGCCATTCCGGGGCGTCGTCTGCCGCTGCTTCAGTACACTCTTTGACCGAAACGCTATTGCAGGGTTGCCGTTCCGGTTGACGGGCGCTCGCCCGAAGATACCGGGGTGATGCCGGCCTGATGATGGATCATCTTCCAGACGCCGGCTTCGCGGAGAAATATATTCGTCGCGATCAAGGTGCCGGGCTCAAGGTGTTCGTTACAGATGACGTAACCGGTATCGCCGAACACGCGTGCTTCGGCGCTGCTGACGGAAATCAGCGGTGAGTCGGACTGCATGATCGAGCGCCAACTGCCGATGACGTCTTGCCGCCCGTTGATGGCCGGCCAGCCCGGATGGATACAGGTGATGTCGGCCGTCGTTGACCAGATATCCTCCATGGCATCGCAGTCGCATTGTGCGAAAGCGGCGTAGAACGTCTCATTCGCGAGTAGCAGCGCGTCATTTTCGACTGCCGTGTGCTCGCTTGCCATACCTAGCATGTTTTGCCGTTTCTCTCTTTGCGCACCGCTCCCTCTAACAGTCTAGGCCGAACTAGGCGCCGAGCGCGACTCCTAATCGGTTTCTCCAGTGCAGAGGTCCGACGATCAGACGAAAGGAGGCCCAAGAAACCAGGCCACCAGTGATCGGCGGATTCCCGATGTGATCGGCTGCACGCGATGATGCAAATGCGACGGGAAGATCACGACGGAGCCTTGTCCGCGCACAATTTCGAGAGTTTTAACCCGACGCTGCGGCCGATCCGGTGTCGCGGTTGTCTCCTCGATCTGAAAATCACCGCCCGCGAAGTCGGTAGCCGGACTAAGGGTGACCGTCACGCTGATTTTTCGCATCAAGCCACCCCAGCGCTCGTCTTTTTCATAGGGCTTGGTGCGCGTATCCATATGCCAATCGTAAAACTGATCGGGGCCATACCGTGTGTACTGGAACGACTCACGCCCTGACATGGCCCACTTCCAGTATCGGCGATTCGTTACCGCAACCAGATCGGCGATCGGTTGGATGATCCACGCGTTTCCGGGCGTGTCCTGAATCCAGGCGACGCGCGATGCCCGTGCTTTGCCGCCAGGATCGTAGGACACATTGCCGGACATGGCCTCGAGCGAGTCGCCGAAATTGACGATTTTTTCGCAAAAATCGGCAGGAAAATGATCGGGCCACACGTGAAATGGCGGATCGAGGCGCACGTGACGATCTC
The DNA here is from genome assembly GCA_965229715.1 of Rhodospirillales bacterium. GTDB lineage: Bacteria > Pseudomonadota > Alphaproteobacteria > Rhodospirillales > Casp-alpha2 > JAVJST01. Next base: position 1,545,574 of record CBDDJL010000002.1, read on the forward strand.
CCAGTCCGGATCGGATTTCCCTTACTAGCATCCGTCAAGAGCCCCGAAAACCCGCCTGGAACGACAATTCGCGGCTGATCTGCTAAGCGCATGCAGGTGACCTTAAGGTACGAGATTCGGCTATTTCGATGACTTCCCGCAGCCACGGACCTACCAATAATGCATCACAGTTGCGCGGAAGTGCGCCCAATTCGAACCGTACGGTGTAGTCATGGCTGAAGAAATCCCCAACGAAGGCGTCGACGAGGAAGAAGACGACGAGGGTGAAGAGGCGCAACAAGAACTCGATGATCTTACGGTTCTGAACGAAGCCGGCGAGGGTGGCGGCGAAGATACGCAGGTTCAGGACGGCGCCGACATCGAGGAAGAACCTGAGGATTTAACGCGCGTCACGACCCACACGGGTAGTGCACCCACCGAACAGGAAATGTTGGACGATCTTGCACCGGCTGGTGCACCGATCAGCCAACGTCCCGATATTGCGGTTTCGGAACTCGATTCGGAACAGCGAGAACTGGATGAACTCGAGCGTGAGAGCCGCGACTTCGACACTGATTCCGACCGCGACGGCGAAGTAGAACTCGATTCGAATTCGACCCCCAACCAGGGCCCCGCTGGCCCCCAGGCTGCAGCCGCCGGTCGTGGACCGGACGGCGCGCCTGGCCGCGAGCGGGAGAGTGATGAAGACGAGAACATCGCCGATGGCGGTGCAGAGAACGAAGACGCCGGTGACGAGGAAGTCGTACAGCAGGACGCGGCCATTGCGCCGGGAGAAGGCGAAGGCGGCGGTAGTGGCACCGAGCAGGTCGCGGCCGGAGCCGGCGCGGATCCCGAGCCCGAACCAGCGCCCGATCCTGAGACCGATCCCGAGACGGATCCGGACAGCGATCTTGTCGATTCCGACCTGGCGCCCGATCCTGACCCGGAACCCGATCCGATCCCTGATCCGGTCCCAGATCCGGATCCCGAGCCTGATAATCAGGCGCCCGACGCGATTAACGATACGGCGTCCACCGATGAGGATTCCGCCGTTACCATTAACGTGCTTGGCAATGACACCGATGCGGACGGGGATGCGCTGACGGTCACCAATATCAGCCTGCCTGACGGTGTCGATGGCACCGCCGTGCTGAATCCCGACGGGACCATCACGTTTACACCGGGTCCTGCATTCGACAGCCTTGGCGTCGGCGATAGCCAGGACATCGACATCACCTACACCATTTCCGACGGTCAGGGCGGTACCGATACGGCGACCGCCACGGTGACCGTGACCGGCACCAATGACGGCCCGGTCGCCAATTCCGACCTCGCGATAACCGACGAGGATATGAGCGTTACGGTCGACGTGCTGGCCAACGACACGGACCTCGACGGCGACACGTTGACGGTGACCAGCGTCAGCTTGCCGGGTGATATCGACGGCACAGTCGTTATTAACCCGGACGGGACCATCACGTTTACGCCGGGCGACGGTTTCGATGCCCTCGAGGAAGGCGAAACACAAGATGTCGAGATCACCTACACCATTTCCGACGGCCAGGGCGGCTCGTCGACCTCTACAGCCACGGTAACTGTTAGCGGTACCGCCGAACCGGTGCCCGGCAACACAGCGCCGGATGCGGTGAACGATACGCTGACGGGCGCCGTCGAAGATCAGCCGTTCACGTTCTCTGTCGATGACATCATCGCCAACGATGCCGATCTCGATGGCGACACGCTCAACATCCTCAGTTTCAATCAACCGGCGGGTGGCACGATCGTCGATAACGGCGACGGAACCTACACATTCACGCCGAATGAAAACTTCAACGGCGATACCACGTTTGAGTACACGGTATCCGACGGTCGCGGCGGTACAGACACTGCAACGGTGACCCTCGATGTTGCCGCAGTCAATGACGACCCGAGCGCGGCCAACGATACGGCGCTGACCGACGAAGATACCGGCGTTACGATCAATGTTCTCGCCAACGACACCGATCTCGACGGCGATGCGCTAACGGTATCGGGCGCGACCCTCCCGGAGGGCGTCGACGGTACCGTCGTCATCAATCCGGACGGTACCATCACGTTCACGCCCGGTGCGGCCTTTGACGCGCTCGATACGGGAGACACCCAGGACGTCGACATCACGTACACGATTTCCGACGGGCAAGGCGGCACCGATACCGCGACGGTGACCGTGACGGTTACCGGCACGGACGACGGTATCGTCACTCAGGCGGATACGGCCGCGACCGATGAGGACGCCGCGGTAACGTTCGATGTCCTCGGCAATGATTCCGATGTTGACGATTCGCCGCTGACAGTGACTGCTGCCAGTCTGCCTGACGGCGTCGACGGTACGGTCGATGTCAACCCGGACGGGACGCTGACGTTCACGCCGGGCGATGCATTCGATGCATTGGCGCCAGGCGACACACAGGACGTCACGATTACGTATACGGTCACGAATGCCGACGGCGATACCGAAAACGAAACCGCGACGGTCACGGTCACCGGCACCAACGACGGGCCGGTTGCGGTTGCCGACACGGCGACGACCGATGAAGACACCGCGGTCACGATCAACGTCCTCGATGATGATTCGGACATCGATGGCGGCACGCTGAGCGTCGTCGATGCGCAGTTGCCGGCCGGCGTCGACGGTACCGTCGATATCAATCCGGACGGGACGATTACGTTCACGCCGGGTGCCGGCTTCGGCTCGCTCAACGACGGCGAGAGTCAGGACGTCGAAATAACCTATACGATTTCCGACGGCCAGGGCGGCACCACGACGTCGACGGCGACGGTGACGGTCGATGGCATCACCGATCCGGTGCCGGATCCCGCGCCGGAGCCCGATCCCGAGCCGCAGGCGGATACGCCCGATCTGGTCGTTGGCCCCACGGCCCAGGGTGCCGAGGACGGCGACCCCATCGCTCTTAACATCGATGCGGCGCTCAACGATCAGGATGGCGGCAACGAGTCGCTCTCCGTGACGATCGGTGGCGTGCCCGGCGATGCGTCGTTCGTGCTTGCCAACGGCGATGTGCTGAATGTAGGCGACCAAGGCGTCGAGGCAGTGCTTGATCCGGATACCGGCACGTACACATGGACGTTTTCGCCGGACCAAATCACGGACCTGCAATTCCAGGGTGGCCGCGATTTTAATGGCGACGTCAATCTGACGGTCACGGCAACGTCGACGGAGGCGGGTACCGGCGACTCGGCGTCCGCGATTCAGACCATCGCAGTGACGGTTACACCGGTTCCCGACAGTCCGCTGCTGACCACGCCGACGGGCAGTGACGGAACGCCGGGTGAAGACCCGAGCGGCGATCAGGATGTCGAGTCGACGACAACGGCGAACATTCCGCTCAACATCTCGGCGGAGATGGAAGACGGCGCAATCGAGAGTGTCAGCGACATCGTGTTGACCGGTTTCCCCGAGGGTTCCGTGTTGTCTGCCGGCACGCCGAATGGCGACGGAACATGGACCTTGTCACCCGGTGACCTGGACGGTTTGACGCTGACGGCTCCGGACGGATTTTCTGGCGATTTTCAGGTAACGGCGCTGGCGACTTCGACAGACGGCGGCACCTCGCTCTCGTGGTTCACGGTTGGCATCGACAGTAACACGCCGCCGGATGCGGTTGACGATCTCGCGAGCACGGGTGAAGACGCGGCGGTTACCATCGATCTGCTGGCCAACGATTCGGATGCCGATGGCGATGCCATCAGTGTAACCAGCGTCGAGCTGGCTGCAGGTGTCGACGGTACGCTGGTCGACAATGGCGACGGTACCGTCACCTTTACGCCAGGTCCCGGTTTTGACAGCCTCGGTGTCGGCGACAGTTCGACGGTCGAGATCACGTACACCATTTCCGACGGCCAGGGCGGGACCGATACCGCAACGGCGACGGTAACGGTAACAGGCACGAATGACGGCCCGGTTGCGACGGCTGACGATCTGCAGGCCGTCGAGGATACGGGGCTGACGTTCACGGCCACTGATTTATTGCAGAACGACTCCGATATCGATGGCGACGCACTGTCCATCGTCAGCTTCACGGCTCCGGAGCACGGCACACTCGTGGTCAACGACGACGGTTCGTACACCTATACGCCGGATTCTAACTACTCGGGCGACGATAGCTTCACATATACGATTTCCGACGGTAACGGCGGGTTTTCGACGGCGACGGTCAATCTTACGGTCGACCCGGCTAACGACAACCCGATCGCCGTCGACGACCAGTTTGCCGGTTCCGAAGACGGCACGATTGTTTTTTCCGGTGCGGATCTGGTCTCAAATGATTTTGACCTCGACGGGGACACGCTTTCCGTCGCGTCGTTCACGCAACCTGCGAATGGTACGCTGACATACGACGCTGACAGCGATACGTTCACCTTCACACCAGATGAAGATTGGAACGGCGATACGTCGTTCGACTATGTCTTATCCGATGGCCAGGGTGGCACCGATACAGGCTCTGTCAGCTTGGACGTTGCGGCGGTGAACGACGGTCCTGTTGCGCAGGACGAGCTTCTTTCTGCGACGGAGGATCAGACGGGTCTGACGACGGGACAGCTGGATGCGACGGATGTTGACGGCGACAGCCTGACGTACGCGCTGACGGATGCGCCGGTGGATGCGGACGGCAATCCGGTTGCTGGCCTGACGATCAACGACGACGGCAGTTACAGCTTCGATATCGGCGACCAGTTCCAGGATCTTGCGAACGGTGCGACGACGGACGTGACGTTCACGTACACGGTGTCGGACGGCCAGGGCGGGACGGACACGGCGACGGGCACGATCACGATCACGGGTACGAACGACGGCCCGGTTGCGCAGGCCGAACAGATCGACGTGACCGAGGACGGCGCGGCGGCGACCGGTCAGCTGGACGCCACCGACATCGACGGCGACACCCTGACGTTCTCGCTGGTGGGCGATCCGATCCAGGGTCTGACGATCAACGACGACGGCAGTTACAGCTTCGACCCGACGGGCCAGTTCCAGGACCTTGCTGTTGGCGAGACCCAGGACATCACGTTCACGTATCAGGTGGATGACGGTCAGGGCGGCACGGCGACGGCGACGGGCACGATCACGATCACGGGCACGAACGACGGGCCGGTGGCGAACGACGACAGTCTGACGGGTGCGGTTGAGGATCAGCCGTTCACGTTCTCTGCTGCGGACATTCTCGGCAACGATGCGGATGTGGATGGCGATACGCTGAGCATTGTGTCGTTTGACCAGCCTGCGGGCGGTGAAATCGTCGACAACGGCGACGGCACGTACACGTTCACGCCGAATGCCGACTTCAACGGCGACACGACGTTCAGCTACACGGTTGAGGATCCGTCGGGCGCACAGTCGTCCGCGACGGTGACGATTGACGTTGCGGCGGTGAACGACGGTCCTGTTGCGCAGGATGAGCTTCTTTCTGCGACGGAGGATCAGACGGGTCTGACGACGGGACAGCTGGATGCGACGGATGTTGACGGCGACAGCCTGACGTACGCGCTGACGGATGCGCCGGTGGATGCGGACGGCAATCCGGTTGCTGGCCTGACGATCAACGACGACGGCAGTTACAGCTTCGATATCGGCGACCAGTTCCAGGATCTTGCGAACGGTGCGACGACGGACGTGACGTTCACGTACACGGTGTCGGACGGCCAGGGCGGGACGGACACGGCGACGGGCACGATCACGATCACGGGTACGAACGACGGCCCGGTTGCGCAGGCCGAACAGATCGACGTGACCGAGGACGGCGCGGCGGCGACCGGTCAGCTGGACGCCACCGACATCGACGGCGACACCCTGACGTTCTCGCTGGTGGGCGATCCGATCCAGGGTCTGACGATCAACGACGACGGCAGTTACAGCTTCGACCCGACGGGCCAGTTCCAGGACCTTGCTGTTGGCGAGACCCAGGACATCACGTTCACGTATCAGGTGGATGACGGTCAGGGCGGCACGGCGACGGCGACGGGCACGATCACGATCACGGGCACGAACGACGGGCCGGTGGCGAACGACGACAGTCTGACGGGTGCGGTTGAGGATCAGCCGTTCACGTTCTCTGCTGCGGACATTCTCGGCAACGATGCGGATGTGGATGGCGATACGCTGAGCATTGTGTCGTTTGACCAGCCTGCGGGCGGTGAAATCGTCGACAACGGCGACGGCACGTACACGTTCACGCCGAATGCCGACTTCAACGGCGACACGACGTTCAGCTACACGGTTGAGGATCCGTCGGGCGCACAGTCGTCCGCGACGGTGACGATTGACGTTGCGGCGGTGAACGACGGTCCTGTTGCGCAGGATGAGCTTCTTTCTGCGACGGAGGATCAGACGGGTCTGACGACGGGACAGCTGGATGCGACGGATGTTGACGGCGACGTGCTGACGTACGCGCTGACGGATGCGCCGGTGGATGCGGACGGCAATCCGGTTGCGGGCCTGACGATCAACGACGATGGCACGTACAGCTTCGATATCGGCGACCAGTTCCAGGATCTTGCGAACGGTGCGACGACGGACGTGACGTTTACGTACACGGTGTCGGACGGCCAGGGCGGGACGGACACGGCGACGGGCACGATCACGATCACCGGCACAAACGACGGCCCGGTTGCGAACGATGATAGTCTGTCGACGCTTGAAGACGGGCCCATCACCTTCACCAGTGCCGATCTGCTGGCGAACGACAGTGATATCGACGGTGACACCCTGTCGATTACCAACTTCGATCAACCTGCCAATGGCACGCTGACGTACGACGCCGGTTCCGACACCTTCACGTTTACGCCGGATACGAACTGGTCGGGCGACACCTCGTTTACTTACACCGTTTCCGACGGCCAGGGCGGCACGAGCACTGCGACGACATCAATCGGCGTTGAAGGTGTTGCCGACGAACCGCAACTCACGGTTTCGCTGAGCGAAGGCGTTGTTACCGAGGTGCCAGGCGGCGATCCCGGGCACGGCGGAAATTCGGGTAGCGGTTCGGGCAGCGCCGCAGGTAGCGGCTCGGGCAGTGGCGCCGATAGCGGCTCGGGTGTTAGCACGGTTCCGTCATCCGGTGACGATTCTGTCAACCTCGACGGCATGGCGCTTAACGAGAACATTTCCATGCAAGCCGGTGACGACACGCTGGTCATCGATGGCGACATTGCCGGTGGCAACAACATTAACCTCGCTTCGGGCGACGACAGCGTTTTCATCAACGGCAACATCAACGGTCCGGCCAGCGTCAATGGCGCCAGTGGCGACGACGTCGTCTATTTCGCCAAGGACTCCGATCAATACCTGGTGACGAATTTTACCGACAATAATGGCAACCTGAACGCTGTCGTTGTCGATCTCGACACCGGTCAGGCGCTCACTCTAAACAATGTTGAGGCCATCGCCTTTGGTGACGGTGAGATTCTCGGTGACGACTCGCTCGTCGATCCCGATTGGACCGATGGTTCGGGCGGTACCGTTGTCGAAGTCACCTACGATCTCGATATTCAGGCCAACCTGACCGATACAGACGGTTCGGAAACGCTCTCGATTGTCGTCGACGGTGTGCCGGATGGCGCTGCGCTCTCAGCGGGTGCCGACAACGGTGACGGTACTTGGACCCTGACCAGTGATGATCTTGACGGCCTGCAAATCACGTTGACCGGCGATGGCGCGGGTGATCCGCTCGATCTCACGGTGACGGCGACAGCGACGGAAGACAACGGTGACACGGCCTCGGTGTCGCAGTCTGTGTCGTCTGACGGCACGAATATCGATCCCGATGCGAATGACGACACGGCAACGGTCGATGAAGACGCGAGCGTGACGATGAACGTGCTCGCCAATGATACCGATCCGGACGGCGATGCTTTGACAGTGACCGACGCGACGCTGGCGGACGGTGTCGACGGTGACGTCGTAATCAATCCGGATGGCACGATCACCTTCACGCCGGGCGCGGGTTACAACGACCTCGCGGTTGGCGAGAGCGAAACGGTCGAGATTACCTATACGATCTCCGATGGTCAGGGCGGTACGGACACGGCGACGGCGACGGTGACCGTGACCGGCTCCAACGACGGTCCGGTTGCGCAGGCGGAGTCTATCTCGGTCGAGGAAGACGGCGCCAAGGCGACGGGTCAGCTGGATGCGTCGGACGTCGACGGCGACGACCTGACGTTCTCGCTCGTCGGCGATCCGATCGAGGGTCTGACGATCAACGATGACGGATCGTACGAATTCGATCCGGGCGACCAGTTCCAGGACCTCGCCGAGGGCGAGACCCAGGACATCACGTTCACGTATCAGGTCGACGATGGTGAGGGCGGTACGGCGACGGCGACCGGCACCATCACGGTGACCGGCACCAACGACGGGCCGGTGGCCAGTGCCGAACAGATCGACGTGACCGAGGACGGCGCGGCGGCGACGGGTCAGCTCGATGCGTCGGACGTCGACGGCGACGACCTGACGTTCTCGCTCGTCGGCGATCCGATCGAGGGTCTGACGATCAACGATGACGGATCGTACGAATTCGATCCGGGCGACCAGTTCCAGGACCTCGCCGAGGGCGAGACCCAGGACATCACGTTCACGTATCAGGTCGACGATGGTGAGGGCGGTACGGCGACGGCGACCGGCACCATCACGGTGACCGGCACCAACGACGGGCCGGTGGCCAGTGCCGAACAGATCGACGTGACCGAGGACGGCGCGGCGGCGACGGGTCAGCTCGATGCGTCGGACGTCGACGGCGACGACCTGACGTTCTCGCTCGTCGGCGATCCGATCGAGGGTCTGACGATCAACGATGACGGATCGTACGAATTCGATCCGGGCGACCAGTTCCAGGACCTCGCCGAGGGCGAGACCCAGGACATCACGTTCACGTATCAGGTCGACGATGGTGAGGGCGGTACGGCGACGGCGACCGGCACCATCACGGTGACCGGCACCAACGACGGTCCTGTGGCCAGTGCCGAACAGATCGACGTGACCGAGGACGGCGCGGCGGCGACGGGTCAGCTCGATGCGTCGGACGTCGACGGCGACGACCTGACGTTCTCGCTCGTCGGCGACCCGATCGAGGGTCTGACGATCAACGATGACGGATCGTACGAATTCGATCCGGGCGACCAGTTCCAGGACCTCGCCGAGGGCGAGACCCAGGACATCACGTTCACGTATCAGGTCGACGATGGTGAGGGCGGTACGGCGACGGCTGAGGGCACCATCACGGTGACCGGCACCAACGACGGGCCGGTGGCCAGTGCCGAACAGATCGACGTGACCGAGGACGGCGCGGCGGCGACCGGTCAGCTCGATGCGTCGGACGTCGACGGCGACGACCTGACGTTCTCGCTGGTGGGCGACCCGATCGAGGGTCTGACGATCAACGATGACGGATCGTACGAATTCGATCCGGGCGACCAGTTCCAGGACCTCGCCGAGGGCGAGACCCAGGACATCACGTTCACGTATCAGGTCGACGATGGTGAGGGCGGTACGGCGACGGCGACCGGCACCATCACGGTGACCGGCACCAACGACGGTCCTGTGGCCAGTGCCGAACAGATCGACGTGACCGAGGACGGCGCGGCGGCGACGGGTCAGCTCGATGCGTCGGACGTCGACGGCGACGACCTGACGTTCTCGCTGGTGGGCGATCCGATCGAGGGTCTGACGATCAACGATGACGGATCGTACGAATTCGATCCGGGCGACCAGTTCCAGGACCTCGCCGAGGGCGAGACCCAGGACATCACGTTCACGTACGAGGTGGACGATGGTGAGGGCGGTACGGCGACGGCGACCGGCACCATCACGGTGACCGGCACCAACGACGGTCCTGTGGCCAGTGCCGAACAGATCGACGTGACCGAGGACGGCGCGGCGGCGACGGGTCAGCTGGATGCGTCGGACGTCGACGGCGACGACCTGACGTTCTCGCTGGTGGGCGACCCGATCGAGGGTCTGACGATCAACGATGACGGATCGTACGAATTCGATCCGGGCGACCAGTTCCAGGACCTCGCCGAGGGCGAGACCCAGGACATCACGTTCACGTACGAGGTGGACGATGGTGAGGGCGGTACGGCGACGGCGACGGGCACCATCACGGTGACCGGCACCAACGACGGGCCGGTGGCGAGCGCCGAACAGATCGACGTGACCGAGGACGGCGCGGCGGCGACGGGTCAGCTGGATGCGTCGGACGTCGACGGCGACGACCTGACGTTCTCGCTCGTCGGCGACCCGATCGAGGGTCTGACGATCAACGATGACGGATCGTACGAATTCGATCCGGGCGACCAGTTCCAGGACCTCGCCGAGGGCGAGACCCAGGACATCACGTTCACGTATCAGGTCGACGACGGTGAGGGCGGCACGGCGACGGCTGAGGGCACCATCACGGTGACCGGCACCAACGACGGGCCGGTGGCGCAGGGCGAGAGCCTGAGTGGCAGCGAGGATTCGCCGATCACCTTTACCGGCGCCGATCTGCTGGCGAACGATACGGATATCGACGGCGATACATTGTCGATCACCGACTTCAGCCAGCCGGCCAACGGTACGTTGACGTACGATACCGATACCGACACGTTCACGTTCACACCGGACGAGGATTGGTCTGGCGATACGTCGTTCAGCTACACCGTCTCCGACGGCGAAGGCGGTACCACGACGGCGACAACGTCCATCGATGTCAGTGGCGTCGCCGACGAGCCGACATTGTCGGTTTCGCTCGGCGAACCCACGGGTGGCGGTGGCGATGCCGGTAGCGTTACCATCACCAATTCCGGCAATGCCTCGGCCGGTTACGACAGCAGCTACGGTTATTTCATCATCGGCGAGAACGGCGAGCCGACGACGGGTCAGCTCATTTGGTCCGATGTCAAGGAATCGGTGGGCGAGAGCGTGACCATCGAGGGTGTCGACGAGGGCGAGATCGGGTTCTTCCTGATCCCCAACGGCGCCGATCTGAACGACAACCTGACGGACGGGATGGATGTCACGTTCCGTCAGGACGACGACGGCAACTGGATCGTTGTCGGCCCGGACGGAGAAGATCTCGAAGGCCAGGGCGCGGATGCCTTGTTCAGTGATCCGGCGCTCAATGCCAACGGGTTCGACTATACGGAGGATAATGCGCTTCCCGGTGATCAGAATTGGGAAGATCTTGCCGGTGGCGGCGACAACGACTTCAACGACGCCAACTTCGATATCGTTTACAACGACGACACGCCGGATGCCGGCGATACACTGGTGTCCGAAAACTTCAACGACGGCGTTGACGGTTGGAGCGGCGACTTCAACGAAGTCGACGACACCCTGGGGCTGATCGGCGACGATACCGCGTCGAAGACCTTCGATTTCGGCCCCGAACACGCCGGTGAGACGGTTACTGTTTCTTTCGACACAGAGACGGTGGGCAGTTGGGACGAAAGCGGCGCCTTCCAGGATTACTTCAATGTTTCCATTAACGGCGAAGAGGTTTTGGCGACGTCCGACGGTGGCGCCAACAGCTATTCGTTCGAGGTGACCCTGGATGAGAACGGTCAGTTCCAGATCGAAATGGAGTCCGATACGACGGCCGGCAGCGAGGGTGTCAAGATTGACGATTTCTCGATTGTGGCCGGCGACGATTGGTCCGGCGGCAACGAGGGCGGCGACCTCGTCTACCCGCTGAACATCGTGACGGCGCAGACGGACGCAGACGGTTCGGAAGATCTGACCGTGACGGTTGACGGCTCGACGTTGCCGGACGGCGCGGTCCTTTCCGCCGGTACGTACGACGAACAAACCGATACGTGGACGCTTGATCCGGAGGCCGGCGAGCTCGACGACCTGACGATTACGGTTCCGGAAGGCTCGTCCGACTTCAACGTTGTCGTCACCTCGACGGCGACCGAGGACGGCACATCTTCGAGCGTCACCTCAACAACGTCGGTCGAGGTTAACTCCGGCCCCGATGCGAATGACGACACGGCGACGGTCGATGAGGACGCGAGCGTGACGATGAACGTGCTCGCCAACGACACGGATGTGGATGGCGACACGCTGACGGTAACGGATGCGACATTGGCGGACGGTGTAGATGGCTCCGTGACGATCAACGACGACGGTACGATCACGTTTACGCCGGGTGCGGGTTACAACGACCTCGCGGTTGGTGAGAGTGAAACGGTTGAGGTTACCTATACGATCTCCGACGGCCAGGGCGGTACCGATACGGCGACGGCAACGGTGACCGTGACCGGATCCAATGATGGTCCTGTCGCACAGGCCGAGAGCTTCGACGTGACCGAGGACGGCGCGGTCGCGACGGGTCAGTTGGACGCGTCGGACGTCGACGGCGACAGCCTGACGTTTTCGCTTGTCGGTGATGACGTGCCGGGTCTGACGATCAATGACGACGGTTCGTACAGCTTCGATCCGAGTGACGATGCGTATCAGGGCCTTGCCAACGGCGAGACCCAGGAGGTTACATTCACATATCAGGTGGATGACGGCCAGGGTGGTACGGCGACGGCCGAGGGCACGATCACGGTGACCGGTACCAACGACGGTCCTGTGGCCAGTGCCGAACAGATCGACGTGACCGAGGACGGCGCGGCGGCGACGGGTCAGTTGGACGCGTCGGATGTCGACGGCGACAGCCTGACGTTCTCACTGGTCGGCGATGACGTGCCGGGTCTGACGATCAACGACGACGGGTCGTACGAATTCGATCCGGGCGATCAGTTCCAGAATCTGGCCGAGGGCGAGACCCAGGACATCACGTTCACGTACGAGGTGGACGATGGTGAGGGCGGTACGGCGACGGCGACGGGCACGATCACGGTGACCGGCACGAACGACGGGCCGGTGGCGTCTGACGTGTCGTTTGACGCGGAAGAAGATGGCGGCTCCGTAAGCGGCCAGCTTCAGGCCTCTGACGTTGATGGCGACAGCCTGACATTTGCGCAGGTCGGCACGGCGCTGACCGCGACGGGCGCGGTTGTGACAGGTCTCGTGATCAATTCGGACGGTTCCTACAGCTTTGACCCGGGCGATCAATTCCAAGAGCTTGGTGTCGGTGATACAGAAACCGTCACCTTCAGCTACGAGGTGGACGACGGTGAGGGCGGCACGGCGACGGCTGAGGGCACCATCACGGTGACCGGCACGAACGACGGGCCGGTGGCCAGTGCCGAACAGATCGACGTGACCGAGGACGGCGCGGCGGCGACGGGTCAGCTCGATGCGTCGGACGTCGACGGCGACGACCTGACGTTCTCGCTCGTCGGCGACCCGATCGAGGGTCTGACGATCAACGATGACGGATCGTACGAATTCGATCCGGGCGATCAGTTCCAGGATCTCGCCGAGGGCGAGACCCAGGACATCACGTTCACGTATCAGGTCGACGATGGTGAGGGCGGTACGGCGACGGCGACGGGCACCATCACGGTGACCGGCACCAACGACGGGCCGGTGGCGCAGGGCGAGAGCCTGAGTGGCAGCGAGGATTCGCCGATCACCTTTACCGGCGCCGATCTGCTGGCGAACGATACGGATATCGACGGCGATACATTGTCGATCACCGACTTCAGCCAGCCGGCCAACGGTACGCTGACGTACGATACCGATACCGACACGTTCACGTTCACACCGGACGAGGATTGGTCTGGCGATACGTCGTTCAGCTACACCGTCTCCGACGGCGAAGGCGGTACCACGACGGCGACAACGTCCATCAATGTCGACGGTGTGGCGGATGATCCGCAGCTCACGGTTTCCCTGGGCGAGCCGACGCCATCGGGCGGCGACCCCGAACCGACGGATGTTACGACGACGACCGGGTTCGAGGGCGGATCGCCGGGCCACTCCGTGGGCGAGGAGATCGACGGTGTTGACGTCAGTGGCCTTAACTACTCGGGGTACTTCCCAGGCGCGGCATATTCACCGAACGGTACTGTCGAAATTACCGCGGACGATGACGGCACCTTTGACTTCGACGGTATCAGCATCACGTCCTACGGCGACGACCATCACGACATGGATGTCTCCTTCACCGCATACGATGCTGATGGCAATGTGGTTGGCACCTTCAATACCTCGACATCGTCCGATGATTCCGAATTCACGCCGCTCGATTTCTCGGGCATGGACGGGTTCCAGGATGTCGCGAGGGTTGTGATCGAGGACACCGGTGGTGGCGACTACTACCTAATCGTCGACGATGTGATTACGACTCAGGAAGAACTGCCAGACACGAGCGGTCCAGGCGATACCCTGGTCTCCGAGGACTTTTCCGATGGCGTCGACGGCTGGGGCTCGCAGGTTCACGAGTCCGGCGGTGACATGGTCATTGGCCAGGACGAATGTGCCGTGAAAACGTTCGACTTCGGTTCTGAGCATGCCGGCGAAACTGTTGTCATCTCCTTCGATGCCGAAGCATATGGCGATTGGGAAGAATCAGGCAGTTATACGGATTACCTTCAGTTCGGTGCGAACGGGACGCAGTTACTGAATACCAGTGAGGGCGACGCCTCGACTTACTCATTCGAGGTTACGCTCGATGAGAACGGCCAGGTTGCGGTCGACATCACTGTCGATGCAACCGCGTCCGACGAAGGCATGCTGATCGATAACTTCCAGATCGTCGCAGGCGATGATTGGACCGAGCCGGAGACCGAACCGTCCGAACTCACATATCCGCTCAATATCGACGCGGATTTGACTGATGAGGATGGTTCCGAAACGCTGTCGATTACAGTCAACGGCGCCAGCCTGCCGGATGGGGCAACCCTGTCGGCTGGCGAGTTCGACGCCGACAGCAACACCTGGTCGCTGTCCTCGGACGATCTCGGCGGTCTGACCGTGACGGTCCCGGCGGACGCGGGCGAGTTTAGCGTCGAAGTGACGGCAACCGCGACTGAGGACAACGGCGATACGGCCAGTGTGTCCGCGACCGCGACGGTCGATATCAATGACGCGCCGGTCGCTAACGATGATGCGCTCTCGGGCGACGAGGACCGCTCGATTACGTTTACCGCTGATGATCTTTTGGGCAACGATACCGATGCGGATGGCGATGCACTCGTCATTACCGGTTTCGACCAACCGGAACACGGTACGATCACGGACAACGGCGACGGTACCTACACCTTCGAACCTGATGCCAACTGGTCCGGTGAGACGTCATTCACGTATTCGGTCAGCGACGGCGAGGGCGGGACATCCAGTGCGACCGCGTCCGTAACCGTCGAAGCCGAGGCGGATGCGCCACAGCTCAGCGTCGATCTGGGAGAACCCGATCAGTCTGGCGGCGCGCCGACACCGGTCGGTTACTGGAAACTTGACGAAGAAAGCGGCACTTCGTTCGAGGATCAAGTCGGGAATAACGATGGCGCTGCCCACGGCAAGGTTACGGGATCCGGCTCTGGCTCCGGTTCCGGATCGGGGGTGACCGAGAAAAATAATCTCGATCTCGATGATTCTGGCGTCTTCGGAACGGCGGCCGAGTTCAAGGACAATGACGATCAGTTCATTGAGGTCGACCATTCGCCTGAGCTCAAACCCGATAGTGGTTCGCTGACCTTGTGGTTCAACACCGACGAAGACGACGATGGCACTTTGGCATCGAGCGACTCGTCTGGTTATGACGATGGTGGCCACTTCAATCTATCGATCAATGGCAACGGTCAACTCAAACTGCGCATGCAGGACGATGACTCGAGCCATACGATTACTGGAGGCAATGTCGCTTCCGGCCAGTGGTCGCAGGTTACCGTGACCTGGGGTGAGGGTGGCATGAACATCTATCAGGATGGTCAGCTCGTCGCTTCGGATCCGAATTATACGGGCGGTCTTCAGGGCAACGAAAATCCATGGACATTCGGTGCCAGTCAGACCCATAGCGGCAATGAAAACTCGAATGGAGTCAGGGACTTCTTCGACGGCCACCTCGACGATATCGCCATCTTTGGCGAGCAAATGGATGCCGATCAGGTCCAGTCGCTCTATGAAAACGGCGTACAGGATTTCATGGACTCCGGTGACGGCGGCGGTACGCTCGAGTATCCGCTCGACATCACGGCGAACCTGACTGACACCGACGGCTCTGAAACGCTTGCGGTCATGATCGAAGACGTGCCAGACGGCGCGAGCTTTACCGATGCGGATGGCAATACGGTTGGTACCGACAATGGCGATGGTACGTGGTCGCTGGATCCCGCTACCGATGATTTGAGCGGATTGACGATGTCTGTGCCGCAAGATTCGGCCGACTTCGTGCTCGGTGTCAGTGCGACGTCAACAGATGAAGACGGCAGCACCAATACGGTCAGCCAGCTTGTCGAGGTCGATGTCGACGGTGACGGCGAGATCACGACCGACGACCCGGGTGGCATCGATATGACCGGAACAGCCGGTGACGATACCTTCAGCGGTACCTCGGGCGACGATTCGTTCTACGGCGATGCCGGCAACGACCTGTTCATCTTCGGTGCCGGTGATGGCAGCGATTACTTCCAGGGTGGTGACGGCTGGGCCGACACCGTTCAACTGGACGGCGTCGACGGCGGGCCGGGTGGCGATGCCGGCTGGACCATGCAGGTTGACGGCGATCAAGGCTTTACGCAGACCGAGAACGGTATCGAGTTCGAGGACGGTGACGCGTCCGGTTCGATCCAGCTTTCGGACGGCAGCGAGCTTACCTTCGAAGGCGTTGACAAGATCGAATGGTAACATTGACCGGCGGGCGTGTGATCGTTCGCCGGCAATTCCCGACCAGCCCAGAGGCGCTCTTGGCCGAAGATACCATCGGACCGTTCCGGACGATCTCGACGATTGTCAAAACACGTTGGTGCCGTCTGGTTTCCGCAAGTGCACCCAATGGCGCAAAGGTCGCCATCAAGGTATTCGAGCTCGGCGGGTCGCTGCGCCCAGATGTCGGCACGGAAAAGGAAACCCAGTGGCGGCGGCGCTTTGAAAATGAAGCGTTCCTGCTTGGCGGAATCGATCACCCAAATGTTGTCTCCCTGATTGGTCAGGGCCATCTCCCGGATGGCAGGCCATACCTCGTCATGCCGTTTTTGGAAGCCAATTTGATCGGTGAGATCGGTGGCGATATCGGCTCAAAAGGGGGTGTCGCGCGGCTTGCGCCGGTTCGACGCCCGAGACCTCTTGAAATCCGGCGGGCCGTCGCATTGTTGCGACAGATCTTGCGAGGCGTGGCCGCTCTCCATGCTTTCAAGATCGTACATCGCGACATCAAGCCCGGGAATATCCTGCTTACGCGTCAGCGAAACGGTCGAGTACGGATTGGCGATCTTGGCATGGCGATGGTCGATGGCCGTACGTTCGATACCGATGGTGAACGTATCGGCACGCGCGGATATGTTGCGCCGGAGATGCTGGAAAGCCCCGGATCAGTCGATGCCCGCGCGGACATCTTTGCGGTGGGTCGGGTAGGCTTTCGTATGCTGGCCGGCCGGTTGCCGATCGATGAAGAGCGCGACCCCTCGACGGTTCTCGATGTGCCGGCTGGTATCGGTGCCATCATCGCCGATGCGCTGGAACCTGATCCGACGAACAGGCCCTCTAATGGGGCAGATATGCTAAGGCGTATCGAGGCGTGCCTTTAAGCGACAATCGGGACTTCACATCCGGGCAGCGATAGACCGGAGCAGACCATGCCTTGGAAAAGCACTCCGTGCTTCCATCATAACGTGATCCGATCTAGGTTCGCGACATGTCCAGCAAATCTGCAGACGAGCTCATCTATCACGTTTGCCGCGCGGAGGAATGGGACGCCGCAAAGCGTGACGGGACCTATCGCGGGTCGTCTCAGGACCATGAAGATGGCTTCATTCATTTTTCGGCGCTCGCCCAACTACGCGGCAGTGTTGCGAAGCATCGCGTCGGACAGGATGGCCTCGTGCTCCTTGGCGTCGATCCAAGTCTGTTGGCGTCGGGCGTCCTGAAGTGGGAGCCGTCTCGTGGCGGCGCACTTTTTCCGCATCTCTATGACGATCTCCCGGTGTCTGCTGCCGTGCGCGTTGACGATTTACCGTTGGGATCCGATGGTGCACACGCGTTTCCGGCAGATTTACCCGAGGACGCTTAACCGATATGGACCTTTTTGCCGTTGCCGGACCGCTGTTCCGCTGCCTTGACCCGGAGCTTGCCCATCGTTTGACCATTGGCGCACTGAAGATGGGGCTGGCGGGCGCTCCAGTGAAGAAAAACCGCCCCAAGCTTTCAAGTCATTGTTTTGGAATATCATTTCCGAATCCGCTTGGGCTCGCCGCCGGATTCGACAAGGATGCCGAAGTGTCCGACGCCATGCTCCGCTTGGGTTTCGGGTTTGTCGAGGTCGGATCCGTCACCCCGATCGCGCAGCCGGGCAACCCGAAGCCCCGGTTGTTCCGGCTGAGCGAAGATCGCGCGGTTATCAATCGTATGGGCTTCAACAATGCGGGCGCAGACGCGGCGCGCCGCCGGCTTGAGGCGCGGCGCGGCGGCGGCCTCGTCGGCGTTAATCTTGGCAAGAACAAGACAAGCGAAGATGCTGTCGGGGACTATGTGAACGGAGTCAAGACGCTGGGCCCTGTCGCCGACTACCTCGTAATCAACGTCTCGTCGCCCAATACTCCGGGACTCAGAGCGTTGCAGGACCGGGCCACCCTTGAGGAACTTCTGCGCGCTGTTCTTGCGGCGCGAGACGAAATCGGCGGTCCGCCACTGCTGTTGAAAATTGCGCCTGATCTGACTCAGGCCGATAGGGAAGATATCGCCTCCGTGGTTCTCGACACGGGCGTCGACGGATTGATCTGTACCAATACGACGATTGCGCGCCCGGATGATCTCCGTTCTGCCGATGCGGGCGAGACCGGCGGATTAAGCGGCCGACCGGTCTTTGGCCCGGCGACGGAAGTGCTCGCTGCCATGTATCGGCTGACAGGCGGCAACATACCGCTGATTGGCGCTGGTGGTGTCTCGGATGTCGAGACGGCGTATGCCAAAATTCTGGCCGGCGCGTCTCTTTTGCAGGTCTACAGCGCGCTCGTCTATGAGGGGCCCGCTCTTGTCGTCCGTATCCTGGACGGACTTGAGACATGTCTTGAGCGGGACGGGTTTGAGACGTTGATGGATGCTGTCGGCGCCGATCACCGTTGAGGCGTGAGCCATTCGAAGACCCGGTAGACGATTCGTGCCGTCAGCAGGATAAACGTAAACCGGAACAGATGGTGCGCGGAGACAAATGCCGGATCGAGCCCGAGCGAGAGGCTCATCAGCACCATTTCCGGCAGGCCGCCCGGCGCGTACGCCAACCACAACGTGGTCGCCGACTGCCCTGTCAGCGGTGCGATCACAAGCGCTACACCGGCGCTGCCGATGACGAGGGCGAATCCATAAATTGCACTGACGGCCATGATCCTGCCCACTGTGCGAAGATCGACGCCGACGAAACGGCAACCAATAGCGGCGCCGATAACCACTTGCGCCGCGTTAACGAGACCGCCGGGCGGGTGACTTTGTGTCAATCCAGCAAGATGAATGGCGGCGCTAACCGCCATTGGCCCGATAAAGACGTAAGCCGGAAGGCGAAAAACCCGACCGGCTGCCAGTCCGACGATGCCCGCCCCTGCCAACCAGAGCACGCCGGTTCCAGTAAGGCCGGACCACGAGGGTGATAACGTCTCCACTCCATGATCGGGAACGCCGCCAGTCACCGTGAACCAGAGCGGAATGATAAGCACGGTCATCATGATGCGAATGGCGTGGACTAGTGCCAATGCGCGTTCGTCGCCGCCACGCTCGACGCCGGCGAGCAGCATGTCCGTAAGACCGCCGGGTACGGCGGAGAAGAAGGCCGTTGCCCGGTTCCAGTGGGCGAGAACCCTCAATACGAGACCACCCAGTAACGCGATGGCGATTGTGTAGGTTGCAAGCCAACCCAGGCTCGGCATCCAACCGGCCATGTCGGCAAGAACGCCGGGCTTGAAGGCGCTGCCGATGGCGACCCCAAGCACGGCCAGCATCAGTGCGCGAAGCGCATCCGACCGTTCGAGCCGGACGCCGGCAAGAGCGGCGGCGACCGTCCCCGTCATGGCGCCCAGCATCCAGGCAAGCGGTACATCGAGTAGGTTCAGCAATGCACCGCAAAGCGTGGCGTATCCAAGGGTCAACACGAGACGGATAAGGCGTTTTCCGGCCGGTTTCGCGGCCGTGGTGTCGCTCACGGCAGAAACTGCTCCTTGACGATCCGTTCCTCGAGATCGTGCTCCGGGTCGTAGAGCAAATTGGTTGTCAGGCTGTCGTGACAGCTGATCCAAACCTCGCGCACATGGCGGACCTCGGTGTAATCGGCGGTCGCGCTGACACGACGCTCATCGGCGTCGAGCACCTCGACCCGGACCTGTGCACCAGCGGGCAGTAATGCGCCCCGCCAGCGACGCGGCCGATAGGCGCTGATGGGTGTTAGCGCGAGCAGATCCGCACCGATCGGAATGATTGGACCATGTGCCGACGCATTGTAGGCGGTCGACCCGGCTGGCGTTGCCACGATGACGCCGTCGCATATCAACTCGTCCATACGCGCGACGCCGTCGACATGGAGCTTGAGTTTTGCCGCGAGACGAAGTTCGCGCAGCAATGAAACCTCGTTGATCGCCAATGCATCAACGGTCTCGCCCTTGAGATTCGTCGCGGACATCTTCAGCGGACGGAGGACAGCCGGTTCCGCGCGCTCCAGTCTCGCAACGAGATCGTCTTCACGGTATTCGTTCATCAGAAAGCCGACAGAGCCGCGATTCATGCCATAAACGGGCGTGCCGCGCTCCATCTGCTCGTGAAGCGCCCTCAGCATGAATCCATCGCCACCCAAGGCAACGACAACGTCCGCTTTGCCGGGATCGACGTGGTCGTAAAGGTTTTTAAGAGCTTTGAGCGCTGCCTTTGCTTCGGCATGGCGCGATGCGACGAATCCGATTGTCTTGAATTCCATGAATCGGATACTTCCTGTCAGTCAGGCAGCCGTTATCCGCCGGTGACACTCATGTGACGACCGACCGCGGGGCCGCCGTGCTCGCGATCAATCACGAAATCATGACCCTTCGGCTTGCGGCCGATAGCCTCGTCGATTGCTGCAGACAGCAAATCGTCGCCCTCACTGGCGCGCAGCGGTGCGCGTAGATCCGCAGCATCGTCCTGACCAAGGCACATATAGAGCGTTCCGGTACAGGTCAGACGTACCCGATTGCAGCCTTCGCAGAAATTATGGGTCAGCGGTGTGATAAAACCCAGCTTGCGGCCGGTCTCCGCAATCTCCGTATAGCGCGCCGGCCCGCCTGTCCGGAGCGGAATATCCTTCAGCGTCCAGCGCTCCTCAAGGTCGCGCCGAACCTCGCTTAACGGGACATACTGGTCATTGCGGTGGGTGTCGATCTCGCCCATGGGCATGGTTTCGATTAATGTCAGATCGTACCCGCTATCACCGCACCACCGTATCATGTCGTCGTATTCATGGTCGTTGACGCCCTTAAGCGCAACGGCGTTGATCTTGACCGCCAATCCGGCGTTCTTGGCTGCTTCGAGGCCTTTCAGGACCTGCCCGAGATTGCCGCGCCGGGTAATCTCGTGGAATCGTCCGGCATCGAGGGTGTCGACCGACACATTGATACGCCGGACGCCGCAATCGAAGAGTTCGTCGGCAAAACGGTGCAACTGGCTCCCGTTTGTGGTCAGGGTCAACTCGTCGAGATCGCCCGCATCGATATGCCGGCCAAGATTGCGGATCAACGTCATGATTCCGCGCCGCACCAGCGGTTCGCCGCCTGTCAGCCGCAGCTTGCGGACGCCCTTGCGAACAAATGCGGAGCACAAGCGGTCGAGTTCCTCGAGGGTCAGGACATCGGATTTCGGCAGAAACGTCATGTCTTCGGCCATGCAATACACGCAACGGAAATCGCAGCGGTCTGTCACCGATACCCGGAGGTATGTGACATGGCGGCCGAACGGGTCGATCATCGTGTTCATCGCAGTTCCGAAAGTCACTCTGAAATCAGCCCAAAATGGGTATTTCCGCCACAATGCGGCTTGTATACCAACATAGTCACGCCATCCTTGCTTGTCGCCCCCTTGCGATCAACTAATTTCCGGGATGCGCCGAACTTGGCGTTTAGAGCACGATAAGCGGGTGGCCATCGAAGGCGGCTCTTGCCAGAATGCGGCGGGTCAGACGAAGGGAAATGTGCCTTGAACAATGGAATACCACCGGTTCGGTGTCCCAAATGCGGTCAACGGCAAAACCGTTTTGCGTCAGCGTTCGACCCGTCTGCCGAGGACTTTGGTCCGGTGGACTGCATGGTTTGCGGAAGATCCTTCGATCGCAATGAATATCTCATGCTTCTTGCTGAAGCGCGTGCCCAAACTCCGCCCCGGATCGTATCGGATTAGAATCATGAATTCGGAACGGGTCGAATTGTGGGCGAAGATCGCCTGCGCTTACGGTGGAGCTGCCTGGGGGTTGTTCTGGATCCCGCTACGTGCCCTTAACGACTCAGGGGTGGGCGGGCCTTGGCCGACAGTGCTGTTTTTCGTGGTGCCGACCATTCTTTTCGTACCGATCTTTGTCAGGCGCTGGCGTCCGATTTTCGCATCCGGTCTCCGATTGCATTTCATCTGCATGGTGATCGGTGCGGCGGTTGCGATGTATTCGAACTCGATGCTCTACACCGAGGTCGTGCGCGCCATGTTGCTCTACTACATGACGCCGATCTGGAGTCTTATCCTGGCCAGAGTCTGGCTGGGCGAGAAAATTACGCCGATCCGACTGCTTGCCATTGCCATCGGCGTTGCCGGCATGCTCGTGATCCTGTGGTCCGATGCAGGTTTTCCGTGGCCGCGTAATCTCGGTGACTGGATCGGTCTCGCCAGCGGCATCATCTGGGCCGTCGGTGCCGTCATGATGCGGGAAACGCCGGATTTCCATGCACTCGATATGACAGCTGCTTTTCTTATGTGGACGGCGATCGCGGCGTTGATTATGGCGATGATGCCGTTTGCGCCATCGCCGCCGGTCATGAGTTCGGTCGTTTCCGTATTGCCGTGGCTGATACCAGCCACGTTGGTGGTGATCGTTCCCACTTTTTTCGCCGTGATGTGGGGTGCGCCGAAACTTAACCCCGGCGTCGTCGGACTGCTGTTCCTGACTGAAATCAGCGTTGGTGCTGCGACAGCAGCCGTCTGGGCGAACGAGCCTTTCGGCGTTCGCGAACTCACGGGCATCCTGTTGATCACCTTGGCCGGGATCGTTGAGTTTGTCGGCCCGCCGCTCGTCCGCCGGCTGAAACGGGGTGCGCCGGCCGCCCAAAGTAAAACGTGATCCGATCTAGGCTCCGGGCCCTAACGCCCGTGTTTGCGAGGCCCCCGCGTTCCTTCGCCACGCTTCCACCATAGCAATTCGCCCCTGATGAACGCTTGCGCGAGGTCGTTCTTCGGGCCGGCAAAAAAAGCTTCAGCGTCACGATGTTCGAAAATACGCCCGCGGTGCATGAAAATGATGTCGTCGGCCAGTCGCTTCGCTTGCCCGAGATCGTGTGTCGTCAACACGATACGTGTCCCGGCATCATGGATCGCGGCAATGATTTCCTCGACCTTATGCGTCGCCGAGGGGTCGAGATTCGCCGTCGGTTCGTCGAGGAACAGCACTTCGGGTTGCCGTGCCCAAACCCGGGCGAGCGCGAGTCGCTGTTGTTCGCCGCCCGACAGGACCCGCGCCGGCTGATTGGCCAATCGCCTAAGCCCGGTGCGGCCGAGAACGTCGTCGATGCGTCGGTGTCGTTCCTTAGCGTCGAGACCGAGCAGTTTGAGCGCATAGTCGACATTTGCGGCAACGCTACGGCGCAGCATGACGGGGCGCTGGAATACCATGGCCTGGCGCGCCGCTAACCGGGTCGCATTACGGGCCTGATCGCCGGTCCATGTGACGGTGCCGGACACCGGCTGGATCAGGCCGTGCATGAGTCGCAGAAGCAGGCTTTTACCAGCGCCGTTGGGGCCCACGATGACGGTGCGCTTGCCCGCGTCGAGTTCGAGCGTTGCATCCTTGACCAGGTTCATGCCCCCGGCGGCATAAGTTACGTCCATGAGCGAGAGCGGCAGAATCGAACCCGTCATGCGACGCGCTCCCCGATCCGCCCGACAAGAAACACGGCGGCGTTGATCGTCAGCGAGATGGCGAGCAAGACGATGCCGAGGCCGAGTGCCAGCGAGAGATCGCCCTTGGAAACCTCGAGTGCGATGGCGGTGGTCATGACTCGCGTCACGTGATCGATATTCCCGCCGACGATCATTACGGCGCCGACTTCGGCGGAAGCACGGCCGAATCCGGCCAGAATCGCGGTGACTACGCTAAATCGCCCATCCCACAACAGCGTCGGCAGAGCGCGGGCCGGCCCGGCGCCGAAGGATCGTAATTGTTCCTCGTATTCCGTCCAGAGATCGTCGACAACCTGACGCGTCAGGGCGGCAATGATCGGGGTAACCAGCAGGGTTTGGGCGATGACCATGGCCGTCGGCGAGAACAACAATCCGAGGACGCCCAACGGTCCTGCGCGCGACAACAGGAGATAAACGATCAGGCCGATGACGACCGGCGGCATGCCCATGAGCGCGTTGAGAAAGACGACCAGGACACCGCGCCCGGGAAAGCGGAACAGGGCGGCAGCGGCGCCGAGAGGTAGGCCGATCAATGCGGCAATCAACACCGCAGTCAGGCTGACCTGTAGTGACAAGCCGATGATCTCGACCAGATCGCCGTCAAGCGTTGTCAGAAGCGTGACCGCGGTCGCGAATGCATCCGAAAAATCCGTCACGATAGCGGTTATCCTGCCCATGTGCGGGCCGTTTCGGCGGCCCGATCGTTATGTTCAAAACATCATAGCGATACCCGTACAGCGGGCAAGCGGACTATGCCTCCGATACCGGCGTTTGGGCGGACTTGCCGAGACGCCCGGTAACCGCCATCTTTGCTTCATGAGCGAGGATTCTTCGAGTAGCGACGCACCGGATTGGGGCGACTTTCTGATCAAGCCTGATCCGAACGATCCGCGCCTGACAGAGCGGGTCACGGGGATCGATCAATCGGGCGATCCAGTCGACACATCGGTAACCGTTGAACGGCCGCTGACGCTCTACCTCAATCGCCGCGAGATCGTCACCATGATGACGATTTGCGATTATCCGGAGTATCTCGCGGTTGGGTATCTGGTGAACCAGAACATGCTCGACGAGGACGATGAAATCACCGCCGTCGAGTATGTCGAGGATGTCGAAGCCGTTATCGTGCGGACGTCGGTTGAGACCGATTTCGAAGACAAACTGCGTCAAAAAACGCTGACGTCGGGGTGTGCGCAGGGCACAGTGTTCGGCGATGTCATGGAGAAGTTCGAGAAGGTCTCCTTACCGCCGGCCGCAACGATCAGCACATCGGACCTGCAACGCCTGTTGAAACGGATCAACACTGCACCGAGCCTGTATCTGACGGCAGGCGCGATCCACGGTTGCGTCCTGTGCGAGGGCGACAGGCCGTTGCTCTACATGGAGGATGTCGGCCGCCACAACGCCGTCGACAAGATCGCCGGCTATATGTTCCTCAACGGCATGACGGGCGAAGATAAGATTTTCTACACTACCGGACGCCTGACCAGCGAAATGGTGATCAAGACGGTGCAGATGGGCATTCCCATCCTCGTTTCACGTTCTGGATTTACTGCCTGGGGTGTTGACCTTGCGCGTCAGGTCGACCTGACCCTCATTGGAAGAGCCCGGGGGCGCCGTTTTCTGGCGCTTTCTGGCGCAAACCGCATCGTGTTCGATAGCGATCCCGATCATGGCGAGGACGAGCCGGAACACATGCAGCGTAAGGGGGCTCGGTCTTGAGTTTCTACCACGTTACCGGATTGTTGCTCGCGGGTGGTCTTGCCCGGCGGATGGGCGGCGGCGACAAACCCCTCAAGATATTGGGCGACCGGCCCCTGCTCGATCATGTGATCGAGCGTGCCCGCCCGCAGGTCGACCGTCTTGTGCTCAACGTCAACGGTGATCCGGAGCGTTTTGCGGGTTATGGCTTACCGGTTGCGGTCGACGTTATCGACGGGCATGCAGGACCGCTTGCGGGTATTCTGACAGGCCTCGAATGGATGGCGTCCGAGTGGCCGGATTGCTTTTGGTTGGCATCCTTCGCCACGGATGCGCCGTTTTTTCCGACCGACATGGTGCAGGAATTGACTATCGCCGCGGATGCAGCCAACGCGGATATCGCCTGCGCCCGCTCCGGCGGGCGGACCCATCCGGTGTTTGCGCTCTGGTCGGCGGCGTTGGCGGATGATCTCCGTCATGCGCTTGTCGACGAGGACATGCGCAAAATCGACCGTTGGACGGCGCGTCATCGCATCGTGCACGTCGATTTCAAGCCCGACAATCGGGGGCGTGATCCGTTTTTTAACATCAATCGGCCCGAAGACCTCGCGGAGGCCGAGGGCGTTCTTTAGGTTCTGACCTGGACTGTGAGACGGAGACCGTAATATGAGTGGCCAAGACCCCGATGAATTGACCCTCGCGCAGCTTTTGTGCTCTCGGGTTTGTCATGACCTCGTCGGCCCGGTGGGCGCGGTCAATACGGCGGTCGAGCTCATGGCCGACGACGATAGCGGCATGGACAAGGAGGCATTCGCGGTGCTTGAACGGAGCGTGCGCGAGGCGGGTATTCGGTTGGCGTTCTTCCGGACGGCGTTCGGATTCGGTGGCGGTACGGATACGCCGCTCGGTATCGCTAATATTATGGAATTGGTTGGCGCCATGGCACCGGCCGGCAAGGTCGCATTCGAACATGACGTGATTTCCGAAACCGGCGCAAACCCGTCTGCGCTTCCCGGATACGCTGGCAAACTGGCACTGGTTCTTGGCCTGATTGGCATCGATGCATTGCCGCGGGGCGGTAGTTTGAGCCTGCATGTCGCCCAGTTACAGGACGGCATCGGTCTCGGAATCCGGGCGGAAGGCCCTGGCGCTGCGATCAAGGACAACGTGCGTGGCGTGCTCGATGCCGCGGTGAGCGATGCTCCGTCCGGACCGGCGATCGACGCGCGCAATGTTCACGCTCACCTCGCCTGGCGCCTTGCGACCAGGCTGAGCGCCCGGCTGGAGGTATCGAGCGAAACAGACTCGATCGGAATTGCAACCCTGATACCGACACCATGATCCGTGGCCACGCTGTTACACCCGGTCACGACTGCTGTCTTGCCTTGTGGTCGTCATGCGATATTTACAATTTAGGATGCAGCGAATACTCAAAATACAATGTACGGTAGTGTAGCTTTCGTTCGCACTGGAACACGGGAATCGATTCTGTCATGAAGTCCTGCCTGATCGTTGATGATTCGAAGGTTCTTCGCGTGGTCGCAAAAAGGATCGTCGAAGACTTGGGTTTTTCGACTATAGAAGCGGCCGACGGTCAGGAGGCGCTTGACCGTTGCAACGACGTCATGCCGGACGGCGTGCTGCTCGATTGGAACATGCCGGTCAAAAGTGGAATCGATTTTCTTCGCGCGCTACGCGTCATGCCCGGGGGTGATCGGCCTCTTGTCGTCTTCTGCACGACCGAGAACGACATCGACCATATCCAGGAAGCGTTGGAATGCGGTGCAAACGAGTACATTATGAAGCCGTACGACAGCACCATCATCCGGGACAAATTCACGCAGATCGGTTTGCTGTAATCGCCGAGAGCGTTCGGCTTGTCAGGCTTCGGCCCTCATCGGTTGATCACCGGCGTCTTCCGGGTCCCTGAGAGCATATCCGCGACCCCAAACCGTTTCGATGTAGTGCTCTCCGTCCGTCGCCGTCGACAACTTCTTGCGCAGCTTGCAAATGAAGACATCGATAATCTTGAGTTCCGGCTCGTCCATCCCGCCATAGAGATGATTGAGGAACATCTCCTTGGTCAGGGTCGTGCCCTTGCGCAGGCTGAGAAGTTCGAGAATGCCGTACTCCTTTCCGGTCAGGTGAACCGATTGACCGTCGACTTCCACGGTCTGGGCGTCGAGGTTGACGGAGAGGCGGCCTGTCTGAATGACTGACTGAGAATGGCCGGCGGAACGTCGCACGATGGCCTGGATGCGGGCGACGAGTTCCTCGCGGTTGAACGGTTTTGTCAGATAGTCGTCGGCGCCCGAGCCGAGCCCCTTGACCTTGTTTTCTGATTCCGAAAGGCCCGAGAGGATGAGTACCGGAGTTTGGACCCGAGCATCCCGAAGCCGGCGCAGAACCTCGAAGCCGTCCATGTCGGGCAGCATAATGTCGAGAATGATGATATCGTAATCGTACAACTTGCCGATTTCGAGACCGTCTTCGCCGAGATCGGTCGAGTCGACGACCATGCCGGACGACTTCAGCATCAGTTCGATGCTGTCCTTCATCGCAGAATCGTCTTCAACCAGCAGCACTCGCATGGGGTATCTCCGACCGTTAATATTCATTAACCATATTCGTGCCAGACTCACGAGGCAACATAAGCGTCGAGTCGGCGGAGCTATGATCATTGAAATCATTCTAAGCCACTGGAATATTTGATTTAATGGAACTTAAAGGTTTTCGGCGCCATAGTTTGGCAGTGAGGCGCCCGTTGCCGCCGGTCGACTTTTTATGTTCCGGCGATTCGCGGCGCTTCGGTATCCTGTGCCTGAGGCCGGGTCAGTCTGGAGATTGAATTGAGCGTTCTCGGCAACACGATGGTCAATCAGATCGAGCGTTTACCCGATTATCGCGTAATCGGACAGGTTACGCAGGTGGTCGGATTGCTGGTTGAGATCGGGGGCGTCGAGGGCAGTGTTTCGGTTGGCGATTATTGCACGATTTATCGGCGCGATGGTCGCAGGATACTGTGCGAAGCGGTCGGCTTTCGCGACAACAAGGCCTTGGTCATGCCGTTCGGATCGTTGGACGGTATCGGGCTTGGTTGCCGAGTAGAAATCAGTGCCAACGATCCAGCGATCTTTCCTGATGAGTCCTGGCTTGGCCGTGTCGTCAACGCTTTCGGTGAGCCTGTCGATGGCAAAGGACCGATCGGCAGCGGCAATATCGCCTTTCCGATCCATTCCAGTCCACCGCCCGCGCACGGGCGAAAACGCGTCGGACCGAAAGTCAATCTAGGCGTTAGGGCGATGAATGCGTTTCTGACCGTTTGTCGTGGCCAGCGGCTCGGTATCTTCTCCGGCTCCGGAATTGGCAAATCGACCTTGTTGTCGATGATGGCGCGCAATACATCCGCCGATATCAATGTGATCGGCCTGATCGGTGAACGTGGCCGCGAGGCACGCGAGTTCATTGAAGACGATCTCGGCGAGGAAGGCTTGAAGCACAGCGTTGTCGTTGTCGCGACCTCGGACGAACCGCCGTTGGTGCGCCGCCAGGCTGCCTATGTCACCATGGCTGTGGCCGAGTTCATGCGCAACCGGGGGCATCATGTTCTTTGCCTAATGGACAGCGTGACACGTTTCGCCATGGCGCAGCGCGAAATCGGCCTTTCGGCCGGAGAACCGCCCGCAAGTAAGGGGTATACGCCGTCGGTGTTCGCCGAACTGCCGAAGCTGCTGGAGCGCGCCGGACCCGGCGCGGACGGCGAAGGTGATATCACAGGGTTGTTTACCGTGCTTGTCGAAGGGGACGACCACAACGAACCGGTTGCCGATGCGGTGCGTGGCATCCTCGATGGCCATGTGGTGCTGAGCCGGGAAATTGCTTCGCGAAACCGGTTTCCGGCGATTGACGTGTTGCAGAGCGTTTCGCGGACCATGCCCCGTTGCAACAACGATTTCGAAAACCAGATTGTATCGCGTGCACGGTCGTTGTTATCGACGTACGAGGATATGGCCGAACTAATCCGTCTCGGCGCCTACCGCCGTGGCAGCGACCCGGACGTGGACCTCGCCATTCAGTATCATCCGAAACTCGAGGCATTTCTCTCGCAGACGATTAACGAGGGCATCGATCTCGATACATGTTACAGGCAGCTTGCTGAGGCGCTGGATACGCCCATGCCGGCTGATGAGCAGGTTGACGAAGAAGGTACAGCGGCTGGTGCCGCACAAGCCCAAGACGGACAACAACAGGGTGCGCAAAACGCCACGCAGAACGCGTAGCGACGAACCGGGCTGCGCGGTCCGGTTCGCTACTTGAGATGGGAGAATGGATACAGCCATGGCAAAGGATCTTCAGAACCTGATCCGTATCAACGAGTGGGAAGTCGACGAGAAGCGTCGCAAACTCGGTGAATTGTTGCGTCTGATGGCCAACCTCGAAGCCCAGGCCCAGGCGCTCGAGGAAGAACTGGTCCGCGAGCAACGTGAAGCCGGTGACAAGCCGGTGGAGGCGGGGCTACTTTACGGCGCCTATGCCGAATCGGTCATCGAGCGCCGTGAACGTATCCGCGAGTCCATCGAAAAGATGGAGCAGGCCATTGCCGAAGCACGCGAGGAGTTGCGCGTCGCCTATCTCGAATTGAAGAAATTCGAGGTCGCGCAGGAAAATCGGGACAAGAAGCTGGCGAAGGAAGCCGCGCGCCGCGAAACCATCGAATACGACGAAGTCGCCATTCAGGGCTTTCGCAAGGCACAGGTTGCAAAGCGGTAAGCCATCCGTTAACGTGGCCGGTTACCCCCCGAAGAATGCCCGGTCGACCAAGGTGCGGAGTTCCTCGCGGATCGGATACTGCGAGGATGGAAACAATTGCGTCATGAAAATGACGGTGATGTCGCGAACCGGGTCGATCCAGAACGCTGTGCTCGCCGCACCGCCCCAGAAGTATTCGCCTGACGAGGTGCGTATCCCGGCGCGGGCGGGGTCGATGACGACACCGAACCCGAGCCCGAAGCCGACGCCACGATAGCTGGTCTCGCTGAATGTCACCTCGCCCATGCTTTCGATGTCGCCGCCAATCTGGTTCGCCGTCATCCGTTCGATCGTTTCTTCCTGCAACAGACGGACACCGTCGACCTCGCCCTTGCGCCGAAGAAACTCGGTGAACCGGAAGTAATCCGACATCGTCGAAACCAGCCCGCCACCGCCATGGCAGCGCTTGACCGGTGCACGATTGCGACTCGCTTCGGCGGTTTCCATAACGGTGAAGCGGTCGCCGACCTTGTATTTACAGAGGGTTGCGAAACGGTCGACTTTCCCCTCCGGGATAGCGAAAGCGGTATCGGTCAGGCCGAGCGGGTCAATGATTCGATCTGCGAAGACGTCATCCAGTCGCGCACTTTCGATCACCTCGATAACCCGCCCGAGCAGGTCCGTCGAAACGCCATAATTCCAACGGCTGCCGGGCTGGAACAGGAGTGGTACCTTGGCCAGTTCGTCCGCCCACACATCGAGTGGCGTGCCCTGTGGGTTGAGGTCGAAATCGCCCGCAGCATACGGTTCCGATAGCGGTGAGTCCGGATCGAACGTGCCGTACGTCAATCCTGACGTGTGGGTCATCAAATGACGGATCGTCAGCGGCGTTTCGAGATCGGTGACGTCATCGACGGCGGCCTTGGGATGGCTCAGAACCGGTGTATCGGCGAAGGCGGGCACGTAGTCGGCAACGTTATCGTCGAGGCTTAGGCGGCCTTCCTCGACAAGAATCATCGCGGCGACCGAGGTCAGCGGCTTGGTCATTGAGAAAATCCGAAAGATCGTGTCGTCGACGAGCGGCTTTCCGTGTTCGACATCCGCTTGGCCGTGCTTGTCGTAGAAAACGATATCCCCGTGTCGCGAAATCAGGGTCATGGCGCAGGGTAACTTGCCATCGTCAACGTAACCGCGCGCCCAAAGAGCGATATCTTCGAGGCGGTCCGGTTCGAAGCAGAGCAGTTTTGGATCCCTGGTGATCCTCATGAGGCGCCGCCGACGATACGTTCCAGCATGATCAATCCTTCTTTGTCTTCCCAGTTTGGTTGCCGGTCGCTGACGGTTACTCGATGGCAGCCGTTTTCGTCGACGGAAACGGTAACCGCGCACCAGCGCGGTATGATGACATCGGCGATATCGCCAAGCAGCAATGCTGCGATATCCTCGAGGCATCTGACCGGTTGTTCGGCGACGGTGTCCAGATAAGCATTCCAGGCGCTGGTCTCAACCACGCAACGGTCAGGCACGTAGCGAACCGCGATGTCCACGGTGCAGCCCAGCGCCTCGAGCCGGCGGGAATCGGTGAGGGTTACCAGAAAGTCCGATCGGGGGTCGGCGCTGTCGACAGTGGCGATCAGTTCCCGGCGCTTGCGAGTGTCCATGGCGCGAGACTACCCGCTCTCATGCGGTCTGTCAGGTCAGACCATAATGCCGCCGTCGGCGCGCGGTTTATCCACTGGCGCCGCATCGATCAAGGCATCTGGAGCGGCGCGGAACGACAACCCGCCCGATAGACCGATCGTTTCATTAGAGGCGGCGAAGATACCGAGAATATCACGGCGGAAACGTTCAGGTAGGATCGATTCAGTGCGTACCAGCATGTCGAAACGCCGTGCGCCGACGTCGATCAGGCCATCGAGTTGCAGCCGCCCGATACTGGTCATGGTCAGATCGACGACGAATCGGGTTTCCTTGCCGTCGTCCTGTGCATCATCCTGGTCACCGTCGTCGCGAACCAGCAGCCTGATCTGTTCGATACCGTCGCCGTGGAAGGGAATAGGCAGAACCCGCCAGTCTCCGGTCGGTCGAACCGGCGCCGGCTCGCCATCGTCGGTGCTGCCTGCGAGAAGCCGGACATCGGATTGCAGGCGGCGGAGAACGTCCACATTGGCGCGGCCAGCCTCGCGTATCGCGGTCTCGCCCAGCCAGGATTTGAGATCGCCCCCCTTGAGAGCGCTCAGAAGAAAGATCAATGTGGCGCTGAGCTTGGCGTCGGCTTGCGGCATGATCACGGAATTGATCTGGTGCGCGAGTGCCGGCGACCGGTCGGCGATAGCGGCAAGTGTCTCGTCGAGCGCCGGCCACGAGCGGATGGCCGTGAGCGCCGCCCTGCCATCGGCAATAGGCAGTTGCGGCCGGGCGTCGGGCGGGGTTGGTGGAAGTTCGAGCTTGAATACAATCTCGGCGCCCTTGGGCAGTGGCGGTGCGTTTTCGATGGCAACCGGGCCGGCGGGAGTCTGTGCGATCGGCTGCCCCGTCGGGGTTGCTCCCGTGATAACGGCAGGAACCGTCTGCCCGGCAGTGGAGACAAGGCCCGGACCAATGGTTACGGGTGCGATGGGTTTCGGATCGATCGACTGAATAGTGAGGCTAATCCGGCTTCCAGCTGCGAGCGCTGGCTGTTGTGTAGGTTGCGTCGGCGCCGCTAACGGTTTGTTGGCCGTGACGCCGGGCGTGGCCGGTCCCTGCGGAACGGCGGGCGGCGCTGAGGCGGGGGGCGCAGCGGGCGTTGACGGTATCGGCGCAGAAGGTGTTGCAGACGCTCCGGTTGCCGGCGCGACCGTACTGTTCGGCATCCCCGGCCCGCCAGACGGTGCCGACGCCTGCAGGAGCACGGCCGTAACGCTCTGCCCAACGGACAGATTGAAGGTCGCGGGCGTAATACCCGGTGCAGGAGCGGGCGCTTGAGATTGCGTTGAACCCTGTGCGCCGGCGGCCAAGGCCGGCGCGCCGGGGACTGGCCTGCCGGCAATCTCGATGAGCTGCAAGACCACCGTTGGTGCCGATGCAGGTCGCGGTTGTACCAGCAGAGTGATAGGTTGTTGCACTTTGAGAGGCGTGGAAGTTGCGGCCTGAAGGATTCCGTATGGAGTTTGCAGTTCGATGATCGGGCCAGGCCGCAATGCGGCAACTGTTGCTTCCAGCGAGGCGCCGGTCGGTAAGGCGATCAGGTCCGGAGGTGGTTGTGTCACCGTGACCGTCGGTGCCGACCCCGCCGCAGACGGTGGCGCGATTGGGGCGGTCGGCGGCGGTACGGTGCTCATGACGGGTTCCTGACGGGTCAGCCGCTCAGGGATTCGAGAACTTCGGTTGCGATCTGCTCGACATCGCTGGCTGCTTCGGCATTCGGATAGCGGGTCAGGATCGATGTCTGGCTGCGGATTGCCTCTCGCACCTTGTCGTCGCGGCGGATGATGCCGAGCAACGGCGGCGAGAAATTCAAGAAGCCCTGGCACGCCTTCAGTAGTGTATTATACGTGCGTTCGCCTTCGCGCGTCGAATTGACCATGTTGGCGACGACGCGGATATCGGCTTCCGGACGTTCGTTGTGCGAGACCTTGATGAACGCATAGGCATCGGTCAGTGATGTGGGTTCGTCGGTAAACACGACAATGCAATGCCCTGCGTAGTTGGCCATGATCCGGACCGTTCGTTCGATACCTGCACCGAGATCGACCAGCACAGCGTCGTAGTCGGGGGCGAGTTGCGCAAGATCGTCGGCCAGTGTGCGGACCCGGCTGGTTGGCAGGTCGGCAAGCGCGCCAGAGCCGGACCGTCCGGCAATCACGTCGAAACCACCCGCATCGAAACGGGAAACGGCCTGGCCCATAGTCAGCTTGCCGCCGATGATGCCGCCCAGATCGTTCTTCACGGTCAGGCCGAGCTGTACGTCG
This sequence comes from Rhodospirillales bacterium, assembly GCA_965229715.1. Taxonomy (GTDB): domain Bacteria; phylum Pseudomonadota; class Alphaproteobacteria; order Rhodospirillales; family Casp-alpha2; genus JAVJST01. Next base: position 1,580,209 of record CBDDJL010000002.1, read on the forward strand.
AGATTGGCGAGGCCGAGATCACCGTCGAACAGCAGGACGCGCTTGTCGCGGTTGGCCAGCGCGTGCGCCAAGGTGATCGAAAACCATGTCTTGCCGACGCCACCCTTGCCCGACGCGATAGCGATCATGTTGCGGCCCTTGGCGCGGGTCTTGGCATCCGGTTTTGGCAGGGGCGGTTCGTTCATCTGGTTTGCTCACATCGGCCGCGCAACATGCGGCGCATCCGGTCTCAGATCTGGCCGACCGTCTTGACCTTGGCTTTCGGGTAAACCTCGTTTTGCGACATCACGGCCGTCGTCGGACGGAATCGTTCAACGATCGATCGGACGTAAGGACGAATCGACGGACTCGTCAGCAGCACCGGCGTCTCGCCCATCATCGCCTGGCGCTCGAACGTACCGCGAAGCGCGGTGATGAACTCCTGCAATTTACTGGGGGCGAGCGAGAGTTGCCGATCGTCGCCCTGGCCGATCAAGGATTCGGCGAAGGTTTGTTCCCATTGCGGTGACAGCGTGACCAGTGGGATGACGCCCTCTTCGTTCTCGTTCATGTCGCTGATCTGGCGCGCCAATCGTGCGCGAACGTGCTCGGTGATCATCAGCACGTTGCGGGTCTGATTGCCGGCTTCCGAGATCGCTTCGAGAATCGTCGGCAAATCGCGAACCGAGACACGCTCCGAGAGCAGGTTCTGCAAGACTCGCTGCAGGCCGCCGACGGTGATGGTGCCGGGCACCAGGTCGCCGATCAGTTTCTGGTGATCCTTGTCCAGCTCATCGAGCAACTTCTGGGTTTCCGAATAGCTCAGAAGTTCGGACATGTTGTCCTTGATGACCTCGGTCAGATGCGTCGTGATCACGGTTGCCGGATCGACGACCGTATAGCCACGGAACAGCGCTTCTTCACGGCTCGACTCCTCGATCCACATAGCGGGTAGGCCAAATGTCGGTTCCTGTGTTTTCTCGCCCTGCAGCGTGATGTCCTCGCCGCGTGGATCCATGACAAGCAGCTGGTTCGGCCGCAGGTCACCCTTGCCGGCCTCAATTTCCTTGACCCGAAGGACATAACTGTTCGCCGGCAATTGCATGTTGTCCTGAATGCGGACACTCGGCATGACGAAGCCGACATCGGATGCAAGCTGGCGACGCAGGGCCTTGATCTGATCGGTCAGGCGCTGGCCGTCGCGCGGCGCGTTAATCAGGGTCAGCAGGCCGTAGCCCATTTCGAGGCGTAAGTAGTCTATCTTCAGGGACGCCGATATGGGTTCCTCGACGGGCGCGGGCGCTTCCTTCTCCAGCGCCTTCACCTCGCGTTCCTTTTCCGCGAGAATTTGTTGATTCTCGCGCTGTACGAAATAGGCGATACCGCCTGTCGCGGCGGCCAACAGGAGAAACGGCAGCGACGGAATGCCCGGCAGAATGGAAAGCGATGCCATCAGGAGCGAGACCATGCCCATTGCGCGGGGCTGGCGGCCCATCTGATCGAACAGCGCCTTTTCGGTATTGCCGGAGATGCCGGCCTTGGTCACGACCATGCCGGCAGCGGTCGAGACGATCAGCGCCGGGATTTGCGTAACAAGACCGTCACCGACTGTCAGTCGCGTGTAAGTGTCGGCGGCATCGGCGAACCCCATATCGTTTTGGGCGACACCGATGATCATGCCGCCAATCACGTTGATGAATGTGATCAGCAGGCCGGCGATGGCATCGCCGCGCACGAACTTGGCGGCACCATCCATGGCGCCGAAGAAAGTGCTTTCTTCCTCCAACGTACGACGCCGGGTTCGTGCCTCGTCTTCGTCGATCAAACCGGCGGTCAGATCGGCGTCGATCGCCATTTGCTTGCCGGGCATGGCATCCAGCGTGAAGCGCGCCGAAACTTCGGCAATACGGCCGGAACCCTTGGTTATCACGATGAAATTCACGATCACCAAAATGCTGAAAACGATGATGCCGATAACAAAGTTGCCGCTCATGACGAAGCCGCCGAAGGCTTCGATGACGCGGCCGGCCGCATCGGTGCCGGTATGACCGTCAGCCAGGATCAGGCGCGTCGATGCGAGGTTGAGCGACAATCGGATCATCGTCGCCAAAAGCAGGACCGTCGGAAACGCGCTGAATTCAAGTGGGCGCTGAATGAACAACGCCGTCATCAGAATCAACACCGAAAATGTGATCGAAATCGCCAGTGCGAAATCGAGCATCCATTTTGGCATCGGCAGGATCAGCACGACCAGGATCGCGACCACGGCGAATGCGAGTCCGAGATCGCCGCGGCGGACCGTGTTCCATATCTGCTCGCCGGCGCCGGTCATGACGGCCATGGGGACGCCACCGGCCTGCTCGGTTGCGCTGGGCGTCGTGGAAGATTCCGATGAGGCCTCGGCCATGGCTTGTAATCTGCTCTCTTGCGGTCAGGCGGTCGTTTTAGTGGTCATATCAGGCCGGCGAGCGTTCTTCGCCGGGTTGCGGTACGGCGATCCCCTGCTCGGCATAAAGCTTCAGCTTGTTCCGTAGCGTCCGGATGGAAATTCCGAGAATATTCGCGGCATGGGTTCGGTTGCCGAGGCAGTGATCGAGAGTCTGAATGATGAGTTGTCGCTCAACATCGGCGACGGTACGGCCGACCAATGCGGGATCGCTGTTGTCGGGCACGCCGCCGCTATCGGCGGGTCGGCCGCTGTCGCCTAGCCGGCTTTGCAGCATGATGGCATCGCCATCGATCAGCGAGCCCGATGCGAGCAGTACTGCCCGATGCATGGTGTTTTCGAGCTCGCGAACGTTGCCGGGCCAATCGTAGGCCTTGAGCCTGGTCATCGCCTCATCGCTGATCTCACGATCGTCGATTGCATTGGCCTCGGCATACTTGCGCGCGAAAAACCGGGCGAGCTCGGGAATGTCGTCCGGGCGATCCCTGAGCGCCGGCATCAACAGGCTCATCACATTCAATCTGAAGTAAAGATCTTCGCGAAATTGACCTTCACGAATTGACTCTTCCATGTCGCGGTTCGAAGTCGCCAGGATGCGGACATCGACCTTGACCGGCTTGTTAGAGCCGATCCGGTCGATCTCGCGCTCCTGCAGCGCACGCAGCAACTTGGCCTGCAGGCGTGGGTCCATCTCGCTGATTTCATCGAGCAGGAGGGTGCCGCCGTCAGCTTCCTCGAACTTGCCGATACGCCGTGCGACGGCGCCGGTAAAGGCCCCGCGCTCATGACCGAAAAGCTCCGACTCCAAGAGATTTTCTGGAATCGCGGCGCAGTTGACGGCGACGAAGCGACGGTCCTTGCGCTTGCTTTTCATATGGATGTGGCGCGCGATCATCTCCTTGCCGGTACCGGACGGGCCGGTGATAAGGATACTGGCATCGCTCGGCGCAACCTGATCGGCGAGCTTCATGACTTCGGCTGTTTTCTTGTCGGCAAAGACGATTTTATCGTCATCCTCGGCGACGGCGGTTAGCACGGCGGCGATCAGTTCTGCATCCGGTGGGAGGGGGATGTATTCCTTGGCGCCGGCTTTGATCGCGCGGACCGCAGCCTGGCTGTCGGTGCCGACACCGCAGGCAACAACCGGAACGCTCATCCGTTCGGCAACCATGCCGTCGATCAGTTCGGCAATCTTCTGTTCGACGTCGATCATGATGAGGTTGGCGCCGTCGCCGCTGCGCAGGGCTTCGAGACCGCCGTCGATCGTGTCGACTTGCGACACTTGCGCGCCACGCTGGATGGCGATCTGGCTGGCGGCGCCGATTTGCCCGCCGAGGCTGCCGATGATCAGAACACGCATGCGAGCGGCCTCATTCCCTAGTCGAAGTACGTGACGCGATCCGCCGGTGGCAGGATCGAATTGATGTTCATTTCCAAGCGGCGCGGGTTCTCCTGACGGCCGATCGACGCCGCACCCATCATGTGGATGTTGCTGATCATCGCCTCGCCGGTGGCATTGCGTTCGAGTTTCGCGGCGAGCGGCAGAAACACCATATTGGCGAGCACGGCGCCGTAAAACGTCGTCAACAAGGCGACAGCCATGCTCGGGCCGATGGTGCTTGGATCCTGTAGGTTACCGAGCATCTGCACGAGGCCGATCAGGGTCCCGATAAGTCCCATCGCCGGCGAGAACTCGGCCATGCGGCGCAGCACATTGGCGGATCGTTGATGGCGATGAATTGTCGCCTGTAACTCACGGCGCAGAATAGCCTCGATTTCCTCACCCGGGGTGCCGTCAACGACCATCGTGATACCCTGTTCGAGTACCGGATCGGATTTCAACTGCTCGAGTGCGTTCTGCAGTGCAAGGACGCCTGAGCGGCGGGCGACCTCCGACATCTGCAAAACCTGAATTGCAGCCTCATAGGGCTCTCGCTTGGTCTGGGTTACGGTGCTTGCCGCGATTCCGATGGTGCGGAAAACCTCGCCAAACGAATAGCAGGCGATGGTGACGGCGAGAGTCCCACCGATGACGATCAGTACCGCTGGCAGATTGATAAACGACTCCGGCGACCCGCCCAGCGCAATAGCGGTCGTAATGAGGGCAAAACCGCCGAGCAGGCCGACGATGGTTGCAGCATCGAGGCCTGTTCGGGGCGGTGCGACGGGAAGGCGGAGTTCTTCGGCCATGCCGTTCGTCAGGTCCTGTCAGCCTTGACGATTTCCGTCATGGTAATGCCCAGCCGGTCCTCGACGACAACGACCTCGCCGCGAGCGACGAGGCGGTTGTTGACATAGATATCGATGGCTTCCCCGACCTTGCGGTCGAGTTCAACGACCGCGCCGCGTCCCAATTTGAGCAATTGGCTTACTTGCATCGTGGCCTTGCCGAGAACGGCGGATACCTTGACCGGAATGTCGTAGACGGCCTCCAGGTCCTTGGCGCTTCGCGGAAGATCGCCGTATTCGGTCATCGCCTCGCCGATATTCTCCGGATCGTCGTCTGCCGGTGCTTCGGCCGGTACGGCGTCGGTTTCGGTTTCGGCTTCGTCTGGCGCGTCTTCGCCATCGAACTCCGAGAGATTTAGATCGCTTTCTTCGGCCATTCTTTCCTCCTGATCCTAGGGGGTCTGGTCCGTATCGGATGACTTGGTAGTGTCGTCGTCCGGTGTCACACGTGCCGTTTCCGGCGGCGCGTCATCGGTTTCCGGTGTCGCTTCGGTTTCGGCGTCTTCGGCGTTGCCATCGGCCGGTGCGGTCGCGGCTTCCAGCTCGGTGGCGGTACTTGACATGTCTTCTTGAGTATCTCCGGACGCATCTACTCGCGAATCTTCCGGCGTGTCCGGAGATGCGGTTTCAGGTTCTGCATCAACAGCTGGTGCCGTGATGCCGGTTTCGACGTCAATGGCCTTTTCGCCATCGGCCAGTGCGGCATCGCTTCCCAGATTTTCCTCGATGATCTGGTCGATCGATTGCCACATGTGCTCAACGGCTCGTTCTGAGGCGCCGTCGCCCCATTCAAGCCGGCAATCGCCATAACTCATCTTGGCGTCGTCCTTGAGCAGCAACCGACCCTCGTATCCCGCGCCGGCCTTGAGATTGGGAACCAAATCATTCAAAGGTCCGTGCATGTCCGGATGAATCCGGACGATAATTCTCGGCTCCTCGATCAGGCGCAGGAGGGTGGTTTCGATCAGTCGTTTGACCTCTCCGAGAGCGTTCAGACGGTTCATTTCCGGGAACAGCTTCCGGACGATGGTTACGGCAATACCGATGCCGTCGCGCAACAGCACATTGTTGGCCTGCTCCTGCGCGGCGAAAAGGTCCGTGAGCCGCAGGCTGATGGCTTTGAAGACATCGTGGGTTTCCCGCTGGATAGAAGCCATCGCCTCTTCCTGGCCTTCCTTTTTGCCGTTTTCGTAGGCTTCCTGCTTGGCGCGTTCGAGCTCTTCCTCGGAGAAGGTCGGAACGATTTCTTCCTCGAATTCCTCTTCGGCCTCGCTCTCTTCCTGTTCGTTCTCGTCCTCGACCACCGCTTCCTTGGCAGCCTTTTCGAGCGCGTCGAAATCGGTGTCGAACGTGAACGGTTTGACCTCGGCGGTGGCGGGTCCGGTACTCATGCGGTGTTGGCTTCCGTTTCGCGTCAGTAAATGAGTTCGTCTTCCTCGGCACCCGAGGAAATGATGATTTCGCCGGCATCGGCAAGCGCCTTGGCGACCTGAACAACCCCGGCCTGCGCTTCGTCGACGTCCTTGAGACGAACCGCGCCCATTGCATCCATGTCTTCGCGAAGCATCTTGCCGGCGCGTTCCGACATGTTGGAGAAGAACAGATCGCGGACTTCGTCCGCGGCGCCCTTGAGCGCGACGGCGAGCGTATCCTTCTCGACCTGGCGCAGCAGCATCTGAATGCCGGCCTGATCGACACGGATAAGGTCGTCGAAAGTGAACATCAGACCCTTGATGGTTTCGGCCGATTCGCGGTTGCGCTCTTCGAGGGCCGTCATGAAGCGGTTTTCCGTATTTCGATCGAGCGAGTTGAAGATATCCGCCATCATCTCGTGGCTATCACGCCGCGCGGTGCGGGCCAGGTTGGTCATGAATTCTGCGCGCAGCGTTTTTTCGACGTGATCGAGCACTTCCTTTTGAACCGCCTCCATGCGGAGCATCCGCATGATGACTTCCATGGCGAAGTTCTCCGGCAGCACACTGAGCACCCGCGACGCATGGTCGGGGCGGATCTTCGACAACACCACGGCCACGGTCTGCGGATATTCGTTCTTGAGGTAATTCGCCAGCACGCTTTCGTTCACATTGCCCAGCTTGTCCCACATCGTACGACCCGCAGGGCCGCGGATTTCCTCCATGATGTGAGCGACGCGATCGTCCTGCAACGAAGCCCGCAGAAGTCGCTCGGTGGAGTCGTAGGACCCGACAAGACCGCCGGCGGAACTCAGTTGATCGGCAAACTCGACGAACAAGCGCTCGACGATATTGGCGCTGATGGTGCCGAGGTTCGACATCGCCTGAGAGAGTTCGCGGATTTCCTCGTCGTCCATCCGCTCGAATAGACGGGCGGAGTGTTCGGTCCCGACCGCGAGCATGAAGGTCGCAGCCTTTTGCTGCCCCGACAAACTCCGGTAATCGTCACGTGCCGCCATGATGTTGTTCCGCCCCTCAGAATACCGGACTTAGCTTTCCTGATACATCCAATTCCGGATGATCGACAATGCCTCTTCGGGATGTTTCTCGACAATTTCGCCGACCTTCTTGACGGCCGAGGCCTTGACCCGTCCCTCGACCCGGTCGATGTCGATGAGTTCCTCGAAATGTTCTTCTTCCGGTACCCCGTCGCCCGGGATTGGCGCGCCGGCCGGCCCGGTCAGTGCGGCTGCGGTTGCGGTCTGATCGGCCAGTAGACGCTCGCCGGCAAGCTGCGAGGCGCTTGGCATGGCTTCGAAGGCACGACTGATCAACGGGCGGATCACGAGCAGGATCACGAGGATCGCGACGATGCTCAACACGAGGATTTCCGCCAATCTCAGCAGATCGTTCTTTTGCATGCCGAAGAACAGTTCGAGTTCTTCTTCCTCGAGTTCGAACTCGGCGAACTCCATGTTGATGATCTCGACCTGATCGCCTCGATCGGAGTCGAAGCCGATGACGCCGCGCACCAGCGTGCCGAGAAGTTCAAGCTCCTCAGCTGACCGCGGCTCATAGGTGGGCTCACCTTCTTCGTCGAGGCCGTGATGCCCGTCGACCAGCACGGCGACGGAAAGCCGCTTTACCTCGCCGACTTCGCGGGTGTGGTTTACGATTCGCTTGGAAATCTCGAAATTCGTCGTTTCCTCAAGGCGCGATTCGGCGGAATTGGAGCTGATTCCGTCGCCAGCGCCGAGGTTCGGATCGGGCAGATTCGTGCCGACCGTGACGGGCGGCGTACCCTCCTGATCGGCGGCGTTGGCATTCTGCTCGATAGTCTGGGTCGAGCGCACGACCTGGCCATCCGGATCGTAGATCTCTTCCTGGGTAACGATACGGTCGAAATCGAGTTCGGCGTTGACCTCGGCACGGACCTGGCCGAAGCCGACGGTCTGTTCAAGCAGTTCCTCAATGGTGCGCGCCATCCGATTTTCGAACTCGCGCGTGCGCTGCGAGGTCTTGTCTGCCATGACGGCGATATCGTTTTCGTCTTCGAAACCGGCGGCGAGCAGTTTGCCTTTGTTGTCGACGATGGAAACGCGGTTGGGCTGCAGGCTGGGGACAGCAGTCGCGACCAGATGCTGAACGGCGAGAACCTGTTCATTGTCGAGGCGGTTGCCGCCACTCATGCGAAGCACGATCGATGCGGTCGGCTCCTGACGTTCGCGGCTGAACAGTTCGCGCTTCGGCATGACGAGATGGACGCGGGCGGAATTGACCGAGGCGATCGATTCGATGGTGCGCGAAAGTTCGCCCTCAAGCGCACGCACCAGATTGACGTTTTGCATGAAATCGGTGGTGCTGAGACCATCTGCGTTGTCGAAAATCTCATAGCCGAGTGTGCCGCCGCCGGGAATACCTTCGTTGGCTAGCGATAGCCGCAGCCGGGATACGTCGCCTGACGGAACCCAAACCTCGTTACCGTTGCGGACTTCGAACTGCACGCCCTGGCCTTGCAGGCTCTGTACGATCGCGTTCTGGTCCGATGACGACAAATTGCCATAGAGCAGTTCGACGCTGGGCGAAGCCAGCTTCGTGGTTACCCAAATAAAGAACCCGACCATTGCGAGAAGGACGACGCCCATCACCGCCAGTCGCATCGGTCCCATACTGCGCATCGTTTGAAGTAACGCGTCCACTGCCGACCCCTTCGCTTATCAATTGTCGCTTTGGGTCCGGGCGCGCCACTGGACGGGGTTGTCCGGACCGATGTCAGGCTACGGGAATTGAGGTGAACAAGTGGTTAACGACCGGCAAGAATTGCCTAGTCGCTTGTGCCGCCAAACGTACCGGAGGCGCGAACGAAAACCCCGGCCCTGGATGGGCCGGGGAGGTCGGAGGATCCGTTCCCTGGGAAACCTCGGGGTATCTATTCGGCCGCCGACCTACCGCTCTCGGCGTCGCGTTGCGGCCCGCGATAATCGGCGATGCGCGTTACCTTAAGGCCTTCGAGGCCGTGTTTGTCGAGCTGACGTTGCCACAGCAGAAACTCGTCCAGCGAAAGCGAGTACATGTTGCAGGCCTCGTCGAGGGTCAGCAGTCCGGCGCGAACGCCGGCGACGACCTCTGCCTTGCGGCGAATAACCCAGCGCACCGTGTCCTTGGGCGGCAGGTCCGCGCGGGTCAGGCGGCGACCGTCCGGGCCGATCACGGCCAGCCGGGTGGGTGCGGGCGGCGTATCGATATCGGGCATTTTCTTCATGCCTGTCTTCTCGTTAATTCCTTGAACAAGAACGCTTAAATACAGACTAGCCGGGACCTCTTAATGAACGCCTAATACGGCGACAGTTTGCGGTGCCATACCGAAAGCGGATCGAGACGCAAAAAACCCGGTTCGCTGGAACCGGGGTCGTTGCCGTTTGCGAAAGGGCCGGCGGGTTTTGGGGTATGACGCCGCCGGCCCTTTCCGGTGGAAACTATCGGATGCGGAGAAGTTCCTCGAGCATCTCGTCGGCCGTGGTGATGATCTGTGCTGAGGCGGAGAAGGCGCGCTGGGTCACGATCATCGAGGTGAACTCTTCACCAATGTCGACGGTCGAGGATTCGAGCGCCGCACCGGCGAGCTGTCCGGCGCCGCCTTCGCCCGCTTCGCGGACCGTCGGCTGACCGGAAAGATCGGTTTCGATGTAGACGTTACCGGTCAGCGACTCGAGTTCGTTCGGGTTGACGAACGTGGCCACCGGAATCTGAAACACCGGCCGGGTGACGCCGTTGTCGAAGAGCGCGCTGACGATACCGTCGCCGCCGACGCTGACACCGGCGAAGTTGCCGAACTGGGCGCCGTTCTGGCTGATGAAGTTGATCTGGTAGTCGCCGGCGAACTGGGTCATGCCGTTAGCGACGTTGGTGTCGCCGAGGAACAGGCCGATCCGGGTATCGTCCGTCGTGCTGGTGAATTCCTGGTCGCTGGCGCCGTTGGCCCACTGGATATCGACATTGTCGATGTTGATGGCCGACGGCGTGCCGTCGCCGTTGAAGCTGATCGCTGGCTGCTTGGCGCCGAACGACGATGTCGCAACCGTGTAGTTGGTGGCGTTCGACGCGGTCACTTCGACCTTGTTCGTCGTATCGGCGGAAACGGCGGAGATAACGTTGACGTCGTCGATATTGAACACGACCGCGTCGCCGACCGAGCTCTGTTCGAATACCAGTGCGCTGCCGTCGGCATCGAAACGGGTCGGCGTCGTGATGTTGGCGTTGTTCTGGATCGCCGTATCGAGCGCCGAGGCGACGGTACCGTTGTCCGCGCCGGACGCGACCTGCACGAGGTCGGTACCCGACGGCTCGTTCAGGGTGACGGTCATGTTGGTATCGGCGGCGTCACCGTTGGTGAACGTGCCGGTAATGGTCAGGGTCCGGCCGTCGGAACTGACGGAGGCCACGGTGTAGGTCGCGTCGTCACTACTGTTGGTCAGCGCGAACGTATCGCCCGCCTGGAACCCGTAGAACGTGGCTGTGTCGACGGCGACGATAGTGTTGCCTGCGGCCGTTGTGGTGAAGGTGTTGGTGCTGTTTGCCTGCGGCGCAAGCGACCCGGCGCGGAACTCGAAACGCTGGGCGGTGTTCGAACCCGTCGTGATGGTCACGGCCTCGGTATCGTAGCTTTGCAGGATGCTCATGGTGGTGTCGGCCGTATTGTCGACGGGGTTCGTGCCGAAGGTGCTGAGATCCTCTGAGATCGTCAGAACCGAACCGGCAGTGTTGACCGCGTTGACGGTCGCGATGATGTTGTTCGCGGTATCCTCGGCGTTGGTGATGACGATGGTGTCGCCGGCGGAGAAGTTTGAAAACGTGCCGGATCCCGCCGTGATGGTGGTGCTGTTGGTACCGGCGGTGAAGTTGAAGTTGAACGAGTTGGTCGAATCCGCCTGCGCGAAGGCATTCTGGAAGTCGAGCCGCGATCCGTTCTTGTAGGCGTAATCGATCGCTTCGACGGTGAAGGTGCCGGCGTTGCTGTTGGCCGCGACCTGACGGACCGAGAGAATTCCGCTGACGTCAACGGAGATCGCGGCGCCGAGCGTCGACTGGGTGATCTCGAGTTCGTCGCCCGACGAGACGAAACGGCTGGTTTCCGCCAAGTCGGAGTTGTCGATCGCCGTCTTGAGGATCGGCGTCACGTCGGTCGCTTCGGTGACGGTCGCGGCACTGATGTCGACCTTGCGCCGGGTCGGCGTGTTGACCACCGTGTCGTCGGTATCGAATTCGAAAGTGATGCCGTCGATGACAATGGTCTCGCCGTCCGCCGGCACGCCCGTGAACTCAAGAAGACCGGCGGACGCGAAGACGTCAGGCGTCGAATCCGTGTCGTCAGAGCCGTGCAACTCGATCGTCGCCGAGCCGGACGGCGCCTCAAGGGACGCGCCCCAGGCGTTTTCCGCACCTTTTTCGAAAACCAGTTCCAGATTGGAGCTGTTACCCAACGTATCGAAGATCACCACGTTGGCCTTGTGATCGTCGCCGACATCGGCACCGGCGGGGAGGTTGGCACCGAGACGAATGTTCGTCGTCTCCTGCGCAGTGCCGCCGATGGTCGTGAGGTTAATCGGCTGCAGGTCGTCGCTGCTGACGATGTTGTCGTTGATCGCGACCGTGGTGCCGTCACTGTCCTGATAGGCCTTGACGAAGGTGTCCGCACCCACGGTGACCGTGGCAAAGCCGGTCGTCGAGTTGCCGGCCGGCTGCAACGGCCAACCCTGCATGTACCATCCGGCAACGTTCTGGAGAAAGCCGTCGCTGTCGACGCCGAACGAGCCGGCGCGGGTGTAGGCGAACAGATCGCCGACGCCGGGTTGTGCCGCTTCATTGACCACGAAGAATCCCTGACCCGAGATCGCGATGTCGGTTGCGGCGGTCGAGGCTTGCAAAAGACCCTGTACGTCGACACCGGTTTGCGGCGAGGACTGCACGCCGCCCGGAGAGTACTGGGTCAGCGATACCTGGGCCGTCACCAGTGTCTGAAACTGAACGTTGGTGCTCTTGTAGCCAATGGTGTTCACGTTGGTGACGTTATCCGCGATGGCGCCCATTGCGCTCGACTGCGCGCTCAGGCCTGAAACGCCCGAAGTCAATGCACCGAAAAGACTCATAACTTCCTCCTTATATGCGCGACCCGATCGTTTACCGTGGCCGCCATCGTCGAAAACGTGTCCATGTCCCGTCGCGGGACGTTGAAATCCTCTAGTTCACTTCCGCGTCGTCGAGGGGCCGGCGAACCGAGAGCACCTGGTCGACCGCGTAATCCGTATCGCCGAGCGAGATGATGGCTTGACCGCCGTCCATGCTGACGCCGTCCACCGTGCCGATGACGGTCGTGCCGACGTTGATCGGATTGCCTTCGCCGTCGAGCGAATTGATGTTGATCGTGTAATTGCCGTCTTCGAGCGGGAAGCCGAAATTGTCGGTCCCGTTCCAGGTGAACTCGTGTTGCTGAGCATCCGTTTCGCCCGCGGTGAAGAACACCACGCTGCCGGCCTCATCGCTGATGGTGATTGTCGTCGAGTTGGCGCGGGCTTCCGGCGTATAGGTGAAGCGTGCCGAGCCGTTTTCAAGCGGCAATTGATTGCCGCTGACCTCGACCTGGGAGCCGATGTAACTGACCACTGTGCCGAGCAGACTGGCCTGTTGAAGCTCGAGCATGTCCTCGAGGTTCTGATTGCTCTGGATCTGCTGTTCGACACTGGCGAACTGAACGAGCTGGGAGGTGAACTCGTTCGGATCGAGCGGGTCGAGCGGGTCCTGGTTCTCAAGCTGCGTCACCAGCAGATTGAGGAACTGATTGAGATCCTCGGCCAGCCGCTGGCTGGACTGTTCTGCCGCTGTGCCCGTCGGGCTGCTGACGAAATCGGTCGGGTCTAGCATTCAAATATCCTCGGTCAGGCCCTGATGTCGACCCGATCATCACTGATGATCGAGAGCGGTTCACCGTTGATGAGCATCTGCGCCAGTTCGGCCTCTGCGTCGCCCGTGTCGTCGCCGCCGTTGCCAGCAGTGTGGCTGTCGCCGTCGGCATCCTGGTTCGGGTCCTGTTGGCGGAGATCGAAGCTGAGGTCGCCGGCACCGGTTTCGAAACCGGCGTCCTGAAGCGCTTTTTCAAGGTTGCGGGAGTCATTGCGCAGCAATTCGAGCGTTTCCGGACGGTCGACGATGACCTGCGCGTTGACGCGGCCGTTCTGGTTGACTTCGAGGCGGACCTCGACGCGACCCAATTCTTCGGGCCGCAGTTGAATGTTAATGCGGTCGAGCCCTTCGGCGATCGCCTTCGAGATGTTGACGGTGATCTGCTGAACGATAGGCTTGGCGGGCGCGGACTGACGTGCCGTCTGCGCCTGTGCCGAACGTTGAACATCGTTGGCTTGCGGCGTCTGATTTTGCGCCTGGCCCGTGCCGCTGGATGCCTCTGCGCCGGCGATGGCCTGCGGGCCGGATGTTCCGAGCCGTGCCGCAGCTCGGGTGAGTCCAGCCTCGACGGCGGCCTTCTGAACGCCCTTTTCGAGTTGCGCCTGAGCTTGAGCCTGACCCAGTGCCTGATTGTTTGCCGTATCCTGACGTGTCTCTGTGATCTGAGCGCCGTCGGTACGTTGAGCGGCCGGTTTGGCGGCGGTGACCGGGTTGAGGATCTCCGGTACATCGGCAGTCTGGGTATTGCCCTGAGCCGACTGGCCGGTTGTGTTGCTGGCGGCAAGCTGCGGTCCGCGAATGGTCTCGCGGACACGAATATTGACCGGATCCTGAGATTTGAGCTGATCGCTGAGCGCCTTCGCCTGCTGATCGGCGAGGGCTTGCTGCTGGCCGCTCGCCGCCTTTGCGGTCGCGTCGGACGCATTCGAACTCGCCAGGCCAATGCGCGCTTGGGCCTGATCGGCCGCCTGATTGCGAGTCTGGGCCGAATCGGCTGAGTTTTGTTGCTGGTTCTGGCCCTGTTGCGTGGTGGTTCCGGATTGCTGCGTATTTTGACCCTGCGCGGTGGCGGCAAGTGCCTGTGCAATCTCCCGGGTCGCGGACTGGATCCCGTTCTGGGTCTGGTTGCGAAGATTGTCCAACGCCGGGGCGATGGCGGCGTTTCCGATATTGTCGGCTTTCTGCGATGCATCGGTGGCCTGATCGCCCGCCGTTTTTGTCGCAGCGTCAGATTGATCACTCTCGGATTCTAGGGGTGCAGCGGGTTCGTCGCCGCTGTCGACGTCAGCCTGCTTCTGCGATCCGCTATCGTCGCGTTTCGGCTGGTTATCGGCGGCGCTCCTGTCCGACTTGTCCTGTGCCGGTTTGTCTTCCGGGCGGCCATCGTCATCACGGCGCGAAGCGGACTGGTCGTTTTCCCTGGCTTCGGGCGCTTCGTCGCGGACCGGCGCACTATCGTCGCGATGGGAGTCTTCGCGGGGGGCGTCGTCGCGACTCGCTGTCTTGGTTTCGCGCGTTGCGCCCGATTCAGCTTCGCGCGCTGCAGCAGCATCCTGACTCCGCTGCGCGAAGGGATCGAAATCAGGCGTCGCCATCATCAGGGGTTTGCGAATGAGATCGACAAAGGACGTCAAGGTTCCCTTGCCGTCCTCTTCGTTGCGTTGACCCTGGGCTGACGTCCCGGCGGCGGATTGAGCGGCGACTTTCTGTACGTCCATCTTTACGATCCCATAGCGGTGAAATCTTCGCCTTGGGGAAAGCAAGACCTTTGCCAAGTTTTGGCCAGCATTTAACCATCTGAAAAAAAAGAAATTTATCTCAACGAGCAATTGCCGTAAGTGCCGCAATCGACACCATGCCGGTCCTAAACTGATCGGCACATCGGCACAAAATGCCTAGCGGCAGAATGGTTGTGATCTTGGACCGCTTTCGCCGTCCGCTTGACGGCGGACGATTCAGGCTCATATTCACCAGACGGCGGACCCGCCGTCCGTTACGTGGCGTGACGGTCAATGAGCATCAAGGAGGTAGCAGAATGCCACTCAAGCTCGAAATGAAGCAGGGCGACCGTATTATCGTCAACGGTGCGGTCATCGAATCCGCGTCCCCCCACGCAAAACTCGTTGTCCATAACCAGGCGGCTATCTTGCGCGGCAAGGAAGTGTTGAGCGAGGCCGAGGCCGAGACACCGGCGAGCCGGGTCTATTTTGCGCTACAGAGCGCTTATCTGTTTCCCGACCACGCCGATACCTACCTTGAACAGTTTCGCGAGTTTATCGATCAGTACCTTTCGGCGTGCCCGAGCGCCGCTGAAATCGTCGAGGAAATCAAGACGAAAGTCGACGACGGGAAACTTTATCCGGCACTGAAATGTTCGCAAAAGCTGATCCTGCATCAACACGGTGTTCTGCAGGATCTCGAGCGACGCCTCGAGGAGTTTGCCGATACCGGCGGCGATGTCGATTTGGAGTCCGACGAGTACACGGTTGAGGACGAAGCCGACGCGACGGAGAAATCCTGAACGCCCGCGTCAGACGTTCAGGCCAATTCCGGATAGTGAACGGTAAGCATGTCGGCGCAGGCAGACGCCAAAACCGAACGCTGATCTTCGTTAAGTGAAATTTCGCCGTCGAGTTCGGCTTCGCTGCCAGCATCGATCTCGTCGGCGCCGATACCGGAAAGCCCGGTAAATCCGGCGAGTGTACCGGCGAATGCCGCCGCATCGTCAATGGCATCTTCGTACCGCAGCTTGAGCACCCGCTCGTCGCCGAAACGCAAATACCCGTTCATGCCAAGCGTCCATTCTTCGGCGAATGCCTGAAGGTCGACGTCGGGATGATCCCGCAGCAGGTCGGCGGCTGTGTCGAACGGGTTTCGGTGAATGATAACGGCCTTGCCGTTCGGGAAAATCGACAGCAGATCGGACATCAGAGGCGCTGGAAGGGCTGAGCGAATCATCGCCCAGACATCGCGACTTTGCTCCTTGGCAAAGGCTTCGGCGAGGTGGGGGATGTTGTATACGGTCGAAAAAATCGAAGACATGTGCTGACGGAACTCCGGTGCGGCATCCGGCAGCCATTTCCCTGGATTGCCAGAGAGTGCCGATGCCAGGGCGGTTTCCTCGTCGTCCTGACGCTCGCGATGCTGGTCAATCAACGACGTCGCCCAATCGATGATACTCAACGTTTGCTCGAACATATTGTCGCCATAGCAGAGACCGTTGGCGCCGCGACACATAACGCGCTGTATAAGCGCGGTGCCGCCGTGGCTTGTTGGCGCGGTGATCATAATCGGACTGATCGATTGAGCGACGGGCGGCAGGGTAACTTGAAGATCCATCGATCAGGCCTTTTTTTCGGGAGCCGGGCCGAGGACTTTCTCAGCATAAAGCATACGTTCCTTTTCGCGGAACCACTCTGCCGCGTAGCCGCAGGTGTCGTGCGCCGGAAAGTACGGCCCGCCGATGGTGTAGTGAAGATTGGATATCTCGTCTACCGGCAGTTCCGGGTCGTAATCGACAAGGTGGTTCCAACCGTGCGGGATCTCGCCGATCTGATCGTCAGAATCGAGCCACTGGAAACGGTGGAGCTCAAGTCCGCTTGCCGTGTTTACGAACTCGGGCGTCAGTGCCGTGCACTTGGCGCAATTCATCAACATGACACTCGACCAGTTTTTCTTTTCATACTTGGTTTGGACGGCGCCGAGGAACTTGCGTTCTTCCTTGGGTACGTGATTGTGCTTTACGCACATGACAGCGTAGTGGTCGTCGCGTAGCGCCCAAAGTTCGGCGATGTCGGCTGTTACCAGCATGTCGCAGTCCATAAAGACCGCCCAACCCTGATAATCGCAGAGGTAGGGAACGAGAAACCGGGAAAATGAAAAATCGGTCGATTGAAGCGACTCCTTTTCACGCGTGAAAACGCCCTTTAGCTCGCTGAGCGCCACCGGGGCGATGGACACAGCTTCGCTTGCCCGAGCATGGATCGAGTGGGACAGAACGTGGAATGCGACGGCTTCGCGGGGATCGTAGCCAATGAATATCCGGATCATCACTGCCTTCTTTCGTGCCGGGGCGTATACCGTCCGGAGCTGACGGTGCTGGATTGTTGACTGATAGTGCTTAATGCGGAATTAACCAAAACCGCTTCAATGTCCGTCCATCACGAAGCGATTACGCTCCGTGGCCGATTCACCCGGGGGAACGTTTGTTAGAAGAGCTTCTTGCCGAGGGCATTGCCCATCATCAAGCCGGGCGTCTTGCCGAGGCAGCCGAAGTCTATCGGCGCGTTATCGAGCTCGATCCCGGACAACACCTGGCGATTGCCATGCTCGGCACAGTGGCCCTGCAGCAAGGTGACGGCAACCGTGCGCAGGAGCTATTGGGGCGGGCGCTCGAATGGCAACCGAACAATCCTGAGTATCTGTTCAACAGCGCCCTTGCGAGTGACCTGCTGGGTGATCGTGAAGGCGCCGAAACGTTGACCCGGCAAACTATTGACGCGCACCCCAAACACGCGGGCGCGCACAATCAACTCGGTATTTACCTCCGCGAGGCCGGCCGGCTCGATGAGTCGCGCAAGGTCTTGAGCCGCGCCAGTCGCCTCGATCCCGCTGACGCGGGGATTTGGATCAATCTCAGTAGCACGCTCGGTGAGCTCGGTCAGTATAAGGATGCCATCAGCGCCGCGCGCAAGGCGTTGTTTCGTGCGCCCGACCACCCTGTCGCGCATTTCAATCTCGGTCGACTACTAGGCGAATCGGAGCAGCCCGGCGACGCGGTTGCGGCGCTTGAAAAAGCGGTCCGGCTGTCGCCCCAGTACGCTGATGCCTGGGCCAGTCTCGCAAAGGTACTAATTTCACTCAATCGCCCCGAAGAAGCGGAACACGCGGCGCGGCAGGCACTTGTGGTCGAACCGGCGCACCATGTCGGTCTCTGCAATCTGGGGCTCTCGTTGATTCGCCAGGCAGATTACCGGACCGCGCTCGAACCGCTGCGCCGTGCGGTTGAAATCTCGCCAATGGATAGTACTGGCGTCAGCAACCTCGCATGTACCCTTTTGGCGCTTGGCGAGTTTGAAGAGGGATGGCCGCTCTATGAGCGAATGCTGGAAACCGATGAAGGGCGCCATTCGGTGTTTATCCGCGACACTGCGAGTCCTCGATGGCGGGGTGAGAGCCTTGCCGGTAAATCGATTCTGGTTTCGGCGGAACAGGGTATTGGCGAGCAAATCATGTTTGCCACGCTGATACCGCGATTGACCGATGCCGGTGCACGAGTCGGTTACGCCTGCGATCCTCGTCTTGTGCCGTTGGTTGAGCGTAGCTTGCCGGGCGTCGTGGCGATCGGCGCCGCTGTTGGCGATTCGGACCCCGGCGGGTACGAGTTCTTTTCACCCGTCGGGTCGCTCCCCGGCATGTTCTGTCCGGATATCGCAAGTTTTCCAAAAGTGCCGGCGTTTCTCCGACCGGATACGACGCTGACAGATACGCTGCGGGCCCGCTACAGAGACGGCCACGAGGGGCCGGTTGTCGGAATTTCGTGGCGCAGCGCCAGCCGGCTTGTCGGCATACAGAAGAATGCGCCGCTCGATATGTGGTCGCCTGTGTTCTCGCTACCCGGTTGTCGGTTCATCAGCGTCCAGTATGGCGATGTCCGCGAAGAAGTCAGGGATATACGGGATCGGCACGGAATCGATATCATGGTCGACGATGATATTGATGCGCTCAAGAGCATCGACGCCAACGCAGCGCAAATCGCCGCCTGCGACCTGATCGTTTCGATTTCCAATGCCACGCTTCATATTGCCGGCGCCTGCGGCATACCGACATTGGCTCTCGTTGGCCGTGATCCCAACTGGTATTGGCGTCTGGAAGACAATGGCCGGAGTGTCTGGTACGAATCGGTTGCCATTGATCGGCAGGCATCGGACGAGAGTTGGGCACCGGTTCTGGCGCGGACTGCCGCCAAAGCCGAGGCGTTGCTCGACTCATGTTGATGCCGATGCACCCTCGGGAGGGCGATAAACGCTGCTTCGAAACGTTTCGTTTACCAAGATCGGGTTAGCTGTAAGCCACGCCACTCCGGGGGCTCACACTTTACTTCCGTCGCGATCCCGGTTCGCCATCCTGCAGGAGACGAAAACTTGGAACTCGTTCTGGACTCCGGAATTGTCGCTCGTTTCTCGAACGTGACAATCACCCGTACGCACGATGGCTGTTACGGCCTTTCCGATGACGGACTTTATGCTGCGAAGGTGCAGTTTGGTCGATTTGAGAACAAGCAGAACGACCTTGAACGGGAGGTCGAGATTCTGAGATATCTGATGGACCAGGGGTGTCGAACGTCCCCCGAGGTCCTCGGCTACGGTGACGTAAAGCGTGCGGATTCCGAGGCGACATTATCGCAAAACGGAATTGCGGTCGCCAAGACGACCTCTACTGAAACATTTCGATATCTGATCATGCCCGCGTACAAGCGACCGGCCGCGCTCTATACGCCCGATGTGCTTATGGCTGTCATTGAGCAGAAAAAACTGGGTGTTTGGCAAGGCGACCTGCGTGGCGAGCACGTCATGGCGGACAGAACTACAGAGTGCATAAAGTTTATCGATTACGATCAGGCGATCTTTCTCACCGAAGAACAACGCAATATGCCGAATCTGGCGTACTTCGAGTTCATCGATGACGAGCAGCAGGAGCGCTTCAAGGCATATGGCAAAGCAGGTTGGATGCGCGATTTCCACAACATCGAATGGGAAACGCACTTCAAGCCGTTCTTTGTAGACGGCAGCCTGGATATCGGCGCCACGTACCTGTTCAAGAATTCTGAAACGACACTCCGCGAAAGCAAAATCTACCATACCTTCCAGAATGCGGATTTCCATGCCAAGGGCGAGCGGTCATTCGACGACCGTGTCGATTTATTGGACCAGATTGACTTCGAACCCGGTGAGCGGGTTCTCGATATTGGCTGCAACGCCGGCTTGCTCTGTCATTACCTGCTCGATCGAGGGTGCGATGTGACGGGCATCGACATCGATCCTGCGATCATCGATGGCGCAAAAATCATCGCCAACATCATGGGCAAGACCGGCATCACGTTTGAGTGTCTGGATATCGATAACGGCGGTCCATTGGGCTACTTCGACACCGTCATGCTGTTTTCGGTGATTCACCACACGCGCGATATTCACAAGAATGCGGCGCGGATAGCCAAATTTTGCAAGCGCATCGTCATCGAGACGCGCCTCAAGGAAAGTGGCGCCAAGCCGGTTGACGGCAAGTGGATCGGCACCACCGTCTGGAAACATGAGACTCTCGATGATCTGATCAAGGGGCTGGAGTTCTTGTTTCCCGGACACAAACATACGAGGACGTTGGGACAGGGTGACCGCGACCGCTACGTGATGATTCTCGAAAAGCAGGACGCGGCAGACTAAGGCGTAATTCGACCGGCGAAACGCCGGCCGGACAAGGAGACGGATAGTGCTCGATTTCATCTGGATTGCGTCGTTCCCGAAATCGGGCAACACCTGGATGCGGTTCATCGTTGCCGAAGCGTTGTTCGATACCGCTGGTGATACGTCGCGCGTGGATGCAATCATTCCCGATATGCACCATGCCACGCACGGTCTGAGTTACAAATGGCAAGACGCACATTTACTGAAGACGCATTTCCCGTATGACGGCCTGCCGCCGAGAGTGAACACGGCTAAGGCAGCCTATGTCGTCCGTCATCCGCTCGATGTCGTTAACTCGGCGGTTCAGTATCTCGAACCGTACAGCAACGATGTAAACAGGCGGCGCCTGATCGGTCAGTTTATTGAAAACGGCAATCTCAATCACTGGACAAATCTGAGCTTCGGCGCCTGGGAGCATAATGTTGAGACATGGGCCGAAGCCGCGGACGCGAACGATGATGTTCGGATCTTCCGTTACGAGGATATGCTTGCCGACCCCAAAAACGCGATTGCGGATATCTCATCGTTTCTGGGGAAAGATCTTAACGACGAAAGGGTTGCCGAAATTGCGGAAGTCACCAGTTTCAAGGCCATGCGACGTCTCGAAGACAAGGATATCGATAAAGGCAGCGGCCTGTTCGTCTCGGAAAGCAAGTACAAGAACAGGGAGTTCCGCTTCCTGAGAAGCGGGAAGGCAGGCGAGTACAAGGAGCTCCTGAATGCCGACGACGTGGAGCATCTTGTTGAACGTTTCAAGCCGATGATGGATCGCTTCGGGTACGAGGCCTGAACGATCAGCTACGATTATTCTGTAGGCGGCGGTGGCGGTCGTTCGACGATTTCCGTCGTGATGTCCGTCTGATCCTCGTCCGCATAGGGCAGGCCGGTTACAGCGCGGGGATCGATGTCCGTGGTCGGATAGATGTCATCGTACGCCAGAATTTCGATGATTGCCTTGTAATCGGCATTGCCGCGGATTTCGTCGATATCATCCTCCGAAAGATACGCCGGCGGCGCGGGTTCGAAGGTTTCAAACAACCGGGATGAAATCGTCCGCGTTGCCGGATCACCAGTGACGTTGGCGTTCATGAACCAGGAATCGACATAACCGGGATCGAAATCCATCTCGAGATCGTCGCAGATTCGCCTCAGCATCGCATCGGGGTCGAGGTGGAAATCCTCGATCCTGAACCAGCTGTGCTCGGAGGCGATTTCGACGTACTTGCGGTAACCTCGTAGGAACTCCCTCGGGCCGATGTGTTGACCGACGACCGTGTCGTTGATGTAGTCCGACCATTGACCGATCGGGTGACGGGTCATGAATGTCTGTACGATCTCGAAATGCTTCTCGAGCGCCTCGTTGGTATCCAATGTGTAGGTCGGCGATGGAAGAAACGGCACGGCGACAAAATCGAGATGGTTCCACGGACGCACCACCATCGTGCCGCCGCGATCGGCGATATTCAGATAAATTCGGATGAACGTCTCTTCGAAACTGAGATTGCGGCCCTGCAAGGTATCGAGTTCGGCCCGGTCAATCAGTTCATACCACTGTGTCGCCTGTTGCAAAGGCGGAAAAACCTGAATGCCGAGCGGATGAATGTCGCTGAACAGATACGTGTCCTTCATGACGCCGATAGCGCGCATCATTTGCAGTGTCGGCGCTGAGCTCATTCCATTGATAAACCGTATCTTTGGTCGGTGGGGCGCATCGGCGGGCCAGCCATTGGCTGCTCGTTCGGCCTTGCGATCTTCTTTAGCCTCGCACCATTTTCGCCACATACCACGGAATGCATCTTCGAGATCACGGGCGTGTGCCGGGCCATCGCAGAGCGGCGAGGTGCGCATGTTTTCGCGTAACTCGCGCCGGATTTTCGTCAATCGGGGAATATCGCTTGCGAGGGTCTTTGCCGTCTCGACGAACCCTTCCATGGTCTCGCCCGCAAGATCGCCGAGTCCGACCTGGTGCAACAGGCTCGCCGTAACCCGCGCGGCGTGACGGTTCCCCGGAACGGTCACGATCGGAACACCCATCCAAAGCGCTTCACAACTCGTGGTCGTACCGTTGTAAGGCGTCGGGTCGAGGCCGATATCGACTTTGTTGTAGAACAGCATGTGCTCGCTGGACGGAAGTCTACCGTAGAGTTCGATGCGGTCTTGTTCGATGCCGCGTTCGGCAAAACGCGTGCGGAAACGTTCGCAGGTGCCCTCGTCGGCCAGGGAGGCGGATTTCAGCAGCAGCTTCGAGTCCGGGACAGCGTGCAGGACTTTTGACCAGGCGTCGACGGTCAGCGTCGACATCTTTGACGCATTGTTGAACGAACCGAAGGTAATGTAACCGTTTTCGACGACCGGGGGATTTTCAGCGACTTCCTCCGGGGCTGTGGGCGAGTAACACGTGAAGCATTGCGGCAAGCGCCACAGGGTTTCGGTGTGTGTTTCGTCGGCGAGCCCTTCGGGATCGGTAATCTCGTCGACGATTCGGTAATCGACGCTGTCGAGACCAGTGGTGTTCGGATACCCGATCCATGTCACTTGCACGGGTGCAGGCCGCTGTGCAATCGCATCGAGACGGTTGCCGGCCGTGTGACCTGCGAGGTCGACCAGAATATCGATCTCGTCATCGCGGATTAGATCGGCCAGTTCATTGTCTTTCAGGTGATGGATGAAACGGAATTGCTCCACGTATCCCTGCAGACGCTCCGTGATCGTATCCGGTGTAGCGACGTGTGCGTAGCACGTAATCTCTACGTTGTCGGGGTTGTGGTAGCGCAGGGCGGCCTCAATGAAGTAGCTGACCGCATGTCCGTAGAAATCGGCTGACAGGTATCCGATCTTCAACTTCCGATCTGGATCCGGCGTGTTCGGGTGGTAAACGCTCCCCGGGATCGCGGGCGTCACATGGTAGCGTTGCCACTCGAGATGCGCCTCATACAACTCCTGTGGCGTATACTCAGACAAGTAGTTCATATAAAACAGCATATTAGAGCGAGCACCCTTGTAATCGGGCTTCTGCTCGAGGGCACGCTGATAGTACTCGATGCTTTCCTTGCCGTTGCCCATCTCCATCAGAAGAATGGCAAGGTTGTTGTAGCCGTACGAGTTGTCCTCATCGAGTTCGATGCACTTCAGGTACATCTCCTCGGCATCGTCGAAGCGATCCAGATCGCGCAATGTGATCGCCATATTATTGAACGCGCCGACATCCTGATCGCCGACCAGATCGACATACTTCTGATATACTTCGAGAGAGCGTTCGTTATTGCGGATCGACCGGAAGTAATCCGCAGCATTGCGTAAAACGGTCGTCGACTTCGGCGCCAGTTCGAGGGCCCGATTGTAGTGTTCCGTCGCTTTGTCGAACAGATTCTGTTCGCGCAAAACCTTGCCGATAGCGCAGAGCAGTGACGGGTCGTTCGGTTTGTATTCGAGCGCGGCGCGGAAGACACTTTCGGCGTCGGCGTAGCGCCGCTGGTTTCGCAGGATGTTGCCGTAAGTGGCGACGAACTGAACCTGTTTCGGGTCGAGCTCGACGGCGCGGCGCGCGTACGCCTCCGCCCGGTCGGGTTGCGATTTGCTGTCGAGAATGTAGGCGAGCGCGTTGTTTGCCTCTGGATGATCGGGATTGATATCCAGTGCCATACGAAGATTCCGTTCCGCATCGGAGTATCGCTGCAGCTTGCGCTGCACGACGCCGAGATTGGCCAAGGCATCGGGTTGGTTGGGATCGATCGCCAGCGACTCCTTGTAAGAGTCGATGGCCTGTTCATGCAGTTCGAGTTTGTCGAGGGCGTTGCCTAGAAGGTAGTGTGCCGAAGCCTGCCGTCGATCAATGGCGAGTGATTGAGAAAGATGCTCGACCGCGGCGGAGAAGCTGTCGACTTCGATGGCAATCGCGCCGGCAAGGTTGCGGATTGCGGCATCTCTTGGATCCAGCTCGGCCGCCCGCGTCGCCGCTGCCAGCGCCTGCTTCAGAGAGCCTGCGCGATAGTGCTGAACAGCTTGCTTCTTGGCTTCCTGGACGCTCACGTCAACGTACCGTTTTTGTTGGTGCGGTAAAGGCCGGCGAGAGCCGGAACGGATGAGGACGGTATCGGGTCGCCGTCTTTCTGTTCAGTCATCAGTCGGCGATCTTTCTGAACTCTTTATCCATGACCAACTGCCTGAGGTCATGATTGATCATCTCCTTGACCAGATCGGTAAACGCGACTTTGTGCTCCCAGCCCAGCTTCTCCCGGGCCTTGGTCGGGTCGCCCAGCAGAAGGTCAACTTCTGTCGGGCGAAAATAGCGCGGATCGACCTCAACGAGAACGTCGCCGGTGTCAGTGCAGACGCCGATCTCGTCGACCCCTTCGCCGTGCCACTCGATTTTGCGGCCAACCTCGGCAAACCCGATGTCGAGGAACTCGCGAACGGAATGGGTTTCGCCGGTGGCGAGGACGAAATCGTCGGGTTCGTCGTGCTGCAGGATCATGTACATGCCCTCCACGTAATCGCGGGCATGTCCCCAGTCGCGCTTCGAATCGATGTTGCCGAGATAGAGCTTTTCCTGCAGCCCGAGCGTAATGGCGGCGATTGCACGGGTGATTTTGCGAGTCACGAAGGTCTCGCCGCGGATCGGACTCTCGTGATTGAAGAGTATGCCGTTCGAGGCGAACATGTTGTAGGCCTCGCGATAGTTGACCGCGATCCAGTAGGCGTAAAGCTTCGCTGCTGCATACGGACTACGCGGGTAAAAGGGCGTGGTCTCGCGCTGCGGTGTTTCCTGCACCTTGCCATAGAGTTCCGACGTCGACGCCTGATAGAAACGGGTCTTCTCATTGAGATTGAGAATGCGGATGGCTTCGAGAATGCGCAATGTGCCCAATGCGTCCGAATTGGCGGTGTATTC
This sequence comes from Rhodospirillales bacterium, assembly GCA_965229715.1. Taxonomy (GTDB): domain Bacteria; phylum Pseudomonadota; class Alphaproteobacteria; order Rhodospirillales; family Casp-alpha2; genus JAVJST01. The sequence goes on from CBDDJL010000002.1 coordinate 1,605,583, forward strand.
CGGCGTTTCGAAGCTGACCATCACGTGACTCTGGGCGGCCAGGTTATAGATCTCGTCGGGTTGGGTTTCCTGAACGATGCGTAACAAATTCGTGGCATCGGTCAGATCACCGTAATGCATGTAAAACTGTGTGCCGGCAATATGTGGATCTTGATAAAGATGGTCGACGCGCTGCGTATTGAACGAAGACGACCGCCGCTTCACGCCGTGAACCTCGTATCCCTTGCCCAACAATAACTCTGCAAGATAGGCGCCATCCTGGCCGGTGACGCCGGTGATCAGTGCTACTTTATCTGCCATGAAATCTGTCGCAGCTCCCGTCGATTAACTTCGACCGTAGGTGTCTTCGAGGCGAACAATATCATCCTCGCCAAGATAACTACCCGACTGCACTTCGATGAGTCGAACTGGAATCTTACCCGGGTTCGAGAGCCGGTGGATCTCGCCGAGAGGAATGAAGGTCGATTCATTCTCCTGAAGAGTAAATTCTTTGTCGCCGCACAAGATGCGCGCCGTACCTTCGACCACAACCCAGTGTTCGGCCCGATGAAAGTGTTTTTGCAAACTGATGCTGGCGCCGGGTTTGACGACGATCTCCTTGACCTGATATCGCGCGCCCGCCGCAAGCGTATGAAAACTTCCCCATGGGCGATAAATCGTTGTGTGGAATAAATGCTGTTCGCCACCGAGCGCCGCGATCTCGTCGATCAAGCCCTCGATGTCACCCTCAATTTCGCTGGCGGCTTCGCGACCGGCGACAAGGATCGAGTCATCCGTAACGACAATGGCGGCGTTTTCAATTCCGACGGCTGTCACCAGTGTGTCTTCCGACATGATCAGCGTGTTGGCGGTTTTCCGCGTGATCGCCGTGCCGCGAACGACGTTGCCGTCTTTGTCCCTGTTTCCGGCCCGCCAGAGCGCGTCCCAACTCGAAGCGTCGGTCCAGGAAGTGGTGAGGCGCGTTACGCTGACAATATCGCTCGGCTCGAGTACCGCCGTGTCGAACGACACGGAAGGAACGGCAAGAAACGGGTCTTTTGCTAGACGAAGATAATCGAGATCCTCGACCGCGCCGGCGAACGCGTCGCGAACGCCCGAAATAACGTCCGGAATCCGTTTTTCGAGTTCGCCAAGGAGCACGTCACTACGGGCGACCACGATACCCGAATTCCACAACCAACCGCCTTGCTTGAGCATGGCGGTTGCTTGCTCGCGTTTCGGTTTCTCAACGAAGCGTGCGACATCGGAATATTGTGTATCGGCATCGGGCAGGATGTATCCGTAAGCCGGGTTGGCTTCTGCGGCATCGACGCCGAGCAGCACGATTCGGCCTTCTCCCGCCGACTCCGCGGCGTGCACAAGGCAAGTGGCGAAGGCGGCTTTGTCGCCGATGACGTGGTCGGAAGGGAAAACCGCAATAACGGCCCCTGGTGCTTGAGCCTCGGCCCAAAGCGCGGCGGCGGCGATGGCAGGAGCGGTATTTCGACCTTCGGGTTCGAGAATGATCGAGGCCGATCTGCGCCCGACTTCGCTAAGCTGCTCACCGACGATGAAACGATGCTCTTCGTTGCAGACGATAATGGGATCGGCAAATGTCGTTCCAATCACCCGGTTCACCGTCTCCTGGAACAGAGTTTTCGACGAGTGGAGGCGTTGGAACTGCTTCGGATACATGGCACGCGATAGCGGCCACAATCGGCGCCCGGAGCCGCCGGAAACGATGACGGGCTGGATCGTCGAAGGCGGATTTGAGGCCATGTGTGTCGGACCCGTCTGAGAAACGTCTGGACCGGCGTGGCAATCGAAATGCTAACCGGAAACTCAAGGTAGCCCGGTATGGTTGCGGATTGATTAACGGTCTTTGGGAACGAACTGCGCAAATACCGCCGGTTTGGTGGTTCTTCAACATGAAAGGAGGGGGCGGCGGTGAAAAAAGAAAAGGGCCGGCACCATATGGTGCCGGCCCGATTCCGAGGCTTAAGCCTGTAGCCGCTATTACACGAACAGCTGCAGGATGGCCTGTTCCGCCTGAGACGAGAACGCCAACGCCTGCGTACCCAGAGCTTGTCGGGTCTGCAGGGCGAGGAGGTTCGCGCCTTCTTCGTTGAGGTCGGCAAGGGTCAGTTTACCGGCACCTTCCTCAAGCGTATTGACGTAGTTTTCGGTGAACTCCAGACGGGTGGAGAGCAGCGAAATGTTGGTGCCAAGCGTTTGCGCGTTGGATCGCAGCGTGGTCAACGCGGTATCGAGGTCCTGAATCAGGCCATCGATAACCGACGTTGCACCGGCGGTAACGACCGTACCGTCGGCCGCAACAGCCTGTTGCGTCAGTGCAGCCTGGGATGCAACGGAGGACTGAGAGCCCACCGAAGCGCCCGTGGCGATACTGGCGAAGGACGAGACCGCTGCACGCGTCGCGTCGGAACCAGCCGAAGCGACACTGGCAACCGACGCCTGAGATGCCCGGGACGCCTGCGAGGCGATCGAGATCTGCGAAGCAACGGAAGCCTGACCGCCAAGCGCGGCCTGTGATCCGATCGACGCCTGCGAGGCAACCGACGCGCGGGAGGCAACAGATGCCACCGAGGCGATGGATGCCAATGTGGCGGCCGTGCCGGTCTTTGCGGCAACCGATCCGCGCGAAGCGCGCGAACCAACCGACGACAGACTGGCAACGGAGGCTTGCGACTCGATGGCCGCCTGCGACGTGCCCACTGCCGACTGCGCCGTCACCTTGGCCTGCGAAGCCAACGATGCGACGGAAGCCTGCGTAGCGACCGAAGCAATCGACGTGACCGCCGCACGCGTTGCGTCCGAACCGGCCGAAGCGACACTGGCCACGGAGGCGCGCGACGCGACGGAGGCATGGGACGCCCGCGTGGCGACTGACGCCTGCGAAGCGACGGAAGCCTGCGACGCAACGGAGAGCTGCGACGCGACGGAGGCGTTGGTGCCATCGGCCGCACGGGAAGCGACAGACGCCTGCGACGCGACCGAAGCCTGTGATGCGACCGAAACCTGCGTGGACGCAATGGCGGCAATCGAGATTTGCGACGCCACGGAAGCCAGCGAGGCAATGGATGCCAACGTGGCGGCCGTGCCGGTCTTGGCAGCCACCGAGCCACGCGAGGCCCGCGACGAAACCGACGACTGCGAGGCGATGCCGGCAACCGAGTTCTGGAAGCTGACCTTCGCCTGGGTGGCGACGGACGCCTGCGACGCGCTCGACGTCAGTTTGGCAACGTTCAGGCCCGAGGTGCCGGAGCGAATATCGACCGAAGCGATCGAGATGGCACTCGCGGTTTTCTCGGAGAACTGAACGCTGAGCGTCTGACCCGTGCCGTTAACCAGGTTGACGCCCTGATACGACGCATCGGCCGCCAGGTTGTCGATCTGGGTACGGAGATCGTTGAACTGGGTCAGAAGGGCGCCCAACTGCGTGCCGGTCGCTGACTTGGCAGAGTTGAGAATACCCTTGAGCTGGCGAACCAGGTTGTCGACGGCGTCAACACCGTCCGCCGCAGCGGTGAGGGTGCTGATCGACTGGTCGATCGTGTTCTTGCGTTCCGTGAAATCGTTGGCACGGTCGCTAAGCGAACGACCCTGGAAGAACGCCACCGGATCGTCAATCGCGGACGAAACACTGAGACCCGTGGAAAGACGGGTGTTCGTCCGGGCAATCAGATCAGATGTACGTTGGAGAGACAGCAGTGAATCGCGCACTGCTGCTGAAAGAGTTACGTCACTCATTTTGAACTCCTTTCTAGAGTACCAAAGACACAGGCCGTAACAGCACCCGCGCCCAATATGTCAGGTGTAATTCTTACACCCGCTGCGACCCTAGCCGATGCGATCAAAAAAATCCACTAAAAATGTCAGGTTTCTGCGATTTGCATCCGTTGACTTAGGGATAACCGCAATTATACGGACCAACGGATAATGCTCTGAATTCCGCTTGGAGCGGGCTCAGTCGCGGACGGATTCGGCGAGACGCTTTATATTCTGACTTTGTTCCCGAGGTGCCACGACCACTGTGTCGCCCGACACGACGACGACGAGATCGCGGCACCCATAGACGGCGATGCGATGACCATCGCCGGCCCGCAACAGGCAATCGGCTGTTTCGATTGCAATCGTGCCCTCGCTTGCGACATTGCCGTCGATGTCCTTCTCCGAAAGCTCCCATAGAGCTTGCCATGAACCCACGTCGCTCCAGCCGAAATCGGATTCGACGACGGCTGCAACGCTACAATTTTCCATGACGGCATAATCGATCGACTCGCCATCGATGTCGGTAAACGGACGTGTCGCCGGATAGATCCGGCGGCCGTCCGTTTCGCCGCTCTTCAGCGCTGCCTCGCAACCGGCGAGGATGTCGGGGCGCTGATGGCGAAGCTCGTCGAGCAAAACCCCCGCCTTGAACAGGAACATGCTGCTGTTCCAGGTGTGTTCGCCACTGGAGGCGTAGATCTTTGCGGTCGCCTCATCGGGTTTTTCGATGAACCGGTCGACCGCGAAGACATTGTCGCCGATGTCGGAAAGGGGAGCGCCGCGCCGGATGTACCCGTAGCCGGTTTCGGCCCGCGTCGGGCGTAATCCGAACGTCGCGATCATATCGCGATCGGCGGCGGCAGCAGCGGCACGCACGGCATCGTAGAAGCGGGCCTTGTCCATGATCGCGCTGTCCGAAGCGGCAACTAGCATCCGGACATCGGGATCGAGCTTGGGTGCCAAGAGGGCCGCGAGGGCAATTGCCGGTGCGGTATTGCGACCGACGGGTTCTAGAATGATATGTGACGGCGCAATATCGGCTGCACCAACGCCGGCGTCGATCAGATCGAGATGATTGGCATTACACACGACAATCGGCGGTGCGAACAGATCGCCGGAAAGCCGTATCAAGGTTTCCTCGAACAACGTCGCATCGCCGATGAGCGCGTGAAACTGTTTCGGATGGCTGGCCGTCGAAAGCGGCCACAGGCGGGTGCCGGATCCGCCAGACAGTATCACCGGTATGATCGCGGTCATGCGGATGTCCTTTATGTGTCACAGCGGGTCACAGGCCGATACGCTCGGCAATCATCTTTGGCCGATATTTGTCGGGTAGCGTTAATTCTCAGTTAAACTCGCGTTTCTAGATTGGTGTCGTTGCGTTCCGCCGGCTCGGTGCCGGTGTGCGGCGCGAAGAGATTGATCGATAGGAGGGGTCATGTCTGGCGAGCAGTCAGGAGATACCGTCGACCGTGCGTATGATGAATTGATTGAACGGGGTATTGCGCACCTCGACGTCAATGACCTGGAGGGACTCGCCGATATTTGCGGCACTGCCGTGCAGCAATCGCCGGACCGTCCGGAAGCTTACGTCTTGCTCGGCGTGTTGTCGTTCGTCATGGACGATTTCGGACGCGCGATCGAGTTGCTGACCAAGGCCCACGAAATCGACCCCGACCTCCGCGAGAGTGCCGAGTACCTTGCGCACATGCACGCCCGTACGGGTAATTTGAGCGATAGCGTTTATTTCGCCAAACTGGCCGGCACCGCCGAGCCATCGCCGCAACTCTCGAAAATCAACGTCGAAGGTCTCAACAACCTTGCCACCGCGATGGATCAGACCGAGAGCAAATCCTACTTGTTTGAAGCGCAAAGAGCGCTCGCCGAGCACCGCTTCGATGATGCCATTGCCGAAGCGGAGAAGGAACTACGGCTGCGCGGTGGCAGCCTCGATATTTTTCTCGCCCTCGGTGAGGGACTTTTGGGCACGGAGCACCTGCAGCGCGCCGTAGATGCCTTCCGCGCCGCGATGCACATCGATCCGCAGAGCACCGACGCGATGCTCGGTCTTGCGCGGTCCCTCGTTCGGCTCGGTGAGCACGATCGGGCCTTGTCGTGCCTCGATCGCCTGGTATCGACCGCGCCAGTGGCGGACGACCGGATCGGCGAAGTTGCAGGCATCGCGGCTCAGGTATCGTCAATGGCGTTGCCCGCGGCCATCGATGCCCTGGGCGACCGGCTTCGTTCACCCGAAGCTTCCATGGTGACGCCGGACCGGGACGATGGTGTTCGCATCGGATTTCTCACCGACGGTGCGCGTAACGCCGACGAGATGCGGATCATCGAAAGCTTGTTGAACGGGCGTTCGCGGTCTTCGGTTACGGCAGTCGTCTATTCGGCGGACGTTCCGGGCGACCCGACACCGGCGCGGCTCAACAACCTGGCCGAAGGCTGGATGAATATCCACGACCTCGATGACGAGACGCTTGTGTCGCGGATGATCGGGGATGAACTCGATGCATTGATCGACCTGACCTTCCGAGCGGAGGGCCAGCGTCCGGCGGTTCTTGCTGCAAAACCCGCTGCGCGCATCTACGGGCTTTACGGCCCGAAGCCCGGATTCCTGAGCGCGCACTACGACGGAGTAATCGTCAATCGTCATTGTTTGACCGGCGCGGCAAACGAAATCGCCCTCGATGTGTCGCCGCTCGCCATCGACAGCAAGACGATGCCGCCGGTAAGCGGTGACGCCCCTTTTATGCAGCGGGGCTACATCATGTTCGGTACCAATCTTGATCTTCGCTATCTGACGCCGGATGTGATCGCGACCATGGCCATGGTGTTGCACAACGTACCCGAATCTCGGTTGATGCTCGGCAACCGCGATAGGGTACCGGACGAAGTTCGCAATCGCGTACTCGACTGCTTCTCCGATCACGGCGTGGTGAACCGTGTCGAGATCGACGAACCCGAGTTCGGTCCGGAAGAAACGCTGGTTGTTCGGCGTTTGCGTTTCATGGTGTCGATCGACGTTTATCTGGAAACGTTTCCGTCATGCAGCCCGCTTACCGCTGGCGATGCACTATGGGCAGGAGCCGGCGTCGTTGCGATGCGGGGCCGCTCCGTCGACGGTGCGACAACCGCCGAGATTTTACATGGAGCCGGGTTATCCGAGTGGGTGGCGTCGAACCGCGTCGACTACGTGCATAAGGCGACGACGCTGGCAACGGCCTGCGAGGACGCCGAACACCGTACACGGATCCGCGAAAAGACCCGTGGATCATCGGTATTCGATATCAAAGCCGTCGCCGATGCCATAGAGCAGGCGGTGACTGCGACGCGCGATTAAGCGGAAATCCGGTTTCCGCGTTGGCTCAGGCGATGAACGAAAGGACCGTGTCGGATTTGAAGTTGTCCGGGTCCATGGCCTCGACCAGTCGATCCGCGCGCTGGCTTGCGAAGTCAAAACCGATCTCGATGGCCTGCAGGAACGTGCTGTATTCGGTGCGTAAGCGCTGGACCTCGACTTCGGCCTCGATTGCCTGCGTCACGCTGATTTCGGAGGCTTCGAAATTGAGGCGCTGAAGTTTCTCGTCGATCTGGCTTAACACATTGTCGGCCATCAGGTTCAGGGTTGCCGTCGTTTCCGACGCGGCATCGGCGGCGTTGGAAATTTCGTCCAACTTGTCGAGGATTTGCCTGTTGTCGTTGGTGAAGGTCTCACTGCCCTCGGGGTCGATGACACCTTCCACCGGGGTCAGCGCTTCCAGTTCCTCGACCAGCGAACGTAGGATGGTGGCGTGGCTGCCATCGAAAAACTCTGGATCCGACGTCTCGATCAGCCGGTTGGTTTCCGTCGTAATGGATTCGAGAACAGCCTCGTATGCGGTGATGTCTGCAGCGCTGATATTATCGGAATCGGAATCATTGAACTCGAAAACGATCGACGCATTGATCGCCAACGTCGATAAATCGTTGAAGCGCGAGTTGTTCGACGTATTGAAGAATTCAAACTCCGCGACTTGATTTCGACGTTCAGTCAGCGTCCGCTGCGAAGCCTCGACACGTTCAAGCTCGCTTCGCCGGCTGGCGATGTTTTCGGCTTCGACGATGTCGTCGTTGAGGCGCTGGATCACTGTGTCCTGAAGCGCCGCGAACTGGATGTTGAACGCGACGTTCCGCGCCTGCGACTGTGTCGACGTCAACAGGTTTGATAGCGAGTCCTGCAGAGACTGGTTCAGCGCGATAACCATCGCAATGCTCCGGAACCTCTCATGGTGCTTATGCACCGGGTGTTTCTACACCGGCCTGCCGCTCTCATCGGGGTAAAATCGCTGTTATCCCTTCGAGAACGCATGCCATTTCCGTCATTCTGACGGTCGGCCGGGTCTTATGCTGTGATACGGATCATATCACAACCGGCCGAAAATCAAACTTTCGTGTTCAGGTTGGCAAGAGCGTCCGCCGCGGAATCAGTGTTTTCCTCGCTGGCTTCCTCGCTGCCTTCCCCCTCCTCGACAGCGATCTTGTTGGCGTTTTCAAGTGACGCCAGCAGGCCCGACGCAATGTTGCGATTGATCTCGATTAGCGTCGCAATCTTTTGCGGAACCGGATCTTTCAGCGCTTCGACCGTATGCTTATCGACGAACTTGCAGAGCGTCAGCATGTTCGTGCGTACGTCATCGGGCAGGTTAGATGTATTGTCGACGGTCATCTCAGCCTGGAAAATGGTCCACAGACGCCAGTTTAGGCGGAGCGAGTCCCGGACACGGTTGCGTTCCTTGATGTCTTCTCCGGCGCTATCGGCCGCGGCGGCCATGCGCCGAGCAGCTTCGATCAGAGCCCATGCCTCTGTGTAGGTCGGTAGACCGGGCTGCGGAACGCGCTCGTATCCACCTTTGTCGCTGCCTTGCTGGTAGGCTTGGACTTTCTTCGGGTCGGCCATCTTGTCGTCTCCTGAACGGGCGGTCGTGGCTGCGACGTGCGACCCCTCAATAGCGGATTTATTGTTATCATCGACACTGATGTCTTCGGATTGAACTAGCAACTTAACCTCCTCTGGTTCAAGCATATCTTTGACGTTCGGCTGCGGCGTCATGCCGCCGGCCAGTGATTCGTGTCGTTACAGGAAGTCAACAAGACTGAAGCTCAGGACCCGTGACATGGCCTGGAACGACGCCTCAAGCGCACGTTGATCTGCGAGAAGCCGGTTGATGGCTTCGAGCTGATCGACGTCTTCGATGTCGCCAATGAAATTTTCGACGATATTGTTGAAATCCTCCTGTACCTGCCGGGAGTCGTTGAGGACGACTTTTTTGAAGCCGAGCTCGAAATCGATCTGATCGAAATCCTGCTGCAGCTCGGTGCCGAATGGCGGGTCGCCCTCGGACGGAGATTTAAGTGCGTCGTCGAGCAGGAACATGGCCTGATCGACGCGTTCTCGATTGTTTTCCAGGCTACCTTCGGATCCGAACTCGCCCTGGATCAGCAGACCGAGAGCGCGAATCGCTTTCTCGAATGCCGGATGAGCCGCCGTGACGTCGATGTCGATCGAACGACTGGCGTCGACCCGGTGCGTCAACGGCACCTGATCGCCCTGATAATAGCTCTGGCTCGACGTGACTGTGCCGTCGGCGGCAAAGACTTCGATATCGAACAAGCTGCCGGCCGCCGGGGTTTGCGTGCCGGTATTGGCGAACGTTTCACCGGATGCCAGCGTTATGGTCGAACCATCGGACGAAACGGAACCCACCGTGTAGGTGCCGGCATTGGTCGTTCCGGTCAGGGTAAACTGCAAGCCGGCGCGAAGGTTGTCGAATACATCGCGAGTTGCAGTGCCGCCGGAGATTCCGTTCAGTTGCAGCGTAGTGCTGGTGAATACGACCTGATTGCCGCTTTGCAGCTCGATACCCCGGTCCTTGGCATTGATCAGGGACTCATTCGTTACTGTTTCGTCTGCCGTGATGTCGCTGCTTGGCGTGCCGTCGATCGCTGTGGCGATAGTTAGCGAGTTATCGGCGGTGGCGCCTCCGTTCGCGGCGCTGACAGTCGTCGTAATGCGCGTCGTATTACCGCTGGCGTAACGGATTTCCAAGTCGTCGGTGCCGGAACCGTTAGCGGCGATGGCGAACTCGCTGATTGTCGCATTCGCGTTGATCGCGGACACCAGGCCATTGCGGATCACGGTTTCGGAATCGCCGGCCGATGCGGTGTAGGTCACGGTGGTGCCATCGACCGTAACCGAGTAGGTGTCGCCCGCTTCGGCGGTCGTTGCAAGCGTACCCACGGTGATCGTGTCCTGACGCACCGAATCCGGGGACGTGTCGATGGTGATCGTTCCGGTCGACGCGTTGACGGTAAGCACCTGGTAGATGCCATCCTGGGTGCCGCCGGAGGTGCCGCTAAGACGGAAGAAATCGCCCGCCTCGATATTGCGGAACGCTTCGGTGTCGGCATTGCCGTCCAGGTCGGTCGCCTGGATCGTATTCGCCGCGTTGTTGAGCACCAGACGGGATCCGACCGTGTAATCGAAGTGGGTCGAACCGCTGCTCACGCCTTCATCGGTCAGCTTGGTCGCGGCGATAGTCGCCGTCGTTCCGTCGGCAGAAACCGACTCGATCGTATAGGTCGAATCGTTTCGTGCCGTGCCGGCGACTTCGATCGTTTTGCCGACGTGATCGCTGGTGAAGGCACCGGCAACGTCGACGGTAATCGTGTCGCCCGCCCGATTAAAGACCATGCGGTGGGTGTCGTCGCTGGTCAGCACGATATCGTCGTCGATGGTCAGTGTTTGCGAAGACGCAACCGTTAACTGTTCAGTCACGGCGGCGATGGTGATGCTGGCGCCGCCGCCGCCGACGGATTCGACGACCACTTGCTGATTGTTGCTGGCGGTTCCCGAAACCGTGACGACATCGCCTGCACTGATGCCGCTGAACGGAGTGCCGGCGCCGGCCGTGATGGTTCGGGCCGACTGGTTGAAGGTGACGGTTTCGCCGGTCAGCGTTGTGCCGCTCAGGAAACTGAAATCGGCTGCGACACTCGCTTCGTCGGTGAGCTGGGTGTTGACGGTGGTGTTGCCCGTTACCGTGAAGGTGCCGTTGGTGGTGCCGGCGCCGCTGATTTGGATTACGTCATTGACACTAATCGAGTCGAATGAGTCGTCCGTGAGTGCAGTAATCGTTCCGGCGTTGCGGTCGAAGGCGACGTTGCCGGTGTTCGTGTTCGTCAACGTGCTGTCGTCGGGCAGGGTGAAGACCGCGGTCGAGACTGCCGCTTGATCCTGCAGTCGTCGGGGCAACGTCTCATCGGTTAGCATTTCCGTCGTAATGAAAATCTTGGTGCCGTCCGAGGAAACCTCGTCGACACGATAGTCGCCGTTGTTACTCGCGGTACCTGTAACGGAGATAATGCTGCCGACCTTATAGTCCGTGAACAACGCCGAGGTCGCTTCAATTGAACTGCGCCCGCCGTCGGTTGCATCGCTATCGTCGTCTCTGACGAAGGTCAAAAAGTTCGAATTATCGATATGGTCGGCATCGATAACGTTGGTGTCCTGACTGACGACCAGTTCCGAGAGATGCGCGTCACGGGTCGTCGGATAAGTGTTGACCGCGCCGTCGTACTTTTCCTTGAAGTCCGCGATACTGTTGATGCCGAGGTTGATCGGCTCCGTGTTCACACGGCTTCCCGAGAACAAGTACTGCCCGTCGACGTCTACGTTGAGAAACGCCTCGAGATTCTTGATCGTGTTGAAGGCAAAGGTCTGAAGTTCTTCAATGGAGAGTTGGTCGAAAACGTCGCGGCTTGAGAAGTTGATAACCGATTCCCGCGCATCCTGAATGGTCTGGCGCACAGAATCGAGTGTCGTTTCCATCACGTCGAGACGAAGTTGCTGGGTCTGATTGTTCTGCAGGTAACGGGTGTTGATATCGCGCGACGTTTCTAGGCTGACTAGGCGTTGTGACTCGAATGAAATACCGGCGTAGTCTCGCGAGACCTTGCCGGAGACGACCTGAAAATTTGAGTCGATACGCCGCTCCTGCGTGCGCAGCATGTCGCTGATCAGCGCATTGATCGTCGATGCGTCGGATATGCGTGTCATATCGCTTGCCTCAGTTCACGGCGTTGTCGAGAGTCTCGAACATTTCCTGAATGACCGAGACCACGCGGGCGGATGCCGAGAACGCCTGCTGGAATAAAATGAGATTGGACATTTCCTCATCGAGACTGACACCGCTGACGCGCGCCGCGTTCAGTTCGAGATTCTCGACGATGCTGGCTTCGGACTCGATCTGAAGATCGTTGGTGGCTGAGAGATCGGCGTTACGCGCCAGGATACCGGCGGCATAGTCCTCGAATGTACGGGTTTGCGTGGTCAATCCGCCTGCGGCGTTGAATTCGTTGGCCGTCCGGAGCGCATCGGCGATCTCCTGGATCGTCGTGTTGTCGCCGCTGCTGAGGAAATAGCTGTTGGCGGTACTGTCGTACTGAACCCGTGCCGTTGCGGCCAGCTGCGGGGTCGCCAGGATATCCGCGCGGACTTCGATGGTCGTCGCCGACCGTGCACTCGACAAACCCAAACCCATATCACCGATCAGGGTGTCCGATGCCCCCTGGGTGATCACCAGTTCACGGCCGGTATCGCTCTGAATGCGGAGGCGAGAGCCCGAGCCGTCCGGCAGGACCGATGCCGTGACACCGAAATCGCCGTTATTGATGGCGGTCACGATATCGCTCAGGCTGTCGAGTTGATTGACCGTCACCGTGCCGAGTTCGTTACCGGATCCGACGCCGTTGATCCTATCGTAAAATGTCAGTGTTGCGGCCGACGCGCCGAAGGTGTCGGACAGAATGTTCGTGTCGTAGAGCGTTGCGTCGCTGCCGTCTTCATAGAGATTGTTGAGACCGAAGAAGTTCGCAAAACCCGAGATCGACTCGTCGATGTCGCCGTCGCCGTCGGAATCGAATCCGATAACGGCATCGTCGGAGTCGCTACCGTCGGCCGTGGCGGTCTCGTCGCGGAACGTCAGATAGAGCGATGTGTTGTTCACGTCGACTTCGAGTTGACGGGTATTGCTGTCAATCCCGACCGTCGCCGATGCTGCGCCGTTTGCCTGCAACCAGTCTTCGATCGAGGCGGCGACTTCGGTAATGCTCCAGGGGCCGCGCGACGGTTGAATGCCAGTACCAAAGGCGCCGTCGGTCATGATCTGGTTGAGGGTTACCGCAGCTTGTTGCTCGCCACTCGAGTTGAACAGCGCAATCGTCACGTCGTCGGAACTATTGGCGCTATCGAGGGTGATGGTTTGTTGGTCGGCGTCGATGAATGAGCGCGATCCCTCAAACTGCTGCAGACCGGGAAATGCCGTGCCGCGGTTATGAATCGTGTTGACGGTATCGAGAAGCTGAGCCGCAAGTTCGTCGATCTGCGACTGCAAGCCGGGTAATACGTCGTCGCGCTGCTCAATCAAGCCTGCGAGGCGGCCGCCGACGATGTTGTCGGTGATTTCGTTGTCGGCGGCCAGTTCGCCGACAAATATGCCGCTGATATCGCCTTCGGCAAACGTCGAGGTCGCGCCGAGCACACCGACGGCGGTATGGGTCATGGTGTTCGCGGTACGGTCGACCAGCGAGAAGCCGTCCGAGCCGAAAACCACGAGATCGCCGTCGCTCCGCGGGAAGAAGGTGATGTCGATCAGCTCGGATAATTTGTTGAGGGCTAGGTCGCGTTGATCCAGCAGGCTCGTGATGTCGTTATCGACGGCTTCGTTCCGGATGATCAGATCGTTGGCTTCGGCGATCTCCGCGGACAAGGTGTTGATTTCATCGACAGTCCGTTCGATCTCCTGATCGGCCTGAACGCGGAGCGCCTGGATTTCCTCCGTCATGGCCTGAAGTTTCAGAGCGACTTCGTTGGCGAAGCGCACGAACTCGTTGAGTTCCAAAGTCTTTTCAGGCGAAACAGCGAGCGCTTCAGCAGACTGGCTGAAACTGTTGAGAATGTGCGAGATCGAGTTGTTGGCCTCTGGTGATCCGAACTCGACCTGTAGACGCGAGTAATAGGAAACCTGAGATTCCAGCTTGTTGAGCTGCGACAGCTCGCGCCGCAAATCCTTGAGCAGACCTTCATCGACGGCGCGCGTAAAATCGGAGAGCTGAACACCCGCGCCGGCGCCGGCTAGGACGCGCTGCTCGAAGTTGATGATTTTTCGCGAGTAGCCCTCGGTGTTGACGTTGGCGATGTTGTTCGCCGATGTCGTGACCGCGTTCTGCGTGGTCAACAGACCGCTTTGCGCGGCTCTCAGGGCTGTCGTCAGATTGCCGACCATCGAGGGTCTCCAAACCGTTTCTGGTTACAGGACTTCGTTGTAGGTCACCGGTGATGGCGCTTTGGCCGCCATGCGCGAACCCGGCGAAACGGTCGCCGAACTGGTGTAGTTGCCGGCTTTCGGCGTGCATTCGATCGCCGCGTTGCGGATCGCGCCCATCAGTTGCTCGTTGGCCTGAATGGCAGACTTGAGGGTCGCGACGTTCTCGTCGGCGAGCAGGCGAAGACGCTCGCCAGTCTCGCGCACCATCTGGCGCGTATGGTTGTCGATCTCGTCATTCGGTCCGCTGCCCTTGCGCAGCCCCTTTACCAGCAGCTCGAATGCGCGGCACAGGCGGTCCTTCTCCTCAATGCGGTCACGCATCTGGGCGTAATCCTGGCTCTTGAGGCCGGCATTCTCCTGATCGAGCAGTTCGCACAGCCGTTCCGAGACAGAGGCCAGGGATTCGACTTTTTCCTTGAAGTCCATCTCAGTTGCCTTCCTGCATGCGGATCATCTGTTCCATGACGTGATCGGCAAGGCCGATACCACCCTGCTTGACGATGGCTTTGCCGTATTCCTGAACCTGCATCGACCTCCAGACATCTTCTCCCGGACCGCCGCCGAACGGCGCCTCGGGCTCGATGTTGTCGAACATCGGCTGCAGCGCCTGGGCCAGGAAAAACGACTCGAAGTCTTCGGCGACACGCCGCATTTCCGCGTAACTGGCGCTCTTCGGAATTTTCGGCGCGTTTTGCGAATTCGCGTTTTGGAAGGCCATGTTTGCCTGAACGGTGTCGACGCTGTTCATCACATCACCTCGATCTCGGCCTGAAGCGCCCCGGCCGACTTGACCGCCTGCAGGATCGTAATCATGTCGCGCGGCCCAATCCCGAGAGCATTCAGCCCGTTAACCAGCTCCTGCAGCGTGACGCCTCCGTCGACGACTGTGAGTCGTCGATCTTCGCCTTCGTCGATCTCGATATCGGTGCGGTCGACCGTGGTCGTCGTGCCGACTTCGGCGAACGGACCGGGTTGCGAGACCTGCTGCGCCTCGGTGATGCGGATCGTCAGACTGCCCTGGGCAATCGCGACCGTGGAGATGCGAACTGCGTCGCCCATGACGATGACCCCCGACTGCTCGTCGATAACGACACGGGCGAGTTGATCGGGTTCGACACGAAGCTGCTCGATATCTGTAAGCATTTCAACGAGGCTGCCGGGGTAGTTCTTCGGCATGTTGACGGCGACCGTGCTGGGGTCGGTGGCGACTGCAGCATTGGTGCCGAGGAATGCGTTGATGGCCTGCTGGATGCGGCGCGCGGTTGTCAGATCCGGATTGCGCAACATCATGTTGACCTGGCCGAGATCGGTCATTTCGAACCCGAGTTCGCGTTCGATGATCGCCCCGTTGGCGATCCGTGCGCTGGTCGGCACGCCCTTGGTGACCGTTTCGGCATCGCCTTGGGCGGCAAACCCGCCAACGGCGAGCTGGCCCTGGGCAACGGCATAAACCTCGCCGTCGGCGCCGAGCAGTGGCGTGACCAGAAGCGTGCCGCCGAGCAGGCTCTCGGCGTCGCCGAGCGCGCTGACGGTAACATCGATGCGGCCGCCCTGACGGGCGAACGGCGGCAAAACGCCAGTGACCATGACGGCAGCGACATTTTGCGAGTCGACGGCATCGTCGGTCGTCTTGACGCCGAGCCGCGTCAGCATCGACTGCAGGCTTTCCTTCGTGAAGTGACCATCGGTGATGGTGTCGCCGGTGTTATTGAGGCCGACAACGAGGCCATATCCGACCAATTGGTTCTCGCGGATACCTTCGATCTCGACAATGTCTTTGATCCGGGACGCGCTCATCGCCGTATCGGCGAGTACGCTCATGGCGAATGCCGCGAGGCCCAGCACAATGACGACACGGCGCAACAGGCTTCGGCGGGTGCTGGCTTCAAGAGGGACGGTGGCCTGGCTCATCATGTGTCTCCGGTTTCCCGTTCTTCGCTCGGTGGCCATTTTCGGCCTTCTATGCGTAAATCAATGCGATTTTCGTGCCAGTTTTCCGGTTTCAATAATGTAGCGATAACAATGGCTTAAAGGCAATCCATAGGTGTGTTTTGCGCTTCTTCGGCGTCGTGTTTTTGCCGGGGTGGAAAATCTTGCCGGGCAGGGAAAATCCGGCATCCGAACGCGGTTTTCAGACCAGCGTCAGCGCTTGATCTCTCGCAGCAACTCGAGCATCTCGTCTTGGGTGCGGAATGAATTGGCCGACGCATTGTAGGCCTGCTGCGACTGGATCATCTTCGTGAACTCATCGGTCAGCGATACGTTGGAGAGCTCACGCGATTGCGGGATGAACGACGCCCGTCCGTCCGCGTCGACCGTCTGTATCAGGGCCGCACCGGAGTTTTCGCTTTCACGGAATGCCATGCCGTTGATGGCTTCCAGACCATCGGGATTGCGGAATTGTGCGAGCGGCAGCTTGTAGAGGCGGACGCCGGCGCCATTGGCAAACTGACCGACGACATGCCCTTCCGCGTCGAAGCTGATCGAGGACAGTTCGGCCGATTCAAAGCCGTCGCGGTCGTATATTCGCGGCGTAAACGGTGCGGCGAACTGTGTCATCCCGGACACGTCGAGTGTGAAGCTCGCGGTGCTTGCGGCGGTGCTGCCCGATGCCGGGAAGGAAAACGAGAGTGAAATCGGGCTGGGTGGTGTGATCGTGCCGCCCGAGGACGTTCCCGCGATGCCATCGCCTGTGAAGTCGAGGTCGGTGACGGCGCTTGTGACGAAACCGCCGCCGCTTGCGCGCGTGGTTATAACCGTTGCGGTGTTGACTTCGTCGGGGTCCTCGGCTGCCGTTGTGAGAGCGGCAGAAATGGCCCCTGTGTCAGGGTTCGCCCCGGCGGCAACCGTGGTTGCGACGGAAATGCTGTTATCCGGGAATGCGCCACCGTCGACAGCCGAAACGGTGGTTGTCAGTGTGCCGCCTGCTGTCGTGTTGCGAACGACGATGTCGCCGGCAGCTGTGCCATTGCTTGCGGTGGCAAAGGCGTTGATGGTGCCGTTCGCGTTGATGGCGGCGCGGAGACCGTCACGGATGTCCGAAATCGACGTTTCGCCGCCGGTCGTCACGTAGTTGACCGTGGTGCCGTTGATCGTTGCGCTGTAGGTGTCGCCGGCCTCGAATGTGGGGGCTGCACCAATCGTGATCGTGTCGGTCTGAGGAACGTTCGAGTTCACGCTCGGCGTAAAGGCGATACCAGCGGTGTCGCCCGTCAGAACGATCTCGCCCGTGCCCGTGCCGTTGGTGGCGGTCACGGTCGAGTTGACCGCGGATGACGCATTGATGGCGCTGACCAGACCGTTCCGGACGTCGGTGATCGAGTTGCCCGCAGCGGCGGTGTAGCCGACCGTCGCGCCGTTGATGACGACATTGAAAACGTCGCCCGCATTGATCGAGGATGCGGCAACCGTAGCAGTGGTGACCTGCGCCGTTGGGCTGCCGTTGGTGGCGGACGCATTGACCGTGTAGACGTCGTCCGCCGTAACTCCGGTCAGAACGATGGTGCCGGCGGTGGAGCCCGCAGCGGCTGTCGCGTCCGCAGTGAGACCGCTGCTGGCGTTGACCAGCGCAACGAGGCCGTCGACCACGTCGGACAACGTATCGCCGGAGGCGACGGTGTAGGTTACGGTGTTCTGACTGTCGATGCTGATCGAATAGCTGTCGCCGAGTTCGAGTGTGCCGCCGATTGTCACCTCGTCGACCTTGGTGACCGGTGTGCCCTCGTGACTGGCAGAGACCTGCCAACTGTTCGATTCGTCCTTGGTAAAGTTCAGGCGTGCGGTTTGCCGGTTTCCGGCTGAGTCGAAGAAATCGATCAGAAACGTCTCGATCCCGTCCGGAACTGTCGCGCCTTGATTGAGCGCCGATATGGCGCCCAGGTGGTTGGAGATGGTCGATGCATTGGATGGCAGATTGAGGACGAGTTCGGCCGATGCCGTCGCTTGTCCGGTGTTCGAGAACGCATTCTGGTCGACGCGAAGAGGGGTAAGGGTTCCGGTTGTTGGGAACGTACCATCCGCGTTCCGATCGAAACCCAAGAGAAAATTGCCGTTTTTGTCGACGATGTAGGCTTCGGCGCTCTGAAAGGTTTGTCCGGTGTCCGAATCGGTGACCGTGAACGGGTTTGCCGTCGTCAGGCTGAAATTGCCGTCGCGCGTGTAAACCTGCTCGCCGCCGGACAGCTGGGTCTGAGTCACGAAAAAGCCGTCGCCGGAGATGGAGACATCCAGTCCCCGGCTGGTCGAAAGCAACTGCCCCTGATCGGCAATACGCTGAAAGACGTTTGGCAGCGTGCCGTTGTTGTCGGTCGAACCGCCGATATTCCGACTGAGCACCGTCGCGAAGTTCGTATCGCCGCGCCGATAGCCGCCGCTTTGGACGTTGGCGACGTTCGTACCGATGACCTCGAGCGCAAGCGCCTGGCTGCGCATACCCAGCACACTGGTCGAAAAGAAGCCGTTGAGGGCCATTGAGTGGCTCCAAGTGCCTGTTGTCATTGCGGACCCGTTTGGTCCGGGCGCATTGCGCCACGCCTTGTGAAGCAAGATGGATGCCAACTTATTTTGATATTAAACTATTGATATAATGAAATAATTGCCATGTCGCCGCGTGCGTCGGCGGGAATCATGTGCCGGAGTCGCGTGCGGATCAGCAATTTTTGCCGAACCCGGCGAAGGTGCCGGTCAAAGGGCGAACACCAAGGCGTCGGTAGCGACAACGGCGACCCGGTCTCCCTGCTCGCCAGAAAAGGCGCCAGGAATGCGAGCGGTAAGCGTAAGACCGTCCGTGTTGTCGGAGGCAAGATGTACGTGGGTCGACCGGCCGATCGATCGGCACCAGACAACGGTCATCGTGTGGGAGGCTTCGATCTCACCGCGACGGCCGAGAGTGACGTGCTCCGGACGGATCAGAACCTCTGTCTGTGTGCCTGAAGCCAGTCCGTTCGCTGAAAACCGGCCTAAAGGGGTCGATGCATTGCCATCCGCGTCGACCACTGCGGCGAGCCGGTTGAGCGGCCCGAACAGGCCGGCGACAAAGGCGTTAACGGGACGTGCGTAAACCTCGACGGGCGACCCTGACTGCACGATTGCGCCTTCGTTCATGATGAACAACCGGTCGGCCATGTACATGGCTTCCTCGGGATCGTGGGTGACCATCATGGCGGTCTGGCGTTCGACCGCCAATAATTCCAGCGTCTGGTCCCTGACCTGCGAACGCAGCGAGGTGTCGAGACCGGTAAACGGTTCGTCGAGCAGCAGCACCGCCGGTTGCGGCGCAATCGCGCGGAGCAGCGCAACACGTTGCTGCTGACCACCGGAAAGCTCATGCGGATAGCGGTCGCGATAGCCGTCGAGCCCCATCAGCGAAAGCCGCTCGTCAACGCGTCGGCGTGCATCCGACTGTGTGCGAGTCAGGCCGAAGGCGACGTTCTCGGCGACGCTGAGGTGTGGAAACAGAGCGTAATCCTGAAACATCAGACCGACCGAACGCTGTTCCGGCGGCAGATCCATATTGCCGGCCTCGGCAACCGTACGATCACCTATGGAGACGCGGCCGCTCTGAAGCGCTTCTAGTCCGGCGGCAATCCGGAGCAGCGTTGTCTTGCCGCACCCCGAGGGGCCGAGCAGGCAGGCAATCTCACCGCGTTCGATGGTTAGCGAAGCGCTGTCGATGACCCGGTGCTGACCGTATCGGTGACTGACATCGGTGATCGCGAGGCCCTTCGTCATACGGCAGCCTCACCCAGCGGGACGGCTGCCGTATCCGCCGGACGACGGGCGGCAGGGCCATGCCCGCGGCGGCTTGAGGCAATGGTGCGGCTGACGATAATGACCGGCAACACACCACAGGCAACAATGGTCAGGGCCCCGAGCGCGCATTGTTCGATCAGTTCGTCGGAAGCGAATTGATGCACGTATGTCGCCAGAGTCTCGAAATTGAAGGGCCGCAACAACATGGTTATCGGCAGTTCCTTCATGACGTCGACAAAGACAAGCAGACCGGCTGTCAGGATCGTCGGCCGCATGATTGGCAGATGAATACGGCCAAGTACGGCAGCCGGCTTACAGCCGAGTGTCCTCGCGGCGTCGTCCATCGACGGTGTAATCTTGCCCAGACTGGCATCGAGAGCGCCAATCGAAAGCGCAGAAAATCGGGTCAGATAGCCGAATACCATGGCGACAACGGTGCCACTCAGGAGAACCACCACCGAGCCCCCCATCACACTTTGTTGTGCGCGGTCGAACCAGCCTAGCGTGACGATCACGCCGATCGCCAGGACTGCGCCAGGTACGGCATATCCGATGCCGGCGACCCGGGTCGCCAGCCGTGTCCAGGCGTTCGGGCGAATCCGGATGCCGTAAACCATGGCCAGCCCGGTCGCGACGGCGAGCATCGCGGTCACCGTCGCGAGAGCGACGCTGTTCGCGGCGTAAATCAAAAAGTCCGACTGCAGTGCGTCTTCATAATATGTCAGCGCATAGAGCGCGAGTTGCCCGGTGGGTAAAAGGAAACCGAAAACTACGGGCAAGGCGCAAACGGCGGCTGCCCCCCATCCGGCCCATCCGGAAAGCGCGGTCTCGGGAAGATCCTGGTACCGGGTCGTGGTATGGTGGAACCGACGACGGCGTCGCGCGAGGCGTTCGACGGTGATCAGCGCCAGCACGAAGACGAGCATGACGACAGCGAGTTGCGCGGCCCCGGAGATACTGCTCATGTTAAGCCAGACATCGTAGATGCCGGCGGTAAACGTCGCGACGGCAAAGTAATCGACAGTGCCGAAATCGTTCAGCGTCTCCATCATCACCAAACTTAGGCCGGCAATGACAGCGGGTCGGGCAAGTGGCAGGGCGACGTGCCGGAAAGTCTGCAATGCCGACTTGCCGAGCGTTCTGCTCACCTCGAGAGCGCAGACGGATTGTTCGAGAAACGCGGCGCGGGCCATCAGATAGACGTACGGATAGAGAACAAGCGACATGACTGTCACGGCGCCGCCGAGCGAGCGGATTTCAGGGAACCAGTAGTCCCTGCGATCTGTCCAGCCAAAGATTTCGCGAAGCGCGATCTGAACCGGTCCGGCGAAATCGAGCATGTCGGTGTAGACATACGCGATGACGTATGCCGGCATGGCAAGCGGCAACACCAGTGCCCACTCAAACAGGCGTTTTCCGGGGAACCGGCACATGGTGACAAGCCAAGCTGTCGCGGTGCCGATGACGACGGTGCCCAGGCCGACGCCGAACATCAACAACAATGTCGTCTCGATGTATCGCGGAAGGACCGTAGAGGAAAGATGCGCCCAGATATCGTCAGCCGGGTCGAAGGCGATCGTCGCGACAGCGAGCACCGGCAGCGCAAGGACGGCCGCAACGCCGAATGATCCGGCCGTCCACCCGTCGGGTAGCCAGCCGGACCATGGCCTTGCGTGATTTGCGTCGGAGTCAGGGACCGTCATGGGCGGTCAACCGGTCCCCGCCGATGGATCAGGAACCGCCTTCCGGTCCGAAATCGAAGCCGGTTTCATCGACCAGCCGGCTGGCCTCGGCGCGGCGCTGTGCGACCTGGTCGAGGTTGATGTCGTCGGCATTGAAATCTCCCCAGGATGCGACGAGCGGGTGCAACTCGACGCCCGGCTTTACCGGGTACTCGAAGTTCTGCTCCGCGTAAAGGCGTTGCGCCTCGTCGCCACTCAGAAATTCAAGCAACTTGACGGCGTTTGCCTTGTTGGGAGCGCTCTTGGTAACCGCCGCACCGGAGATATTGACGTGCGCGCCACGCCCATCCTGGTTGGGGAAAACAATGCGAACCGCCTTGGCCCAGTCCTTCTGCTCGGGTTCTTTCTCATTGGTCGCCATCTTGCCGTAGTAATAGGTGTTGGCAATGGCGTAATCGCAGAGACCCTCGGCAATCGCCTTGGCCTGGGCCCGGTCGTTGCCCTGCGGCTTGCGCGCCAGATTTTCGCGAACCGACGTCAGCCAATCGCTGGTTGCCTCGGCGCCCTCGTGAGCGATCAGCGAAGCAATGAGGGAGACGTTATAGACGTTCTTGGCCGACCGCGTGCACACGCGGCCTTCAAGCGCGGGCTTCGCGAGATCTGCGTAGCTTGTCACCATGCCCGGTTCGGTACGCTCGGCCGATTCGAAGATGATGCGGGAGCGCACCGTCAGCCCGAACCAGAGACCATCGGGATGACGGTATTGGGCCGGAATGTTGGCTTCCAGGGTATCCGAGCGGACCGGTTGCAGAACGTCCGCTTCGACCATGTCGTTGAGCCGGCCGACATCGGCGGTCAGTACGGCGTCTGCCGGGCTGTTCGCGCCTTCGGCCTTGAGGCGCTCCAACATACCTTTCTTAGCGTAGACGACATTGACCTCGATTCCGGTCTGATCGGTGAACGCTTCGAGGATGGGATTGATCAGAAACGGCTGGCGATAGGAGTACAGATTGACCTCGCCGCTGTCGTCCGCAGCAGCCATCGGCGCCGAGAGTACAGACATTGCGGTAATGGCGGCAGCCGCCATTGCGGAGCGGAATATATGGGCTTTCATTGTGATGTTCGCTTCCATCCTCTGGTTACAGCATTGTTTTTGCAATTTAAATTTATGCAAATGAGAAGCATTCTCATTTGATGAGGACAAGTTAATATGCATTTCATGCGATTGCAACCGTTAGTTCGAAAGAAATCGGGCGGGGTGGCGTGCATCGTCGCCGGGCAGGGCCGCGGGATGGCACTGGCAATTTGATAGCGCTTTCGGCAGACTCAAGTCATGAGTCGCCCCATGATCGGGCGTTCATGTTGTGGAACCTATCGCGAGGCGGTGTTGGCGGATTTCAAGGTCGATCGCGTCGGTGGCGGAACGGGGCCGACCCGAACACGCAAGGCCGACAAGGCGGAGAGCTCCGATGAGAGCTTTGCCGATGCATTGCGGGATACGGCGGAGACGCAACAATCTTCAAATGCGGGCGCCGTTCAGGGCGTGACCTCGGTTGGCGGTGTAATCGCGGTACAGGAAGTCGAGGATTCGACCCAGGGCCGTTCGCGTGGTCTGCTTATCGGGTATGGCGACGAGTTGCTGGACCGTCTGGAAGAAATCCGACTCGAAGTTCTGCTCGGTGCCGTATCCAAGGAACGGCTGGCCGATCTGGCGCACCAGATGCGGCGCAAACGCCAACAGGTCGACGACCCGCGGCTCAACGAGATCATCGACGAGATCGAACTGCGCACTGAGATCGAAATCGCTAAGTTGACCCGCGATATCTAACGCGCTGAAAGCCCTCTATAAAATCTGTATTGAGATTGAATAATACCGGATTTCCGGTGTTTTCTCGACGCTGATGCCTGCGGGACTGCAAAAGACCTTGCAGCGCGCCAAGCCGCTCAATATATTCCGCGCCGTTTCCAACCACCCGGTAAGCCGTACTGGAGTCCAAAAGCCATGACCGTCACTCTTCCCCCGGATTACAAACCGAGCGAGAAAGAAGAGTTCATGAGCCCGAAAATGCAGGAGTACTTCCGCCAGAAGTTACTGCGTTGGCGTGCCGAACTGGTCGACGAGTCAAACGACACCCTGCAGAGCCTTCAGGAAGGCGGGATCGTTGAGCCCGACATCGCAGACCGTGCCTCGATCGAAACGGAGCGGTCACTTGAACTGCGGACGCGTGACCGGGCGCGCAAGCTGATCGCCAAGATCGACTCCGCGCTTGAGCGGATCGACGAAGGCTCTTACGGCTTCTGCGAAGAGACTCACGAACCGATCGGGCTTTCCCGGCTCGAAGCCCGTCCGATCGCGACGCTCAGTATCGAGGCGCAGGAACGCCATGAACGCATGGAGCGCACGCACCGTGACGACTGAAGCGGCTTCTTGGCCTGTTTTCGATTGAACGGGCGCTTCGGCGCCCGTTTCGTTTGGCCAGTTGCCAAAAAAAGCGGCCGGCGCTGAGCGCCGGCCGACAAGGTGAACCAGGTTCCAAATCGGCGAACCTAGAACGGGAAAATGATATCCCAGATCTGCATGCCCCATCGCGGCTGCTGCAGATCGCTGAGGGACCCGCGGCCGCCGTAGCCGACGCGCATCTCTGCAATCTTGGTGTGGTCGACAGTGTTGTCCGTATCGATGTCGCTGGTGCGCACGATCCCAGTAACGAGCAATTCGCGAAGCTCGGCATTAACGCGAACTTCCTGGCGCCCCATGATCACCAGATTGCCGTTCGGCAGAATTTGCGTGACGATGGCGGCGAATTCCAGATTAACCTGCTCGCTCCGGGTGATGTCGCCTTCACCTTCCGTGCTGTGGACCGATGAGAAGTTGACGATCTGTCCGGGCGCATCGATGCTTTCCGGCAGAACCGAGTCCAACGCGTCTTCGTATCCCAGAAAATCGTTGAAATCGAAGTCCTCGTTATCAGAGCGGTCCCGCTCGGTTGTGTTTTCGAGTGTCGCGCTGTCATCGAGAGCCAAGCGGACCGTCAGGATGTCGCCGACTTCCTTTGCGCGGTGATCCTTGAAAAAGGCCTTAGCACCGGCCCGCCACAGGGAATTCGGATTGTCCTCGACAATTTGCGGTGCCGGCATCGGCATGCTGACCGGCTGATAGCCGGGCGCGGCGACAGGGTTCTGAATGTCGGCAAGCTGCGGCCCATCCCCGACTTCGGAGAGCCGCGTGAACATATTGCAGCCGCTGACCGCGCCGATAACGAGCGCCATGGCAGTGGTGCGAAGCATGATGTTGGTCGTCGATCGTTTCATCTTTTTGATCCTTGGACCGTCGTTTCTACGATGCGGCCTCTTTGTCTGGGTTTCCCGTATGCGGCCTTCAGTTCATGGCGACCAGGGTCGCGGGACGCACGATCGCCTGACCGGCGCCGGCAACTTCGGCCTCGATCACGGTTTTGCTCCGCGTGTTAGTGATCCGGATGACGTCGCCGAGGGCGCCGGCCTCGAGGGCCTTGCCTTGCGCCGTCAGGCGCATACCGGGTTGCTCGACCGTGATCATCACGAGGCTGTTCTTCGCGACCAGTTCCGGCGCCTCGACCTCTGCGGAGCGGATCGTCGCGCCGGGCCGCAGACCCCGCCTCGGCGTCTTGCCGACGATGTCGGAGGCGGAGACGAGCGTATCGCGTGAAATCTTGGCTGAATTGACCCGGATCCATTCGAGATCGTTCGTGCCGATTGTCTCGCCGGCGCCGATATGGCGTGCCGCCACGGGAACCTCAATGACATGGATAATCGTCCCAGTTACCCGGGTGCGAATAGCGGACGGGTCGCCGGCCGGCGCGCTGATAATCGCGGAAAGGCGGCGCGACCTCGAGTCATAGACCAGATCGGTGACCTCGAAGCCGGACACAGCTTCGGTCGGCAGATGGATCTGCATCATGCGATTGGTCAACTCGACCGACATGCCAGGTTCAAGGCCTTCGGATTCAAGCTCGAAGAGTAGACGTTGTTCGATCTCCTCGCGGCCGATCACGACGCTATCGCGGACGATAACGATGGCGTCGCGCATACTGAGCGGCTGCCACTCGAGATCGAAGTGCCTTGCGACCTTATAGAGCCACTGGGCGCCGTAGGTCGCCTGCCGGCCCGGCTCGGGTGCATAGGCAACAGGTTTCAAGGCTAGCGCGCCGGTATTCTCGAACAGGTCGCCAAGATAGATGAGGTTGTCGTCGATCACGGTTGAGGCACGAAGACTGATCGGTGCGCTTGGAAGGTCCTCGGCGTCGCTGAACGCCGGGGTCGATGGGCCGATCATGAGCAGACCGGCGAGCAGGAGAGCGATGGCGGTGATACGCATGGCGCTTACCCCGTTAACGCAGGTTGGAGAGCGAGCCCATCATGTCGTCGGAGGTCTGGATAACCTTCGAGTTCATTTCGTAGGCGCGCTGCGCTGAAATCAGATTGGAGATTTCCTCGACCGCGTTGACATTCGAGGTCTCCAGGAAACCTTGCAGCAAAGTTCCGAAACCGGTCTCGCCGGGGTTGCCCAGGGTGGGCGTGCCGGAGGCCGGCGTTTCTGTGAAAAGATTGCTGCCTTCGGCCTGCAGTCCGGCCTCATTGGGGAAGTTGGCGATCTGGATCTGGCCGACGTTCTGCAGCGCGACCTGGCCCTCGATCTTGACCAGCACTTCGCCGCTGCCGTTGATCGTGACGTCGACGGCGTTGTCGGGAATGGTAATGCCGTTTCCGACGGTGAAACCGTCGTGCGTGACCAATTCGCCGTCCGCGTTGAGCTGGAAAGTGCCGTCGCGGGTATAGGCGACCTCACCGGTCGGTTGATTGATCGGGAAAAAGCCGCTGCCCTGAACCGCAACGTCGAAGGTGTTGTCTGTCGGCGTCAGGTTGCCTTGTTCGTGGATCCGATAAACGGCGGCAAGCTTTACGCCGAGACCGATCTGCACGCCCGACGGAACGATGGTTCCGGCATCCGACGACGAGCTGCCGACACGCCGCAGGTTCTGATAAAGCAGGTCGTGAAACTCGGTGCGACGGCGCATGTAAGCCGTCGTGTTCATGTTCGCGAGGTTGTTCGATACGACCTCGACGTTGCGCTGTTGGGCCAACATGCCCGTTGCTGCGATACTGAGTGATCTCATTGTTCCCGTCCTTTCCTTGGTAAGGTCTGATTTTTTTTATTGTTGTATTTTGGTTTTGATATTTTGGCTCAAACGACCGATCAGGCCGTCTCGTTCATGACGCGGATCATGTTCCGCTGGCGGTCATCTTCCTTCTCGATGAAGTTGCGAATGCTGTCGTAACTCCGCTGAACCTGGATCATGTTCGTCAGCTCGATGATCGGCTGTACGTTGGAACTCTCGACCATGCCCTGATTGACCTTGAAACCTTCGGCGTCCCGGGGCGGATTATCGAACCCGTTCGAGAACAGCAGCGCACCGTCTTGTTGCAGCGCAAGGTCGTCCTCGAAGCGGACGATGCGAAGCTGCCCAAGCGTTCCGTTCTCCGTGGAAATCGAACCGTCCGTGCCGATCGTGATCTTGCTGTCGGTCGGCCCGAAGAAGAACGGCGCGCCCGTTGAAGACAGCACGGCCTCACCCGACTGGGTGACGAGTTGGCCGGCCTGATCGAGCTGAAAACGCCCGTTTCGGGTGTAACGCTCGCCGGCCGCGGTTTCGACGGCAAAGTAACCTTCGCCGGAGATGGCAAGATCGAGCGGATTGCTGGTCGAGACCAGGTGTCCCTCCGAGGTATCGCGCACCGTTGCGACATCACGGACATAAGAGAGATTCTCGCCGAGAACGTTGTCGGAGTTCTTGGAACGGATCAAATGTTCGACGAACATCATCTTCTCGCCCTTGAAACCGTTGGTGTTCATATTGGCAATGTTGTTGGCGACGACATCCATCTGCCGGCGCAGCGCCATCTGGCGCGATAATGCGATAAACGACGAGGTTTCCATTTGCTTCCACCTTCCGAATACGTGTGAATGTCATACCCGCCGACTGATATGCACTATGCATGCCAGTTTTTTGATGTAATGATATCAATATGTTATACTTCAAATTGATTGTGACGTACGGGTGACAGGCCGCGTCGACGGAACGTTTTACCGAGCATATTCTGCCGTTGGACCGACGATGGTTGAGGGCCATGTTTCGGCCCCGTCGAGTTGCCGACGGGCCGTCGTATTTGGTAGAGTCCGATTCTGGAATCGCGCTTGGATTTCAAAGCATTTACAGGCATGACCGCGCCGATACGGATTGAGTCGTTTTGGCTCCGGTTGATGGGTGAAGGGCCGTTCGAGCCTTGGCGAATTTCAACCTCTTGTTAACCAAGAAGACCTACGCTGCCTGTCTGACGGCGTCGGCTGTTGTTTCGTGCGCTGAGCCGGGGAACTGAAGATGGCCGAAGAAGACGAAGAAGATGTCGATGAGTCGGCCGAGGAGGACGAAGACGAATCCGGCGGCGGTAAAGGTGGCAAGAAAAAGCTACTGATCATCGTTGCCGTTCTGTTGCTTCTTGTGATTGGCGGTGCGGCAGCCGCATATTTTACCGGGCTTGCCGATCCTCTCGTCGAAGCCATCATAGGGCCGCCCGATCAGACGGCCGGGGAGAGTTCGGGGCCGGTCAGTTTCGAAGGTGGCGTGTTTTATGAATTGCCGGAGCTGCTTGTTAACCTCAACACATCGGGACGGACCCAGCAGTTCCTGAAGATGAGAATCAGTATCGAAATTGCGAACGAAGAGCAGATACCGAAAGTCGAACAGATTATGCCGAGGATCGTCGACAGCTTTCAGGTTTACCTGCGCGAACTCAGGATTGACGATCTCAAGGGATCGGCAGGGCTCTATCGCCTGCGCGAGGAACTGCTGACGCGGGTCAACGCGGCGGCATCGCCGGTTGAAGTGCGGGACGTCTTGTTCCGCGAGATGCTGGTACAATAATCGGCGCAATGCCGAAAGCCGGCGGGAATGCCGATGTCGGACGGAGAAGGGCATATGTCGCCAGCCGACGAAGACGATCAAGAGGCTCTAGCAGCCGAATGGGAAGCCGCAATGGGTAGTGACGAACAAGAAGGTGCTGGCGACGGCGAAGACGGCGACGATCTGGCGGCCGAATGGGAAGCCATGATGTCGGACGAGGACGGCGACGGCGACGGCGGAAGCCAGGAATCGACCCGTGTCCTCAATCAGGATGAAATCGACAGCCTGCTCGGTTTCGACGAAGACGACGATACCCGCGATGATCGCTCCGGTATCCAGGCAATCCTGTCCAGCGCGTTGGTTTCCTATGAACGTCTGCCGATGCTCGAGGTCGTTTTCGACCGGCTTGTTCGATTGATGTCGACCTCGCTTCGTAATTTCACATCGGACAACGTCGAGGTCTCGCTCGATAACATCGCATCAATCCGGTTCGGCGATTACCTCAATTCCATTCCGCTGCCGGCAATGCTGAGTGTTTTCAAGGCCGAGGAATGGGACAACTTCGGGCTGATCACCGTCGATTCATCGCTGATCTATTCGATCGTCGATGTGCTGCTCGGCGGACGTCGTGGCACCGCCGCCATGCGCATTGAAGGCCGTCCCTACACAACGATCGAGCGCTCGCTCGTCGAACGCATGATTCACGTCATGCTACAGGACCTGTCGGCTGCGTTCGAGCCGCTGAGCCCGGTTACCATGCGGTTCGACCGGCTCGAGACCAATCCTCGTTTCGCAACCATTTCCCGACCGTCGAACGCGGCAATCGTCGCCCGGCTCAGGATCGACATGGAAGACCGGGGCGGGCGTCTCGAGTTGCTGCTGCCGTATGCGACGCTCGAACCGGTGCGCGAGTTGCTGCTGCAGATGTTCATGGGCGAGAAATTCGGCCGCGACTCAATCTGGGAGACGCACCTCGCCGAGGAACTCTGGCTGACCGAGGTCGATCTGCGCGCCGTCGTCGACGAACAAATCATGCCGCTCAATGAGGTTTTTGAACTGAAGGTCGGTTCCCGGCTGGTCCTCAATGCGACTCAGAACTCTCTGGTCCAGCTGCAATGCGGCGACGTGCCGATGTACACGGGCCGCATGGGCAGAAAGGGCGATTCCATCGCCGTGCAGATCGGGAATCGGGTGGACAAACCGCCGCGCTGAGACGTGGCTATGGAGATTGGGGGCCGTTGTGCCTTACGCGCTGATCATCGATATCGTCGTCGCTATCCTCTTGGTCGTGACCATTGTTTATGCCGTCGGTCTCAACCGACGTCTTCGGGCGATGCGACGCGATCGTAGCAAACTCGAAAAGATCGCCAATGATTTTGCAAAATCAACGGCTCGGGCGAACGACAGCATCACCCATTTGAAGACAGCGAACGAAACGCTTCAGCGCCAGCTTGATAGCGCTCAATCGCTGCGTGACGATCTTTCCTATCTTCTCGATCGCGGTGAGAAAACCGCCGATCGCCTGGAAGACCTTGTCCGCACGGCGCGCGACAAGGTCGGTATCAGTCCTGTTGCAGGGGTTGGTGGAGAGACCATTGACGAGGCTGCTGATGCGTCCACCGCAGCTGTCGCGGAAACACCTGCAGCGCCTGAATCCGGCTCCGGCGGCAGCGGTGCCGATCCGAACTCCGGTGATGCCGAGCAGGCCCTGCTCCGCGCTATCCGGTCGACCGGATGAGCGGTACTCACCGAGGTTCAACGAGCATGATGTTCCTGATTTCCCGCATTCGATTTTTGCCGCTGACCATTTTTGC
Organism: Rhodospirillales bacterium; assembly: GCA_965229715.1. Taxonomy (GTDB): domain Bacteria; phylum Pseudomonadota; class Alphaproteobacteria; order Rhodospirillales; family Casp-alpha2; genus JAVJST01. Next base: position 1,635,915 of record CBDDJL010000002.1, read on the forward strand.
AGCGACCTTGCTGCTGACGGTAAAGATCAGCGATATCTGGCAGGGCGTCGAAGGCATCGCAACCGACGCGCTGGAGGTTGCGCAGGCATCCGCGCAAATTGCCGAAGACGAGCAACCGCAGTCTTTGACGCCGAACTTCGAGACGTCCTCGGGACCGACGGCCGATCAACCGGCCGTCGCCGCCAATCCCGATGACGTTACCCCGCTCGAACCACTCGAAGTCGACCCCTTCGCATTTTCGACGAGCGATATCGCTGTCGAGGCCGAACGTATCGCGTCGCAGGACCCGACTCTGCTGACCGAGCAGGAAATCATCTTGCTTCAACAACTGTCAGACAGGCGTGCTGAGATCGAGGAGCGGGAACAGGATCTTGAGCAACGCCTCGGCCTTCTCGCAGCGGCGGAAACCCGGATAGACAACAAGATCAGGCAGTTGCGGGCGTTCAAGGAAACGATCGAGAACCTGATCGTGACCTATGACGAACAACAGGAGAAAAAGACCCAAAGCCTGGTTAAGATCTACGAAGCGATGAAACCCAAGGATGCGGCGCGAATTTTCGAAGATCTCGATATGAATACCCTGCTTTTGGTCGCTGAACGAATGAAAGAACGGAAGCTCGCTGATATCATGGCAAACATGAACGCCGGCAAGGCCAGGGATGTTACGGTGGAATTGTCGCGGCTGCGTGAACTGCCCGATACAGGGGATGTCGGCGGTTGAAAAAGAGATGACGTCTCGGTTGAGCGCATTAGGTTGGAACGGAGGATGACCAAATCCTTGCGTCTTGATGATGAGCGGATTTAGCGATGACCGTCGACATGAACATGAAGATTTTGATCGTGGACGACTACAAGACCATGCTCCGAATTCTTCGCAATCTTCTGAAACAATTGCAGTTCAATAATATCGAGGAAGCCACTGACGGTTCGATGGCGCTCGAGATGATACGCAAAGAGTCATTCGATCTAATTATTTCGGATTGGAATATGGAGCCGATGAGCGGAATTGAGTTGCTCCGTGAAGTTCGCAAGGACGAACAACTACAGCACCTTCCGTTCGTGATGATCACCGCGGAAAGCAAGACGGAAAAGGTTATCGCCGCGAGAGACGCCGGCGTATCCAGCTACATCGTCAAGCCGTTCAATGCCGAAACGCTGAAGGCCAAGCTGACGGGCGTGTTGGGCCCATTCTGACAGTGGCGGTCTTGCGGTTGGCGCCGGGTTTCGAAGTAATGGCAGGAAAATCGGCATACGCGCGGACGAACGGACATCGGTATGGATGGCGAATTCGGCAGTGAAACATACAAGACGGGTGGAAATTCCTCCATCAGCCTGTTTCTTGGACTGTTCCTGCTTGTGCTCGCGTTCTTCATCATGCTGGTCAGCATTTCGACGATCGAGGAGACGCGTTCGCAGCGTGTAATGGACAGCCTGACCTCGACCTTCGCCGAATTGGTGGAGCCGCTGACGGAGCCGACCGATTTCGTTTCTCAACATGGCGACGTTCTTGAGCCGGCTGCCTTTCAAGCTGAGTTGACCAATGTCTTCACCACGGCCATCAGCGCGACGAAAGTCGAGATCATTAAACCCGGACGCGACATGCGTATCGACCTGCTCGCGCGTGAACTGTTCGAGGACGACTCCCTTGAGCTTCGCATTGCCCGCCTGCCGATGATCGACCGTATCGTGTCGTCGCTGAGCCGCAACCCGCCGGGCATCCGGTTTCAGGCACAGATCATGGCGGCGGTTCCTACGGTCGGCGACGGTGGGGAAACGGAAATCGATATCATGCGTGCCGGTCTCGATCGGGCGGGAGCAATTGCGCGCAAGCTGATCGAGCGCGGCGCGCCGCCTGAGACCATAAGCGCCGGGATTTATGCGGGTGAAGCGGACGCGATGCGTTTCGATTTCTTTATTCGGCGCGAAGACGAATTGTTGATCGATTTCGGTGCCGCAATCGACATCGAATATGCGCCGGCGGAAACGCCGGCAGACGCCCCGGTGGCCTCGCCATGATCCCGCTCTATCCCGCACCAGGCAGAGGTTCCGAGCGCGGCCGCGGGCCCGTTCTCGGCGAGGCCCATGCGCACAAGGATACCGTCAGCAAAGCGTGGATGATTACGTTTTCCGATTTGATCTCGCTGTTGTTGACGTTTTTCGTCATGTTGTTTGCGATGTCGAACGTCAAGCTCGACAATTGGGCAGAGATCACCGACGCGTTGTCGCGTACGCTGGATCCAAAACCAATTGAAGAGCCCGAACCGACATCCGCCGATTTCAATATCGGCTCCATCGTGTTCGAGGCCGGCACCAGCATCGATTACCTGGCGTCCGTACTTGAGGAGGTTCTCGCGGGAGACGAACTTTTGAGCGCCAGCCTGCTGTTCGAGCATGAGGATCGACTGATCATTTCGGTGCCCGGCGAGCGTTTCTTCGAACCTGGAGAAGCGACCTTGAGCGCGGCGGCTCAAGAAGCCGTGTTCGAACTCAGCGGTGTCGTCCGAAACATCGAGAATGGAATCATTCTGGAAGGCCATACGGATCGGACGCCCCCTGCGGGAGCCCGCTATGCATCGAACTGGGAACTTTCCATTGCCAGGGCTGCCGCCGTTGCTGGCGTATTGAAGAGATCTGGCGTGACGCAGGATATCGAGGCGATCGGGTTCGCCGGTAGTCGTTACGACACCCTGCCCGAAGGTGATGAGGCTGTCGGGCGCCGAGACGACCTCGCAAACCGGGTCGACATTGTCATTCTGCCGAACATCGGGAGGACGAGTCCGTGAGGCATTCCTTCTTGCGGGATTGTGGTCTTCGCCTTGTATTCCTGCTTGGGCTTGCAGTTATCGTCCTGTCACCGCTCGAAGCGGTCGCGGATCCGGTTGAGATCCGCGCCGCACCACAGTCGGGCAATGCGCGCGTCGTCTTCAACTGGCCTGCGCCCGTATTCTACGAAGCGTCCGTAGATGGCGATGTGATCCGGTTGACGTTCGGCCGGACGATCGAGGCCGACCTTGGCATCGTTAGCCGGTCTATCGGTGATTTTGTCGACGCTGCCCGGATCATGGAAGACGCTCAGAGCGTCGAGCTGCGATTGACGTCGGCGAATTTCGATGTCGTGCACTTTCCGGCCGGAACCGCAATCGTCATCGATCTTATACCCACCGAATCGGCGAGCGGCCCCGAGGGCGAAACGCCGCCGGCATCCGAACCCGAGAACGAACCTGCTGTTACGGAACCGGCAGCGTCGGCTTTGGCGCAGGCGGATCAGGTACCGCTGCCAGCCGGTGCGCCGCGCGTCGGTACGCGGACGGGACGTCACGCGGACAAGTTGCGATTGGTCTTCGATTGGGAGACCGATGTGCCGTACCGCCTGAGTCGTCAGGACGGGGTGACCGTCATTAGCTTCGGTACACCGGCGGATATTGATACCGGTCCGCTCGCGACCAGCCTGCCATCGCTGATCGGTGGTGCGCGCAGCCGGGTCACGGCCAACGGCAGTGTCGTCGAACTGTCGATCCCGGACTCCGCACGGATCAACCATTTCAAGGCCGGAACCAAGGTCGTTGCCGACATCTTTTTTCCGGATGACGGCGCGACCGCCGGGCCATTACCGGCCGCGAGTGCCGGCGAAGCATCCGCGCCGGCACCCGAACCCGTAACGGAAGCCGCTGCAACAGAGCCTGAACCCGAGTCCGCACCTGAAATCGATAGCGAGGTGGCGACTCCAGTCGAGAACGAATCTCCTACCGCGTTGCAGGCTACGGAGACAACAATCGCCGCGGAAAACGAAACCGCCGCTCTTGAAACCGGGGAACAATCTGCAGATCAGTCCGGAGAACCGGGCGAGACGACGGATGCTTCGGCAGCGGTGACGCCAACCCTGCCTCAGGCAGCAGCAGGCGGCGGTGCGGTGCCGGTTGTCGCGGGGCCGCGCGGTGACGGCGAACCGGGCTTCACCCTCGCATTCGATTGGAACGATCCGGTTGGTGCGGCGGTGTTCCGCCGTGGCGGCGCGCTGTGGCTCGTATTCGATCAGTTCACGCCGGTCGATATAGATCGTATCCGCCAGGCCGCCGGACCCAATCTCGTGGATATCGTGCAACTCAGAAACGATAACGCGACCGTGCTACGGATGGTGACCGGGCGCGGCATCAATCCAATCGCGCGCCGGGAGGGCCTGACGTGGCTCATCGATTTCAAGCAGCAGGGCTTGTCTACCCTGGCGCCCATCCAGGCGACACCGCAGCTCGACTCGCCAGTCGGTAGCCGGGTTTTTCTCCCGGTGCCTGAACCGGGCAAGGCCGTGGTGATTACCGATCCCGAAATCGGCGACAATTTCATCGTTGTTCCAGTCATCCCGCTTGGCTACGGCGTCACACACCTCTACCAGTATCCCCAGTTCCGTGTACGGCCGTCGAGCCAGGGCGCGGTGATCGAGCCACGTATCGACACGCTTCGCGTGCGGCCGCTTCGCGAGGGGATCGAGGTCACAAGCACGCGTACGCTGCACATTTCGCCGGTCAGTGCGACGGAGCTTGCAAAGGCCGGGGTCGACGACGATCGGCCACTGTCGCGCATTGTGGATATGGAACCGTTGCGCAATGTGGAGTTGGAGTTCTTCGTCGAGAAGCGGCGTGCGCTCGAGTCCGACGTTGCCAACGCACGTTCGCCGACCGAACTGCAAAAGGCGCGGCTTGAATTGGCGCGATACTACCTCGCGCTCGGTTTCGGTTCCGAAGCCCTCGGCGTGCTTCGCATTCGTGGCGAGGAAGACGAAGCATCCCGCAATCAGCCAGCGCAACGGTTGTACACGGCGATGTCGCTTTTCATTCTCGGCCGTTATGAGGATGCGGTTGCCGAACTGGAGGACGATGTTTTCCGGTCTAACGACGAGGGCGTGTTCTGGCGGTCTGTCTCCGGCTTTGCCGGCAGCGATCTATCCGGAGAGGTGCTGCGCGGCCTACGTGCGACAGTCGGCATCCCCGATCCTTATCCGGATGCGCTCCGAATCCCCCTTAGCCTATGGGCGCTTGAGGGTACGCTCCAGGTCGGCGATACGCCGGCGGCGGAGAAACTGATCGAGGCGATACGCGCAGAGGATCTGACGCCGGAACAGGAAAACAAGGTTAAGTTCCTTGCCGCCCGCGCAGCGCGAATCAACGGTGACGATGAAATCGCGATCGGACTCTTCGAACAGGCAGCAGTCGGACCGGACCGGCCGACGGCGGCTCGCGCCGCCGTCAAGCGGACTGAAATGCTACTTGAACTCGGGCGTCTCGAACCGGCAGCTGCGGCTGCGGAACTTGAGGAATTGCGCTATGCATGGCGCGGCGGCGAGTTCGAATTCGATTTGTTGCGCCGTCTCGGCACGCTTTACTTGCGGTCCGGTCAGTTTCGCGATGGCCTCAACACCTTGCGGCAAGCCGCAACATACTTCCGCAGTCATCCGCTGGCGCCCAGGGTGACGGAAACCATGGTCGAGGCTTTCAACGCCCTGTTCCTGGAGGGCATTGCCGACAAGATGCCCCCGGTGACGGCGATTGCAATCTATGACGAATTCAAGGAGTTGACGCCGCCGGGGCGTCTGGGTGATCGCATGATTCAGAATCTGGCCGACAGGCTGGCCAGCGTCGATCTATTCGACTCCGCGGCCGAGTTGCTCGACGCCCAGATCAAGTTCCGCCTTGCCGGGCCGGAACGCGCACGCGTCGGCGCCCGGCTGGCATTGATTCACCTGCTAAACCGCGAATACGAGAGAGCGCTGGCCGCATTGGATCAGTCGGAAGATATCGGCATATCGGAGGATTTGAGCCGTCAACGCCGTCAACTCAGGGCGCGTGCCATGATCGGAATGGGCGACGATATTGCGGCACTTGCGCTGATCGAAGAGGATGAGGATCTGCCGGCCGAACAGCTTCGCGCCGAAGTCTATTGGGACCGTCAAGACTGGCGGGAAGCGTCGAAGTCGTTTCGCAACATCATCGACCTCGTCGGGATCGATCAGTCGCAACCGCTTTCCGAGCGCGATTCACTCTACGTGTTGAATTACGTTATCGCGCTAACCCTCGATGGCAACGAACGTGCCGTTGCCCGCGTCAACCGTGATTATGGGTCGGCCATGGCGCAGACGGAACTGGCCGAGCCTTTCAAGCTGATTGCGACGCCCGAGACCTTCGGCGCCATCGATATCGGTCAGGTCGCCGACAAGGTGGAAGAGGCCGAGGACTTCGGCGCGTTCCTGGCGTCATACAAGGAGCGACTGGCGACGAGCGGTCTCAGCGCGATCAATTGATCACTGACGGTTGACAGCTGAAATGGATTGGCCGATACAGGCCGAACCCCACTGGCACAGGGCAAATCATCCGGGCCACCGATAACGTTACACCCTAACGTTTGAAACGGAGGATCCGATGAGCTCACCGAACCAGACCATCCTTTCAATTCGCCATAATGAAGAACCGGGCGACGACCGCGCCAGCCGATGGTTTGCAGCGCACGGCTATGACGTCCGCTGGGTCGCCCCCTACGAAGGCGACCGGCTCAAGGACATCGATCATCGTGCCGTGGCCGGTACCGTTATTTACGGCGGGCCGCACTGTTTCGACGAACCCGACGTTTATCCCTGGCTTCTCGACGAGGCCGATTGGGCGCTGCGGTGCATCTATGCCGGGAAACCGATGCTTGGCTTTTGTCTCGGCGCCCAAGTCCTGGCCGGCGCGCTCGGCGCCGATGTCGGCGCGCCGGATCACGGTTTTCACGAGTTCGGTTATTATCCCGTGCGGTCGGTCGGGAAAGACAACGTCATTCCGGACGGTCTCGTCGTCACCCAGGCGCACTTTCACGGGTTTCGGATTCCGGTGGGCGCGGAGCCCCTCGCGTCGAGCGAACTGTTCGAGAACCAGGCATTTCGCTACGGCGGGCAAGCCTTCGGTTTCCAGTTCCACGCCGAAATCGATGATGCCGGCTTTCGGCGTTGGCAGGACGCCGATTGGGCGGACGGGTACTACGGTAAACCGGGAGCCCAGAACCGTGCGGAACAAGACCGGCTCGCCGCCGCCCACGATGCGGCACAGGACGCATGGTTCACGGCGTTTCTGGCGGGTGTGTTCGAAACACGCCCGGGCGGGGAGGGCTGAGCCATGCTGCCGATCATCGATCTTGCCCGGTTCCGCGATGGCGATGCGGCGGACCGCGCGACCGTTGTCCGGGAACTCGCCAATGTCTGCGCCAATGTCGGGTTTTTCTATGTCAGGAATCACGGACTCGACGATGCACTCGTCGATGAGGCGGAGTGCCAGATGCGGGCGTTTTTTGCTCTCCCGGACGATATCAAGCTCAAGTGCAAACGACGTCCCGGCCAGTATCGCGGATACCTCCCGGTATCGCCGTTTTCGACTGATGCCGCGGGCAAGCCGGCGGTCTTCTACGAAGCCTTCTTCATCGGCGATGACATCGCGTGGGATTCTGAGGCCGTAAGGGTCAGCAGCGGCTTGATCACGCCGAACCGGTGGCCCAACGAGCCGGCGGCATTCGCCGACGTCTTCCGCCGGTACTTCGCCGGGGCGTCGGCGATCTCGGAAAGTCTGTTGCGTGCGTTTTCGCTGGCGCTCGGTGGCGGTGAAGATGCTTTTGGCCGTATGTTCAATGCCGCCATGAGCAATATCTCGCTCTTGCATTACACCCCGGGCGAGGCCGCCGACGAGGATCTCCGGGAGAGTGCGGCGGCCCACTACGACACCAATGCGCTAACCATCCTGAAACCCGGCAAGGTCGGCGGCCTGCAGGTCGACATGTCGGGTTACGGCTCGGGCGAGGAGCGCTGGCGCGACGTCGAGCCGTTGGACGGGTGTTTCGTCGTCAACCTCGGCAACATGATGGAAACCTGGTCCGGCGGCGCGTTCCGCTCGACCATGCATCGGGTCAATCCGCCGGCGGGTGTCGAGCGCTACTCGATGGCGTATTTCGCGACGCCGGCGTTCGATACCTATGTCGAACCGCTGGGGACGGTCGGCGAAGACCGTTCCGGCCGTCATGCGAAACCGATGCACGCGGGCGAGGCGTTCCGGGGCTTCGTGGCGCAGTTCGACGATCCGGCGGGGCCTTACACGGACCTATGATCCGGGAGCATCCCAGAACTGTTGAAATTTCATGGAAATTCGCCGGTTTTGCTATTGCGCTCGAACCCCGTTTTCCCGTATGTACGCGGCTCGTTTGCCCCCGTTAAGGCTATCCGGGCCGGGGCAGTGACACTCGTTTTTAGGGAGACCTGAAAAATGGATTTTGCTGTTGCCCCCGAGACGCTCGACGTGGCCAATGACGACATGCGCCCGACGCCGTACACGGTCGTCGACAACGACAAGGACTACTTCATCGAGAAGGACGGCGAGAAGTTCGCCGGCGTCCACCTGCTGATCGATTTGTGGGGCGCCGAGCGCCTCGACGAGCCGGATCATGTCGATGCCGAATTGCGACGCGCCGCCGAGGCCGCGGGCGCCACGATCCTGCATTCGCACTTCCACCATTTCTCGCCGAACGACGGCGTGTCGGGCGTCGTGGTGCTCGCCGAATCGCACATCTCGATCCACACCTGGCCAGAGCGCAATTTCGCCGCCCTCGACGTCTTCATGTGCGGCGACTGCGATCCGCACAGCGCCATCCCGGTGCTGCGCGAAGCCTTCTCGCCCGCCAAGATCGACCTGACCGAAAGCCGCCGGGGTCTCATCGGGGACTCCGTCCGTTGAGCGAGTACGGCGGTCTCAAGGACGGCTGGTTCACCGAAGTTCTGCACGAAGTCGAGGCCGACCAGGGCTGGACCCAGCAGATCCGCGTCGATCGCGTCATTCACGAGGGACGCACGGCGTTCCAGGACATTCTGATCTTCGAGAACGATTTCTTCGGCCGCGTGCTGGTGCTCGACGGGATCGTGCAGACGACCGAGCGCGACGAGCCGTTCTATCACGAGATGCTGGCCCACGTGCCGATGTTCGCGCACGGCGCCATGCGGGACGTGCTGATCGTCGGTGGCGGCGACGGCGGCGCGCTGCGCGAGACGCTGCGCCATCCGGTCGGGAGTGCGACCATGGTCGACATCGACGGCGGCGTCATCGAGCTTTGCCGCGAACACATGCCGAGCCTGTCGAACGGCGCCTTCGAGGACGCCCGCACCGACTTGCATGTCGGCGACGGCATCGCCTTCGTCGCCGATGCGGCGGCGGACAGCTACGACCTGATCGTCGTCGACTCGACCGACCCGATGGGGCCGGGCGAGGTGCTGTTCACCGAGGCGTTCTACGCCGATTGCAAGCGCATCCTGCGGCCGGACGGCATCGTCGTGACCCAGAACGGCGTCGCCTTTTTTCAGGGCGACAGCGTGACCAACTCTCGCCGCCGCCTGGCGCCGCATTTCGCCGACGTCGGATTCTATCTGACGGCGACGCCGACCTACGGCGGCGGCTTCATGGCGCTCGGCTGGGCGACCGACGCGGCGGCGCATCGCGACGTGACCGTCGAAACCCTTCGGGACAGGTTCGCCGCCGCCGGCCTGGAGACACGGTATTATGCACCCGAGGTTCACAAGGCGGCGTTCGCCCTGCCGCCCTATGTCGCGGAACGCCTGGCATAGAGCCGCACCTGCGGACCCGCCCCTGGAAGGCGATGGTTGCGAAAATCAACCCATTGTTTTTAAACGCCAATTCCGGAAAATGTTTAGTTTTGTGTAGAAATGATTAGGTCCCCCCGGGGGCTTCGCATTTTTAATCCTTTTCTCCGACACGAACGACGGTAACGGACGCATGGGGATGCCCGCCTGCGCGAGCCCACGCCGCCGAATTGGACGCCGTCCACTTCACTTATTCACCATGGCAATGAGCGAATAATAGTATAGGATATTATTCATATATTAACAAGGATAATTATCCTGTCTAAAAAACGAGGAATACCCGATCTTTCCGTTGTATGGGACAAATTCCGGAGCATCCCGTGAAATCCGGGTGTAGCCAGGAACTGCCGTACAGCGGGAAGTGACTACGCGAAGTGGATTAGCCTGGTCGACACGCGAACATCCTGAATAAAGGTTTAAGTTCTCGAAAAGTTCAGTGCAGCCAAAGCGGTTTCGGCCTCAAATGGACTATTCAGCAATAACTACGTAATATGTACGCCTAATTTTAGCGAGGCCGTCAGCCCCAGAAGTTTTGGATTGGGTTGAGTGTCGTGATTAGCTTCGTGTCGCCGCTTCTAAATTGGTTTGGCCATTGTGTGCGCTTCTTAGCGTGGGGTGCTTTAGCTTGCGCCATCACGTCAGTGGCCACGAGTTCCATACTGACTGCCGACGATATTGACGGGAGTTGCGTCGAGGAATCGGGAACCTGCGGCACGCACGACGACAGTTCCCGGGACGATGACTGGCAATGGAACGACAATGACACGGGCAGTGACGACGGTGGGTACGATCCCGAAGTCGAGCTCGAGAATGCAGCCATCCGTGCATATAATCGTGGCAACAAGCTGCTCTTTGAGTACGGTAACGCCGCTGGCGCGGTCGACGCCTATACCGAAGCCCTGAATACCCACCCGTCTTTCGTCACACCTTGGAAAAACCTGGGTGTCGCCTATTTCCGGCTCGGCATGTATTCCGACGCGTTGGCTGCCTACGCCAACGCGTGCAGTTACGGCGATACGGAGGCCTGCCAGGCCCGTGCCGACCTGCTGGACGGTATGGTTGCCCAGGGCGAGCAGGAGCAGCGGCAGCACATGGAGTCTTCGGTTGTCGATCTGATCGACGGCGAGGATTACCGCGAAGCCGTCGACACTCTGGAAGACTGGTTGGCGGTATACCCCGACGACGGTTGGGCTTGGCTCGCTCTCGGACATTCCCTGGAGATGCTGGCGTGGGAGAACTACGGCTCCGGTTTGTTCTTGGACGAGACCAAGGAGGCGTTCAGAAGATCTTGCGAGGCGGGGGAAACCAGGGCGTGCGATCGGTATCGTGATTTCGTGAACGAACTGTCGGAACTCGAAACGTTGCGTGTCGAACCGCAGGTCATCGCACCCCCACCGCCGAAGGAAAGCGAGCCGGTCGAAGAGGAAACGGCGTCCGTGGACGCGGACCTGGCGACGGAGGCCGGACTGCCGTCGAGAGTCCTCGACTCCGTTTCGCCCAAGGCGGAGCTCATCCTCGACGCGCTCACCGTCGGCGACGGCGACTGGTGGCGTAGCATTCAGTACCTTGAGGGCTTACAGGAACAGCACCCAAGGAGCCGATACGTATCCCAAGCTCTGAGCTACGTTCGCGGCGTTTCGATAGCGCAGCGGGCGACCGACGATCTGGCGAGTGCTGATCATAACGAGCTGAGTCCGGCGGAGTTCGATATGCTGTTAGGGAGCGATCCATTGCCGACACGCAATGACCCTGATGGGCAGCTCGATGCGGAACTCCGGCAGGCATTGATGGGCAGCGACTATCTTGTCGATGCAGATTCGCAGTCCGTTGGTGCCCAGGTTCTCAATGCCCTGGTCGAAAAAGAACTGAACGATATGACGCATCTTTATCGTCAAGAATTTTTCGATTTCTACGCCGGGAAGGGAATGGAAGCGGTCGGTGAACGGGATTATGGAACCGCCAGCGCGGAGTTCTGGAAACTGGCTGAGCATTTTCCGGATGACCCCAACTGGGCCGATATCGCCGCGTATTTTGAGGGGGTGCTCGTCGCGTTCCAACGAGGCCGGCAATGAACGCCGCCGGATTGCACAGTACGACCGTCCAACGCCGATGTTGGATCCGCCATAGCGCGATATGCTTCATGCTGGCCGTTGTCGGGTTCGCCCCAACTGCGTCCGCGACCTGCGTGATCGATGAATATTGCGCACCTCTGTCCCAGGTCGACGATTTGGATGACGTTCGCACGCCAGTTGACCGCGGCGAAGAGGAAGCGCGTGCGCTCTATCGACTCCAGCGCCAAGGCTACGACGCTTACATGGGCGGTGACTATGCTGCGTCACACCGGTTCTACGCTGAAGCATTGCTGGAGAAACCGGAGGACCGGCGTGCCCTGCGCAACTACTGTGCCAGTGGATTGGCTGTCGTGGACGAACTGCTTGCCCGAGCGACGGTGTCTGATTCCGCGGACATGGTCGATACCTTAACCCGAGATTGCGCGGCCGATCCGGAAGTCCTGTCCGCCCTCGAAACGCGACGAAACTGGCTGGACACGCGACAATGAGATCGCCACGGACACTTGCGGCTTCGCGTGCTCTGACGGTTCGGCTTCTCGTCGCTGCGGCCCTCGGGCTGTTTGCAGGACCAAGCGGCGCAAAAGCGCAAACGACGACTAATCCCTGGGTGCCGCAAACAATCGATTCCTCGTCTTCGCTTCCGGACGTCGATTCCCCGAGCGTGGAGACGACGTCTTCCGGATCGGCGGCGGTCGAGGTCGATTTTGACGCTGCCGTTGCTTTTCCGACTGAATCCACGACCCCCGACAATGCAGACCCCGCACAGTCGAATGAGTGATGTCGCCATGTGCGTCGCGATGGCGAAATGAAACTGTAGATGCATCGCGGAACAAGAACCGAGCCCCACAGACCATGACCGGCAATCCGATTTTCCTTCTGACAAGACCCTTGACCAAACTATCCGGTGCGCAATGGCACGAAGTCTGGAGAAGGGCCGATATGGACGACATGGTTCGGGCCATCAAGGTCATGGACGATGAGATCGCGTTCGAGGCGCTGGCAAATATGCCCCCCGGTCTACCGGAGCCAATCATGCCGGAACGCATATCGGTCAGTGAGGCCAAGGCCGTGCTCGAGCGGGTCTGTTCAATCGCCGAGCAAGTGCTCAACGACGGCTTTCCGTGAGCATGAAGAGTTCGATGTAACGACAACAACCGTGAATGTTTCTTGTCTTCGATCCGAGTTTCGCCCGTTCGTGACGCCGGATGCCGGGCCGTCAGGGGGAAACGCGAATGAGGGGTGCCAGCGTCACGCCTTATGCATCGGCCCGGGACAGGGGCGGGCGCCGTCAGGCATGCCCCGAAGCGCTTCAGGCGCTCGCGATACTCTTGCCGGGATCAAAGAACGGCTTCTCGACGACGGTTGCCGCGCGCTCGCCGTCTTCGCCTTGCGAGGTCAGTTCCGTGTTCAGCGTGCTGTGTTCGATCCTGACCATGCCCAGGGCGATGTTTTTCTCCAGACGGGGCGAATAGACGGCTGACGTTACATGACCGACTTCCCCGCGGTCTTTCACGAGAGGCCAATGCTTTTGATTCGGCCGTGCCAGCGGCGGCCCGTCAATCTCGAGACCGACCAGGAGTCTCGACACGCCGGTACGCCGGATCGTCTTCAACGCACCCTTACCGATGAACGCTGTATCCATTTCAAGGTCAACGAGACGATCGAGGCCGAGTTCGAAGGGATTGGTGCCGATGTCCATGTCGGCATGGTAGGACAGCATGGCGCCTTCGACCCGTCTGATTGTCGACGTGTGACCGGGCCGCAGACCGTAGGGTTCTCCGACCGCCATGATTGTCTCCCACAACCGGTCGCCAAACCGGCCATCCCGCAAATAGATTTCGTAGCCCCGCTCGCTCGACCAGCCGGTTCGGGAGACGACGACGGGAATGCCGTCCAGCTCGGTCTCGATCAGCCAAAAGTACTTGAGCGCCTCGATACCTTCACCGAACAAAGTCTTCATGATGTCGATGGACCGTGGCCCCTGCAATTGCAGGGGGGATACGTCCGGCTCATGAATCTCGACGGCCATTCCCGCATAAGCGGCGACCCCTTTGGCCCATAGCAAAACGTCGCTGTCGGCGAGAGAAAGCCAGAAATGGTTCTTGCCGAGGCGCAGGAGCACCGGGTCGTTGACGATGCCGCCTTCCTGGCTGGTCAGCAGGACGTACTTGCATTGTCCCACCTGACAGTTTGCGAGATTGCGCGGTGTCAGCAACTGGACGAATTCGGCTGCATCCGGGCCGGTGATCTCGACCTGACGTTCGACGGATACGTCACAAAGGATCGCCCGCTCGACGAGATTCCAGAAATTTTCCACCGGGTCGCCGAAATCCCGCGGAATGTACATGTGGTTGTATACGGAAAATCCTTTTGCACCCCACCGGAGCGTCGCATCGAAATAGGGTGACTGACGGATTTGGGCGCCAAATCCAACGGAGTTCAGGTTTGAGACCAAAGCGTGCTCCCCGGGGTCGGAACCCGTTAATTCCATCCATTTCACCTCGGCGTATGTCGCTGCCGGGCAGGCGCAAAGGCGCAGGAAATCAGGGGGGGTTCAAGCCTTTTCAACGCCTCGGACGGCGGTAAATGCAACGCCCCTCGGGCTCTCCGGAGAGACATCGACAAAGCTGGGCGGATCAGATCGGCAGGTCGAGCCGGGGCTTCCAGAACGGCCGGAACAGCTCGATCTTCGGGCACCGGTCCATGACCACTTTCATGCCTGCCTCTTCGGCGATCCGCGCGGCCTCGGGATGTTTGACGCCGATCTGGCCCCACAGAACCTTCGCGCCGATCGCGACGGCCTCTTGCGCGATACCAGGCAGATCCTCGGCTTTGCGAAACACCTCCACCATGTCGACCGGCCGGTCAATGGAGGCGAGGTCCGGGTAGACCTTGATGCCGCGGATTTCCGTAACATCGGGACGCGGATTGACGGGAATCATGTCGTATCCGGTCTCGTGCAACACCCGGAGCACGCCATAACTGAACTTTGTCCTGTCCGGGCTGGCGCCGACCATGGCGATCGTCTTCACCGATTTCAGAATCGTCTGAAGATATTCTTCGCTGTAGGGCTGGTCGTGGTCCGTGTGATCGAGTCGATCGAGGTCAGTCATGAGGAATCCTGCGTGTCGTCTGCCGCCGACCTCGCGATGTCGGCTTTCAGTTCGTGGGGAGCGAGTGGATCGAGGAACGGGTTTCGGTAAAGCCGGTCATGACTCTCGACCCCGATTTCAAGGGTGCAATCACGGGTCGGGCGTGCGACGCAGAGAATAATGTAGCCGTCGTTGAGCTGGCGGTTGTTGAGCGCCACCTGTGCCGTCTGGTTGACACTGCCGTCGATCAGCTTCGCGGCGCAGGTGATGCAGCCGCCGTACTTGCAGCCGTAGGGCAGATCAAGACCCTGATCACGCAAGCTCTCCAGTAACGGTTTACGGGCATCGACCCGGTAGGTCGCGTTGCCGCGGTTGGCGATCGTGATCGTGTGCTCCGTCATATCCAGATATCGCTGGTGCAATCGCCGCCGGGATATCGAGTCTCGTGGCAACGTGACGGGCCATTCGGCTCCTTGCCGAAATCGACGACGAAATCCGGGTCGATCTCCATGCCGCCGGTCTCCGTATCGCAGTTGACCATTAGCATACAGCCGCCGTTGGTGCGGATTTCCGGATAGAACTGATTGTCCCAGGTGGAGAACAGGGATGTCGTCACATAGAGGCGTTTACCGTCCAGCGACAACTGGATCATCTGTGGCCCGCCCGTGACCTTGACCCCGTTGACGACCGGCGCCCTGTCGAGCAGACCACCCATCCAGACCTGCCCCGTCAGCACCGGATTGTGCGGGTCATCGATGTTGTACTGTCGAATGTCGCCGTGCAGCCAGTTGCACAAGTAAAGAAACCGGTCGTCCATGCTGATCAGGATCACGGATATGACGCCGGGTATGGGAATCGGCCAATCAGGATGCGGTTCGTTCTCCACATCGATGATCTTCTCCCACTGCCACTCGTCTGCTTCATCCTTCCACCAGTGGATGATGTTGGCGCTCAGCGCCGCGCCGCAAAACCCGTGGGTGGAGTCCGGATCGTGGTGGAACCGTACCTCAAGCGGGATCAGCCCGTCCTCGCCCAGATAGAATGTCTGCTTCGGTTCTTTCTTTTCGAAATCCCACAGATGAATCCGGCGACCGTACTTCAGGTATCCAACTTCTTCGAGATCGAACCCCGGCATGAAGGTATTGGGCGCCGCCCACTCGGAACTCGCCATCACATTGTGGCGCGGTTGGTACCAGAAATCGTATCCGAATGGGATGTCGCCCATCGAGTTTTCCCAGCGGCCAAGGATGTTGAAATCCTCGTCCAGATGCAGATAACCGCCCGGGGCCTCTCCCTTTGCGTCTCCCAGCATCGAGATGATGATTTCCGATCCGAGGCAATGCACGGTGTGCGGTGCGCTGAGATTGGTCTTTGCCTTGATTTCAGCGCCGTCGATTACCTTGTGCAGGCGAGGCGCGCGCGGATCGGTGGCGGTGTCGACAATATGAATGTCGGTCGAGCGCACGCCCGGCACCAAGAGATAGTTGCGGCTCATCGATGAGTCGTCGTGACAACTCGAACAGGCATTCCAGCCCATGTGGTGCAACTCGTCGCCGATGCCGGGCATTTCAAGCCGGTGAATGACCTTAGAATATGTCGGGCTGTCAGGATCGGCATCGATGGTGCACAGGTAATCGGGTTTCTGTATGCCCGTCCCGGTATAGATCGCGATGGTATAAAGGAGTTTCTCGCGCGGGGCCTTCATGGCCTCCGACGGGGATGCGTATCCCGGGCCACAGCACTCCATACACCAACTCCCGCGTTGCCGGGCAACTACGGCTTGCCCGAGAATCATCAGTAAGCCCTCATAATAAGCGCACCGTCAGTCCCCGGTCCAACGGCGCGACGATAAATTCCAGCGGGAAAAACGCATCCACGTGACGTCGGCCGATCGGCGAAAGTGTGCCCTCCGTGTCATCGGCGCACCTTATCTTCGCCAAACGAAACCGCCCGTCTCCGATCGGGCTGCGGCGACATTCCTGGCCGGGCTGGAGGGTGGCCGGTCCTTCGGATATCGTAACCGGCAAGCGCAGGATAGCCCGTGGAGATCCACGCATGAAAATCACCAACGTCACGCCCCATCTCGTCGGTCCGCAGCCCAGTGCGGATGGCTGGTCTCGAGGCAAGATCGTCGTCTTCGTAAAGCTCGAAACCGACACCGGGCTGGCTGGCTGGGGCGAGGCGTATGCGTTGTCCGGCCGGCAACGGGCGTGCTGCGAGATCATCGTTTCGTTGGGCGAGGCCCTGAAACAGCTGCCGGAGGCGTCCCCGCGCGGCTTTTTGCACCGCATTGCGAAACCGATGGAGTCCAAACACCCGGGCATCGATTACGCGTCGGCGGTGAGCGCCATCGAGATTGCGCTCTGGGATCTGCTCGGCAAATCGGTCGGCAAGCCCGTCCATGCGTTGCTCGGCGGCGCAATCGTCGACAAGGTGCCGGTCTACGCTAACGCCTGGGACGAAGATGTACAGACGGCGGAAGCCGTCGCTGCGCGATGCGCCATGATGCGCTCGCAGGGGTATCGAGCGGTCAAGATCTACCCCTTGCGCCGGCCGACGCTGGCCGATGCCGAAGCCTGCGTCCGCCTGACGCGCGAGGCGGTCGGCCCGGATGTCGACATCATGCTCGATTTTGCTGTGCAGACCGATCCGCGCCACGCCTTGCGCGCCGCACACCTGTTCGAGGCCTACAAGCCTTACTGGATCGAGGAACCGCTCGCCGGCGACGACCTCGACGCCATGGCCGAGTTCCGCGCCAACACGGTCAGTCGGATCGTGACCGGTGAGCGGCAATCGGGCCTGCGGCACTACCGCAGCGTTCTACAGGCGCGAGCAGCCGATGTGCTCAACCCCGACATCGCCGGGGCCGGCGGCATCCTTGAAATGCTTGAAATCGGCGCCATGGCGGACGCCCATTCGGTCAAGATGTCACCGCACAACTGGAACAGTACGACGGTGGCGTTTCTCGCCATGCTTCATGTCTGTGCGGTGATGCGGAACGTCGTTTATGCCGAGCTCTACTACGATTATCTGGCATTGGGCGCCAGATTCGCCGATTGCGACACCGTCATCGAAAACGGATTTGCCAGTCTGCCGCAGAAACCGGGCCTCGGCATCGAGATGAACGAGGACGCCCTGATTTCGTTGGCGCCCTGAAATCCGATCACCCGCCCAGTTCCAGATCGTACTTCACGGTCTTGAACGGCACGCCGTCGGGATCGACGTCGGTATCGAGCTCGCGGGCGTAGCGGTGGCCTTCGTAGACCGCCGCGGCAATCGTCGCCGGGCCGAAGCAGTCGCCGATGCGGCGCACGGACTTGACGCCGGCGGCTTCCCGTTTCTCCGGCTCGGCCATCAGCGCATCGTACAAAGTGTCGTTCGGCAACCGCATGGTGACGGGCACCAGCGCGCCGTCGCGCTCAATGCGCTGACCCGTCATCATGTTGACCAGCTCGACGCCGCCGTCACCGACCGCCGCGACGCAATGGCGTGCCAGGATGTCGACGCCGAGCTTCACAAGCCGGCTTTCGATATGGCCCTGCTCCAGGGTGTATTCGGTCCACGTGCCGACGCAGAGGCCGGGGGTGGCGAGTGTGACCTGATAACCTTCACCCGCCAGCAGATCCGCCATCATACTGCCCATGTAGTAGTGATCGTCGTCGAACACGACGACCGGCCCCTTCGGCGGACGCTTGCCGTCCATGATATCGTCGGGGCTGAACGAACGGTCGGCGTCCGCGCCGGCGACAGGTTCGCGCACCGTACGCCCGACCCCGTCCCGCCGCCAGGTCGCGCCGGTGGCCAGCGCTACATGATCGGCGCCGAGTTCCAGCACCTGGTCGGCGGTCAGGCTGCTCTCGAGGTACATGTCGACATTGGTCATCGGGGCAATCTGGCCGAGCCGATAGTCGCGCACCCGCGCCCAGGCGTTCAGGTTTGGCAGCGCGCTCTCGCGGGTCACGCGGCCACCGGCTTCGCCCCGGGCTTCGGCGAGGGTGACCCTGTAGCCGCGCTTGCCCAACTGATGCGCGGCTTCCAAGCCCGACGGTCCCGCACCGACGACCAGAACATGGTCGTCGGAATCCTTCGGCGCGATTTGCTCCGGGTGCCAGCCCTTACGCCATTCCTCGCCGAAGGTCGGATTCTGGGTGCATCGGCTCGGCGCCGAGACGTTGTTCCAAGCCGCGCAGATGTTGCAGCCGATGCATTCACGGATGTCCTCGGGCCGGCCTTCCTTGATCTTGTTGGGCAAGAACGGGTCGGCGATCGACGGCCGCGCGGCGCCGATCATATCGACGATGCCGCGCTTGATGGCCGAGACCATGGCATCGGGCGAGGTATAGCGGCCGACGGTGGAAACCGGCTTGGTCGTGACCTTCTTGACGAAGGCGACGTAATCTTCCTGATAACCCTCGGGTGCGAAGCGCGAGGTCATCGAGTCGTTGTCCCAATCGCTGACGTTGACGTCCCACATGTGCGGGATCTCGGCCAGCATCTCGATGGCGTCGCGGCCTTCGCCGTCCCACTCCAGGCCGTCCGGACCCATCATCTCGTCGACGGCGAAGCGCGCGATCACGCCCATGGTGTCGCCGACGGCCTCGATCGTGTCTTCCAGCAATTCGCGGTACAGACGCAGGCGGTTTTCCAGACTGCCGCCGTATTCGTCGCTGCGCTGGTTGTGTCGGCGGGCCAGGAAATGGGACGGCATGGTCCCGTCGTGACCGGCGTAGACCACCACGATGTCGAATCCCGCCTTGCGCGCGCGGAGCGCGCCTTCGCGATGCCAGCGGCGGTAGGCGCGGATGTCTTCCAGATCCATGGCGCGGGCCTGCACCGGGTGGTTGAGCCAGCTGACCGGGCGATGCACCGGGCCGATGGGCACTTCACGGCTGTAGATGTTGCCGGTGTCCTGGCCGTTATGCACCAGCTCCACGGCGGCAAGGCCGCCTTGCGCGTGGACAGCGTTGCACATGCCGGCCAGATAGGGGACGTCGCGGTCGCCCCAAAGCCGGGTTTCGCAATAGGACGTAACATCGCCGGTCGGGTGAAAATCGCACTGCTCGGTGGCGACGATGCCCCAGCCGCCTTCCGCCTTCATGCCGCGCATGGCAACCATGCTATCGGGATAAAGGCGGCCCATGCCGTTGCAGTGGGGCACCTGGTAGAACCGGTTCGGCGCCGTTACGGGGCCGATGCGGATCGGGTCGAACAAAATATCGTATCGCGGATCTCTGGGCATGGTTACGTGGTTCCTGACTGTCGGCCACTGCGTCGCGTGCGGCGGATGCCGCGGATGTCAGCATCCTCACGGATGCTCCCGATTGATGGAATGTCCGATATGGCCCAGCGAACAGGGTGGCCCATCAGCCGCCGAAGCTTCGCACCAGACTGCCGACAACCATATACCAGCCGTCGACCAGCACGAAGAAGATGATCTTGAAGGGCAGCGCAATGATGATCGGCGGAAGCATCATCATGCCCATGGACATCAGCACCGAGGCGACGACCATGTCGATGATGAGGAACGGTACGAAAATCAGGAAGCCGATCTCGAACGCGCGCCGAAGTTCGCTGATGACGAAGGCCGGCACCAGGGCTTGCAAGGGGATGCCCTCGGCCAGTTCCTCGTCGGTGATTTCAGCCAAATCGACGAACAGGCGCAGATCCTGTTCGCGAACATGGCGCAGCATGAAGTTTTTGAACGGTACGGCGGCGCGCTCGAAGGCCTCGAACTCGTCAATTTCCTCGTTGATCATCGGCGCTATGCCGATGTCGTAGGCCTCTTCGAACGTCGGCATCATGACGAACGCGGTCAGAAACAGGGCGAGGCCGATCAACACCTGGTTGGGTGGCGTCTGCTGTACGCCCATGGCGGTCCGAACGAACGAGAGCACGATGATGATCCGCGTGAACGACGTGACCATGACGAGGATCGCCGGGGCGATTGACAGCACCGTGATGAGCACGATGAGCTGGACGATGCGGCCGGTGGCATCGCCGCCGCCTTCGCCAAGATCGAGACTCAGGACCTGCGCTAACGCGGTATCGGTTGCCGCCAGCACCAGGACGAATCCGCCGAGGGTGGCCAACGCGGCGAAGACAAGACGTTTTCCTGTCACGGTCATGGATCACCGCCTCCGGCCTTGCCTCGACTGTTACCGCCCCTGATCACGCGACCGAGCGCTTCGCTGAAACTCGGTGATGCGCGGTTCGCAGCGGTGTCGGTGGCGGTATCGTTGGCGGCGGGTAGTGCATCGGCCGGCGCGTCGCGGCTTTCGACAATTGTCTCGCCGTTCTGACCCAGAAGAATGAGATGTTCGCGGTCGTCGTGGCGGACCAGCACGAGGCGGCGGCGCGCGTCGACGGCGGTGACCTCAATGACGCGAACCCGCTTGTTGCGGTGGCCCAGGGTCGGCGTCGGCGAACCGAAACCGAGGCGTCTGAGCGCAAAGATCGCGACCCCCATCAGGCCGAGCACGAAAATCAGTGCGAGAACCGCCTGCATGTACTGGGTCCAGTCCACTAGTACCTGCTCCTCAATGCACGCTCCTCAATGTACGTCTTCCGAACCGCCACCGGTTCGTTCAATGAGATCACGGAGCTGCTGTTCGAGGGTATCCATACGGCCGACGACCGATTGGAGAACTGCGCCGATTTCCTCGCGTCCTGCGTCGTCGGTTTCCGTTGCAGCGATTTTGGCTTCCTCGCACAGCGTGTCGATCATCTCGCTGAGCGGCGCGAGGTCGCACACCTTGCCCTGTGCAATGGCGGCGCTCGCCGCCGTGATTGCCTGGGAAACAGACTGCGCGCAGTCGTGAAAAGCTGTGTTCGATTCGCTCATGCCGGATCGCCGCCGACCGGCCACTCATCGCCGTCGTCGCGATGCGGCGCAGCACCGCCCATGGCTTCGTCGAGGAATGCGGGCCAGTTGCCGTTCGCCCGATAGACATAAATCAGAATCTCGGCGACAGCGGCAAAGGCTTCGGTCGGGATATCGGTCTCGATGTCGATACTGCTGAGCAGTTCAGCCAGATCGGCGTCTTCGCGCACCCGCACGCCATTGGCAAATGCGATTTGCAGGATCTGTTCGGCGATTTCGCCGCGGCCTCCGGCGACCACCTTGGGCGCCCGGTCACGCGCTGGATCGTAATCGAGTGCAACGGCAACGGCTTCGGCTGTAGATGTTCCGATTCCCTGCTTCCCGTCTCGATGCTGGTTGTCGCCGGATGTCACGTTGCGGTCGGCCTCGATTGCAAAGTGTCGATGCGAATCATCCTAAGAGTACTCGCCTTCGACGCGTGTTGGCACGTCAAACCTGTACACGGTCCCGATGGTTTAGTAGCCGAGGTCATCGCGAATCGGCGCCGCCACCTCTTCGATGCGTCGGATCTCGTGAGGCTCGAACGCGGATTGCCACGGCGGTGTCGTCGCTGCCGTCACATGGTCGAATTGGAAGTGCCAGGGCAACAGTTTGGGTGCCTCAAGGATGCGATAGGCGCTACCGTCCTGATTGCCGATAAGGACAACATCACCGCATTCCGGCAATGTCAGCTCGATCTGCGGCGTCGGTTCGTCGCGCTTAACCAGGTCGTGCGTTGCGAGCGACATCGTTGTCAGGGGGATTTCAATCGCACGCGAACGATCGCCCGTCGACAGATTGACACGAATGCCGCCAACTTTCCGGCACTCGGGTGCAAGGGCAACCAGTTCCGCAATGATGGACTCGCGAGCACTGTTTAAGCGGTCGGCAACGGATCCTTTCCCGAACCGTTTGCAGTAAGCCGAGATCTCGGTATCCGACACCGGCTCATTGAGAAATGCTGCAATTTTGCGCACGGCGAGATCGACATCGAGCACTTCTGCGTAATCAAGAATCAGGAGGTTCTCGGCCGGCACGCTTGCCATCTTTCGATGAACCCAATGCCAATTTTCCATCAGCTCGACGAGGGCATCGATCGTCGTGCCGGCCATTCGCCGAAGTGATGCTGCCGCCTCGCGAATATCCCGCCTGACGAAAAGAACCCGAAACATCGGGTTGCGGAAAGCGGCCGTGAACAGGTTGTCGTGAGCGCCGTACAAGGTTTCGCCGCGAATACGCTCGAGGAAATGGGGGTGCGGCTTCGGCACCATCGTTTGAAAGCTGAACCCCTCGTTGATGTCATCGTTGGTGATGCGGCGAACGCTACGGCCGCCCCGTGTCATGAGATCGCACGACAGTTCGGTCAGCAGTGTGCCGCCTGTGCGCGCAGTTGCCGCTCGCCATATGATCCGCGGCGTTACGGTCATAAAAGTTCTCGACATGGTCGGAGTTTTGCAAGTCAGGGTTAACCAAATGTAAAACGCCCGGATAGGGCCAAGCTAGATCAGTCAGGAGGGTTAACGCCTTGTTAATCAGCCCGGCAGATAATTCCCACCAAGACACCCGAAGGCAACATTCGCCAAGGTAAGTTTAGGGGGCATCCCATGGCCGATCTCAATTCATTGACGTTGTTCGATGCGGTCAAGAAGAAGCTATCGTGGCTTGGTCAGCGTTCCGAGGTTCTGGCGCAAAACATTGCCAATGCTGACACGCCGGAGTTTCGCGCCAGCGATCTGAAACCCTATGAGTTCCGTGAACTCGTGCGTCGCGAGTCGATGCAGGTCAACATGGTCAGGACCAGCGGCAATCAGATCGAGGGCCAGCGCCGTCAGATCAAGGACTATCACGAGGACACGCTGATCAAGCCGTTCGAAACGGCGCCCGACGGCAATTCGGTCGTGCTCGAGGAGCAAATGGCGAAAGTCAATCAGACCGGCGTTTCGCACCGCTTTACGACGGAAATCTACCGCAAGCATCTCGCCATGCTGCGCATGGCGCTGAGAACGCCGGGCGGCTGACGCGGCGGGTCATCGACAATCCGGGGCAATCTGGAACGGGAAATCAACAAGATGGCTGACGAACTTTACAAGACACTGTCAATCTCGGGCGCTGGCCTGAGAACCCAGGGCACGCGACTTCGCGTCATCGCCGAAAACATCGCCAACGCCAATTCGCTGGCGACGGAGCCGGGGCAATTGCCGTATCGTCGAAAGATCGTCACGTTCAAAAACGAGCTCGACCGCAATCTCGGCGTCGACACGGTCCAGATCGACAAGATCAGGCACGATCTTTCCAATTTTGGCCAGCGGTTCGATCCCAATCATCCCTCGGCCGACGAAAACGGCTATGTTCTGACACCGAACGTCAACTCACTGATCGAAATGATGGACATGCGCGAAGCGCAAAGGTCCTACGAAGCCAATCTTGAAATCGTCAAGAACGCAAAGAACATGCTTCTCAGCACCATCGACGTCCTGCGGGCGCAGTAAGCGGCCGCGCGTGGTGCCGGACGGGCCGAAGCCATGCGGCGCCGTCGGCGGTTTTTCTTCAACGGGACACGTATTTTAGGGAGCGGTGCATATGGTCACCACACCGACAACAGGCATCAATCAGGCGATCAACGCCTATCAGTCCGCCGCCCGGGCCGCGGATGCGGAGAAGGCCCCGTCCAGCGCCGGCGACGAGTTCGGCAACCTGGTTCGCAGTGCAATTCAGGAGGCTGTCCGGATCGGAGAGCGCGGCGAACAGCTCTCGATCGACGGGATCAACGACCGCGCCGACATTTCGCAGGTCGTCACGGCGGTTGCCGAGGCCGAGGTCACGTTGCAGACCGTCGTTACGATCCGCGACAAGGTCATCGACTCCTACCGCGAAATCCTGCGCATGCCGATCTGATCCGGGCGCCGGTTCCGTGCGCATCGCACCGGGGCGTCCGGAGTGGTATAGTTCTGCGATCGGCGGATTCGTCCGAACGGCGTAGTGTTGCCGTGTGCTGCGGATCAGGCCCGAAAACCAGAGCGGGGCGGATTTCATGAACGAGGTCGACGTTCTCCATGTCGGACGGGAAGCGTTGTTCCTGGTCATCAAGATCAGTGGCCCGATCATGGCCGCGGGCCTTCTGATCGGCCTGGTGATCGCCTTGTTCCAGGCATTGACGACCATTCAGGAAATGACGCTGACGTTCGTACCGAAGATCGTCGTTATCTTCATCGCAACGATCGTTTTCCTGCCGTGGATGATTACCAATCTGCTTGAATTCTCGCGCCAGCTTTTCGATCGGATGGTCGGTCTCGGCAGTTGATGCGGACGGACGATGCTCGAACAGTTCCTCACCTACAACATTTTCGGTTTCTTCCTGATCTTCGCCCGGGTTGGCACCACCTTCCTGATGTTGCCGGGTATCAGCGCCGGCTATGTGCCGCGCTGGGTTCGGCTCGCTATCGCACTCGGCGTCTGTATCGTCGTCGCGCCGATTCTTGTGCCGATCATGCCGGTGCCGCCGGCCGCCGCGTCGGCGCTTGTTCTGCTGATTCTTGGCGAATTTCTCGTCGGCGCCTTCATGGGCGGGCTGGCCCGGGTCGCCGTCGGCGCCCTGCAGACCGCGGGTACAATTATTTCGCTGCTATCCTCTCTCGCCAACTCGCTGGTTCAGGATGCGGTGTCCGAACAGCAGAGCTCCATCATCTCGAGTTTTCTGACAACCGTCGGCATCCTGCTGATCTTCGTAACCAATCTGCATCATCTGACTATCGAGGCCCTGATCGAGAGTTATGCGGTGTTCGTTCCGGCGACCCGCATCGAAATCGGCGACATGGCGCTGATGCTCGCGCGGCACGTGACGGAGAGCTTTGCGCTCGGCCTGCAGATTACCGCGCCGACGCTGGTCGTCGGTATTTGCTACTATGTGGGCCTCGGCGTTTTCGGCCGGTTGATGCCGGCCTTGCCGGTTTTCTTCTTCGCCATGCCGGCCCAGATCGCATTGCAGTTCGGTATCCTGATGATCGTGCTGAGTACCATGATGATGGTATTCATGCGGCATTATCAGGATGTCTATACGCCGTTCCTGGCACCCTGATACGGACGTCCTGAGGAGACCGCGCCTTGGCGGAAGAAGAAGACGACGCCCAAAAAACAGAAGAGCCTTCCCAACGAAAGCTCGAACGGGCCCGCACGAAAGGTCAGACATCGTCGTCCCAGGAGGTCAAGCACTGGGGTATTCTCATCGCCATCGCGCTCAGCATGGCGTTCATGGCGCGCGGCGCGGCGACCGAGGTCAGCCGCCTGAATGCGCGCGTGCTCGAGATGTCGCCGACGATCGCCGTCGACAGCGAGCATCTGCGCAATTTATTCAGCGATATCCTGATCCATCTTCTTTGGATTCTCGCGCCCTTTATGGGGCTCATGATGTTGGCCGCGGTCGCCACCTCGGTGGCCCAGAGTGGGTTCATCTGGGCGCCGAGCAAGCTCGAGCCGGAGCTCTCGAAGATCTCCGTCGTCAAGGGGGCGAAGCGCATGGTGTCGCTACGCTCGATCGTCGAGCTGCTCAAAGGTGCACTCAAACTGATCGTGATCGCCATTATCGCAGCCGGACTCGTCATGCCGTTTCTCGATGACATCAGTTTGATGCCGGCCATGAATTTCGAGGAAAACCTCGACCGTGTACTTATCCTGATTCTGGTCATTCTCGCGGCGACGATCATCGTCATGACCGCAATCTCGGTGATCGACTACATCTACCAGCGGTATACCTTCATCAAGCAGATGCGAATGACGAAACAGGAGGTCAAGGATGAGCACAAGCAAAGCGAGGGCGACCCGCAGGTTCGCGCACGAATTCGTCAGCTGCGCGCGGAACGGGCGCGCCACCGGATGATGGCGGCGGTGCCCGAGGCCGATGTCGTGGTCACCAATCCGACCCACTTCGCAGTCGCGCTCAGCTACAAGATGGAGGAAATGTCGGCGCCGCGGGTCGTTGCCAAGGGCCAGGACTTCATTGCCCTCAGAATTCGAGAGCTGGCGGAAGAGCACGACGTGCCGGTGTACGAGAATCCGCCGCTGGCGCGAACACTCTACGCGGCGGTCGAGATCGATCAGGAAATTCCCACGGAGCACTATCAGGCTGTTGCCGAAGTGATCGGCTATGTTATGCGGATGCGGGGTGACGGCGCGCGGCCCAATCAAAATCAGTATGAAGACCGGGACTCCGAACAGGGACCCGGGATGAACTAGGGTTCGTGCCAAAACGCCGACGCATTCGGTCGGCAGGGGAAACGCGGTGAACGAGGAGCGAGACGACACTGCCGGCCAGATGCCGCCGCCCGGCCGCGGGCGGCATATCGCTGCGATTGCAGCCCTGGCATGCGCGCTGGCGGCCCTCGTTTTGTTTCAAGTCCGGCCCGAGGCCACCGTCATGATCGGTGTGGTGTTGGGTCTCGGACTCGCCGCGGCGCTCGCCGTCTTCGTGCTGAAAGGCCTGGAGGAGCGATCCGGCGCGCAATTGGCGGAGCGCGACGCGACCATTGCTGGACTCCGCCAGCAGGTCGTCGACGCCATCGGCGAGTCGCGCGAGCGTGAACGGGCGACGGGTGAACGGGCAGCGCGCCTGGCGACGGCGCTCGACGAGCTGCCCGTCGGGGTTTTCGCGACCGATGCGGAGGGGCATCTGACCTATGCCAACCGGACCCTCGGGCGCTGGGTCGACCGCCCGGCCGCCGGGATGATCGGGTCCGGCGTCGATCTCGGAGCCCTTTGCGAGGCCGACACGCCGCCGCCGGCCGAAGGCGTCGGTGCAGTTCGCTTGCGCCGGATCGAGGGCGCGCCGATCGCCGCGTACGTTATGCGAAACAAGGCGTCGGACGGTGGCGGCACGCGCGGCGTGATCCTGCGCGATCCCGGCGAGGACGCTGCGGCAGCCGATACCGGCGACGGGGTCGGGGCCGACGAACCTTCCCGAATTCCGGCATGGCTGTTCGAGGACGTTCCGGTCGGCATGGCGATTCTGACGGCCAACGGCGCGATTGCCGATTGCAATGCGGCGCTCTGCCGTTTTCTCGGCGCGCGCAAGGACGATCTGATCGGCACGGACATCGGCCGTCATGTCGCGCCCGAGGATCGCGACGAACTCTCGGCGGCACTTTCCAAACTGGTGCTCGGCGCACACCGTGCGGTCCATGCCGAAGTACGCTTGCCGTCGAGCTCTTCGAGCGGTGCCGAACAACTCGATCTTGCCGCCTCGCTCTATGCCACACGTGCGTCGATTGGAGCTGACGCCGGTGGCGACGGCGACGGCGATGAGGCGATCGTGTTGCATGTCATCGACGAGACCGAGCACCGCCATCTTGAGGTTCAGTTTGCGCAGTCCCAGAAGATGCAGGCGATTGGCCAGCTTGCCGGTGGCGTGGCGCACGACTTCAACAACCTGTTGACGGCGATGATCGGGTTCTGCGACCTTTTGTTGCAGCGTCACGGGCCGGACGATCCGTCGTTTGCGGACATCATGCAGATACAGCAGAACGCCAACCGGGCGACGAATCTGGTCCGGCAACTGCTCGCCTTTTCGCGCAAGCAAACCCTGGAACCCGTCGTCATCGATCCGGCGGAGGCGCTCGGCGATCTCTCGCACCTGCTTGGCCGGCTGCTCGGCGAGACGGTCGAGCTCAGGCTCGAACCGTCGGCGGACGTGCACCTGATTCGTGCCGACCGCGGTCAATTCGATCAGGTCATCATCAACCTCGCGGTCAATGCGCGCGATGCCATGCCGGGCGGCGGTACGCTGAGCGTCGCCGCGGCCAACGAGACGGTCGCAGCCCCGGTGCGGCGCGGCGATCAGGTCATGCCGCCCGGCGCCTACGTCACTATCGAGGTTGCCGATACCGGCACCGGTATCGCCAAGGAGAACATCGAGCGCATCTTCGAGCCGTTCTTTTCGACAAAGGAAGTCGGGGCCGGGACCGGCCTCGGCCTTTCGACCGTCTACGGCATCGTGCGCCAGTCGGAAGGTTTTATCTTCGTCGAAAGCGCGGTCGGCCACGGCACCACCTTCCGCATATATCTGCCGGCCTATGGCGGCGAAGAGGTGGAGAAGGGCCAGATTGCCGAGGACGCGGCGCTCGCCGCAGGTCGCGCGCTCGCAGAGCGGCGCCGCGAAAAGGCGGAAACCGAGGACGACGACGGTGGCGACCTGACGGGCGCCGGGGTCGTGTTGCTGGTCGAGGACGAAGATGCCGTCCGCCTGTTCGGGTCGCGTGCGCTTCGCAACAAGGGCTATACCGTGCTCGAAGCGGAGAATGGCGAGGCCGCTCTCGATGTCATCAACGACACCGCCTACCGGATCGATCTCATCGTATCGGACGTGATCATGCCCGGCATGGATGGACATACCCTCGTGCAGCTTGTCCGTCAGGAATTGCCGGCGGTCAAAGTGATCCTCATGTCGGGATACGCCGAAGACGTATTCCGCGACGAGATCAGCCGCGATCCGACCATCCATTTCCTTGCCAAGCCGTTCAGCCTGAAAACCCTTGCCGGCACGGTCAAGGGCGTGCTGGAGGATACGGATTCTGCCTGAAGTAATGGTTCCGCCATCCGCCCATTTGTTCCGTTAACGATGCCGGATTTTTCTGAAAATAATGGATCAAAAGCGGAACAAATATAAATTAATTTAATAATATCAATATATTATAAGTTTTTATTGCATATGAGAACAAAACATGTACAGTCACTGCCATTGCAACGATTTCGACCCTGTGAAATAAGTGAGGCAGACAATGACTGAGACGGCGCTACGGCTCGTGGAAAAGGACGGCAAGGTGGATAAAGGCAAGGCTCTGGACGCCGCGCTCGGCCAGATCGAAAGGGCGTTCGGCAAGGGCTCGATCATGCGGCTCGGCCAGCGCGAGACGGTCGAAACCGACGTGATTTCGACCGGCTGTCTCGGTCTCGACATCGCGCTCGGCATCGGCGGATTGCCGCGCGGGCGCGTCATCGAGATCTACGGTCCCGAAAGCTCGGGCAAGACGACCCTGGCGCTGCACACGGTCGCCGAGGCGCAGAAGACCGGCGGAACCTGCGCGTTCGTCGACGCCGAGCATGCGCTCGACCCGGTTTATGCCAAGAAGCTTGGCGTCAATGTGGACGAACTGCTGATTTCCCAGCCGGATGCCGGCGAGCAGGCGCTCGAGATCGCCGATACCCTGGTACGCTCCGGCGCCATCGACGTGCTGGTCATCGACAGTGTCGCGGCGCTGGTGCCGCGCGCCGAGCTCGAAGGCGAAATGGGCGATACCCACGTCGGTCTGCAGGCCCGCCTGATGAGCCAGGCGCTGCGCAAGCTGACGGCGTCGGTCGCGCGCTCCAACACGATGATCATCTTCATCAACCAGATCCGCATGAAGATCGGCGTCATGTTCGGAAACCCGGAAACCACGACCGGCGGCAACGCATTGAAGTTCTATTCGTCGGTCCGCATGGAAATCCGCCGCATCGGCGCGATCAAGGACCGCGACGAGGTGGTCGGCAACCAGACCCGAATCAAGGTTGTGAAGAACAAGCTGGCGCCGCCGTTCAAGATGATCGAATTCGACATCATGTACGGCGAAGGCGTCTCCAAGATGGGCGAGATCATCGATCTCGGCATCAAGGCGGGCGTTGTCGAGAAGTCGGGCTCGTGGTTCTCCTACAACTCCGAACGCATCGGCCAGGGCCGCGAGAACGCCAAAAGATTCCTGAGAGAAAATCCCGATATCGCCAACCAGATCGAGGCGCTGATCCGCCAGAATGCCGGTCTGATCTCGGAAGAGATGATGGTCGGGGGACCGGATAGCGAGCCATCCGAGGACGGCGATGCGGCCGCCGAAGCGCCGGAGGGCGCCGCCGAGTAAGGTTTGCGTCACGCGATAACACGGACGGCGCGGGTTCCCGGGAACGGAATCCGCGCCGTTTCTTTTTTGCTCTATCGATTTCAATTTGTAGTAGTATCGCTACCACACTGCGGAGACCATTCATGACGGCAGAAGTCGCAATCCTAAATAAGTTCGCTGTTGCACTTGCGGCCGATAGCAAAGTTTCGCTGGGCGACTCTGGGAAGACGTACGATACGGTAAACAAGCTGTTTACTCTGTCCAAATTTCACCCCGTTGGGGCCATGATCTATGGCAATCCGGAGTTTATGGAGTTTCCTTGGGAAACGTTGATCAAGGACTATCGGCAAAAGTTGGGTAAGCGCAATTTTGCGCAACTTTCTAGCTTCCAAAGCAATTTCTTTAGCTATCTACGAAAGGTTGTGCCAGCAACGACCGCTGACGAACAGGAGAATGTCAAAAGTATTCTTTCGTCGGTGTTGCACGACATTCGGCTTGAGATTGAGGAGGAGTTTTTTCGCATAGATAGTAATGTCAATGACAGGTGGGTACGGGCGTCAACGAATGTTTTGACGGCGCACATTGAAGTTCTTGATGGGGTCGAGCGATATCCGTTCAAGCGGCCGATGACGCCAAGTAGGGCGGCCAGCAAGTATGCGACTCAGATCAAGTCGGCGTATGAGGAGAATTTTGTTGGGGTGGAGGAACAACTAAACGAGGACGTACGCAAACTGGTGATAAGGGTGTGCGGACTGATGTTGTCCAAAGATGCATTTTCATCGCGCATGTCAGGAGTTGTGTTTGCTGGATTCGGGGAAAAGGAATGGTTTCCTTCTCTGATAGAGATTCATACTGATGGGATGATCAATGGCGAAATCAAGGCCTCTAAAATTCGTTTTGCTGATGTAGGTAGGCGTGACAGCGGTCGGGTTATGGCCTTCGCGCAAGGCGACATGGTCTCTCGTTTTATGGAAGGGATTGATCCTGACTATCAATTTTTCTTGGAAGATTATGCGGGCAGGTTTTTCATCCAAGGAGTCTTGGACGTCTTTGACCAGTTCGCAAAGATGACGAAGAAGAAAAAATTGCAGGCGAGAAAGAAAGTAGAAGCTGCGGCTGAGGAAAACTTTGACCGTCTAGTCCAGAGTAGTAAAAAATTCCGTCAAATGCAGTACGTCAATCCAATCGTGAGCATTGTATCGATTTTGCCGCTTGATGAACTTGCAAACTTGGCTGAGTCGCTGGTGAACCTCACTTCTGTTAAGAGAAGAGTCTCGCATGATGCGGAGTCGGTTGGCGGAGCAATTGATGTTGCTGTGATTTCTAAAGGAGACGGGTTTGTCTGGATCAAACGAAAGCACTATTTTGAACCGGAACTTAACCAGTCTTTCATGAGGCGCTATCTAGATGTGTTATAATACGGTGTCGAATCAGCCAGGAGATGATCAATGAGTGGTTTGAAACGTTCGCAACTTGATCAGGTGGTTGATGGCGAAGCTATTGTCGCGAGACATACTGAACGGAAGAAGAAGCATGCTCGTCGTTCTGACACACTAACGCGACGCGATATCGCCTCTGCCGCTGAGTACGAGGCTGAGGTCTTATCGGAAGCTTTCGCTAGTTCGCTGGTCGAAATTGCGCGTGAGAGTGCGAAGTAGCCTTTCTTTTGCCTGGATATGTTGACGGCGCGGGGTTTGTCCCGCGCCGTTTTCGTGTCCACTCGCTGGACTTGGTCACGGGGCGCGGGTAAAAACCGCTGATCTTCCCAATCCCTCGCGTTTCCGGCGACTTGCGCCGGCATAGGTGCCATGCAAACCGTCCCGATCCATTCCGCCAGCGACATCCGCCGCACGTTTCTCGATTACTTCGTCAAGAATGGCCATGCCGAGGTCGCGTCGTCGCCGCTGGTGCCGCGAAACGACCCGACCCTGATGTTCACCAACGCCGGTATGGTGCAGTTCAAGAACGTGTTCACCGGGCTGGAGCACCGCGACTACAACCGCGCCGTCACGTCGCAAAAATGCGTGCGGGCCGGCGGCAAGCACAACGACCTCGAAAACGTCGGCCACACCGCGCGCCACCACACGTTTTTCGAAATGCTCGGCAACTTCTCGTTCGGCGACTACTTCAAGGATGTCGCCATCGAACTGGCCTGGTCGCTGGTAACGAAGGAGTTCGGCCTGCCGGCGGACCGGCTGCTGGTGACGGTCTATTCCGAGGACGACCAGGCGTTCGATCTGTGGAAAAGGATCGCCGGCCTGAGCGACGACAGGATCATTCGCATCCCGACGTCGGACAATTTCTGGGCCATGGGCGACACCGGCCCGTGCGGCCCGTGTTCGGAAATCTTTTTCGATCATGGCGACAAGATCCCGGGCGGCCCGCCGGGCAGCCCCGACGAGGACGGCGACCGCTTTATCGAGATCTGGAACCTGGTGTTCATGCAGTTCGAGCAGCTCAACGCCGACGAGCGCGTCGACCTGCCGAAGCCGTCGATCGACACCGGCATGGGCCTGGAGCGGATTTCCGCGGTGCTCATGGGCAGTCACGACAACTACGACGTCGATCTGCTGCGCGCCCTGATCGAGGCGTCGGCCAACGAATCCGACAGCGATCCGGACGGTCCGCACCGGATTTCCCATCGGGTGATCGCCGATCACCTTCGGGCGTCTTCGTTCTTGATCGCCGACGGCGTGCTGCCGGCGAACGACGGCCGCGGTTACGTGCTGCGCCGGATCATGCGCCGCGCCATGCGTCACGCCCACATGATCGGCTGCGAGGCGCCGTTGCTGTGGCGGCTGGTGCCGGCCCTGGTGCGCAAGATGGGCGAGGCGTTTCCGGAACTGAACCGCGCCGAGGCACTGATCGGCGAAACGCTCAAGCTCGAAGAAACGCGTTTCAAGAAAACGCTGGATCGCGGCCTGAAACTGCTCGACGAGGCAACGGCGAACATGTCGGGCGGCGGCACACTGGACGGCGAAACCGCGTTCAAGCTCTACGACACCTACGGTTTCCCGCTCGACCTGACGCAGGATGCGCTCAAGGCCAAGAGCATTGCCGTCGACACCGACGGTTTCGATGCCGCCATGGCGCGCCAGCGCGCCGAGGCACGCAAGGCCTGGGCCGGATCGGGCGAGGCGGCGACCGAGGGCGTCTGGTTCGAAATCATGGACCAGCACGGCGCCACCGATTTCCTCGGTTACGACACCGAGAGCGCCGAAGGCCGCGTCGTCGCACTGGTCGTCGACGGTAAGCCGGCCGAACGCGCCGATGCCGGCACCGAGGTCGCGGTGGTCTGTAACCAGACACCGTTCTACGGCGAATCGGGTGGCCAGATGGGCGATACCGGCACCATCGAGACCGACGATACGCAAGCCGTCGTCAGCGACACGCAGAAGAAACTCGGCGCGCTGCACGTTCACATTGCCAAGGTCGAGAACGGCACGCTGTCGGTCGGCGACGAGGTCGCGCTGCATGTCGATCATGAGCGGCGCTCGGCCCTGCGCGCCAACCATTCGGCGACGCACCTCGTGCACGAGGCGTTGCGCCGCCACCTCGGCGATCACGTCACGCAGAAAGGCTCGCTGGTCGGACCTGAACGCATGCGCTTCGACATCGCTCATCCGAAGGCCATCACGGCCGACGAGATCGCCGCCGTCGAGGCCGACGTCAACGCGCAGATCCGCGCCAACGTCGATGTCGTGACCCGCCTGATGGAACCCGAGGCGGCCATCGAGGCGGGCGCCATGGCGCTGTTCGGCGAGAAGTACGGCGACGAGGTCCGGGTCGTCTCCATGGGCGCGCCGCCGGAAAGCGATGGCGACCGGCATGCGTACTACTCGACGGAGCTCTGCGGCGGCACGCATGTCCGGCGCACTGGCGATATCGGAGCCTTCAAGATCGTTTCCGAAAGCGCCGTCGCAGCGGGCGTTCGGCGTATCGAGGTCGTCACCGGCAAGGGCGCCGAGGACTACTTCCGCGAACAGGAGCGTACGTTGCAAACGGTCGCCGGTCTGCTGAAGGCATCGCCGTCCGAGGCGGCGGATCGGGTCGGACAACTCATCGAGGACCGCAAACGGCTCGAACGCGAGCTGGCCGATGCGCGACGCAAGCTGGCGACCGGCGGTGGCGGCGGCGATGCCGACGATCAGGTGCGCGAGGTCGCCGGCGTCAAGTTTGCCGGCCGCGTGCTCGACGGCGTTCCGGCCAAGGAGCTCAAGAGCCTGGCCGACGATCTCAAGAAAAAAGTCGGTTCCGGCGTCGTCGCCTTGATCTCGACCGACGGCGGCAAGGCGTCGCTGGTCGTCGGCGTGACCGATGACGCGACCGAGCGCTTCAATGCGGTCGATCTCGTGCGGGCCGGATCCGAAGCGGTCGGCGGCAAGGGCGGCGGCGGCCGTCCCGACATGGCACAGGCCGGCGGACCCGATGCGTCCAAAGCGGGCGACGCGCTGGCGGCGATCGAGGCGGCGATTGCGGGCTAAGCCGCCTCGACGGCGGTCTTCGCCTCATTGAAGTATCGTCCCGGAGTCGTCCCCAGCGCTTTCCGGAACATGGCGATAAACGCGCTTTCCGATTCGTAGCCGACCGCTTCGGCTGTACGGGCAATGCTCTCGCCGCCGGCCAGCAACCGAAGCGCTGCGAGCAGGCGGGCTTGTTGCCGCCACTGTCCGAACGTCATGCCGGTTTCGGTTTGGAAGTGCCGGGCGAAAGAGCGGCCGCTCATCGTCGCGACCTCGGCCCATGCACGGGCCGGAGCTGTCGAACCCGGGTCGTCGCCGAGCAACTCGGCGACGCGTTGCAGGCCTGGGCTAGCGGGATAGGGCAGGTGAAGCGGCATTTGTTCAAGCGAACGCAGCTGGTCGACGATGACCGAGATCAGGCGGCCGTCGGGACCGTCCGTGTCGTAATCCGCCGGTCGTTCCGAAAGGGTGACAATCAGTTCCCGTAACAGTGCGGTAACGGCGACCACGGATAACGCGGCGGGCAGCCCGCGAATGCGTGCCGTATCGAAACGAATGGTGCGCATTGAAATCGCCGTCGAGGCAACGACGGCATGGCTCTCGTGCGGCGGAATCCAGACGGCCCGATGGGGCGGCACGACCCAGATGCCCTCGGCGGTTTCGACCGTCATGACGCCCCGGCTGGCGTACAGCAATTGCGCTTCGTCGTGGGTGTGCGCTTCGGTGATATTACCTGCCGGGTGATCCCAACGGGCCCAGATAACCGGGCGGGATATCGGCGCCATGATGCGATTCCTGACGCGGTTTGGCATAATCACGATATTAATTGACTGTATATCGCATTGTCGTCAAACGGGCCAGCGGGTAATGTCCCGACCCGCATTGCCGACTGGACCCGGAACGATGACGAACGCCGTAACGAGAGAGGCGAAAAACTGGCGCCGGCCCGAATTCCTGCTGATCCTGATGGCGGTTGCCATGCCGCTCGCGTTTTCGACATGGCAGGCGCTGATCAACAATTTCGCGGTCGACGAGGTCGGTTTCACCGGTATCGAAATGGGCATCCTGCAAAGTTTGCGGGAAGTCCCCGGGTTCCTGACCTTCACGGTCATTTTCGTTCTGCTGCTGATCCGCGAGCAGCCGTTTGCCTTGCTCTCGCTATGCCTGCTCGGCATGGGCACCGCGGCGACCGGTTTCTTTCCGAGCGTCTACGGGCTCTATTTCACGACCGTGCTGATGTCGATCGGCTTTCACTATTTCGAGGCGCTGCACCAATCGCTGTCGCTGCAGTGGCTGGAAAAGCACGAGACCGCGGCGGCGCTCGGCCGCATCATGGCGGCGGGCTCGTTCGCCGGTCTGGTCGCTTTCGGCTTCATCTACTTCGCGACCGACGTCTTCACGCTCGACCTCAAGTGGGTTTATGTCATCAGCGGCGCCGCGACCTGCGCCATCGCGTTGTTCTGCTGGCTCGCCTTTCCGGTGATCCCGGCCAAGGTCGAACAGCACAAGACCATCGTGCTGCGCAAGAAGTACTGGCTCTATTACGCGCTCCAGTTCATGTCCGGCGCCCGGCGTCAGATCTTTGTCGTCTTCGCCGGCTTCCTGATGGTCGAGAAATTCGATTTCGATCCGGGCGCCATGGCGTTGCTGTTTCTCGCCAACGGCGTGCTGACCATGCTCATCGCACCGACGATCGGCCGCCTGATCGGCCGGTGGGGCGAACGCCGCGCCCTGACACTCGAGTACGTTGGCCTGGTTTGCGTGTTTACCGGATATGCCTTCGTCGACACCGCCTGGATCGCGGTCGGGCTGTATCTCGCCGACCATCTGTTCTTTTCCATGGCGATCGCCATGAAGACGTATTTCCAGAAGATCGCCGATCCGGCCGACATCGCCAGCACGTCCGGGGTGATCTTTACGGTCAACCATATCGCCGCGATCGTGTTGCCGGCGGCCTACGGCTTCCTGTGGGTCGTTTCGCCGGCGGCGGTGTTCCTGTCCGGCGCGGCGCTGGCAGCCGTTTCGCTGGTCATGGCGCGGCTGGTGCCGCATCTGCCCACCCCGGAGAACGTGGCGCTCGTCGGGCCGTTTCGCGGCGCGGCCGGTCCGCGCCCGGCGGAATAAGCGTTGCTCAGCCCTCGACGTCCGATGCGACCCGCAGGCTCAGCATCCGGTCGGGGCCGTAGACCTTGCCGTTGAGCGCCTCGGAGCCGAGCTTGATGCGGTCGACATGCTCCATGCCGTCCACCACCTTGCCCCAGACCGTGTATTTCCCATTCAGGTGTGGCGCTGCATCGAGCACGATGAAGAACTGGGAATCGGCGCTGTTCGGGTTGCTGGCGCGGGCCATCGAGACCGTGCCGCGTACGTGCGGTTCGCTGGAAAACTCGGCGGCGAGCTTGGTGCCCGATCCGCCGGTGCCGTCCTCATTGGGGTCGCCCGTCTGCGCCATGAAACCGGCGATAACGCGGTGGAACGGCAGACCGTCGTAGAACTTCTGGCGAACCAGCTCCTTGATGCGGGCCACGTGTTTCGGCGCCAGATCCGGCCGCATCTCGATGGTCACGCGCCCGGTCTTGAGGTCCATGTAGAGCGTATTCTCCAGCTCCGCGGCGACGGCGTCGGAGGCACCGAAGGCGAGCATCAGGGTCGCGAGGATCGAACGAAACAGGCGCATGAATTGGATTCCACGATCATTAACTAGGGTGAGGCGAGGAGATGTAGCGTTTGGCATTCCGGTAAACAAGGGCAGACAGAACTGCAAAGAGTCCGCAGTCCCTTCTACCGGCGCTTCTTGGGCGTGCGGCGCGCGCCGCCGATGTCGTCGACGACACCGGTCTTCTTCGACCCGGCGTCCGTCTTGCCGCCGTCCGGCAGCGAGTCGGGATCGAGCGCCATGAGCGCCATAACGGTCAGTTTTTCGCGCATTTCCGGATCGAGATCGTCGAGCATGCGGGTCTTCTGCTGATGGATCGATATGGCATCCTCGATCAGGCGTTGGCGTTCCGGCGTCATTTCGCGTTTCGGTTCGGGTTTGGAGGCCACCGATGTCTTCGATGCCGCCGGACGTCGGGTCTTCTTGCCGTCGACGGCTTCCCGCCGGGCGTCGGCGAGGGCCATTTCAATGGTTTGCGCGAGATCCTCGACGGCACCGGCAGCCGTGTCGAGTGGCCGGTCCGGTTTCGCTGCGCTGTCGGCGGCGGGTTTGCGTGACGCGGACGCTGGAGCCCGGGCCGGTTTTGGGGCCGATTTCGGGGCAGATTTCGGCGCCGCATTGCGCGCCGCGAGTTTTTCGCGGGCATTCTTGTCCATGACCATCGACAGCAGAGCGTTCGATACGAATTTCTTGATCACGGCGACGGCCTCCTGATCCGCTTGTGGCCCGGCGAATCGCAGATAGAAGTGTAACCGCCCGGATTGATGTGTCAAAACAGGGGCCGGTTCGGGAAGGGGTTTCGATTTATTGACAGGGAAGGAACCGTGCTTCCCGCGCATTGAGTGGACAGGATATGAGACGCAACCGCAACGCCAAGATCATCGCAACACTGGGACCGGCATCTTCGGCCAAGAAGGCCATGGCGGCCCTCTTCGAGGCCGGCGCGGATGTTTTCCGCCTCAATTTTTCTCACGGCAGCCACGAAGACCACCGCGAGACCTACGAAACGATCCGCGAACTGGAAGAACAGTACGGTCGGCCTATCGGCGTGATCGGCGATCTTCAGGGGCCCAAATTCCGGGTCGGCGAGTTTGCCGACGGCACCGTCGAACTGACGGATGGTGCCGCGTTCCGGCTCGACCTCGATACGACGCCCGGCTCGGCCGAACGCGCCTGTCTGCCGCATCCCGAGGTGTTCCGCTCGCTGTCCGAGGGCGTCAATCTGTTGCTCGACGATGGCCGGATCCGGCTCAAGGTGATCGGTCATGGCGACGATTACGCCGATACCGAGGTCGTCGTCGGCGGGCCGCTGTCCAATCACAAAGGGGTCAATCTGCCCGACGTCGTCGTCGATGTTTCGCCGCTGACGCCGAAGGACCGCGAAGACCTCAAGTTCGCCCTCAGCCTCGGCGTGGACTGGATCGCGCTTTCGTTCGTGCAGCGCCCGTCGGACGTCGAGGAAGGGCGCAAACTGGTCGCCGGCCGCGCCGGGATCATGGTCAAGCTGGAGAAACCATCGGCGATGAGCCATCTGGAGGAGATCGTCGATCTCTCCGATTCGCTGATGGTCGCGCGCGGCGACCTCGGCGTCGAATCGCCGCCGGAGGACGTGCCCGCCTTTCAGAAACAGATCGTCCGCGCCTGCCGGCGCAAGGGCAAGCCGGTCATCGTCGCGACCCAGATGCTCGATTCCATGGTGCACGCGCCGACGCCGACCCGGGCGGAGGCATCCGACGTGGCGACGGCGGTTTACGACGGCGCCGACGCCGTCATGTTGTCGGCGGAGACC
Organism: Rhodospirillales bacterium; assembly: GCA_965229715.1. Taxonomy (GTDB): domain Bacteria; phylum Pseudomonadota; class Alphaproteobacteria; order Rhodospirillales; family Casp-alpha2; genus JAVJST01. The sequence continues at coordinate 1,675,362 of CBDDJL010000002.1, forward strand.
GCCGTCGGCGAGTATGCGCCCGAAGCCGTCACGATGATGAACCGCATCATTCGCCGCGTCGAACGCGATCCCCTGTTTCACGATCTCATGGCGGCGCAACGGGGCAATCCGGAAGCGACGGCGGCGGACGCCATCACGGCGGCGGCCCGGCAGTGCGCCACGACCATCGAAGCGGCTGCGATCGTGACCTTCACGTCGACCGGATCGACGACATTGCGTGCCGCGCGCGAGCGTCCCGACGTGCCGGTGATCTGTTCGACGCCGCGCATGGATACGGCGCGCAGACTGGCGCTCGTCTGGGGCATTCATTGCGTGCCGACGGAGGATCTATCGAGCTTCCGCGAGATGGTCACCAAGTCGATCAGCATCGCTCAGGAAGAGGGCTTCGCCTCGGCCGGCGACCGGATCATCATCACGGCGGGCGTTCCGTTCGGCACGCCCGGCGCGACGAATATTCTCCGGATCGCGTGGGTCGAATAGCCGGCGCCCGGAATCACCGTCCATGTTGACCCAACTTCTGACCATTATCGCCCCCGTGGCGATCGCCGTCGCCATCGGATTCTTCTGGAAACGCCAGGGACGCGATTTCGACGTCGGGCTTGTTTCCGCGCTGGTCACCAACATCGGCACGCCGTGTCTGGTGTTTTCGACACTGGTGAATGTGAAGATTCCCCGCGAGGCGTTTTTCGAAATGGCGCTGGCGACGCTGGTGACACTGGTATCGTTCGCCGTCATCGCAACGGTGGTCCTGCGGCTCTCGGGCACGGACCGGCGTACGTACCTGCCGTCGATGATCTTCGCCAACACCGGCAACATGGGCCTGCCGCTCAGCCTGTTCGCGTTCGGTGCGGACGGTCTCGCGTTGTCTGTGACCTATTTCGCGATCCATCTGGTGTTGCTGTTCACGCTGGGTGAGATGCTCTCGGCCGGGTCGCTGTCGATTGCCCGTTTATTGAAGCAGCCGTTCATTTATGCCGCCGGCGCGGCCATCGTTTTCCTGCTCGGCGATATTCCGGTACCGCTCTGGATCGCCAACACGACCAAACTGCTCGGCGATTTCACCATTCCCCTGATGCTGATCACCCTGGGAATCTCGCTGGCCGGTCTCAAGATCGGCGGCGTACGCCGCAGTCTTCTGCTGGCCGGACTGCGCATGGTGATGGGATTCGCGGTCGGCCTTGCGACGGCCATCGCGTTCGACCTTGAGGGTGCGTCCCGCGGCGTGCTGATTCTGCAATCGACCATGCCCGTGGCGGTGTTCAATTACCTGTTTGCGGTACGCAACGGCAATGCGCCGGAGGAAGTCGCCGGCGTCATCGTTCTGTCGACGGCCATGTCTTTCATCACACTGCCCGCGCTGCTGTGGTTCGTGATCTGAGGCAATCGGCGTTTCGGGGATGAAATGCCGGCCGCGCTCGGCTATACGGGGCACGGTCTTCTGTCTGAGGTATCTGCATGTCGATTTTGGTCACGGGCGCCGCCGGGTTTATCGGGTCTCACGTCTCTCTCGAACTCTTGGGCCGAGGCGAACGGGTCATCGGCATCGACAACTTCAACGACTATTACGATGTTGCCCTGAAGGACGCGCGGGCATCCCGTTTGGCCGAACATGACGCGTTCGAAATGGTCCGCGCGGACATTGCCGACCGGGCGGCCGTCGAGGCCGTGTTCGATGCGCATCCGGATCTGACGGGCGTCATTCATCTCGCAGCCCAGGCCGGTGTCCGTTACTCGCTGATCAACCCGTACGCCTACATTACGGCGAACGTCGAAGGGCATCTCGTTCTCTTGGAAGCCGCTCGCCGGCTCGAAGACTTGCGGCATTTCGTCTACGCGTCGTCGTCGTCCGTCTACGGCGCCAATACGAAACTGCCGTTCAGCGTGGACGACCGGGTCGACCATCCGGTCTCGCTATACGCTGCGACGAAGCGCTCCATGGAGATGATCAGCGAGAGCTATGCGCGCATGTACGCGCTGCCGCTAACGGGTCTGCGGTTCTTCACGGTTTACGGTCCCTGGGGCCGGCCCGACATGGCGGCTTATATCTTCACGTCCAAGATTCTCGCCGGCGAAAAGATTCCGGTCTTCAACAACGGCGATATGCGCCGCGACTTCACCTACATCGACGATATCGTGGCCGGCGTTATCGGCTGTCTCGACAATCCCGTGTCGACGCCCGTGCACCGGGTCTACAACATCGGCAATCACCGGTCGGAAAAGCTGATGGACTTCATCGCCACGCTCGAGGACGCGCTTGGGCGTAAGGCCGATATCGATTTCCAGCCGATGCAGCCGGGCGACGTCCAGGAAACCTACGCCGACATCGAAGCGACCCGCCGCGATTTCGGGTTCGAACCGGCAACGACGATCGCCGAGGGCATTCCGCGCTTCGTCGCGTGGTATCGCGGTTACCACGGCGCCGACTGAACGACGCGCCATGCTCGGCAACCCCTTTTTCAAGCTCCTGCTGCTGGCGACACTCTGGAGTTCGGCTTTCACCGCCATCAAGATCGGCGTCGAGACCGTGCCGCCGACGTCGCTGGTGGCCGGCCGCCTAACCGTTGCTGCCGCACTGCTTCTCGCTTTTGCCGCATGGCGCGGCCGCATGCTGCCGCCTTGGGGGCGTGAGTGGGGCATCTATTTCGCGCTCGGTGCGGCCGGCAACAGCATTCCGTTCTTTCTGATCAGTTGGGGCGAGGTCGTCGTCGATAGCGGGCCTGCCGCGATCCTGATGTCGATCATGCCGCTGACGACCCTGTTGCTGGCGCATTTCTTCACGTCCGGCGAACGATTGACCGGGCGCAAGATCGCCGGGCTGGCGATCGGGTTTTGCGGCGTCGTCATCCTCGTCGGACCCGACGCGCTGGCGCGGTTGGGCGGCGATACGGTTCGCGAACTCGCCGTCGCCGGCGGCGCCATTTTCTATGCCATCAACGCCGTGCTGTCGCGCCGCCTGCCGCCGGGCGACCCCGTGCAGCGCAGCGCGGCGGTGCTGCTCTGTGCCGCGCTTCAGATGGTACCCGTCGCGTTGATCGTGGATTATCCGTTGGCTGGAATCGACCTCGGCGGCGTGCTGACCGTTGTCTATCTCGGGGTCTTTCCGACGGCGATTGCGACAATCATCTTTTTCCACCTAATCGATACGCAGGGACCGACGTTCGTTGCCGTCAACAACTACATCATTCCCTGTCTCGGCGTCTTGTGGGGCGTGCTCCTGCTCGGCGAGCAAGCAACCCTGCAGGCGCTCGCCGCGCTTGCCGTGATTCTTGTCGGTATCGCGGTGGCGACGGGACGCCGGCCCGGTCAGGCCGCGGTTCAGCGATAGAGCGCCTCGAGGCGATCGCCGTAGCGTGCCGTGACCTTATGGCGACGCACCTTCATGGTCGGCGTCATTTCCCCGTTCTCGATGGAGAACGGTTCGTCGGCGACGATAAAACGGCGGACCTTTTCGATATTGGAGAGGTTCGTATTGATCCGTTCCATGGCGGCGGAGAGCGCACGGCGCAGATCGTCGTCATCGCGCAGCGCGCCGAGATCGCCGGTTTTTTCGTTCTCGCGTGACCACTCTTCGAACCACGTCTGATCGGGGACGAGCACGGCGACCAGATGCGGCCGCTTGTCGCCGTACACCATCGCCTGCCCGATCTCCGGTTCGACGGCGATGATGCCCTCGACACGCTGCGGCGCGATATTGTCGCCGCCCGAGTTGACGATGATGTCTTTCTTGCGGTCGGTGATCCGCAGGTGCCCGTCTTCGTCGATGACGCCGATATCGCCGGTGTGCAACCAGCCGTCCCTGACTGCCTCGCGGGTTGCGTCTTCGTTGTTCCAGTAGCCCTTCATGACGAGATCGCCGCGGCACAGGATCTCGCCGTCGTCGGCGATTTTGACTTCGGTGTTGACGACCGGCGGGCCGACGGTCTCGATTCGCGGGCTGCGCGGCCGGTTGACGCTGATCAGCGGTGCGCTCTCGGTCTGACCGTAACCCTGCAGAATACGAAGCCCGAGCGCGGTGAAGAACATGCCGATATCCGGATTGAGCGGCGCCCCACCGGAGACCAGCGCCTTGAGTCTACCGCCGAAGCGGGCACGAACCTTGTCGCGGACCAGTTTGTCGAGAACCCGGTCCTGAACGGCCTCCAGCGGCGACAGGCGGCCCTGGCGATAGCGCTTCTCGCCGAGCCGGAGCGTCGCCTCGAACAGTTTCGCCTTTAAGCCGCCCTGCTTGATAACGCCACGCATGATCCGCTGATGCATGGTTTCGTAGAGTCTCGGTACCGCGGTCATGATGGTCGGCTGCACCTCGCCCAGATTATTGACCAGGGTATCGACGCTCTCCGCGTAGTAGATCTCGGCGCCGACGGCGATCGGAAAGAACTGTCCCGCCAGGTGTTCGTAGGAATGGGATAGCGGCAGGAACGACAGGAAACGGTCGTTGCCGATGCCGAGATCCGTGAGCGCGTCGCAGGCGCCGACGCAATTGTGCAGCAATGCGGCATGATGCAGCATGACGCCCTTCGGCGCGCCGCCCGTGCCGGAGGTATAGATGATGCATGCGAGCTCGTCGCGGCCGATGGTTGCCACGTGGTCGGGCAGGGACGCATCGCCGTCCGCCATCAGCGCATCGACGGTCGTGACGTCGAAATTTCCGTCAGCGGGAATCACCGCGTCCTCGACCGTTGCCAGAAATTTCACGCTCTCGGTTTCTGCTGCCGCCGCTGCGGCCGTTTGAGCAAGGCGGTCGGTTGAAACCAGAAGCGCGGATATGCCGCTGTCAGCGAAGACGTGGCGATGGTCGGCGACGGTGTTGGTGGTATAGGCCGGAACCGTAATCGCGCCGATCGACATGATCGCCATATCGGCGATCAGCCACTCCGGCCGATTTTCGGAGACTAGGCCGACACGGTCGCCGGGCCCGATGCCGCGTGCCTTGAGCCCACCGGCCAGTCTGCAGACGCGGTCCGCCGTCTCACGCCAGGTGATCGAACGGTAGGCGCCATCGACCTTGCGATAGAGAAACGGCCGATCGCCGAGGGCGTCGGCCTGTTCGAAAAACATTGCCGGCAGATTCTGCCACGTATCGAGTTCCATGCGTTGCCTCCCCGGGCCCGTCGTTTACGCCGTTCAAGGCTTGCGGCGAGCGGCCGATCACCCCAAGTTGTCTCTACACCATAGGAACCGAACATCAAGGCAGGCAAGGATGAGGCTACACCAAGGACGCACGTTATCTGACAGCCGGCGGGCGATGACGCCCGACGAGGCTGCCGCCGCGTCGCAATCCGGCGACCTTCCGTCGTGGAATCTGGCCGACCTCTACGAATCGCCGGACGATCCGGCGCTTGAGCGCGATCTGGAAAACGCCAACGGACGGGTGAAAGAATTCAAAGAGACCTACGCCGGCAAGCTGGCCGACCTCGACAGCGCCACGTTCGCCACCGCCATTGGCGCGTACGAAGATATCACCGAAACCCTGCACCGCATCGGCAGTTACGCCCAGTTGCTGCACGCCGCGAACGTCTCGGACCCGGAGGTCGGCCGGTTCTACCAGACCGTTTCGGAGCGCGTGAACGACATCTCCACCGCGCTTTTGTTCTTTACGCTGGAAATCAATCGACTGGAGGACGGAGTTCTCGAAGGGTTGCTCGGCGACGCCGAGGCGGCGCGGTATGCCCCGTGGATTCGCGAGGTCCGCATGTACCGCGGTCACCAGCTCGCGGACGAGATGGAAGAATTGCTGCATCAGAAGTCGGTGACCGGGCGGGCCGCCTGGAACCGGCTGTTCGACGAAACCATGGCGGCAATGCGTTTTCCCATCGGTGGCGATGAGCTGTCGATGAGCGAGGTTCTGAACAGGCTTTCCGACACCGACGCGGCGGTCCGCAAGCAGGCGGCCAAGTCGCTCGGCGCTGGGCTCGAGAGCAAGATCTCGTTGTTTGCACTGATTACCAACACGCTCGCCAAGGACAAGGAGATCGAGGACAACTGGCGGCGTTATCCAACGCCGATTTCGAGCCGCAACCTCGACAACCAGATCGAGGATGAGGTCGTCGATGCACTGGTCGGGTCGGTCCGCGACGCTTATCCGCGACTCAGTCACCGCTACTACGCGATCAAGGCGCGATGGTTCGATGGCGACAAACTGGACTACTGGGACCGCAACGCGCCGCTGCCCGACCGGCCGGAGGCGTCCTACGACTGGGACCGGGCGCGCTCGATCGTGCTCGATGCGTACGGTGCGTTCGATCCGGGCATGGCGGACATCGCCCGGACGTTTTTCGACAAGCGGTGGATCGATGCCGCGCCGCGGCCTGGCAAGGACTCGGGGGCGTTCTCGCACCCGACGGTACCGTCCGTTCACCCGTATATCCTGATGAATTTCCACGGTAAGGCCCGCGATGTCATGACCTTGGCTCATGAGCTTGGTCACGGCGTTCATCAGGTGCTCAGCGGTCCACAGGGCGCGTTGATGGCGGATACGCCGTTGACCCTCGCGGAGACGGCGTCCGTGTTCGGCGAAATGCTGACGTTCCAGTCGATCCTGGCGAACGAGCAGGATGTCGCCGCCCGCAAGGGACTGCTGGCCGGCAAGATCGAGGACATGATGAACACCGTGGTTCGCCAGATCGCGTTTCACGAGTTCGAACGCCGGGTGCATGACGAGCGCCGATCAGGGGAGATCGCCGTCGCGCGCCTCGGCGAAATCTGGATGGACGTCCAGGTTGAAAGTCTCGGGCCGGCGCTGCGTTTCGAGGATGAGTACGCGTACTTCTGGGCCTATATCCCGCATTTCATTCATGTGCCGTTCTATGTTTACGCCTACGCGTTCGGCGATTGTCTCGTGAACTCGCTTTACGACGTGTTCCGCGACGGCCACGAGGACTTCCAGAAGAAATATCTTGAAATGCTGAAGGCCGGCGGCACGCTACGCCACAAGGAACTGCTGGCGCCGTTCGGTCTGGACGCGAGCGATCCGGCGTTTTGGCAACGCGGACTTTCAGTCATCGAACGCTTGATCGACGAACTTGACGCACTGCCCGAAGATGACTGACACCTTCCATGGCTGACAAAGACAAGGACTCGCTGACCGGTCGCATGCGGCGTTATGCGCGGGTCGGCGGCGCCATGGGTTCGGTCGCCATGAAGGCGGCCGGCGGGCGCGTGCTTGGACAACCGTTCCAGAGCACCGTCAACGCCAGCGAGCTTCGCGAGGCGCTCGGCGGACTTAAGGGCCCGCTGATGAAGGTCGCGCAGATCCTCAGTACGGTGCCCGATTTGCTGCCCGACGAGTATACGCAAGAGCTTATTCAGTTGCAGTCCAATGCCCCGGCCATGGGTTGGCCGTTCGTCAAGCGGCGTATGGCGGGCGAACTCGGGGCGGACTGGATGGACCGGTTCGGCAGCTTCGACCGCAATGCCATCGCAGCCGCTTCTTTGGGGCAGGTCCACCGGGCTACGACGACGGATGGCGCGCCGCTGGCGTGTAAACTGCAATATCCGGACATGGCCGCAGCGGTCGAGGCGGATCTGCGCCAGCTCAAGGTCGTGTTCGCCGTCTACCGCCGTTACGACAAGGCGATCGATCCTTCGGAAATTCATGCGGAACTGTCGGAGCGACTGCGCGAAGAGCTCGATTATCAACGCGAGGCGCGTCACATGGCGCTCTACTGCAACATGCTGGCCGGCGAAACCATGGTCCATGTACCGGACGTGATTCACGATCTCAGCACCGACCGATTGCTGAGCATGTCATGGCTAGACGGCAGCCCGATGCTGGAGGTCGCGGAACGGCCACTCGAGGAACGCAACGCCGTCGCGCTCAACATGTTCCGGGCGTGGTATGCGCCGTTCTACGAACATGGCGTGATCCATGGTGACCCGCACCTCGGCAATTACTCCGTGCGTGAAGACTTCGGTATCAATCTCCTGGATTTCGGTTGCATCCGTGTGTTCCCGCCGGCTTTCGTCGGGGCCGTCATCGACCTTTACCGAGCGCTCCGCGACGAAGACGAGGAACTCGCGGTACATGCATACGAAACTTGGGGGTTTACCGGGCTCGACCGCGACATGATCGACGTGCTGAACCAGTGGGCGCGGTTCCTCTACGGCCCGTTGATGTCGGATACCGTGCGCCCGATCCAGGAGGAAGGCGGCATCGTCTACGGCGCCAATGTGGCGGCCAAGGTTCACAAGGAGTTGCGCGAAAAGGGCGGTGTTACGCCGCCGCGAGAGTTCGTACTGATGGACCGTGCCGCCATTGGTCTCGGCAGCGTGTTTACCCGCCTTCAGGCCGAGATCAACTGGTACCAGGTGTTTCACAGGCTGATTGAGGGGTTTGACGTAGACGCTCTCGCGCGGCGCCAGGCGGACGCTCTTGGGACCGTCGGTCTTGCAGCCGAAAACTAGGGTTGGAGCACAACCTTGTGCGGTGTCGAATCAACTGGATAGTATGCCTCTCTGAGACGCGGGAGGCTTTTCGAGATGGCCGATGACCAGGCCGAGGTCGACACCGATACACAGACCCGTAGCCGTACCGGTGCGGAGCTTCAGGCGGGCTTGTCCGCTACTCTGAAACCGGGGCAGGAACGCTGGGTCGAAATTGTCGACCGTGCACTTCATGGGATGTGGGCTCTTGGTCGCAACGTTGTGCTCGTTTGGGCACCTCGAGCCGGCGGCATGGATGTGCTGGTGGTTCAGCATTTCGTTCTCAGCGAGTTCGCCGCATCGGAGTCCCACGTCGTTGACCGGATCGACGGACTGGACGATCCGGACGACCGCTCGCGGCGGTCGCAAAGCGTCATCGAGGGGGTTATCGCACGCCCCAAGATCGTCACTCGCCCGGAGATGGATCATCTTGCAAAATTGCTTGGCGCCGAACCGCTGACCATCGACCTGCCGTTCACGCCGGGCCAGGACCTGTCTATCGATGTCATGGAGTCAATCGTCAAACGCTATGGCATTTCCTACGTCGAGGATCGTGCCGTCGCGTTGTTCGATATCGTCGGTTTTTCGTTGTTGTCGCCGCTCGAGCAGGTGACCCAGCTGAACAGTCTCTCGTACTCGGTCAATTCCGCGTACTCGAAGATGCTGAACAACAATATCGATATCAATTTCGCGCGTTCGACGACTGGTGACGGATTCTATATCTGGAACCGCGACCGCAGCATTCAGGCCAACGTCAATCTGTATCACTTCATGCATCTGGTGCTGGCCGATAACGCCATTGCCCGCGGCAAGGCCCGGCGCAACACGACGCCGTTGCTCAGGGCCTGTTTTCACGTTGGCGGGCACTACGAGTTCTATCAGTCGGAAGGGCTCAGCCCGACGGTTTACAGTTACATCGTCGGCGACGTCACCATCGAGCTTGCACGTATGATCGATCATGCGCGGCCGGGGCAGGTGCTGGTCGGCGATTTCTGGGTGCCGATGCCGGATTGGGAAGAAGGCCGCCTGGTCAAGATCGATTCACTGACATTCATCGACCGGACTCAGGAAACGCTCTCGAGCCTGAAGGGGCTGGTGTTGTCGGGCGACGAGGTCGAGTCCATCAAGTGCTATCTGACAGGCGATCAACGCGATAACGGTGATTTCGGCGTCCGGCGCTACCTGATCGTCGACAAGCACGGCAAGGAACGCAACGCCTTTAACGCGAAAATCAACATCTACCGGCAGAATGCGGATGCGATTTATCTTGGCTTGCAGACTCGCGATCTGACGGGATTCGGGGATGGCGACGTCGAATATGCGATGCATGATTTCGGTAACGGCTAAGCCGGATTGGGCTGCTGATCAGGGGCGAGCCACGGGCCGATCACGCGCACTGCGCCATGATGCAACGAATAGCGCCGCGATCACGAGAGAGCCGCCAGCAGTTTGGGCTGCGTCCAGCCTTTCGCCGAGCAACGCCATTGCCGCGCCAATCGATACCAACGGTTCGAAATTGAACAGCATCGCGGCGGCGGACGGCGCCATGCGCCGAAGCGTTGCGACATAGGTCAGAAAGGCGACGGCGAACAGTCCGACGGCGATCAGCAGGACCACAATGCCAACCGTGTTTTCGGGAAGACGCGGACCGCCCATTGCCGGTAGCAACAGCGTCATGGGGATGATACCGAGCGCGTTGCCCCAAAAACAGAGACCCCAGCTACTGGTATGCCGGCGCGCCTTTCCGACGAACATGAACATTGTCGACGAGCTGGCGACGGCACCGGCCGCAAAGGCGATGCCGCGCCAGTCCAACTGTTCGAATGACGGGCCAATGGCGAGTGCGAGACCCACAAAGGCGGCGAGGAACGTAGCGACTCTAATGGGGCCGGGCAGTTCGCGCCGTTCGGCGCATTCGAGGAGCAGCACGACAATTGGGAAGGAATAGTAGAGAATCGCGGCAAGGCCGACCGGGATGTAGGCGACGGCGTTCAGGTAACAGACGCTCATGCCCGTTTGTCCCAGCGCGACCATTGCCGTCGCAAACCATCCGGGCCGCGCGACGCGCCACGCACCCCGAACGGCGAGACAAACCGCAAGCGTCACCACCGCGGCAACGGTCGAACGGGTCAATGCAAAGCTAATGGCGTTGCCGCCGTCCGCGTAGATTATCTGCGCCAGGGTCGTCATCAGGCCGAAGCTGGCCGCAGAAACCAGCCCGAAGGCAACCCCGGGACTCATGGTGTCAGGCTCTGCTTCTGCGCGCGGTTTCGATTTCGCGTACGGCCTGTAGATATCCGATATCCCGGCGCCAGCGGGAAATGATCTGGCGCGCGGCGTTCTGATCGATGTCGCCGAATAGCGTCAGAACCTTTTTCAGCGATTTGCCGAAACTCTCGCCGGTAGGCGGGTGAACCTTGCGGCAAAGCGCGTAGATCTGCACGAATTGCGGTTTCGGGATGCCGATCGCGCGGGCGACGGTGGTCAGCCCTTCACCGGTCGGTTCGGAGATGAACCGGGTCAGAAGATTCTCGCGCAGACCCGTCTCACGCTGCAGCATGGAGACGAACAGCGCGACTTCGCCGCATTCCAGCGCCATAACCATCATTTCGGTCGTCGCCTGGCCTTCCTCGGCGAGTGCATCCGCCAGCCGCCTTGCCGTACTCGCGGCTTTTCCCTTCAACTCGATACTGGTGAAGATCTCAAGCGCGGAACGCTCGAGGATGTCGTCGATGAGCGTCATGTCGACGTCGTAATTCTCGATGATGTGTTGCCTGAGCGCGGCAGACACCCAGAGAAACATGCGCTGAGCGAGCTTTGGATCGAGATCGTCGCGGTGAAGGATCGGATCCTGGTAGCTCTTCACGCGTTCCGACTGATCGACAAGATACTCGATGGTTGTATCGGAAATTTTTGCGGCCTTGTTCGTCAACAGCCGGGTAATGACTTCTTCATGCCCCGATTCGACCAGTGCATCGGAGACATCAACGTTGACGGGGTTGCGAATGGCGACGGCCAGTTGGTGTTGAACCGTCCGGTTGCGAATAACCTCGATCAGATCCTCATCCTGAAGGACATTGCTCTGGCTGAGAATGGGAAAGGCGATTTCTGCCTCGTCGTTTGCGAGCTCGAGCGCCAGTTTGTGCGGAACGTCGCTCGCGCTGGCAAGTTTCTCGGCGATCGATTTGCGTACGTTTCTCTCGCACGAGCCGATGAGATCCTTGAGGATCTCCAGCATCAGCAAGCGTTCCCGGTCGCTAAGGGCGTCCGATGTGCCGCCGAAGATATCTGAAATCGCCGCACTGAGGCGTTTCCGCCCTTCTTGCGACCGATCTCGCGCCAGCGTAAGGAGTGCGTCCGAGTCCATGGTGTCTCATTCGTGCGTTGGGTCCAGGAAATATAGCGGCCCGGGGGTGTACGCACCAGTCCGCTGCACGGAACATCCGAGTTTGCGCCGAACGCGCCAGCGAGTCGGCTTGTCGTTGCCTGGGCGATAGGGCATATTGCACCGCACAACAAAAACCATGCGACCGTCGCGCTGGGTTGGTTCTCCGTGCGCGCGGTGCGGGCCCGCAGATTGGGGTGGAGTCGATGAAAATTGCCATACCGCGTGAGCGGCGTTCGGGTGAAACCCGTGTCGCGATCTCGCCGGACGTCGTCAAAAAGCTGGTCGGCCTCGGTGCCACCGTCGTTGTTGAAACCGGTGCCGGCGACAAGGCCAACTTTCCGGATACGGTGCTGAAGGAGGCGGGTGCCAGCATCGGCAAGACCCTCGCCGATACAGTCAAGGACGCGGACCTTGTTTTCAAGGTGCGGGGCCCGATTGTCAGCGGCAAGGATGCTGAAATCTCAAGTTATCCAAAGGGTGTCTCGCTGATCGCGCAACTCGGTATCATGTCGTCGCCAAAAGACGCCGGTGTGTTGGCTAAGGCAGGCATCGACGCGTTTGCTATGGAATTCATGCCGCGTATCAGCCGCGCCCAGAGCATGGATGTGCTGTCTTCGCAGTCGAACCTTGCCGGTTATCGCGCCGTGATCGAGGCCGGCGTGAACTTCGGGCGCGCCTATCCGATGATGATGACCGCTGCCGGCACCGTCCCGCCCGCCAAGGCATTCATCATGGGCGTCGGCGTTGCCGGTCTTCAGGCCATCGCCACGGCCAAGCGCCTCGGTGCCGTGGTGACCGCGACCGATGTCCGCCCGGCGACGAAGGAGCAGGTCGCCAGCCTCGGCGGCAAGTTTCTCGAAGTCGACGCCGAAATGGAAAAGGACGCACAGACCGAAGGCGGGTACGCCAAGGAAATGCCGCCCGAGTATTTCGAAAAACAGAAGCAGGTCGTCGCGGAGCATATCAAGAAGCAGGATATCGTGATCACCACGGCTCTTATTCCGGGACGCCCGGCACCGCGTCTGATCACCAAGGAAATGGTCGCTTCCATGAAACCCGGGTCGGTCATCGTCGACCTCGCTGCCGAGGCCGGGGGTAACTGCGAACTGACCGAACCCGACGAGGTCGTTCAAAAGAACGGGGTCACGATCGTCGGGTACGCCAACTGGCCTGCGCGTATCCCGGAGGATGCGAGCGGGCTATTCGCGCGCAATCTGTTCAATTTCGTCAGCCCCCACATCGACAAGGAGTCCGGCAGGCTTTCCTTCGATTTCGAAGACGAGACGGTCACCGGAACCGCTGTCTGCCGGGGCGGCAAGGTGGTCAACGAACGCGTTCTCGAAGCGGGCAAACCGGCCGCCAAGTCAAAGTCGAAATCACCGGCCAAGCCGGCAACGAAATCGGCTGCGAAACCGAAAACCAAATCGGATTCAAAGGAGTAGGCCATGGATCCGCAATCCATTCAGCAACAGGCGCGTGAACTCCTCAATGAGGCAGGCGGTCTCCTCGAACGGGTCGAGGATCTGGCTATAGCATTGGAGCACGCGGCGGTTTCCGCATCGGGGCAGTTGACCGGTGGCGGCGATCCGTTTCTCTCGCTTTTCACCGTTTTCGTTCTGGCCTGCTTTGTCGGTTACTACGTGGTCTGGAGCGTCACGCCGGCGCTGCATTCGCCCCTCATGGGCGTTACCAACGCCATCTCGTCGGTCATCATCGTCGGCGGTTTGCTGGCGGCGGGGCCGGCCGGCGACATCGGGTTCGCCAAGATCATGGGCTTCCTTGCGGTGACCTTGGCGTCGGTCAACATCTTCGGCGGTTTCATCGTGACCCAGCGCATGCTGGCGATGTTCAAGAAAAAAGCCAAGTAGCGGGGCGCACGGATTATGGAATCACTTACCGGGTACCTGTACCTCATTGCGTCCGTGTGCTTCATCATGGCGCTGCGCGGCCTGAGCTCGCCGGAAACGGCGCGCCGCGGCAATCTGATGGGCATTATCGGCATGCTGATCGCCGTTGGCACGACGCTGGCCGATCCCGGCGTACTGAACTACGGCATGATCATCATGGGCATCCTGATCGGCGGCGCCATCGGCACCGTGGTTGCGATGAAAATCCAAATGACGGCGCTGCCGCAACTGGTCGCCGCGTTTCACAGCCTGGTCGGCATGGCGGCCGTATTCGTCGCCACCGCGGCATTCTACAATCCGCAAGCCTACGGTCTTGGTCTTCCCGGCAAGATCGCCGGCGCGAGTCTCGTCGAGATGTCGCTCGGCGCGGCCATCGGCGCGATCACGTTCTCCGGTTCGGTGATCGCTTTTGCCAAACTGCAGGGCATCATGTCCGGCTCGCCCATTGTCTTTAAAGGCCAGCATCTTCTGAACGCCGTTATCGGCGGCGCCATTCTGCTGCTGATCGTCGTGTTCGTCTCCGCGGAGTCAGCGACGGCGTATTGGCTGCTCATTCTGCTGGCCTTCCTGATCGGCTTTCTCATCATCATCCCGATCGGTGGCGCTGACATGCCTGTCGTGGTTTCGATGCTGAACTCGTACTCGGGCTGGGCGGCCGCGGGTATCGGCTTTACGCTATCGAACCCGGCGCTGATCATCACTGGCGCACTGGTTGGTTCCTCGGGCGCGATCCTCAGCTACATCATGTGCAAGGGCATGAACCGCTCGATCATCAATGTGTTGCTCGGCGGTTTCGGCGGCGACAGTCCGGCAGCTGCCGCAGCCGTCCAGGGCGACAAGTCGGTCCGCCCGGGCAGCGCCGACGATGCGGCATTCATCATGAAGAATGCGTCGAAGGTCATTGTAGTGCCGGGTTACGGCATGGCGGTGGCCCAGGCACAGCACGCGCTGCGCGAAATGGCGGATGTGCTGAAGGCCGAGGGGGTCGAGGTGAAGTACGCCATCCACCCGGTCGCGGGCCGCATGCCGGGTCACATGAACGTGTTGCTGGCCGAAGCGAACATCCCGTATGACGAGGTCTTCGAGCTGGAAGAAATCAATCACGAGTTTTCGACGGCTGATGTCGCCTACGTGATTGGCGCCAACGATGTGACCAATCCCAGCGCCAAGACGGATCCCTCGAGCCCGATCGCGGGCATGCCGATTCTCGATGTCGAGAAGGCCAATACGGTTCTATTCGTGAAACGGTCCATGGCGTCCGGGTATGCCGGCGTCGATAACCCGCTGTTCTTCGCCGACAACACGATGATGCTGTTCGGCGACGCCAAGGCGATGACCGAGGATATCGTGCAAGCGTTGGATTGAACCGCACCGCCTTGATGGTGACTTTCTGGAGTTGAAACACGCCGCGCTGTACGGGCGGCGTTCTCTGGCAGGTTATCCACAGCGGATTCCGCGAATATTGCCGTTCTTTCAGCCTTACGCCCTTGTCCGGTCGACGGACCGACCTAGAATTGACGGACGCGATCATGCTGTAAACAGCGAGATACGGTTCGGAGGTTTTCTCGTCCATGAGCTTCTTCGACGTCCTGTTCGGATGGATGCGCGGTTCCGGCGGAAGCGAGCCGGATATTGCGACAGACTCCTCCGCATTGTCCGCCGACCAGACGGGCAATAGCGCGGCTGCCGACCGCATTCCGGTCATTCTGACCGGCTTTACCGGCAATCAGGGCATCAAGGCCGCCAAAGTCGTGACCCGTTTGTTGAAGCCGATGTCCGTGCTCGGCGTTCGCCGTTCCAGCCAGAGGATCGAGATCGATTACGGCAATTCCGCGTCCGTGTTGCGGGCAATGGACCTCTCACGCGATGCGATTGCAGCCGATCATGCGCAGTTGGCGATCTGTGGCGTCGCGACACGTGATGGCGCCGCTGTTGCGCTATGGCTTGTCGGTCCGGACGAGGAACCGGAGAGTATTCCCGGCGTTTTCGGCGCCGACGATGCGATCCTGATCGGGACCGATTACCCAGCACCGGCGCAAATGGTGATTGCCGGGTCGGTTGCAGCAGCGGTCGCTGCCGTATCGCCCGTGAATGCGAAGAAAGCAAGCTCGGCTCTTCGCCATTACGCCGATGCGGTAACGCCCCTGCTGAGCGAAATCCCGTCCGAGATTCCAGCCAGCCACCGGCCCGGCATCCTGACGGCGATCGGGAACATTCTGGCGACCCGGGCGCGCCAAACCCGCGATGTCGACCTATACGCCCGGGCAGTGGATGCTTATCGGCAAGCGGGCGAGGGGTTGGATCCTGCCATGGCGCCGTTGTCCTGGGCCGGCGCCAGGCGGCAACGCGCGATCGCACTGCAGGCGAAAGCGGCGCTAGAGAGCGGCAAATCTTCGGGTGACGATGGCGTGAGTCCGCAAATCACTGAAGCATTGAAGATTTATGATGAAATTCGTACGACCCTGAGCGCCGAGACGGCGCCGCGCGCCTGGGGGCAGGCGCAAATCGATTTCGGCATGCTGACCTACCGCCAGGCGGTCAAGGCAGGCGACGAGAAGCCGTTCCGCGATGCCTTGCAGGCGTTGCAGGCAGCCCAGACCGCATACTCGCGCCAGACCATGCCCACGAAGTGGTCCGAAATCATGAACAATATGGGGGTCATTTTGCTGGCAATGGGCGAGAGTCGGGGCGACGACGGAATCCTCCGTCACGCCATCACGTCATTCGAACAGGCGATACAATACCGCCCCCGCAAGACCAGTCCCAAGTTATGGGCGCAGACATCGAACAATCTGGGGGCGGCGGCCTTTGCGCTGGCCAAGCGAACGCTGGACAAGGACATTCTCAGCGGGGCGGCGCGCAATTTCGAGGGCGCCAAGGAAGTCTACGAAGAACTCGGACAATCCCAGCGGGCTCATGTGATCGAAAAGAACCTGAATCGCGTGCGCCGCCTGATCGAAACAAACTGACCGCAACGAAAAACGGCACCGTCCGAGGGACAGCACCGTCATGACGGTCGCTAACGGTTGATCCGTTCCTAGAAACCTTCGCGTTCGATACGCTTGCGTTCCAGCTTGCGGGCGCGGCGCACGGCTTCGGCCTTCTCGCGGGCGCGGCGTTCCGACGGCTTTTCGTAGGAGCGGCGAAGTTTCATCTCGCGGAAGATACCTTCACGCTGCATTTTCTTTTTCAGGACCTTGAGGGCCTGATCGACGTTGTTGTCACGAACGGTTACTTGCACGTCAGCTCAACTCTCATCATGTTACGGTTACGGGAAACACGACGTTTCCCGGGAAGTCGCGGCTTCTACCATATCGTCAGGCGCTTGTGAAGGCCGAAGTATTGGAAATCAACGGTATTTCTTGAAGGTTTCAACGTGGCACTGCTGAAAATCGCGAGAATGGGACACCCGGTCCTGATGACGCCGGCCGCCGAGGTCGATGATCCGACGGCACCGGCGGTGCGTCATCTGGTTCGCGATATGGTCGAGACCATGGCCGATGCCGGCGGGATCGGTCTGGCGGCGCCGCAGGTTCATGTCGGCCTCCGTGTCGTCGTCTACTTCGTGCCCCCCGAACGCGAGGAGGATGGCGATGGCGTCGACCTCACGGTCATGATCAACCCCGAAGTAACGCCCCTTGGCGACGAAACGGCCATCTCTTCGGAGGGTTGTTTGTCGTTGCCCGGCATGTCGGGCATGGTGCGCCGCCCATCGCGGGTGAGGGTTGCCTATTCGACTCTCGATGGCGAGCGTGTCGAGGAGGAATTGAGCGGCTACCAGGCGCGCGTTGTGCAGCACGAATGCGATCATCTGGATGGTGTTCTTTATCCGATGCGGATGGATGACCTGTCGACCCTCGGCTATGTCGAGGAGAAATCTCTGGCATTTAACGAAGACGAGGATATGCGCGAAAACGAAGCGGAGGCAGCGCATGGTTGATCATCGCGCGTATGAAGCGGACCTGGCCGAGCGGCGCGAGCGGCTGCTGGACGAAATGCTGAAGGACGTGCCGTTCGACGGCTGGTCTGTGGCCGCGCTCAATCGCGGTGCCGGGCGAATCGGGTTGACGGCGGCCGAGGCGGAACTTGCCTATCCTTTGGGCCTCGGCGAAATCGCGCGTGCCTGGTCGGATCGCTCCGATAAGCGGATGCTGGCGGAACTCGGGGAGGCCGATTTGGAATCCATGCGCATCCGCGACCGGGTCGCAACAGCTGTCCGGACGCGGGTCATGATCAATGCCGAACACCGGGAAGCCCTGAGACGGCTGCTCGGTTGGCTGAGTTTGCCGCAGAACGCGCCTGTCGCGCTCGCGAACACGGCGAGAACCGTGAACCATATGTGGTATGCTGCGGGCGATACATCGGCCGATTGGAATTACTACACAAAACGCGGCCTTCTGGCGCCGGTATACACCACGACGGTGCTCTACTGGATGGCCGACGAACCGGACGATGCAGGCGACTATCCAGCGACGTGGGCTTACCTCGACCGGCGGATCGACGACGTGCTGAAAACCTTCGGCATGCCGCGCAAGATCAAGGCGCGTCTGGAAGAAATTTTCGGCGGTATACGTCCGCGGTCGACCGCTTGACCGCTTTTTTAGCCGCTCGCCTTTTGATCGCCGAGATTGAGCGTTCGGTCGAGAATCTCGCAACCTATTGCCATATCTTCCCGGCTGATGGTGAGCGGTGGGGTCACGCGAATCACGTTCGAGAAGGTCGATAGATAGAGCCCTTCGCCCATGGCGAATTTAACAAGATCGCCCATCGGTGCGGCGAACGGCACCAGCGGTTCGCGTGTTTTGCGATCCTTCACCAGTTCCATGCCAAGGAACATGCCTTTGCCGCGAACCTCGCCGACGCACGGGTGTTTTTCGGCGAGTTTGTCGAGCATGTCGCGCAGAACCTCGCCACTCTCGGCCGCGCGCTCGACGATGTTTTCTTCCTCGTAGACCTTGAGCGAAGCGACGCCGGACGCGCAGGCAAGCGGATGACCGGCATAGGTCAGTCCACCCGGGAACTTGTTGCTTTTCAGCCATTCGGCAATAGGTGCCGATACGGTCATGGAGCCGAGCGGCACGTAACCCGAGTTTATGCCCTTGGCCGTGGTCAGGATATCCGGCACGACGTCCCAATGATCGCAGGCAAACCATTTGCCGGTGCGGCCGCAGCCGGCCATGACCTCGTCGAGGATCAGCAGAATGCCGTGACGGTCGCAAACCTCGCGGATCGATTTCAGATAACCGTCCGGCGGCACGATAATGCCGTTGGTGCCGACAATGGTTTCCAGGATCACGCAGGCAACGGTGCCCGGATCCTCGTACATCAGAAGTTCTTCGAGATGCGGTCCGCCGGAACACACCGGGCAAGGATCCGGATGACCGGCCGGGCAGCGGTAGGTGTAAGGATCCAACATGCGCACGACATCAGGAGCGGTCGGTCCGCCCAGATGGTGCCGCGGGTCGCCGGTTAGAGCGAGCGCGCCAGCCGTCGCACCGTGATAGGAGCGGTAACGGGCAATGACCTTGTTGCGGCCTGTGTAGTGACGCGCCAGCCGGATGGCGTTCTCGTTGGCTGCCGCGCCGCCAGTTGTGAAAAACGTCGACGTCAGATTGCCCGGCGTGATGTCGGCCATCATCTGGGCCAGTTCCGACCGCACATCGTTGCCCATCGCCGGGCCGATGTAACAAAGTTTCTCGGCCTGCTGTTTGATGGCCTCGACGATCTTCGGGTGTTGAAACCCGAGGTTCAGGTTGACGAGCTGAGATTGAAAATCGAGGTAACGGTTGCCGTCGGCATCCCAGAACCAGCTACCTTTGCCGCCGGTGACGACCGGCGGACGGGAACCCTGCACCGACCAGCTTTGGATGTAATGATCAGCGTGGGCGTCCTGTATCCACGAGAGATCGTTGGCCAGATCGGCCGAGGACGGGTCATGCGACTGCATCGCTTATTCCGTTTGTCCGATGAATAATTGGTACATTTGTACCAAAATAAGAGGAACGTGCAAGACTTGTCTCACCAGCGATCACCGCAACGACGTCTGCTGCGACTCCGTTTGCATCATCGGGAATTATAAGTAAAAATACTTAATACCTTTGCGAGCATAACCACCAGAACCGAAAAATGGACGACGCAGAGTTTATCGAACAGCCGCAGCTTCTGGGAGACAAGGTCTCGCGCAGTGATGTGTCGGTCGCTGACCTGCTGGATGACGATACCGTTTTTAGAGAGCTGGGCGAGGAATTCGAGGCGCGGTTGCCGGCTGATTTGGCCGCGATCCGGACGGCATTCTCGGATCTGTGTCAGGGACCCGACGACCGTGCGGCCGCTGACCGCCTGTTCCGTCGCGTGCACGACCTGAAGGGCACTGCGGGGACGTTCGACTACACGCTGATTTCGGTCATCGGCAACGATCTTTGCCGTTTCATCGAACGACCGGTGGCATTCTCGTCTCGGCGACTGAAGGTCGTCGAGCTTCATATCGATGCCATGGAGCGAATTGCCGCCGAAAAGATCCTCGGTGACGGTGGCGAACTTGGGATCGACGTCGTCGATGCTCTTCACCGGGTGACGCAGAAGGTTCTCAACGAATAGACGGTGTCCGCCTAGCGGGCGGGCGCACGATCCAGATCGGGTCTGCCGGCGGCCGTTGCGACGATGTTCGATTCGATAAACACCGTGCCGCCGCCCGGCGCCTCGAAGATATTGTCCGCGCGTTCCACGGTGATATCGATTTCTGTCGCGCCCTGTTCGATGGCCCGCTCGCGCGCCTGTTCACGCACGACCAGCTCGGCGTGTTCGGCCGCCTTCTCAAGCGAGTTGAAATCCTCGATTCCGATGTCGGCGTGAACTCTGTAGCGGCCGCTGTCCGGTTCTGTGATGAGTGCTTTCGCCTGACCCTTCACACTGCCGACCACGGCGCCCACCGCGTTGGCCACATCGGCGTGCGGCGGCACCGAAAGCGTCGCATGAAGACGGGCTGCAGCACCGTCGTCACCGCTGTAATAGGTTTCCGCCGGTGCGCCGATGCCGATCAAAGTGGTCTTGAGCGAGACGGAAAAGTCGAGATCGTCGATGGCGTTCTTGGCTGATGCCGCAGATGTCGCCGTCTCCAGAATATGCCTGACCGATGGCGACCGACGCTCCGGTTCGATGCTGTAGCGTTCCGACAGAACGGCCTCGGCGATGGTTTTGGCGCTCTCGACGACGGTGCGCTCGAAGATCAGTTCGGCCAGTTGATCGGCGCTGTCGACGAGGCGGATACCGCTGTCGAGGAAGCGGCGTACGTAAAGTTCGGCGCCGAGCCGCGCCGCGCGCTCAGACCAGGTCGACTGGCGGCCGAGAATGTGGCTCGCGTCGCTCGGCGTCAGGCCGCAGATTACCGTTTTACCCTCGCTGACCAACCGGTCGAGCACCTTCTCGCCGAGTCCGATGCTGGCCACTTTGATCATCGGCAGCGGACCGGCGCGCAAATGCTCGAGAATGACGTCGATCGTTCGTGACCGCTTCTTGCCGGTGTCCTGTGGCCGTGGTCCGGGATCGCGAAGTAACACGGCGAAGCGTCCGTCCTGGCCAGCGGGTACGGGGCGGGCAAGCTGTTCCTCGAGCATGCCGAGCACCTCGGGGTGTTCATAGGCGAGAAGGGCGAGCGGCACGACCCGCCGCGGACCCAGGGTCAGACTATGATAAAGATCGACGCCAACCTCGCTATCGCCGCCGAGGCCATAGGTTCTGACGCTGACGGCCTCGACCATGGTGCGCCAGCCACCGACGATGGCGCCGTTTCTGTCGACCTCCGGACGGCCGCCCTCGAACAGCACGATATCGGTTGTCGTGCCGCCCATGTCGGACACCAAACCTGTCTCGACGCCGGAAAGGTAAGCCGCGCCGATAACGCTCGCCGCAGGGCCTGACAGGATCGTTTCGACGGGGCGATTGAGCGCGCTTTCCGCCGAAATGAGCGAGCCGTCGCCACGCACGACCATCAGCGGCGCCGAAATATCGCGGCTTTCCATCAGCGACTGAACCGACATGATCAGATCCTGCAGAAGCGGAATAAGCCGCGCGTTGATGAGTGTTGTCAACGCACGGCGTGGCGCGTCGAGATTCGACGTCAGCTCGTGGGAACACGTCACCGGTTTCCCGGTCTTCTCGCGGATCAGTTCACGGACCGTATTTTCATGGGCCGGATTGCGAACAGAGAACTGGGCGGCGACGGCAAACGCCTCGACATCGCCGGCGAACTGTTCGATCGCGTTCTCAACTGCTGCAAGATCGAGCGGCTCAGCCTCGGCGCCGGAACTCTTGTGGCCGCCGCCAATAAAGGCGATGGGACCGTCGGCAACGAGCTGACCGAGACCGGAACGCTCGAGTGCGCGTTCGTCCTGCCCGATCATGATCAAGGCTGCGGGATTAGCGTGCGCCTCAACCAGTGCGTTCGTCGCCAGCGTTGTCGATACCGAGACCAGTGCGGCCTCCGAAACAAGATCCGCCGGCAGTTCCGCCATGGCGTTTCCAAGTCCGGTTGCGAGGTGCGATTTCGTGGTGATCGCCTTGGCGGCCGCGAGGACGCCCTTGTCCTCGTCGTAAAGCACGGCGTCGGTATATGTGCCGCCGGTATCGAAGCCCAGAAGGATGGCCATGTTGAAGAAAACTCCCCGGTTCGCTGCATCTTATAGCGGGAGAGATTGCCCGCCGCCAACGCCGAAAATCGGCAACCCGAAGCGGCGTGCGATTCTCCCGCTGGTGATGTCTGATGACGTTGCCGGTACACGGATTGAACGGGTAACCCGCTGGAACAGCGATGCAATTCGAAGCGGGTGTTGCGAAGCGGCGGGCGCGGTATACACTTGGCGAAACGCGTACCGAGAGGATCATGCCCTTGGCGCAGCAGTTTACGGACGATATTCCGACCCTTGGTCTCGGAGGATCGGACAACGGTCTTGCAACGCATTTTCTCGAGTGCGGAAAGGTCGGGCGATACCTCACCATTACCGATGAGAGCCGTTTCGTCATCTCCGACGATTTCAGGCCGGCGCATGTGCCCGGACGGGTCGCGGCTGCTGCGGCCGCCGTGTTCTCACGGGACTCGCTGGTCGCTCAGGCAGCGCTGATCCCGCTCGGGCAACGGGCAAGTATTTTGATGGGACGCCGTCGCGATGCCTATGAAGAACTGTTCGATCTCATCGAACAGTCGGCGCTATCGCCAGAGGTTCGGCATTCGGCGCAGTCGATGTTGCGCACGCGGTTTCGCGAAAGTCGTATCCGCGCACTCGAGGCCGAGCTTGGCGACACCATCAGTCCCGCTCGTCAACGCTACCGGTCATTTCTGGAGATCATCCGGACGCTGATGGAGAAAAAGATTTCCGTCTCCGCGTTCCGGGACGAATTCCTCGCGTTCACCAAGGCGGTTGCCGGACGCCTCGACTTCGGGATTTACAGCTTCTGTCTCGACCGGATCTTCATGAACGAGCGCATACCGATCAACGCGAAAGGCGCGTTGGTGGCCGAGATTTTGTTGTTTCCCGCACTCATTCGCCGCGAGCTTTTGACCAATCTTTTGAGCAGCGCCGGTCAGACACGGGAACTGGTAGACTTTGTCCGCTCTCTGATCGAGCAGGAGCTGGACAGCGAGGCCGTTGTCGAAATCTATCTGCTGGTGACATTGAAGTCGTCGCGGCTGTCCGTCGTCGACTTCGAGGATCTTTTCCGGACTGATCCCGATACCGCGCTAACGACCCTTGGCGCCGAGGCGTCTCCCGCCGGTCTTGCCTGATTCCGCGACGGCAGAATATGTCTCAAAAGGATATGGCGCGACCGAAGTCGCGCCATATCGGGGAAGAGTGGGGTTGCCCAAACGGGCAGGGTCGGCATGTGTTTGCGGGGTCATGCCTGACGCGATAGGGGTGCATCGCGTTGACTGTACTGTTGCCCAGCAGAGCGACGGGCGCCATTCACGCCGATACACGGTTTCGTGAGTAGATCAGCCGTGACCGCGCCGCGCGTGACCGCGCCGCGCGTGACCGCGCCGCGCGTGACCAACCGGGTATATGCGGTTGATGTGACCCATTTTTCGGCCGGCACGGGTCTCCGTTTTGCCGTAAAGGTGGATGTGCGCGTTGCCCTCGCGGGTTGCCGGTTCCCATAGTGCGACATCATCGCCGATGAGGTTCTTCATGACTGCATCATGGTGCCGCGCCGGATCGCCGAGCGGCAATCCCGTGACGGCCCGTACGAATTGCTCGAACTGACCGGCGTGACAGGCGTCCATGCTCCAGTGTCCCGAATTGTGCGGTCGCGGCGCGATTTCGTTGATCAAAATCTGCGAGCGTCGCGTGACGCCGCCCTCCACCATATCGCCGGTCACGAACATCTCGACCGCGAGCAGGCCAACGATATCGAGCGCCTCGGCGATGGCGACGGCGGATCGTACCGCCGTTTCACCAAGCGTTTCCGGGATCGGGGCGGGCGCGATGGTGGTATCGAGAATATGATTCACGTGCCGGTTCTCGACCGGGGTGAACGCCGCCAACTCATCATCCGCGCCGCGCGCAACGACAACGGAGATTTCCATCGCCAGATCGATGAACGCTTCGAGGATCGCGGCATCGCCACCCGCCGACGTGGAGATATCCGCCCACGCCGCGGCAAGATCGGTCCCGCTTTCGATCTTGGTCTGGCCCTTGCCGTCGTATCCCATGCGCGTCGTCTTGAGCACGGCCGGACGTCCCAGCGCGTCGGTAGCCGACTTCAGTTCATCGAGACTTTTCACTGCACGATAAGGCGCCGTCGGGATGCCCAACGCATTAATGAAGTCTTTTTCGATGAGACGATCCTGCGAGACTCGCAAGACATTCCATCCCGGGCGAACCGGCACGCGATCTGCGAGAAGCTCGACACTCTCGAAGGGAACGTTTTCGAACTCGAACGTGATGACGTCGACGGCGTCTGCAAATGCGGCGAGCGCATCCGCATCGTCATAGGCGGCGACGGTCGCTGCCGCGGAAACCTGTTCGGCCGGGCTGTCGGTTTCGGGCGTGAAGATATGGCAACGGTATCCGAGCGGAGCGGCCGCCAGCGCCGTCATACGGCCGAGTTGGCCGCCACCCATGATGCCGATGGTGCTGCCGGGGGGCAACGGAAAGCGTGAGTCGGTTGCCATCGGTCAGTCGGTCTTTGGCGCATCGGTGACGGCATCCGTTTGCGCCGCTCGCCACGCGGCAAGACGCTCGGCGAGGGCATCGTCGCCAAGAGCAACGATGGATGCGGCGAGCAATCCTGCGTTCTTGGCACCGGCCGTGCCGATGGCCAGGGTGCCGACGGGCACGCCGCCAGGCATCTGGGCGATCGACAGCAGGCTGTCGAGGCCGCTCAGGGCTTTGCTTTCGACGGGCACGCCGAGAACCGGCAAAGTCGTCATGGACGCCGCCATGCCCGGCAGATGCGCGGCGCCGCCGGCGCCGGCAACAATCACCTTGAGGCCGCGCTCGCGGGCCGATTTGGCATAGTCCCACAGCCTGTCCGGCGTGCGGTGTGCGGAGACGATGCGAACTTCGTTGGCAACGCCAAGCGCATCGAGCGCATCCACTGCGTGACGCATGGTTTCCCAGTCAGACTGACTGCCCATGATCACGCCGACGAGGGGATAAGTTGAATGATCTGACATGAAACTGCGTCCCGACAATTGAGGAGCCGGATGGCGAGCATCCGAGCGCCGGAAAGCCGCGCATTATAGGCGTGCGCTTGCGGCTGGCAAGGATACACGTGGCCGCATGGTTAACCTGACCTTAAGACTTCGTGCTTCATGCTATACTTGGAAATGAATTCTGAGGAGACGGCCGTCATGGACGTCAATCGATCAGAATCCACCGTTCAGGTCATAAAGCGCGATGCCCGCTCCGACCAGCGGCCCCGCGACGAACAAGAAGAAGAGCAGCAAGAAGAGGAAGGGTGGAATCAGCCGTCATCGGGCCATGCCTGGTCCGACGATGACGCCGTCGATCTCGGCGGCGCACTCGGCGGTGCGCTGACGCCGGAGGCGCAGGCGGCGCTGCAAGGGCTTGCCGCGCGCATGGAACCCATGCGCCAGGAGCTCGAACGCGCCCGCAAACGCGAAGCGGATCTTCGCGGCCGTTTGGAGAAGCATCCCTATCTGCCGGTTCTCAACCGCCATGGCCTCGAGCACGAAGTTTCGCGGGTCGCAGCCCGCGCTTCGCAGGTTGGCCGCGCGCCGGCATTCTTATGCATGACGATTCGCAATGCCCTCGCTGTCCGCCGCAAGTTCGGCCGCGCCGCTTACGACGAGATGATGATTGCGGCGTGCGAGGTGCTTCGCGGATGTCTGGATGATGCCGACATCGTCGGTTGCCTCGGCGGTGACGACCTTGGCGCCATCGTCCTGTCGCCGCCGGTCGAGGCCGATCGGACCCCGCTGGATGTTCTTGCCGGCCGCGTTCGCCTCGCGTTCGAATCGGCATCGGTCACGATCGACGGTGCGCGCCAGCCGCTACAGGTCGATATCGGCACCGGTGAGATTTCCGTTGGGGGAACCTTCAATACGGCGCTCGCCGCGGCGGACGCGGATCTGATGAGGCGCGCTCAAACGGTGTGATCCGTTTCAGGCAATGATGTCGGGAAGCAGCGAATCTTCAAGAATCGAAATCTGATCCTTGAGTGCGAGCTTGCGCTTCTTCAGGCGCTGAATTTTGATCTGATCCGCCGGACCTCGACCGGCCAGATCGTCGATCAGCTCATCCAGTTCGCGATGCTCGTTCTTGAGTTCGGTCAGGCGCGTCTTGATACTTTCTTCGTTTTCCATCGTGCACCTGTAACTGTTCGCCGCATTATATCAGACTGGCACCGGAGAGAAGCGCGAAAAAGGTTAGGAACGCGATCCGATGGATTTGATTCCCGAACTCGGTTACGATTTTCATATAACCCGAGAAGAGTCCCGGAAAGGAACCGCATTTCATGTCACTTAGACAGGAGAAAGCACCATGAGTCATGAGGAGAGGATTGAGGCCTTGAAAGCGAAACACGAAGCGCTGGAAGCCGAAATTGTCGACGAATCGAACCGACCTCACCCTGATGACATAACGGTAGCTGAACTGAAGAAACAGAAACTTCGGATCAAGGACGAAATCGAAGGATTGGTCCACTAAACGATCCGTTTCCGTCCGCCGCGACGCAACGGCGGTAGCCCTGTTTCGCGTGGCGTGCCCGGGCTCCGGGCGCGAACCCTCTCTATTAATGCCTGACAAGCACACCGGCCGCCTTGCGGGGCCGTTGTCGTGGGGCATAATGTCGGGTCAAAGGCGCAACCGGAACCATGACGCCGTTTGAAAACCGGGAGGATGTTCGCGATGACCAATGCCCACGATGAGGCGTACGCCCGTTCACTCGCCGATCCCGAGGGGTTCTGGCGCGACGCGGCCCGACTGATCGACTGGGACAAGGAGCCGGACAGGATCCTCGATTCCGACAACCCGCCGTTCTATCGCTGGTTTCCGGACGCGATGTGCAACACGTGCTACAATGCGCTCGACCGGCATGTCGACGAGGGTCTCGGCGACCAGCCGGCACTAATCCATGATAGCCCGGTCACTGACGGCAAGGTGACGCGATACACCTATGCCGAACTGCGCGATGCCACGGCTCGATTTGCCGGCGTGCTTCGGGAGCAGGGTGTCGAAAAAGGCGATCGCGTCGTCATTTATATGCCGATGATCCCGGAAGCCGTGATTGCCATGCTCGCGTGTGCGCGACTGGGCGCCATTCATTGCGTTGTGTTCGGCGGTTTTGCCGCAAACGAACTGGCGGTGAGAATCGACGATTCGGAGGCCGTTGCCATTGTTTCCGCCTCTTGCGGAATCGAGGGGAACCGGGTCATCGAGTACAAACCGCTACTCGATGCGGCAATCGAAAAGGCGTCTTGGAAACCGAAGTCCTGCATCGTCCTGCAACGGCCCGAGGCTGCAGCGGCGCTGGTCGACGGACGCGACGTGGATTGGGCATCCGCCGTCGAAGCCGCTAATCCCGCCGACTGTGTCAGTGTCGCGGCGACTGATCCGCTCTATATTCTCTATACCTCGGGCACGACGGGCCAACCGAAGGGTGTGGTGCGCGATAACGGCGGCCACATGGTCGCCATCGCCTGGTCGATGAAGAACATTTATGACTGCGATCCGGGCGATATCTATTGGGCGGCATCCGACGTCGGCTGGGTGGTCGGCCATTCCTACATTGTTTACGGCCCGCTGCTGCATGGCTGCACGACCGTGATGTACGAAGGCAAGCCGGTCGGTACGCCCGATGCAGGCGCTTTCTGGCGTGTTATCCGGGATCACAAGGTCAAGGTGCTGTTTACGGCACCGACGGCGTTCCGCGCCATCAAGAAGGAAGATCCCAAGGGCGAGATGATTGCCGACTACGACATGTCGAGCCTCGAATATCTGTTCCTCGCCGGCGAGCGGACCGACCCGGATACACTGGCTTGGGCGCAGGAGAAGCTGAAAGTGCCGGTCATCGATCACTGGTGGCAGACCGAAACCGGCTGGTCGATTGCCGCGAATTGCGTCGGATTGCACATGTTCCCGGTCAAGCCGGGTTCGCCCAGCAAGGCTGTGCCCGGTTGGGACGTACGCATTCTCGATGACGGCGCCAATGAAGTTGCGGACGGTGACATTGGCGCTATCTGTGTCAAGTTGCCGATGGCGCCGTCGAGCTTGCCGACGCTTTGGAACGCCGACCAGCGGTTCCTCGATGCCTACATGACCGAGTTCCCGGGCTATTACAAAACCGCAGATGCGGGATATCGGGACGAGGACGGTTACCTCTATATCATGGCGCGAACCGACGAC
Source organism: Rhodospirillales bacterium (assembly GCA_965229715.1). Taxonomy (GTDB): domain Bacteria; phylum Pseudomonadota; class Alphaproteobacteria; order Rhodospirillales; family Casp-alpha2; genus JAVJST01. The sequence continues at coordinate 1,703,939 of CBDDJL010000002.1, forward strand.
ATCATTAACGTCGCCGGACACCGGCTCTCGACCGGCGGCATGGAAGAAGTCGTTGCCTCCCACGAAGATGTCGCCGAATGCGCGGTCATCGGCGTTGCCGACCAGCTCAAGGGTCAACTGCCGGTCGGATTCATGATTCTCAATGCCGGCGTCGAGCGCGATGAGACGGATATCGTCGAAGAAGTGGTGCAGCTCGTTCGCGACCGTATCGGCCCGGTCGCGGCCTTCAAACAGGCGGTCATCGTCAGCAGGTTGCCAAAGACCCGGTCGGGCAAAATCTTGCGCGGCATTATGCAGAAGATCGCCGACAACGACCCGTACAAGATGCCGGCGACGATCGACGATCCGGCGATTCTCGATGAAATCGCGGCAGCCCTGCAACGGATCGGCTATGCAGCCGACCATGCAGGCCCCCAACCAGCCTAAGGAGCACGAAACATGGCGTTACAGGGCAAAGTCACCATTATTACAGGCGGGGCCGGCGGCATCGGCGAAGCCTGTGCCGAGCGCTTTGCCACGGATGGTGCGAGGGTAATGATTGCCGACATCGATGGCGACGCGGCGGCGAAGACGGCGGAGCGATTGGCTGGTCTCGCCGGCGACGTCAAGAGCATAGAGACCGACGTCGGCGACAAGGCGTCCGTCGATGCGTTGATCGCCGGGACGGTCGACGCGTTCGGCGGGGTCGATGTGTTGATCAACAATGCGGCAATCCTGCACATGGCCGATGTTCTCGACCTTGAGGAAGACGATTTCGACCGAACCGTCCGGGTCAATTTGAAAGGCTACTTTCTCTGTGCTCAAGCGGCCGCGCGCCGGATGGTCGAGCAAGGTGGCGGCGTGATCATCAACATGTCGTCGGTTCAGGCCGTGCTCGCTGTCCCTAACATCCTGCCCTACGTGGTGTGTAAGGGTGGCATCAATCAAATGACAAAGACCATGGCGATCGCGCTCGCCGACCGCAACGTTCGGGTCAACGCCATTGGACCGGGCACGATCATGACAGACATGGCCCGCTCGCTGCTGTCCGACGAGGCAGCCATGCGCAAGGTGATGTCGCGTACGCCGATGGGGCGCGGCGGAGAGCCTGCGGAAGTTGCCGCCATCGCGGCATTCCTTGCGGATGAAGATTCGAGCTACGTCACCGGCCAGTGCATTTACGCCGACGGCGGTCGCCTCGGTCTCAATTACACCGTGCCGGTAGCGGAGTAACGGTCAGCTCTCAGATTTGCTTTCGCTGTCGGCGGGAGGGCCGAATACGCTGGCGATATCGGCGACCGGCGCGCTCGCTGTCGGCCGTTCGCCATCCGCGGGCGCTTGAGGTTCGGGCTCCGGCTCAGCAGCCGGTGCGGCGACGGTCCCGGCCTTGGCGCGCGCCACGGCGATCGCCTTTTCGAGGTCCGCGCCCGAGCACAGGCCCAGGCCGACCGGGTTCTGCGGTTTGATGTTCGCCATATTCCAGTGACTGCGTTCGCGGATCGAATTGATCGTCGGTTTCGTCGTGCCGACCAGCTTGCCGATCTGGCCATCCGTCAGATCCGGATAGTTCTTGAGCAACCAGGCAATGCCGTCGGGCCGGTCCTGGCGCTTCGATACCGGTGTATAGCGCGCCTTTTTCTTTTGCTGTTTGGCATGCGCTTCGGCGGATTTGGTGATCTTCAGCCGCGCTGCCGGGTCGGCCTCGCAACGGGCAATCTCTTCGGCTTCAAGCTCGCCGCCTTTAACCGGATCGAGACCCTGCATGCCAATGGCGACTTCGCCGTCGGCAATGGCCTGAATCTCGAGCATGTGGAGACCGCAAAACTCGGAAATCTGCTGGAAGGAAAGGCCGGTATTGTCGATCAACCAGACCGCCGTGGCCTTTGGCATCAAAGGACGCGCCATAATATTATCCTAGCCCTATGGGGTAGCCCGTCGTGGACGGTGTATTCATGAGACGCGCCGTTTTAACCGGATGGCCGCCGGGCGTCAAAGAGAATTGAGACTGTTTGTCAGAGTCGTGCAGCGGATCTTTGCAGGTCGGGCGGGGTACCGGTATGGTGCGATCAACAAGCATTTGGGAGGAACCTCCGATGGTCGTCGACGATCTTGAACCGATCCGCGTGATTCCGGAAAAACCCGTCCTTGAGGAAATGTCGGTAGAGGCTTTGAACGATTATATCGCCGAGCTTGAAGAGGAGATTGCGCGCGTGCGTGCGGCGATCGACCTCAAGATTTCGGCTCGCGGGGACGCCGAAAGCGTCTTCAAGGCGTGAACAAAGTGAGTTCGGTATCAAGGCGCGGTTAAGAATATTTTAATGGCCAGCAATTACGGTCGAGCGTGGATGGAACCACCATCCGTCAACTTTGACACCTCCCTGTTGAACTCGCCGCCCCATGAATTCGGGGCGGCCTTTTTATTGCCATAGTCTCGCGTAAAGCTGAAATTTGAGGGCGCTTGACCGCCATGCGGTAAGTTGCTTAGATGCCCTCCGGTCGGGGGAACAATCGGCTGAAAAATAAGGCGAGTTTGACAGGTTGAGGCAATATTTGGGGGCTGCCCGTGGCAGCCCCCAAGTGCATTTCCATCTGGCATCGGCTGCCGCGACGGTAACGGCCGTTAAGCCGCTTTCTTGTTTTCGATCGCCTTCGCACCGGCACCTTCGCCGGTAACAATCTCGATCTTGCGCGGCTGTTTCTCTTCCGGGATAACGCGCTCGAGATCGATGTGCAGCAGACCGTTTACAAGGCTGCTGCCGGATACCTCGACACCCTCGGCAAGCTCGAAGCGGCGCTCGAAGTTACGGCGCGCAATGCCACGGTGCAGGAAAGACTCGTCGTCGGCGTTCTCGGCGGATTTGCCGGTCACGACAAGCGACTGTTCCTTGACGGTGATTTCGAGTTCGTCCGGCGCAAAACCGGCAACGGCCATTGAAATCCGATAGGCGTTTTCGCCCCGCGACTCGATGTTGTAGGGCGGGAACGACTGGGCACTGGCGTCGTGACGCATCGCGGCGTCAAGCAGATGCTGCATGCGGTCGAAGCCGACAGTGTGACGGAAAAGGGGAGACATATCGATGGTACGCATAGCCATATCCTCCAATCGAGAGCTACATGGGTTTGTGAGCGTGCCGCCGTCCGCAAGGGACCTGCTGGCCGACGCGCCCGGTCTAGCGGCGCCGGCGGAAACCCTGCACAGGCATTCCCGCCGTCGTCAGAAATGAGATAGTTGGGTCCATTGCGGCTGCAAGGGGTTAACGGCAAATTTTTCAAGAGTCGCTAAAACGCCGTGAAGACCGGCCGGCGGTATTAATCGCCCTCTTTCCAGACGACCTCGTAAAGCGTCGGATCGGTCTCGAAACCCTTCATCGGGTAGGTGCCGCGATTCTCGAATTTGTAGGTCTTCCCGGCGCAGATTCCGCGCACGATTTCAGACACGAAAATCTCGTCGGCCTGCGCCTTGTCGACGATCCGTGCCGACATCTGTACGGTTGAACCGAACAGGTCGTTATCCTCTGAAATCGGTTCGCCGGAATTGATACCGATCTTGAGATGGAGCGGCAGATCAGGATTCTGCTCGCGATGTTTTTCGCATTCCCGTTGCATCTGCATGGCGGCATCGAGGCTGTCCGACGTCTTGACGAATGATGCCATGATACCGTCGCCGGTGTGCTTGACCTCCTTACCGGCCCATTGGCTGAGCGCCTCGCGAACGATCCGGTTGTGCGCGCGCACAACCTGCTGCGCGCCGGCATCGCCGAGTGCTTGCGTCATGGCCGTCGAGCCGGCGATGTCGGTGAACAGAACGGTAACGGGGCCGGCTTCCTCTTCCTTCTTCTTTGGCTTGTTCCACTCGCTGATGGCACTCGACAGGTGTTTGCCTGCATGGCTGTTGTCGGTGAAATAGGTGTTCATCGCGTTGCGGCCAGCCTGGAACATCTGCATGTAGGTCGGGTCCTGGACCAGGTACTCCTCGTACTTTTCGGCGAACGATTTCGCGTGCTCTTTCTTGAAGCCCATCGTCTGTACGCCGTCCGCGATAATTTTGGCGCGCGCCTCTTCGCTCAGCTCTCGGGTTTGACTCAATGCCTCGGACGCGCCGGCGGCATAAAGGCTGACGCCGAATTTGTCGAAGTTCGACATCGCTGCGCCGTTCTGGCCGGCGCCCTTCAACGCCTCGTTCATGAAATCCATCATGTAGGATTTTTGTTTCTGGTCGTGCGGCGACAGAATCGCTTCGGGATCGGCCTCTTCTGGTGGCGCCGCGTCGCCATCGCTATCATCGTCCGGGCTGTCGGGTTCATCTTCAGATGGCGTGTCGGCGTCGTCAGCAGTGCCTCCGGCGGGTTCCGGCTCTGGATCCGGTGCTTCGTCGCCATCGTCTTCGGGAAGTTCCTGCTTGAGTGCCGCGACCTCGGCGCGAAGCTCGTCCATGCCGTCACTCTCTACCGTCGCCGCCTTGGCTGCCGGTGCGGGCTTGTTCGGCGTCTTAGCCGTCGCCGGCGGGCTAGCCGGTCGGCTTGGTTTACGCGGTTTTGGTGGCTCTTTTTCCTTGAGCTTCTTTCCCTTGAACGCCTGCGTCGAAAAAATGATCGCCGTCGTGATGAAGACGATGAAGAACATCAGGATCAACAGGTTTTCAAGCGCTGCACCGCGCATCTTCACGCCGAAGATATTAGCGCCCTCAAGCAACAGGTTGGTCGCGAACACGGCGCCGATGGACAGTAAGGTGCTGCCCAGCAGAATAAACAGAAGCTTGACGATGAGCCCGGTCAGCGATGTTTGGGAGACGTTGCCCTTGATCTCCGACCTGACCTTTTCACGGCGCTTCTTCTTGATGCGCCGCAGCTCGTCCGGGTCGTCGATAAAGCTGTCGTCCTCAGGGACGTCGTCGTCGTCATCGTCTTCGACATCCATGAAAGAGCCCGAGGAGCCGCCCGCCCCGGTTGTCGGGGCGCCGGATTTGTATATCGTGAACTCGTTGCTGGTGCCGGAATCGCTGTCGTAGACGTCGCGGATGACTCTTACCCCGCCGCCGATTTTGGCGGAGTCGGCCTGTTTCGCTTCTTCGATGGCCTGATCGCGTTGTGTCGAGGGAAACCGCGCATGGATGGTCCAGCGGCCACCCTGCATGATCTGCACCTCGAAATTGATGTTCTTGGCCATCCTGCGGCGCGATCTTCCAGCGTAGGTCTACGAGGTGTTTTTGCTTTTAATGCACCGCAAAAACTTTGCAAGTCCCTGAAAAGGTTGGAGGTGCCGGAAGCATCCTAGCAAACCTCCGGAATCCCGCCAAGTGATGCCGCGCGCAAACGAAAGGGCGCCAAAAGGCGCCCCTGCGGATTGATGCTCGATTTGGCCGGTTATCAGCCCTTGAGGCCGAAATCCTTGAAGCGTTTGTTGAATTTTGCAAGCTGGCCGCCGCTATCGACGAGACGGTGTACACCGGTCCATGCCGGGTGCGACGTTGGATCGATATCCAGTTTCATGGTGTCGCCCTCGCTGCCCCACGTCGAGCGGGTTTGAAAGACAGTACCGTCGTTCATTTCCACGTTGATGGTGTGGTAGTCGGGATGGATATCTTTTTTCATGGCACTCGCTCCAAAATCGAGGCGCTTCTATACACAACGCCTTGCGCCCATGCAAGGCCGATAAAGCGCCAAAGACTGCTCGCGTTCAGGATTGTGAGTCGCTGATCTGTCGGTTGACGGAAATGGCGATCGCGGCGACGGCCAGTATGACGACGGCGCCGAGAAAGTAGGGCGAGTCTCGCCCGAGCATGGAGAACATGGCACCGGCCCAGGCGGGGCCGATGATCCGTGCGAACGTCGCTACGGAGCGCGTGAGACCGAGCGCGCTTCCCTGGTTCGCTTCGTCGACCTGCAACGATACCAGTGTGTTGAGCGAGGGACTCATGATGCTGAAACCGAATGCGGCCACAGACATGGCAACGATCAAGACGACAAGAGTTTCTGCAAACGGCAGCAGCGCGAGGCCAGCGGCGAAGGCGATGGCACCGTAAACGACCAATTTTCGCTCGCCGAAGCGTCGGCTCAGCCTGCCGATCATGCCGCCTTGAACAAGTGCGCTCATGACGCCGATTCCGGCGAACAAGTAGCCGTTCTGCTCAGGCCCCCAGCCGAACTCGCGCCGCGACCACATCGCGAAGGTGCTCTCGAGGCCGGCAAAGACGAATGTTGCCAACAGAATCATCGTCAAAAGACCGCCGAGACCGGGGGTCGAGAGACCGTTACGCAATTGCGCCCAACGCGACGGGGCATTTTCGCTTGGCGGTTGCGGCGTACGGACCTCGGTAACCAGGAGGAGCGTCAGGACGAAAGCGGCGGCGGACAGCCCGGCCGCCGCCATTGCCGGGCTGAAGAAATCCGCGTGTGCCGGGTCGCTGCCGGCGAGCAGGCCGCCGATCGCCGGGCCGGCAATGAAGCCGAGGCCGAATGCGGCGCCGACGATGCCCATGCCCTTGGCCCGGTTCTCGCGGGACGTGACGTCGGCGACATAGGCGAATGCGGCGGCGATGTTGCCGGCCATCAGACCGTTAAGTGCGCGGGCCAAGAACAACTCCGTCAGGCTGTCCGCATAGCCCAACCAGACGTACGAAACCGCCGATCCGGCCATGCCAAGCAACAGTACCGGCTTGCGGCCGCGCCGATCACTGACATGGCCCCAGAACGGTGCGGAGATGAACTGGGCGCAAGAATAGGTCGCCATGGCCATCCCGACGATCCAAGGCGCCGCATTGAAGCTTTCCGCATAGAACGGCAGCAAAGGGATATAGAGGCCGAAGCCGATCAAATCGACAACGACCACGATGAAAATGGCCAGCAACGGCGAAAGGGAACCCGGGCGCGCCATGGACGTATTAACGTTCGGTCAGTTTGAGTTCGATGCGCCGGTTGCGCCGCTGTGCGATTTCATCGCTTCCCTCGTCGATCGGCTGATACTCGCCGAACCCGGTGGCCGCCAGACGATCAGCCGGGATGCCCTTGTCGATGAGAAATTTGACGACGGAAATCGCGCGCGCCGCCGACAACTCCCAGTTGGATGGAAACCGGGCAGTATTGATCGGGACGCTGTCCGTATGGCCGTCGACCCGAAGAACCCAATCGATATCATTGGGAATTTTGGCGCTCAAATCCTTGAGGGTTTCGGCGAGCCGCGCGAGTTGGCTTTCCGCGCCGATCCCGAATGCCGCCGCTCCCTGATCGAACAGCACTTCGCTCTGAAAGACGAAGCGGTCGCCGACGATGCGCACACCTTTGGTCTGTCCGAGAACCTCGCGCAGCCGGCCGAAGAACTCCGAGCGGTACCGGCTGAGCTCCTGCACCTTGCTGGCGAGGGCCGCATTGAGGCGGCTGCCGAGAACCTCGATCTCGGCTTTCTGTTCTTCGCTTTCCTTTTCCGATGCATCGAGCAGAGCCGAGATCTCGGCCAACTGCTCGCGAAGCGCCGCCGTCTGTTGATTGAGAAGAGCGACTTCGGCGCGCGCGCTTTCCGAGAGCTCGCGTTCGCTAAGCAACGCGCTCTCGGATTCCTGGAGCTCGCTGGCGAGTTTGCCGATGTCGTTTTCGAGTTCCGTTTTGAGAGCGTCGAGAAGCTCGATGTGCTTGGCGAGTTCGCCGATCTCGCCTTTCTGAGCGGCGATGACGTCGTCCCGGTCGGCGACGGCGCCCGAAAGCGAGGTGACTTCGGTTTCGAGGTCGTCGCGCATGCGCGTCAGAGCTTCCACCTGATCTGCGAGATCGCTGATCTGGCGCAGGTTCTCGACATTTTTCTCGCGCGCAGCGGTGAGACTGGCGGTCAGATTGCCGACCTTGTCTTCGGCGCTCGCGAGCTTCGTGGTCAGGCCACGAACCTTGGCGGTCAGCTCGTCGCGCGCCGTGACCGATGCCTGTAATTCGCTCGACAGCCGGCTCAGATCGGTGCGCAGGTTTTCCGTGGTTCGCCGTTCCAGGGCGAGGACTTCGGCGAGCTCCGAAATCTGGCCTTCGAGGCTGCGCAGCGCCTTGTCCCGTCCCGAGATGGCGTCGTTGAGAAAAAACTGCGCGATGACAAAGATCATCAGCAGAAAGATGATGACCATGAGCAGCGTCGCCAACGCGTCGACGAAGCCGGGCCACGTGTTCGTACTGTGCTGACCGCGTCGCGCCAGAGATGCCATGAGTCAGGTGTCCGTACCTTGCAACGGGCCAGCGCCCGGCGTCACTGCGAGTCGTCTTCCTCGGCGAGGGCGGCGATGGTGCGGGCCAGCAACTTGATTTCACTACGCACGCCGTTGAGCATTTCGCTTCGACCATTCGCCAATTCGTCCACCAGCCGGCCCATTTGATGGTCGAGGTTGCGGATGTGGCTCTTGGTACTGTCGTCGAGACCGCCGCCAGAATCGGCTGAGCGTTCGACGAGCTTTCGAAGGTATTCGTGCAGATCGGTCTGATTGGCCGCCATCGACTTCATCAGCATCTGTTCCGTCCGCATGTGATCGGTCAGTGTCGCCATTTGCTCGCCCATTTGGCGCAGGTTGTTGTTAACCGCAATGCGGCTTTCCTCGCCCCGCGTCAGGGTTCGCTGCAGGTTCTCCAGGCTATCCGCTGTCTGTTCCAGCAGGGCTTGAACATAGGCTGGCACGCTCTGGTCGCCGTCGGCATTGATCGATCCGCTGGACAGACGAGTTACGCTGGAGAGCCAGTCTTCCAGTTCGTTGAAAAAGCGATTCTGGGCTTGGCCGGCCTGCAAGTCGAGAAACCCGAGAATAAGAGATCCGGAGAGGCCGAATAGGGATGAACTGAATGCCGTGCCCATTCCGTCGAGCGGCTGTTCGAGCCCGCGCTTCAAATTACTGAAAACCTCGGTCAGTTCGTTACCGTTGATGCTCAGGCCCTGAATGACCGTGCTGACCGAACTGACGGTGTCGAGTAGTCCCCAGAAAGTGCCGAGAAGGCCGAGGAAAACGAGCAGGCCGATGGTGTAGCGCGATATGTCGCGGGATTCGTCGAGCCTGGACGCGATGCCGTCGAGCACCGATCGCATCGAGAGCGCCGAGAGCCTGAGCCGGTCGCCGCTTTCGCCCAGCATGGTCGCCATCGGCGCGAGCAGTTGCGGCGGGTGACCGCCGGGTGCGCGCTTCTGGCGAAAATGATCGATCCAGTCGACCTCCGGGTAAAGCCGCATGACCTGGCGGAAATTGTACAGGATGCCGAGAACCAGAATACCGGTGATCAAACCGTTGATCGCCGCATTCGCCATGAACGCCTCAACCAACGGATCGTAGAGAAACGCAATAAAGCCCATGACCAGAGTCACGAACAGAATCATCCGGATCAGGAACTGTTGCGGACGGCTCATGGGCGCTCCGTACTCAGAGCGATCGTCGGCCGGCGGATTGCCGGTCACTGATTGCTGAGGCTGATGTCGACACGGTTGACCGGTTCGTCTTCGACCTTGTCACCAAGTGCGCGAACGTCGATCCGCGTCGATCGTACACCCTGTTCGATCAGATACGAGCGGACCGCGAGGGCGCGCGACAGCGAAAGACGGCGCGCTTTGCTGGCCGAGAGATCGTCGCCGCCGGCATACGCCTTAAGTTGGATACGAACGTTGTCGTCCGATGCCGCGCGCTCGGCGATGGCTGCCAACTGATCGGCAGCGGCGTCAGGCAAGCGGGTCTCGTCGGCATCGAAAACGATACGTGAAATCTCATCCGTCACGGCGGTGCCGGTCGAGGCTGTTTGGGTTTCCGTTGCGGCGGGTTCGGGTTCGGCCGGCTCTGGTGCTGCGGTTGTTTCAGGTTCAGTCGGTGCGGGAGGATCCAATGCCTCGGGTTCGGGTGGCGGCGGCGGTGCCGCGCTTGCCGTTTCGGCCGATTGCGCTACCGCGGTTTCAGGCTCTGCCATGGGTTCCGGTGCAGGTTCCGGTATGGGTTCCGGTTCCGGTGCCTCGGCAATCGACGGCGCTTGCGGGACCGGTTCGGGTTCCGGCGCCGGTTCTGGGGCAGGCTCGGCCGCGACGGCCGGCTCGGGCGCCGGTAAAGGAACGGAAACCGGGGGGCCAAGATATTCGGACTGCGGCATGGTCGGCCCAGGCATCTGCAGGCCGCTTCGTGACGCGCCGGAAGCCGCGCCGGAAGCCGCGCCGTAGCCGCCGTCGTCGAGCACCGAGAGGTCGACATCGACCGACGCGGCATGACCCGGCGTCGCGGCAAGACCCAAAGCCAAGCCGAAGGCGATCGATGCGGCGGATGCGGTGGATTTCAGAACGCTCATGTGATCCCGGTCCAGATCGTTTCTTATAACGTCTGCGGCCGCTTGCCGCGGGACGGAGGCCTCCCGACCTCTTGATTGCCAGCCACCATAACCAACGGTGTTGCCAGCGACAACAGCTTTGCAGGGCTAATCGGCGGTCCGCGCCGACTTCAACAGTTTGAGCAAGGGGCCGTGAAGCCGGTCGTTTGCTGCGACGATATCGCCGCTTTCCAGCATGGACTTGCCGCCGTCCGGGTCGCTGACGAAACCGCCGGCTTCCTTGACGATGATGATGCCTGCGGCGACATCCCAGGGCGACAGCCCGGATTCCCAGAACCCGTCGTAGCGGCCGCAGGCCAACCACGCGAGGTCGAGAGACGCAGCGCCGAACCGCCGAACACCGGCGGAAACCGCCATCACGGCGCCGAGCTGACGGAGAAACACGTCGTGATCACGCACGCCCTTGAACGGAATTCCGGTCGAGAACAGGGCGTCTTCCATATTCTGCCGCCCGGATACCCGAATACGGCGGTTGTTGTGGTATGCGCCCTGTCCCTTCTCGGCCGAAAACAGGTTGTCGCCGACCGGATCGTAGATAACGCCGGCATGCGCCTCGCCATCGCGCTCAAGGCCGATGGAAATGGCGAATTGCGGGATGCCGTGTAGAAAATTGAGCGTGCCGTCGAGTGGGTCGATGATCCAGCGGTTCGAGGTGTCGCTCCCCGCCACTGCCCCCGATTCTTCCATCAGGAAGCCGTAGTTCGGCCGCGCCCGGCTGAGTTCTTCGTAGAGGATCTTTTCTGACTTGTGATCGGCGACCGAGACGAAATCTGCCGGCCCCTTCTTGGAGACCTGCAGATGTTCGACCTCGCCGAAATCGCGAACCAGCTTACGGCCGGCTTTCTGCGCCGCCGAAACCATCACATTCACCAGGGGCGAGCGCTGTTGCACGGTCCGGTCAGTCCTTGGCGCGTTCGACGTAGGAGCCGTCGGCGGTGTTCACCACAACCCGCGTGCCGGATTCGATGTGCGGCGGAACAAGCGTGCGAACGCCGTTTTCGAGAACGGCCGGCTTATAGGACGACGACGCCGTCTGGCCTTTGACCACCGCGTCGGCCTCGACAATCTCAAGGGCCACAGTACCCGGTAGAGCAACGCCGAGAGGACTGCCTTCGTGGCTTTCGACCATGACCTGCATGCCATCCTGAAGATACGGAATTTGGTCCTCGCCGATCATTTCGCTGGTCAGCGTGATCTGGTCGTACGTCTCGTTGTCCATGAATGTGAACTGATCGTCGTCCGCGAACAGAAATTGAAACTCCCGTTGCTCAAGAGTCGCACGCTCGACCTTTTCCGACGACCGGAACCGTTCGTTCAGTTTGGTGCCGCTGCGGATATCCTTGAGCTCGACCTGCAGATAGGCGCCGCCCTTGCCGGGCTGCGTATGCTCGGTTTTGATAGCGCGCCAGAGGCGGCCCTGATGTTCGATGACCATCCCCGGACGGATGGCGTTCCCGTCGATCTTCATGACTGATTCCGTATCGAATGGTGTGAAAAACGTCGTGCCCCGGCGGAGCGGCGCGGAAGCTAACAGGTCGGACCCGGTGTGGCAACGTCGGAGACGGGCGGAAACCGAGCACGTGATTAGCGCCTGACCTTATATCACCGGATCCTCAACCCGCGTCGTGCCGATCACGGTGTTGAACTCAGCAACGGCGGTGGCGGGGCCGTCGGGATGGTTCCATATGCCTGCAGAAACCGCGATGAAATCGGCGCCGGCGGCGATGACGGGCGCGGCGTTGTTTACGGTAATGCCGCCGATGGCGACGCACGGCACGGTCATGAGGTGCGACCACCAGCGCAAGAGGTCTAGGTCGGCTCTGCTCGGCGCCGATTTGGTTGCAGTTGGAAAAAAAGCGCCGAAGGCGACGTACTCGGCGCCCTTTTCGCCGGCGACCATGGCGAGGTGGCGCGAGTTGTGGCAGGTCACGCCAATGACCGCGTCGTCGCCTAAGATATCGCGCGCCTCCTCGAAGCTCGCGTCCTGCTGGCCGATATGAACGCCGTCGGCACCCGCCGCTCTAGCGAGGTCCGGCCGGTCGTTGATCAAGAAGGTCACGTTTCTGTCCCGGACGACGGGTAACAACCGATCGGCGGCGGCGAGCACGGCATCGTCGGAGGCGTCCTTGATGCGAAGCTGCACGCACGCGACATCGCCGCCCTCAAGCGCCTCTTTCAGATCGGCGTCAAAGGTGCGGATATCGATTTCGGACGGCGTAATCAGGTAGAGCCGGCAAGGCCCGCCGACCGCCGCATGCGGGTCACTGACCGCAGCCATGAACGTTCACGATGTTTCGTCTCCCCCAAGCGCAGACTTCGCTAGGTAGATATGACACGCTTCAGCGGCGTCGCCAACATGCGAGAGATCGAGCGCGTCGGCGTAAACCGCCGACGTCAGGACCCGGGCATCCATCTGCGCCGCGATATCGGCAACGCGGGCATACGCCGGCGAGGCCGGATCGAGAATGACGGTCTTTGCGCCGGCACGTAGCGCCGACAGGGCGTATCCCGTCCCATCGCCGCAGTCGACGGCGGCCGTGAAATCGGCATCGGTCGATCGAGTGGCAGCCTGTTCGACCATTGCCAGAAACGCCGGTGCGCCGATTGTCGAGGCGGCAAACCGCGCACTCGCCAACATTAGCGGAACAGAAACGGACGAGGCGGCCGCAAGGGCCGCCTCGCAATGAGAAATGTTGTGGGCGACGATAACCGGCCGGGAACGAGGCACGGAGGTTACCTCAAAGCTGCATCGTCAGCTCGCCTTGGCGAGCGCCACGGCGGTATCCGCCATGCGGTTCGAGAAACCCCATTCGTTATCGTACCAGGTGAGGATGCGCACAAGATTGCCCTCCATGACCTGGGTTTGGGTCAAATCGAACGTCGAGCTGTTCGAATTGTGGTTGAAGTCGATCGAGACCAGCGGCTCATCGTTGGTGCCGAGAATGCCCTTGAGGCGTTTCGACTTGGATGCGCGGACGATGGCACGGTTGATTTCATCGGCCGTCGTGTCGCGCGACGAATTGAACGTCAGGTCGACGAGCGACACGTTCGGCGCCGGCACACGGATCGAAGTGCCGTCGAGCTTGCCGGCGAGATCCGGCAGCACGAGGCCGACGGCGCGAGCGGCGCCGGTCGATGTCGGGATCATTGAAACCGAGGCGGCGCGGGCGCGGCGCGGATCGCTGTGCAGAGTATCGACCGTCCGCTGATCGCCGGTGAAGGCGTGAACCGTCGTCATGTATCCCTTTTCGATGCCGACGGCCTGATGCAACACATGGGCGACCGGCACCAGGCAGTTCGTCGTGCACGACGCGTTCGAGACGACCTTGTCCTTCTTCGTCAACTGATCGTCGTTGACACCGTAAACGATGGTTTTGTCGACGCCGGACGCTGGCGCTGAAATCAGAACGCGCTTGGCACCGGCCTTAAGATGTGCCGCGGCCTTGTCGCGATCCGCGAACCGGCCGGTGCATTCGAGCGCGACGTCGACTTTCAGTTTCTTCCAGGGCAGTTTTTCCGGATTCGGCTCGGCGGTCACCGTGATCGGGGTGCGGCCAACGACCAGCGCACCGTCCTTGGCCTTGACGGAAGAGGGGAATGGGCCGTGCACCGAGTCGTATTTGAGCAGCAGCGCATTGTTCTCGACGGAACCGAGATCGTTGATGGCAACGACCTGAATGTCGCGGCGTTTGGACTCGATAATACCGCGCAGAACGAGCCGACCGATGCGGCCAAATCCATTAATTGCTACACGAACGGTCATTGGTCGCTCCTTGAAATCTGCCAAAATGTTGCGTGTGATCGCCCGGGGAACCCGGACGCCGCCCTGACATATCACAGGCCGTTGGCGGGTCAAGACCATCACGGGAAAATGCGAGGAGTCCACTTAGGTCGGATCACGTCGTGACGATAGCGGCTCGCGCTTAGGTCACGACGTGTGAATCTGATCGATTCAAAATTTTGAGCCGATTCACATGGTTTGCGGAATGGCTCGTGCAATTTCACCAAACCATGATCGGCTCGTGGGCCGGATCGTTTGCGGTGGTGTCACGACACGCGTCACCGTCTGAAACGTGAATCCGCCCCGATCAGTTTTTAAAGGGCGATGTACGGATGAGGCCTGCGTACAAAAGGCGCAAATCTCATCCGATCACACGCTTGTTCGACTGTTGAATGTTGACGCCGCCGGTCTTATGCTCCGCCGAAGTTTTGGGAGAAGACCGTCCCGTGGAACAGTCTCAGCCGACCATTGAGAAGCAACTCGAGGATGCCGGACAGCGTCTGGCCACGGCGCTTGAGCGCATCGCACAGGCCTCGAACAGGGAATCGGAGAAGACCTCGGACAGTGGCCAAGCGGATGCAGAGGTGTCGGCGGCGCTGGATGCAATGCAGTCGAAGATCGATGCCCTCGAAGCGGAAAATCGAAAACTGCGTGAAACGGGCAAGGCGGTCGCCGATGGCATCGACGAGACGATACAGGCATTGAGGAGCGCCAGGGCCTGACGGTCCGGCGGGGAGCATGGGACAGGTATCCGTCGACATCAACGGCCGCAGTTACGCCATCGCCTGCGACGACGGTGAAGAGCAGCATATCACGGAACTCGGCCATCAGCTCTCGGGAAGGGTCACTGAGCTTGCCGAGGCGGTGGGCCAGGTCGGCGATGCGCGTCTGCTGGTCATGGCGGGTCTGCTGTTGGCCGATGAACTGAATGCCGCGCGCAACGGCAACGGTGCTGGAAACGATACCGGCGGCGATACCGGCGACCAGGCCGATGAGAACCTCATTGCACTCGCTCAACGGATCGAAAGCCTTGCTGCCCGCGCCGAATCGGTTGCCGATCACCTCGATCAAACCTAGATTAAGTCCGGACGGTCGCTGCCCGACGCGTCAGGCCATCGAGTCCCTGGGGTCAAATATTTCTCTAGGGAGCTGTCCCTGTCGGACCCCTGGGTCCGTTACACGGCGCCCACCTGCATAAGCAGGCCACAGAGGAACGAAGGAGCCAACGGTCCGGGCGGCACCGTCTTTATATTGAATGTTGTTTTGAAACGCCGACAAGAGTTCCCGACCCCATGTCTCCCATGTCGAGCGATGATATCAAGGCGCAAAAGCAAACGCTCCGCAAAGAAGCCAAGGCCCGGCGTCGTCAGGCGAACGAGGCGGCAGGCCCCGGCGCCGCCGCCATGTTTGCCGATCACTTCTTTTCCGTCGCCGGTGATCTGGGCGTCGCCCCCGGCAAGATCGTTGCCGGCTACTGGGCGATGGCCGACGAGTTCGATGTCCGCCCGCTGATGGAACGGCTGGTTCTCGAGAACGGTGTCGATTGCGCCTTGCCCGTCGTCGTCAAGAACGATGCCCCGCTCGTGTTTCGCCGTTGGCGGCCGGGCCTGCCGCTCGAAGCTGGCGGCTTCGGCACACACCACCCGCCGGAGGATTTGCCGGAATGCGAGCCGGACATCGTGTTGGTGCCGCTGCTCGCGTTCGACTCGAACGGATACCGTGTCGGTTGGGGCGGCGGATTTTACGACCGCACGCTGGAAAAATTCAGGAAGCGTTCTCAAGGGGTCGTCGCCGTGGGCACGGCGTTCGCGGCGCAACAAATCGAAGCCGTCGCGCACGACGATCTGGACCAGCCGGTCGATTGGGTTGTCACGGAACGGAGCGCTATCAGGATCGGAACGTCATGAGATTGCTGATCTGTGGCGATGTCGTCGGCAAAACCGGTCGCGACGTTCTGGGCGCGCACCTGCCTGATTTGAAGATGCGGCTGGCCATCGATTTCACGGTAGTCAATGCGGAGAACGCGGCTCACGGCTTCGGCCTGACCCGTAAGATCGCCGACGAGATCTACGCCATGGGAGCCGACGTTCTGACGACCGGCAACCATGTCTGGGACCAGCGCGAGATCATCGACTGGATCGCCGACGAGGAGCGGTTGATCCGACCGATCAACTATCCGGAGGGCACCCCCGGGCGCGGCAAGAACGTCTTCGAGACGGCTGGCGGCAAACGGGTTTTGGTGATGCAGCCCATGGGGCGGCTGTTCATGGATCCGCTCGACGATCCGTTCGGCGCCGCAGACGATTCCCTTCGTAACCAACGGCTCGGCCGCGGCATGGGCGGCAATCTCGACGCCGCGATCGTCGATTTTCACGCCGAAACGACGAGTGAGAAGATGGCTATGGGCCATTACCTCGACGGTCGCGTCTCGGTCGTCGTCGGCACCCACACTCATGTGCCGACCGGCGATGCGCACATCCTTGCGGGCGGTACCGCGTACCAGACCGATCTCGGGATGTGCGGTGATTATGACTCGGTAATCGGCATGAAAAAGCAGGCGGCGATCGATCGCTTTACCAAGAAGCTGCCGACGGGCCGGCTTGAGCCCGCCGAGGGCGACGCGACGCTCTGTGCCGTGTTCGTCGAAACCGACGATCATAGTGGTCTTGCCAGGCGGATCGAACCGGTTCGCGTCGGCGGCCGGCTGGCGCCAACGATACCGAGCGTTGACTGATCAAAAAATTGCCGTAAACAGGCGCTAATTCCAGACCGGGACAGCAAGGAAATGCTTGCCGGAACGGTCCCGCCATACCACAAGATGTGGTATATATCAGTCGAATCGCAGCCTACCCAGAGGTCTACGGACATGGCCGGTCATTCCCAATTCAAGAACATCATGCACCGCAAGGGGCGTCAGGACGCCAAGCGGGCGAAGATTTTCACCAAGCTTGCCCGCGAAATCACCACCGCGGCCAAGATCGGCATGCCCGATCCGGCGATGAATCCGCGGCTCCGCGCGGCGATTCTCGCGGCGCGCAGCCAGAACATGCCGAAAGACAACATCGACCGGGCCATCAAGAAAGCATCCGGCGACGACGCGGCGAACTACGAAGAAGTCCGCTACGAGGGCTACGGCCCGGGCGGCGTTGCGGTCATCGTCGAGGCGCTGACCGACAATCGTAACCGGACCGCGGCGGAAGTCCGCTCGGCGTTTTCCAAGCTCGGCGGCAATCTCGGCGAGACCGGCAGTGTCAGTTTCATGTTCGAGCGTGTCGGTCTTGTCAGTTATCCGGCGGATGTCGCATCCGCCGACGACATGTTCGAGGCCGCGCTTGAGTCTGGTGCGTCGGACGTCACGTCGGACGCCAACGGTCACGAGGTGATTTGCGCCCCGGATGACTTCAGCGACGTGCGAGACGGCCTTGCCGAGCGGTTCGGCGACCCCGAGACAGCGCGCCTCGACTGGAAGCCGCAGAACAGCATCCCGGTCGATGAGGACACCGCCGGAACGCTGTTCAAGTTGATCGATATGCTCGACGACAACGACGACGTGCAGCAAGTCGCGGCCAACTTCGATGTGTCGGAAGATGTCATCGAACGGTTGAGCGCCTGATTACCTGTCTGACTGACCAGGGTCAGCCGACCTGGAGAAGGGACCGCCGATGAGACTTTTGGGGCTCGACCCCGGACTGCAGCGAACCGGGTGGGGCATCATCGAGGTCTCCGGCACCCGCCTTGGCTACGTTGCAGGCGGCGTCGTCGGCACGGAGCGCGGCGGCTCGTTGGCGGCAAGACTGATGCAGCTTCACGCTGGACTCGATCGCATCATCGATCTTCACCGTCCCGATGAGGCGGCTGTCGAGGAAACCTTCGTCAACAAGAATCCGACCTCGACCCTGAAGCTCGGACAGGCGCGGGGCATCACCCTGTTGGTGCCGGCGCAACGGGGACTCGCGGTCGCCGAATATCCGCCGAACCTGGTCAAGAAGACCGTCGTCGGTAACGGTCACGCGGCCAAGGAACAGGTTCAGATGATGGTCGGAACCCTGTTGCCGAGCTGCCGCGACGATCTCAGTGCCGATGCGGCGGATGCGCTCGCGGTCGCCATTTGTCATGCCCACCACCGTCAGACATCGGACCGCATTGCGGCGGCAGGCGGCGCGGCATGATCGCCAAGCTTTCCGGCCGGGTCGACTCGCTGGGGACTGATTGGGCCGTCATCGACGTCGGTGGCATCGGCTATCTGGTTTACTGTTCGTCGCGTACGCTCTCACGTCTTGGCGACGGTATGGCCGTCAGCCTGCAGATCGAGACCCACGTTCGCGAGGACCACATCCACCTCTACGGTTTCCTCGACGCAGGTGAGCGTGACTGGTTCCGGTTACTGACCACCGTGCAGGGTGTCGGTGCAAAGGTCGGTCTCGGGATCCTTTCGGTGCTCGACGGCGGCGAGCTATTGCGTGCCGTGGCATCCGGCGACAAGGCGGCATTGGGCCGCGCGTCAGGTGTCGGGCCCAAGCTCGCAACCCGCATTCTGACCGAGCTCAAGGACAAAGCCGGCAATATGGCGCTCGGTCAAGGCGCAGTGCCCACGGGCACGCAGGCTGCCCATACGATGCCGGTGGACGGACTCGCGAAATCCGAAATCTCCGACGCTGTCTCGGCGCTCGTCAATCTTGGCTATAGCCCATCGGATGCGCTTGATGTCGTGACCCGCGCGGCGGCTGATCTCGGTGACGATGCGGCGGTCGAAACGCTGATCCGAGCCGGTCTTTCGGCATTGGGTCCACGTGACGGCGCGGCGGCGCACGGCTGAGCGGCGGAGGGATGGACGGCATGAGCGATGCGACCGCCCCTGACCGCATGGTCTCGCCGGAAGACACTGGCGGCGATGCCGTTATCGGCGACAGCGGAATCCGCCCCGCAGCGCTGGACGATTTCATCGGCCAGCAGCAGGTTCGCCAGAACTTGCGGGTCTTCGTCGAAGCGGCGCGTAGCCGCGACGAATCGCTCGATCACGTCCTGTTTTACGGGCCGCCCGGCCTCGGCAAGACGACGCTGGCGCAGATCGTCGCCCGCGAACTCGGTGTAAATTTCCGCGCCACATCCGGGCCGGTGATCGCCAAGGCCGGCGATCTTGCGGCGATCCTCACCAATTTGCAGCCTCGCGACGTGCTGTTCATCGACGAGATTCACCGACTCAATCCCGCGGTCGAGGAAATCCTCTATCCGGCCATGGAGGATTTTCAACTCGACCTGATCATCGGCGAGGGGCCGGCGGCGCGCAGCGTACGTATCGACTTGCCGAAGTTCACCCTCGTCGGTGCGACGACGCGCTCCGGTCTGATTACCACGCCGCTTCGCGAGCGCTTCGGCATTCCGATGCGCGTGATTTTCTATACGCCCGAAGAACTGCAACGGATCGTCTCGCGCGGCGCCGGTATCCTTGGCATGAACATAACCGACGACGGCGCGCTCGAAGTCGCCCGGCGTTCGCGCGGCACACCGCGGGTGGCAGGCCGGTTGCTGCGTCGCGTTCGAGATTTCGCTGCCGTGGACGGCGCGGAAACCGTCGATGCGCGAACCGCCGACGCGGCGCTCAACCGTCTCGATGTCGACGGCGAAGGCCTCGATGCCATGGACCGGCGCTATCTCGTCTGCATCGCCGAAAATTACGGCGGCGGTCCCGTTGGCGTCGAAACCATGGCGGCGGCGCTCTCGGAGCAGCGCGACACCATCGAGGAAGTGATCGAACCCTATCTGATCCAGCAAGGTTTTCTGATGCGCACACCGCGCGGCCGCGTACTGGCGAGACGGGCCTATACGCACCTCGGGCTCGGTGTGCCGGAGAATCTCAACCAACTCGAAATGCTTGCCGAGCAAGGATCGGGGGAATCCGATGGATAGCGTCGTTACAGAGAACGGCATCCACCGGCTACCGGTCAGGGTTTATTACGAGGATACCGATGCCGGCGGCATCGTCTTTTACGGCAACTATCTGAAGTTCGCCGAGCGCGCGCGGACTGAATTGCTGCGCACCTTCGGTATTGAAAACTCGAATGTCAGCGCACGAGACGGCACCGCTTTCGTGGTGCGAACCTGCAAAATCGACTACCTGCGCCCAGCGCATCTGGACGATCAGTTAACCGTCGAGACCCGGGTGTTGGAAATCGGCGGCGCGTCGATGACGTTGTCGCAGAACGTGCTGCGTGACGATGAAACGCTGACCGAGATGGAGGTGCGTCTCGTCTGCATGCACATCGAAGGTGACACGAAGGGCAAGGCAACGCGCATCCCGGCCGACGTTCGCGAGGCGCTGGAACGTTTCAGCGGGCTGGAGAGCGCACGATGATCTTTGCCCAAAGTTCACCACATTTCTTTTGCAAGAACGTCCATTCAGTTTGGGAGCGGGGATAACCGATGGAATCGAACGCTGTCGATGCGACATTGCTGGCGGGGTCCGTGACCGCCGACGACTTCTCGATGATTTCGCTGTTTCTGCGCGCGGACATCGTCGTCAAGGCCGTCATGGTCCTGTTGGTCTTGGCCTCGGTCTGGTGCTGGGCGATCATCTTCGACAAGCTGACGGCGATCCGCCGTCTCAATGCCAAGGCGACGGATTTCGAGGGGCTGTTCTGGTCGGGCAGCGCGCTGGACGATCTCTACGACCGGATCGGCAGTCAGCCCGCCGACCCTACGGCGGCCATCTTCGTTTCAGGTATGCGAGAGCTTCGCCGCAACGAGACAAGCGCTGACCGGAAAACGCCGATTTCCGCATCGCTGTCGGAACGGATCGACCGTGTCATGCACATTACGCTGACCCGCGAGCTCGAGCGGGTCGAGCGCAACATGACGGTTCTCGCGACGACCGGGGCAACCGCGCCGTTCATCGGCCTGTTCGGCACCGTCTGGGGCATCATGAATAGCTTTCAGTCGATTGCGGTCTCGCACAACACGAGCCTCGCCGTGGTCGCGCCCGGCATCGCCGAAGCGTTGTTTGCA
The DNA here is from genome assembly GCA_965229715.1 of Rhodospirillales bacterium. Classification (GTDB taxonomy): domain Bacteria; phylum Pseudomonadota; class Alphaproteobacteria; order Rhodospirillales; family Casp-alpha2; genus JAVJST01. Next base: position 1,725,017 of record CBDDJL010000002.1, read on the forward strand.
ACCGCGCTCGGCCTGTTGGCGGCGATTCCGGCAGTCGTCGCTTATAACAAGATTTCCAAGGATCTCGACCGCTATGCCAACCGTCTCGACACCTTTGCCGGCGAGTTTTCGGCGATCCTGTCGCGCGAACTCGACAAGCGGGAGTAGCCCATGGCCGCCATGATGCACCGGCGCGCACGGGTCGGCGGAACGCCGCGGCAGGCGCGCGGCCGTCATACCCCGATGAGCGAGATCAACGTCACGCCGTTCGTCGACGTTATGCTAGTGCTGCTGGTCATCTTTATGGTCACCGCGCCGTTGCTGACCGTCGGGGTCGAGGTCAACCTGCCAAAAACGGAGTCGAAAGCCATCCCCGGAAGCGACGAGCCGCTTGCCATCACGGTGGATGCAAGTGGTGTCATCTATCTGCAGGAGACGGAAATTACGGTTGAGGCGTTGGTGCCGCGGTTACAGGCGATTACCGGCGAAAACCCCGATGCCCGCATTTTCATTCGTGGCGATGCGGCGATCGACTATGGCCGGGTCATGCAGGTCATGGGCGTAATCAATGCCGCCGGTTACCGGAAAGTGGCACTCGTCACGGCACCGCCCGGCCCCGGCGGCGACGGAGGCGGCTGACAGTGGCGGCGGCACCGGGTATGCGACGCGCCCTGGCGGCATCCGCCGCCTTCCATGCGGCGGTCGTTGTCGGTGCCTATCTGACACTGCCGTCGCTAAACCGGGACGATTTGCTGAACGATACGGTGATCGTTGTCGAGATGGTCGACATTGCCGACATCACCAATGCACCCGCCCCGGTTCCCGAGCCTGCCGAGAAAAGCGAGCCCGAGCCGCCGCCGCCAGCGCCGAAACCGGAACCGCAAGCAACGCCTGAGCCGGTCGCCCAGCCAGAACCCGAACCGGAACCTGCGCCAACGGAACCGGAGCCTGAAGTTGCAGCGCTGCCGCCCCGACCGGAGCCTGAGCCGGAGCCCGAGATCGCGCCCGAACCCGAACCCGAGCCAGAACCGCTTCCCGAACCGGATGCGAAACCGGAACCAAAACCCGAACCGGAGCCGGAACCTGAGCCGGAGGTCGCCAAAGCCATTGCCGAAGCCAAACCGGAACGCAAACCGGAACCGCCCAAGCCGCCGGACCCGCTGGCGTCGGTCCTCAAAACGCTTGAAGACCTGAAACAGCAGGCACCGGTGAACGAACCGGAAGACGAGAAACCGGCTTCGGACGAGCCGAGTTTCGAGGATCAGATCGCCGAAGCCCTGAAGGTGACGTCGACAAAGAAGGCCGATCCCTCAAAGCCCATTTCGATCAGCACCATCGAGGCGGTGCGCGAGAGAATCAGACCGTGCTGGAATCTTCAGGCGGGCGCCAAGAATGCCGAAGAGTTGATCATCGAGATCAGGGTCGATATGAACCCGGACGCGACGGTCGGCAACGCGGCAATCGTCGATATCGACCGGGCGTTTTCCGATCAGGCGTTCCGAGCCGCCGCGGAAAGTGCGCTTCGCGCCGTGAAAAATCCGCGTTGTCAGCCGTTTCCGTTGCCGCTAGACCAATACCAGCAGTGGCGGACCATGACCCTTAACTTCGACCCGAGTGGAATGCTGTGATCACGAAAACCCTCAGGCTTGCCGTTGCTTTTCTATTCGTTTCGTTTTGCGTTGCCGCGGTTCCGGCCTATGCCGAACTCAAGATCGATATCACGCGGGGAACCGTGGAGCCGCTGCCGATCGCGATCACGCCGTTCTCCGGTCAACGGCCGGAAGAAGCGGAGTTCGGCCGCAATATCTCCGGCGTGATTGCAGCCGACTTGGAACGTTCCGGTCTTTTCCGGCCGATCGATCCGCGCGCCTTTATTGAAGCAACCGATGCCATGGATAGTTTGCCGCGGTTCGGCGACTGGCGGGTGATCGACGCACAGGCGCTTGTTCAGGGGCGGACCGAGATGGTCGCCGACGGCCGCTTGCGTGTCGAATTTCGCCTCTGGGACGTGTTCGCCGAACAGCAGATGGTCGGTCTCGCCTATTTTACGGTGCCCGACAACTGGCGGCGTGTGGCGCACATCATCGCTGATGCGATCTACAAGCGTCTGACCGGCGAGGACGGCTATTTCGATACCCGCATCGTCTACATCGCGCAGCAAAGCGCGAACGGCGCATGCCGGGCGACGACGCCGCTAAACCCGTTTGGCAAACGGCTCGCGATCATGGATCAGGATGGCGAGAACCACCGCTTTCTGACCGACGGCTCGAGCCTGGTTCTGACGCCGCGATTTTCGCCGACCCTGCAGGAAATCACCTATATGTCGTACCATTCGCAGGTCCCCAGGGTTTACATCTATAACATCGATACCGGCCATCAGGAGGTCGTCGGCGACTTTCCCGGAATGTCGTTTGCGCCACGGTTTGCTCCGAACGGCAAATCGGTCGTGATGAGCGTTGCCGAAAGCGGCAATTCGGACATCTACACGCTTGATCTCGCGACCCGTAAAATCCGCCGTCTGACCCAGCATTCCGGCATCGATACGTCGCCCAGTTACTCCCCTGACGGTCGTTTTCTGGCGTTTACGTCCGATCGTGGCGGCAGTCAGCAAATCTACGTGATGGACAATTCGGGACGCAACGCGCGCCGGATCAGCTTCGGCAAAGGCCTCTACTCGACACCGGTCTGGTCGCCGCGCGGCGATCTGATTGCGTTCACCAAGCAGACCGGCGGCCGTTTCTTTATCGGCGTCATGCGACCTGACGGTTCCGGCGAGCGGCTCTTGGCTGAGGACTTCAAGATCGAGGCGCCAACCTGGGCGCCGAACGGCCGGGTTCTCATGTTCTTCCGCAAGGGCCGCACAAATGCGGACGGCACAGGCGGTCGCACCCGCCTGTTCACGATTGACCTGACCGGTTACAATGAGCGGGAACTGATCACCCTTTGCGACGCGTCCGATCCGGCGTGGTCACCATTGATTCCGTAATCGTCGATTACGGTCGGCACTTTGCGCATGTACAAGAAAGTGCTTGGATTAGGGCTGTTTAGCCATTATTAAATCGATTCAAAGCACTTAGGCCGGACGTCACTGTTTCATGTCCGTTTGGTTGCAGTGATCGTCACGGCACTTCGTGTGCCATTCTCGTCAACAACTCCGATAAGGGGGGAGACAAAATGCCTTTGAAACTGTTGAGCATATTGGCTGCCGTCGCGCTCGTCGCGGCGTGCGAGACCGCCCCGGAATCCGATGACTCTGCCTCGGGCAGCGGTTCGTCGGCCAGCTCCGGTTCGTCGTCCTCGGTTTCTTCCAGCAGCCTGCAGCCGGGCTCGCAGGAGGATCTCGTGGTCAACGTCGGCGATCGCGTCTTTTTCGGGTTCGACCGCTTCGACCTGGACCAGTCTTCGCGCGCTACTCTTGAGAAGCAGGCGGCTTGGTTGAAGACCTACCAGAACGTCGTCGTGACCGTCGAAGGTCATGCGGACGAGCGTGGCACCCGTGAGTACAACCTCGGCCTCGGTGAGCGCCGTGCGAACTCCGCAAAGGATTACCTCGTCGCCCTGGGCGTCAGCCCGGACCGCATTCGCACGATATCGTACGGCGAAGAGCGCCCGGTCGCCCTCGGCTCGAATGAGGATGCCTGGAGCCAGAACCGTCGCGCGGTGACGGTTGTCGGCGGCGCTGGCAGCTAACGCAGATTATCGTGTTTCATTGTGGCGTTGCGGGGTCCGCTGAGCGATCTCCCCGCAACGCCATAATTTTGCCCGGAACGCAGTTCACGGTACGGTCCTCCGCAAGACGACAGGATCAGGGACATGGCGGAATTTCACATGACGCGGGTTGCAAATCATAAAACAGGTGGGTGGACAGTTACGCTCGTCGCCGCTGTCTTTGCCGCCATTGTTTTATCGGGCGGCACGCCCGTTGCCGCCCAGGATCTGCAGACATTGCTGGATCGCATTGAACGTCTTGAGCGTGATATCCGAACCCTCAACGTTCAGGTCGCACGGGATGGATCGTCTGCGGCGACTCAGCAGGCTGCAGATAGCGCCGGTGCGCAACTGTCCGGCAGCGCGAGCCCCAGTAACGCCGGTGTCGCCCATCTCGATGCCAGGATCACAGCTCTTGAAAACGACCTCAGGGCCGTGACGGGCAGTGTCGAAGAGCTGGGCTTTCAGATTTCTCAATTGACGACACGGATCGATACCCTGATCGGCGATGTCGATTTTCGACTCAGCGAACTTGAACGAGGCGGCATGCCCCAGTCTCAGGCTCAAACCCAAGCTCAAGCCCAGACACAGTCGCAAGGGACTTTCGGATCGTCGGCCACGGGCGATGGGCTGCTGCCGGTGCCGGAGGGGTCGGCAACTCAAACCGTAACGCCGCAAACGCAACAGGGATCTGGAATTCTCGGCACGATCACCGAGGACCAACTCAATCAAGTCGGTGTCGAAACGCAAACCGCAACGAGCGAAACGAACGGTGGCGAGGATTTGAGCGGTCAGGAACTCGCCGCGCCGGAGGCCGCAAACGAGGCTGCGACCGATAACGGGGACGCCGCCGAGACCGAAGTGGCTGCGCTCACGCCGCAGGATCAGTATGCCCAGGCATTCGCACTCTTGCGTCAGGCCAAATTCGAAGAGGCGGCCGCAGCGCTGCAAGCCTTCGTCGATGCGCATCCGGAGCATGATCTGACGTCGAATGCTCGTTACTGGCTGGGCGAAACCTATTATGTCCGTTCCGAATTCGTGCGGGCCGCCGAAGTTTTTTTCGAGGCCTACCGCCTTGCGCCGAGCGGCCCCAAAGCGCCGGACACCTTATTGAAGCTAGGCATGGCGCTTGGCAACCTGAACAAGAAAGCCGAGGCCTGCGCGGCATTTGCCAAGCTCGCGCAGGAGTTCCCGCAGCCGCCCGCCGCCATCGCCACGAAGCTTGATCGTGAGCGTGCGCGAAATGCCTGCGGCAGCGGCTGAACCCCGGCATTGGGACATGCAGTCTTGGGAATAGTCTGACCCCGCAAAGCTTTGCTGAATCGATGGCCGTGCTTGGTCCGTTTGAGACGGCTCCGTTGCTCGTCGTCGGCGTTTCCGGCGGCGCCGATAGCCTGGCGCTGGTTCTGTTGGCCGATGACTGGGCGCGCGGGCGCGGCGGGCGCGCCATCGCCCTGACGGTCGATCACCGACTGAGAGCCGCATCGGCGGACGAGGCGCGGACGGTCGGCCGCATCATGTCGGACCACGATATCGAGCACCATGCACTTGTCTGGCGGCATGGTGCTTCGGCCACAGGAAGCGTTCAGGCGAGTGCGCGAGACGCCCGCCGGCGGTTGCTGCTGGATTGGTGCGCCGAACATGGTGCGCTGCATTTGCTACTCGGACATCATCGCGACGATCAGGCGGAGACCGTCACCATGCGGGCTGCACGAACCCCCACCGGAGACGGGGTCGCCGGTATGAGCGCAATCGTCGAGATGCAACAGACGCGTATTCTTCGGCCTTTGCTCGGATACGCCCGATCGAGTATCGAGGCATTTCTGCAAAGCGCGGAGCAATCGTGGATCGATGATCCATCGAATGTCGACCGTCGCTTCGAACGGGTCCGCATTCGTCTGGCGCTCGTCGACCGGCCGGCAGGCGAGGTCGATGCGACTGTTCATCGAGCACGTGCCGCTGCCACCGAGCGAGCCGCTGCCGAGGACGATACCGCATCGCAAATCGCATCGCTCGTCTTCTGGGATGCAGCCGGCTTTGCCCGGCTCGACGGCGACGCATTGAGAGCCGTGCCGCCTGCAATGCAAAGACGGATCGTCGGCCGGGTCGTGCGCAGCGTTGCCGGCCGGCCCCACGTTGCCGGCGGGCGCAAGCTTGACCGGCTTTGCGCGCGATTCAGCGGCCGCGGCTTCCAAGGTGGAACGATTGCGGGATGCCGGCTGATCGCCGAAGGACGTTGGTTGTTGATCTGCCGGGAAATGGCGGGCGTCGGTCCGCCCGTTGCTATCGGTCCGGGCGATAATGTCATCTGGGACGGGCGTTATCGCATTCGGCTCGACGCTGGTGTGCCGGCTGCATTGTATGCCGTGGCGGCGTTGGGCGAGGACGGATGGCGCCAGATCAAGGCCGATATCGACCTGGAACTGACCAAGGCCATCCCTTATCAGGCGCGGCTTTCTCTTCCGGCATTGTGGGCCGACGGTGCCGTCGTTTGTGCCCCGCAGATGGGATTCGGGGGTGGGAAAAACGCCTCTCGTGGCGATTTGACGGTCGAAATCCGGCCTAATCCACCGGAACCCATGACGAAAGCGCGTTTTTTCATTGCTTCCGGGCCTGAATGAACTATCTCTCTTGGTAGAATAAGGCCGATAATACAGGGTACCCGGCCGCGCATCAGTCGAAAGGACGGTCCTTTGAACTTCAGTCGCAATCTCGCTCTCTGGATCATCATCGGTCTACTGGTCTTCGCGCTGTTCAATTTGTTCCAGGGCGGTGCTCCGCGCGCGCCTCAGGACAGTCTCGCGTATACCGACTTCCTGTCCGCCGTTGAGTCGGGCGATATTCGGGATGTCACCATCCAGGGCCAGCAGATTACCGGCCATTATCGCGACGGCCGTTTGTTCGGCAGCTACGCACCCGACGATCCCGAACTGATCAATCGTCTCCGCGAACAGGGCGTCCGGGTCAGCGCCGTGCCGTCGGAAGATGACTCACCGACGCTCTGGGGTATCCTGATCTCCTGGTTCCCGATGCTCTTGTTGATTGGTGTCTGGATTTTCTTCATGCGTCAGATGCAGGGCGGCGGCGGCAAGGCGATGGGCTTCGGCAAATCGCGGGCCAAGCTGCTCAGCGAAAAGACCGGCCGGGTAACCTTCGACGATGTCGCCGGAATCGAAGAGGCCAAGACCGAGCTCGAGGAAATCGTCGAGTTCCTGAAGGACCCGCAGAAGTTCCAGCGTCTCGGTGGCAAGATCCCGAAGGGATGTCTACTGGTCGGCCCGCCGGGAACCGGTAAGACATTGTTGGCGCGCGCCATTGCGGGCGAGGCCAACGTTCCGTTCTTCACCATTTCCGGTTCCGACTTCGTCGAGATGTTCGTCGGCGTGGGCGCCAGCCGTGTGCGCGACATGTTCGAGCAGGGCAAGAAGAACGCGCCCTGCATCATCTTCATCGACGAAATCGATGCGGTCGGCCGTCATCGTGGCGCCGGTCTCGGCGGCGGTAACGACGAGCGCGAGCAGACCCTCAACCAGTTGCTGGTCGAGATGGACGGTTTCGAATCAAACGAAGGCGTCATTCTGATCGCCGCAACCAACCGGCCGGACGTGCTCGATCCGGCACTGCTGCGCCCGGGCCGTTTCGACCGCCAGGTTGTCGTGCCGAACCCCGATATTCTCGGCCGCGAGCAGATTCTCAAGGTCCACATGCGCAAGGTGCCGATGGCGCCGGACGTTGAGGCTCGCACGATCGCCCGCGGGACCCCCGGTTTTTCTGGTGCCGACCTCGCCAACCTTGTGAATGAGGCTGCATTGCTGGCCGCGCGCCGCAACAAGCGTGTCGTCACCATGGCCGAATTCGAGGACGCCAAGGACAAGGTCATGATGGGTTCGGAGCGCCGTTCCATGGTCATGTCCGACGAGGAAAAGGAATTGACGGCCTATCACGAGGCCGGTCACGCGCTCGTCGCGCTGCATGTGCCAAAGCACGATCCGCTGCACAAGGTCACGATCATTCCACGCGGTCGCGCACTCGGCGTCACCATGTCGCTGCCCGAACGCGACAAGCTGAGTCAGACCAAGACCGAACTGACATCGCGTCTCGCCATGGCCTTCGGCGGACGGGTTGCCGAGGAATTGATCTTCGGCGAGGAAAACATCACCACCGGCGCCGGTAACGATATTCAGCAGGCGACCGGCATTGCTCGTCGCATGGTGACCGAGTTCGGTTTCAGCGATGAACTCGGACCGTTGCGCTATGCGGACAACGAGGAAGAGGTCTTCCTCGGCCACTCCGTGGCGCGCCAAAAGAATGTTTCGGATGAGACCGCGGCGGCGATCGATCGCGAGGTCCGTCAGCTCATCGAGGAGGCCGAAGAGACTGCGCGCAAGGTCCTGTCCGAACACGTCGACGATCTGCACAAGATTGCCAAGAGCCTGCTGGAATACGAGACGCTCTCCGGTGATGAGGTCAATGCGTTGATTCGCGGCGAAGACATCGTGCGGCCCGACAGTGGCGGTGAGCCGCCTCGTGATGCATCGAACGGCAAACGTTCGTCGGTGCCGTCGAGCGGTAGCCGGCCAAAGGGTGCGCCTGGCGGCGGTATGGAGCCGAAACCGCAACCCGAAGGTTGATCGCCGCCACCGTGAACCGGTAGCACATTTCATGACGCCAAGCTTCGCCGGTATTGCGTTGGACCATCCCGTCATCATGGGTGTGGTCAACGCGACACCTGACAGCTTCTCGGACGGAGGCGACGCTTACGGCTTCGAGGATGCCGTCGCACACGGTCTTCGGTTGATGGACGAGGGAGCGGAGATTGTCGACGTTGGCGGCGAGTCGACACGTCCCGGCGCCAAGCCGGTTTCTATCGAGGACGAAATCGCAAGAACCGAGCCGGTTGTTCGACGCCTCGCCAGTGCGGGCGCAAAGGTTTCTATTGATACGCGCAATGCGGCGACCATGGAGGCGGCGATTTCCGCGGGCGCACGGATCGTTAATGACGTAACGGCACTGAGGCATGATCCACGTGCGCTGGGTGTGGTCGCGAACGGCAGCGTATCGGTGATGCTGATGCATATGCAGGGCGAACCGCAAACCATGCAGGCAAACCCGATTTACGACAACGTTGTACGGGACGTGCTTCAGCATTTGCAGGCGCGGGCGAACGAATGTGCTGCGGCCGGCGTACCGGTTGGCGAAATCGCCATTGATCCGGGTATCGGTTTCGGCAAGACGGTCGATCACAATCTCAGCCTGCTCAAGAATCTCGACCTTTTTGTCGCATCTGGCTATCCCGTAGTGCTCGGGGTTTCGCGCAAGAGTTTCATTGCCAAACTCAGTGCTGGTGAGGCGCCAAAGGAACGCGTCGCGGGTTCGATCGCCGCCGCACTGGGCGCAGCTGCCAAAGGTGTGCAGATTTTCCGCGTACACGACGTCGCCGAGACGCGTCAGGCGCTGGCCATCCAGAGCGCTGTTACAGCCGCGTCATAAACTTTGATCACGGTTGGGTGGGCCGGTCTGGTAAACTGCAGCGATTCGACGACTTCACCATGGACGACTCTCATTGAATAACCGCTCCAGAAAACTCTTCGGGACCGATGGCATTCGCGGGACCGCCAATACCATGCCGATGACCGCAGAAACGGCGCTCAAGGTCGGTACCGCCGCCGCGGCTTACTTTACACGCGGCGATCACAGACACCGTGTAGTTATCGCCAAGGATACCCGGATTTCGGGCTACATGCTCGAGCCTGCGCTCACTAGCGGTTTCGTTTCCATGGGGATGGACGTGATCCTGGTCGGGCCGATGCCGACGCCGGCGGTGGCTATGCTGACACGCAGCCTGCGCGCGGACCTGGGTGTCATGATATCGGCCTCGCACAACCCGTTCGAGGACAACGGGATCAAGCTTTTCGGACCGGACGGTTTCAAGTTGAGCGATGAGGTCGAGCATGAGATCGAAGCTCTAATGGACGATTGGCCGCCGAGTGACCTCGTCGCACCGGCAAAACTCGGAAGGGCTAAGCGGCTTGAGGACGCCGGCGGGCGGTATACGGAGTACGCCAAACAAACGTTCCCCCGTGGCCTCACGCTCGACGGCCTCAAGGTCGTCATCGATTGCGCACACGGCGCTGCATACAAGGTTGCGCCCGAGGTTCTCTGGGAGCTCGGCGCAGAGGTCGTGCCGGTCGGCGTCAGTCCAGACGGTTTCAACATCAACAAGGGATGCGGTTCGACCGATACCGCCTACATGCGCGAACAGGTCGTCGCCCACGGCGCCGACATCGGTATCGCGCTTGACGGAGATGCGGACCGGGTTCTGATATCGGACGAGAACGGCAATCTTGTCGACGGCGATCAGCTGATGGCCCTGATTGCCGAGCGCTGGAACGCCAATGGCCTGCTCACGGGCGGCGGCGTCGTCGCCACGGTGATGTCGAACCTGGGGCTTGAGCGTCACTTGCAAGCAGGCGGACTGACATTGCAGCGTACGTCGGTCGGCGATCGTTATGTCGTTCAGCATATGCGGACGCACGGTTTCAATCTCGGCGGCGAACAATCCGGTCATATCGTACTCAGCGATTATTCCACGACCGGAGACGGTCTGATCGCCGCCCTGCAGATCTTGGCGGTGCTCGTCGATCGCGGACGGCCGGCGAGCGAGGTTTGTTGCGTTTTCGCACCGGTCCCGCAGATTTTGAAAAACGTACGCGTCAACGGTGGGGCACCGCTCATGGATTCGTCGGTGAAGAACGCGGTCGAGAGCGGCGAACGGCGACTGGCGGATTCCGGCCGGTTGCTGATTCGACCATCGGGAACCGAGCCCGTTATCCGGGTCATGGCCGAGGGCGACGACGCCGACATGATCGCAGCCGTGGTCGACGAGATTGCCGACGTCATCGAGCGGGCCGGCACCTGAGATCATGACGGCAATGACCGGGCGCGTAATGATCGTTGCCGGCTCCGATTCCGGCGGCGGGGCGGGAATTCAGGCCGATATCAAGACGGTCACTGCCCTTGGCGGCTTTGCGATGACCGCGATAACGGCACTGACCGCGCAGAACACCGTGGGCGTCCACGGCATTTATGAAGTGCCGACCGGGTTTGTCGCCGATCAGATCAGAGTGGTGATGGACGATCTCGGCGCCGATTGCCTGAAAACCGGGATGTTGCATCGCCGCGGCGTGATCGATGCGGTTATGGCGGCCATTGATGAGCATGCGCCGACGGTACCGCTTGTCGTCGATCCGGTGATGGTTGCAAAAGGCGGCGCGGCATTGCTCGAGGAAGACGCTGTCGAAGGTTTTCGCAACCGCGTTTTACCGCGCGCCAGGATTATCACGCCCAATGCCCCGGAGGCTGCCGTGTTGACGGGGTTCGCCGTCGACACTACCGAAGACGCAGTCCGTGCAGGTCATGCTCTCACGGCGATGGGACCCGGTGCCGCCTTGGTGAAAGGCGGACATATCGAGGCCGATGGCGACCGTGTTGTCGATGTGCTCGTCAGTACCGATGGCACGGTTGAGACGTTCGAAGGCGCGCGCATCGAGACCCGACATACCCACGGAACCGGCTGCACGATGGCCTCGGCGATCGCGGCTGGATTGGGGCAAGGGATGCTGCTGCGGGATGCAGTCGCACGCGCCCGTTCATACGTTCTTGAGGCAATACGAATGGCGCCCGGTTTCGGGCACGGACATGGCCCGCTCAACCATGCCCACACGGTTCGGGACTGAGTTTCAGATAACGACCTCATCGCGGTGCTGATGGCCGTTGAGCGTTTCACTGATGATTTCGAGCGCGCGTTCGAGGCGATCTTCATCCGCCGGCTGACCGATCGCTAGTCGAACCGCAGCAGGTTCCTTCGTCAGGCTTGCAGGACAAAACGTCGCGACCGGGAGGACACGAACACCACGGTCGTCGAGTTCGCGCTTCAAGTTGTCGCCGGACCAATCGCCGGGAAGCTTCAACCACATGTGATGCGCGCTATCGTGTGCAGTTAGGTCGAAGTCCTTGAGATGCTTGCGCGCGATACTGACTCGGCGGGCGGTTGCTTTGCGTTGCCAGTCGATGACCGTATGGGCGGTGCCGTCAACGATCCAGCGGCGCGCCACTTCGGCCATCAGCGGCGCCGGCATCCAGGAGATAATCCGCATGGCGGTGCGGATTTTCCGCGTCAGCGCGCGTGAAGCCCGCAGATAACCAATTCGGAATCCGCCGGCGAGGCACTTCGACAGGCTGGAAACATGGACCGTCTGCTCCGGAAGGATGTGGGCGAGCGGGGGGATGCCGGTTTCCGCAAGGGGTCCCCAGATATCGTCTTCGATGACCACGAGCCCGTAGCGTTTGGCGATGTCCGCGACTGCGTGCCGGCGTTCTTCCGGCATCGTGACCACGGTGGGGTTGTGTAACGTCGGCATGCAATAAAGGATCTTCGCGCCGGTGCGCCGGGCGACGTGCTCCAGACTGTCGGGCACGATGCCGCGTTCGTCGATGTCCACGGCTTCCAGTCTGTAGCCCAACGTTCGGGCAAGATGGATGACGCCCGGGAACGTCAGTTTTTCAACGAGGATGGTGTCGCCTGGTTCGGCGGTCGCCATCAGGGTGGCAAGAACGCCCTGTTGCGCGCCCGACGTCAGGGTCACGTTGTCCGACTCCGTCTCCATCCCGCACAACGTGAGCCATCGTGCGCCGGCATCGATGTGATCGTCCATGCCGGTGTTGAACTGATAGTCGAGAAGACGGTCGACGCCGGCATTGTCGGCAATGGCATGAAGGGTGCGCGCCAAAGGCCCGCCAGCCGGTAGCGCAATCGGCGTTGCATGGATTAACTCGATCGTACCCGGCGATTCGGGAATCTGCGAGATGAAGGCGTCGCTTTGCGAACGGCGGTCGCCCAGAACGAAAGTGCCGCGCCCGACTTCGCCACCGGTAAGTCCGCGTCGCTCGACCTCCCGATAGGCTCGGGTCACCGTGCCAAGCGTCACGCCGAGATCGTATGCGAGGTTTCGTTGCGGCGGCAGTTTCGCCCCCGTCGGCAGCGTACCTGCGACAATTGCCTCGCCGATTGAATCGGCGATCGCAAGATACTTCGGGCCCTGTCGGGTTGCGATATCGGGCAGCCAAGTTGTCATGGTGACAATAATTACATTGCGAAAATTACATTGCAACAATATTTTAAAATGTATCGATTGTATCAAAATTAAATCAACTTTGTATCAACCTTGCAATAACCGGAGACCGACAATGTTTACGCAGACACGATCCCCCAACCGGGCATTCGGCTCGACCGGCGATTTGGCATTTGGCCGGTTCGCCGAAACCATGATGCTGACAATGATGACCATGCTCGAGCGCGGCCGGCAGCGTGCTGCACTGCGCGAACTCGACGATCGGCTGCTCACCGATATCGGCGTTAGTCATGCTGATGCCATGCGCGAAGCGGATAAGCCGTTCTGGCGGTGATGCTGGTTTTCGACGACTTGCCATCCAGTTGCAATACGGCAATGTAGGCGCATGAAAGCAACTCTGGACCAACTTCGTGCGGCTCAAGGCGTGGTGAACCGCCATCTGCGCCCGACGCCGACGATTACCTGGCCGCTATTGGCCAAGCGTACCGTTTGCGAAGTCTGGGTTAAGCATGAGAACCACACACCGATCGGCGCCTTCAAGGTACGGGGCGGATTGGTGTATATGGACGCACTCCGCCGCGAAACCTCCGATATTTCCGGCGTCATGGCTGCGACGCGGGGCAACCATGGCCAGAGCGTCGCCTTTGCCGCGCGCGTCAACGGCCTCCGCGCCGTCGTTACCGTTCCGCACGGCAACAATCCGGAAAAAAACGCGGCCATGGAAGCGTTCGGTGCCGAACTCGTCGTTCACGGCCACGATTTTCAGGCGTCGCTGGAGCATGCTGCAGCGGCCGCAGAAGAGCAAAACCTTCATTTCATGCTATCGTTTCACGATCGTCTCGTCGCGGGCGTCGGCACATACGCACTCGAGTTCTTCGATGACCAACCGGATCTCGACGTCGTCTACGTGCCGATCGGATTGGGTTCTGGAATCTGCGGCGTGATCTCGGCCCGTGACGCCCTTGGGCTCAAGACCGAGGTTGTCGGTGTCGTTGCCGAAAACGCGGCGGCGTATGCGTTTTCCTTCGAACAGGGCGAACCGGTTTCGACCAATTCCGCCGACACCATCGCCGACGGCATGGCCTGCCGCGTTCCCAATGCCGAGGCGCTCTTGGTCATCCGTGATGGCGCGGCCGACATTGTGCGGGTTGGCGAAGATGAGATCGCCGCTGCCATGCGACACTACTTCGTCGATACTCACAATATCGCCGAGGGCGCCGGTGCCGCTTCGCTCGCAGCGCTGATGAAGGAACGGGACCGCCGCGCCGGCCAGCGCGTCGGGCTTATTCTGTCCGGCGGCAACGCGGACCGGCGCCTGTTCCGAACAATCCTGGAACGGGAGGATCTCGATGACTGAAGAACTGTTTCGCCAAGACGCCTATCTGACGAGTTGCGAGGCGACCGTCGTTGCCGTTGAAGAGGACGGCATCATTCTCGACCGAACGGTGTTTTATCCCGAAGGTGGGGGGCAGCCCGGCGATGCCGGCATGCTACGAACAGCAAGCGGCGATATCGCGATTTCCGATACGCGAAAAAGCGACGACGGCATCCTGCATGTCGTTGCGAACGGAACAGACCACGGTTTATCGGTCGGCGATACGGTCGAGATGTCGATCGATTGGGGCCGCCGCTTCGCTCATATGCGCATGCACACGCTATTGCATCTGGTTTGTGCCGCCGTCGATGGCGAGATCAGCGGTGCTGCGGTCGGCGCCGAGAAAAGCCGCGTGGATTTCAATCTGCCGGATACGAAGCTCGACAAAGAAGAACTCACGGACCGTCTGAACGAACTGATTGCCGCCGATCATCCGGTATCAGCGCGCTGGATTACGGACGAGGAACTGGCCGCGCAACCGGAGCTGATCAAGACCATGACCGTACGGCCGCCGTCCGGGCAGGGGCATGTCCGGTTAATGGAGATCGACGGGATCGACCTTCAGCCATGCGGCGGCACCCACGTCCGCTCGCTCGCCGAGATCGGGCGCGTGCGGGTCAGCAAGATCGAGAACAAGGGCCGCCACAACCGGCGCGTCAATGTGGTGTTCGACGCATGACGACGCTCCCGCTATTTCAGGTCGACGCGTTTACCGACCGGATCTTCGGCGGCAACCCGGCAGCCGTTTGCCCGCTCGAAACATGGCTTGGTGACGATGTGCTGCAGGCCATCGCCAGCGAAAACAATCTTTCCGAGACGGCATTTTTCTTACCGTCGGCGAATGACGGCGCGGACATGGATCTTCGCTGGTTCACGCCGGCAATCGAGGTCGATCTGTGCGGTCATGCGACCCTGGCCAGTGCTCATGTATTGTTCGATCACCTCGACTGGTCGGCGGACGTCATTCGATTTGCAACCCGCAGCGGCGTGCTCAGCGTTTCCCGTTCGACGGACAGTTACGTCATGGACTTGCCGAATCGCCAGCCAGTGCCGGGGGCGTTATCGCCAGCGCTTCGCGATGTGTTTGATATCGCGCCGGCCGACTACCTACAGGACCGCCCCGGGGACGGGATGAACATGGCCGTTTTCAACGATGCGCAGTTTGTAAGGAATTGGACACCGCGGCTCGATGTCATTGCCGGCCTCGAAGGCGACGGGCTGATCATTACGGCGCCCGGCGATATCGATGGCGTCGATTGTGTTTCGCGGTACTTTGCGCCGAATGCCGGTATTCCGGAAGATCAGGTGACCGGTTCGGCGCATTGTGTCATTGCGCCTTACTGGTGTGCGCGTCTCGACCGGGATCGCGTGCTTGCCCATCAAGTCTCTGCCCGTGGCGGAGAACTCCGGTGCCGGGTCCATGGTGATCGGGTGGATGTTGCCGGTGCGGCGAGGACGTGTATAGAAGGAGCGTTCCGCTACCAGTAAACCGGGAGGCAATGGTGTCACTGGAGATCGTACCGGCGCGGACTGCCGAGGACTTTGAAGCCGTCCGACACCTGTTCAGGGTTTACCAGGCCTGGCTCGACGAGCCGGTGTGCTTCGACGGATTCGAAGGCGAACTCGCCGGGTTACCGGGGCGTTATGCACCACCCGATGGCGAACTGCTGATCGGGCGTGTCGGGTCCGATGTCGTGGGCTTGGTCGGGATCCAGCCGTTGAACGGCATCGTCGGCGCGTGCGAGATCAAGCGGCTCTACGTTTGCGATTCGTGGCGCGGCAACGGATTCGGCCGAAGTTTGGCGGAAGCGGCGCTCGACTGGGCCGCCAGGGCCGGGTACCGCTCGGTCGGTCTCGAGACCTTCGAAAAGCTTACGGCCGCGCGCGATATCTATCGCCGCATGGGTTTCGTTGACCGCCCTTCACGTGACCGTAACGACTTGAAATCCCCCATTTTTATGGAGTGCACGCTTGTCTAGTGGTCGACCGCGTTCGGCAAACGGTCCGATTGGATTCCGCCTGCTGTTTGACCGTACCACACCATCTATTGTCAGGCCCAATCGATAGTGCATGCGTTTATGTTGAGACACGATATATGGTGACCTATAATTGGTTATCGGGTCGAGAACGGCCCGCAAGCCGCCGGTTGCGGCCAGATCAATTCGGGGACCCACGGTTTTGCCGTTGAAACGACACTTCAGAACGATCCTCTTGTTCGCTGTAATCGCACTGTCCGGTTGCGGCGCGGTGAGCCAGGGCGGGGGTCTCTTCGACAGCTCGTTTTGGCAGCAGACGCCTTTCCAGACGAGCAGCAATGCCGCCGAGCTCGGCATCGCCGAACTGGCCAAAGGAAACTATCTGACGGCGGAGTCGCACTTCCTTCAGGCGTTGCAGCATGACCCCAAGAACGTTCATGCGCTGCTTGGCGCCGGTATTCTCTATCAAAATACCGGACAGATTGTGAAAGCGCGGGAGATGTATGAGGCGATCCTCGCAATTCGACCGCCCGAGACTGTTCAGTTCGTCGTTCTTCAGGACGTCGCCACCCAGCCTGTGTCGCAGTTGGCGAGCCTCAACCTATCGCTTCTCGACAGTGGCGGCGTGCTCGGCCGGATCAACAATACGTCGATGGTGAATGCAGGCAACCAGCCTGTCAGCGGTGCACTGACGATGCAGCCTATGCAACCTGCGACGCAGGGCGCGACAGGGCAGGTATCGGGCGATAGCGGTGTGATGATGCAAGGGGCGGACACGATGCCGTCGGAAATCGGCCTGAGTGAGGATGACAAGTTCATTCTCTCGCGGTTTACGACTCTCAAGGCGCTTCGCGATCAGGGATTGTTGTCGCCTGACGAATATCGCGCGCGCCGGCAAGCGAACATCGGCGCTTTGTTGCCGTTGACGTCCCCGCCACCGGCGGCGGGACTCGATCGTCCGGTCCCGACAACCGAGCAAATCTCGACCCGCCTCCAGGCAATCGGTCGTGCCCTCGAATTGCGCGCGATTTCCGTGTCGCAGCACGCGTCGGAGCGCAACATGATTCTCGATGCAATGATGCCGGCAGCGCCGGTTGTCGTCGCGCCGCCGGCTTTGCCTCCCGATGGACTGATGGATGCGGCGGATCAGGTCCGTCGGCTTGAGTTCCTGCGCGACCGCGGGTTTATCACCTCCGACGAATATGCCCGCGAGCGGGCCGCGATCGAGGCGGCCATGGTTCCCGAGGGCGCCATGGCGGCGCCGGCCAAGCCCGTCGAAATGGCCGAGGGTGCGACCATGGCATTGGAGCCTGCG